>NZ_AUBC01000011.1 GCF_000429045.1 Salinarimonas rosea DSM 21201
GTCGGCGCGGAAGAGGAAGTTGCCGGAGTTCCAGAGATAGCCCGAGGCGACGTAGTCGGCGGCGCGCGCGGCGTCCGGCTTCTCGACGAAGGCGTCGAGGGCGTGCACGCCGGCCAGGCCGGTCGGCGCGCCGGGCCTGATGTAGCCGTAGCCGGTCTCGGGCCGGTCGGGGCGGATGCCGAAGGTGACGATGGCGCCCTCGGCCGCCGCCGCGGCCGCCGCCCGCGCGACGCTGCGGAACGCGTCCTCGTCGCGCACCACGTGGTCGGCGGCGAGCACCAGCATCAGCCCCTGCGGCTCGCGCGCGGCGAGGAAGGCCGCGCCCGCCGCGATCGCCGGGCCGGACTCGCGGCGCATGGGCTCGAGCAGGATCTCGCCCGCGACGCCGATGGCGGCGAGCTGGTCGGCGACCATGTGGCGGTAGTCGTGGTTCGTGATCACGATCGGCGGGCCGAACAGCTCCGGGTCCGCCACCCGCAGGCAGGTGTCCTGGAAGGTCGAGCGTGCGCCGAGCAGCTGGATGAACTGCTTGGGCGCACCCGTGCGCGAGGCCGGCCACAGCCGCGTGCCGGCGCCGCCGGCCATGATCAGGGGGGTGATGCGCGCCATCTCGTCCTCCGGGCGGCCATTGCCGCGCGGGCTCACGCAGGGGAGCCTCGCGGCGCATGTAACGGCCGCGCGCCTTTCGGCCGGCTTAACACGGATGCGCGCGGCGTGCAGCGCCCACGGACGAGTCTCCGTCGCCGAGCGGCAGCTCGATGCGGCACTGCAGGCCCTCGGCCCGGAAGTCGAGGCGGACCGCGCCGCCGAGGGAGCGCGCGACCAGGGCCTCGATCAGCGTCGACCCGAAGCCCCGGCGCTGCGGCGGTGCCACCGTCGGGCCGCCGGCCTCCTGCCAGTCGAGCACGAGCCGACGCCCGACCGGCCCGTCGTCGAGCCGCCAGGTCACGTCGACGCGGCCGACGGGCACGCTCAGGGCGCCGTACTTGGCGGCGTTGGTGGCGAGCTCGTGGATGGCGAGGCGCATCGACAGCTCGGCCTTCGGCTCGAAGGTGACGTGCGGCCCGGCGAGCCGCACGTTGGCGCTCTCCTGGTCGCGCCAGGGCCCGAGCTCGTGCTCGAGCTGCGCCGCGAGCGAGGCTCCGCTCGAGCCCTCCTCGTCCAGCAGGCTGCTCGTCTCGGACATCGCGCCGAGCCGGCGCTGCAGGGCCGTCCTGTAGGCGTCGACGGAGGTCGCGCCGCGCGCGCTGAGCGAGACCAGCGCATTCACGATCGCGATCATGTTCTTCACGCGGTGGTTCAGCTCCTCCACCATGAGCCGGCGCTGCTCCTCCAGACGGATGCGCTCGGAGGCGTCGCGGATTGCCACCGTCAGCAGCAGGCGGCCCTCGTGCCGACCGCGCGCCACCGTCGCCTGGACGGGGAACTCGTCCCCGTCGCGACGCAGGCCCAGCACCTCGCGCCGGTGGCCCATGACGCGTCCGGCGGTCTCGCCGCCGCGGGCGAAGGCCGCGACGTCGCGGATGTGGCCGGAGCGGAAGCGCTCGGGGATGAGCATCTCCACGGGCGCGCCGAGCGCCTCGTCCGCCGCGTAGCCGAAGATCGTCTCGGCGGCGCGATTGAAGAGCACGATGCGGCCGCTCTCGTCGGTGACGACGACGGCGTCGCCCACGAGCGCGAGCCAGTCGGCGGCGGCAGGCGGGACGGCTTTCGCGTCGAGGGAGGCGGCGGAGGGCGGCGGGAGGGCCGTCTCGGGGCTTTGGGTCGGCATGTAGGCGGCTGTCGTCCGAACGGGGGAGGGAGCTTCGGAGGGCGGCGGCGGTCACCTGGGCATGGCGGCTCCCGCGTCGGCGCGGCGGCAGGCCATAGACGGGTGGACGGCGACGAGGTGCTCGCGGAGGCGGGCGGCCGCGTCGTCGATCCGGCCCGCGAAGCGCCGGGTGTCGTCGAGGAAGCGGGGGGCGGCCCCGGCCCCGGGAGCCGCGCAGCACAGGTCGAGATCCGGCGCATGCCGAAGCGGCTCGTACCGCACCGTGCGTGCGCGCGGCACGGCGCCGGGGGACGGGACGATCATGATGCGATCCATGGGCGAGAACGGGGGTGGATGATCAGGCGGCCATCAGGAGCGCCGCACGCAGCGTGCGGTCGGGCCCGAAATCCTCGATCGGGACGAGGCCGAGGTACTCCGCCAGGCGCAGGCGCGCGCGGTGGACGCGGCTCTTGATCGTGCCGACGGCCACCCCGCAGATTCCCGCGGCCTCCTCGTAGGTCAGGCCCTCGGCGCCGACCAGGATCAGCGCCTCGCGCTGCTCGGGGCACAGCCGCGCCAGCGCCGCCCGGAAGTCCTCGAAGTCGAGCCGCGCCTGCTGTGCCGGCAGCGTCGTCAGGCGCTCGCTGTAGACGCCGTCGACGTCCTCGACCTCGTGGCGGCGCTTGCGGTGCTCCGAGAAGAACAGGTTGCGCAGGATCGTGAACAGCCAGGCGCGCAGGTTGGTGCCGGGCTCGAAGCGATCGAGCTTCGAGAGGGCCCGCAGCAGCGTGTCCTGCGTGAGATCGTCCGCGCGGTCCGGGCTGCCGCACAAGGACAGGGCATAGGCGCGCAGATGGGGCGTGGCCGCGAGCAAATCCGAGCGCAGAGCCTCGTCCGCGCTCCGCGCCGGCGGGACGGCGTGCCCCGCCGTCTCGTGACCGCACGACGAGCTGCGCTGATCGACAAGGTTCGACATGGTGCGCGACCCTCCTCGGCCATCGGGGACCGTGCTCACTATCGCGCGGGTGGTTCCCGCGCGTTCATGCCGTTCGGTGGCGTTTCGTCACGAAGTGTAACGGCAGCGATCATCGGAGCGTCTGAATCTCCGGGGTGCCGCGGGCCGCGGCTTGCTGCTAGGCTCGCCTCCGGGAAGATCCGAGCATCGATGAGCGCACCGCAGCACATACTGGTCGTCGACGACGACCCGGGCATCCGGCAGATGCTCACCCGCTACCTCGCCGACGAGGGATTCCGGGTCAGCGCCGCCGAGAGCGGGGCGGCGATGTGGTCGGTCCTGGAGGCCGACCCGGCGGACCTCGTGCTCCTCGACCTCGTCCTGCCGCAGGACGACGGCCTCATCCTCGCCCGCGAGCTTCGGCAGCGCTCCGACATCGGCATCATCATGGTGACCGGCCGTGGCGACCTCGTCGACCGCGTGGTCGGGCTCGAGGTCGGTGCGGACGACTACATCGCCAAGCCCTTCCACCTGCGAGAGGTGCTCGCGCGCATCAAGACGGTGCTGCGGCGCCTCGCCCCGCGCGCGGCCCCGCCCGACACCGGGCACGGCGTGCTGGTGCGCTTCCACGGCTTCACGCTCGATTCCGAGCGGCGGCGCCTCCTCGCGCCGTCGGGCGAGGAGGTCCGGCTCACCGGCGGGGAATACGCGCTGCTGACGATCTTCCTCGAGCACGCCGGGCGCGTGCTCGATCGCGACCGCCTGATGGATCTCACGCGGGGGCGCGACTGGGCCGCCTACGACCGGACCATCGACGCGCAGGTCGCGCGCCTGCGCAAGAAGATCGAGGCGCGGCCGAAGGAGCCCGAGCTGATCAAGTCCGTGCGGGGCGTCGGCTACGTCTTCGCCGGCCGCGTGACCCGCGAGCCGGTGGCCTCAGCTCGGTAGGCTCGCGCTGCAGGACGGGCAGACTCCGTGGCTGATCCGCACGTCCGACGAGCCGCCGGCAGCGTAGTACGCCTCCGGCGTCAGCCACGACCCGATCTCGCGCACGCCGTCGTGGACCGCATGGCAGAAGGAGCAGAGCGTGACGTGCGGCTTCTCCAGCGCCGCGCGGCGCGCGGCGAGCTGCGCCTCGACGTCGAAGAGGTCGATCGGCGGGCGCCGGGCGCTCGACAGGGCGGTGGAGTGAAACAGGAAGCCGGCGTGGCGCCCGTCGCGCTCGACCTTGGTGATCGCCATCCGCAGCTCCCGGCGCTCGTGCGGCGCATCGCAGCGGAAGGTGAAGGCGACGTCGTCGCGCTCGTGGCGGAGCGCCCGCATCCAGTCGCGGTAGCGCCGCGCCACGTCGTCACCCTGGATGACCTCGAACATGTTGCGGCCGATCACCGCGCGCGACCCGTATTCCGCCCCGCCGCCGTTGCGTGCCAGCGCCGAATCCCAGTTGCGCCCGCCCACGGCGACGATCGTGCCGTCGTCGTCGGTCGCGAAGGCGACGCCTTCGAGCGCGGAGAGGATGCCATCTGCGGCGAGGATGGCGGGGCGGGTGATCGTCGTCACGGGCGCGGGCTTCGGGGCGAGGGCTCGGAGCCGGCGAGCGTCCGGCGCAGGACACGGCCGAGCTCGAAGGCAGTATAGGGTTTCTTCAGGAAGACGCCAGCGTCGGCCGCGCCGTCGCGCAGCGCGGCGGGCTCGGCGAAGCCGGAGGTGAGGACGACCTTCACGCCGGGCCTGAGCGCGCGGGCGCGCACGGCGAGCTCGTCGCCGGTCATCCCGCCCGGCATCACGACGTCGGTGAGAACGAGGTCGATCGGCGCCGGGTCGGCGAGGCACTCGAGGGCGGCGGGGCCGTTCGGCGCCTCGAGCACCGCATAGCCGAGCTCGCGCAGGCGGGCGACGGCGAGGCGGCGCACGCGCGGCTGGTCCTCGACGACGAGGATCGTCTCGCCGCTCGCCCTGTAGGCGCCGAGCGCGGCCGTCGCCGGCGCGTCCTCCTCGGGAGCCTCGTCGGCGCAGGGGAGGTACATGTGCACGGTGGTGCCGCGTCCGGGCGTGCTGTCGATCACCGCGTGCCCCTGCGACTGCCGGACGAAGCCGTAGACCATCGACAGGCCGAGCCCCGTGCCGGCGCCGACCTCCTTCGTCGTGAAGAAGGGCTCGAAGGCCCGCTCGGCCACCGCGCGGGACATGCCCGTGCCCGTGTCCGCCACGGAGAGGAGGACCCAGCATCCCTGGCCGACCTCGGGGTCGGCGCGGCCGTCGTCGGCTCGGGTGTCGACGCAGCGCGCCTCGATCAGGAGCCGGCCGCCCCCGGGCATCGCGTCGCGCGCGTTGAGCGCGAGGTTGATCAACGCGTTCTGCAGCTGGCCGGGGTCGACGAGCGTGCGCCGGAGGTCGCTCGCGGCGCGGATCGCGACCTCGATCGTCTCGCCGAGCGTGCGGCGCAGCAGCGGCGCGAGATCCTCGAGCAGCGCCCGGGGCGCGATCGGCCGCGGCTTGAGCTGCTGCCGCCGCCCGAAGGCGAGGAGCCGCTCGGTGAGCTGCGCCCCCAGCTCGGCGGCCTCGCGCGCCTCGCGCACGAGATCCTGCTGGCGGGCATCGGCGACGCGCATCTCGAGCATCTCGAGATTGCCGAGGATGACCGTCAGGAGGTTGTTGAAGTCGTGCGCCACCCCGCCCGTGAGCTGCCCCACGGCTTCCATCTTCTGCGCCTGGCGCAGCTCCTGCTCCATGCGCCGGCGGGCGGTGAGATCGCGGATGAAGCCGGTGAACAGCCGCGTGCCGTCGATCTCCACCTCGCCGACGGAGAGCTCGATCGGGAAGATGCCGCCGTCCTTGCGCCGCGCCTTGGCGAGCCGGCCGGTGCCGATGATGTGCCGCTCGCCGGTGCGCCGGTAGCGTTCGAGGTAGCCGTCGTGCGCCTCCCGGTAGGGGTGCGGCATCAGGATCGCGACGTTGCGGCCGACGACCTCGCGGGCGTGATAGCCGAACAGCCGCTCGGCGGCGCGGCTGAAGCTCTCGATCCGCCCGCGCTCGTCGATGAGGATGATCGCGTCCGGCGCCGTGTCGAGGATCGACCGCAGGCGTGCCGCGTGGAGCGCCACGGGATCGCCGGCCGCCGCCGCGCCGCCCGCCGGCCCGTCGTCCCCTCGCGATGAGTCCTCGTCCGCCATCGTCCTCGTCCCGGTCTCGGGTTCGCCCGCAGATGAGCACGTGCGCATGATCCGCGCGCGCCGCCGCGCGTGACGATGTGCGCCGAAACGTGAGGAATTGTGACGGACGGGCGGGTCGCACGGTGCATCGCCTCGAAAAAGCGCGTCTACTTCAATGCCTTGGGCACTTCGTGCGGCCTCGGACGAGCGCCGTGGTCGGTGAGCGACACCCGGGGACAGCCACGCTAGACTGCGGCGACCCGCGAGGGCCGCGGTGCGCGCCCCCCGCGTCAGGAGAGGCACCCCCGATGCCCGAGAGCCCCGACGACCCGTCCGGCGGCCCCGAGGACGCGCTCGCGGCCGCGTTCCGCGATTGCCCCGTCGAACGGTGCGCGCCCGGCTGCGCCTTCGCCCGCGAAGGCGAGCCGGCCCGCGACGTCCTGCGCGTGGAGGCTGGCGTGGCGCGCCTTCAGCGTCGGCTGCGGGACGGGCGGCGCGCCGTCGACGGGTTCCTCTTCCCGGGAGACGTCGTCGGGCTCGCGCGCGTGGAGACCTGGGGCTTCACCGGCGAGGCCGTGCTGCATCTCGCCGTGCGCCGCATGCCGCAGGCGCGGCTCTACGCCCTCGCGGCGTCGGATCGCGCGCTCCAGGCGCGAATCGTCGGGGGCCTGCAGGAGGAGATCGCGAGCGCGGGGACGCAGGCCTTCGTGTCCCTCGCCCGGGCGCCGGCCGAGCGGCTCGCGCACTTCGTCCTCGGGCTCTGCGCGCGCCAGGGCGTCGCCCTCCGGCCGGGCGCGATCGTGCCCGTGCCGATGCCCCGCGCCGATGTCGCCGACCATCTCGGCATCGGCCTCGAGACGCTCGGGCGGGCGCTGGCGATGCTGGCGCAGGAGGGCGTGGTGCGGCTCGCCGAGCCTGCGAGCCTCGTCGTCCTCGATCCGGAGTCCCTGCGGCGCCGCGGCGGCCTCGACGCTCCGCCGCAGGTGTCCCGGCAGGCGCGGCTCTCCGGGCCCGGCCTGCGGCTGCCTGCCGGTCGGCTCCATTGACGCGGGCGACCGCCCGTCATCCGGCCGCCTCGTAGAGCGCCTGCGCCTCGCCCGCGGGGCCGCGGCGCTCGCCCAGGTCGAGGACGCGGATCGCGGTGGTGACGTGCGGGGCGGCGACGGTCAGGACGTCGCCCACCACGACGCCCTTGGCCGGATTCGTCTGCCGCTGTCCATTGACCCGCACGTGGCCGCTCTCGACGAGCCGCGCCGCGAGCGTGCGGGTGCGCGCGAAGCGCGCGTACCAGAGCCACTTGTCGAGGCGCTGGCGGTCCTCGCGCACGGGCTCAGGCTCGGCTTGCGCCGCCGGGGCCCATCACTTCTTCTCCTCGAGCTGCGCCTTCAGGGCGGCGAGCTTGGCGAAGGGCGAATCCGGGTCCGCCTGCTTCTCTCGGCGGGGCGGACGGGCCTGCTGGGGGCCGCCGCGGTCCTTGCCGCCGCCGCGCGGTGCGTCGGCCCCGCGGAAGACGTCCTTGCGTCCGCCGCCGGGACCGCCGCCCTTGCCGTGTCCCGCTCCGTTGCCCTTGCCGCTCGCCCGGCGCTCGTCACGACCCTCGCCGGGCGCATCCCGACGGCCCTGGCCGCCTTCGCGGCGCGGCTCGCCGCCCTGCCGGCCGGGAGCCTGTGCGCCCTCGCGGCGCGGGCCGCGCCCGTCCCGTCCGGGACGGTTGCCCTGGCGGCCGGAGCGACCGCGCCCCTCGCGCCGGCCCTGACGCCAGACGACGATCGTCTCGGTCGCGGCCGGCTCGCTCGGCGCGGCCTCGACGGCATCGGTCTCGCCGGCTTCGGTCTCGCCGGCTTCGGTTTCGCTCGGTGCGGCCTCCTCGGCCGGAGCCTCGGCGACCACGGGCTCGCTCGCGATCTCGAGGGTGGCTTCGGACACCGCGGCCTCGGGTGCGGCAGGCGTCTCGGCATGGGCCTCCGCCTCGGGCTCCACCGCAGCGACCGCGGTCTCGGCCATCTCCACCGGAGCGACCTCCGCCGAAGCGACCTCCGCGGGGGATGCCTCGGCCGGGGAGGCTTCGGGCGGATGCTCCGCCGCGTCCGCCTGCGGCTGCTCCTCGGCAACGGCCGGGGCGTCCGTCGCGTCCGGCTCGGCCGCGCCCGCATCCTCCGGAGCCGCCTCGCCTGCGGGCGCCTCGCTCGCGGCCGGCGCCGGCACCGGCGCGACCGGCGTCGTCGGCGCGGGCTTCAGGATCGCCGAGGTGATCGCCGGCCCGGCGCGCTCCTCGGAGACGTAGCCGAGCGAGCGCAGGATCTGGGCGAAGTCCTCGCCGGCGCAGCCGACCAGCGACGTCATCGCCACCGTGCCGACGAAGCCGTCGCCCTCCGCGGCGCCCGCCGGCGGCTCACCGACGCTCTGCCCCGGCACGTAGGCGATGGCCGGGCGGATGAGGTCCGCCAGGCGCTCGAGGATGTCGACGCGCACGGCACGCCCACCGCAGACGCGGAAGCCGGCCGAGCGATAGAGGCCCTTGGCGACCTCGGTGTCCACGGGGATCGACGTGCGCCCGGAGGAGGCGAGCGCGGCGATCTCGTCGATGCCCTTCTGATCGAGCCCGCCGTTCTTCAGCGCCCAGAGCTGCGCCGCCAGCGTGCGCGGAGCGGGCTTCATCAGCGCGGGGAGATAGAGATGGTAGGCGCCGAAGCGGATGCCCTTCTGGCGCAGCGCCGCACGGGCCTGCTGGTCGAGGCCGCGCACCTCCTGGAGGACGCGCGAGCGCTCGAGCACGCCGAGCGCCTCGGCGATCTGGTAGGCGATGCCCTTGGCGATGCCCGTCAGGTCGGCGGCATCCTCCATCTCGAGCAGGGGCCCGAGCGTGCGCACCACGTGCGCCTTGAGCCATGCCTGGAGACGACACTCGACCTTCTCCAGCGCGCCTCCGGTCAGGTGCTCGTCGGCGATGAGCCGCACCCGCGGCTCGAAGATCTTCTCGCCCGGCTCGAGCCGCGCCACCGGCTCGCCCTGCCAGCGGATGGTGCCGTCGTTGGAGAGGACGAAGGTCGTGTCGGCGGCCGTCGAGAACCGGTCGGCGCGCGCCTCGATCTCGCCCGCGAGACCCTTGACCGCGGCGTTGCGCAGGGTCTTCGCCTCGTCGCCCGTGGCGCCCGGGTCCGGCACGAAGACGAAGCCGGACAGGCGCCCGACGTGCTGACCCTCGACGCTCACGTCGCCGCTCGCCGAAATTTCCGCTTCAAGCATCGCGTTCTCTCTCAAGCGCCGCATCAGGACGCTGGTCCGCCGATCCACGAACCGGCTCGCCAGCCGCTCGTGCAGCGCATCCGACAGCTTGTCCTCTACCCCACGCGCCACGCTCTGCCAATGCTCCGGATCGCGTAACCAGTCGGGTCGATTGGCGACGAAGGTCCAGGTCCTCACCTGGGCGATGCGGGCGGACAACGTGTCGATATCGCCGTCGACGCGGTCGAGCAGCGAGATGTGGCGGCGAAACCAATCGTCGGGAACCGCCCCGTCGCGCATCAGGAAGAGGTAGATGGCGGAGACGAGGTCGGCGTGGCTCTGCGGCGACACCTTGCGATAATCGGGAACCTGGCAGACGTCCCAGAGCCGCTCGACCGCGGCGCGGCCGCTGGCGTGGTGGCGCACCGAATCGTCGCGCGCGAGGATCTCGAGTGCCGCGACGTCCTCGGCCATCGGTGCGCGGGTGAGGCCGTGCTCCCGGGGCACCTCGGCCAGCGCGCGCTGGAGCGCGTCGATGGAGCGGAAATCGAGGTCGGGGTTGCGCCACTGCAGGATCCGCGCGGGCTCGAACCGGTGTCCCTCCACCGCCTCGACGATCTCGACGTCGAACGGGTCGCAGCGCCCCGACGTGCCGAACGTGCCGTCGTTGAGGTGGCGCCCGGCGCGCCCCGCGATCTGCCCGACCTCCGAGGGGTTGAGCCTGCGGAAACGGAAGCCGTCGAACTTGCGGTCGGCCGCGAAGGCGACGTGGTCGACGTCGAGGTTGAGCCCCATGCCGATGGCGTCGGTGGCGACGAGGTAGTCGACGTCGCCCGACTGGTAGAGCGCGACCTGGGCGTTCCGCGTGCGCGGCGAGAGCGCGCCGAGCACCACCGCCGCCCCGCCGCGCTGGCGGCGGATCAGCTCGGCGATGGCGTAGACCTCCTCCGCCGAGAAGGCGACGATGGCGGTGCGGGCGGGCAGGCGCGAGAGCTTCTTCGAGCCGGCGAAGGTCAGCTGCGAGAGCCGTGGGCGGGTGGTGACGTGCACGCCCGGTATGAGCGCCTTCACCAGCGGCTCCATGGTGGAGGAGCCGATGAGCAGCGTCTCCTCGCGGCCCCGCTGGTTGAGCAGGCGATCGGTGAAGACGTGCCCGCGGTCGAGATCGGCGGCGAGCTGGATCTCGTCGATCGCGACGAAGGCGAGGTCGAGGTCCCGCGGCATCGCCTCGGCGGTGCAGATCCAGTAGCGCGGGTGCTTCGGCTTGATCTTCTCCTCGCCGGTGACGAGGGCGACCGCGTCCGCGCCGGCGCGCTCAACCACGCGGCCGTAGACCTCCCGCGCGAGCAGCCGCAGCGGCAGGCCGATCATGCCGGACGAATGGCCGAGCATCCGCTCGATGGCGAGATGCGTCTTGCCCGTGTTGGTGGGGCCGAGAACCGCGGTCACCCCGCGCGAGCGGGCCTGCGGCGGAAGGGTGAGGCGAGGCATCGGGCGGGCGGCTGGACCTGAGGGGACGATGCGCGGCCCGGTCTCCGCGCTAGCGGGGAGCCCGGGCGGCCCGCCCGGAACGGGCGTCGAACGAAACGGGGGCGAATCGGCGATTCCGGAGGAATCCGGATTCGTTCTCGCGAGAGCGGCTCTCTCGCCTCCCCATATGGGGTCGGCTGCGGCCATTCCTAGAACGGATCGGACGCGAGCGCGAGAGGGGGGGCGAGACCGGGGCTGCCGCGCCTTGCCCCGCATCCCCGCGAGGCGTAAGACGCGTGCCACCGACAACGGAGATCCCATGATGCGGCCCTCGAAGCGCGCGCCCGACGAGATGCGCCCCGTCACCCTCGAGCGCGGCGTCGTGCGCTATGCGGAAGGCTCGTGCATGGTCACCTTCGGCGAGACGAAGGTGCTGTGCGCCGCCTCGCTCGAGGAGCGCGGGCCGGGCTGGCTGCGCGGCACCGGCAAGGGCTGGGTCACGGCGGAGTACGCCATGCTGCCGCGCGCCACACACGAGCGCACCCGCCGCGAGGTGAATTCCGGCAAGCCGTCCGGCCGCACGCAGGAGATCCAGCGCCTCATCGGCCGCTCGCTGCGTGCCGTCGTCGATCTCCACGCCATCGGCGAGCGGCAGATCGTCGTCGACTGCGACGTGATCCAGGCGGACGGCGGCACGCGCACCGCCGCGATCACCGGCGCCTGGGTCGCGCTGCACGAGTGCTTCGCCTGGATGATGAAGCGCTCGATCATCTCGGTGAACCCGCTGCGCGACCACGTCGCGGCCGTGTCCTGCGGCATCCACCAGGGCAAGCCCGTGATCGACCTCGACTACGCCGAGGACTCGGTCGCCGAGACGGATGCGAACTTCGTCATCACCGGCAAGGGGGGCATCGTCGAGGTGCAGGGCACGGCGGAGGGCGCGCCCTTCTCCGAGGAGGAGCTGATCGGCCTCCTCCACCTCGCCAAGGCGGGCGTCGCGGGCCTCGTCGAGAAGCAGAAGCAGGCCATCGCCTGACGGGAGCGCGACAGATGCAGCATCGCCGCCTCGAGGGCCCGGTCGTGATCGCGACCCACAACGCCGGCAAGCTCCGGGAGATGCGCGAGCTGCTCGCCCCGTTCGGCGTCGCGGCGACCTCGGCGGGCGAGCACGGCCTGCCCGTGCCCGACGAGACCGGCACGATGTTCTCCGAGAACGCGGCGATCAAGGCGCACGCCGCCGCGCAGGCGACGGGCCTGCCCGCCATCTCCGACGACTCGGGCATCTGCGTGCTGGCGCTCGACGGCGCGCCGGGCCTGTTCTCCGCCGACTGGTCCGTGAACCGGGACTTCGGCCCGGCGATGGAGCGCGTGAAGCGCGAGCTCGACAAGCGTGCGGCGACCGACACGACCGCCTGGTTCGTCTCCGCCCTCGTCGTCGCCTGGCCGGACGGGCGGGAGGAGCTGTTCGAGGGGCGTTGCCCCGGCGCGATCGTCTGGCCGCCGCGCGGCACGGCGGGCTTCGGCTACGACCCGATCTTCCTGCCCGACGGCGAGACCCGCACCTTCGGCGAGATGACCGCGGACGAGAAGCACGGGATCGACTGGAGCGACCCGCACAGCGGCCTCTCCCACCGGGCGCGCGCCTTCCGGAAGCTCGCCGCCGCGGTCCTCGGCCCGCGTCGCGAGGGGTGAGATGGCGCTGACGCCCGACGAGATCGCCCGCTACGCCCGCCACCTCGTCCTCCAGGACGTCGGCGGGCCGGGACAGGCGCGGCTGAAGGCCGCGCGGGTGCTCGTCGTCGGCGCCGGCGGGCTCGGCGCGCCGCTGATCCAGTACCTCGCCGCGGCGGGAGTCGGCACGATCGGTATCGTCGACGACGACGTCGTCGATCTGGGCAACCTCCAGCGCCAGGTGATCCACGGCACGCCCGACGTGGGCCGCCCCAAGGTCGCGAGCGCGGCGGACGCGGTCGCCCGCCTCAACCCGCACGTCGGGGTCGAGACGCATCGTACCCGTCTCACCGAGGCGAACGCCCGCGACCTCGTCGCGGCCTACGACCTCGTAGCCGACGGATCGGACAATTTCGCCACCCGCTACGCGGTGTCCGACGCCTGCTTCCACGAGAAGCGCCCGCTGGTCACGGCGGCGCTCGGCCAGTTCGACGGGACGCTGACCACGATCCGCGCCCACGAGACCGGACCCGACGGGCGGCCGAACCCGACCTATCGCTGCCTCTTCCCCGACGCCCCGCCCCCGGGCGCGATCCCGACCTGCGCGGAGGCCGGCGTGCTCGGCGCGCTCGCGGGCGTGATGGGCTCCATGATGGCGATGGAGATCGTGCGCGAGATCGTCGGCTTCGGCGAGGGTCTCGTCGGGCGCCTCCTCATGGTCGATGCCCGCGCCATGCGCTTCGAGACGCTGCGCTACGGCTGGCACCCGAGGAACCCGCTGAGCGGGACGCCCGACGCCGGCTGATGACAAGCGGCGCCACGCCACCTAGAATCGCGGCATGCGCACCGCTTCCTCCCGACGCTGGCCTTTGACGGTCCTGTTGCCGCTCGGCGTCTCGATCACGATGTTCGCGGTCGCCGTCGGCACGACGCAGATCGGCCTCGCCTTCCTGGAGAGCCGCGAGGTGCGGGCGCTCGAGGCCAAGGCCACGATCTTCCTCAATGCGCTCGCGGGCGTCGTCGCCCCACGACTCGGCGAGGGCGAGGCCGCGGTGGCCGATCTCCTCGACGACCCGCTCGCGTTCCGCGAGACCCTCGCCGAGGAGAGCCTCGTCGCGCGCTGGCGCGGGCCGGACGGCGTGGTGCGCTCGGTCTCCCGCGGCGATTCCGGCGGGGCCGACATGGCGCAGGCGCTCGCGGCGATCGCGCAGGCGCCGGCGAGCACCGTCGTCTTCGCCCGCGCCGAGCCGGGAACCCGCGCCATCATCGCCCGCGCCTACGAGGTCGCGGATGCGCGGCTGGAGCTCGTCGCCGCGCTCGACGCGAGCGATCTCGTGGCCGAGCTCTCCCGCAACGAGGCGTGGGCGATCGTCATCGACCTCGTGCTCGCGACGATCGCGGCGCTCCTGACCTTCGCGATCACCCGACGCGCCGTCGCACCGCTCGACGCGCTCGCCCGCGAGCTGGTGACGCAGGATGGGGCACGGGGCGATCGGAAGGTGGCGACGCGCCCGGCCAGTGCCGAGATCTCGCGCCTGCGCGACGCCATCACCACGCGGCTCGAGGCGGAGGAGGCGCGCAACCAGGCGCTCGCGGACCTCGGCGAGAAGGAGCGCAACGCGCTGCTCGCCAAGCTCGCCGCGGGCCTCGCGCACGAGGTGCGAAACCCGCTCGCCGGGCTGCTGAACGCCGTCTCGACCCTGCGTCGCTTCGGCGACAAGCCGGAGGTCCGCGCCGACACGCTCGACCTGATCGAGCGGGGCCTGCGCTCGATCGAGCGCGTCGCCGACGCCATGCTCTCCACCTACCGCCCCGCGCCGGGGCGGATGCGCTTCTCCCGCGAGGACCTGATGGACATCCAGCTCCTCGTCGCGCCCGAGGCGCGCCGGCGGCACGTTGCGCTCGACTGGGCCGTCGAGGCGATGCGTCCGATCGCGGCGGACACGGACGCGCTGCGCCAGATCCTGCTCAACCTCCTGCTCAACGCCTGCAAGGCCTCCCCCGAGCACGGCCGCGTCGGGCTCCGCGTCGAGCAGGAGCCGGGCGAGACGCGCTTCGCCGTCTCGGATTCGGGCCAGGGCATGCCCGAGGACGTGCTCGCCTTCGTCACCGAGGGGCGGGGCACGACGCCGCTCACCAAGGGCAAGGGCCTCGGCCTCTGGATGGTCTCGCGGCTGATCGACGATCTCGGCGGCCAGATCCGCGTCGAGAGCCGCTCGGGCGAGGGGACCACGGTCGTCGTGCGGCTGCCGACCGGCCCCGTCGCCGAGGACGCGCGCGGGCTCACGGAGACGGCGTCGTGAGCGAGCGCGCGCTGATCCTCGTCATCGAGGACGACGAGATCCTCGGCGCCTCCCTCCAGCAGCGTCTCGCGCTCGAAGGCTGGCACGTGCGCTGGGCGCGCTCCTGCGCCGAAGCGCTGGCTTCGATCGCCCGCCAGACGCCCGACGCCGTGATGTGCGACATCCGCCTGCCCGACGGCGACGGCGAGAGCCTGATGCGCGACGTCTTCGCCCGCGCCGGCGCCGTGCCGACGATCTTCATGACGGCCTACGGCGGCATCGACCAGGCGGTGCGGCTCGTGCGCATGGGCGCGCGGGACTACGTGACGAAGCCCTTCGAGCTCGACGAGGTCGTGGACAAGCTGCGCGCCGCGACCGGCGGCGACGGCTCGGCGAAGACCGGTGAGGACGACGACGCGGCGGCGGACCCCTTCGCCTCCTTCGGTCTCTCGCCCGCGACCTCCGGGACGCGGCGCACGCTGGAGCGGATCGCCGACGTCGACCTGCCGGTGCTCCTCACCGGCGAGACGGGGACGGGCAAGGAGGTCGCCGCGCGCTTCCTGCACGCCCAGAGCCGGCGCGGGGCCGGGCCGTTCGTCGCGGTCAACTGCGCGGCGCTGGCGCCGGAGCTCGTCGATTCGGCGCTGTTCGGTCACGAGAAGGGCGCCTTCACCGGCGCCCACGAGCGCCGTCTCGGCCTCGCGGAGACGGCGGGGGAGGGGACGCTGTTCCTCGACGAGATCGGCGAGCTCGATGCCGCCCTGCAGGCGAAGCTGCTGCGGCTCGTGCAGGAGCGCGAGCTGATGCGGGTGGGCGGCGTGCGGCCGGTCCCCTTCTGTGCGCGGCTCGTGTGCGCGACGCATCGCGACCTGGAGGCGGAGGTGGCCCGCGGCGTCTTCCGCGAGGACCTGTGGTATCGCATCAACGTGGTCACGATCCGCATCCCGGCGCTGCGGGAGCGCCCCGCGGAGATCGAGCCGCTGCTGCGCCGCTTCGTCGGCGAGGCCGGCCCGCGCCTGCGCGGAACGCGCGTTTCGCCCGCGCCGGACGCGATCGCGGCGGCGCAGGCCTACGACTGGCCGGGCAACGTGCGCGAGCTGAAGAACCGCGTCGAGCGGGCGGTGGCGCTGTGCGAGGAAGACGCGATCGGCGCGCCTGACCTGTTCCCCGATGCTCTCCCGAAGCCGCCGCCGGCGGGGTCTTCCACGGTCTCGAGCGCGCCGGCTGCGGCCGAGGGCCTGACGCTGGCCGAGGTTCGCGAGGCGGCGGAGAAGGCCCACATCGAGGCGATGCTGCGCGCCACCGGCAACGGCATCCAGGAGACCGCCCAGCGGCTGGGCGTCTCGCGCACCACGCTGTGGGAGAAGATGCGGCGGCTGGGGATCGCGGTGGAGTAAGCCGCCGCCCGCTTCCTCCCCGCAGGGGAGGAGTCCGTGCGAAGCACGGGCGGTGGGGCCGTTCAGCCATGCGGGCGAGCCGGCCCGCCGCCCTCCCCACCCTCCGGCCTTCGGCCGTCGTCCTCCCCTGCGGGGAGGAATCGGGCGGTGAGTGTCGTCTCGCTACGCCGTCGCCCCCGCCTTCAGCAGCGTGTAGTCGATCGCGTCCGTCAGCGCCTCGAAGGAGGCGTCGATGATGTTGGGGGAGACTCCCACCGTGGTGAAGCGGCTGCCCTCGCCGTCGCGGAACTCCACCAGCACGCGGGTGGCGGCGTCGGTGCCGCCCTGGAAGATGCGCACCTTGAAGTCGATCAGCTCCAGATGCTCGATCAGTTCCTGGTAGCGGCCGAGATCCTTGCGGAGCGCGACGTCGAGCGCGTTGACGGGGCCGTTGCCCTCCGCCGCCGAGATCCGCGTCTCGCCGCCGACCCGCACCTTGACGATCGCCTCCGCCACCGTGGTGAGCTGGCCCCGCGCGTTCCAGCGCCGCTCGACGTTGACCGAGTAGCGCTCCACGTCGAAATAGTCCGGCACCTCGCCCATCACCCGCTTCACCAGCAGGTAGAAGGAGGCGTCCGCGCCCTCGTAGGCATAGCCGAGCGATTCCTTCTCCTTGAGGATCGTGAGCATGCGGGTCAGCCGCGGGTCGTCCTTCTCGAGGTCGAGGCCGAGACGCTCGAGCTCCGCGCGCAGGTTGGACTTGCCGCCCTGGTCGGAGACCAGCACCCGGCGCAGGTTGCCCACCGCCTCCGGGGCGACGTGCTCGTAGGTCTTCGGGTCCTTGAGCACGGCCGAGGCGTGGATGCCGGCCTTGGTGGCGAAGGCGCTCGCGCCGACATAGGGCGCGTGGCGGTTGGGCTGTCGGTTGAGCAACTCGTCGATCGCGCGCGAGATCGGGGTGAGCCGGGCCAGCGCCTCGGGGGTCACGCCCGTCGTGTAGCGCTCGGCGAAATGCGGCTTGAGCGCCAGCGTGCCGATCAGCGTCACGAGGTTGGCGTTGCCGCAGCGCTCGCCGAGCCCGTTCAGCGTCCCCTGGATCTGGCGCGCGCCCGCCTCGATCGCGGCCAGCGAGACGGCGACGGCGCAGCCGCAATCGTCGTGGGCGTGGATGCCGAGACGGTCCCCCGGCACGATCTCCGACACCCGCGCCACGATGCCCGCGACCTCGGCGGGAAGCGTGCCGCCGTTGGTGTCGCACAGCACGACCCAGCGGGCGCCGGCCTCCCACGCCGTGCGGGCGCAGGCGAGCGCGTAGTCGGGGTTCGCCTTGTAGCCGTCGAAGAAGTGCTCGCAGTCGACCATCGCCTCGCGCCCACGGGCGACGGCGGCCTGGACGCTCTCGCGGATCGAGGCGAGGTTCTCCTCCGGCTCGATCTCGAGGGCGACGCGCACGTGGTAGTCCCAGGCCTTGGCGACGAAGCAGATCGCGTCGGCGTCCGCCTCGAGCAGCGCCGCGAGCCCCGGATCGTTCGCCGCCGAGCGCCCGGCGCGCTTGGTCATGCCGAAGGCGGTGAAGCGCGCGCGCTGCGTGCGCTTCTCGCGGAAGAGCTCGGTGTCGAGCGGGTTCGCGCCGGGGTAGCCGCCCTCGACGTAGTCGATCCCGAGCGCGTCGAGGTGGCGGGCGATGGCGATCTTGTCGGCGAGCGAGAAGTCGACGCCGGTCGTCTGGGCGCCGTCGCGCAGTGTCGTGTCGAACAGGTGGATGCGCGCGCTCATGACGGTTTTCCTCCGCCGCCGGCGGGCGGCTCGATCGCCTTCGTCATCGTGGTGTTGGCGAGCCACTGGCCCGCACGGTGGACGGTGTTGCGCTGCTGGGGCGCATAGCCGCGATCCATGAAGAAGGGCAGCGCCGTGTCCGAGGCCTCGACGGTGAGGACCTTCGTGCCGCGCGCGCCGGCGAGCTTCTCGAGCGCGTCGACGAGGGTCGTCGCGACGCCGCGCCCGGCCATGTCGGGGGCGACGTAGAGCATGTCTAGTGTCTCGTTGCCGGCGAGCGTGGCGAAGCCGACCACCTCGCCCTCGTCGGTCGCGACGATGGCGAGCGCCTTCGTCAGCCGCGCGCCGAAGGCGTCGAGATCGTCCGCGCTCGACGCCCAGGCCTCCTGCTGGGCGGGGTCGTAGTCGTCTCCCGTCAGCGTCTCGACGGCGTCCCGGAAGATCTGCGCGCAGACGGGGACGTCGGCGGGGAGGAGAGGGCGCAGGGCGACGGGCGGGCGGCGGGTCATGACGAGGTCCTCGGGCAGGCGCCGATGGACAGCGCCGCGCACGGGACGGACCCCACCCCTGGCTCGCTCCGCTCGCCGTCCCCTCCCCGATGGGGAGGGAGCGGAGCGCGGCCGCGGGCGCGTTCGGCGCAGCCGCAGCGGAGGTTGGACGGGCGCCCGCCGAGCGTCATCGCGACACCTCCCACGTCGTCCCGTCCTTGGAGTCCTTCACCGTCACGCCCATGCCGGCGAGGACATCGCGCAGGCGGTCGCTCTCGGCCCAGTTTTTGGCGGCGCGGGCGGCGGTGCGCTCGGAGACCAGAGCCTCGACGGCGGCGACGTCGAGCCCCTCCGCCGAGCGGGCGAGCGCGGCGGGGTCTCCCGAGAAGCCCATGAGCGCGAGCGCGGCGCGCCGCGCGGCGGGGGCGGCGTGGTGGAGCGCGGCGATCGCGGCCGGGGTGTTGAGATCGTCGACGAGCGCCGCGAGGGCGGAGGCGTCCGGCGCGTCCCCCGGCTCGCCGAGATCGGCATACCAGCGCGAGAGGTTGCGCTCCGCCTCCTCCAGCCCCCGCACCGTCCAGTCGATCGGCTGGCGGTAGTGCGTCTTGAGCATGGCGAGGCGGGCCACCTCGCCCGGCCAGTCCTTCAGGACGTCGGCGATGGTGACGAAGTTGCCGAGCGACTTCGACATCTTCTCCCCCTCGACCTGGAGGAAGCCGTTGTGCATCCACACGTTGGCCATGCGGGGGATGCCGAAGGCGCAGCAGGTCTGGGCGATCTCGTTCTCGTGGTGAGGGAAGACGAGATCGATGCCGCCGCCGTGGATGTCGAACATCTCGGCCTCGGCGTCGGTGCAGGCCAGGCGCCCGGCGAAGGGGGCGACGAGGTGCGCCCACGCCATGGCCGAGCACTCGATGTGCCAGCCCGGACGGCCGAGCCCGTCGATTCCCGCCGGCGAGGGCCAGCCGGGCTCGCCCGCCGAGGAGGGCTTCCAGAGGACGAAGTCCATCTCGTCGCGCTTGTAGGAGGCGACGTCGACTCGCGCGCCCGCGACCATCTCGTCCAGCGAGCGGCGCGCCAGCGAGCCGTAGGCCGGCACGCCCGCGAGCCGGCCCATGGCGGCGACGGAGAACAGCACGTGCCCGTCGGCGACGTATGCGATGCCGCGCGCGACCAGGCGCTCGATGATGTCGCGCATCTCCGCGACGTGGTCGGTCGCCCGCGGCTCGACGGTGGGCGGCAGGTTGCCGAGCGCCGCGACGGCGGCCTCGAAGCGCGCGTGCGTTCCCTCGGTGACGCGCCGGATCGCCTCGTTGAGCGGCAGGTTCGGGTAGTCCCGGGCGGCGCGGGCGTTGATCTTGTCGTCGACGTCCGTGATGTTGCGCACGTAGGTGACGGCGCCGGCGCCGTAGACGTGCCGAAGCAGGCGGTAGAGCACGTCGAAGACGATCACCGGACGGGCGTTGCCGATGTGGGCGTCGTCGTAGACGGTGGGGCCGCAGACGTACATGCGCACCCGCGCCGGGTCGATCGGCGCGAAGGGCTCCTTGGCGTGCGTTCGCGTGTTGTAGAGGACGAGCGGCGCCTCCCGCGACGCCTGTCCCCCGGCGTCCCGTACCGGCATCTCGTCCCCTGCGGGTCCCGCCGTCCCGGCGGGGCGCTGATCACCCATGCGACGTCCTCCGGTGCCCGCCGGCTCGAGGAGATGTCGACCTGTCGTGAGGACGTGACGGCTCCGGCCAGCGGGTCAGCGCTAGCGACAAATGGAAATGGCGATGGTGTGCGCCGTCTGCATGGAACCTGATTGCCTTTTTCGGCGAATTCAGTCAAGACGCCGCCGCGCAGGTGCAGGCGGAACCCGGCGGCGGGTCGACGCTTAACGAACCGCAAACCCCGCCGCGTCAATCTGCGGCATCGTCCCGCCCTTGAAACGGAAGTCCCACATGCGTCGCGTGCTCGCTCTCACCGCGTTCATGGCGCTCGGCGCCGCCCTCTCGCTGTCCTTCATGCTGGTGCCGACCGAGGCCTCCCGCGCCGCCGCGGAGACCGGGCACTTCGTCATCCCGGCCGCCGAGGGCTACGGCGCGACGAGCTGCCTCGCGAGCGGCGAGGCCTGCGGCGCGATGATCGCGCAGTCCTGGTGCAACGCCCACGGCTTCGCCAAAGTGGTCCGCTTCGGCGCCGACGGCGAGACCGGCGCGCTCGCCATCTCCTGCGCGCGCTGACGGAGCGACGCGCCTCGGGCTCTCTGGAGAACGAGAAAAGGGCGCGGTCGCCGAAACGACCGCGCCCCAGGTGCCGGCCCGTGGGGGCAGATTGAGCCGGTTGTCGAGCAAACGTCGTTCCCCCGGTCCGGTTCCGCCCGACCGCCGAATTTTTTTCGCGCTCGTCTAGCGCCCTTTCTCCCGCCCCTTCTCGGCCGCATCGGGGAGCCGTAGGAACCCCGCGGCTGCGGGCCACGTTCGCCCCGCGAACCCGCGCGTGTGCACGTCCGCCGGAGAAGGGTCGCCGCGCACCGCACTCGCTACGAGGCCGTTTCGACGGCCGCCGCCGACGGGGCGTTCGCCATGACGACCGAAACGAGCACGATCGCCGTTCTCCTGAGCCCGAAGACGACGCTTCTCGTCGACATCTTCCGGTCGCTGGGAGACTTCGAGGCGTCCTACGACGTGGCCGCCATCGACGCGCTGGAATACCGGCTCACCGCCGCGACGGATGGGCAGACCGCCCGCGCCGTCGTCTCGGACGCGCTCCTGCTCGGCTTCGCGCTGCGCAACCAACGCACCGACGATCCCACGCCGCATCCGGGATGGGAGATGAACGCCGTCGGTACCCGGCGCGCGAGCGCGGACGAGTGCGCCGTGCTCGGCCTCGTCGCCGCGAGCAAGGCCGGCGAGACGGCGCTCGCGAGCCTGTGCGCGCGACGCCTCTCGGTCGCGCTCGACAGGACGGTCTCGTCGCTCGCGCGCGACATGGGCCTTCGGCTGGAGGCGGCCGGGCTGCGGATCGAGAGCCGCGACTGGGCGCCGCTCCTCGACGTGCGACCCGTGCCGACGTCCGGCGACGAGGCGGGCGGCGGGCACCGCAGCGCCGCGCGGTCGTGAGAGCACGAAGAGGGCCCGCGGCGATCCGCCGGGGCCCGGTACCCGTTCACACGAGCAGTGGAAAGCAAGCCGTCGCGGAAGAACGGGCCGCCTCGCGGCGGCCCTTCCTCGTTCGCGTCGAGTCCGGCGTCACGCCGGCTCGGCGGGCCGCTGGACCGTGGAGGACTGGCCCCCCTTCCGCCCCGCTTCCGACGCGAGTTCCCGGTTCTGCGAGAAGGACCGCTTGGAGGCCGGCACGCTCTGGCCGCCCTTGCTCGCGATCTCTCTCTGCTTCTCCGGGCTCATCGACGCGAAGCCGCGCTTCGACGCAGACTTGCCAACCGCCATGTTCGCCTCCTCGGGCCTCTTGCTTGGACGGCTTCTCAACCGACAGGCTCGCCGGGGGTTCCCATCGCCGGCGCGCGCGCTAGGTGCGCGCGCCCGTCCGAGGCCGTTCCGACGGGCGGATCGGGCTGCGGCACGGCGAGGGGCGGAACCGAGTGGCCGAGGGGCACGTTTCCGAAGCTCCCCCGAGCGCGCTCGCGTCGCGCGCATGCCCCGGCTTTACGCACGATGCCCGGATCTTCGCAGGAGCTCGCCTTGATGACGTTCGGATCGACGGCTCTCATCCAGTTGCCCGCGCAGCCCCGCGCGGTCGCGCGCCGCCTCGCGCCGCTGGCGGCGGCGGGACTCGTCGCAGGGACGCTCGCGGCCTGCTCGCCCTACGGCCCCGAGGCGACGACGGGCGCCGTCGTCGGCGGCGCCTCGGCGGCCGGTGCCGCACCGGCCCCGCGCGCGGAGGTCGTGTGCGAGTTCGACCCGCTCTACGGCCGCGACGTCTGCTACCGCTAGGAGCGAGCGATGACCAACAAGGACATGGTCAAGTCCGTCGATCCGGCCAAGGCGAAGTCGCCCGGGCCGGAGCGCGCGCGGGAGGACCGGCAGGCGACCTCGCCCCGCGAGGGGCTCGCCGCCGAGCAGTTTCCCGACGACGTCGACCCGCAGGACTCGAACCAGCTCAAGCCGATGATCAACGCCCGCGGCAAGGCCGGCCTGAAGCGCGGTTGAGGCTCTTCTCGCGGTTCAGGTCGTCGCCACGGCGCGCGCCCGCGCGGCTTCGATCCGCCGTGCCGCCACGGCCGCGGCGAATCCCACCATTGTCGCGCCGAGCATCACCACGACGAGCGCCGGCGGCCAGCGCGTGACGAGGTCGCCGACGACGAGCGCCGCGAGGGCGCCCGTGCCGAGCTGCGCCGACCCCGCGAGCCCCGCCGCCGTCCCCGCGAGATCCGGGCGCACCGAGAGCGCGGCGGCGGTTGCGCTGGGGATGGAGAGCCCGTTCGCCATGGCGTTGAGGGTGAGCGGCAGGAACAGGGCGGCCGGCGTCCAGGGCAGGCCGAGCGGCGGCCCGGCGAGGGCGAAGGCCAGCGCGAGCGCGGTCGAGGCGACGGAGCAGCCCGTCCCGACGAGGATCATCCGGTCCGTGCCGATCCGCCGGCCGAAGCGCCCGGTGAGGAAGTTGCCCGCCATGTAGCCGCCGGCGCTGAGGATGAAGTAGGCGCCGTAGACGTCCGCCGAGCGGCCCATGGTCTCCACGACGATGTAGGGCGCGCCGGCGATGAAGCCGAAGAAGGCCGCGGAGGTGAAGGCGAGCGCGAAGGTGTAGGCCAGGAACAGCCGGTCCGCGAGGAGCCGCGGGAAGCCGCGCAGCGTCGTGACGATCGAGGAGGAGGCGTTGCGCGGCGCCGTCTCGCCGAGCAGCAGCACGGTGGCGACGCCGACGCCGGCCGCGAGGATCGCGGTCGCGACGAAGATCGCCCGCCAGCCGAAGCGCTCGTCGAGGAAGCCCCCGAAGAGCGGCGCGACCATCGGCGAGACCACCATCGCCATGGTGATGTAGCCGATCAGGCTCGCGCTCTCGTCCTTCGAGGCGGTGTCGCGCACCACCGCGCGGGCGAGCGCGAAGCAGGTGCCGCCGCCCGCCGCCTGGATGGCGCGCGCCAGGACGAGGGTCTCGATGCCCGTCGCCGCCGCGCCCATGATCGAGCCGACGAGGAACAGCGCGGCGCCGGCGAGGATGCAGGGGCGCCGCCCGATCCGGTCCGAGATCGGGCCGACGAAGAGCTGCGTCGCCGCGACTGCGACGAGGTAGATCGTCAGCGTCAGCTGGACCGTGGCGTAGTCGACGGCGAGCGCCCGCGAGAGGCCCGGCGTCGCGGGGGCGAGCACGTTGAGCGCGAAGGGCTGGAGGGCCGAGATCGCCACGAGGATGGCGAGCGGCGGGCGCCGGGCGGGCGTCATGGGGCGTCCTCCCCGGGCGCGATCCCGGCCAGCGCGGCGCGCCGGCGGATGCGCTCGCGGTGCCAGGCGTAGAGGCCCGCTCCCACGACGAGGGCGAAGCCCGCGAGCGCGACGGCGTCCGGGAACTCGTCGAAGACGGTGAACCCGATGACGAGCGCGAACACGACCGAGGCGTAGCGGAAGGGCGAGACGGCGGAGACGTCCGCCTTCCGGAAGGCCATCACCACGGCCATGTTGCCCGCGCCGTAGAGCACGGCCGCGACGACCAGGATCAGCGTTTCCGCGCGCAGGACGGGCTGCCACGTCTCGCCCAGCGCGCCGCCGATCAGCGGCCCGACGACGCCCACCGTCACCGTCGTGCCCAGCACGACGACGATCGAGGGCGTGTCGGCGTGGATCAGGCGCGTGATCAGGTCGCGTACGGCGACGAGCACGGCGGCGGCGAGCGCGAGCATCGCGTTCACGTCGAAGGCGACGGTGCCGGGGCGCACGATCAGCAGCACGCCGGCGAAGCCGACGAGGATCGCGATCCAGCGCCGCCAGCCGACCCGCTCGAGCCCGAGGACCACGAGCAGCAGCGTGACGATGATCGGCGTCGCCTGGAGGATCGCGGTGAGGTCGGCGAGCGGGGCGCGGGCGAGTGCCGTGATGAAGAGGAAGGAGATCACGGCCTCGATGAGCGCCCGGGCCGCGACGAAGGGCTGCGCGAGCGTGCCGAGCTTGCGCGCCTCGCCGAGCGCCACGGCGATCGCGAGCACCGCCGCCGTGGCGAAGAGCCCGCGGACCAGCAGCATCTGCCCCGTCGGGAAATGGGCGGAGGCGAGCTTCATCATCGCGTCGTTGACGACGAACAGGCCCATGCCGACGAGCATCGCGAGGATGCCGGCGCGGTTCTCCGCTGATGTGGCCGAGGCGAGCAAGGGACGGGGTCCGTGGCGGGAGGGTGCGACGCGCACCCGACGCATCGAACTAGAGGCTTCCCGCACGCCCGTCGACCCTCGCGCAGCCCGGAATGGCGCCGTTCCGGGCTTGGCGTCCCGTCACGGCGAGGCGTGGCAATAGCCGTGCCTCCGGCTATGATCTGGGCACCGGTTAGCTATGCGTTAAGATTATGCCTCCATCCTGCGCCGACCCACAGGAACGAGGTGACCCGTGCTCGGATTCCTCAAGGCCGCGCCCCCGGCGGCCGCGACCCGCCGCGACGAGGATGCCCCCGGCGAGCTCGCCGCGAACCGGACCCCCGCCGGCGCCGAGAGAGGCTCGCGCAGCGACGCGACAGGGCTCGACGGCGAGATCGTCGATGTGCTCGAGGCCGACGTCCTGCGCGCCATCGACGGCGTCGGCACGGCGATCGAGGCCGCGAGCGCCGCCGCCAGCGCCGCGAAGGCAGGCCTCGCGCGCATCGGCGAGGAGATGCACGGATTCGCCGGCGCGAGCGACGCCGCCGGCGAGGAGACCCGCGCGCTCGCCGCCGTCACCGAGCGCCTGGCCGGCACAGTGGCGGCGATCGACGGCGCGGTGGGCGACGCCGACGGGCGCATCGGCGACGCCGTCGGCTTCGCCCGCGAGGCGAACGCGCTGATCGGCGCGCTCTCGCAGGCGACCCGCGAGATCGTCTCGATCGTCGACACGATCTCCGCGGTGGCGCGCCAGACGAACCTGCTCGCGCTCAACGCCACGATCGAGGCGGCCCGCGCCGGCAAGGCCGGCCGGGGGTTCGCCGTCGTCGCCGCCGAGGTGAAGTCGCTCTCGGTCGAGACCGGCACTGCCGCGGGCGACATCCGCACGCGCATCGACGCCCTGCGCGACAGCGCCGAGGCCTCGATCGAGGCGGTCGAGCGCGTCGCGCAGGCGATCGAGGCGGTGCAGCCCGTGTTCCGCACCGTGCGGGAGACCGTCGGCGAGCAGAATCGCGCCATCGAGGAGGCCGCCGCCCGCGCGGGCGAGGCCTCCGCCCGGGTCGGTGAGGTCGGCGAGCGGGCGCGCGGCATCGAGACCGCCGCGGCCGAGGCTGCCGTGCGCGCCGAGGCGGCGCGCGCCGATTCCGCGCGCGCGGAGGACGGCGCCAAGGGCCTCGCGCGCCGCTTCGTCGCGGTGGTGCGCCAGAGCGAGATCGGCGAGCGCCGTGCCCACGACCGCTTCCCCGTCGAGCGCCGCGCCCGGCTCTCCGGCGCCGGCCTCGACGCGGTGACGAAGACGGTCGACCTGTCGCTCGGCGGCGCCCTCGTCGCCGCGCCCGCCCGTCACGGGCTCTCGCAGGACGCGCGGGTCTCCCTCGACATCGAGGGCATCGGCGCCGTCCCCGCCCGGGTCGCCGGGGTGAGCGCCATGGGCGTGCACTGCGCCTTCGAGAAGCCGGAGGCGGCGGTTCGCGAGCGCATCGCGGCAGCCATCGGCGCCATCGAGCAGGAGTACCGCCCGCTCATCGAGCGCGCCCAGAACGCCGCCGGCCGAGCCGTCGCGGCGATGGAGGAGGCGCTCGCATCGGGCCGGCTCACCCGCGAGGCGCTGTTCGACGTGGACTACCGTCCGATCCCCGGAACGAACCCGCAGCAATGGGAGACGGCCGCGCGGCCGATCCTGTCGCAGATCCTGCCCGGGATCATGGAGCCGCTGCTCGCGAGCGACCCGCGCATGGCCTTCTGCCTCGCGATCGACCGGAACGGCTACATTCCGGTCCACAACAAGCTCTATTCGCAGCCGCAGCGGCCGGACGACCCGGTCTGGAACGCCGCCAATTGCCGCGACCGCCGCATCTTCGACGACCGCGCCGGCATCGCCGCCGCGCGCTCGACGCGGCCGTTCCTGATCCAGGCCTATTCGCGGGACATGGGCGGCGGCAAGCTCGTGATGATGCGCGAGGTCGATGCGCCGATCCGAGTCGCCGGCCGGCACTGGGGCGGCTTCCGCACGGCCTACAAGCTCTGAAGCCGACATTCACGGCGCGGGCGATAGATGCATCGGCTGCACTCTATTGCTTGCACCAAATGATCCGCGCGACGTACTCCGCCTGCGCGATCGGCAGGCTCCAGTCGCTGTCGTCGCACAGCCCTTTCAGCTCGAGCGTCCGCACCGTACGCCGCACCAGCTCGCGGGCGCTGACGGTGCCGCTCGCATCGCGCACCAGCACCCGGTCGCCCTTGCGCACGCCCGCCGTCGGCGAGACGATCAGCACGTCGCCGTCACGGTAGACCGGCGCGTGTGCGCTGCCCGCCACCTCGACGGCGAAGACGCGCTCGGCGCCGACATCCGGGAACTCGATCTCGCTCCAGTGCGCGCCCGACGGCATGCCGTCCGACGCGAAATGCGGCGGTGCGCCGGCGTCCCTCCAGCCGACGAGCGGGACGGTGGCGCCGCGCGCGGCGTTCCCCGGCTCGATCAGGGCGACGAGCTCGTCGAGGCTCGCGCCGGTGGCGTTCAGCACCTTGGCGATCGATTCGGTCGAGGGCCAGCGCTCGCGCCCGTCGGGGCTCACGCGCTTGGACCGGTTGAAGCTCGTCGCGTCGAGCCCGGCACGCCGCGCCAGGCCCGAGGCGGTCAGGCCGTAACGCTCCGCGAGCCGATCGATCGCCGTCCAGATCTGGCCATGCGTCAGCATGGGCACTCCCTCACACGTGTGACCGCAAACCCAACCTAGGAAATCACCCGGGGTCACTGGACAAACTCCCGGGTCGAGAGCGGTTCCATGCTCGGTCGTCCGCCGAGGCCGGATGCGCGCCGGCGCACGTCGGCTTGCCGCGCGCGCCGGCCCGGCGTAGACCGGCGCCGCGCGCCTGGAGGCACGCCCGGAGACCGCCCATGACGTCCGCCCCCCCGCCCGGAGCCGAGCTCGTCTACAAGATCGCGCCGCGCGCGCTCTGGGAGGAGGCCCGCGCGGCGGGCGTCTTCGCCGGCGCGCCCGTCGATCGCGCCGACGGCTTCATCCATTTCTCCACGGCGGCGCAGGTACGCGAGACGGCGCGGCGGCACTTCGCCGGGCAGGACGACCTCCTGCTGGTCGCTGTGGACGCGGCGGCGCTGGGCCCGGCGCTGGTCTTCGAGCCCTCGCGGGGCGGCGACCTCTTCCCGCATCTCTACGGTCCGCTGCCGCTCGATGCGGTCCGCTCCGTCGCGCCCGTGCCGATCGGCCCCGACGGCGTGCCCGATGTCGCGGGCCTCGTGCCGGACGCGCCCGCATGATCCGGGGCGCCTTTCCCGTCCTGCGGCCCCTCCTGCATCGGCTCGACCCCGAGGCGGCGCACGCGCTGACGATCCGCAGCCTCGCCGCCGCCCCGCCGCTGCGCCCCGCGCCGGACGACCCGCGGCTCTCGGTCGAGGCGTTCGGCCTCACCTTTCCCAACCCCGTCGGCCTCGCGGCGGGCTACGACAAGCAGTGCGAGGTGCCCGACCGGCTGCTCGGGCTGGGCTTCGGCTTCGTCGAGCTCGGCGGCGTGACGCCCCGCCCGCAGCCGGGCAACCCGCGCCCGCGGGTGTTCCGGCTTCCCGGGGACGGGGCGGTGATCAACCGCTTCGGGCTCAATTCCGACGGCCTCGCCCGCTGCCGCGTGCGGCTGGAGCGCCGCCGCGGCCGTCCCGGCATCGTCGGCGTCAACCTCGGCGCCAACAAGGAGAGCGCCGACCGGATCGCGGACTACGCGACGCTCGTCGCGGGGCTGGCCGGGCTCGCCGCCTTCCTCACGATCAACGTCTCCTCGCCCAACACCGCGGGGCTGCGCGACCTCCAGGGCGAGGCCTTCCTCGACACGCTGCTCGCCCGCGCCGTCGAGGCCCGCGACCGGGCCGACGAGGTCCGCGGGTCGCGCACGCGGCTCCTCCTGAAGATCGCGCCGGATCTCGCCGAGGCGGCGCTCGACGCCATCACCGCGACGGCGCTCGCGCGCGGCATCGACGGGCTCGTCGTCTCCAACACGACGATCGCGCGGCCCGAGGGCCTCGCCCAGACGCGGCTCGCCGGCGAGGCCGGCGGCCTCTCGGGGCGCCCGCTGTTCGCGCTCTCGACGCGCGTGCTCGCGCAGGTGCGGCTGCGCGTCGGCGAGGCCGTCCCGCTGATCGGCGTCGGCGGCGTCGATTCGGCGGCCGCCGCCTGGACCAAGATCGAGGCCGGCGCCAGCCTCGTGCAGCTCTACACGGGGCTGATCTACGAGGGACCCGGCCTCGTCCCCGACATCAAGCGCGGCCTCCTCGACCGCCTCTCCGCCGAGGGGCTGACGAGCCTCGCGCCGGTCGTCGGGCGGCGTGCGGCGGAGCTCGCGCGCTGAGGCGGGATCAGCGTCCGCTGCGCCAGACGATGGCCGCGTGCGGGAGGAGTGCGAGCGCGACGAGCGCCGTCGCCGCGAGGCTCTGCGGCGCCGTCAGCGGCCAGGTCGGCCAGTCGCCTACGGGCAGGCCGAGCGCGGTCGGCGCCGCGACGACGAGGGCGGCGAACCAGAGCGCGACGAGCCGCGTGAGGCCGCCCAGCGCAGCGCGCAGGCCGAGCGTCGCCCGCGCGCGGGCGATCCAGGCGGCGAGTCCCAACGCGGCGGCGAAGACGCCCGCCGAGACGAGCGCGCCGACGGGATAGGCGATCGGGAGCGGCGTGCCCTGCAGGAACGCCATGCCGCCGGTGAAATACGCCGCACGGATCACGAGCCCGCCGAAGGTCGGCCACAGCGACGCCGCGAGCACGAGCGCCAGCGCGACCGGCAGGGGGGGGAGCCGGAGGAAACGGCTCGGCCCGGGCGGGATCACCGCCAGCAGCACGACGCGGGCGGCGGCGTAGACCACGAGGAACGGCGCGAGCGGGAAGCGCTCGACGAAGTAGCCGAAGGCGAAGGGCTCGAGCGGCGTGCCGATCAGCCCGCGCGCGTGCACGCCCGCGAGCCCCGCCGCGAGCGCGGCCAGCGTCGCCACGGCGAGCGGCAGGAGCGCGAGCACCGCGCGCGCCCCGCCGTCCCGCGCGGCGACGGGACCGGCGAGCCGGGCGCGGGTCTCCGCCGCCGTCGCGGTCATGCGAGGCTGTTGCAGAAGCGCTGGATGCGCCCGCAGGCGTCCTCGAGCAGCGCGTTCGAGGTGGCGTAGGAGATCCGGAAGTTCGGGCCGAGCCCGAAGGCCGAGCCGTGCACCGCCGCGACGCCCTCCGCCTCGAGCAGCTCGGTGACGAAGTCCTCGTCCGTCTCGATCACCTTGCCCGACGGTGCCGTGAGCCCGATCGCCTTGCGGCAGGACGGGTAGACGTAGAACGCGCCTTCCGGGACCGGGCACTCGAGCAGGCTCGTCTGGTTGAGCATGGAGACGACGAGGTCGCGGCGCGTCTCGAAGGCGGCGCGGAAGGTCGCGAGGTGGTCCTGCGGCCCGTCGAGCGCCTCCACCGCCGCCCATTGCGAGATCGTCGAGGCGCCGGAGGTCTGCTGGCCCTGGACGAAGTCCATGGCCTTGATCAGGTGCTCGGGACCCGCCGCGTAGCCGATGCGCCAGCCGGTCATGGCATAGGCCTTGGAGACGCCGTTCATCGTCAGCGTGCGCTCGTACAGGCCGGGCTCGACCTGGGCCGGGGTGACGAAGGTGAAGTCGCCGTAGACGAGGTGCTCGTACATGTCGTCTGTGAGCACCCAGACGTGCTGGTGGCGCATCAGGACGTCGGTCAGCGCCTTCATCTCGGCGCGGGAATAGGCGGCGCCGGAGGGGTTCGAGGGCGAGTTCAGCAGCACCCACTTCGTCTTGGGCCCGATCGCCGCCTCGAGATCCTCCGGCTGGAGCTTGAAGGCGCGCTCGAGCGTGGTGTCGACGAAGACCGGCGTGCCGCCGCACAGCGCCACCATCTCGGGATAGGAGACCCAGTAGGGCCGCGGCACGATCACCTCGTCGCCCGGGTTCAGGGTGGCGAGGAACGCGTTGTAGATCACCTGCTTGCCGCCGGTGCCGACGATCGTCTGTCGGGGCTCGTAGGAGAGCCCGTTCTCGCGGGCGAACTTCCGCGCGATCGCCTCGCGCAGCGCGGGGATGCCGGAGACCGGCGGGTACTTGGTCTCCCCGCGCCGGATCGCCGCGATCGCCGCCTCCTTGATGTTCTCGGGCGTGTCGAAGTCCGGCTCGCCCACGGACAGGCTGATCACGTCGCGCCCCGACGCGCGCAGGTCGCGTGCCTTCTGCGTGACGACGATCGTCGCCGACGGCTTGATGCGCGAGAGGGCGTCGGACAGAAAGCCCATGGCGGGAGACTCCTGGAGTGTGGTCGGGAACGTGAGCCGGACGGCGGCGCGGACGGTAGAGCCGCGTCTGCGCACAGGCAAGAGGACGGGCGGACCACGGGCGCACGCCGCGCCGGGCGCCCGTACGCGTGCCGGTGATTCGCGCCGGCTGCCCGATCCGGACCCCGCCGTCCAGCCTCGAGGGCCGCACGGAACGTCGAATCGGCTTCTATGCGACGAAATGTCGCTAGTCGCAGCCGGTATCACGGTGGGTAAGGAAAACCCCTTATGGATCGGCCCGACCGAGCCGCGAGGGCGCGCGAGGGGCGAACGCGGGCGCACCGTTGTCCTCGTCCTGCCCAAGTCGGCAGATCCGAACCGCGATTTTTCGTCCCAGGCTATATAATTGGTCGTAATCGGCGAAATACAAAAAAGTGACCTAACGAAATCGGTCTGCACCTAAATCGATTATACCGACCGCGAATGTGAATAGGTTCTCGGCAAGTACGCGGCAAATCTACGTAGTACACCTGAGACGATTCTGTCGCGCAGGATCAGGCTCCACTTGCGACCGCGCGCGAAGCGCTTGCGGGCGGCGCGGCCTAGCTCGACAATAAGGGCCACAGTCGGTGGCGTCGGTGCCGATCCGGAATTCCGGGCGGCCGGGTGTCGGGTCGGAACGGCCGAATACGAGGGACGTCATGGCGACGATCAGGCGTGACGAGCAGGTCATGACCGGCGACGCGCCCCACGGGGAGGCGCAGGACGCCGAGGGGCAGTTGCGGCGGACCGTTCCGGTCTGGCCGGGGTTCCGTGCGGCGCGGCTCATCACCTCGATGAAGATCCGTGGGGACGCGCGCTCGACCGTGGTTCTCGCCCTCGTCATCATCGCCGCGACGCTCGCCGTCCTCGGCGCCGCGCACGTGAGCACCCTCTCGCAGGATCTCGGCGGCCTCTTCGGGCTCAGCCTGCGCGCGAGCGAATCCGCTTATTGACCTCGCGCGAGGCGCCGCTCGCGCCCTCGTGATCGCGCCCGCCCGATTGCGCGGGGCCGCGCGCGCCATAGATCTCGTCGACAGACGCCACGCCGCCCGACGAGGTCCTCCCATGCCCGTTCCCGCCGCCGTCTCGACGCGCACCGCCGCCGCGGCGCTGACGCTGTGCGCCCTCCTCGCCGCGCCCGCCGCGGCGCAGGAGCGTGTCGAGACGTCGGCGGGGCCGATGCGGCTCGACACGGTGGCGCAGGGCCTCGTGCATCCCTGGGGGATCGCGGCCCTGCCCGGCGGCGGCTTCCTCGTCACCGAACGGCCGGGACGGCTTCGCCACGTGCGCGCCGACGGGGCGGTCTCGCCGCCGCTCGCGGGCGTGCCGGCGGTCGCCGATGTCGGCCAGGGCGGCCTCCTCGACGTGACGCTCGCGCCCGATTTCGCCGCGAGCCGGGAGGTCTACCTGACCTTCGCCGAGGCCCGGGGCGGCGGGGCTGCGACCTCCCTCGCCCGAGGGCGGCTCGACGAGAGCCTCACCGCACTGGAGGACGTCGCCATCCTGTTCCGCGCCGAGCCCGCGCTCTCGGGCGGCCGCCATTTCGGCTCGCGCGTGGTCGTGGCGCCCGACGGCGCGAGCCTCTTCGTCACGCTCGGTGATCGAGGGGCCGACGAGAGCGCGCAGGATCTCAGGCAGCACCACGGCAAGGTCGTGCGCCTGACCCGCGACGGGGCGCCGTTCGCGCAGAACCCGTTCCTTGGCCGCGCCGACGCGCGCCCGGAGATCTGGTCCTTCGGCCACCGCAACCCGCAGGGCGCCGCGCTCGAGCCCGGCACCGGGCGGCTGTTCACCGCCGAGATGGGCCCGCGTGGTGGCGACGAGATCAACGCGCCGGAGCCGGGCGCCAACTTCGGCTGGCCGCTCGTGTCGGACGGGAGCCAGTACAGCGGCATCCCGATCCCCGACCACATGACGGACACGGGCCTCGAGCCGCCCTTGTGGGGCTGGGTCCCCTCGTTCTCGCCCTCGGGCATGGACTTCTACGACGGCGACCTGATCCCCGCCTGGCGCGGCGACCTCGTCGTCGGCGCGCTCTCGGGCCAGGCGCTGGCACGGCTCGACGTCGAGGGCGGGCGCATCGTGTCCGAGGAGATCATCCCGCTCGGACGCCGCATCCGTGCGGTGACCACCGGGCCCGACGGCGCGCTCTGGCTCCTCGTCGACGACGACCGTGGCGCGCTGCTGCGGCTGGCTCCGGCCGAGGCCGGCCGATAGATACCGCGCGACGCGACCGTCCTCTCCCCCGGAGCACCCCCACGCATGGATCCCGTCTCGCAGATCGCGCTCGGCGCCGCCGTCGGGCACGCCGCCGCCGGCCGTCGGCTCGGCGGCCTCGCCGCCCTCGGCGGGGCGCTCGGCGGCCTGATCCCGGACCTCGACGTGATGTGGTCCGGCTGGGGCCGGGATTCCATCGCCTACTGGGAGCTGCACCGGGGCGTCACCCATTCCCTGTTCTTCGGGCCGGTGGTGGGCACGGCGCTCGGCTGGGCGAGCGCGAAGCTCCACGCCCGGCGCCGCGCGGCGAAGGCCCGGCCGACGGAAGGCCTGACCGCGGCCTGGATCGCCGTGTGGGTCGGCGCGCTGGTCACGCACCCGCTGCTCGACACGGCGACGATCTACGGCACGCAGCTCCTCGCCCCCTTCTCCGACCTGCGCTTCGCCCTGCCGGCGCTGCCGATCATCGATCCGGTCTACACGCTGCCGCTGCTGATCGCGCTCGCCCTCGCCGCCGTCCTCGGCTGGCGCAGCCGGGGCGCGAAGCGCGGGACGGTCGCCGCGCTCGTCGCGACGACGCTCTATGCCGGGCTCGGCCTGTGGGCGAACGAGCGCGCGGAGGCGATCGCGCTCGAGGACGCGGCGCTCGGGGCGCGTGCGCCGGCCGAGGTGCGGGTGACGACCACCTTCCTCACCCCCTGGCTGAGGCGCGTGACCACGGTGGAGGAGGAGACGCGCCACGTCGGCTTCGTCTCGGTCTTCGCCCCGGACCGGCCGATCCGCTGGTCCGCGCTGCCCAAGGACCCGCGCGCCGAGGTGCTGGCCGAGCAGGCGCTCGCCACCGAGCAGGGTCGGCGCTACCGCCGCTTCGCCACCGGCACGCTCCACCCGCACATCGTGTCTCGGGACGGCGGGGAGTACCTGCGCCTCGGCGACGCGCGCTACGGCTTCCCGAACGGGACGCTCGGCGGGATGTGGGGCGTCGAATGGCCGATCCGCGACGGCGCGATCGTCGCGGGCGCGGCCGAGCGCTACATGGTCCCGCGCGCGGCCGACCTCGCCGACCTCGACGACCTCCTGCGCGCGAGCTTCGGCGGCGAGACCACGCTGTTCTGAGGCGGGGGGCGGAGGGCGGCGACGCGCCCGCGCGAAGATCGGCGGGCAAGATCGGCAGAACCGGCCTTGCCGCGGCGAAAAAACGTTCATACACTTAGACTTGGATCGATAGCGAGATCGGCAGGAAATGATCGAGACGCCCGCCCGGATCGAGCCCTGCTTCTTCGAGGAGTCCGTCCCGCGGGTGCTGGCGGATCTCGCGAGCGAGATCCAGAGCGAGGCTACGACGCTCGGGCGCGGCCTGCATCCGGATGCGGCCGCCGAGCTGGCCGAGTTCGTGCGGGTGATGAACTGCTACTACTCGAACCTGATCGAGGGGCACGACACCCGCCCGAAGGACATCGAGCGCGCCCTGGCCGGAGCGGAGCTCGACCCGGAGCGTCGTCCCCTCGCCTTGGAGGCGCGGGCGCATGTCGTCGTCCATCGCGAGATCGACGCGGCGCATGCCGCCGGCACCCTCGGGTCGCCGACCTCGATCGCGACGATCGCCTGGATCCACCGACGCTTCTACCAGGAGATGCCGGACGAGTTCCGCAGCACGCGAGGCCCCGGCGGGCGCGTTCTCTCGATCGTGCCGGGCCGGTTCCGCTCCGAGGCTCAGGAGGATGTCGAGGTCGGCCGCCACATGCCTCCATCGTCCAGCCGGGTCGCGGATTTCATGGCGCATTTCGAGCGCCGGTTCGCGGCGGCGGAGCGGTGGCCGAGCATGCGCATCATCGCCATCGCGGCCGCTCATCATCGGCTGAACTACATCCACCCCTTCGTCGACGGCAACGGGCGCGTGAGCCGGCTGATGGCGCACGCGATGGGCCTGCGCGCCGGAGTCGGCGGGGCGGGTCTGTGGTCGGTCTCGCGCGGCCTCGCCCGAGGCCTCGTCGACCGCGACGAATACAAGCGCATGATGGACCATGCCGACAGCCCCCGTCGCGGCGATCTCGACGGGCGCGGCAACCTCTCCGAGGCGGCGCTGAAGGACTTCTGCGAGTGGTTCCTCGCGGTGATGCTCGACCAGATCCGCTTCACGGGTGCGGCGTTCAGGCTCGACACGCTGGAGGAGCGCTACCGGCGGCTCCTGCGCGATCTCGGCTTCGACGAGCGTGCGGAGGACCTCGCCTCCGCGGTGCTCCGTTTCGGGGAGCTGGAGCGCGGAAAGGTGCACATCGTCCTCAAGACCCCCGAGCGGACGGCGCGCACCACCGTCTCGGCCCTGGTTGCGCAGGGCTTCCTCAAGTCTGCGACGCCCAAGGGACCCGTGCGGATCGCCTTCCCGCTCGACTACAGGGATCGCCTGTTCCCGGGCCTGTTCGCCGACGGCGCCGTCGAGGCGCCCCCGCCGCCCGTGATCGGCCGTCGGCGCTGAGCCCGAGGCGGCTGCGACACGGCCCGCAACCCACCTTCGCGGGCGTGGCGCTTCCACCCGGGCGCGCCGCGGTGCTATGCGGGGTCACGACACGCACGACCCGAAAGGACACCCCATGGATCTCGGCCTCAAAGGCAAGCGCGCCCTCGTCCTCTCCTCGAGCCGCGGCCTCGGCCGCGCCTGCGCCGAGGCGCTGGCGCGGGAAGGCGTCGAGGTTTTCATGACCGCACGCAGCGGCGACAAGCTCGAGGCGACGAAGCAGGCGATCGAGGCGGCCGGCGGCACCGCCCACGCCTTCGCCGCCGACCTGACGACGCAGACGGACGAGATCTTCGCGCAGGCCGAGCGCGCCATGGGCGGCATCGACATCCTCGTCGCCAACACCGGCGGCCCGCCGGCGCGCATGGCGGTGGACGTCGCCGACGCGGACTGGACGCCGTATTTCGAGAGCATGGTCAAGCCCGTGTTCCGGCTCGCCTCGCTCTGCCTGCCGGGCATGCGCCAGCGCGGTTTCGGGCGCGTCCTGACGATCGCCTCCTCGGGCGTGATCCAGCCGATCCCGAACCTGGCGATGTCGAACACGCTGCGCTCGGCGATCGTCGGCTGGTCGAAGACGCTCGCCTCCGAGGTCGCCAAGGACGGCGTCACCGTCAACGTCGTGCTGCCGGGCCGCATCCGCACCGACCGCACCGCGGAGCTCGACGCGGCCAACGCCAAGCGCCTCGGCAAGACGCCCGAGGAGGTCGAGGCCGCCGCGCTCGCGACCATCCCCGCGGCCCGCTACGGCGACGTGTCCGAGTTCGGCGCCGTCGTCGCCTTCCTCGCCTCCGTCCCCGCCGCCTACGTGACGGGCTCGCTGATGCGGGTCGACGGCGGAGCGATCCGCTCGGTCTGAGCGGGGAACGACGCGCATCGATAAGGCTCCCTTAACCGGGCGTTCACCACACTCTGGCGGTGGTGGGCGCAGCATTCGACCCGGGGAGCCTCACGACCATGGTCTCGCGCGCGGAACGGTCGCTCGTCGGCGACTGGTGGTGGACGATCGACAAGGCGCTCGTCGCGGCGCTCGGCGTCCTGATGACGTCGGGCGTCGTGCTGCTGATGGCCGGCGGGCCGCCGGTGGCGCAGCGGCTCGGACTCGACACGTTCCACTTCGTCAACCGGCAGGCGGTGTTCCTCGCCCCTGCGGTGCTCCTGATGCTCGCGGTGTCGTTCCTGACACCGCGGCTCGTGCGCAGGGTGGCGCTCGCGGTCTACGTGGGCTCGCTCGCGCTCGTCCTCGCGGCGCTCGAGTTCGGCCCCGAGATCAAGGGCGCCTACCGCTGGATCTATCTCGGGCCGTTCGGCCTGCAGCCCTCCGAGTTCCTCAAGCCCGCCTTCGTGATCCTCGCCGCCTGGGCCTTCTCCGAGAAGACGCGCTCGGACATGCCGGGCACGGCGTTCGCCATCCTGCTCCTGCCGCTGACGATCGTGCCGCTGATCCTCCAGCCGGACTTCGGGCAGACCATGCTCGTCACCGTCGTCTGGGCCGGCCTGTTCTTCATCGCGGGGCTGCACTGGATCTGGGTGATCGGCCTCGGCGGCGCCGGCGCGCTCGGCATCTTCGCCGCCTACGAGCTCCTGCCGCACGTGCGCGCCCGAATCGAGCGGTTCCTGTCGGGCGACGCGTCGGAGAGCTTCCAGGTCGAGACGGCGCTGCAGTCCTTCGCCTCGGGCGGATGGTTCGGCCGCGGGCCGGGGGAGGGGACGGTCAAGCGCATCCTGCCGGACGCGCACACGGACTTCATCTTCGCGGTCACCGCCGAGGAGTTCGGCATCGTGGTCTGCCTCGCGATCGTGTCGGTCTACGCCTTCATCGTGCTGCGCGGGCTCCTCCTGGCGCACCGCTCCCAGGACGCATTCTGCCGGATGGCGGTGGCGGGACTGGTCTTGATGTTCGGGCTGCAGGCGTCCATCAACATGATGGTAAACCTGCATCTCGTCCCGGCCAAAGGCATGACCCTGCCGTTCATCTCCTACGGCGGCTCCTCGCTCCTGTCGCTCGCGCTCGCCACCGGCTTCCTGATCGCGCTCACCCGCCGCCGCCCCGCGGGCGGCGCCGCGCGCGACGAGGCCTACGGCGGCCGGCTGGTGGAGCGCCCCGCATGAGCGGGCGCGCGCCGCTGATCCTGATATCGGCGGGCGGCACGGGCGGGCACCTGTTCCCGGCCGAGGCGCTCGCCCACGTGCTGCGCCGGCTGGGCCTGCGGGTCGTCCTCGTCACCGACGAGCGCGTCGGCGCGCTGGCGGAGAAGTTCCCGGCCGAGCGCGTGGTCTCGGTGCCGTCGGCGACGCCCTCGCGGCGCTCCCTGCGCGGGACGATCGATGCCGTCGGCCAGCTCTGGCGCGGCGTCGTCGCCTCGCGCGCGCTGATCAAGCGGCTCGGCCCGGCGGTCGTCGTCGGCTTCGGCGGGTATCCGACCGTGCCGCCCCTCGTCGCCGCCTGGACGCTGGGCGTGCCGCGGGCGATCCACGAGCAGAACGGCGTGGTCGGGCGCGCGAACCGCTTCCTGGCGCGGCGCGTCTCGATGATCGCCACCGGCTTCCCGGACGTGCGCGGCCTTCCGCGCGGTGTCCGCGCGCAGATCGTCCACACCGGCAATCCCGTTCGCCAGACGGTGATCGAGGCGGCGCGCACGCTCTACCCGCCGGCGCACAAGGGCGCGAAGCTGCGCGTCCTCGTCTTCGGCGGCAGCCAGGGCGCGAAGGTGATGTCCGACGTCGTGCCGGAGGCGGTGGCGAAGCTGCCGCCGGAATACCTCGCGCGGCTCGTGATCACCCAGCAGGCGCGCGAGGAGGACCTCCCGCGCGTCGTCTCGACCTACCGTGCGCTCGACGCCCACGCGGAGGTCCGGCCGTTCTTCGCGGACCTGCCGCAGCGCATCGCGGACGCGCATCTCGTGATCGCCCGCTCCGGCGCCTCCACCGTCGCCGAGCTCGCGGCGATCGGGCGGCCGTCGATCCTGGTGCCGCTTCCCGGCGCGCTCGACCAGGACCAGGCTGCGAACGCCCGCACCCTCGCCGACATCGGCGCCGCCCTCATGCTGCCGCAAACCGACTTCACCCCCGAGCGGCTCGCCGCGGAGCTCGTCGCCCGCTTCGACAACCCCGAGCGCCTCACCCAGGCCGCGCTCGCGGCCAAGGGCGCCGGGCGCACCGATGCCGCCGAGCGCCTCGCCGCCGCGATCCTGGGGCTGGCGGGCATCGATCCGGCACGCTATGCCCCCAAGGCGAGCGCCTGAGCCTCGGATCCGCGCACGTGAGCCCGAGACACGCCCCAGGGCGTCAAGCCCCCGCGAAGAACTCCCAGCGAGAGCCTCCCCATGAAGCTGCCTCCGAAGCTCGGCCCCATCCATTTCATCGGCATCGGCGGCATCGGCATGTCCGGCATCGCCGAGGTGATGGCGAATCTCGGCTACACCGTGCAGGGCTCCGACGCGGGCGAGAACGCCAACGTGCAGCGCCTGCGCGAGAAGGGCGTCACCGTGCATGTCGGCCACGACGCCCGCCACCTCGGCGAGGCCGAGGTGGTGGTGGTCTCGACCGCGATCCGGCGCGACAATCCCGAGCTCAAGGCGGCCCGCGAGGCGCGGCTGCCCGTCGTGCGCCGCGCCGAGATGCTGGCCGAGCTGATGCGGCTCAAGACCTGCGTCGCGGTTGCCGGGACCCACGGCAAGACGACGACGACCTCGCTCGTCGCCACGCTGCTCGACGGCGGCGGCTTCGATCCCACCGTGATCAACGGCGGCATCATCAACGCCTACGGCACCAACGCCCGCATGGGCAACGGCGACTGGATGGTGGTCGAGGCGGACGAATCGGACGGCACCTTCCTGAAGCTGCCGGCGGACTACGCCGTCGTCACCAACATCGATCCGGAGCACCTCGACCATTTCGGCAGCTTCGATGCGATCAAGGCCGCCTTCCGCTCCTTCATCGAGAACATCCCCTTCTACGGCTTCGCCGTGATGTGCACCGATCATCCGGTGGTGCAGGACCTCGTCGGGCGCATCGAGGACCGGCGCATCGTCACCTACGGGCAGAACCCGCAGGCCGACGTGCGGCTGCTCGACCTCGACCTGTCGGGCGGGCAGGGGCGTTTCAACGTGCTGATCCGCGACCGCAAGACCGGCTCGGCCTGCGTCATCGACGACGTCGTCATGCCGATGCCGGGGCTGCACAACGCGCTCAACGCCACCGCGGCCCTCGCCGTCGCGCACGAGCTCGGCGTGCCGGGCGATACGATCCGCGCGGCGCTCGCCCGCTTCGGCGGGGTGAAGCGGCGCTTCACGCGGGTGGGCACCTGGAACGGCGCCACGATCTTCGACGATTACGGCCACCATCCGGTTGAGATCGCCGCGGTGCTCCAGGCGGCGCGCGCCTCGACCACCGGCAAGGTGATCGCCGTGGTGCAGCCCCACCGCTACACCCGGCTGCACGCGCTGTTCGACGCCTTCTGCACCTGCTTCAACGATGCGGACGCGGTGATCGTGGCGCCGGTCTACGCGGCCGGCGAGACGCCGATCGAGGGGGCGGACCGCGACGGGCTGGTCTCCGGCCTCAAGGCCCGCGGCCACCGCCGGGCGATCGCGCTGGACGGTCCCGAGGACCTGCCGCGCATCGTCGCCGAGATCGCCGGGCCCGACGACTTCGTCGTGTGCCTGGGTGCCGGCACGATCACGCAATGGGCGAACGCGCTGCCGGCCGCGCTCGCCGCCCGCGGCGAGAGGGTCGCGTGAGCTTTCCCGACATCACCGGCGATATCCGCACGGCGGCGCCGGAGCTTCGCGGTGCGCTCGTCGCCAACGCGCCGACGGCGCCGCTGACCTGGTTTCGCGCCGGCGGCCCGGCCCAGGTCCTGTTCACGCCCGCCGACGAGTCGGACCTCGCGCACCTGCTCGCGGCCCTGCCGGAGGAGATCCCGGTGACGGTGGTCGGGCTCGGCTCGAACCTGCTCGTGCGCGACGGCGGCCTGCCGGGCGTCCTGGTGCGGCTCGGCAAGGGCTTCTCCGGCATCGAGGTGGACGGCCTGCGCGTGAGCGCCGGCGCGGGCGCGGCCGACGTGAAGGTCGCGCGTGCGGCCGCCGAGGCGGGGATCGACGGCCTCGCCTTCCTGCGCGGCATCCCCGGCGCGATCGGCGGGGCGCTCGCGATGAATGCCGGCGCCTACGGCGGCGAGGTGAAGGACGTGCTGGTCTCGGCGCGCGGGCTCGACCGGACGGGTCGGCCGGTGTCGTTCTCCAACGCCGAGATGGGCTTCTCGTACCGCCATTGCGGCGTCGCCGACGGCGTGATCTTCACGCAGGCGAGCTTCGAGGGCCGCCCCGGCGACCCGGAGGCGATCCTCGCGACCATGACCGAGATCAGCGACAGGCGTGCGGCGACGCAGCCGGTGAGCACCCGCACCGGCGGCTCCACCTTCGCCAATCCCGGCGGTCCGGGCGGCGTGCCCAAGGCCTGGGAGCTGATCGACGCCGCCGGCTGCCGCGGGCTCTCCCGCGGCGCGGCCCAGGTCTCGGAGCTGCACTGCAACTTCCTGGTCAACCACGGCGGCGCCACCGCCGCCGACATCGAGGCGCTCGGCGAGGAGGTCCGCCGCCGTGTGCGCGAAACCTCGGGGGTGGAGCTGCGGTGGGAGATCCGGCGGGTGGGAGTGGGGTGAGTTGCGCGGGCGCAGGGCGCACGCAATCGTAGTTCCCGAACCTGACGTTCGATTCCGATGGAGAGTCGGTCCGTGTCGTCGGCCGGCCGACGAGACGGATCGGCACCGTACGCTACCTGGCGGGGTTCGAGGACGTGGTTCCGGCGGCTCCGTTCGAAGTGGACGAGGACGACACCCAATCTGCCGCGGACGACTACGACGTCGCCGAGCAGCTGGTCATGGATCAGTGGCGCTATCGCGGACCGGATGCGGAGAGAGAGCTGGCGCGCAGCGCTGGTGAGGCGCTGGCGCCCGCTCGATCAGGCCCGCTGCGAGGTCGTGCCGTCCCCGTCGCGATCGCTCTCGCGATTCGGATCCCGGATCGATTCGCCCTCCGGCGCCGACAGCGTCATCCAGGGCGCCCCGGTGCCCGTCGGCGGCAGCGCCTCCTCGGTGGGGCGGTCGTGGAGGATGTGGGCCTTGGCGATCATGTAGGCCGTGATCGGGGCCGCCAGGAACAGGAAGATCGTGATCAGGAGCTCGTGCAGCGACAGGAAGCCGCGCACGGTCCAGGCGTTGATCATGGACGCGATGAGGATCGCGCCGATGCCGAGCGTCGTCGCCTTGGTCGGCCCGTGCAGGCGACGCATCATGTCCGGCAGCTTGGCGAGCCCGATCGAGCCCACGAGCAGGAAGAAGGCGCCGATGACGAGCAGCGCGGCAATCAGGAGCTCGATCGCGAATGCCATCATTCCCTCACTCGATCACGTTGCCGCGCAGGACGAACTTGCAGAACGCCACCGTCGACAGGAAGCCGACCATGGCGACGAGCAGCGCCGCCTCGAAGTAGACGTCGGTCGCGTACCAGATCCCGATCATCACGATGAGCGCGATGGCGTTGATCACCATCGTGTCGAGCGCCAGCACCCGGTCGAGGATGTCCGGCCCCATCGCCAGGCGGTAGACGTTGAGGCCGATCGCGACGGCGATGGCGGCGATGCAGACGAGGGCGGCGGTCTCGATCATTCGAAGATCTCCTTCAGGCGCCGCTCGTAGCGCTGCTTGATCTGCGCCACCGTCCCCTCCGGATCGTCGGTCTCGAGGCAGTGCACGAGCAGCGAGCGTCCGCAGGCGGACAGGTCGGCCGAGACCGTGCCCGGCGTCATCGTGATCGTGCCCGCGAGCACGCTGATCGCCTCGGGCGTCCGCAGCTCGAGCGGCACCGTGACGAAGCGCGAGCGCAGGCTCTCGCCGCGGCGGAAGAGCACGAGATAGGCGACCTGCACGTTCGAGACGACGATGTCCCACACGACGATCCCCATGTAGGCGAGGATCTTTAACGGGTGGCGGATGTGCGGACGTCCGGGCCAGTAGGGGCCGGTGAACAGCGGCACGAGCACGCCGATGACGAGCCCGAGCAGCAGCGCGCCGAGCGAGAAGGCGTTCACGAGAAGCAGCCAGATGCCCGTGATCACGAGCGTCAGGACGGGATGGGGCAGGATGCGCGACATCAGCGGCTCCATTCCGGAACGACGGCCGGGTCGAAGACGGCATCGACGTAGCCCGCGGGATCGAGGATCTGCCGTGCGGTCGCCTCCAGCACCTCGGTCACCGGCCCGGCGAAGACGACGAGGAGCGCCACCGCGGCCAGGAGCGCGTAGACGCACACGCGCATCATCGGCGTCTCTGCCCGGGGCGTGTCGTACTCGCGCTCCGGCGGCGGGGCGGCGGCGACGAGCCCGCCGCCGACGGCCTGCGCCTTCCAGAACACGGTGGAGCCCGCACGCGCGAAGCCGATCACCACGACGAGGGAGGTGACGAGGACGAGCGTCCAGATCCAGGGGCCCCAGGCGGAGGCGCGGGCCGCGTCCAGGATGAGGAGCTTGCCGATGAAGCCCGAGAACGGCGGCAGGCCGGCCATGGCGATCGCCGCGACGAAGAACAGGCCCGAGACGAGCGCGTCGTTCGCGATCGGCGGGGCGGTGCGCAGCGCGTCGCCGGACACGCCGCGCCGGCGGGTCACCATGTCGGCGATGAGGAAGAGCACGGCGGCCGCCACCGTCGAGTGGACGGCGTAGTAGAGCGCCGCGGTGAGCCCCTCGACGTCGAACAGGCCGAGCGCGATCAGCAGCGAGCCCATCGACCACACGACCGAGAAGGCGACGAGGTCGACGAGCCGGCGCGTCGCGAGCACGCCGAGCGCCCCGATCACGAGCGTCGCGAGGGCGGCGGGGATGATCCAGGGCTCCGCGACGAAAGCCACGGGCCCGGCCTCGCCGCCGAACACCATCGCGTTCATGCGGATGATCGAGTAGGCGCCGACCTTGGTCATGATGGCGAAGATCGCCACCGCCGGCGTCGAGGCCGCGCCGTAGGTCGTCGGCAGCCACCAGTGCAGCGGCGCGAGCGAGGACTTCAGCGCGAACACGAGGAACAGGAGCAGCGCGCCCACCCGCAGGAGCGCGACGTCGCCCGCCGCCACCTCGCTCGCGCGCCGCGCGATGTCGGCCATGTTGAGCGTGCCGGTGGTGGCGTAGATCAGGCCCACGGCGAACAGGAACAGCGTCGAGCCGATCAGGTTGATCGCCACGTAGTGGAAGCCCGCCTTGAGGCGAGCCGGGCCGCCGCCGTGCAGCATCAGCCCGTAGGAGGCGATCAGCATCACCTCGAAGAACACGAACAGGTTGAAGGCGTCCCCCGTGAGGAAGGCGCCCATGATGCCCATCAGCTGGAACTGGAAGAGGGCGTGGAAGTGCTTGCCCTTCTCGTCCCAGCCACCGGAGGCGTAGGTCACGACGACGAGCGCGAGGAAGCCCGTCAGCAGCACCATCAGCGCCGAGAGCCGGTCGATCACCAGGATGATGCCGAACGGCGCCGGCCAGTTGCCCAGCAGGTAGGGCCGGGTCTGCCCGTCCGCGGCGAGCGCGTACAGGTAGACGCCGACGGCGAGGAGCCCGGCGGTCGCGACGAAGGAGACGATCCGCTGCGCCCGCAGGTTCTCGCGCAGCGCGAGCACGATGAAGGCCGCGACGAAGGCCGGCAGCAGGATCGGCGCGATGATCAGGTGGTCCATCGGGTTCATGACGTGCGCCCGCCCTCGCTCTCGCCGCCCTCGTTCGCCTGCACACCGTCGTCGCCGCTCTCGAGGAAGCCGCGGAGCGCCAGCACCACGATCAGCGCCGTCATGCCGAACGAGATGACGATCGCGGTCAGTACCAGCGCCTGCGGCAGCGGGTCGGTGTAGGTCTTCACGGCGGCGTCGTAGATCGGCGGCGCGTCGATCGCGAGCCGCCCCATGGCGAACAGGAAGACGTTGACCGCGTAGGTGAGGAAGGCGAGCCCGATGATGACGGGGAAGGTCTGCGCCCGGCAGACGAGGTAGATCCCCGCCGCCGTCAGGACGCCGATGCCGCTCGCGAGGAGAAGCTCCATCTCACGCCTCCTTGTCGCGTGCGGGCTCGACGACGCGCGGCGCCGCCTGGCGGTCGTAGGGGGGCTCGTAGGGGCCGGCGGGGACCGGCGTGCGGTCCGCCTTGTGCTCGACCCGCGAGATCTGGAAGAGCGCCAGCAGCACCACGCCCACGACCGTCAGGAACACGCCCAGATCGAATGCGATTGCGGTCGCCAGCTCCACCTCGCCGACCAGGGGAATGTGGAAGTAGTCGTAGGAGGAGGTCAGGAACGGCGCGCCGAAGAAGAACGAGCCGAGCCCGGTCGCCCCCGCGATCAGCACGCCCGCGCCGATCATGGCGTGCGGGTTGTAGCGCGCGCGCGCGGCGGCCCAGTCGTAGCCCGAGGCGATGTACTGCATGATCAGCGCGATGGCGACCACGAGGCCGGCGATGAAGCCGCCGCCGGGCTGGTTGTGGCCCCTCAGGAAGATGAACACGCCGACCGTGATCGCCAGCGGCAGGATCACGCGGGTGGCGACGACGAGCGGCATCGGGTGTGCGTCGCCCGACCGGCGCGACGGCAGCATCTCCGCGAGCCGGCGGGCGGAGGCGCCGCGCAGCGCCGAATCGAGCATGGCGAAGATGGCGAGCGCGGCGATGCCGAGCACGATGATCTCGCCGAACGTGTCGAAGCCGCGGAAGTCGACGAGAATCACGTTGACGATGTTGGTGCCGCCGCCCCCGGGCTTGGAGAGCGCGACGTGGTACTCCGAGATCGAGGAGACGTCGCGCGTCATCACGGCGTATGCCAGGTAGGCGACGCCGAGCCCGGCCACGACCGCGATCGCGCCGGAGCCCCAGCGCGCCGCCGCGCTGCGCTCGGGCTCGCTGCGCCGGGGCAGGAGGTTGAGGGCGAGCAGCAGGAGGATCGTGGTGACGACCTCCACCGAGATCTGCGTCAGCGCCAGGTCCGGCGCGGAGAACTGCAGGAACGCCACCGAGACGATCAGCCCGACGACGCTCGTCAGCACGAGCGTGATCAGGCGGCTGACGTGGGCGAACACGACGACGCCGGAGACGGCGATCAGCACGGCCCAGGCGACGATGGCCGGCGTGTTGACGGGCAGCATCTCCCGCGCGCCCGGCGCGTGGCCGCCCTGGAGGAAGGCGACGAGGCCGACCGCGACGATCGCCGCGACGATGATCCCCGCGTAGAGCTGGAGCGAGCCCGTCTGGGTCCGCCCGGTGACGCCGCGCGCGAGCGCCACGATGGCGGCGATGGTGCGGTCGAACATCGCCTTCGCCTCCGGGTGGGGGAGGGCGGCGTGCGCCGTCGAGAGCGAGCGGTAGAGCGCGACCATGGTGGCGCCGACGACGATCGCCGTGATCGACATGAACAGGGCCGGAGTCACGCCGTGCCAGATGGCGAGCGAGTAGTAGGGCAGCGTGTCCGTCTGCAGCACGGCCATCGACGTGCGCGCCAGGACGGGGCCGGCGATCGGCGGGACGAGGCCGATGGCGACGACGAGCCCGACGAGCAGCGCGACCGGTCCCCACATGCCCGCCGGCGGGTCGTGCGGGTGGTGGGGGTAGCTCTCGCGGGTCGGGCCGAGATAGCCGAACCAGGCGAGGCGCAGCGAATAGGCCACCGAGAACAACGCGCCCAGGGTCGCGAGCGTCGGCACGAGGTAGGGGATGCCGGCGATCTCGGTGTGGACGGCGGCCTCCAGCATCATCTCCTTCGACAGGAAGCCGTTGAGGAGGGGCAGGCCCGCCATCGACGCGGCCGCGATCAGCGCCAGAACGCTCGCGATCGGCATGAGCCGGATCAGCCCGCCGAGCTTGCGGATGTCGCGGGTGCCGGCCTCGTGGTCGACGATGCCGGCGCTCATGAAGAGCGCCGCCTTGAAGGTCGCGTGGTTGAGGACCTGGAACATGGCGATGACGACGCCGAGCGGCGTGCCGAAACCGAGCAGCATCGTCATCATGCCGAGATTGCTGACCGTCGAGTAGGCGAGCAGCGCCTTCAGGTCGTGCTTGAAGATCGCGATGAAGGCCCCGATCACCATGGTGACGAGCCCGACCGGCGTCACGATCAGGAACCAGATGTCGGTCCCCGCCAGCGCCGGCCAGAAGCGTGCGAGCAGGAACACGCCCGCCTTCACCATCGTGGCGGAGTGCAGGTAGGCCGAGACCGGCGTCGGCGCCGCCATGGCGTGCGGCAGCCAGAAATGGAACGGGAACTGCGCCGACTTGGTGAAGGCGCCGACGAGAATCAGGAGCAGCGCCGGCACGTATAGCGGCGAGGCCTGGATGATCTCCCCGCGCTGGATGATCTCGGAGATGGCGTAGGTGCCCGCCGCCTCGCCGAGCAGCAGCATGCCCGCGATCAGCGCGAGCCCGCCGCCGCCGGTGACCGCGAGCGCCATGCGGGCGCCCTGGCGGCCTTCGGGGAGGTGGCGCCAGTAGCCGATCAACAGGAAGGACGAGAGGCTCGTCATCTCCCAGAAGACGAGGAAGATCAGCGCGTTGTCGGAGAGCGCGATGCCGAGCATGGCGCTCTGGAAGAGCAGCAGATAGGCGTAGAAGCGCCCCATCGGGTCCTGCCGCGCGAGGTAGTAGCGCGCGTAGACGATGATCAAGAGGCCGATGCCGAGAATCAGCGTCGCGAAGAAGAAGCCCAGGCCGTCGACGAAGAAGGCGAAGGAGAGCCCGAGCTGCGGGATCCACGCGGCCTCCTGGCGCACCACCTCGCCCGCATAGACGCCCGGCAGGTGCGACATCAGCAGCGCGAAGGCGGCGAGCGACGCGGCGCCCGCGGTCGCCGCACAGGCGTTGCGCCCGTACCGGATCGCCAGGGGCGCTAGGAGCGCGCCCAGCAGCGGCAGGAAGACGATGAGGGCGATGCTCATGTGCGCGTCGGGCGACCTCTGTTGGCGGGCGTCTCGCTCGCTCGGGCTGTGGCTCTCGAGGGCCCGCGCGGACAGGCGCGCGCGATCGACGGCACGCCCGCGCGAGCGCCCCCGCAATACGGTCTGGCCCCTTGGCGCGCAAGCGTTTTCCACGCGAGCCCGACGGGCGATCGATCCTCGTCCACCGTTCCAGGAGCCCCCACCCGAACGCTTCGGCCTTGACGGGGGGCGGCCCCGCCGCCGAAGTCTGCCGGGAGCCTAGCCGAGGAGGGTTTCCGCGCCATGAATGCCGTCGAGGAGGGTCGAGAGGGTGCCGCGAGGCACGATCGGGCCGGGGCGGCGACCGCCGCCGAGTTCCGGTCGTCGTTCGTGCGCGCCGGGGACGGGCTGAGGCTGCACGCGCGGGTCTACGGCGAGGCGCCCGACCGCGCGCTCCCCGTCGTCTGCCTGCCGGGTCTCGCCCGCCACGCGGAGGACTTCCACGCGCTGGGGCTGCGCCTGTCGCGCGACCCCGAGGCGCCGCGACGGGTGATCGCGCTCGACTATCGCGGCCGCGGGCTTTCCGAGCATGATCGCGACTGGCGCAACTACGACATCGCGGTGGAGATGCAGGACGTCCTCGCCGTCCTCGCCGCGCTCGACGTGCCGGAGGCGGCCTTCGTCGGCACCTCGCGGGGCGGGCTGATCGTGATGGCGCTCGCCGCGACCCGGCCGGCGATCCTGCGCGCGGCGGTCATGAACGACATCGGCCCGGTGATCGACGCCAAGGGCCTGATTCGCATCCGCGGCTACGTCGGCAAGCTGCCGACGCCGAAGTCCTGGGCGGAGGCGGTCGACGCCCTGAAGCGTCTCCAGGGCGCCCAGTTCCCCGGTCTCGACGCCGAGGGCTGGCTCGCTCTCGCGCGCGGCACCTGGACCGAGCGCGCCGACGGCACGCTCGCGCTCGCCTACGATCCCGCACTGACGAAGACCCTCGAGCAGCTCGACCTCGAGCAGTCCCCGCCGCCGCTGTGGCCGCTGTTCGAGGGTCTCGCGCACGTGCCCCTGCTCGCGATCCGCGGCGCGCACTCCGATCTCCTGTCGGCCGAGACGCTCGGCGAGATGGGCCGGCGTCATCCGAGGCTCGAGGTGGAGGAGGTGCCGGGGGAGGGGCACGCGCCGCTCCTGCGCGGGGCGCTCGCGGAGCGGGTCGCGCGGTTCATCGCCGGGGTGGAAGCGGGTGACGGGCGAGAGCGGCGAGCTCACCCTCCCGCGCCGACGGCGGAAGAACCGCATATGCCGCGGGTGCGCTAGCGGGATCGCCCGCCCGGGCCGCCGCCTGCTGCCGGGTCTCGTCCGCAGCCGGCTCCGGCGCCGGGTCCGCGCGCGCCGGGATCGGGGCGATCATCGGCTCGGGCGTGGGCTGCGGCGTCTCGACGGCGAGCTCGGCGCGCCAGCTCTCGGGCAGGCGCACGCGCAGGTCGTCCTCGATGCGCTGGCGCGCCTGGGCCCAGAGGGCGCGCCCGTCGATCGCCAGCACGTTCCCCGACAGCCGGGCCTCGCCCTCGGCGAGGCGGGCGAGCGCGGAGAGCGCCACTGCGGCGACCTCCGGCGGCGCGGGCTCCGCCGCGGGATCGACGACGAGCTCGGCGAAGACCGGCTCGGCGACGAAGCGGGCGCGCGCCGCGATCAGGATCGCCGCGCGCTCCGCCTCGTCCGGCACCGCGCCCGCGAGACGCAGTCCGTCGGCGTCGCGGGTGGCGACGAAGGGTGCGGGGCCGGCGGGAGCCGCGTCCGGCCGGGGCTCGGCGACGATCTCGGCCTGCGCCTCGGCGGGCGCGGTGGCGATCTCGGCGGCGTCTTCCTCCGCGGGCGAGGGGCGCACGACGGAGCCGGTGATCTCGGGGTCCGCGGCGGGCCGCGGCGCGGGGTCGCTCCCGGCGGGGGCGAGCCACAAGAGGGCCGCGAGCGCCGTCGCCGCACCGGCGAAGGCGCTCGTCGCGAGCGCGAGGCGAGACGTGCGCGTCATCGAGGCACTCTCCTTGGCGCGGCTGGCGCGCCGATCCGTCCGTGTCGCTCCCTCTTGCCGGGGGAGAGTGACGAAAGCGAGGCGCGAGCCGCCCTCACGCCGTCGCTCGCGCCGCGCCCACGAGGCGCGACCCCCTTGCGCGATGTCAATGCGCCCCACGGCGGCGCGCTGCAGGGTCCCTGGAGCGCGCCGCCCGTCCCGCGGGTCCCCTCCGCCGGGCGGCGCATCGGAGGGATCTCGCATGATCAAGGACATCCTCGTCGTCCCGACCCCGCGCGCCGCCGCGGTCGGCCCGTTCGCCGCGTCCGTCGCCCACGCCTTCGGCGCGGGTGTGCGGATCGCCTGCCCGGCCTTCGACATGGTCGCGCCGACCTTCGTCCTGCCGGAGATGCCGGTCGAGATCCTCGACGGCGCCCGCGAGGCCGCCCGCGGGGAGGCCCGCGCGCGGGTGGAGGAGATCGCCGGGCTCCTGCGCGAGAAGGGAATCGACCCGCGCACGGAGGTGATCTCGGGCACGTTCGACGCCTGCGCGCACGAGCTCCAGCGCCGCGCGCGCTACAGCGACCTCGTCGTCGCCGAGCAGCCCCCGTCCGAGGGGCGCGAGGGCGAGGCCGCGCTCGCCGAGGCGCTGCTCTTCGGCGCCGGCCGGCCGATCCTGTTCGTGCCCTACGTCCAGACGGCCGGGCTCGGCGCCGACACCGCTCTCGTCGCCTGGGACGAGAGCTCCACGGCGGCGCGCGCCATCGGCGCGGCGATGCCGTTCCTCGCCCGCACTCGCGCGGTCGAGGTGGTGTCGATCGAGGACGCGCGGCGCCCGCGCAGCGCCGACCCGGAGGCCTTCGCGCGCCATCTCGAGGCGCACGGCGTGCGCGCCCGGGGCCGGCGCATCGCCGACGTGGGGGACGTCGCGGACACGCTCCTCTCGCACGCGGCCGATATCGGGGCGGACTACCTCGTGATGGGCGGCTACGGGCACTCCCGCCTGCGCGAGTTCGTGCTGGGTGGCGCGACACGCCACATCCTGCAGACGATGACGCTGCCCGTGGTGATGATGCACTGAGGCAGGGCGGGGGCGGGGCGGCCTCGCGCGCGGCTCAGCGCGCGAGCACCGCCCCGAGCGCCATGCCGACCGCGGCCTGCACGGGGTCGATCACCGGCACGCCGAGCTCCGCCTCGAGCGGGGCGCGGTGGCGCGCCATGCCGGCGCAGCCGAGCACCAGCGCCTCCGCCCCGTCGACGTCGCGCAGCGTGCGCCCGACCTCGACGAGGCGGGCGAAGGCGCCCGCGTCCGAGGCCGCCTGCGCGACCGTGATCTCGAGCGCCCGGTCGCCGGCGAGGCGTTCGGACACGCCGATCTCGCGCACGGCGCGCAGATGGCGGCGGATCGAGCGGGTCTGCACCGCGACGATGCCGAAGCGGTCCGCCCGCGCCAGCGCGGCGAGGATGCCGGCCTCGCGCATGCCGATCACCGGCGCGCGCGTCGCCTCCCGGCAGACCTGGACGCCGGGGTCGGAGAAGCAGGCGATCACCGTCGCGGCCGGCTTCTCGCGGGCGACGAGGCGCGCGAGCGGCAGGACCACGCTCTCGATGTCCGCCTGCGTCTCGATGTTGAAGGGGCCCTCGGCGAGCGTCACGCAGTCGATCCGCGGCCCGCCGGGCAGCGCGTAGCCCGCGAGCGCCTCGGCGAGGCCCTCGGTGACGGCCTCGTTGCTGTTGGGGTTGACGACGAGAATGCGGGCGTCCGTGGTCATCGGGAGTGTCCTTTCGCGATCATCTCGGCACGCGTCCGCGCCCCTTGTCCACGCCCGCCGATGCCGAGGCGCGGCTTGGCAGATGTGCGCCGCTCACAGCCGCTTGAGGAAGCCCGCGAAGCGCATCAGGCCCTCCGGCCAGGGGCCGTGGCCGGACGCGGTGTCGATGTGGCCCGACTCGCCCGCATCCGTCAGCTGCGCGCCCCAGGCCGCCGCGATCGCCTCGGCGCGCGCGAAGCTGCAATAGGGATCGGTGCGGCTCGCGATCAGCACGCTCGCGAAGGGCAGGGGGTGCGCGGGCACGGACATCGCCCGCAAGCCTTCGGGCATGCGCGGCTCGTCCTCGAGGTCCGGAGGCGCGACGAGGTAGGCGCCCGCCACGCGCTCGCCGACGTCGGCCGCCGCCGCGGCGACGACGTGCGTGCCGAAGGAATGCGCGACGAGCACGACCGGGCGGCTCGCCTGCGCGACCGCGTCGGCGAGCCGCGCCGCCCAGCCGTCCAGATCCGGCGCCGACCAGTCCTGCTCGACGATCCGGGCCGTCTTGAGCTTGTTCGCCCAACGCGTCTGCCAATGGTCCGGGCCCGAGCCGTCGAGACCGGGGACGATGAGGATGTCGCAATCTTCGGTACGCATGTGCTATCCTGTGGTGCGAACCACCGGGCGCGCGACGACGCGTCCGGCTTCGGCGCGGGCGCGTGATCGTGACCTCGGCGGATCGATCGCCTAGATGTAGGACGAACGGGCCGCGCGGCCAATCGGCGTGAAGATCAACCGGAACGAGAGCATGAGCGAGACCATCGAGACGGACGTCGTGATCGTGGGGGCGGGGCCCGTGGGCCTCTTCGCGGTCTTCGAGCTGGGGCTGCTCGACATCGAGGCCCACCTCGTCGACATCCTGCCCAAGATCGGCGGCCAATGCGCCGAGCTCTACCCGGAGAAGCCGATCTACGACATTCCGGGCTTCCCCACCGTGACGGGTCAGGGCCTGATCGACAACCTGACGAAGCAGATCGAGCCCTTCGGGCCGACCTTCCACCTCGGCGAGATGGTGGCGGGCGTCGAGACGCTCGGCACGCCGGAGGCGCCGCGCTTCCGGCTGACCACGGACGTCGGCACGACCTTCGAGTGCAAGGCGATCGTCATCGCCGCGGGCGGCGGCTCGTTCCTTCCCAAGAAGCCGCCGGTGGAGAACATCGGGGCCTACGAGGGCACCGGCGTGTTCTATGCGGTGCGCAGGATCGAGGCCTTCCGCGGCAAGCGCATCCTCGTCGTCGGTGGCGGCGATTCGGCGCTCGACTGGACGGTGAACCTCCAGCCTGTCGCCGAGCGCCTCACCCTGATGCACCGCCGCGACGCCTTCCGCGCCGCGCCCGACACCGTCAACAAGATGCGCGCGCTCGTCGCCGCCGGCGAGATGGACATGCATCTCGGCCAGATCGCCGGGCTCGAGGGCACGCCCCCGCGGCTCGAGGCGGTCGTCGCCAAGCGCGACGACGGCTCGACCTTCGAGATCCCCTGCGACGTGCTGCTGCCCTTCTTCGGGCTGACCATGAAGCTCGGGCCGATCGCCGACTGGGGACTCAATCTCGAGGAGCAGCTCGTCCCGGTCGACACCGAGAAGTTCGAGACCTCGACGCCGGGCATCTTCGCCATCGGCGACATCAACACCTATCCCGGCAAGCTCAAGCTCATCCTGTCGGGCTTCCACGAGGGCGCGCTCGCGGCCCAGCGCATCCACCGCTACGTCTACCCGGACAAGCGGCTGACCTTCCAGTACACGACCTCCTCGTCGAGCCTGCAGAAGAAGCTCGGCGTCGCCGCCTGAGGCCGAGACCCACTCCGGAGACTCGCTCTCGAGCCTCACCCGCGAGCCTCACCCCGCGCGGCGCAGGGTCGTGCGGTAGGGGCGCTTCGGCTCCGGCGGTGGCGGCTCGTCGCGGCGCGCCTTCGTCCCCTGCGATCCGCCGCCGGGCTGCGCACCGCCCCGGGGCTGCGCCGTCGCGGCGGGCTCGCCGCCCGGCGGGGCCCTGCGCGGGGGCGGCTCGCCCCCGCCGCCGCGACCCGGAGGCGGGCCCCCGATCAGGTCCGAGCGCACCGCGCGGGGCGCGCCGAACACCGACCCCTGCGCGAGCGGCACGTCGAGGTCGATCAGGTCCGGCACGTCCTCCTCGCGCTCGACCGCCTCGGCGACGAGCTTGATGCCGGCGCGGGCCATGACGGCGGAGAGGTCGCTCACCGCGACGTCGAGCCCGAACGCGTCCGGCCCGGCGCGGCCGTCGATGCCGCCGCCGGCATGGGCGAGGAGCCGCGCCGCCGGAAGCTTCACGAAGCGCACGCCCCGGTCGGCGAGGCCGAAGGCGTCGATGCGCAGGTCGCTCGCCCGGTCGAGCACGAACAGCGCACCCTTCGCCCGCAGCGTCTCGAGCGCACCCGCGACCTCCGCGTCGAGCATGCGCCAGGAGCGCTGGGCGATCTCGAAGGCGAGGCGCCCCGCCACGTCCGGATAGGCCTCGAGAATGCGTCCGAGCGCCCGCAGGAAGCCGGGTGCGACGAGCGACTCGTGGGCGAGATCGAGGGTGACGAAGGCGTCGGAGCCGCGGTTGACGAGGTGCCGCGCGATCGCCGCCGCGCGCGCCGCGACCTTGCCGTCGAGCTCGGCCGTAAGGCCGGCCGCCGCGATCGCGGGCAGGAACTCGCCCGGCAGCACGAGCGTGTCGTCGTCGAGGCGCAGCCGCGCCAGCGCCTCGTAGAAGCGCGTCTTGCGCTGCGGCAGGGTGACGACCGGCTGGAGATGGATCTCCATCCGGTCCTCGCGCAGCGCCCGCAGGATCGCCTCCGCGCGCGGATCGGGGGCGGGCTTCGGCGGCTCCTCCTCGAAGAGCGGCTCCGCGGCGGCCTGGGGCACGGGCTGCGAGAAGGGGCGCGGCACGAAGGGCGGGGCCGAGGGCGACGGCGGGGCGGGCTCCCGCCATGCCGCGGGCTCGGGCTCCGGCTCGGGCTCGACCACCGGGGCGAAGCGCGGGCGCGGCGGCGCGGCCTCGTCCCAGGCGGGTGCCGTCCCGAGGTGTTCGTGCGGCGTGCGGTCGTGCGGCGCGGGCGCGTTCTCCCAGGCCCGGCGCGCGTCCTGCGCCTCCGCCATTTCGGCGAGGGCGCGGTCGTGGGCCGCGACGGTCCCCGCGAGATCGCGCAGCAGGCCGCTGATCAGTGCCATCTCGCCGGACACCTCGGCGACGGCGCCGCGCAGTTCCTCGTCCGCCGCCCTGTCTCCGCCCTTGTCCGCGGCCCCGCGCCGCTCCGCCTCTGCGAGCCGTGATTCGACCCGCAGCAGGCGCCGTGCCAGGAAATCGAGATCCGAGGAGGCCTTCTCGGCCGCGGCCCGCGCTCTTCGCGCCAGGAGAAGCGCTCCGCCGGCGAGCGCCAGGCCGCCGGCGCCGAGCGTCAGCGCGGTCGCCATGGCGAGGTTCGCGCCCAGCGCGATGGCGGCGGCGAGCGCGAGCAGCGCCGCACCGAGAGCGGCGATGCCGGCCGCGAGCGCCGCACCGGGCGCTCGGCGTCGCTCGTTGGCACGTCCCCGTCGCCGTTCCACTCTCGCCTCGTCCCCCGCCCGCGCGCACACGGGCACGTCCCGCTCGGAATCCCTATCTCGCCCCACGCGCCGCCGGCGGCAAGCGGCGGGCGCGCACCGTCCACGAGAAAACCGGAGAAGCGGGGCGCATTCAAACCTTTTCGTGCCCGGAGCGGCGCCGCCGCCGGCTCCTGCCGAACGTCGGGCCGGCCCCGAGCGTTGAGATCGGGGACCCGATTCGACGAGACGCGGAGGCGAGGATGGACGAGCGGCACGAACTCCTGATGACCATCGACGGCATGACCTGCGACGGCTGCGTGAACGCGGTGCGACGCATCGTCCACCGCCTCGACCCGCAGGCGGACGTGGCGGTCGACCTCGACCACGCCCGCGCCCGTATCCTCACCTGCGCCGACACGCTGGAGATCGCCGACGCGCTGGACAAGGGCGGCTATCCGGCGCGGGCGATGACGATGTGAGCAGGGGGGCGGGGCCCGACCCGGCCGGATCGCTCCCAAGTCGGACGGCCCCACCGTCCGCGCGTGCCGCGCGGACTCCTCCCCCCCGGGGAGGATCCGGGGCCGGAGGATCGCGCGCACGTCGATGCCACGCTCCGACCGCCTCCTCCCCGCAGGGGAGGACGGAGGCCGAAGGCCGGAGGGTGGGGAGGGCGGCGATGCGGGTCGATGGCCCCCGCGCTGCGCTCGGCCGCCATAGCTTGGATTGCTCCCGCGCGAAGACGCGGTAACCTCTCCCCCGAACGCCCGGCCACAGGGCGCGCCCGAGGGAGAACGCCGATGCACGGCCTCATGCAGGACTGGCCCCTGCTCATCCACAAGGTGATCGATCACGCCGCCGTCCAGCACGGCGGGCGCGCCGTCGTCTCCCGCTCCGTCGAGGGACCGATCGTGCGCACGACCTATGCCGAGATCCGCACGCGGGCGCTGAGGCTCGCCAAGCGGCTCGCGCGCGACGGCATCCGCGCCGGCGACCGGGTCGGGACGATGGCCTGGAACACGGCGCTACACCTCGAGACGTGGTACGGCATCACCGGCATCGGCGCGGTCTACCACACGCTCAACCCGCGGCTGTTCGAGGACCAGATCGTCTACATCGCCGGCCACGCGGAGGACCGGCTGCTCTTCCTCGACCTCACCTTCGTGCCGCTGATGGAGCGCCTGCAGGAGCGCCTGCCCGCCATCGCGCGCTTCGTCGTCCTCACCGACGCCGCGCACATGCCCGAGACCAGCCTGCGCAACGCCGTCGCCTACGAGGACTACCTCGCCGAGGCCGACGACGACTTCGCCTGGGCGGCGCTGGAGGAGAATGCGGCGGCGGGCCTGTGCTACACGTCGGGCACCACGGGCGAGCCCAAGGGCGTGCTCTACTCGCACCGCTCGAACGTGCTCCACGCCATGACCGCCAACCAGCGCGACGCGCTCGGGCTCTCGTCGCGGGACGTGGCGATGCCGGTCGTGCCGCTGTTCCACGCCAACGGCTGGTCCTTCGGCTTCTCGGCGCCGATGGCGGGCGCGACGCTCGTCATGCCAGGCCCGAAGCTCGACGGCGCCTCGCTCGCCGAGCTGCTCGTCTCGGAGAAGGTGACGGTGAGCGCCGCGGTGCCCACCATCTGGTTCTCGCTGCTCCAGCATCTCGACGCCACCGGCACGACGCTGCCGCACCTCGATCGCGTGGTGATCGGCGGCTCCGCCTGCCCGCGGGCGGTGACGCAGGCGTTCCGGGACCGCTTCGGCGTCGAGGTGATGCACGCCTGGGGCATGACCGAGATGAGCCCGCTCGGCTCGGTCTGCTCGCTCAAGCCCGACTACGGCGACCTCGACGCGGAGGCCTGGCTCGACGTGAAGGAGCGCGCCGGGCACGCCTTCTTCGGCATCGAGATGAAGATCGAGGACGACGAGGGCCGCGCCCTGCCCTGGGACGGGCAGGCCTTCGGCCGGCTGAAGGTGCGCGGGCCGGCGGTCGCGAAAGCCTACTTCCACCGCGGGGAGCCGATCCTCGACCGCGACGGCTTCTTCGACACCGGCGACGTCGCCACCATCGACCGCTACGGCAACATGCAGGTCGTCGACCGATCGAAGGACGTGATCAAGTCCGGCGGCGAGTGGATCTCCTCGATCGAGCTCGAGAACCTCGCCGTCGGCCATCCCCACGTGGCGGAGGCCGCCGCCATCGGCGTACCGGACGAGAAGTGGGGCGAGCGCCCGCTCCTCGTCGTCGTGCCCAAGGCCGGCGTCGAGCCGGACGCGGCGGGCATCCTCGCGCATCTGGCGACGCGCCTCGCCAAGTGGCAATTGCCGGATCGCGTCGTTTTCGTCGAGGAGATCCCGCACACGGCGACAGGCAAGATCCAGAAGACGGCGCTGCGCCGGAGCTTCGCCGGGGACGGATGAGGGCGTGCGAGACGGAAGGGGTGATTTACGTGCCGCAGCCGCCATATAGAGGCGGCACTCGCCAACGGAACGACTCGACCTCATGCCCGACGCCAACGCTCCCGCCGCGCGCGGCGGGGAGGACGCCAGCCTGATCGGAACCTTCTCGCGCCTGTGGCCGCACCTGTGGCCGCACGGGCGGGTGGACCTGCAGCGGCGGATCTTCATCGCCTTCGGCCTGCTGCTCTTGGCCAAGGGCGTGACCATGCTCACCCCCTTCACCTTCAAGTGGGCGACGGATGCGCTCGTCGCGGTCACCGGCGCGTCCGAGGCGACCGACATCCCCGCCGGCGAGGCCTGGGCCTGGCTCTTCGCCTCGCCCGTGCTGCTCACGGTGCTGTACGGCCTCTCGCGCATCCTGATGGCGGGGCTCACGCAGCTGCGCGACGGCGTCTTCGCCAAGGTGGCGATGCACGCCGTGCGCAAGCTCGCCTCCCAGCTGTTCGCGCACCTGCACTCGCTGTCCCTGCGCTTCCACCTGGAGCGCAAGACCGGCGGCCTGACGCGGGTGCTCGAGCGCGGCCGCTCGGGGATCGAGGATCTCACGCGGCTGATGATCCTCACGCTGATCCCCACGATCGTCGAGCTCGTGCTCGTGCTCGGGATCCTGGCCTGGCAGTTCGATCTCGCCTATTCCGGCGTCGTGCTGGTGATGGTGATCGCCTATCTGGCCTTCACCTACTACGCCACGCAATGGCGCATCAGCATTCGCAGGCGGATGAACGAGAGCGACACCGACGCCAACACCAAGGCGATCGACGCGCTGCTCAACTTCGAGACGGTGAAGTATTTCGGCGCCGAGAAGCGCGAGATGGAGCGCTACGACCGCTCGATGGAGCGCTACGAGCGCGCCTCGGTACAGACCTACACGTCCCTCGCGATCCTCAACGCCGGGCAGGCGGCGATCTTCACGATCGGCATGGCCACCGTGATGATCTTCGCCGCGCGCGACATCGTGGCCGGCAACGCGACGATCGGCGACTTCGTGCTGGTGAACTCCCTGCTCGTGCAGCTCTTCATCCCGCTCAACTTCATGGGCATGGTCTATCGCGAGATCAAGCAGGCGCTGATCGACATCTCCGACATGTTCGGCATCCTCGACCGCAACCCGGAGATCGAGGACCGCCCCGGCGCGAAGCCCCTCGCCGTGCGGGAGGGCACGGTCGCGTTCCAGGACGTGCGGTTCTCCTACAACCCGGACCGGCCGATCCTGAAGGGGATCTCCTTCGAGGTCCCGGCGGGACGGACGATCGCGATCGTCGGGCCGTCGGGTGCGGGCAAGTCGACGATCTCGCGCCTCCTGTTCCGCTTCTACGAGCCGCAGGGCGGGCGCATCGCGATCGACGGGCAGGACATCGCGGACGTCACGCAGGAGACCCTGCGCGCGGCGATCGGCATGGTCCCGCAGGACACAGTGCTGTTCAACGACACGATTGGCTACAACATCCGCTACGGGCGCTGGGACGCGAGCGAGGAGGAGGTGCGCGAGGCCGCGCGCCTCGCGCAGATCGACCGCTTCATCGAGAGCCTGCCGGAAGGCTACGACACGCCCGTCGGCGAGCGCGGCCTGAAGCTCTCGGGCGGCGAGAAGCAGCGCGTCGCCATCGCGCGCACGATCCTCAAGAGCCCCCCGATCCTGCTGCTCGACGAGGCCACCTCGGCGCTCGACTCCTTCACGGAGAAGGAGATCCAGGACGCGCTGGATCGCGTGAGCCGCGGGCGCACGACGCTCGTCATCGCACACCGGCTCTCGACGGTGGTGGGCGCCGACGAGATCATCGTGCTCGACAAGGGCGAGATCGTCGAGCGCGGCGGGCACGCGGCGCTGCTCGCGCAGGGTGGCGTCTACGCCGCCATGTGGAACCGCCAGCGCGAGGCGGACGAGGCGCGGGAGCTGCTGAAGCGGGCGGAGGAGGAGCGCGAGGCCTCGTTCAGGGTCTCGATCGCGGAGTAGCCGAGGCGGGCGCCACGGCCTCGGCGGCGTCGGTCCGTCGGCGGACATCGCTGCGGCAGCGGTCCGAGCAGAAGCGCACGTTCTCCCAGTCGCGCTCCCACTTCCTGCGCCAGGCGAAGGGCCGGCCGCAGGCGGCGCAGGTCTTCGTCGGCAGGTCCGCCTTGCGGCGCATCCGGGGCATCGCTCACCTCCCGAGATTGCACGCCGCGTCGAGGGAGACCGGGCTCCAGCGGGTGATCACGAGGAACCCGTCCGCCGCCGCGACGATGAGGACGCGGCGGTACTGGTGCACGAGCTGCCCCGGCTCGTGGTCGTGCGCGCCCGCGATGGCGTGGGCCTGGGCCACGTGGATCGTGCCCTGGCCGATCCGCGCCAGCGTCTCGATCGGCCCGAAGGCGCGCACGCGCCGCATCAGCGTCGCGACCGGGAGACGGAAGTCGAGCGTGCGGTCGGCATCGCTCGCGCGCGGGAACCAGCTCCCTCCCACCTGGGGCTCGGCGCGGGCGAAGGCGCCGGGGAGATCGGCCGCCAGCGCCCGGGCGATGCGGTTCGTCGCGAGCTGGCAGCGGGCGAGCAGCGTCTCGTGGGTCTCGTCCGGCGCAAGCGGGAAGGTCTCGCGGGCGAGGACGGGCCCGGTGTCGAAGTCGGCGTCGAGCACGTGCGCGCTCATCCCCCAGGTCTCGCGGGCCTCCAGGATCGCCCGGTAGAGCGGGTAGGGGCCGCGTCCCTCCGGCAGGGGTGACGGGTGGAAGTTGAGCGCGTGGCGCACCGTGCCGTCGCACGCCGGGATGCGCCAGGGATAGCCCGCGACGACGAGCGCGTCGCAGCCGATCTCGGCGAGCGTCGCCAGGTCGCGCGGCACGATGCGCGACAGCGAGATCGGCAGCCGGCGGCGGCGCGCCTCGGCGACGATCCGCCGGTTGGTGTCGTGGATGTCGTCGCAGGGGCGCGTGAACAGCGCCACCGGCTCCCAGCCCCGGGCGACGAACCCGTCGAAGGCGTCCGCCAGGAAGTCGATCCCCGCGAAGGCGAAGCGCATCGTCGATCTCTCCCCCCAACCGACCGCCGCGCCCGCCCTGCGCGCGATGTCGCATCGGCCCTTTCCTCGGCGGCGCACCGCCATAGCTAGCGCATCGCAGCGGCGTTTACAGCCGCGCGAAACCGACGAGCGAGAGCGGAATTGCGATGAGTGCGAGGGTTCTGATCTGGGGCGGCAGCGGCGGCGTGGGTGCGGCGGCGGCGCGGGCGCTCGCGGCGGCGGGCTGGCGCGTGCATCTCGCCGCGCGCGACGAGGCGCGGCTCGCCGAGGCGGCACGCGCGATCGACGCCGCCGGCTATACAGTCGCGGACGCGCTCGACCCGGAGGGCATCGCCCGCGCGACGGAGGAGGCGAGTGCGGGGGAGGGGCTCGGCGGGCTCGTCTACGCCGTCGGCTCGATCACGCTCAAGCCGCTCGCCAAGCTGGCCGAGGAGGATTTCCTCGCCGATTACCGCCTCAACGCGCTCGGTGCGGCGCAGGCGATCCAGGCGGCGCTGAAGCCCTTCCGTCAGGCGAACGGGGCGAGCGTCGTGCTGTTCTCCACCGTCGCGGCGAGCCAGGGCTTCTCCGCCCACGCCTCGGTCGCCATGGCCAAGGGGGCGGTGCAGGGGCTGACGCTGGCGCTCGCCGCCGAGCTCGCCCCGAAGGTGCGCGTCAACTGCATCGCGCCCTCGCTGCTCGACACCGACCTCGCGCGCCCCCTCACATCCAATGCGACGATGGCCCAGGCGATCGCGGGCATGCACGCGATCCCGCGGCTCGGCACGGGGGAGGACGTGGGCTCGCTCGCCGCCTTCCTGGTGTCGCCGCAGGCCTCGTGGATCACCGGCCAGACGATCGGCGTCGACGGCGGGCGCTCCACGTTGCGCGTCAAGGGCTGACGTGCCCGTGGGAGCCCCCTCGTGAAGACCCTTCGCCTCCTCCTCGGGGACCAGCTCACGCGGGCGATCTCCTCGCTGACGGATCTCGCCGCCGAGCGAGACGTCGTGCTGATGGTCGAGGTCGCCGAGGAGGCGACCTACGTGCGCCACCACAAGCAGAAGATCGCCTTCCTCTTCTCCGCCATGCGCCATTTCGCGGACGAGCTCGCGCGGGAGGGGATCGCGGTCGACTACGTCCGCCTCGACGATCCCGGCAACGAAGGCTCCTTTTCCGCCGAGCTCGCCCGGGCGGTGGCGCGCCACGCGCCCGATCGCGTCGTCGTGACCGAGCCGGGCGAGTGGCGCGTGCTCGAGGCGATGCGCGACTGGCGCGAGGAACTGGGCGTCCCCGTCGAGATCCGCGAGGACAACCGCTTCCTCGCCACCAAGGCCGAGTTCGCGGCCTGGGCCGGCGAGAAGAAGCAGCTGCGCATGGAGTTCTTCTACCGCGAGATGCGCCGCAAGACCGGGCTGCTGATGGACGGCGGCGAGCCGGCGGGCGGGCGGTGGAACTTCGACGCGCAGAACCGCAAGCCGCTGCCCAGGGCGCTGCGTGTCCCGCCGTGCCGGCGGTTCGAGCCGGACGCGATCACCCGCGAGGTCCTCGACCTCGTCGCCCGGCGCTTCCGCAACCATTTCGGCGACCTCGAGCCGTTCGGCTGGGCGGTGACGCGCGCCGATGCGCTGGACGCGCTGCGCAGCTTTCTCGCCGAGGCGCTGCCCACCTTCGGCGACTACCAGGACGCGATGAAGACCGGCGAGCCCTTCCTCTTCCACGCGGTGCTCTCGCCCTACCTCAATGCCGGGCTCCTCACCGCCGAGGAGGTCTGCCGGGCGGCGGAGCGGGAGTGGCGCGAGGGGCGCGCGCCGCTAAACGCCGTCGAGGGCTTCGTGCGCCAGATCGTCGGCTGGCGGGAATACGTGCGCGGGCTCTACTGGCTGAAGATGCCGGGCTATGCGCACACGAACGCGCTCGGGGCGACGCGCCCGCTGCCGGACCTGTACTGGACCGGCGAGACGATGATGAACTGCCTCGCGCAATGCGTCGGCGACACGCGCCGGCACGCCTACGCGCACCACATCCAGCGGCTGATGGTGCTCGGCAACTTCGCGCTGCTCGCCGGCCTCGCCCCCGCTGAGGTCCAGGAATGGTACCTCGTCGTCTACGCCGACGCCTACGAATGGGTGGAGCTGCCCAACGTGCACGGCATGATCCTCTACGCCGACGGCGGGATCATGGCCTCGAAGCCCTATGCCGCGTCGGGCGCCTACATCGACCGGATGAGCGATTATTGCCGCGGCTGCAGCTACGACCCGAAGGCGAAGGAGGGCGCGCGGGCCTGCCCGTTCAACTATCTCTACTGGAACTTCCTGATCGAGAACGAGGCGCGGCTCTCCGGCAACCCGCGCGTGGCGATGCCCTATCGCACGCTGGCCAAGATGAGCCCGGATCGCCGCGCGGCGATCCGCGCGGACGCTGCGCGCTTCCTCGGCGGGCTCACCGCGACCTACGGGTCGTGAGCGCCCCGCGCCCGGCTACTCGGCGGCCTGCCGAGGCTCGTAGCCCAGGCGGCGGTTGAGCTCGTGGAGGAGCTTCTCGGCGGCTTCCGCGATCACGGTGCCCGGCGGGAACACGGCGGACGCGCCCATCTCGAGGAGGGTGGGGACGTCGTCGGGCGGGATGACCCCGCCGACGACGATCATCACGTCGCCGCGGTCGTAGGCCTCCAGAGCCTTCTTGAGCTCGGGCACGAGCGTGAGGTGGCCGGCCGCGAGCGAGGAGACGCCGACGATGTGGACGTCGTTCTCGATCGCCTGGCGCGCCGCCTCGTCCGGCGTCGCGAAGAGCGGCCCGATGTCGACGTCGAAGCCGAGATCGGCGAAGGCGGAGGCGATCACCTTCTGGCCGCGGTCGTGGCCGTCCTGGCCCATCTTGGCGACGAGGATGCGCGGGCGCCGCCCGTCCTCCTCCTCGAAGGTCTCGACCAGCGCGCGCACGCGCTCGACGGCAGGGGACATGGCTCCGACCTCCCGCTTGTAGACGCCCGAGATCGAGCGGATCTCGGCGCGATGGCGGCCCCAGACCTGCTCCAGCGCCGCCGAGATCTCGCCGACCGTCGCCTTCGCGCGCCCAGCCTCGACGGCGAGCGCCAGCAGGTTGCCCTCGCCGGTCTCGGCCGCCTTCGACAGCGCCGCGCAGGCGGCGTCGACCGCGCCCTGGTCGCGCTCGGCGCGAAGCCGCGCGAGCTTCTGGAGCTGGAGCGTGCGGACGTTTGCGTTGTCGACCTTGAGCACGTCGACCGGCCGCTCGTCGAGGGGCTTGAACATGTTGACGCCGACGACGGCCTGGTTGCCCGAATCGATGCGCGCCTGGGTGCGGGCGGCGGCTTCCTCGATCTTGAGCTTGGGCACGCCGGCCTCGATGGCCTTGGCCATGCCGCCGAGCGCCTCGACCTCCTCGATGTGCGCCATCGCCTTCCTGGCGAGCTCGGCGGTCAGCCGCTCGACGAAATGCGAGCCGCCCCAGGGGTCGATCACGCGGGTCGTGCCGCTCTCCTGCTGGAGGAAGAGCTGGGTGTTGCGGGCGATCCGCGCCGAGAAGTCGGTGGGCAGCGCCAGCGCCTCGTCGAGCGCGTTGGTGTGCAGCGACTGGGTGTGCCCCTGCGTCGCCGCCATGGCCTCGATGCAGGTGCGGGTGACGTTGTTGAACACGTCCTGCGCCGTGAGCGACCAGCCGGACGTCTGGGAGTGGGTGCGCAGCGCCAGCGACTTCGGGCTCTGCGGCTCGAACCGGCGCACGAGCGTCGCCCAGAGCAGGCGGGCGGCGCGCAGCTTCGCCACCTCCATGAAGAAGTTCATCCCGATCGCCCAGAAGAACGACAGGCGCGGGGCGAACTTGTCGATGGTCAGCCCCGCCGCGAGACCGGCACGGATGTACTCGACGCCGTCGGCGAGCGTGTAGGCGAGCTCCAGGTCCTGCGTCGCCCCGGCCTCCTGCATGTGGTAGCCGGAGATCGAGATCGAGTTGAACTTCGGCATGTTCGCCGAGGTGTAGCCGAAGATGTCCGAGATGATCCGCATCGACGCCAGGGGCGGGTAGATGTAGGTGTTGCGGACCATGAACTCCTTGAGGATGTCGTTCTGGATCGTCCCGGCGAGCTTGTCGGCGGACACGCCCTGCTCCTCGGCGGCGACGATGTAGAGCGCCATCACGGGCAGCACCGCGCCGTTCATCGTCATCGACACGCTCATCTGGTCGAGCGGGATGCCGGAGAACAGCGTGCGCATGTCGTAGATCGAGTCGATCGCCACGCCCGCCATGCCGACGTCGCCGGCCACCCGCGGATGGTCGGAATCGTAGCCGCGGTGGGTGGCGAGGTCGAAGGCGACCGAGAGGCCCTTCTGGCCCGCGGCGAGGTTGCGCCGGTAGAACGCGTTCGAATCCTCCGCCGTGGAGAAGCCGGCGTACTGGCGCACCGTCCAGGGCTGGGTGACGTACATCGTCGGGTAGGGGCCGCGCAGGAAGGGCGCGATGCCGGGCATGCCGTCGACGAAGCCGAGCCCGGCGCGGTCCTGTGGGCCGTAGGCGCCCTTCACGGGAATGCCTTCCGGCGTCTCCCACGGCGCGCCCGCCTCGGCGCCGGCGGCGGCCTCGCCGCGCGCGGCGCTGGCGAAGGGGACGCTCGTGAAATCGGGCAGGGTGCTCTCGCGCTGGGCGCTCATGACCGGGCCTCCACACTTCCTGTCACCCCGGGTCGCGAAGCGGGCCCGGGGCCCAGAGCCACAGCGGTGTCTCTCAGCGTGCGCGAGAGCGCGCGCGTCCACGGACGCTGGTGCAGGCCTCCCCCGCCACGGCGCTGGCGCGCCGCTCGATGGGCACCTGTGCTTCTGGGTCCCGGACTTGCTTCGCAATCCGGGATGACAGGGGGGGGCGTCATGGGGAAAGGATGAGCGCAGCGGGTCGCGAGATCAAGCACGGGCGGCCTCCTCGGCGCGGGCGAGCGCGTCCTCGAGCAGGTCGAGCAGGTCGACGCCCATGTAGACGAAGGCGTCGACGCCCGCCTCGCGCCAGGCGGTTTCGTGGGCGCCGGGGCGGCCGGCGAGGTAGAGCCGGGTACAGCCCGCGTGCTTCATCGCCTTCGCCGCCGCTGCGGCGTCGGTCTCGTAGAGGGCGTCCGACGAGCACAGGCAGGCGATGGTCGCGTCGGACCGGGCGAAGGCCTCCGCCATGGCGGCGTGGTCGGGGAAGCCGTCGTTCGACAAGGCCGCGATGCCGCCCGCCTCGAAGGCGTTCGCGGCGAAGCCTGCGCGGGCGTTGAAGGCGGAGAGCGGGCCGATGTTGGCGAGGAAGACCGCCGGGCGCCTGCCGTGGGCGGCCAGCAGCGCGTCCGAGCGGTCGCGCAGGCGCTCGTAGGGCTCGGCGTCGCGGCGGCGGGGCAGGGGGGCGAGCGTGACGGGCGCGACGCCGGGCGGCGCCGCGCTCAGCCGCGCGAGGGTCGCACCGCCGGCCGCCGCGGAGACCAGGTCTGCGAACGCCGCGACGGGCTTCGCGGCCGCGTCGGCCTCGGAAGGCGCTGCCGGGTGCGGGGCGTCGTCCACCGCCATCGCCACGGCGACCGGCTTCTCGTCGAGGAAGGGGAACTCGGACACGCCGGTGATGGCGTCCTTGCGCCTGGCGACGGCCGCGTCCCGCGCCGCCCGGGTGGTGCGGATGCGCTCCTGCAACGAGCCGGTCCGCAGGCTCTCGACGATCCCGCCCTCGGCCTCGATCTCCTGGAACAGCGCCCAGGCCTTCTCGCACAAGGCCTCGGTGAGGCCCTCGAAGGCGCCCGAGCCGGCGGCGGGGTCGGCGACGCGCCAGAGATTCGACTCGTGCAGCAGGACGAGCTGCGTGTTGCGGGCGACGCGCCGGGCGAAGGCGTCGGGGAGCCCGAGCGCCGCCGTGAAGGGCGTCACGACGAGCGAATCCGCGCCGCCGACGCCGGCCGAGAACGTCGCCACCGTGGCCCGCAGCAGGTTGACCCACGGATCGCGGCGGGTGGTCGTGCGCCAGGCGGTCTCGGCATGGAGCCGGATGGGCCTGGGCACGAGGCCGGACGCCTCCTCGACCCGGGCCCAGAGCGCGCGCAACGCCCGGAACTTGGCGATGCCGAGGAACTCGTCCGCGTCGGCGACGAGCTGGAAAGCGAGCGCGTCGCGCGCCGCGTCGAGGCCGTGCCCGCCGGCCGCGAGCGCGCGCAGGTACGCGACGCCGGAGGCCAGTACGAAGGCAAGCTCCTGCGCCTCGCTCGCGCCGGCCTCGTGGACCGGCCGGGCGTCGGCGAGGAACGTGCGCCCGCCGAAGCCGCGTGCGCCGAGGTCCGACAGCGTCTGTGCCGAGCGCTCGGCGACGATCTCCCACGGCGCGGACATCCGCCCCGCCGCGGCGGCGGCGCCGATCGGGTCGAGCGCCAGGTCGATGGCGAGGTCGGCGAGCGCGTGGCCGCGGCGCTCGGCCAGCGCGATCAGCATCGCCGCCGCCTGCCGCCCGGCGCCGCCGGCGTCGAGGCGCAGGTGGACGAGGTCGAGCATGACGCCCTCGAGCGCGGCGTCGAGGTCGTCCACGGTCTGCGCCGACATCCCGAAGCCGCGCGCCGAGGGCGCCTGGGGGAAGACGAGCGTCAGCGAGTCCGCACCGCCTTCGAGATCCTCCAGCGCCTGAGCGTTGGCGGCATCGGGGCGCGGGTCGTCGACGCGCTGGGAGACGCGCCAGGGGCCGTGGGCGGCGCGGCCGGGGCGGGCGGCCACCTCCGCCTTGTCGTAGAGCGGCTGGATGGCGAGCCCGTCGTAGCTCCTCGAGACCAGCCGCTTCTCGAAGGCCGCACCCTTCAGCACGCCCTCCACCAGGGCGAGCCAGTCCGCGCGCGAGGGCGTCGGGAAGCCGGCCGAGAGGGCGTCATCGTCGATCATGGCGTTCGCTCCGCGGGACGTCGCACCCGGTCTACCGCCAAAGCCGGGCTCGACGGAAGCGCCACTTTGGTCCGGTCGCGCACGGACGCGCGGCGTGCGCGCCCGTCTTGCGCCCGCCACGCACCCGTGCGAAGCGGCGCGGGCAGCACGCGACCGGAGCCTCCCCCGTGACCATCCTCGTCTTCGACGTCGGCAACGTCCTCATCCGCTGGGACCCGCGCTTCCTCTACGAGAAGATGTTCTCCGGCGACGCCGAGCGGATGGAATGGTTCCTCGCCAACGTCTGCACCGGCGACTGGAACCTCGAGATGGACCGCGGCGCCGTCTACGCCGACCACGTCGCGGCGCTCTGCGCCGTGCATCCGGAATGGGAGGCCGAGATCCGCGCCTTCGACACCCGCTGGCAGGAGATGGTGCCGGGCGACATCGCGCCGAACACGGCGCTGCTGGAGCGCCTGCTCGCCAGGGGCGAGCCGATCTACGCCATCACCAACTTCTCGCGCGAGAAGTGGGCTGAAGCGCAGGATCGCTTCCCGATCCTGACCCGCTTCGCGGGCGTCGTCGTCTCCGCCCACGAGGGCCTGGTGAAGCCCGATCCGGCGATCTACCGCACGCTGCTCGATCGCTATCGCCTCGAGGCGGGGCGGTGCCTCTTCATCGACGATTCCGAGAAGAACGTGGCGGGCGCGCGGGCGGTGGGCATGCGCGCGCTGCACTGCCCGCTCGGGTTCGACCTCGCCGCGGGCCTGCGCGCCGAGGGCGTGGCGTTCTGACGCCACGGGGCTACCGCGCCCCGCGAACGGGTGCCATACAGGACGGCGAGGCTCTCGAGCGAGGAGACGCGCATGATCCTGGTCTGCGGCGAGGCGCTGATCGATCTCTTCGTCGGCGACGACGACGGCACCGCGCTCGCGGCCCGCGCCGTGCCCGGCGGCTCGCCCTTCAACGTGGCGATCGCGCTCGCGCGGCTCGGGCGTCCGGCGGGATTCTGCGGCGGGCTGTCGACCGACCGCTTCGGCGAGGTCCTGGCGGGCCGGCTCACGCGCGACGGCGTCGACGTCTCCCTCGCCCCGCGGCTTTCCGCGCCGACGACGATCGGAGTCGTCGCGCCGCGCCCCAACGGGGACGTCTCCTACGCCTTCCACGGCCACGGCGCGGCGGACCGGAGCATCGGCGGGGCGGACCTGCCGGCGACGCTGCCGGACGGCGTTCGCGCGCTCGCCTTCGGCTCCTTCTCGCTCGCCGTCGACCCGGCGGGCGCCGCCTACCTCGCGTTGGCGCAGCGGGAGGCCGGGCGGCGCGTCGTCTCGCTCGACCCGAACCTGCGCGCCATGGTGACGCCCGATCTCGCCGCCTGGCGCGCCCGCCTCGCGGAGTTCCTCGCGGTCGCGGACATCGTCAAGGCGAGCGCGGAGGATCTCGCGGACGGGTTCGGGATCGATCCCGTGGACGCGGCCGCGCTCACGGCTTGGGCCGAAGGCCGGCTCGCCGGGGGCGCCCGGCTCGTCGTTACGACGCTCGGCTCGGCGGGCGCGCGGGCGTTCCTGCGCACGCCGCGTGGAACGGCGATGCGCGCCGTGGCCGGGCGTCGGGTGCGGGTCGCCGACACCGTCGGGGCCGGCGACACCTTGCACGCCGCCCTGCTCGCGCGCCTCGACGCGCGCGGGCTGCTCGACCGGGCGGGCCTCGAGACGCTCTCGCCCGACGACGTCGCGGACGCGCTCGACTTCGCGGTGCGCGCCGCCTCCATCACCTGCGAGCGCCCGGGCGCGAACCCGCCGACGCTCGCCGAGGTCGAGGCGCGCGGCGCCTCGCCGGCCGCACAGGGGAGATGACCGCCTTGCACCAGGACGAGCCGGAGACCGCGCACGCGGACGAGCACGACGATCACGGCCACAGCCACCTCGAGCCGATCGAGGCGCGGGTGAAGGCGCTCGAGTCGATCCTCGTCGAGAAGGGCTACGTCGAGCCCGCCGCGATCGACGCGCTGATCGAGACCTACGAGACCAGGGTCGGTCCCCGCAACGGCGCGCGCGTCGTCGCACGCGCCTGGGAAGATCCCGAGTTCCGCGCCGCACTGGCGGCGGACGCCACGGCGGCGATCGCCACGATGGGCTTCGTCGGGCGCCAGGGCGAGCACATGGTGGCCGTGTTCAACACGCCGGAGGAGCATCATCTCGTCGTCTGCACCTTGTGCTCCTGCTATCCGTGGCCGGTGCTCGGCCTGCCGCCGACCTGGTACAAGTCCGCGCCCTACCGCTCGCGCGCGGTGATGGACCCGCGCGGCGTGCTGGCCGAGTTCGGTGTCGTGCTCCCCGAGACGACGGCGATCCGCGTGTGGGATTCGACCGCGGAGGTGCGCTACCTCGTCGTGCCGATGCGTCCCGAGGGGACCGAGGGCCTCGACGAGGAGCGCCTCGCCGATCTCGTCACGCGGGATTCGATGATCGGTACCGGGCTCGCCCGCACGCCCGGGACGGCGGCAGGGGAGGGCACGCGATGAACGGGGCGCAGGATCTCGGCGGCATGCACGGCTTCGGGCCGGTCGTCCGGGAGGCGGACGAGCCGCTGTTCCACGCGCCGTGGGAGCGCCGCGCCTTCGGCGTCACGCTCGCCATGGGCGCGACCGGCTCCTGGACGCTCGACGCCTCCCGCCACGCCCGCGAGAGCCTGCCGCCGGCGGAGTATCTCTGCGCGTCCTACTACGAGATCTGGGCGAAGGGGCTCGAGCGGCTCGTCGTGCAGGCGGGGCTCGTGGGTGCGGACGAGCTCGCCGCCGGGCGGTCGCTGCGGCCGGGCGCGCGGCTCGCGCGGGTGCTCTCGGCCGAGGCGGTGCCGGCGGCGCTGGCGCGCGGCGGGCCGACGGAGCGCGAGCCGGCGGCGGCGCCGCGCTTCGCCGTCGGAGATCGCGTGCGGACGCGGGTGATCAACCCCGCCGGCCACACCCGCCTGCCGCGCTACGCCCGTGGCAAGACCGGCGAGATCGCCCTCCGGCACGGTGCCCACGTCTTCCCGGACGCGAACGCGCACCGGGGCGGCGAGGCGCCGCAGCACCTCTATACGGTTCGTTTCACGGGCCCCGAGCTGTGGGGCGAGGGAGCGGACCCGACGCTGACCGTCTCGATCGACGCCTGGGAGAGCTATCTCGATGCGGCCTGAGGACGCCCCGCTCCTGCCGGAGGAGGCGCCGACCTTCGAGGCGCCGACCTTCGAGGCACCTTGGCAGGCGAACGCCTTCGCGCTCGCTGTGGCGCTGAACGCGCGCGGCGCCTTCTCGTGGAGCGAGTGGGCGCAGGCGCTCTCGTGCGCGCTCGCCCAGACGCCGGGTGCCGAGAACGGCGGCGCGGGCTACTGGACCGCCTGGGTCGCCGCGCTGGAGCGGCTCACGACCGAGAAGGGGCTCGCCGGAACCGAGGCGCTCGGGGAGCGCGCCGCGGCCTGGCAGCGCGCGGCGGAAGCGACGCCGCACGGGACCCCGATCACGCTGGAGAACGATCCGCAGCGGCGCGGCGTCGGTCGCGGGTGAGCGGCCTAGCCCGAGGGCGTCGCGCTCCCGGGGGAAGCGCGACGCTTCGGCTGCGTGTCACGCCGCGCGGATGCCCGCCGTGAAGACCTCGACCTGGCTCGTGACGTCCGAGGCCGAGCCCGTGAGGCGGCGGGCCGCCTGGAGGACCTGGTCGGCGGCGGTGCGGGTCTGTGCGGCGGACTGGCGGAACTCGCCGACGAAGTCGTTGACCGCGTCCGTCCCGTTCGCCGCGTCCGAGACGTTGGACGCGATCTCCTGCGTGGCGGATTGCTGCTCCTCGGCCGCCGACGCGATCGTGCCGGAGATCTCGTGCATGCGCTGAATCGTGGCGCCGATCGATTCGATCGCCTGGACGGCGGTGCCCGACGCCGTCTGGATGCGCCCGACCTGGGCGGAGATCTCGTCCGTCGCCTTCGCCGTCTGGTCTGCGAGCGTCTTCACCTCGGCGGCGACGACCGCGAAGCCCTTGCCCGCCTCGCCGGCGCGTGCGGCCTCGATCGTGGCGTTGAGCGCCAGCAGGTTGGTCTGCGAGGCGATCTCGCTGATCAGCGCGACGACCTCGCCGATGCGCTGGGCGTTGGCGGAGAGATCGCGCATCGTCGCGTCGGTGCTGCGGGCGTCCTCCACCGCCTGCGAGGCGATCTGCGTGGCCTGCGCCACCTGCGAGCTGATCTCGCGGGCGGAGGCGGCGAGCTCCTCGGCGGCGACCGCCACGGAACGCATCGCCGAGCTCGTCTGCTGTGCGGTGACCACGCCCGATTCGGAGCGCGTGCGGCCCTGGTCTGCGCTCGTGCGCATCGCCTCCGCGGTCGCCTCCATCTCGGTGGCGGAGGCGCCGAGCGCCTCGACCAGCGTCTCGATGCGGCTCTCGAAGCCCTCGATCAGCTGGGCGACGCGCGCGGTGCGCTGCTCCCGGGCCGCGGTTTCCGCCGTGCGCTCGCGGGTCAGCTCCTCGCGCTCCACGGCGTTGCGCTTGAAGATCGCGACGGCGCGGGCCATGCCGCCGATCTCGTCGACGCGGTTCACGAACGGCACGTCGGTCGCGAGGTCGCCGTCGGCGAGGGCGCGCATGGCGCCGGAGATGTCCTGGATCGGCTGGGCGAGCTGGCGGCGCGACAGGTAGACGGCGAAGCCCCCGCCGACGAGGATGCCGAGCCCGCCGATCGCGACGATGGTCACGAGGTTGCGCCCGAACAAGGTCTCGAGCGTCCCGATGAAGCGCTCGAGGTTCGTCGACTGCACGGCGGCCGTCGAATCCATGATCTCGTTGAGCGCGTCCTGCGCCGCCAGGTTCTCGGCGTTGTCGCCGAAGGCGCGCGCCGCCGCGATCCCGTCTTCGCGCGCGCGGCGCACGATCTCGCGGCGCACCTCGGCGAAGGCCGCGACGTCCTCGCGGAAGCCGAGGAACAGGTGCATCCGGTCCGCCGAGACGAGGGGCTGCCAGGCGTCGAGCATCACGTCCATGCGCTCGAGGTCGGAGAGCAGGGACTGCGCGTAGGTCTCGACCTCGGCCGGGGTCTCGGCCAGGTAGAGGCCGCGGGTGCCGGCGACCGCGCCGTTGATGAGCGCGTTGGCGCGCTCGCTGAGGATGGCTCGGTCGGCCGCGTTGTGCGCGAGCGCCACCTGATCGCGGTAGGTCGTCATGATCGTCGCGCTCGCCGCGGTGACCGCGACGACGACGACGGCGAAGAGACCGACGAGGCTGTAGATCTTCGTCGCGATGCTCCATCGATCGATGAGCTTGCCCATTCCCATAACCCTCGCTCGTGTGGCGGCCCGGGGCGCGCGCACGCGCCGCCGGGGTGATTACAATTCACGAGCGCGAGAATCGTCGTCCCTCTGTTAATACGCGGTTATTTACCAAGGGGCAGACACAACCGTAAAGTTCTCGGACGGTTGCGCGCGCCCCACTTCATTCGATCTCCGCCGCCACCTCAGAGCGCGTCGGAGACCGCGCGGCCGCACTCCTGCGTGCCCGCGTTGCCGCCGAGATCGCGGGTGCGCAGCGTGCGCTCCGCGAGGGTGCGCTCGATCGCCGCGACGATCTCGGCTGCCGCCTCGCGCTCGCCGAGATGGTCGAGCATCATGGCGCCCGACCAGATCTGGCCGATGGGGTTGGCCACGCCCTGGCCGGCGATGTCGGGCGCCGAGCCGTGGACGGGCTCGAACAGCGACGGGTGGTCGCCCTCCGGGTTGATGTTGCCGGATGGCGCGATGCCGATCGTGCCGGTGCAGGCGGGCCCGAGGTCGGAGAGGATGTCGCCGAACAGGTTCGAGGCGACGACGACGTCGAACCAGTCCGGATGCAGAACGAAATGCGCGGTGAGGATGTCGATGTGGAACTTGTCCACCGCGATCCCGGGATAGGCCTTCGCCATCTCGGCGACCCGCTCGTCCCAGTAGGGCATGGTGATGGAGATGCCGTTCGACTTCGTCGCGGAGGTGAGCTTGCGGCGGGGGCGGCGCTGGGCGAGCTCGAAGGCGTACTTCAGCACCCGGTCGACGCCGACCCGCGTCATCACCGTCTCCTGGATGACGACCTCGCGGTCCGTGCCGGCGAACATGCGCCCGCCCACCGAGGAATACTCGCCCTCGGTGTTTTCGCGCACGACGAAGAAGTCGATGTCGCCCGGCGCGCGGCCCGCCAGCGGGGAGGGGACGCCGGGCATCAGCTTGACGGGGCGCAGGTTGACGTACTGGTCGAACTCGCGGCGGAACAGCAGCAGCGAGCCCCACAGCGAGACGTGGTCCGGCACCGTGTCGGGCCAGCCCACCGCGCCGAAGAAGATGGCGTCGTGCCCGCCGATCCGCTCCTTCCAGTCCTCGGGCATCATGCGCCCGTGCCTGGCGTAGTGGTCGCAGGAGGCGAAGTCGAACCAGTCCTGCTCGAGCGTGAAGCCGTGGCGCTTCGCGGCTTCCTCCAGCACCCGGACGCCCTCCGGCACCACCTCCTTGCCGATCCCGTCACCGGGGATCACCGCGATCCTGTACGTGCGCGCCATGGCGTCCTCCCGTTCGTTGCCGGGGGATCATAGAGGCGGCTCGAACGAGGGGAAGCGCGGCGGACGTGAGCGCGGGCCAATCGGGCTTGCGAGGCGGGGCCGGGAATCGCAGACGGGGGAGATGGTACAGCTGGGCGGGCTCGAACCGCCGACCTTCGGAGCCACAATCCGACGCTCTAACCAACTGAGCTACAGCTGCATGGCGGGTCGCCGCGCGGGACGGCGCGGGCCGGACCCGGCATATGGCCCAAAACGCCGAGGCGCGCAAGCCCCCGAGCGGACGCCGCTCCGCTTCACCCTCGCGCGGCGCGCGCCCGCGCGATCGGGGCGAGCGTGCGGGCGAGCTCGTCGGCGTGGAAGGGCTTGGCGAGGCGCGGCCAGTCCCCGGCGGCCTCGCCGAAGCCGGTGAGCAGGACGACGGCCAGGTCGGGCTCGCGCTCGCGCAGGACCTGTGCCAGCGCGAGCCCCGTCATGCCGGGCATGGCGAGGTCGCTGAGCACGACGTCGAACCCCGCGTCCGCCTCGAGCCGCTCGAGCGCCTCGGCGGCGGAGCCGACCGCCACGACCCGGTGGCCGGCCTCCGCGAGGAGGTCGCGCGTGCCGGCGAGCACCAGCGGGTCGTCGTCGACGAGGAGCACCGAAAGCGGCGGCAGCGGCTCGTCGCTCGCCTCGGGCGCCGGTGCCGGCCTCACGTCCGACGCGTCGGCGGCCGGAAGCAGGATCACGGCCTCGGTGCCGACGCGGGGCTCGCTCGCGAGCCGCAGCGCGCCGCCGGACTGGGCGGCGAGACCGTGCACCATGGAGAGGCCGAGCCCGGTGCCCTTGCCGATCTCCTTCGTGGTGTAGAAGGGCTCGGCGGCGCGCGCGAGGGTCTCGGGATCCATGCCGGAGCCGCTGTCGCGCACGGCGATGCGGACGTAGCGCCCCGGCGCCAAGCCGTCGGCGTCCGCCTCCGCGATCGTCGTCTCGTTCGCGGAGACGACGACGCGCCCGCCCTCGGGCATGGCGTCGCGGGCGTTCACGGCGAGATTGAGGAGCGCGAGCTCGAGCTGGTTGGCGTCGACCCGCACCGGCGCGAGGGCGTCCGGAAAGCGCGTCTCGACGTCGATCATCGGCCCGAGCGAACGGCGGAGCAGGTCCATCATGCCCGACACGAGGTCGGCGACGTCCAGCGTCGTCGGCGCGAGCGTCTGGCGCCGGGCGAAGGCGAGGAGGCGATGCGTCAGGGCCGCCCCGCGCTCGGTGGCCGTCACCGCGTTGTCGAGATAGCGCCGCGCCTTGGCATCGTCCTCCGGCACGCGCTTGGCGAGGAGCTCGAGGCTCGACAGCGTCGCTGCGAGCAGGTTGTTGAAGTCGTGCGCGACGCCGCCCGTGAGCTGGCCCACCGCCTCCATCTTCTGGACCTGGCGCAGGGTCTCCTCCGCCTTCTCGCGCTCGGCGATCTCGCGCCTCAGCGCGGCGAGGGCGGCATCGCGCTCGGCGATGCGCGCCTCGAGGCTCGCGTTCGCCGCGGCGAGCTGCTTGGGCGAGGGCAGGGCGAGCGCCGCGGGCAGGAGCGGCCACAGGATCGCGGCCGTGGCGAGCGAGACGAGCGCCGTGAAGCCCTTGAGCACGGCCTCGGCACCGTAGTCCGGGTTCCAGAGCGTCCAGATCGAGAAGAAGTGCGTCGCGCCGCAGGCGAGGATGAACAGCGCGAAGCACCAGAACACCCAGCTGAAGGTCACGTCGCGCCGCTTGATCACGAAGGCGCCGAGCGCCAGCGGGATCGAGAAGTAGGCGGCGCCGATCAGCGCGTCGGAGACGACGTGCGCGTACATCAGCTCGGGCCGCCAGGTCAGGCACATGCCGTGGGGCGCGAGGCTCTCGGGGGCGAAGAGCTGGCGCAGGATCTCGAGCATAGGTCTCTCCGGACGCGCAGGCGCAGAGGCGCGGCGCGGCCGGAGCTTAGTTCAGATCACTTGAGCGATCTCGTGGAATGTGCGGGCTCGCCCGACGGCGGCAACAGGCTCTGCCGCCGACCGAATCGTTGCGGATCAGCTCGCGCACGCAAAGCGTCCCGGCCGCTTCAGAAATCCAGGTCCACCCGGCTCCCGCCCGCCGTACCCCCGTCCCGGTACAAGCTCGCATCGCCCTCGAACGCCGGCTCCCCCGCGTCCCGGAAGCGGTTCACGATCGGGTAGCGGCGGTCGCGGCCGAAGTTCTTGCGGGTGACCTTCACGCCCGGTGCGGCCTGGCGGCGCTTGTACTCGGCGATGGTGAGGAGGCGCTCGATCTTGCGGACCACGTCCGGGTCGTGGCCTCGGGCGACGATGTCGGAGATGCGGGTCTCGCCCTCGACCAGCAGCGAAAGGATGTCGTCGAGGACGTCGTAGGGCGGCAGCGAATCCTGGTCGGTCTGGTTCTCGCGCAGCTCGGCCGTGGGCGGCTTGGTGATGATCCGCTCGGGGATGACCACGCCGTCCGGGCCGCGCGCGCCCGGCGGCTTCCAGGAGTTGCGCAGGCGCGAGAGCGCGAAGACCTCGGTCTTGTAGAGGTCCTTCACCGGGTTGAAGCCGCCGTTCATGTCGCCGTAGAGGGTGGAGTAGCCCACCGACATCTCGGACTTGTTGCCGGTGGTCACCACCATGGCGCCGAACTTGTTCGAGATCGCCATCAGGAGCGTGCCGCGGGTGCGGCTCTGGATGTTCTCCTCAGTGACGCCGGGCTCGGTGCCGGCGAAGAGCGGCGCGAGCACGCGCTCGGCGCCCTCCACGGCCTCGGCGATCGGCAGGATGTCGTAGCGCACGCCCAGCGCTCGCGCGCAGGCGGCCGCGTCCTCGAGCGAGGTCGATGCGGTGTAGCGGTAGGGCAGCATGACGCAATGCACGCGCTCGGGCCCGAGCGCGTCCACCGCCATCGCCGCGCACAGCGCCGAGTCGATGCCGCCCGAGAGGCCGAGCACGACGCCGGGAAAGCCGGTCTTCTCGACGTAGTCGCGCAGGCCCAGCACGCAGGCGGCGTAGTCCGCCTGCGCCCCCTCCGGCGCCAGGTGGCGCGGCGCGTCCGTGCAACGCCAGCCGTCGGGGCCGCGCTCCCAGGTCGTGGTGACGACGCACTCGGCGAAGCTCGGCAGCATGCCGGCGAGGGCGCAGTCGGGCTGGAGCAGGAAGGAGGCGCCGTCGAAGACGAGCTCGTCCTGGCCGCCGACCTGGTTCACGTAGATCATCGGCAGGCCGCTCTCGGTGACCCGCGCGGCGGCGATCGAGAAGCGCTCGTCGGTCTTGCCTCGCCAGTAGGGCGAGCCGTTGGGCACGACGAGGATCTCCGCGCCGGTCTCGGCGAGGCACTCGACGACCTCCTCGCCCCAGATGTCCTCGCAGACCGGCGCGCCGACGCGCACGCCGCGGATCATGATGGGACCGGGGAGGGGCCCGGCCTCGAAGACGCGCTTCTCGTCGAAGGGGCCGTAGTTCGGCAGGTCGACCTTGTGGCGCACCGCGCCGATGCGGCCCTCGTCGAGATAGGCGTAGGAATTGTAGAGCGCGCCGTTCTCCACGAAGGGCAGGCCGATCAGCACCGCCGGCCCGCCGTCGGCGGTGTCGCGGGCGAGGCTCTCCAGCGCGGCGCGACAGGCGTCCTGGAAGGCGGGCTTGAGGACGAGGTCCTCCGCCGGGTAGCCGGCGAGGAAGAGCTCGGTGAAGACGACGAGATCCGCCCCCTGCGCCGCCGCCTCGGCCCGCGCCTTCCGGGCGAGGGCGAGGTTGGCGTCGACGGCGCCGAGGGTGGGGTCGAGCTGAGCGAGGGCGATGCGGAAGGTCGTGCGGGTCATGGGAACCCTATCTACGTCAGCCGCCGCGTCGAGCAAAGGGCGAGTGGAGGGCGCTCCTGCCCAACCGGCTGGGACAGGCTGCGGTTCCCGCCGCCGCTCAGCCGCCCTCGCGCCCGAGCGCGGCCCGGATCAACGCGAAGGCGTCCGCGCTCGCCCATTCCGCGGGCCCCTTGAGCACCGCGAGCTCGCAGCCGGCGCCGTCGACGAGGATCGTCGTCGGCAGACCGACGACGTGGCCCGAGCGCTGGAGGGTCTGCATCAGCGTGCCCTCGTTCTCGGCGTAGTAGGCGAGGTCGTCGATGCCGTGCTCCTCCAGCCAGGCGCGCGGCCGGTCGAGATTCCGGGTGTCGACGTTGACGGCCACGACCTCGAATTCCTCGCCGCCGTATTCCGCCTGGAGCGCGTCGAGCGCCGGCATCTCCTCGCGGCAGGGGGCGCACCAGGTGGCCCAAAGGTTGAGGAGCAGCGTCCGGCCCTCGAAGTCCGCCAGCGTCAGCGGCTCGCCTTCGGGCCCGGTGAAGGCGATCTCGGGGGCCAGCCGCGGCGTGGCGTGGACCGACACCGCCGCGACCTCTCCCGTGGCGGTGGGAGCGAGGCGCGTGAGCGTCTCCTGGGCGGGGATGCAGGCCTCGGCGACGGCTTCGCTGTTGCGGGAGACGAGCGCGAAAGCTACGACAGCGCCGACGACGAGGGCGCCGGCGCCCAGGATCAGGCCGCGGCGGGGTCCTCGGCGAGGGTCTTCGGACGGGCGGGGGGACGTCTCGTCGGTCATCGGCATACTCGAGCTTCAGAGGTCACGCGTGAGCAATCGGATGTGGGGCGGCCGGTTCGAGACCGGCCCGGCGGAGATCATGGAGGAGATCAACGCCTCCATCGACTTCGACAAGCGGCTCGCGGCCCAGGACATCCGGGGCTCGCTCGCGCATGCGGCGATGCTGGGCGAGACCGGGATCCTGTCCAGCGAGGATGTGGGCGCGATCTCCGACGGGCTCAAGTCGATTCTCCGTGAGATCGAGGCGGGGACGTTCACGTTCTCGCGGGCGCTCGAGGACATCCACATGAACGTGGAGTCGCGGCTGCGCGAGATCGTCGGCCCCGCGGCCGGGCGGCTCCACACGGCGCGGTCGCGCAACGACCAGGTCGCGACCGACATGCGGCTGTGGGTGCGCGACACGGTCGACGCGCTCGACCTCCAGCTCGCCGGCCTGCAGCAGGCGTTGGCCGAGAAGGCGCAGACCTTCGCGGGCGCCGTGATGCCGGGGTTCACGCACCTGCAATCGGCCCAGCCGGTCACCTTCGGGCACCATTGCCTCGCCTATGTCGAGATGCTCGCGCGCGACCGCGGGCGGCTGAAGGACGCGCGCAAGCGGCTGAACGAGTGCCCTCTCGGTGCCGCCGCGCTCGCCGGCACGTCCTTCCCCATCGATCGCGCCATGACGGCGGCGGCGCTGGGCTTCGACAGGCCCACGGCGAACTCGCTCGATTCGGTCTCGGACCGCGACTTCGCGCTCGAGACCCTCTCGGCGGCGGCGATCTGCGCGGTTCATCTCTCCCGGCTCGCCGAGGAGATCACCTTGTGGATGACGCCGCAATTCGCCTTCATCAAGCTGTCGGACGCCTTCACCACCGGCTCCTCGATCATGCCGCAGAAGCGCAACCCCGACGCCGCCGAGCTCGTGCGCGGCAAGACCGGGCGCGTGCTCGGTGCGCTGCAGGGGCTCCTCGTGGTGATGAAGGGCCTGCCGCTGACCTATTCGAAGGACATGCAGGAGGACAAGGAGGGCGTGTTCGACGCGCTCCAGACGCTCTCGCTGTGCATCGCGGCGATGAGCGGCATGGTCCGCGACCTGGAGCCGGACACGAAGGCGATGAAGAAGTGGGCGGGTGCGGGCTTCTCCACCGCGACCGACCTCGCCGATTGGCTCGTGCGTGTGCTGAACCTCCCCTTCCGCGACGCGCATCACGTCACCGGCCGGCTCGTCGGCACGGCCGCGAGGCGCGGCGTCGGGCTCGAGAAGCTCACGCTGGCCGAGATGCAGGAAGCCGAGCCGCGGTTGGGGCAGGAGATCTTCGAGGTGCTGGGCGTCGAGAAGTCGGTGAAGAGCCGCACCAGCTACGGCGGCACCGCGCCGGCCAACGTCAAGCGCCAGGCCAAGCGCTGGCTCGCGCAGCTCGCGAAGGAGACGGGCGCGCGGGGGTGACGGCGCAGGCGCGGCTCCCCGCGGAGGAAACCCGACGGCCCTCTCGCGGCTTTCCGATACGGGATCGCTCGCGGACGGGAGGCACCGCCGATGATGTTCAAGGATCGCACCGAGGCCGGCCGGCGCCTCGCCGAGGCGCTCGCGGCGCATCGGGGTGAGGCGACGATCGTGCTCGCGCTCCCGCGCGGAGGCGTGCCGGTGGCGGCCGAGGTCGCGCGGGCGCTCGGCGCGCCGCTCGACCTCGTGATGGTGCGCAAGATCGGCGCGCCCGGCCATCCGGAATACGGCATAGGCGCCGTCGTCGACGGGGCCGACCCGCAGGTCGTCGTCGACGCGGCGACCGCCCGCATGGCGGGCGCCGACGCGACCTATCTCGAGGAGACCAAGAGCCGCGAGCTCGCCGAGATCGAGCGGCGGCGGCGCGCCTACCTCGGTGACCGCCGGCCGCTCGACGTCGCCGGGCGCACCGTCATCGTCGTCGACGACGGGGTCGCCACCGGCTCGACGGCGACGGCGGCGCTGCGCGCCCTGAAGAAAGCGGGCGCCGCCCGCCGCATCCTCGCGGTGCCCGTCGCGCCGATCGAGACCGTCGAGGCGCTGCGGGAGGAGGCCGACGAGGTCGTGGCGCTGACGACGCCCTACCCGTTCCACGCGGTGGGACTGTACTACGAGGACTTCGACCAGACGACCGACGAGGAGGTCGTTGCGGCGCTGGAGGGGGCGCGGGGCTGAGGCCGGCGTCGGGGCGTGGCGAAGGGACGAGGCCGACGGAAACGCATCGAGCCTCCCGCGGCTCGACATCGCGGAGATGTCGCAGCCCGACTGCCGAACGATTGCATGTTGCGCTGACATATGGTTGATTGTCGCGGCCTCGACCCGAACCGGGAGGCTGCGAGATGCCGTTCACCCTCATCAAGGGGTCTTTTCTGCCGAGCTTCGGTGATCCGGACGGCGAATCGGTTCGCTTCGTTCCGGACGACCCGGGCCCGCTGTTCCGGCTCACCCGCCAGGGGCGGGGGCCCAAGGTCAATCGCGAGAACGGCAGCATCCAGCTGCGCTACGAAGCGATCGACACGCTCGAGAAGGCCGCCGTCCAGCCCTTCGCGAACGATGCGCTCGAGGCCAACCTCGCTCTGATCGGCTCGGGGCCGGACCGCCGCTCGGCACCCGGGCACATCCTGGCGAACCGGCTCGATCCCAACGGCCGGCCGATCGCCTTCGTCTTCGCGGGGGACGCGAGCGAGCCCGACGGCTCCTCGGTCTGGCTCGACGTCACCGGGCGTCGTGGCGTCGGCGGCCGACGGGACACGGGTGGCCTGACGGAGTCGGTCAACTTCGAGATGCTGGCCGACGGCCAAGCGTATCCGATGTTCTACGACACGCTGTATCTCGACCTGCGCGACGCGCTCGTCGAGGTATCGAAGGCCGCGAAGGCCGCAGCCGCCGGCCATGCGCGCGAGACCTATCTCTTCAAGCACGACGCCACGATGTCCGGCGCGCGCTGGACCGGGGACGCGAGCACGCTCGCCCCGATCTTTCCCAAGCTGTGGCGCCGGATCGAGAAGGCGGTGAGGGACCCCGACTATTTCACCGTGGCGGAGCCCCTCCGGCGTGTGCCGGACTACATCGATCGCGAGAAGGACGACCGGGTGCTCGTGATGCCGCTCAACGACGTGACCGGGTTCGAGAACGTCGTCGAGGCGACGGCCGACACGATCAGGCTCAGGTACGAGCCGCACGAGCTCGTGTTCCAGCCCTGACCGCACCGGGCCGCGGCGGGGGCCGATCCGACGGCCCCCCCGGCCTCACATCCCCGTCTTCTTGCGCCGCTGCGCCAGCGTGCGCAGCCGCAGCGCATTGAGCTTGATGAAGCCCGCCGCGTCGCGGTGGTCGTAGGCGACCGCGCCCTCCTCGAAGGTGACGAGGTCCTGGTCGTAGAGCGAGAACGGGCTCTCGCGGCCGATCACGTGGACGCCGCCCTTGTAGAGCTTGAGCCGGACCGTGCCCGTCACGGTCTCCTGGCTCTTGTCGATCAGCGCCTGCAGCATCTCGCGCTCGGGGGAGAACCAGAAGCCGTTGTAGATCAGCTCGGCGTATTTCGGCGCGAGCTCGTCCTTCAGGTGGGCCGCGCCGCGGTCGAGGGTGATCGACTCCATCGCGCGGTGTGCGGTGAGCAGGATCGTGCCGCCGGGCGTCTCGTACATGCCGCGGCTCTTCATCCCAACGAAGCGGTTCTCGACGAGGTCGAGCCGGCCGATGCCGTTGTCGCGGCCGAGATCGTTGAGCCTCGCCAGGATCGACGCCGGGGACAGCGCCTCGCCGTCGATGGAGACCGCGTCGCCGCGCTCGAAGCCGACCGTGATCACGGTCGGGCTGTCGGGCGCCTCCTCCGGCGACAGGGTGCGCGAGAAGACGTAGTCCGGCACCTCCTGCGCGGGGTCCTCCAGAACCTTGCCCTCGGAGGAGGTGTGCAGCAGGTTCGCGTCGACCGAGAACGGCGCCTCGCCGCGCTTGTCCTTGGCGATCGGGATCTGGTGCTGCTCCGCGAAGGCGATGAGCTGCTCGCGCGAGCGCAGGTCCCACTCGCGCCAGGGGGCGATCACGGTGACGTCGGGCTTCAGGGCGTAGTAGCCCAGCTCGAAGCGGACCTGGTCGTTGCCCTTGCCGGTGGCGCCGTGGCAGACGGCGTCGGCGCCGGTCGCCTCCGCGATCTCGATCTGGCGCTTGGCGATGAGCGGGCGGGCGATCGAGGTGCCGAGCAGGTACACGCCCTCGTAGAGAGCGTTGGCCCGGAACATCGGGAACACGTAGTCGCGCACGAACTCCTCGCGCAGGTCCTCGATGTAGATGTTCTCCGGCTTTATGCCGAGCAGCTCCGCCTTCTTGCGCGCCGGCTCGAGCTCCTCGCCCTGGCCGAGATCGGCGGTGAACGTCACCACCTCGCAGCCGTAGGTCGTCTGCAGCCACTTGAGGATGATCGAGGTGTCGAGCCCCCCGGAATAGGCGAGGACGACCTTGTTGACGCGCTTGTCGGTCATGGGTTCGGCTTTCTGGCGGCGGCTGGTGCAGAGGGAACGACGTGGGGACGCGAGCGACGGACCCGGCGGCGGGCGAGGGCCGGACTTTTTTTCGCCGCCATCGTGCCGTCGGTGGGCCGCGCGCGTTTATAATGCGGTGGACGGCGCACGCAACAGCTCCCGCCCCCGCCGTGGATCGCGCATTCTCGACCTTACACACCCCGCGCGCGAGATGAGGCCCGCATGACCCGTCGCCCCGTCCTGGAGTTCTGGTTCGACTTCGCCTCGACCTACGCCTACCTCTCCGCGATGCGCATCGAGCCGCTCGCGGAGGCGGCGGGGGTGGACGTGCGCTTTCGGCCGTTCCTGCTCGGGCCGATCTTCCAGTCCCAGGGCTGGAATACCTCGCCCTTCAACCTCTACCCCGCCAAGGGGCGCTACATGTGGCGCGACGTGGCCCGCGAGGCGGAGCGCCGCGGCCTGCCGTTCCGCAAGCCCGAGCCGTTCCCGCAGAACGGGCTCGCCGCGACGCGGGTCGCGCTCTGGGGCGCCGACAAGCCGTGGTGCGGCGCCTTCGTGCGCGCGGTCTTCCACGCGGAGTTCGGCGAGGGGCGCTCGATCGAGGAGCCGTCCGCGGTGGCGGCCCTCGCCGGCAGCGTGGGCCTCGACCCGGACGGGACGATGAAGGCGGCGAGCGCCGATCCCAACAAGCAGCGCCTGCGGGCCGTCACCGAGGAGGCGCGCACGAAGGGCGTCTTCGGCGCGCCCACCTTCTTCGCCGAGGACGGCGAGATGTTCTGGGGCGACGACCGGCTGGAGCGCGCGCTCGCCTGGGCGGCGGGCGAGGAGGACTGACGCGGCGCGCCCGACTCGGCGCACCCCGCCCGCGCGTCCGACCAGCGCACCCGCGGCGCGAATCCGGGGGAGGACGCAGGCTCGGCTGCGGCTTGGCGTCACGGATGGACCTCCCGGAGCCCGTGGAAATCGGCGTCGGGCGGCCTGGAACCGTTCCAGCTATGGACAGACGAGCGTCGCCGTGCCAAAGGCATCGCCGCGCGGGCGACGCCCGGTCGCATTGCGCGCGCGCGGGTGCTGTTGCACTTCCCCCGGCACGATCCGCGCGGTTCCATCCGTTCGTCGCGTCCCTCGCGGGCGCGGACGCGCGTAGACCGTCTTCTTGAACCCTGCTCGGGAGAGTGACGTGGCCCAGACCACCGCAGCGCAAGAGCCAACCCGGCGCGACTTCCTGTTCCTGGCGACGGGCGCCATGGGCGCGGTCGGCGTCGCCGCCGCCGCCTGGCCGTTCATCGCGCAGCTCGCTCCGGACGCGCAGACCGTCGCGGCCGGCGCGCCCGTCGAGGTCGACCTGACCCCGATCGCCGAAGGCCAGATCGTCAAGCTGTTCTGGCGCGGCGCGCTGATCTTCGTGCGCAACCGCACTCCGGCGGAGATCGAGGCCGCGCGCGCGACCCCGCTCGACGACCTCAAGGATCCGGAGCCGGATCAGGCGCGCGTGATGGAGGGCCGGGAGAACTGGCTCATCATCTTCGGCAACTGCACCCATCTCGGCTGCGTCCCGCTCGACTTCCAGGGTCAGTACGGCGGCTGGTTCTGCCCCTGCCACGGCTCGGTCTTCGACACGTCGGGCCGCATCCGCTCGGGGCCGGCGCCGATCAACCTGCCGGTCCCGCCCTATCGATTCGTCGACGACGGCCGGATCGTCATCGGCGAGACGGCCTGAGGGCGAGAGCGCGCCTCGCGGCGGCGACGCATAGCGCGCCCGCCGCCGACGGAAATCCGAACGAGAGCCGATCAGGCGAGACCAAGCAGGCCAGACTCATGAGCTCACATCCCACCACCTACGTTCCCAAGAGCGCCGCCGCGAAGTGGCTGGAGAGCCGGCTGCCGATCATCGGCCTCGTGCATTCCTCCTTCGTCGCCTTCCCGGTGCCGCGGAACCTGACGTACTTCTGGACCTTCGGCGCGATCCTGATGGTGATGCTGATCATCCAGCTCGTCACCGGCATCGTGCTGGCGATGCACTACACGGCGCATGCCGACTACGCCTTCACCTCGGTCGAGCACATCATGCGCAACGTCGAGTACGGCTGGCTGCTGCGCTACATGCACGCGAACGGCGCGTCGTTCTTCTTCATCGCGGTCTACATCCACATCTTCCGCGGCCTCTTCTACGGCTCCTACAAGGCGCCGCGCGAGGTCTTGTGGATCCTGGGCGTGATCATCCTGCTCCTGATGATGGCCACCGCCTTCATGGGCTACGTGCTGCCCTGGGGCCAGATGTCCTTCTGGGGCGCCACCGTGATCACCAACCTGTTCTCGGTGATCCCGCTCGTGGGCGACACCATCGTGTCGTTCCTCTGGGGCGGCTACTCGGTGGGCAACCCGACGCTCAACCGCTTCTTCTCGCTGCACTACCTCCTGCCCTTCATGATCCTCGGCGTGGCCATGCTGCACGTCTGGGCGCTGCACGTGCCGGGGAACAACAACCCGACCGGCGTGCCGATCAAGTCCGGCAAGGACGCGGTGCCGTTCCACCCCTACATGACGGTCAAGGACACGTTCTCGATCGTCTGCTTCCTCGCCGTCTTCGCCTGGTTCGTGTTCTACCTGCCGAACTATCTCGGCCACGCCGACAACTACGTCCCGGCGAACCCCGCGGTGACGCCGGCGCACATCGTGCCCGAGTGGTACTTCCTGCCCTTCTACGCGATCCTGCGCGCCGTCCCCGATGCGCTCTTCGGCGTCATCCTGATGTTCGCGTCGATCGCGGTGCTGGCCTTCCTGCCCTGGCTCGACACCTCGAAGGTGCGCTCGGGCTCGTACCGGCCGATCTTCCGGGTGCTGTTCTGGGCCTTCGTCGTCACCTGCCTGGTGCTCGGCTGGCTCGGCTCGCGTCCCGCCGAGGGCATCTACGTGATCCTCGCGCAGATCTTCACCGTGCTCTACTTCGCCTACTTCCTGATCGCGATGCCGCTGCTCGGCCTGCTCGAGAAGCCGCTGCCGCTGCCGAACTCCATCACGGAGGCGGTGCTGGGCAAGAAGCAGGCGAGCGGGTCGGGCATGCCCGTCGGCGCCGCCGCCGAGCCTCAGTCCAAGGGCTGAGGCGAGGCCCGATGCGAGATCAGGACAAGGGTTCGAGAACCATGAACAAGACCCTCTTCATCGCCGGCTTCTTCGCGGCGTCCCTGGCGTTCTCCGGCGGTGCGGCGAACGCGGCTCCCGGCGGCGTCGTCCCGCCGCGGAACGACTGGAGCTTCGCCGGTCCCTTCGGCACCTTCGACCGCGCGCAGCTGCAGCGCGGGTTCCTGGTGTTCAAGACGGTCTGCGCCTCCTGCCACGGCCTCGAGAAGGTCTCCTTCCGCAATCTCGCGGAGGAGGGCGGCCCCGAGTATACCGAGGCGCAGGTCGAGGCCTTCGCCGCGGAGTTCCTCGTCGACGGCGGCTACGACGAGTTCGGTGATCCCGTCCAGCGTGCGGCCACGCCGGCCGACTTCTGGCCCTCGCCGTTCGCGAACTATCAGCAGGCGGCCGCGGCGAACGGCGGCAAGGCCCCGCCGGACCTCTCGGTGATGGCCAAGGCCCGCACCTACGAGCGCGGATTCCCCTGGTGGATCACCGACGTCTTCACGCAGTACAACGAGAACGGCGTCGACTACCTGTCCGCCTTCCTGCAGGGCTACGTCGAGCCGCCGGAGGACTTCGACCCGGCGCTCGGAAACTGGAACTTGTATTACCCCGGCCACATCGTGGCGATGCCCAACGTGCTCTTCGACGGAGCCGTCGAGTACCCGCGCGACGCCCAGGAGCGCCCGATCGTCCCGGAGACCGTGGAGCAGTACGCCAAGGACGTGACGGCGTTCCTGATGTGGACCGCCGAGCCGCACCTCGAGGCGCGCAAGGCCATGGGCTTCCAGGTGCTGGTGTTCCTGCTCGTCTTCGCGGGGCTCTTGTACTTCACCAAGAAGCGCATCTGGGCGCGGGTCGGGGGCGAGACCGAGGGTCACGCCGCGGGCTGACGCCGCCTCCCGCCGCATCGCGGACGATACGAAGGGGGCGTCCCGCGCGGGCGCCCCCTTTTTCTTGCGCCACGGATCTCGCGCGCGACATCTCTCTTGCGCGACGGAACCGGCATTTCGGGGGTTGCTCGCGCCGCGCTTCCGGCTAGCATCGCGCTGCAACAACCGGGGAGGCCGACGAGATGGCGCGCGCGGTATTGGGCGTGATCGGTGGCTCGGGCGTCTACGACCTGCCCGGGATGGAGGACGTCCGCGAGGAGCGGATCGAGTCGCCCTGGGGCGAGCCGTCCGACGTCCTGCGCATCGGGCGGATCGGGACGACCACCGTCGTGTTCCTGCCGCGCCACGGGCGCGGGCACCGGATGTCGCCGTCGGACATAAACTACCGCGCGAACATCGACGTGATGAAGCGCGCCGGCGTCACCGACATCGTCTCGCTCTCCGCCTGCGGCTCGTTCAAGGACGAGCTGCCGCCGGGCTGCTTCGTGCTCGTCGACCAGTTCGTCGACCGCACCCACAAGCGCGAGAGCTCGTTCTTCGGGAAGGGCTGCGTCGCCCACGTCTCGATGGCCCATCCAGTCGGCCCGGCCCTCCAGCAGCGCCTGCACGACGCCGGCCGCGCTGAGGGCCTCGACGTGCGCAAGGGCGGCACCTACGTCTGCATGGAGGGGCCGCAGTTCTCCAGCCTGGCCGAGAGCGTCGGCTACAAGGCGATGGGCTACGACGTCATCGGCATGACCAACATGCCCGAGGCCAAGCTCGCCCGCGAGGCGGAGATCACCTACGCCACGATCGCCATGGTGACGGACTACGATTGCTGGCACCCCGCCCACGCCGCGGTCGACGTCGCTTCCGTGATCGCGGTGGTGCGGGCGAACGCGGCGAACGCGGCGCGCCTGGTGGCCCGCGTGGCGCGCGACTTCCCCGCCGAGCACGAGCCGTGCCCCGTCGGCTCGGACACGGCGCTCGAGGTCGCCATCATGACGGCGCCCGAGATGCGCGATCCCGGGCTCATGGCCAAGCTCGACGCCGTCGCCGGCCGCGTGCTGAACCGCTGACCGATTCCGCCTTCATGGACACGCGCCCGATGGACATCCCTGTCGTCTCCGAGATCAAGTCGGCGATCCGCACGATCCCCGATTACCCCAAGCCCGGAATCATGTTCCGGGACATCACCACGCTGCTCGGCGACACCCGCGCCTTCCGCCGCACGATCGACGAGCTGGTCAATCCCTACGCCGGCACCAAGGTCGACAAGATCGCCGGCATCGAGGCGCGCGGCTTCATCGTGGGCGGGGCGATGGCGCACCAGCTCTCGGCGGGCTTCGTGCCGATCCGCAAGAAGGGCAAGCTGCCCCACCAGGTGGTCAGCATCGCCTACGCCCTGGAATACGGATCCGACGAGATCGAGATCCACGCCGACGCCCTCGTCGCCGGCGAGCGGGTGGTGCTCGTCGACGACCTGATCGCCACCGGCGGCACCGCCACCGCCGCCGTCGAGCTGCTGCGCCGGATCGGCGCCGAGGTCGTCGCCTGCTGCTTCGTCGTCGACCTGCCCGATCTCGGCGGCGCCGAGCGGCTGCGGGCGATGGGGGTGGAGGTTCGGTCGCTGGTGGCGTTCGAGGGGCATTGAGGGCTCTAGACGCGCCGGAGCGTGCCTCTTGTGATCGGAACGAAAATAGAACATAACCGGCGCGGCACCGGCGGCGAAAGGGCGGTGGACACGGCCTCCCGGGGCTTGCCGAGCGGCCTTTCGGGCCGCACAAAGGCGACGAGCGAAGGACAGCGGAGGCGATCATGGCCGGCGTGAACAAGGTGATCCTGGTGGGCAACCTGGGGAAGGACCCCGAGGTGCGACGCACCGCCAACGGCGATCCGGTCGTCAACCTGCGGCTGGCGACGTCGGAGAGCTGGCGCGACAAGACGACGGGCGAGCGGCGGGAGAAGACCGAGTGGCACTCGGTCGTGATCTTCAACGAGCCGCTCGGCAAGATCGCGGAGCAGTACCTGAAGAAGGGTTCGACGGTCTACATCGAGGGCCAGCTGCAGACCCGCAAGTGGACCGACCGCGAGGGCGTGGAGAAGTACACGACCGAGATCGTGCTGCAGCGCTACCGCGGCGAGCTGACGCTGCTGGGCGGTCGCGGCGGCGGCGGTGGTGGCGGCGGCGGCGACTACGAGGGCGGTGACGACTACGGTGGCGGCGGTGGTGGCGGTGGCGACTTCGGCCGCTCGTCGCCGATGGAGCGCCGCCCGGCGAGCCCCGGCGGCGGCGGCTCGGGCGGCGGTGGCGCAGGCGGCGGCGGCTCGCGCTACGACGACCTGGACGACGACATCCCGTTCTGAGGGCGGGTGTGCCCGCCGGGGATTGATCCATGTCAACCCTCTCGGCGCCGCATGCGCTAGTCTCCCGATCGGGGGCGTCTGCGAATGTGGTGACGCCATGCCGATCGGGGACTTCCGCCGTGAGCGTGTCTCGGGACGCGCGCGCCGCCTTCTGAAGCTGGCGGCGCTCGCGCCGACGCTGGCCTGCGCGGCCGGCACGGCGTCCGCGCAGCAGGCGGGCTTGCTGCGCCCGTCGATCGTCGAGCCGGTGCACGAGGGTGCCGGCGCCGTCTACGTCGAGAGCATCCAGCGCGGGAGCGAGGTGACACTCGTCGCCTACGATGCGGACGGCGAGCCGACCCGGCTCGACGTCGTCCCGAACGCGGCCGGGCCCGTGCGGCTGGCAGCCCCGTGGGACGATCCCGTCGATGCATTACGTGCAGGCCGCGACATCGCGGCCTGCGCCTCGCGCAGCGGGGTGCCGATCGTCTGCTCGGAGCGGGTGGAGGTCCGGCCGCGCCCGACGCGGATGATGGCGGCGCCCGTCTACGAAGCGAACACGGTCTTCTACATGGGCGCCGGCTGTGTCGGAGCGCTCGCGTCCGGGCTCCTCCCGGGGGCGGAGATCGCGCTGGTCGATCCGACAGCATCGGATCCGCTCCTCGCCATCGCCGAGTTCGATCCGTTCCGCCCCGCGGCACTCGCCATCCCCGACCCGTTCTGGCCGCGCAGCACGCACGCCCTGCGGCTGGAGGCACGGCTCGGTGGGCAGCCCTTCACGACGCAGGCGCGGCTGCCGCCGCTGACGCGCGTCGATACGCTGGCCGGCTGCGAGCGCCGGCTCGAGCCCCCCGCCTTTCCTGCGCCGGTGGCGGCGTGCCGCCCGGTGGTCGCGCTGGAGGGGCTCGTCCCCGGCGCGCGCTACGGGATCGAGCGCGAAGGCGACGCCGTGCTGTTCGGCCCGCGATGCGCCACCGCCCCGACCGCGGGGTCGCGCCTCGGCGGTCTCCCCCTGCCGGGCGACGCGCTCCGGGCCGGCCAGGAGATGCCGGGCGCGAGCCTCGCTTCGTGCGGGCAGGCCCGCATCGACGTCGTGCCGGCCGGGCTCCCCCCGGTCGTCATCGAGCCGGTTTCGGCGGGCGACACGACGCTGTCGCTGCGGGATGCAATCGAGGGCGCGATCCTCTCGGTCGAGGTCGTCGACGCGACGGGCGCCGTGGTGCGCGCCTACGCGGACATCCCGGTCGCCGCACAATCGCTCGCGCCATTGCGGCTCTCCTTCGCCGCGGCCGAGGCGTTCGCCCCCGGCCAGACGATCCGCGTGATCGCGCGGATCGTGCCGGGAGAGAACGGGCCGGCGGCCTGTGCGCAGGAGAGCGTCGCCGAGGTGCCGGTCGGCCCGGCGCCGACCTCGTTGCCCGCGCCGCAGATCGTGGAGCCGGTCCATGCCTGCATGGGGTCGGTCGTCGTGCGCGGGCGGCTCGACCGTGCCTCGGCGACGGTGCTCGGCAGCGGCCCCATCCTGAGCGCAGCGGGTGAGACAAACCTCGAGATCGGGCGCGCGGCGGCCGACCGCATCCCGCTCCACTATGCGCTCGAGGCCGGCTGGTCGCTGGTCGCACGCCAGTCCGCCGGCGGCGTCGAGAGCGGCGCGAGCACGGCCGTCACGGTGGCGCCGGCGCCCGACCTCGGGCAACTCGTCCTCGACATCCGCGGAGCGGGGATGCGCGACCTGCGCCACGGCGACGCCTATGTCCTCGACGCCTGCCGGGCGGGCGTCCACGTCCTCAACGGCCCCGTCGGTGCGCAGGTGGACGTCGTCCGCACCGAGCGGGAGACGCCGGGTGGCGCGATGGCCTCTGCTCACCGCCTGCTGGCGCAGGGAGTCCTGCACGGGTCGACCGACGATGTGATCGCGCTCCCTGCGGCCTCGCTCCTCCCGGGGGACCGCGTGGTCGCGCGACCGACCCTGTGCGGGCGCACCAGCGAAGTCCCGACACCCTCGAACGTGCTCCGTGCCGTCCACGCGTTGGCCATCGACGACAAGCGGCTCGCGACGGTGGAGATCCCCGATGCCGGCGGACGTCTGCTCGCAATCGACATCGGTCTCGGATGCCCGGCACAGCGCCCGCTCGCCGTGACGCTCGCGAGCGACGCGCCGGACGTCGTCGAGATCGTCGACCCGGCGTCCGGTTCCCTGACGATTGCCCGAGGCGCGACATCGGCACGCATCGTCGTGCGGGCGAAGGCCCGGGGCCGCGCGGTCCTCTCCGCCTGGGGGCCGCACGTCGTCGCCCGCCCGGCCGCGGCGGGGCTCGGCGCCACGGGGCTGGCGGAGGTGCGGGTCTTCGCCTGGAGCGAGCCGCAGACCGTGCGGGTCATGCTGCACCCGAGCCCGTCGCCACCCGCGTATGTGGTCCCCGACGTGCCCTATGGGGGGCGGCCGTTCGAAGGCGCGCCGGATGCCGCGTCCATCGTGACGGGGCGTGGGACGCGCGTCCTGAGCATCACCAACACGAGCGGCGGGCAATGCTCGCTGCGGCTGCTCGAGGCACTCGGTCCTCCGGAGAACCCGTGCGTCGAACCCGTGCCCATCGCCGCCTACGTCCGGCCGGAGGGTGCGCCTGTCGCCGGAATCCCCACCTCCGTCGACCTGACGACGCGCCCGGGCGCGCCGCTGCCGGTCGACCGGACCTGGTTCGCGTGCAGCGTCGGCGATCCATGCGACGAGGACGACGTCGGCCTGCGTCTGGAATACGAGGCGCTCGTGGACTGACGCGGCTGCGTCACGCCCGCTCCAGCGCCATCGCGACCCCCTCGCCGACGCCCACGCACATGGTCGCCAGCGCCAGCCTGCCGTCGCGGGCGTGGAGCGCCCGGGCGGCGGTGCCGACGAGGCGGGCGCCGGACATGCCGAGCGGGTGGCCCAGCGCGATGGCGCCGCCGTGCGGGTTGACGTGCGCGGCGTCGTCGGCGACGCCGAGGTCGCGCAGCGCCGCGAGCACCTGCGCGGCGAAGGCCTCATTGAGCTCGAGCACGTCGAAGCCGGAGACCGCGAGACCGAGCCGCTCGCACAGCTTGCGCGTGGCGGGCACGGGGCCGACGCCCATCACCCGCGGCGCGACGCCGGCCGACGCCATGCCGAGCACCTTGGCGATGGGCACGAGGCCGAGCGCCGCGGCACGCTCGCTCGTGGCGAGCACGAGCGCGGCGGCGCCGTCGTTGACGCCCGACGCGTTGCCCGCCGTCACCGTCCCGTTCTCGCGGAAGGGTGCCTTCAGCTTGGCGAGCGCGTCCGCCGTCGTGTCGGGGCGGGGATGCTCGTCGCGGTCCACCACCTCGACGGCGCCCTTGCGGCCGGGGATCTCGACGGGGACGATCTCGCCGGCATGGAAGCCCGCCTGCGCGGCGGCCCCGTAGCGCTGCTGCGAGCGCAGGGCGAAGGCGTCCTGGTCGGCGCGGGAGACGCCGCACTCGGCCGCGACGTTCTCGCCGGTCTCCGGCATCGAGTCGATGCCGTATCGCGCCTTCATCTGCGGGTTGACGAAGCGCCAGCCGATCGTCGTGTCGTGGATCTCGGCGGAGCGCTGGAAGGCGCTCTCGGCCTTGCCCATCACCAGCGGCGCGCGGGTCATCGACTCGACGCCGCCGGCGATGGCGCAGTCGATCTCGCCGGCGCGGATGGCGCGGGCGGCGGCGCCCACCGCGTCCATGCCCGACGCGCACAGCCGGTTGAGCGTCAGGCCCGGCACCGTCTCCGGCAGGCCGGCGAGGAGGAGCGCCATGCGCGCGACGTTGCGGTTGTCCTCGCCCGCCTGGTTGGCGCAGCCGAGGTAGACCTCGTCGAGCGCCTCCGCCAGGGCGGGCGTGCGCGCCACGAGCGCGCGGATCGGCACCGCGGCGAGGTCGTCGGCACGCACCCGCGCGAGCGCGCCGCCGTAGCGGCCGATCGGGGTGCGCACGTAGTCGCAGATGTAGACGTCGCGCATGGCTCTTCCTCCCGCCCTCCCGGCTCGCCGTGGACCCGTGTGTCGCGCCGGCGGGGCGCGCGGTCAAGCGAGGGGGCGGGCAGGCGGGATGCGTCCCCGCGCGCTGCGCGCGCTCAATCCGCCGGGGGCTTGCCGCGCAGGCTCTTGGTGCGCGCGTGCTTCGTCTTGGTGTCGAGCCGTCGGCGCTTCGAGGCCAGCGTCGGTCGCGTGGGGCGGCGCGGCGGCGGGCGGTAGGCGGCGCGGCGGATCATCTCGACGAGGCGCGCGATCGCGTCGGCGCGGTTGCGCTCCTGGTCGCGGTAGACCTGGGCGGTGATGACGACGACGCCGTCCTTCGTCATCCGCGAGCCGGCGATCGCCGGCAGGCGCGCCTTCACCGGATCGGGCAGGGAGGGGGAGCCGGCCGCGTCGAAGCGCAGCTGGACGGCGCTCGAGACCTTGTTGACGTTCTGCCCGCCGGGACCCGAGGCGCGGATCGGCACCAGCTCGATCTCGTCCTCGTCGAGGGCGATCGTGGGCGTGACCTCGATCATTTGAAACTCGCGGCGGGCGTTCCGATATAGGAGCGAGACGAGAGGGAGATGTGAGCGCATGATCCGTTTCATCAAGTACGACGGCCGTCAACCGCGCCTGGTCACGGTCCCGCGCTGGGCGATCGGGCTCGGGTTGGTCGCGGCCTTCCTCGTCGGGCTCCTCGTGCTGACGCTCGCCTTCGGCATCGCGCTCGTGGCGGTGCCGGTCCTGCTCGTCGCCGGCGGCATCGCCGCCTGGATCGGGCGCGGCAAGGCGCTCGGAGGCCGGGGGAACGTCGCGCCGCGCCCGGGGACGGCGCAGGATCCCTTCCGCCCGCGCCGGCCGGGCGAGCGCGAGATCATCGACGTCGAGTACCGCGTCGTCGACCGCGACGAGCCGCGCTGAGGCGGCGATGGGCGAGGCCTTCGTGCGCCGCGACGCAGACGGCTTCGATGTCGATGCGGCGCTGATCGGCTCCGGGCTCGGGCTCGCGCCCGAGCGGGTCGTCGCGCTCCTGCGCGAGGGTGCGATCACGAGCCTCGTCGAGCGCGGCGAGAACGAGGACGCGGGCCGCTGGCGCCTGACCTTCTTCCACGCGAGCGCCCGCTTCCGGATCGTCGTCGACGACGTCGGGCGGGTGATCTCGCGCTCGCGGGTCTCGTTCGGCGATGCGCCGCTGCCCCCCGCGATGCGCCGGCCGGGATAGCGCTGCTCGCGCAACCGTTGACCGGCTCTTAACCACTCTCGTTCATCTTCCGGAAAGCATGCCGCGTCCCGTCGCGGCCGTTCCGGAGCCCCAGCACCCGTGCCGACCCGCGCCACCAGACGCCGCGCCACCCGCCAGCGCCTCGCCTCGGCGCTCGCCGCCGGCCTCGTCGCCGTGGGCGGGATCGTGGCGACGGGCGGCGTGCGGGCGCAGGACGCCGCCGCGGTCGTGGCGAGGCAGCCCGGCGATCGCGAGCCCACCGAGGCGCTCGGCCTGCGGCCGGCCGCGCGCGATCCCCTCGTCTTCGCGCCGGTGCGCGCCGAGGTCCGCGTGCCCGTCACCCGCCTCGCGCCGAGCCCGCCGGCACCGCGCGCGGTGCCGCGCGCAGCGGCGGAGGACGACCCCTACGCGCCCCTCGGCATCCGCGCCGGCGCGCTGACGCTGCGCCCCGCCCTGACGCAGTCGCTGGGCTGGGACACGAACCCCGAGCGCGCCGAGACCGGCGCGAAGGGCCGCGCGCTCTCGCGCACCGAGGGCGTGGTGACGCTCGAGAGCGACTGGTCGCGCCACGCGCTGACCGGCTCCGCCCGCGGCACCTACGACGCCTATCGCGGCGGCGACCCGGAGCCGCGCTTCTCCGGGGCGGCGGACGTGGGCCTTCGCCTCGACATCGGCCGCGACAGCGCCCTGACGCTGGGCGCGAGCGCCGCCACCGCGACGGAGCGGGTGGGCTCGCCGGAGCTCCCGGGGGACCTCGCGGACGGACCGCAGACCTCGACGCTCGCCGCGAGCGCGGCCTTCGACACGCGCCTCAACCGCCTCGCGCTCGGCCTGCGCGGCGGCGTCTCGCGCACGGTGAACGAGGACGCGACGCGGCTCGACGGAACGCGGCTCGACCGCTCCGGCGACGACGTCACCGAGGCGAGCGCCGCCCTGCGGGTGGGGTACGAGATCTCGCCGCGCCTCGTGCCCTTCGTCGAGGCCGAGATCGACCGGCGCCGCTACGACGAGGCGGGGACGGACCGCGATTCGATCGGGCGCACCGGCCGGGTCGGCGCGTCGGTGGAGATCACGCGGCTCCTGGCGGGCGAGGTTTCCGCCGGCTGGCAGGTGCGCTCCTACGAGGACGCCGCGCGGCGCGAGGTCGACGGCACCGTCGCCGAGGCGCGTCTCGTCTGGACGCCGACGCCGCTCACCACGGTGACGCTCGCCGGCGAGAGCCGGCTCGCCGAGACCAACGTCGCCGGCGCCCGCGCCGCCGAGGCCCGCCGCGCCAGCCTCGCGGTGTCCCACGCGGTGCGCCGCAACGTCGTCCTCGACGCGGCGCTGAGCGTGGCGCAGACGGACTACCCGGGCAGCACCCTCTCCGAGGAGCTCGTCACCGCCAGCGCCGGCGCCGAATGGCGGCTGAACCGCGCGCTCGCGCTCACCGGCCGCTATACGCACGAGCGGCTCGACTCGACCGCCGCGGGCGCGGACTACGTCGCCGACGTGGCGCTGATCGGGCTGCGGATCGCCCGCTGAGGGTTGCCTATCCGGCACGCGCCGGGCGAAGCTCTGTCGCGGCGGAGCCCGTCGAACGCCGAGATCCCGTCCCCCCGAACCCCGCCGCCACGACCCCGCCGCCACGACCCCGCCGCCACGACCCCGCCGCCACGACCCCGCCGCCACGATCCCGCCGCCGTGACCGCGCCGCCGTGCCGGCAGCGCCTCCCGGCGCAGGAAGGGACGCGTCATGCTTCAGGTCTTCTCGGGCGTCTGGGCCCTGCTGCTCGGCATCGTGCTGATCATGCTGGGCAACGGCATGCACTTCACGCTCATCGGCCTGCGCGGCGGGATCGAGGACTTCTCCGCGGCCGAGCTCGCCATCGTCACCTCGGGCTACTTCGCGGGCTTCCTGTCGGGTGCGCGCTACACGCCGGTGCTGATCCGCCGGGTGGGGCACGTGCGCGTGTTCGCGGCACTGGGCAGCTTCATGTCGGCGGCGTTGATCTCGTTCCCGCTGCTCGCCGAGCCCTGGGCCTGGACGCTGCTGCGCATCCTCATCGGCTTCTGCATGTCGGGCATCTACGTCGCCGCGGAGAGCTGGCTCAACAACGCCGCGACGAACGAGACCCGCGGGAAGCTGCTCTCCGCCTACATGATCGCGCAGACGCTCGGCATCATCGGGGCGCAGGGGCTGCTGACGCTCGGCGACGCGGGGACCTCCGTGCTGTTCATCGGCGCCTCGATCCTGGTGTCGATCTCGTTCGCGCCGATCCTGCTCTCCGTCGCCCCCGCGCCCGTGGTCGAGGTCGCGAAGCCGATGCCGCTGCGCAGGCTCTTCGTCGGCTCGCCGCTCGGCACGGTGGGCATCTTCCTCCTGGGCACGGTCTACGCGACGCAGTCGGGCATGGGGGCGGTGTTCGGTACGCAGATCGGGCTCGGCGCCTCGCAGATCGCGCTGTTCGTTGCCATGCTGTTCGCCGGCGCGCTGGTGCTGCAATACCCGATCGGCTGGCTCTCGGACCAGATGGACCGGCGCAAGCTGATCCTCGCCGCGGCCGCGCTCGGCGCCGGCTCCTGCGCGCTGGGCTTCGTCAGCGGCGGCGAGCCGTGGCTCCTGATGGGCGCCGCCTTCCTGGCGGGCGGGGTGACGACGCCGCTCTACGCGCTGCTGCTCGCCTACGCCAACGACTTCCTCTCCGCCGACGAGATGCCCGCCGCCTCCGGCGGGCTCGTCTTCACCTTCGGGATGGGCGCCATCGTCGGCCCGCTCGCCACCGGCTGGGCGATGCAAGGGCTCGGCCCGTTCGCGTTCTGGCTGGTGCTCGGGGCGACCTTCTCCCTGCTCGCGCTCCACGCGCTCTATCGCATGACGCAGCGCGCGATCGTGCCGGTCGAGGAGACCGCGAGCTATCTCGGCGTCCTGCCGACGACCTCGCCCGTGGCCGTGGAGGCGGCGGGGGCCTGGTCGGTGGAGCAGCAGGGGGAGCCGGCGCAGGCCGCGCAGGAGGCGGCGGAGGCGGACGCGGCGGAGCCGGACGGCCGGTCCTGACGCCGCTCCACCGGGGCGCTGTTCACGTCGCTGGTCCGGCGGGATGGTCCCGCACGTGGCGGTCGCGCAGGAACAGCGCCGTGAGCGCCGGCAGCACAGCCGCGCCGAGGAACATCGCCCCGGCTCCCCAGGCGTCGGACACGATGCCCGCCGCGGCCGGTCCCAGCACGTTCCCCGTCGCCGTGGCGAGGAGCGCCGCGGTGAAGGCGAGGGACGGCAGGGCGGGGAACAGGCGTTCCGACCAGAAGGCCAGGACGGCGCTCGTCATCATCACGTGCACGCCCTGGAGGCCGGCCGCGAGGGTCAGCCCCGCCCAACTGCCCGGCGCGATCGCGACGAGCGCGACCGACAGCGCGCCGGCGAGCATGAGGAGGCGCAGCAGCCGCGGTAGGCCGATCGTCGCCTCGGCACGCCCGGTCGCGAGGCCGGCGAGGCCGGCGAGCCCGTAGCAGATGTAGACGAGGGCCGGCGTGGCGTCCGTGGGGACGCCCGCCACGCCGCCCGCGGAGACCATGTGGTCGGCGGCGAAGGCGATGAAGATCGCCGAGGTGGTCCCGAAGGCGAAGCCGATGACGAAGAGCGGGATCGCCGCCGTGCGCGCGACCGCGCGCCAGCCCTCGGGCGGGCCGCCGCCGGGCTGCTTCTCCACGCGGCGCAGGGCCGCCAGGTTGGCGAGGAGGACGAGGGCGCTCGCCCCGGCGAACAGCGCCCAGCAGACGCGCCAGGACAGCCCCCACAGCGCCGTCGCGAGCGCGGCGAGGCCCGCGAGCGCGATGCCGACGCCGGTGCCGCTGCTGATGGCCGACAGCGCCGTCGGCCGCCTCGCGTCGCGCACCATCCGGTGGACGGCGTTGTTGAACGGCGTCCAGGCGAGGCCGGCGCTCGAGGTGGCGAGGAACACGCCGGCCGCCAGGACGGCGGTGCCGGGCGCGAGCGCGACGATGCCCATGCCGAGCGTGGCTGCGGCCAGCCCGCACAGGACCGGCGCCCGCGGGCCTCGGCGGGCGAGAAGCGGCTGGGCGACCAGAAGGCCGACGAAGTAGCCGAGGAAGCCGAGGCTCGAGACGACGCCGACCGCCGAGGTCGACAGCGCGAACGCGTCCCTGAACGCGGGCACGAACAGGCCGAACCCCATGCGGGCCGGCCCGAAGGCGATGGCGGTCGCGGCGAACCCGGCCGCGGACAGGCTCCAGAAGCGGGTGATGACGGGACCTCCGTTCGTGCGGCAACACGGGCGGCGGAGGGCCCGTTCCGGGCTGCGACGACGGGGCGGGCGGTGGGTGGGCGGAAGGTGACAGCACCCGCACGGCGCCTCGAGGCCGCGCCGGATGACTCCGCCCCCGCTTTCTGCTGTATGCTCCCCGCATGCGCTACCCGCCCGACCTGCTCGACGAGATCCGTGCCCGGCTTCCCGTTTCGGAAGTCGTGGGGCGGCGCGTGCAGTTGAAGAAGGCGGGGCGGGAGTGGAAGGCGCTGTCGCCGTTCAATGCCGAGAAGACGCCGTCCTTCTACGTCAACGACCAGAAGGGCTTCTACCATTGCTTCTCGTCGGGCAAGCACGGCGACATCTTTCGCTTCCTGATGGAGACCGAGGGCGTCTCGTTCCCCGAGGCGGTGGAGCGGCTCGCACAGCAGGCGGGCGTCGCGCTGCCCACGCCCGACCCTGCCGATCGCGAGCGCGAGACGAAGCGCGCCGGCCTCGTCGAGATCGTCGAGATGGCCGCCGCCTTCTTCGAGGCCGAGCTGAAGGGCCGGCGCGGCGGCAAGGCGCGGGACTACCTCGCGCGGCGCGGCATCTCGGAGGCGCTGCAGGCGCGCTTCCGGATCGGCTACGCGCCCACGGACCGCTTCGCCCTGCGCGACCACCTCGCCGGCAAGGACGTGCCCGCCGAGCTGATGGCGGAGGCGGGGCTCCTCGTCACCGGCGAGGACGTCAACGTGCCCTACGACCGCTTCCGCGACCGGGTGATGTTCCCGATCGCCGACCTGCGCGGGCGCGTCGTCGCCTTCGGCGGGCGGGCGCTGCAGGCCGACGTGCCGGCGAAGTACCTGAACTCGCCGGAGACGCCGCTCTTCCACAAGGGGGCGATGCTCTACAACGCCCATACGGCGCGCAAGGCCGCGCACGATCGCGGCACGGTGGTGGCGGTCGAGGGGTACGTCGACGTCATCGCCATGAGCGCCACCGGCTTCCCGCACACGGTGGCGCCGCTGGGCACGGCGCTCACCGAGGATCAGCTCGCCCTGCTCTGGCGCATGGCCGACGAGCCGATCCTGTGCTTCGACGGCGACAAGGCCGGCCGCCGCGCCGCCTTCCGCGCGCTCGACGTGGCGCTTCCGGCGCTGCCCGTGGGCAAGTCGCTGCGCTTCGCGATCCTCCCCGAGGGGCAGGATCCGGACGACCTCGCCCGCGCGGGGGGCGCGGCGGCGATCGAGCGGGTGCTGTCGGCGGCCTTGCCCCTCGTCGAGGTGCTCTGGGCCCGCGAGCTCGAGGCCGGCCCCACCGACACGCCCGAGCACCGCGCGGCGCTGGAGCGCCGGCTGTTCGCGGCGGTGCGCACGATCAAGGACGAGACGCTCCAGCGCTATTTCCGCGAGGACGTCGAGACGCGGCTCTCCGCCGCCTTCGGCGCGGTGCGGCGCGGGCGGAGCGGATACGACGGCGGGCGCGGCGCGGGGCAGGGCAGGGGATACGGGGGCGGCGCGGGCCGGGGAGGGGGCTCGCGCGGCGGGCGCTTCGAGGAGCGTGCGGGCGCGCGCCTGCCGAGCGGCTTTCGTCCGAGCCCGCACCTCCTGCGCACCCGGCTCTTCACCCCGGGGGAGGGGGAGGCGGAGGCGCCGCACCCGCGCGAGGCGGCGATCCTCGCCGCCTTCGCCACGCACCCCGCGCTGCTCGAGCAACAGGCCGACATCCTCGCGGAGCTCGACTTCGCCAGCCCGGAGGCGACGGCGCTCCAGCGGGGCCTGGTGGACTGCGCCGCGCGCCACGATGCGCCGACGCCGGAGGTGATCGCCGCACGGCTCGCGCGAGCGGGGCTTTCGCGGACGCTCGAAAGCGTGTACGAGCGCATCGTGCCGGGACTGCGCTGGATCAGCGACCCGCTCGCCGACCCCTTGCGCGTGGAAGACGCCGTGCGGCAGGCCATCATCTTGCATCGCCGTGCGCACACGCTACATACCGAGCTTCGGGCGGCCGAGCGGGCCCTCGCGGACGACGACAGCGAGGCGAATCTCGCGTGGCTGCGCGAGGTGCGGACGCAGCTGTCCTCGCTCGAGGGCGCAGAGGCCCAGCGCGACGACGCGTGAGCGCGCGGCGAAAAACGAGACCCTCCGGCGCGGCGGGCCGAGACGGGCGAGACGAGACGAAGACGACGCGGGAAGTCGCGCGGGGGCGTGCGGTTTCCATGGTTAACGGTTCGAAAAGGCGATGCGTGTTCGATGACCGATGCCCAGGGGGGCGCTCGGCGCGGGGCGCGAGGCCGCGACGCGTGAGCGGGACGCGTAGGATAATCAATGGCGACGAAGACGACTGAAACGACCGACACGGCTCCCGAGCAGCAGTCGGACGGCCCGCTCCTCGACCTCACGGATGCGGCCGTCAAGCGGATGATCAAGGCTGCGCGCAAGCGCGGCTGGGTCACCTACGACGAGCTGAACGCGGTCCTTCCGCCCGACGAGTTCTCGTCGGAGCAGATCGAGGACGTGCTCGGCCAGCTCTCCGAGATGGGCATCAACGTCGTCGAGAGCGACGAGGCCGAGGGCGAGCAGCAGGGCGAGGAGGCCGAGGAGGAAGCCGAGGGCGGCGACCTCGTGGAGGCGTCGCAGGCCCGCGCCGTGGTCGCGCGTCCCGAGGCGGCGGCGAAGGAGCCGACCGACCGCACGGACGACCCGGTGCGCATGTACCTGCGCGAGATGGGCTCGGTCGAGCTGCTCTCGCGCGAGGGCGAGATCGCCATCGCCAAGCGCATCGAGGCCGGGCGCGAGGCGATGATCGCCGGCCTGTGCGAGAGCCCGCTGACCTTCCAGGCGATCATCATCTGGCGCGACGAGCTCGTCGAGGGCCGGGTCCTGCTGCGCGACATCATCGACCTCGAGGCGACCTACGCCGACCCGGAGGGGCGCGGCGCCGATCGCGCCGGCTCCGAGGACGGTGCGGCCGAGGGCGGCGAGGAAGCCGGGGGTGTCCGGGGCACCGAGGCAGGCGACGGACAGCGCGCGAACGGTGCCGGCACGACCGCGGGCGTCCCCAACGGCGCTCCGCACGAGCCGCCGTCCGGCGCGCCCGAGGGCGACATCGACGACGACGACATGGAGAACAACGTCTCCCTGTCCGCCATGGAGAGCGAGCTCAAGCCGCGCGTGCTGGAGACGTTCGACAACATCGCCGACAACTACAAGAAGCTGCGTCGGCTCCAGCTCGAGCACGTCGAGCAGCGGCTGCAGAACTCGCAGCTGACGCCGTCGCAGGAGCGCAAGTACAAGAAGCTCAAGGACGAGATCGTCACCGACGTGAAGTCGCTCTCGCTCAACCAGAACCGCATCGACGCGCTGGTGGAGCAGCTCTACGACATCAACAAGCGGTTGCTCTCTTTCGAGGGCCGGCTGATGCGGCTGGCCGAGAGCTACGGCGTCGGCCGCGAGGACTTCCTGCGCAACTACCAGGGCCACGAGCTCGACCCGAAGTGGCTCTTGCGGGTGTCGAAGCTCGGTGGGCGCGGCTGGCGCGACTTCTCGGCCAACGGCAAGGACAACATCCACGCCCTGCGCGAATCGATCCAGTCGCTCGCCTCCGAGACCGGCCTCGAGATCTCCGAGTTCCGCAAGATCGTGCACATGGTGCAGAAGGGCGAGCGCGAGGCCCGGCAGGCGAAGAAGGAGATGATCGAGGCGAATCTGCGTCTCGTGATCTCGATCGCCAAGAAGTACACCAACCGCGGCCTGCAGTTCCTGGACCTGATCCAGGAGGGCAACATCGGCCTGATGAAGGCGGTGGACAAGTTCGAGTACCGCCGCGGCTACAAGTTCTCGACCTACGCAACGTGGTGGATTCGGCAGGCGATCACCCGCTCGATCGCCGACCAGGCGCGCACCATCCGCATCCCCGTGCACATGATCGAGACGATCAACAAGATCGTGCGCACCTCGCGCCAGATGCTCCACGAGATCGGCCGCGAGCCGACCCCCGAGGAGCTGGCCGAGAAGCTAGCGATGCCGCTCGAGAAGGTGCGCAAGGTCCTCAAGATCGCCAAGGAGCCGATCTCCCTCGAGACGCCGATCGGCGACGAGGAGGATTCGCATCTCGGCGACTTCATCGAGGACAAGAACGCGATCCTGCCGATCGACGCCGCGATCCAGTCGAACCTGCGCGAGACCACCACCCGGGTGCTGGCCTCGCTCACGCCCCGCGAGGAACGCGTGCTGCGCATGCGCTTCGGCATCGGCATGAACACCGACCACACGCTCGAGGAGGTCGGCCAGCAGTTCTCGGTGACCCGTGAGCGCATCCGCCAGATCGAGGCGAAGGCGCTCAGGAAGCTGAAGCATCCGAGCCGGAGCCGGAAGCTGCGGAGCTTCCTGGATAATTGATCGGGCCGGGAGGTCCGGTGGGGGATTGGGAACGCCCGCGGTGGGAGCCGCGGGCGTTTTCATCTTTCGAGGCGCCTCAGAGAAGGTGCCGCAGCGGATCCATTCTCTCGTGCAGAATGCGCACGACAAGGATCGCGGCATCCGACATCCGGTAGAAGATCACGTGCGATCCGACCCTCGTCTTCATCAGATCCGGCCCCACCTCGGCGACGGACCTGCCACGAAGACGGCCGGTGCCCAAGCGCTCGAAGGTGGCATTGATCTCGCCGAGATAGGCGTCGGACTGTGGAGCGCCCCAGTTCTCGATTGTGTAGCCGCCGATGCTTCGCAAGTCGGCTCGCGCCCGGCGGGAGAGCCGGACACGCTTCTTCATCGCCTGCCGTGCAGGTCGTCGAGAAACTGCTCGAAATTGAAGGCCTCTTCCTCAAATCCGCTGGCCTCGCCCTCTGCGATAGCCGCGCGAAGTCGATCCAGGCGAGTACGGCCGTCGCCCTCCCGCAGCCTGCCCAACGCGTAGCGGACTACGTCCGTCGGCAGCGCGGCGTCCTCTTCCACGGCGCGGGCCAGAAACTCCTCGATATCGAACGGCTCCGGCTCGCCGCTCGCCTCGCCCTCCGCGATCGCCTCCCGCAGCGCCTCGACCCGCTCGGCGTCGGCGAGCAGCGCCAGCGCCTCGCGCACGGCGTCGGACGGGGAGGCATAGCGGCCCTCGGCGACGGCGCGCTCCAGGAACGCAGCGTCCTCCTCCGACAGCGCGATCGTCTTGTGCACGGTCATGGCGCTCTCCTCCGGCCGGCTGCATCCTGCCTCGATGGGCGCACCGGTGCAAGCGGACGTCTTGTGCCTTGCGGCAACGAAGACTATCTTCAATGCCCGCTGACAGGAGCGCCCATGCCGAGGCCCATCCCGATCGCGAGCGGCGAGACGCCCTCGTCGTGCGCCGTCACCCAGGAGGAAGCCGCCGCCATGCTGCGGGCGGCGTTCAACCTGTTCCGGCTCTGGGGACTTTCGGACGCGCAGGCGCGCGTCCTGCTCGGGCAGCCGAGCCCGTCGACCTTCTATCGCTGGAAGCGCGGCGAGATCGGCACGATCCCGCACGACACGGCGTGGCGGCTGGGAGACCTGATGGGGATCCACAAGGCGCTGCGCTACCTCTTCGTCGAGCCTGCTCGCGGCCATGCCTGGGTCGCCAAGCCGAACGCGGCCTTCGGCGGCCGCTCGGCGCTCGACCGGATGCTCGCAGGTGCGCCGAGCGACATCACGGCGGTGCGCGCCTATCTCGACGCGGAGCGGGGCGCGTGGTGACGACGCCGCCCCTGGTCGCGGTCGACTGGGCGAGAAGCCACCGCATCATCCGCACGATCTACCCGCCGGTCTGGCTGTTCGAGGACATCGCCGATCCCGCGGACTGGGACCTGATCGCCAGCGGCGAGGCGAAGACGAACCCGCGCGTTCGCGAGGAGGTCGGCGATCTCTCGCTCGTGCCGCCGGAGCGGCGCGTGTCGGGGCCGAGCGCGAGCCTCGTCATGGGCGCCTTCACCCATTGCTCGACGGATCGGCCCGGGCGGTTCTCCGACGGGCGGTTCGGCGTCTGGTACTGCGGCGCCGTGCTCGAGGTGGCGCTGATGGAGACCGTGCACCACTTCGCGCGCTTCATGCGCGCCACCGAGGAGCCGCCGGGGGACGCGCGCTTTCGCGAGCTCGTCGCCGGGATCGGCGGGCGGCTGGCGGACCTGCGCGCCGGGTTCGACGCCTGCCTCGCGCCCGAGGACTGGAGCGCCGGCCAGGCGCTGGCGGCCGGCCTGCGCGACGGCGGCGCCGACGGGATCCTGTACCCGAGCGTGCGCTATCCGCAGGGGCTCGCGGCGGCGCTGTTCTGGCCGGATCGCGTGCGGCTGCCGGTGACGCAGGCGCGCACGCTGCAGTACCATTGGGACGGGCGCGCCGTGAGCCGCTGGTTCGTCATGGGCGAGGAGCGCTGGCGCGACCTGCCCGAGACGACGTGAGGCCCCTCACCGCACGACCAGCCCCTCGATCGCCCCGACGTTGCGCCCGCCGGTGTCGTCCGCATCCGAGGCCACCGCGACGCCCACCAGCACGCCCGGCTCCTCGCCGAAGGCGGCGCGGTGGTCGGCGGCGAGGTCGACCTCCTCGGCGAGCCAGGTGCCCGTCGGGGCGTCCGCGGGGCGGCGGATGAGGTAGACGCCGCGGCCGCGGGCGTAGGGGTTCTCGACGACGTCCCCGCGCCCCCCCGCGCCGCCGAAGACGTAGACGAGCAGCCGCCCGCGGCCGGAGAGCAGCAGCGAGCGCAGGCCCGTGCGCCCGGCCTCGGCCGCGGCGCGATCGGCCTCGGGCGCGAACGCGAAGTAGAGGGCGAGGGCGCGGTCGTCGCCGCCGCGCCGGCCGAGGTCGGTCGGCGGCGGGCCGGCATCGACCCGCCAGCGCCAGGCGGCGCGCGTGGCATCGAGCGCCGCCGGCGGCAGGCGCGCGGCGAGGACGGAGGAGCTGCGCTCGGCGACGACGGAGAGGCGGTCCGTCCCCTCGGCGGCATAGGTGGTGGCGGGGATGCCGCGAAACGCGATCTCCTCCCAGCCGGCGGCCTCGAGGCTCGGGCCGAAGGGGATCGGCGTCTGCGCGGCGGCGGGGGCGCCGAGAGCGAGGAGGACGGCGGCGGCGAGCAGGGTCTTGCGGATCATGACGGCTCCGGATCGGTTCGTGCTGCCCACGAAGCTACGACGCGTCCGGCCTCCGGGGCTCATGACATCGGCTCACGAAGCCGCGAGCGCGGCGCGCCCGCGGAAGCGGCGGCGATAGGCGCCGGGGCTCGTCGCGAGCCGCGTGCGGAAATGATGGCGGAGGGTCGCGAGCGTGCCGAAGCCGCAGGCGGCGGCGATGTCGTCGAGACGGGCGTCGGTGGTCTCGAGCAGGGTGCGGGCGCGGGCGAGGCGCTCGCGGACGAGCCACTCGCCGGGTGCGTGGCCGGTCGTCGCCTCGAAGCGACGCTGGAAGGTGCGCGCGCTCATGCCCGCCTCGCCGGCCATCGCGGCGATGGTGTAGGGCCGGTCGAGGGAGGCGCGCAGACGGTCGAGGAGCGGGCCGAGCCGCGCGCCCTCGCGGGCCCGGGGCACCGGCGCCTCGACGAACTGCGCCTGCCCGCCGTCGCGGTGCGGCGGCACCACGAGCCGACGCGCGACGCTGTTGGCCGCCTGGGCCCCGAAATCCCGGCGGATCAGGTGGAGGCACAGATCGATGCCCGCCGCGCTGCCGGCGGAGGTGAGGACCGCGCCCTCGTCGACGTAGAGCACGTCCGGCCGCACCGTGAGGTCCGGGTAGGCGTCGGCGAGGGCGTCGGCGTAGCGCCAGTGCGTCGTGCAGGCGCGCCCGGCGAGCAGGCCCGCGGCCGCCAGCACGAAGACGCCCGAGCACAGGGAGAGGATCCGCGCGCCGCGGGCGTGGGCGCGCCGCAGCGCGTCGCGGATCGCCTCGGGTACCGGCGCGTCGGCCCCGCGCCAGCCGGGGACCACGATCGTCCCGGCCTCGTCGAGCAGCTCCGGCCCGCCGTCGCACAGGACCCGGACGCCGCCGGCGGCCCGCAGGGGGCCGGGCTCGGCGGCGGCGACGGCGAAGCGGTACCAGCCGTGTCCCATCTCCGGCCGCGCGAGGCCGAAGATCTCGACGGCGACGCCGAACTCGAAGGTGCACAGCCCGTCATAGGCGAGGGCCACGACGAGCCGGTTGTCCGGCGGTGAGGGGCGGGGGGCGGACCGGTTTGGCACGATCTCGACGCTAGTCGGCGATCGCGCCGATCGCAAGCCCGCTGCCGACGGTGGAGGATCGCCGCGTTCGACACGCCATCCGGAGCGACACCATGCCCACCGAGGTCACCGCCGTCCCCGCCGCGTCCGCCGCCGAGGCCGAGCGCCATTTCGCCGCGAAGCTCGCCTTCGAGACCGATTGCGACGACGTCCATGCCGCCCTCGCCGCGGGCTCGGCCGATTTCGCGGTTTTCGACGTGCGCGGCCCGGGCGCCTACGCGCGCGGCCACGTGCCGGGCGCGGGTCATCTGCCGCGCCGCGAGATCTCTGCCGGGCGCCTCGCCCCGATCCCGCCGACGACGCTCCTCGTCGTCTATTGCGCGGGGCCGCACTGCAACGGCGCCGACAAGGCGGCGCTCGCGCTGGCGCGGCTGGGGCGGCCGGTGAAGATCATGATCGGCGGCATCACCGGCTGGCGCGACGAGGGTTTCCCGCTGGCGACCGGCACGGCGTCGGGCACGCTCGCAGAAACCTGATCGGGGTCTTCGAAGCGATCGTCGATCGGCTCGGCGGCAGGCCGCGAGGGATGCCTGCCGGCCTGCCGACGCACCCCGTTCCCCCCGAATGCCGCCACCCCCTTGCCCCGGCCCCCCGAACGCGCGACACCTTGCCCGACCCCACACCAACACACCGAGCCGAAGCCCCCATGCCGTCCCCGCATCTCCCCGACGTCCTCGCCCGCATCGACGCCGACCTCGACGCCTCGCTCGAGCGGCTCTTCGCCTGGCTGGCGATCCCCTCGATCTCCACCGATCCGGCCTATGCCGAGCACTGCGTCGCGGCGGCGCGGTTCATCCGCCAGGACCTGGCGAGCCTCGGGGTCGCGGCCGAGGTCCGGGACGTGCCCGGTGCGCATCCCGCGGTGGTCGGGCGCGTCGACGGGCCCTCGGGCAAGCCGCATGCGCTGTTCTACGGGCACTACGACGTCCAGCCGGTCGACCCGCTCGACCTGTGGGAGAGCCCGCCTTTCACCCCCGTGCGCAAGACGCTTCCCGACGGGCGCGAGGTGATCGTCGCGCGCGGCGCCTGCGACGACAAGGGCCAGGTGATGACCTTCGTCGAGGCCTGCCGGGCCTGGAAGGCCGTCACCGGATCGCTGCCGATCGGGCTCACCTTCCTGATCGAGGGCGAGGAGGAGAACGGCTCGAAGGGACTGCCCGCCTTCGTCGAGGCGATCCGGGACGAGCTCGCCGGCGATCTCGCGCTCGTCTGCGACACCACCCAGTGGGACCCGCAGACCCCCGCCGTCACCGCCTCGCTGCGTGGCCTCGCCTACGACGAGGTGATCGTGCGCGCCGCCGATCGCGACCTGCATTCGGGCCTGTTCGGCGGGGCCGCCGCGAACCCGATCCACATTCTCGGCAAGATCGTCGGCGACCTGCACGACGAGACCGGCCGTGTGACGCTCGAGGGCTTCTACGACGGCGTGTCGGAGCCCCCGCCGGAGGTGCGCGCCCGCTGGGAGGCGCTCGGCCTCACCTCCGAGCAGCTTCTCGGCCCGATCGGCCTGTCGCAGCCGGCCGGCGAGCGCGACCGGATGATCATCGAGATGATCCAGTCGCGCCCCACCTGCGACGTCAACGGCATCGTCGGCGGCTACATCGGCGAGGGCACGAAGACCGTCATCGCCGCGCAGGCCTCGGCGAAGATCTCCTTCCGCCTCGTCGGCGACCAGGACCCGGAGGCGGTCTCGGCGGCGCTCGAGAAGCACGTCGCCGCCCGGGTGCCGGCGGATTGCTCCTACGAGATCGTCCGCCACAAGGGCTCGCGTGCGATCTCGCTGCCCTACGACATGCCGGCGCTCGCCGCCGCCGAGACGGCGCTCGCGGCCGAGTGGCCGAACCCGCCCGTGATCATCGGCTCGGGCGGCTCGATCCCGATCGTCGGCGACTTCAAGCGCACGCTCGGCCTCGACACGCTCCTCGTCGGCTTCGGGCTGGACGACGACCGGGTGCACTCGCCCAACGAGAAGTACGACCTAGCGAGCTTCCACAAGGGCATCCGCTCCTGGGCGCGGATCCTGGCGGAGCTGGCGAAGGACTGATCGGGCGAGCGGTTCGCGGGCGCCCTCAGGCGTCCGCGAAACGATCGGCGTTGTTGTCGTACTGGTGATGCACGACGCGCAGCGTCGTGCCGAAGTGGCGCGCAACCCTCTCCATCGGCACGCCCTCCTCGACCATGTGGACCACCCCCTCGGCAGGCGCCAGGAACTCCGCCGCGAACGCGCGCCCGACCGCTTGACGGTCGGTGTAACGATTCGCCACGCAGGAGGCTCGGCTCTCGAAGACGAGGTAGTCCCCGATCGCGCGCGCGAGGGTGAACGCGGTTCGCTCCGGCCCGTCGTCCTCGACGACGACGATCGGGCCGGCCTCCGCATGTCCCTGGTATCCGCAAAGGACCGCGGGTGCCTTCGTCTCGCTCGCCGCGAAGTAGTCGGATCCGAAGCTCTCCGCCAGATGCTCGAGATCGATCAAGGTCGCAGACGGGCCGAGGCCCATGGCCTGCCGAAGCGACCTCGCCATCGCCGTCCCGCGCTGCCAGGGCCGCGCACTCGTCGGCAGGCGAACCGCCGAGAGCTGACGGGCGAGCTCGGGCAGCCGCCGCATCGTGTTGACGCCTGCGTGATCGCGCAACTCCCCCGAGACCCACTCGGAGGCGGCGCCCAGCTCGTCGTCGAGCACGGCGGAGGCGAAATCGAGCCGCACGTCCTCGTCGGGCATGGTCTCGATCAGCCTGCGGATCGCATCCGCACGCGCGTCGCCGAGGTCGTAGGGCGAGATTCCGAGTGCGCCGGCAGTCCGTGCGAAGGCATGCTCGGCCGGGAAGGCGCGCGTCTCCTCCAGACGTGCGAGCTTCGCCTGCATCGGCCGGTCGAACCGACGGCCGGCCCGCAGTCGTGTGGCCACGGGCTGGAGAACGTGCGCGATCAGGTCGTGCTCGAGCTCTTCCAAGGCCAGGAAGGCCGCATCGCGCGCCATGGTGATCGGCCCCCGCACGATTCGCTCGATTCGAGGACCGTGCGACTTGAGGGCGATCGACACCTGGCCGGACGCAGCGGCGAACGTACCGAGAGGATGAGGCGCATCGCGCCGATAGAGCATGCGCCACCAATCGTCCAGGAGCGCTCCGGCCCAGGCCTCCAGGTCCGTCTCCAGGCCCACGGTCGCGATGCCCTGGCCATCCCGACGCGGCAGATGCGCAAGCACGGCGCCGCGCACGCCGTCGTCCGGTGCGCCGTCGAAGCGCACCGTCAGGAACGACGGCTCGGCGGCCGATGCCTCGATCGCCTCCTGCGCGCGCGCCGGCGCATCGAGAAGGCCGAGTTCCGAGGCCTTCTCGCGTCCGAGATCGGTCAATTCCGGCACCGACGCACGTCCATCCTGCCGCACCGTCACGAGCGTGGCACCGACGAGTGCGCTCAGCGAACGACTCACGTTCGGCTGTGCACGACCGGCGAGCTCCGACAGCGCGCTGATGCTCTGCGGGGCCTCGCGACCGATCAGGCCGAGCAACTCCCGGTTTCCTGCCGATGCGAGAACCTTGAAAGCGTCCTCCGGGGCCGAGGTCGCGACCGCGCGCACGCGTGCCAGCATGCGGTCCCGCAGGTCGTTTCCCGAAATCGTGCTAGTCATCGGTCTTATCCTCGAAAACGAACGGAATCCCCCGCCGTTCGCATGCAGCCCGGCTCCGCGCGAAGAAGTCTTCGATCAGCGCTTCCGCAGTCGTGAACTCGTAGCGGACCCGCTGCTCGACGCGTCCGTCACGATGCTCGTGATCGAAGGGATCATCCTCGGCTGCGCCGTCGAACCCATGAGAATTGTCGAAGCCGAGCACTCGGTTCTTCTCTGCCATCAGGTTCAGGGCGTAATCGATGCCACGGGGGCGGCCGGGCGTCACGTCGCACCACTCCGCACGAATAGCCATGATCCACCCATTGCGCAGCCGGTAGGTTCCCGCGAGCTCGATCAAGCCGGCCAGCTCGCGATCGAACATATATCGTCCCCCGATATGAGACAAGGACTCTTGACGATCCGTTTCGTTCCCGAGTGCCAACGTCGCACTCGCGCAACAGCTTCGTCGTCGGTGCGAGGTCCCGTGCGACCTGTTCTCGGCTCTGTGCAGGTCCCCCAAGCACAGCCGAGCCTAAAGGCCGCCCGATCGCATGACAATAGTTCCACCAGCAGATGCTTGCATGGAAGTTCGGACCACGGCGAACCCGCAAGCGGCCCCCGCTCCCGGACGACGCCTTGACGCGCGCCCCGGCAGACGTCACCTCTGTCCCGGTTCCCCGCACGACCCGGACGCGTCCCCATGAGCCTTCTCGCCGAAGCCGACCACACCAAGTCCGGCCCCGCCGTTCGCCACCGGACCGTCGGCGTGATGATCGGTCCTGTGCAGGTCGGCGGCGGCGCGCCGATCGTCGTGCAGTCGATGACGAACACCGACACGGCGGACATCGACGCCACGGTCGCGCAGGTCGCCAGGCTGGCGCGGGCGGGCTCGGAGATCGTGCGCATCACCGTCGACCGGGACGAGGCCGCGGCCGCCGTGCCGAAGATCCGCGAGCGGCTCGACCGGATCGGATGCGACGTGCCGCTCGTCGGCGACTTCCACTACATCGGTCACAAGCTGCTCGACGATCACCCGGCCTGCGCCGAGGCGCTGGCGAAGTATCGCATCAACCCGGGCAACGTCGGCTTCAAGGACAAGAAGGACCGGCAGTTCTCGATGATCGTCGAGAAGGCGATCCAGCACGGTAAGGCCGTGCGCATCGGCGCGAATTGGGGCTCGCTCGACCAGGAGCTGCTCACCCACCTTATGGACCTCAACGCCGCGCAACCCGCGCCGCTTCCGGCCGGGGCGATCACCCGCGAGGCCATGGTGCAGTCGGCGCTGCTCTCGGCGGAGCGCGCCATCGAGATCGGGCTGCCGAAGGAGAGCATCGTCATCTCGGCCAAGGTCTCGAACGTGCAGGACCTGATCGCGGTCTATCGCGAGCTGGCGCGCCGCTCGGACTACGCCCTGCACCTGGGCCTCACGGAGGCCGGGATGGGCTCGAAGGGCATCGTCGCCTCCTCCGCCGCGCTGGGCGTGCTGCTGCAGGAGGGGATCGGCGACACGATCCGCTTCTCGCTCACGCCGGAGCCCGGCGGCGACCGCACGCTCGAGGTGAAGACGGCGCAGGAGCTGCTTCAGACGATGGGCTTTCGCACCTTCGTCCCGCTGGTGGCCGCCTGCCCGGGCTGCGGGCGCACGACGTCGACCGTCTTCCAGGAGCTCGCCGGAGACATCCAGCGCTGGATCGATGCGTCCATGCCCGAGTGGAAGACGACGCATCCGGGCGTGGAAGAGCTCAACGTCGCGGTGATGGGCTGCATCGTCAACGGGCCGGGCGAGTCGAAGCACGCCGACATCGGCATCTCGCTCCCCGGCACCGGCGAGGCGCCCGCCGCCCCGGTCTTCATCGACGGCAAGAAGGCGGTGACCCTGCGCGGCGCGACCATCGCCGCCGACTTCAAGGCCCTCGTGGTCGAGTACATCGACCGCCGCTACGGCAAGGCCGACCGCTCCGCGGCGGAGTAGGTGGATCGCGCCGGGCGGCTCACACCGCCTTCATCAGCCCCGGCGTGTCGACCCCGATGAACCCGCCGGACTGGCGCGCCCACAGCCGCGCGTAGGCGCCGCCGCGCTCGAGCAGCGCGGCGTGCGTGCCCTCCTCGACGATGCGGCCCTCGTCCAGCACGATCAGCCGGTCGAGCGCCGCGATGGTCGAGAGGCGGTGGGCGATGGCGATGACGGTACGGCCCTGCATCAGGCCCGTGAGCGACTCCTGGATCGCCGCCTCCGTCTCCGAGTCGAGGGCGGAGGTGGCCTCGTCGAGGACGAGGATCGGCGCGTCCTTGAGGATCACCCGGGCGATGGCGATGCGCTGGCGCTGGCCGCCCGAGAGCTTCACCCCGCGCTCGCCGGTGTGGGCGTCGAGGCCGCGCCGGCCCTGGTGGTCGACGAGCTCGGCGATGAAGCCGTCCGCGTGGGCGAGCCGCGCGGCGCGGGCGATCTCCTCGTCGGTGGCGTCGAGGCGGCCGTAGGCGATGTTGTCGCGGATCGAGCGATGCAGCAGGGACGTGTCCTGCGTCACCACGCCGATCTGCGCGCGCAGGCTGTCCTGCGTCACCCGCGCGATGTCCTGCCCGTCGATCAGGACGCGCCCGCTCTCGACGTCGTGGAGCCGCAGGAGCAGGGAGACGATCGTCGACTTCCCCGCTCCCGACGGGCCGACGAGCCCGACCTTCTCGCCGGGCGCGATGCGCAGGGAGAGATCGTCGAGCACGCCGCCGTCCTCCTTGCCGTAGTGGAAGCGCACCCGCTCGAAGCGGATCTCGCCCGCGTCCACCGCGAGCGGCCGGGCGTCCGGCACGTCGACGAGGCCGTGGGGCTTCGAGATCGTCTGCATCGCCTCCTGGACGACGCCGACGTTCTCGAAGAGCCCGCGCACGCTCTGCATGACCCAGCCCGACATCGTGATCACCCGCATCACGAGCGCGAGCCCCGCCGCGGCGATGCCCGCCGAGAGCGCGCCCTCGCGCCACAGCAGGAAGGACAGTCCCGCGGTGGAGACGAGCAGCGCGGCGTTCATCACCTGGAGCACGAGGGAGACGCCGCTGACGAGGCGCATCATGTCGAGGAAGGCGCGGGTGTTGCGCGCGATCGCCTCGCGCACGGCGGAGCGCTCGGCCTCGGTGCGGGCGAAGAGCTTGACGGTGAGCACGTTGGTGTAGCTGTCGACGACGCGGCCCGTCATGGCCGAGCGGGTCTCCGCCACCTTCAGCGAGCGCGCCCGGGCGCGTGGCACGAAGTAGCGCAGGAGGAGCGCGTAGCCGACGATCCAGGCCGCCATCGGCAGCGCGAGCCACAGCTCGATCGAGACGAAGAGCCCGATCGCGGTCGCCGCGAACAGCACGACGTAGAGCAGCGTATCGAGCAGCGTCACCGCGATCTCGCGCACCGCCTGCCCCGCCTGGAGCACGCGGGTCGACAGCCGCCCGGCGAAGTCGCCCTGGAAGTAGGAGATCGCGTGCCCGAGCGTGTAGCTGTGGGCGCGCCAGCGGATCATGTTCGTCGCGTTGGCGACGAGGATCTGGTTCGTGATGATGTTGTGCGCGAAGAACAGGATCGGCCGCAGGATCAGCACGAGGAGGGCCAGCCCGACCAGCGTCGTGCCGTGCGTGTCGAGGATCGTCGCCGGGTCGCCCGAGGCGAGCACGTCCACGAACCAGCCGATGAGCAGGTAGATCGCGCTCTCGAACAGGCCGTAGGCGAGCGCGACCACGGTGAGCGCGACGAACCAGCCCTTCACCGGCGCGAGATAGTGCCAGGCGAAGGGCAGCACGCCGCCGGGCGGGGTCTCGTCGCGGTCGAAGGGCGCGAAGGGGTCGATACGGCTCTCGGCCCAGGCGAAGAGCCGGGCGGCGAGCGAGGGGCTGGATTCGGACATGGGGGGAACGTCGTGCTTCCTCGGAGCCTCGTCAACCGACGCGCGGCCCGCGCGGTTCACTTGACGCGTCGCCGCGGGGACACGATGACGTGCGCATGCGCCTCGTCCTCTACCAGCCCGACATACCGCAGAATACCGGCACGATGGTGCGCCTCGCCGCCTGCCTCGGGGCGGCGGTCGACATCGTCGAGCCCGCCGGCTTCGACGTCTCGGACCGCAACTTCCGCCGTGCCGGCATGGATTATCTCGACCGGGTGGAGATCGTGCGGCACCGCTCGTGGGACGCCTTCCAGGACTGGCGGCGGGAGGCGGGCGTGCGGCTCGTGCTGGCGACGACGCACGCCGAGATCCGCTACACCGATTTCGCCTTCGCGCCCGGCGACGCCATCCTGATGGGGCGCGAATCCGCGGGCGTGCCCGATGCGGTGCACGCGGCGGCCGAGGCGCGGGTGACGATCCCGATGCGCGCCGGCTTCCGCTCGCTCAACGTCGCGGTCGCGGCGGCGATGGTGCTGGGCGAGGCCTGCCGGCAGGCCGGCTGGGCGGGGATCGACCGGTGAGCCGGCCGAGCACCCGCCACGTTGCGGAAAGCGTTGTCACCCGAGCGTCACGCGCGCTTGCTACCGCGACAGCCGAGGCGCGCGTTTGCGTGCTGCATTCCCCGCGCTCCACTCCTTCGACGAGGTTTCCCGCATGAAGACGATGCTCCGCCCCGTGATCGCCGGCCTCGCGCTCGCGTCGGTCTCTACGCTCGCGCTCGCCCAGTCGGGCTCCATCACGGTCTACACGTCGCAGCCCACCGAGCAGATGGCGACCATCGTCGAGGCCTTCAACGAGGCCCATCCGGACATCCAGGTCGAGGTGTTCCGCTCGGGCACGACGGAGGTCGTCAATCGCCTCCAGGCCGAGTTCACCGCCGGCTCGACCCCCGCCGACGTGCTCCTCATCGCCGACGCCGTGGCGATGACGCAGCTGAAGAACGACGGCCGCCTCGCCGCCTATCCGGACGCGCCGGTCGAGGGCCTGCCCTCCGCCGTCATCGATCCCGACATGACCTTCTTCGGCACCAAGCTGATCACGACGGGCATCGTCTACAACACCGAGCTCGTCGAGACGCCGCCGACGTCCTGGATGGACCTGACGCAGCCCGAGGCCGCCGCCTCGCTGACGATGCCGAGCCCGCTCTACTCGGGCGCCGCCGTCTACCACGTCGGCACCATGGTGCAGCAGCCGCAGTTCGGCTGGGGCTACTACGAGACGCTGGCCGAGAACGGCGCCATCGCCGGGCGCGGCAACGGCGGCGTGCTCGAGGCGGTGGCCCGCGGCGAGAAGGCCTACGGCATCATCGTCGACTTCATGCCGCTCAACGCTGCCGCCGACGGCTCGCCGGTCGGCTTCGTCTTCCCGTCGGAGGGCGTCTCCGCCATCACGGAGCCGGTGGCGATCGTCGAGGGGACGGACAACATGGAGGCCGCGCAGGCCTTCGTCGACTGGACGCTGTCGCAGGCCGGGCAGGCGCTGTCGGCCTCGCAGGGCTACATCCCGCTCATCGACGGCGTGGACCTGCCCGAGGGCCGTCCCGCTCCCTCGCAGCTGACGATCCTCGAGGCGGACCTCGGCGAGATGATCGCGAACGACGAGGCGAACAAGCGCGCCTTCGCCGACCTGTTCGGCGGCTGAGCGCATGCCGACGCGCGCGCCGGCGGCCGCTCCCCCGCGCCTGCGCGCGCCGTCCGGCGAGACCATCCTGCTCGTCGGCGTCGCGGTCTATCTCGGCGTCTTCACGCTCTGGCCGCTCGGGCGCCTCCTCCTGGAGGCGCTCGGGCCGAACGCCGCCGGCGAGCCGCTCGGCATCCTGCGCGACCAGTGGCAGTCGCGCTCGACGTCGCGGGCCTTGTGGAACACGCTCGAGGCGGGGACGCTCGCGACCCTCGTCTCGGTCGTGCTCGGCGCGACCATGGCCTTCGTCGTGGCGCTCACCGACGTGCGCGCCAAGACGGCGCTCACCTTCGCGCTGCTGCTGCCGCTGCTCGTCCCCTCGCAGATCACGGCGCTCGCCTGGATCGAGCTGATCGGCCCCTCCTCGCCGATCCTGCGCCCCCTCGGGCTCGCGAGCCCGCCCGGCACCACGAACCCGCTCTACTCGCTCGGCGGCATCGTGCTCGTCATGGGTGTCGAGCACGCCGCCCTCGTCTTCCTCGCCGTGCGCGCGGGCCTGCGCGCCATGCCGCGCGACCTCGTGGAAGCCGCGCGCATCTCCGGCGCCCGTCCGCTCGTGGCGACGCTGCGCATCGTCCTGCCGCTGTCGCTGCCCGCACTGCTCGCGGGCGCCGCGCTCGCCTTCGTCTCGGCGATCGGCAATTTCGGCGTCCCGGCGCTGCTCGGCATCCCCGGGCGCTACACGATGCTGACGACCCTGATCTACCAGCGCCTGAACGGCTTCGGCCCGTCGGTGCTGGGGGAGGTGGCGGCGATCGCGCTCATCCTCGTCCTGATCGCCGTCGCCGGGCTCGCGCTGCGTGCGATCGTCGCCGCGCGCATGGATGCGAAGGTCGAGCGGGCGAGCGCCATGCTGCGGCCCTTCCCCCTCGGGCGCGCGCGCCTGCCGCTCGAGACGGGCGTGTGGGTCGTGCTCGTCTTCGTCTCGTTCCTGCCGCTGTGCGCGCTCCTCGCCGCCTCGCTGACGCCCGCCGTCGGCGTGCGGCTCTCGCCGGAGACGCTGACCCTCGACCACTACCGCTTCGCGGTGCTCGGCCAGGACATGACCCGGCGCGCCTTCGCGAACTCCTTCCTGCTCGCCGGAGCGACGGCGGTCGTGGCGGGCCTCGTCGCGGTGCCGCTCGCCTACCTCGCCGTGATGCGCCGCATGAGGGCGGCGCGGGTTCTCGATCTCGTGGCGGACACGCCCTACGCCATTCCCGGCACGGTGCTCGCGATCGGTGCGATCCTCGTCTTCCTGCCGCCGCTGCCGATCCTCGGCGTGTCGGTCTACAACTCGCTCTGGATCATCCTCTTCGCCTACTTCGCGCGCTTCATGACGCTGGCGCTGCGGCCCGTGACCGCCAGCCTCGAGACGATCGAGCCGGCGCTCGACGAGGCCGCGCGGATCGCCGGGGCGAAGGCGTTCCGGCGGCTCTTCGCCATCGTGCTGCCGATCGCCGCGCCGGCGGCGATGGCGGGCGGCCTCCTGATCTTCATGACCGCCTTCAACGAGCTCACCGTCTCGGCCCTGCTCTGGTCCTCGGGCACCGAGACGCTCGGCGTCGTCGTCTTCTTCCTGCAGTACGAGGGCAATTCCCCCGCCGCCGCGGCGCTCGCGACCGCGACGGTGGTCGTGACGCTCCTCCTCGCGCTCGTCCTCGACGTCGTGGGCCGGCGGCTGCCGGGGGACGTGGTGCCGTGGCGCGACGCGGCAGGGTGAGCCGGGCGATCGGCGTCGTCCGCGCCCCCGTTTCCTCCCCGGAGGGGAGGAGTCCGCGCCTCGGCGCGGGCGGTGGGGCCGTTCGGATATGCTGGCGAGCCGTATCGCCGTCCTCCCCACCCTCCGGCCTTCGGCCTCCGTCCTCCCCTGCGGGGAGGTGGCGGTCGGCGGGTCTCGTCGACTTTCGATCGATACTCGCCGATGAGTGGAGACGAGCTTCGTCGCGAAGCGGGGAACGGCCCCGGCTCGGGGAAGCCGGGGCCGTCGGGGCGGATCGGCGGCACGGTGCTCGGGAGCACTGGGGAGCGGCCGACGATCCGGGGGAGGGTGGAGCTCGGGGAGGCGGACCTCAGAAGGGCAGGAGGATGTCGAGCACCTGCTGGCCGTAGCGGGGCTGCTGGACGTCGGTGATCTGGCCGCGGCCGCCGTAGGCGATGCGCGCCTGGGCGATCTTGGTCGAATCGATCGTGTTGTCGTTCTCGATGTCCTCCGGGCGCACCACGCCGGCGACGATCAGCTCGCGGACCTCGAAGTTCACCCGGACCTCCTGCTTGCCCTCGATGACGAGGTTGCCGTTGGGCAGGAGCTGGGTGACGACGGCGGCGACGTTCGTGGTCAGCTGCTCCGAGCGGCGGATCGAGCCCGCGCCGCGGCTCGACGAATCCGACTGGGCGTCGACGAGGGCGTCGGCCTGGACGTCGTCCCCGAAGACCTGGCCGTACTGCGTCTCCAGACCGAACAGGCCACCCGCACCCAGGGCCTCCGAATTGGCGCGCGAGCGGCGGGTCTGGTTGTCGAACTGGGCGCGGTCGGTGATGCGCACGCGCACCGTGACGAGGTCGCCCACCTGCGCGGCGCGCTGGTCCTTGAAGAAGCCGCGCGCGCCCTGGCGCCACAGCGAGTTCGAGGCGAAGGAGACCACTTCCGGCGTGGGCATCGGCATGCGCACCGGCACGTAGCCCGGCTGCGCGGTCGGATCCTCGATCGCGGTCAGGGCCGGGGCGCGGCCGACGTTGGCGAGGCGGTCGGCGGTGCCGCAGGCGGCGAGCGACGCGGCGAGGGCGGCGAGCGCGACGACGCGCAGGCCGAGGCGGGGAAGCAAGCGGAGCATGGCGACCTCCTCCGGATCAGCGGGCCAGCGCCGCAACGCGGCCGTGGAAGGCGTTGCCGACGCGCACCGTGCCCGGGCCGATCACGGCGCCCTGCACGATCCGCCCGGAGACGGGGTTCTCGACGTCGACCACGTCGCCCTCGGCGCCCGCCTGGCGGGAGGTGCCGCGCAGCGTGAGGGTAAGCGAGCCGCTCTCGTAGACCATGAGCACCGTTCCGTTGCGCTCGACCAGCATGGGGCGCTCGAGGTCGGCCTGGCGAATGAGCGCGCCAGCGGTGAGAGACCGGCGGGCGACGCGACCGTCGAGGTCGATCGCGTCGAGCCGCGTGTCGGCGGGAACGCGCTCGACGGCACGGCGCTCGACCCGGTAGTCGTCGGCGCGGATCGGCTCGCCGCGGGCGATCGAGCGGGCGACGACCGCGACGGACACGACCTGCCGCGCGACGCCGCTCACGGCCGCCTGGGCGCGGCGCTCGGCCGGGCTGGGGCCGACATAGGCGGTCGCCGTGAAGCGGCGGGTCGCCGGGTCCCAGGCGAGGTCGGTGATCGCCACCGGCTCGGCCGTCTCCGGCGAGACGAGGAGGGTCGGCGGCGTGCCGTCGAAGGCGATCTCGATCTCGCCCGTGGGGAGCATCGCCGCCTCGGCGACGCGCTCGGCCACGGCGGCGGCGACCGCCTCCTGGCCGATGCGGCGGGCCGCACGGGTCACCGTCACCTGCTCGCGCCCGCCGGTCGCGACGTCGCCGATGCCGAGCGCGTGCGCGGCGAGGAGCAGGCGCGCCACCTGGATCGTGCCGAGCTCGCCGAGCGCCGGGGCGTGGAAGACCGGCGTCGCGGCGACCTCCGCCGGCGCGCCGGCGACGAGGTCGCCGAGGCGGATGACGTCGCCGGAGACGATCACGTCCCCGCGCAGGCTCGGTGCGGCGGGGGCGGTCGGCGCCGCCGGGGCGCCGATCGCGGCGACGTCCCGGGCGACCGGCCCGGGCGCGACCTCCTGGGCGAGGCTCGGGCGCGCGGCCGCGGCGATCGCGAGGGCGAGCCCGAGCATCGCCGCGGCCCGGGCGATGGCGCCGAGCGGGAGACGGCCGGCGCGGGGGCGCGAGGCGCCGAGGATGGGGTCCAAACGCTGCATCATCGTCCTCACCCCCGGAACATCTGGCTGGCGGCCTGGAGCATCTGGTCGGCGGCCGAGATGACGCGCGAGTTCATCTCGTAGGCGCGCTGTGCGGAGATCAGCGCCGAGATCTCCGTCACGGCGTTGACGTTCGCCTCCTCCAGGTAGCCCTGCTGGAGCGAGCCGTAGCCCTCCTCGCCCGGGTTGCCCTGGACCGGATCGCCCGAGGCCGCCGTCTGCAGGAACAGGTTGTCGCCGATCGATTCGAGCCCGACCTTGTTGACGAAGCGGGTCAGCTGGATGCGGCCCACCTCCTGCGGCTCGGGTGCGTCGGGCGTCGTCACCTCGACCACGCCCGACGCGCTGATCGAGACGCTCTGCACGTTCTGCGGGATGACGATGCCCGGCTCGACCTCGTAGCCGTCCTTGGTGACGAGCCTTCCCTGCGCGTCGAGATCGAAGCCGCCGTCGCGGGTGAACGCGGCGCGGCCGTCGGGCAGGCGGATCTGGAAAAGGCCCTCGCCGCGAACCGCGATGTCGAAGTCGCGCTCGGTGGGGGTGAGGTTGCCCTGGCTCATGGCGCGCGCGGTGGAGACCGCCTTGACGCCCGAGCCGATCTCGATGGCCGACGGGGTCTGCGTGTCCTGCGCCGAGGTGGTCGCACCGGCCCGGCGCATGGTCTGGTAGAGCAGGTCCTGGAAGTGGGCCTGCTGGCGCTTGTAGCCGGTGGTGCGCATGTTGGCGATGTTGTTGGAGATGACCTGGACGTTCAGCTCCTGGGCCATCATGCCGGTCGCGGCGGAGTAGAGGGCGCGCATGGGGGCGTCTCCTTCTGGCCGTTACGCCGCTTCGCCGAGCGTGCGGATGGCGGTGCGTTGCAGGTCGGTCAGGCTCGACAGGGTCGAGGCGACGCGGGTGTAGGCGCGGCTCACCTCCATGAGGCGGGTCATCTCGTAGACCGCCCGCACGTTGGAGCGCTCGATGAAGCCCTGCTCGACGCGGGCGCGCTCGCCGGCCGGCTGGGCCTGCTGCGCCGGCTCCACCGCCGCGAACAGGTTCGCGCCCATGTTGGAGAGCATCTGGGGCGCGTCGAACCGCACGAGGGCGAGGCGGCCGCGCTGGCCTGCGTCGGTCGAGATCGTGCCGTCGCCGGCGACGACGATGCCGGTGTCGCCCGGCTCGAGCTGGATCGCCCCGCCGTCGCCCACCACGGGAAAGCCGTCGGAGGTGACGAGGCGGCCCTGCGGATCGACCTGGAAGGCGCCGTTGCGGGTGTAGCGCTCGCCCGCCGGGGTCTCGACCACGAAGAAGGCGTCGCCGCGGATGGCGACGTCGAGCGGGTTACCCGTCGGCTCGGTGGCACCGTCGGACAGGTCGATCGGGCTGCCCGCGTCGATGACGAAGGAGAGCTTGCGATCCGGCCACGGGAAGGTCTCGGCCGACGCGTCCGGCTCGAGGAACTCCTCGAAGCGCGACGAGCGCGCCTTGAATCCGTTGGTGTTGACGTTCGCCATGTTGTTGGCGATCACGTCGAGCTCACGGGCCAGCGCCACTTGGCGCGACAGGCCGATGAGAAGCGTGTTCTCCATGAGAGACGCTCCTTGTCCCCGATTGTCCCCGCCGGCCCCGTTCACGCTCCCCAGCGTCGAGCCCGGCAGCCATTCCGTTGCGAGGGTCGTGCCAGACCTGCCGGCAGCCCGGAATGCCTTGGAAGCCAAGGCATTCGCGAAAGCCGCCGTTCACCCTGCCGACGGACGGCCGGCGCCGGGCGGCAAGAAGGACCCGGCAGCTTTTGCCGCCTTAACGGGGCATTAACCACGCCTCGACGATTGTCGGGCCACGTGCCGACCGTTTCGGGCGCGAGGGGCTCATGGCGAAGAAACCACGCAAGGGCGAGGAAGCCGAGGTCGAGGGCGAGGGCGCCGAGGCCGAAGGCGGCTCGTCGAAGAAGAAGAAGCTGATCCTGATCGGCGCCGTCGCCGGCGTGCTGCTGATCGGCGGCGGTGCGGGCGCGTTCTTCTTCCTGTCGGGCTCCGACGAGGCGGCCGAGGCCGAGGCCGCGGCGCTCGCGCAGGCGCAGGCCGCCGTGCCGCCGACCTTCGTCGACGTGCCGCAGATGACGGTGAACCTCGCCCCCGAGCCGAACGAGGAGCGCCCGCGCTTCCTGCGCTTCACGGCGCGCCTCGAGGTCTCCGACCCGCTCGCCGCGACCGAGATCGCGCCGCTGATGCCGCGCGTCGAGGACGCCTTCCAGACCTACGTGCGCGAGCTGCGCGCCTCCGACCTGCACGGCTCGGCGGGCGTCTATCGCCTGCGCGAGGAGCTGCTGCGCCGCGTGAACATCGCCGTCCACCCCGTCGAGGTGGACGCGGTGCTCTTCGGCGAGGTCGTGGTGCAATAGGAGCGCGCCGTGGCCGACGAACCCGAGGAGATCGACGACGACTGGGCCGCCGCCCTGATGGAGCAGAAGGCGGGCGAGGAGGCCGACGCCTCGCTCGCGGACGAATGGGGCCAGGCGCTCGCCGAGCAGGGCACGGCGGCGGCCGCCTCCGACATGGCGGCCGAGTGGGCCACCATGATCGACGAGGCGGAGGACGATTCCTCCCCCGAGCTCGCCGGTGCCGACCGCATCCTCGTCCAGGAGGAGATCGACCAGCTGCTCGGCTTCTCGCTGCGCGAGATGTCGGCGTCGGGCGCGGGCGGCATCCGCGCGATCGTCGATTCGGGCGTCGTCTCGTACGAACGCCTGCCCATGCTCGAGATCATCTTCGACAGGATGGTGCGCCTCCTGTCGACGAGCCTGCGCAACTTCTTCAACGACAACGTCGAGGTCCAGCTCGACAACATCTCCTCGGTGCGTTTCGGCGACTACCTGAACTCGATCCCGCTGCCGGTGCAGCTCGCCGTCTTCCACGCCGAAGGCTGGGAGGGCTCGGGGCTCGTCACGATCGAGTCGAACCTCGCCTACGCCACGCTCGACCTGCTCCTGGGCGGCAAGCGCGGCAACCAGGGGACGCGCCTCGACGGGCGGCCGTTCACGACGATCGAGATGCAGCTCGTCAAGCGCATGGTCGAGATCGTGCTCGCCGACGCCGAGACCTGCTTCGGCGTGCTCTCGAAGGTGAATTTCTCCGTCGACCGGATCGAGACCAACCCGCGCTTCGCCACGATCACCCGCCCCGCCAACGCCGCTATCCTGATCGAGCTCAAGCTCGACATGGAAGGGCGCGGCGGCACGTTCCAGATCCTGCTTCCCTACGCCACGATCGAGCCGATCCGCGAGCTTCTGCTCCAGAGCTTCATGGGCGAGAAGCTCGGGCGCGACTCGGTCTGGGAAGGCCACCTCGCCACCGAGATCTGGCAGGCCGACTTCGAGGTCCAGGCGGTGCTGCACGAGATGCGGCTGCCGCTCAAGCGGGTGATGAAGCTCGAGGTCGGCGACACCCTGATGCTCGACGCCAAGCCGTCGGATCTCGTCACGCTCCGTTGCGGCGACTGGCGGCTGACGCAGGGCCGCGTCGGGCGCGTCGACGACCGGATCGCCATCCAGGTGGCGCGCCCGCTGCGGCGCTCGCGCACCACGCTCGCCAGCTTCGAGGCGAGCCTCAAGGGCCACAAGGAGTGATGCGCGGATGACGTCGGTGCTGATGCTTCTCGCCGAGATCCTGGTCGCCGTGCTGCTGGTGGCGTGCATGCTCACCTGTGCGCGGCTCGGACGGCGCATCGCCCGCCTGCAGGCGGACGAGGCCTCGATGCGACGCACGATCGGCGAGCTGGTCACCGCCACGGACAGCGCCGAGCGCGCCATCGCGGGCCTGCGCGCCACCCTAGGCGAGTGCGACCGCACGCTGGCCGAGCGCCTGCGCACCGCCGAACGCTACGCCGCCGATCTCGCGAGCCAGGTCGAGGCGGGGGAGAGCATGATGGGCCGCATCATGCAGATCGTGGAATCGTCCCGCCGCGCCGCCGCCGCGCCGCCGGCGCAGCCTGCCCCGTATCGGGAGGCGGCTCCGAGTCCGCCGACGGCCCCGCCGCCGGCGGCGCGCGTCGCGTCGCGGCCCGAGCCGATCGTCGCCCCGCCGCCGCGCGCGGCGCCCGTGCCGGAGCGGGCTCCCGCGGCCCCGCCGGTCAGCGCCCGGATCAGCGCCGCGGCGGAGCTCCTGGCGGAGCGCGCCGCGCGCCGGATCGGGCGCGGATGAGGCTGACCCGATGAGGACGAGCCCATGAGGATGCGCCGATGAGGATCCGCGAGGCGCTCGGCCGGATCTCGCAGGCGCGCATGCGGCTGACCGACGCGGTGGTGATCGCCGCGGCGGCGCTCTTGCTGATGAAGGCCGCCGCCTTCGTCGCGCGCGAGCCGCAGCCCGCCGCGCCGCCTTTCGGCGCGGGCCCGAGCGTGGTGACGCCGCAGCCGGAGCTGCCGGCCTTCGCCCGCGTCCTCGCCTTCGCCCGTTCGGAGACGCCGCCGCGAGAGGTGGTGACCACGGGCTCGAACCCGGAAGACGCCGAGCCGAGCGGGGACGGCACGGCGCCGGCCGAGGGCGCACCGGCGGCGGCCGCCGGGAACGGCGGCCTCTCGCCGGACCTGCTGCCGGACCTGCGCAGCCCCGCGACCTCGTCCGAGGACATGCTGCGCGCGCGCATGGCCGAGCAGCGGGCGGAGCTCGACCGCCGCTTGCGCGAGCTCGACATGCGCGAGGAGCTCGTCGCGGCCGCCGAGGCCCGGCTCGAGGAGCGCGTCGCGGGCGCTCCCGCGGGTTCGCCCGCGCCGGCCGCCGCGGCCGCCGCCGGCGCGACGCGCGAGGCGGAGGACCCGGCGAACGCCGAGGCCATGCGGCGGCTCGTGTCGATGTACGAAGCGATGCGCCCCAAGGATGCCGCGCGGGTATTCGAGCGGCTCGCGCTCGAGGTACTGGTGCCGCTGGCCGAGGACATCAGCCCGCGCCGGATGGCGGAGGTGATGGCGCAGATGTCGCCCGAGGCGGCCGAGCGCCTGACGATCGCGCTGGCCATGCGCGCCCGCGGCTCGGCGCTCGCCGGCGCGCGCCAGCCGGCGAGCACGAACGCGCTCCCGCCCACCGAGCTGCCGGCGATCGCGCTGCCGCCGCGCCCGTGAGCCGCACGAGTGGCGGCCCGCTCGGCTGGCGTGCCGCGCCCGCCGCGCCTAAGGTCGCGGCACGACGACGAACGGAGCGCACGAGAGCATGACGAGACGCGCGGACGCGGCCGACGACGACGGGAGCACGCGGGAGAGCGGGGCGGCCCGCCGGGATCCGGCTCCCGACGATCCGGCCTTCCGGCTCGAGACACAGGTCGGCCACCTGATCCGCCGCGTGCACCAGCGCAACACGGAGATCTTCAACACGGTGATGAGCCGCTTCTCGGTGACGCCGACGCAGTTCGCCGCCCTCGTCACCCTGCTCGAGCGCGGGGCCACCCCGCAGAACCAGCTCGGCCGGCTCACGGCGATGGACCCGGCGACGATCTTCGGCGTGGTCGGGCGCCTGATGAAGCGCGGCTTCGTGCGCCAGAGCCCCGTCTCGGCGGACGCGCGGCTCGTCGCGGTGAGCCTCACGCCGGAGGGCGAGCGCGCGGCGCGCGCCATGCGCGCCGTCGCCCAGGAGGTCTCGACACGCACGCTGGAGCCGCTGTCGGAGGAGGAGGCGCGCACCTTCCTCGCGTTCCTGCAGCGGCTCGGCTGAGGCGCCCTTCAGCCGGCGAGTGCCTTGCGGTCGCGCCGGCGCTCGGCGGAGGGCTGGTAGGCGATCTGGGCGTGGTGGTCGCAATAGGGCATGCCCGTGTGCGAGCGGGCGCCGCAGAAGCGGAAGTCGGGCGAGCTCGGGTCGCCCATCGGCCACCGGCACATGCTCTCGCGCAGGTCCATGATCGTCACCCGCTCGGTCGGCGGCACCACGATCTCGCCCTTGGGCTGCGGCGCGGGGCGCGCGAAGGACGCGGGCAAAGGCTGCGGCTGCGGGCGCGGCTGCGCCGCCTGCGCGGCGGGCTCGCCCTCGGGCTCGACGGCCGCGGCCAGCGCGTTGGCGCCGACGCTGACGGGGCGCGAGGGCGCCGGCACCGGAGGCTCGGCCTCCGCGGCGGGCTTCTGGCGCTGCCGCGGCGGCGGCGCCTTCTCGGGCGCCTTGCCGCGGCCGGAGAGACCCAGCCTGTGGACCTTCCCGATCACGGCGTTGCGCGAGACGCCGCCGAGCTCGGCGGCGATGGTGCTCGCGCTGCGTCCCTCCTGCCAGAGCGTCTTGAGCCGCTCGACGCGCTCGTCGGTCCAGGTCGGGGTTGCATCCGTCATCGCCGCCTCCTCGCGGGCGCTGGTCTCGCAGAATCCCTCTCCGCTCGCGGACGATCGATTTCTCGACCGCGTGCCCGTCGCGCGCAGATGGTTATGAAGAGTGCCGCACCAGATGTCGTATTCGACGGAAGCGAACGTACTAGATGCGTTGACTCGGGCGCAAGAGTCGGGGCAGCCGCCCGCTGTGGACGGCTCCTCGTTTTCCCCAGGCAATGCATGCGGGATGATGTGGGATGCGGCGATCCGACTCAGGTCGCGCGTCGGGGCGCGCCGGGCCGGCGAGGAGGCCGGGGCGCTGCGGGCGGGATCACTTGTTGAGCATCATGATGAGCGCGAAGCCGACCTCGTGGCCGGGCGTCTCGTGCGGCGTCGGCGCGCTCGCGGCCATGACCCCGATGCCGCCCACGAGCCCGACCATGGTCGAGACGTAGAAGCTGGCGGCGACGAGGGCGAGCGGGCGCTTGAACATGACGGGACCTCCTTGAACGAGGTCCTGTCTAGGGGATCGCACCGGAACCGCGCCCGAACGGCCCGTTCAGCTCCGCTTCATCTGCGCGGGCGCGGGCGTCAGCCGACGAGCCCGGCGAGGTGGAGGCCGACGCCCGCCGCCGCGGCGCCGGCGAGGACCGTCAGCATGCCCGCCTTCAGCGCGAAGACCGCGACGAGCGCGGCCGCCGACAGGAGCGCGGCCCAGGGGTCGAGGCTCGCCAGGACGGGAGCGTCGACGTCGAGCCCGTAGGCCTCGACGGGGACGGTCACGCGGAAGAGAACGTGGATCGAGAACCAGAGCGCGAGGTTGAGGATGACGCCGACCACCGCCGCCGTGATCGCCGAAAGCGCGCCCGCGAGCGGCCGGTTCTCGCGCAGCCGCTCGATGAACGGCGCGCCGAGGAAGATCCACAGGAAGCAGGGGGCGAAGGTCACCCAGGTGGCGAGGAGCCCGCCGAGCACGCCCGCGAGCACGGGATCGAGCGCGCCGGGGTCGCGGAAGGCGGCGAGGAAGCCGACGAACTGCAGCACCATGATCAGCGGCCCGGGCGTCGTCTCCGCCATGCCGAGGCCGTCCAGCATCTCGCCGGGCGCGAGCCAGCCGTAGGTCTCCACCGCCTGCTGCGCCACGTAGGCGAGGACGGCGTAGGCGCCGCCGAAGGTCACCATCGCCATCTGCGAGAAGAACAGCGCGATCTGCGTGAACGTGTCCGCCGGTCCGAGCACGAGGAGGAGCGCCGCGACGGGGACGAGCCACAGCGCGAGGCACACGCCCGCGGTGCGCAGGGTCGCGGCCCGGCTCGGGCGCGCGTGCGGCGGCAGGTCGTCGCCGACGAGCCAGTCGCCCGTCCCGCCGTCCGCGCCCTCGGGCCTGCGGTCGGGAGGGAGGAAGGCGGGGAGGCCGGCCCGCGCGCCGAGGAAGCCGATCACGCCCGCCCCGACCACGATGATCGGAAACGGCACGCCGAAGAGGAAGATGCCGACGAAGGCCGCGCCGGCGAGCGCGAGCATCGCGCCGTTGCGCAGCGCCCGCCCCGACAGGCGCACCAGCGCCTGGAGCACGATGGCGAGGACCGCCGCCTTCAGCCCGAAGAACAGCGCCGCGACGAAGCCCACATTGCCGTAGAGCGCATAGACGATCGACAGCGCCATGATCGACACGGCGCCGGGCAGGACGAAGAGCAGGCCGGCCATCGCGCCGCCCAGCGTGCGGTGCGTGAGCCAGCCGAGATAGGTCGCGAGCTGCTGCGCCTCCGGGCCGGGCAGCAGCATGCAGTAGTTCAGGGCGTGCAGGAAGCGGCTCTCGGAGACCCAGCGCTTCTCCTCGACGACGATGCGGTGCATCACCGCGATCTGCCCCGCCGGCCCGCCGAAGGAGAGGGCGGCGACGCGGGACCACACGCGCAGCGCCTCGCCCAGCGTGGGGTGCGCGCGCCCCGGCGGTGAAGGCGGCCCGGCCGTCTCCGGCACGGTCTTCGCTGTGGCCTCGTCCATGGGCGATCCTCGTCGCGGGGAAGCGCGCGGTCAGCGCGGGCCGGCGGCGACGGCGTCGCGGCGGCGGGAGGCCTTCGGCACCTTCGCGGCGATGCCGTAGAGCCGCTCGCGCCGCTCCATCTCCTCCCAGACCTGGCGCGGCTCGATGCCGGCGCCGGCCCAGAGCACGGCGAGATGATAGATCAGGTCCGCGCTCTCCGCGACGATGCGTTCGCGGTCGCCGGCCTGCGCGTCGAGCGCGGTCTCCACGGCCTCCTCGGCCAGCTTCTTGCCCAGCTTGGGCAGGCCTGCCGCGAGCAGGCGCGCGGTCCTGGAGGTGGCGACGTCCTCGTCGCGGGCGGCGAGGATCGCGCGATGGAGACGGTCGATGGCATCGCTCATGCCCCCCGCATCGGACATTCGCGTGACGCCGGGATGACAGGCGCCGCCGGCTCCCCTCCGGGGAGTTGTCCGCGCCGCCGGCCGGAGGGGCGAGCCGCACGAGGCGCGCCCGACGATTCGCCCCACGGGGGACGGCGGTGACGGCTGCCGCCGCCTCAGATCGTCACCTGCGTGCCGACCTCCACCACGCGCCCGGTCGGGATCTGGAAGAAGTCGGTGGCGTTCGACGCCGTCTTGGAGAGCCAGATGAACAGCTTGTCCTGCCAGCGCGGCATGCCGGACTGCGCGGCCGGGCGCAGCACGCGGCGCGAGAGGAAGAAGGAAGTGGCCATGATGTCGAACTTGAAGCCCTGCTTGCGCAGCGCCGTCAGCCCCTTGGGGATGTTCGGCGTCTCCATGTAGCCGTAGGTCATCAGCACCCGGTAGAAGCTCTCGCCGAGCGGCTCGACGCTGACGCGGTCCTCCTCGCCGACGCGCGGCGTGTCGGTCGCGCGCACGGTGAGGATGACGTTCTTCTCGTGCAGCACCTTGTTGTGCTTGAGGTTGTGCATCAGCGCGGTGGGGGTCGTCTCGGGGTCGGAGGTGAGGAACACCGCCATGCCGCGCACCCGGTGCGGCGGGCTCTTCTCCAGCATCGCGATGAGCTCCGCGAGCGGGATGTCGGTCTTGCGTGTCTTGGCGAAGAGGAGCCGCGAGCCGCGCAGCCAGGTCCACATGGTCAGGATCAGCGCGACCGCGAGCAGCACCGGCACGTAGCCGCCGGAGAACACCTTGAGAAGGGTCGAGCCGAAGAAGGCGAGGTCGATCACGAGGAACGGCGTCATGATCGCCACCGCCGCCACGAGCCCCCAGCGCCAGCCCTTCCAGATGACGAGGATGGCGAGCAGCGCGTCCACCGTCATCGCGCCGAACACCGCGACCCCGTAGGCCGAGGCGAGCGCGGAGGACGACCCGAAGCCGATGACGAGCGCGATGACGCCCGCGAGCAGCAGCCAGTTCACCCGCGGCATGTAGATCTGGCCCGAGTGCGCCTCGGACGTGAAGCGGATCTCGAGGCGCGGCAGGAGGCCGAGCTGCACCGCCTGGCGGGTCAGCGAGAAGGCGCCGGTGATCACCGCCTGGCTCGCGATGATGGTCGCGAGCGTGGCCAGCCCGACGAGCGGCAGCGTGGCCCAGTCCGGCACGAGATTGTAGAACGGGCTCTCGATCGTCTCCGGGTTCGAGAGCACGACGGCGCCCTGGCCGAAATAGTTCAGCGTCAGCGCCGGCAGCACCATGGTGAGCCAGGCGGTGCGGATCGGGCCCCGCCCGAAATGGCCGAGGTCGGCGTAGAGCGCCTCCGCGCCGGTCACCGCGAGGCACACCGCACCGAGCACGGCGACCGTCACGAACGGATGATCGATCAGGAAGCGCGCACCCCAGAGCGGGTTGATGGCCGCGAGCACGCCGGGATCGTCGAAGATGTGCCACAGGCCGGTCCCCGCGAGCACCGCGAACCACACGCACATCACCGGCCCGAAGAAGGTCGCCACCGAGCTCGTGCCCCGGCTCTGGACGGAGAACAGGAAGACGAGGATGACGAGCGCGATCGGCACGACGTAATCGGCGCTGGCGGGGGCGGCGATCTTCAGGCCCTCCACCGCGGAGAGGACGGAGATCGCCGGCGTGATCATGGCGTCGCCGTAGAACAGGCCCGCGCCGACGGCGCCGAGCAGCAGCACCGCGAGGCGCCCGCGCCCGAGCGCGCGCATGGCGAGCGCGACGAGCGTGAGCGTGCCGCCCTCGCCGTTGTTGTCCGCGCGCAGCAGGATGAAGACGTATTTCAGGGTGACGACGAGGATCAGCGCCCAGAGCACGAGCGAGAGCACGCCGAGCACGATGTCGCGGGTGATCGGCCCGCCGGCCGAGGCGGCGATGATCGACTCGCGCAGCGCGTAGAGCGGGCTCGTGCCGATGTCGCCGTAGACGACGCCCACCGAGCCGATGGTCAGCGTCCAGAAGCCGGCCTTCCGGTGGGCTTCCGGCAGCGCGGACTCGGCCGTGGCGGGAGAATCGGGATGCCCGTTCGTCAGGGCGTTCGGCTGTGACATGGGATCTGGTCGGTTCTGTTCCGGGCCGCGCCCCCGCGATCGTCGTTCGCGTGCCTGCGGGTCGCGTTCGCCCATGCGAAAGCCGCGCCGATCGGACACCTCGGCGTCGGGCGGCGGCGTCGAGCGGCGCGGTCTCTAGCACGTTCCGCAGCGCAGCGAAACAGGGGCACCCGCGACCGAGTGCGCGGCGCGCACGCCTCAGCCCTGCGTGGTACGCTCGCGGATCAGTCCCTCCTGCGCCACGGACGCGACGAGGCGGCCGTCGCGGGTGAAGATCGACCCGCGCGAGAAGCCCCGCGCACCCGAGGCGGAGGGGCTCTCCTGGGCGTAGAGCAGCCATTCGTCGGCGCGGAAGGGACGATGGAGCCACAGGGCGTGATCGAGCGAGGCGGCCTGGATCGTGCGCTGGAAGACGCTGCGGCCGTGCGGGATGAGCGAGGAATCGAGCAGCGTCATGTCGGACGCGTAGGCGAGGGCGCAGTCGTGGATCGCCTGCTCGTCGGGCAGGCGTCCGGTCGTGCGGATCCAGACGTGGAAGCGTGCCGGCAGCGGCTCCGAGCCCGGGTCGCGGGGCAGGTAGCGCTCGAGCTCGACGGGGCGCAGCTCGATCGGCCGCTCGCGCTCGAAATAGGCCCGCGCTGCCGGGTCCATCAGCGGCATGACGCGCGCGCGCAGCTCGTCCTCGCCGGGGAGGTCCTCCGGAGCCGGGACGTCGGGCATCGCGGCCGCGTGGTCGAGCCCGTCCTCGCGGAGCTGGAAGGAGGCCGACATCGAGAAGATCGCCCGCCCGTGCTGGATCGCGACCACGCGCCGCGTGGCGAAGGACTTGCCGTCGCGGATCGGGTCGACCTCGTAGACGATCGGCGCCTTCGGGTCTCCCGGCAGAAGGAAGTACGCGTGGAGCGAGTGCGCCTGGCGGCCCTCGACGGTGCGGGTCGCCGCCACGAGGGCCTGGCCGATCACCTGCCCGCCGAACACGCGCTGCCAGCCCACGTTGGGGCTGCGGCCTCGGAACAGGTTGGTCTCCAGCCGCTCCAGGTCGAGAATCGCGAGCAGCTCTTCGACGGCGCGCGCCATGTGCTAGATACCTCCGTGCCGGGTCGGGGCATGTGAGCCGCCTCCGCCCGGCGGGTCAAGCGCGCGGATGCGCGTGCGGTTTCGCGTTCGATGGAGGCGACGATGACGGGTCCGGCGGGACGGGGGCAGAGCTGGCGGATCGTGGTGGCGGGGGGCGGCATCGTCGGCCTCGCCCTGGCGCTGGCGCTCAGGCGCGCGGCGCCGCGCGCGATCGAGGTGACGCTCGCCGACCCCGCGCTCGCCCGCGACCCCGACGGCGACCGCCGCGCCTACGCCGTCTCCGCGGCGAGCCGGCGCATGCTCTCGGCCCTCGACGTCTGGGCGGGGATCGCCGGCCGGGCGCAGGAGATGCGCGAGATGGTGATCACCGACAGCCATCTCGCCGACCCGGTGCGGCCGGTGTTCCTGGAGTTCGGCGGGGACGGGGAGCGACGGGACGACGAGGGCGGCGCGGCGGAGCATGGCGCGCCCGACGAGCCCTCCTCCGAGCCCTTCGCCGAGCCTTTCGCCGAGCCCTTCGCCCACATGGTCGAGAGCGCCGTCCTCGTGCGCGCGCTCCGCGACACCTGCCGGGAGGCGGGTGTCGAGATGCTGGAGGCCGGCGTGCGCCGCGCGACGCCGGATGCCGACGGCGCCGGCGTCTCGGTGCGGCTGACGGACGGGAGCACGCGCGAGGCTCATCTCGTCTGCGCCGCGGACGGCAAGCGCTCGCGCCTGCGCGAGGGCGCCGGCATCGGCTGGAGCGGCTGGGACTATCCGCAGTCGGGCCTGTCCGCGATCGTCGGCCACGCCCGCGACCACGAGGGGAGGGCGATCCAGCACTTCCTGCCCTCGGGCCCCTTCGCCATGCTGCCGTTGACGCCCGGCGGCTCACTCGGGCACCGCTCGGCCATCGTCTGGTCCGAGCGGAAGACGAACGTGCCGCACATGCTGGCGCTCGACGAGGACATGCTGCTCGAGGAGATCGAGCGCCGCTTCGGGCTCGAGCTCGGGGCGATCGCGCTGGAGACGCCGATCCAGGCCTTCCCGCTCGAGTTCGGCCTCGCCCGCGCCTTCGTCGCGCAGCGGCTCGCGCTCCTCGGCGACGCCGCCCACGTGATCCATCCGATCGCCGGGCAGGGCGTCAACCTCGGCCTGAAGGACGCGGCCGTGCTCGCCGAGCGGATCGTGTCCGCGGTGCGGCTCGGCATGGATCTGGGGGCGGCGGACGTGCTCGAGGACTACCAGCGCGCGCGCCGCGCCGACACGGTGGCGATGGGCCTCGCCACCGACGCGCTCAACCGCCTGTTCTCCAACGACGTGGCGCCCGTGCGCATGCTGCGCGACCTCGGGCTCGGGCTCGTGAACCGCATGCCGGCGGCCAAGCGCTTCTTCATGCGCGAGGCGGCGGGCGTGCCGGGGCAGGGCGGCGCGCGGCTGCTGCGGGGAGAGGCGTTGTGAACGTGCTCTGGTGTCCTGCCACATCCGGCGCACGTGCGAGCGCCGATGCCGACGCCGTCGGAGGCGCCTGAACTCGGTCGTGCGGTGCCGTCGACCGGAGGCGACGAGCTTGTCGTCGAACGTGGCGAAGCCGTCACCGCCGGTGCTTTTCGCAACGTGGAGAGCGTCTGCGAGATCCATCCCGGCTTCGGCGAGGCGCAGGCACTCGGCCACTGCGTCCTCGTCTTCCATGAGCACGTTCGAAAGCCCTGCGAGCGCTCGAAGCGCATTGCAGATTTGCCGGCGCTCGAAGCCGTAGGCCTGCTTCAAGACCCGAGCCGTCTCCAGCAGCACGGTCACGGGTACGAACACGGCCTCGTTCGGGTGCGTCCGCACAAGCCTCCCTCACCGCCGCAGCATCCCGCCCAGCATCCCGCGCACGATCGCCCGCCCCACCGTCGACCCCGTCCGCCCGCCGATGGCGCGGCCGATGTCGGCGGCGGCCTGGCCGGCGACGCGGTTCACGACGGTGCGGGTGACTTCCCGGGCGACTCGCTGGCCGGTGGTCAGGCGCCCGCGGCTGCCGCGGCTGCCGCCGCCGTTCCCGACGCCGAAGAAGCCGCCGAGCGCGTCGAGCAGGCCGCCCTTCTCCTCGGAGATGGTCTCCTCGCGCAGCGCCTCCTCGGCGCGGCGGGCCAGGATCTCGTAGGCGCTCTCGCGATCCACACTCGTGTCGTAGCGGCCGGCGAGCGGGCTCGTGCGGACGATGCGGTCGCGCTCCGTGTCGGTGGCGGGGCCGACGCGGGCCATCGGCGGGGCGACGAGGGTGCGCTCGACGACGCGCGGTGCGCCCTTCGCGTCGAGGGTGGAGACCAGCGCCTCGCCGACGCGCAGCTCGGTGATCGCGGTGGCGACGGCGAAGGTCTCGTTCTGCCGGAAGGTCTCGGCGGCGGCCCGGACCGCACGCTGGTCGCGCGGGGTGAAGGCGCGCAGCGCGTGCTGGACGCGATTGCCGAGCTGGCCCAGCACCTCGTCGGGCAAGTCGAGCGGATTCTGCGTGACGAAGTAGACGCCGACCCCCTTGGAGCGGATGAGGCGTACGACGCGCTCGATCGTGTCGAGCAGGACCTTCGGCGCGTCGTCGAACAGGAGATGCGCCTCGTCGAAGAAGAAGACCAGCACGGGCTTGTCCGGGTCGCCCACCTCGGGGAGGGTCTCGAACAGCTCGGAGAGCAGCCAGAGCAGGAACGTGGCGTAGAGCCGCGGCGTCGCCATCAGCTCCTCGGCGGCGAGGAGGTTGATCGTGCCGCGCCCGGTGCGGTCGGTGCGCATCAGGTCGCGGATGTCGAGGGCGGGCTCGCCGAGGAAGGCCTCGCCGCCCTGGTTCTCCAGCACGAGGAGCTGGCGCTGGATGGCGCCCACCGAGGCCTTGGAGACGTTGCCGTAGACGGACGACAGCTGCTTGGCGTTCTCCGCGACGAAGGCGAGAAGCGACCGCAGGTCCTTCAGGTCGAGGAGGAGCAGGCCCTCCTCGTCGGCGAGACGGAAGGCGATGTTGAGCACGCCCTCCTGCGTGTCGTTGAGGTCGAGGAGGCGCGACAGCAGGAGCGGCCCGATCTCGGAGACCGTGGCGCGGATCGGGTGGCCCTTCCTGCCGAACAGGTCCCAGAACACCACCGGGTAATCGTCGGGCGCGTAGGGGATCCCGATCTCGGCGGCGCGCTCGACGAAGGGCTTCTTCGAATCACCGGGCTGGGAGACGCCGGAGAGGTCGCCCTTGATGTCGGCGGCGAAGACGGGAACGCCGGCGTTGGAGAAGCCCTCGGCGAGCGTCTGCAGCGTCACCGTCTTGCCGGTCCCGGTCGCGCCGGCGACGAGGCCGTGGCGGTTGGCGCGGCGCAGGAGGAGGGTCTCCTCCGCGAGCCCGTCGTCGCGGCGGCTTTTGCCGATCAGGATGCTGTCGTCGCTCACCTCGCCCCCCGGCGTGTCGTTGTCCGAGGCGGCATTCTGGCGTGCGGGGGCCGCTCGTGCCAGCCCGGGCACGCACGAAATCGGCCGGGGCTCGCGCTCCGGCCGTCGCGGGGGTCGCAGCGTGGTGCCGGGAGCCGTCGGCGCCCGCTGCTGCGCTCGCGTGCGGGCTCACTTGCCCCGCAGCGTGTCCTTGATGCTGCCGACCGTGTTCTGGGCCTTGCCCTCGGCCTGCTGCGAGCGGCCCTCGGCCTGGGTCTTCTGGTCTCCGGTGAGCTTGCCGGCGGCTTCCTTCGCCTTGCCGGCCATGTTCTTGGCGGAGCCCTCGGTGCGGTCCTTGTCGACGGCCATGTGCGTCTCCTCTGGTCGGTGGGGATGCTCGCGTCTGGATGCTCGCGTGCCCGGCGAACCCCCGGGCGGTCGGGGAGTTCCCCAGGCCTTGCGCATCGCCGGCGGCTCTGCGACCCATATCCTCACGACGAGCCCGCGACGCGGCCGGCGCCGACACGGAGACAAGGACCATGGACGACCTCATCGCCCGCATCACCGCGAAGACCGGGCTCGACCCGGAGACTGCCCGCAAGGCGGTGGGCATCATCCTCGCGTTCCTGCGCAAGGAGGGGCCGGAGAAGGAAGTGAACACGCTGATCGGCGCCATGCCCGCGGCGGAGCAGGCGATGGCCGACGGCGAGGCGGCGTCCGGCGCCGGCGGGCTGATGGGCTCCATCGGCGGCATGATGGGCGGCGGCGTGATGCAGCTCGGCGGCAAGCTGATGCAGATCGGCGTCGACATGGGCCAGATGCAGCCGCTCGGCCGCGAGCTCTTCGCCTACGGCCGCGAGAAGGTGGGCGAGGATACGCTCGGGCCCATCGTGGGATCGATCCCGGGGCTCCAGCAGTTCGTATGAGCCGGCGGCGTGGCGGTGCACCCGTGGGGTGCCCGTCGCGTGCGACACGGATGCGATGGTCCGCCCCTGGCGAACCGGGCAGGGGGACTATACATTGATGCTCGAACGCGCTTTCATCGACCTCGGGCGCGTCGCCCGAGCGGGGCGTCCGGTCCAGCAAGAGAATGGATGACCCGGCTGTCATGGTTCGGTGGGACTTCGAAAGGGGAAGCGTGAGCGGCGCGCCGCGAGGCGGGCCGTCCGGCGTCGGGCATCCGGCCGTCGCTTCCGACCCCGACGGGGGAGGCGGCAGCGGCGGGGGCCGTTCGGGCACGGCGATCATCACGCGTACGAAGCCGCGCACGAAGAAACCGAATTTGTATCGCGTGCTGTTGTTGAACGACGACTACACGCCGATGGAGTTCGTCATCCACGTCCTCGAGCGGTTCTTCCACAAGTCGCGAGAGGACGCCACGCGCATCATGCTGCACGTCCATCACAACGGCGTGGGGGAATGCGGCGTCTTCACCTACGAGGTGGCGGAGACGAAGGTGACGCAGGTGATGGATTTCGCCCGCAAGCACCAGCATCCGCTGCAATGCGTCATGGAGAAGAAGTGAGCCTTTCCCTCACGAACTCGTAGAGGCCAGCCTTGCCGAGCTTTTCTCGCTCTCTCGAACAAGCCCTCCACCGGGCTCTCGCCCTCGCCGGCGAGAGGCGTCACGAATACGCGACGCTGGAGCATCTCCTCCTCGCGCTGGTCGACGACCAGGACGCGGCCGCGGTGATGCGGGCGTGCAACGTCGACATCGAGGCGCTCAGGCGCAACCTCGTCGAGTACGTGGACAACGAGCTGGCGAACCTCGTCGCCGACCACCGGGCGGACGCCAAGCCGACCGCCGGCTTCCAGCGCGTGATCCAACGCGCGGTGATCCACGTCCAGTCCTCGGGCCGCGAGGAGGTGACGGGGGCGAACGTGCTCGTGGCGATCTTCGCCGAGCGCGAGAGCCATGCCGCGTACTTCCTGCAGGAGCAGGACATGACGCGCTACGACGCGGTCAACTACATCTCGCACGGGATCGCCAAGCGCCCCGGCGCCACCGAGGCGCGCCCGCCCCGCGGTGCGGAGGAGGAGAGCGGCGAGCGTCCCTCCGGCGACGAGGGCGACACGCGCGGCAAGAAGAAGGGCGACGCCTTGGACGCCTATTGCGTGAACCTCAACAAGAAGGCGCGCGAGGGCAAGATCGACCCCTTGATCGGCCGCGAGCCCGAGGTGCAGCGCACGATCCAGGTGCTCTGCCGCCGCCAGAAGAACAACCCGCTCCTCGTCGGCGATCCCGGCGTGGGCAAGACCGCGATCGCGGAAGGGCTCGCGCGCAAGATCAACGAGGGTCGCGTGCCCGACGTCCTCGCCGACGCGACCGTGTTCGCGCTCGACATGGGCGCGCTGCTCGCCGGTACGCGCTACCGCGGCGACTTCGAGGAGCGCCTCAAGCAGGTCGTCAAGGAGATCGAGAACCATCCCAAGGCGATCATGTTCATCGACGAGATCCACACGGTGATCGGCGCCGGTGCGACCTCGGGCGGCGCGATGGACGCCTCGAACCTCTTGAAGCCGGCGCTCGCGGCCGGCTCCTTGCGCTGCATCGGCTCGACGACCTACAAGGAGTACCGCCAGTACTTCGAGAAGGACCGCGCGCTGGTGCGCCGCTTCCAGAAGATCGACGTCAACGAGCCGTCGGTCGCGGACACGATCGAGATCATCAAGGGCCTCAAGCCCTACTACGAGACGTTCCACAAGCTGCGCTACTCGAACGACGCGATCAAGGCGGCGGTCGAGCTCTCCGCCCGCTACATCCACGACCGCAAGCTGCCCGACAAGGCGATCGACGTGATCGACGAGACGGGCGCCTCGCAGATGCTGCTGGCCGAGTCGAAGCGCAAGAAGACGATCGGCGTGAAGGAGATCGAGACGACGATCGCCTCGATGGCCCGCATCCCGCCCAAGACCGTCTCGAAGGACGACGCCGAGGTGCTCGCCAACCTCGAGAGCGGGCTCAAGACCGTGGTCTACGGGCAGGACGCGGCGATCGGGGCGCTCACGTCGGCGATCAAGCTCGCCCGCGCGGGCCTGCGCGAGCCGGAGAAGCCGATCGGCAACTACCTGTTCGCCGGCCCGACCGGCGTCGGCAAGACGGAGGTGGCGCGCCAGCTGTCGAAGTCGCTCGGCGTCGAGCTCCTGCGCTTCGACATGTCGGAATACATGGAGCGCCACACGGTCAGCCGCCTGATCGGCGCGCCTCCGGGCTATGTCGGGTTCGACCAGGGCGGGCTGCTCACCGACGGCGTCGACCAGCATCCGCATTGCGTGCTGCTGCTCGACGAGATCGAGAAGGCGCATCCGGACCTGTTCAACATCCTGCTCCAGATCATGGATCACGGGAAGCTGACGGACCACAACGGCAAGCACGTCGACTTCCGCAACGTGATCCTGATCATGACCACGAACGCCGGCGCGGCGGACCTCGCCAAGGCGGCCTTCGGCTTCACCCGCCAGAAGCGGGTGGGCGACGACCAGGAGGCGATCAACAAGCTGTTCGCCCCCGAGTTCAGGAACCGGCTGGACGCGATCATCTCCTTCGGCAACCTGCCGCGCGAGGTGATCTTCAAGGTCGTGGACAAGTTCGTCCTCCAGCTCGAGGCGCAGCTCGCCGATCGCAACGTCACGATCTCGCTGTCGGACGCGGCGCGCGACTGGCTCGTCGAGCACGGCTACGACGAGACGATGGGCGCGCGCCCGATGGGCCGGCTGATCCAGTCCTCGATCAAGACGCCGCTCGCGGACGAGGTGCTGTTCGGGCGCCTGAAGGACGGCGGCTCGGTGGAGGTGATCGTGGAGAAGGACGTCGACGGGCTCGACAAGCTCGGCTTCTCCTTCGCACCCGCACCGGCGAAGCCCACCAAGGTCAAGCTCGAGAAGCCGACCGATCCGCCCAAGAAGGCCAAGCGCAAGCCGCGCGCCGCCAAGAAGCCCACGCCGAAGAAGCCCGGTGACGGGCCCGACGGCGGCGGCAACGGCGGGGGCGGCGTGCGCACCGTACCGAAGGTGCCGCTGGTGCGCGCATGACGCAACGCGATCTCGACGAGGCGGTGGCGCGGCTGCGCGCCGCCTCGTTGCGCAACGACCCGGCTGCGGCCGACCTCGCTCCCGATCTCGGCCCGCCGCGCGGGCGCCCGGAGGCGGCGGGGCAGGGGCCGCTCGATCCCGACATCGTCGACGCCCATGCGCACGTGGTCGACGGCCACGGCCCCGCGCCGGTGTCGTCCATGCCCATCGGCGGCGCCGTGCCGCCGCCCGCGGCCTTCGTGCAGCCGCTGCCGCAGCCGCCGGCGGGGGCGCCCGCCGAGGCGACCCCGGCGCGCGCGCCGCAAGAGGGCGTGGGGCAGGCGGCGTCCGCGCAGGCTCGTCAGCGGCCGGCCGCGCGCGAGAACGCCGCGCCGGCGCCGGTGCTCGATCCGGAGGATCGTCGGGCGCCGCGCGGCCAGCCACGCGAGGACGACGCCGCGGTCGTCGGCGACGACGCTCCCTCGTCCGGCCTCGCGGCGCGCCTGCCGAGCTTCCTGAGGGCGCGAAGCGGGGCCGCAGCGCAGACGCTGGTCGAGCCGCGGCGGCGCCCCCCCCGGGCGCACGGCGAGGCGGCGGCGCACGGCGGGTCGGAGACGGTCCGGCCGGATGCCCCGCCGCGCCCGCGCGCGCGCCAGCGAACGACGGTGCGGCCCGCGCCGCGCACGGCCAAGGAGCAGCGCTGGGAACGGCGCCGGCGCCGGCACCTGCTCGAGGAGATCCTCGGCTGGGTGCTCGTTCCGGTGATCCTGGTGGCGCTCTACTGGGCCGTGGTGTGGGGCCTGTCGCTGTTCGGGCTCAGCCTCGACGACGTGGTCGAGGGCCTGCGCGAGGCCTGGGGCGCGCTGCAGTAGGAGCCGCGGGGCCGATCGCCGGGCGTCGGGGAGGAGCGGGCCGACCGGCTCCCCGGCGCAGCGCTTCTCTCCGCCCGGGAGCTACGAAAGGCGCGCGCGAATCCGCGCCGCGAGCCCTGCGATCACGTCCTGATCCGCCATCTCGCCCGTGTGCGGGCGCAACGGCACGCCCTCGAAGCGGGGAATCACGTGGACGTGCAGATGGAAAACCACCTGCCCGCCGGCGGTCTCGTTGAATTGCTGCACGGTGACGCCGTCCGCCCCGAGCGCGCTCATCGCCGCGCGGGCGACCTTCTGCGCGGTCGCCATCACCGCGGCGAGCGCCTCGGGCGGCGCGTCGAGCAGGTTGCGGCAGGGCACCTTGGGCACGACGAGCACGTGCCCGTCGCCGCGCGGCATGATGTCCATGAAGGCGAGCGTGGTCTCGTCCTCCCAGACCCGGTGCGCCGGCATCTCGCCCCGCAGGATCTTGGCGAAGACGTTGCTGGGATCGTAGGCGGTCTCGGGCATGCAGGGCCTCCTCGCGTCGCTGGCGCGCTCGGAGGAGACGACGGGGCGGCGCCGTGGTCAAGCCGTGAGCGAATGCGATCGCCGTTCAGTCCCCGGCGCGCTTGAAGGGGAGGGCGGCCTCGAGCTCCGCACCGATCCCGTTCACGAAGGACCGCTCCTCCTCCAGGTAGTGCGCGACCGCGCGCTCCAGGCCGCGATCGGCGATGAGGTGGGCGCTGTGCGTCGCCACCGGGCGGTAGCCGCGAAGGAGCTTGTGCTCGCCCTGCGCTCCCGCCTCGACGCGCTTCAGCCCGTTCGCGATGGCGAAGTCGATCGCCTGGTAGTAGCAGACCTCGAAATGCAGGAACGGGTGATCCTCCACGCAGCCCCAGTTGCGGCCGTAGAGCGTCTCGTCGCCGACGAAGTTGATCGCGCCGGCGATGTGGCGGCCGTCGCGACGAGCGAGGATCAGCAGGACCCGCTCGCCGAGCCGCTCGCCGACGCTGGTGAAGAAGCGGCGGTTGAGGTAGGGGCGGCCCCACTTGCGCGAGCCGGTGTCCTCGTAGAACGCGTAGAACGCATCCCAATGCGCTTGCGTGATGGCGGCGCCGCGCACCCAGTCGATCTCGATGCCCGCTGCGAGCGCGTCCCGGCGCTCGCGGCGGATGGTCTTGCGCTTGCGCGAGGCCAGCGTCTCCAGGAAGGCGTCGAAGCTCGCGTAGCCGTCGTTCAGCCAGTGGAACTGCTGGTCGATCCGCTGCAGGAAGCCCTCGGCACCGAGGCGCTCGCTCTGCGCCTTCGGCAGGAAGGTGACGTGGATCGAGGAGGCGTTCGCCTGGGCGCGCAGCGCCTTCAGGCCGGCCACGAGGATCGCCAGGGCCTCGTCGGCGCGCTCGCCCGGGCGCACCAGGAGGCGGGGGCCGGTCGCGGGCGTGAAGGGAACGCTGACCTGGAGCTTGGGATAGTAGCGCCCGCCCGCGCGCTCGTAGGCGTCAGCCCAGGCATGGTCGAAGACGTATTCGCCCTGGCTGTGGCTCTTGAGATAGGCGGGGGCGCAGGCCACCAGCCGTCCCTCCGGGTCCTCCACGAGGACGTGCGCCGGCGCCCAGCCGGTCCGCGGCCCGACGCTGCCGGACTCCTCCAGCGCCGCGAGGAAGGCGTGCGAGACGAACGGGCAATGCGGATCGACGCCGAGCGCGGCGGCGTGCGGACCGAGCGCGCAGGCATCCCAATCGGCGTCCGGGACGGCGGCGATCCGGCCGGCGATCTTGACGACGAGATCCGTCACGAACCCTCCTGCGGGAGACGGCGACGAGGCTGCAAGTAGGTGCGAGGCGCGACACGGCAAGCGCCGACGAGCCGCCTCACCCCGCCCGCCACCGGCTCTCCAGCCCGGGAGGGCCCTCGCGCGAGGCGAGGCCGCGGGCGTGGAGGTCCTCGAGGTGAGCGAGCACGTTGAGCGCCGCGGCGGGCTTCAGGGCCGGGGCGAGGCCGCGGTAGACGGTCTCGACGAGGCCGGCGACGGTGTCGTCGCCGGCGCGCAGCCGGGCGAGGATCGACTCCTCGCGCTGCCGCCGATGGGCGATGATCGCGCGCACGAAACGCCCCGGCTCGGTGACCGGGCCGCCGTGGCCGGGCCAGTAGATCGTCTCGTCCCGCGCCAGGAGCTTGGACAGCGAGGCCATGTAGGGGCCCATCGCGCCGTCCGGCGGGCCGATGAAGGTGGTCGACCAGGCCATGACGTGGTCGCCGGAGAACAGCGCCCTCTCCTGGGGCAAGGCGAAGGCGAGGTGGTTCGCGGTGTGGCCCGGGGTCGCGACGGCGTCCAAAGCCCAGCCGGGCCCCTCGACCCGCTCGCCGTCGGCGAGCACGCGGTCGGGCGCGTAGGCGCGATCGCCGGCGGTCTCCATCGCGTTGGTCTCGCCGGCGGCGAGACCGCGGGAATCGCGGTGGGGGGCGCAGCCGACGATGGCCGCGCCGGTGATCTCCCGCAGCGGGGAGGCGCCCGGCGAATGGTCGCGGTGGGTGTGGGTGACGAGGACGTGTGCGATGCGCTCGCCCCGGGTCGCCGCGAGGATCGCCGCGCGGTGGGCGGGATCGTCCGGGCCGGGGTCGATGATCGCCACCTCGCCCGTGCCGACGACGTAGGTGCAGGTGCCGGTGAAGGTCACCGGCCCGGCATTGCCGGCGACGATCCGGCGCACGAGCGGGGAGACGCGCACGCAGGCGCCGGCCGGCTGGTCGAACGTCGTGTCGAAGCGCGGGGTCTCGCTCATCGGCGGGCTCCGGTCGGGCTCGAATTACGGGAGTCGCGCGGGGGGGAACGGCGAGCGAGGCCGCCCTCGACGCGAAACCGCCGCCGGCGGTGGCCGGCGGCGGCGAAACTGGTTGGGGGGATGACCTCTTCTTGTGATTGCCCCGCCGGAGCGCCGGCCAGGATCTCAGATGGCTCCGACGACGATGGCGCCCACGAAAACGAGCGCCGCACAGAAAACCGCGATGTTCAACTTCGGTACGAGATGAAGCTTCGCGTAGCGGCTCATGACACATCCTCCCTGCCGAGGGACCACAGGTAATTTAGCAGGCAACCGGCGTACCGCAAGCGCCGCCGCGCGCTTTGTCGGGGGGAGCCTCGCCGGAACCTGGTTAATCATCGGTTAAAGCATTGAAACGGCTGAAATCGCGGCAAATTCTCCGTGTCGATTCATCGGCCCGCGGCCAGCGCCGCGGCGACGAAAGACCCGGCCGCGAGCGCCTTCTCGTCGCGCCCGAAGCGCGAGATCGTCTGCACGCCCACGGGACGCCCGTCCGCCGCCCTGCAGCCGGGGACGGCGACGCAGGGGTCGCCCGTGAGCGTCCACAGCCGGTTGAAGGCGGAGGAGCCCGTCGCGCCGAGCCCGTGCGGCGCCGGGCCGGGGGCGGCGGGCGTGAGGATCGCGTCGACGTCCGCGAAGAGCGCGCGGCCGGCTTCGCGGGCGCGGTGCACGGTGCGACGGGCCTCGTCGTAGTGCGCGGCGTCGATGGATTGCACCTCGTCGAGGAGGTCGCGCAGGAGCGGAGGCAGGGCGTCGCGGTGCGTATCCCATTCGAAGGCCAGCGCCTGCGCCGCCTCGAAGCCCTGGATCGTGCCGTGGAGCCGCCAGGCCTCGGCGTAGAGCGGGGGCGCCTCGAGATGCACGACACGCGCACCCGCGCTCTCGGCGGCGCGAGCGGCCTCGTCGAGCGCCGCGGCGGCCTCGGGCTCGGGATCGCCGGCGAAGTCCTGCGTGAGCACGCCGAGGCGCAGGCCCGCGAAGGTCTCGAGCGGATCGCCGTCGGGCAGGGCGAGATGCGGGCGGCGCGCCAGGGCGGCGAGCGCGTGGGCGACGTCGGGCACCGTGGCGCCGAAGAGGCCGACCGTGTCGAGCGTCCAGGAGAAGCACTTCACGCCGACGGTCGGCAGCAGCCGCGCGGAGGGCTTGATCGCGGCGACGCCGCAGAAGGCGGCGGGGCGGATCACCGAGCCGCCGGTCTGCGTGCCCAGCGCGAGCGGCAGCATGCCGGCCGCGACGGCGGCGGCGGAGCCGGAGGACGAGCCCCCCGGCGTGCAGCCCGGCGCCGCCGGATTCCGGGTCTGCGTCGGGTCGAGATAGGCGAAGGCCGTCGTCGTGGTCTTGGCGAGCGGGATGGCGCCCGCGCGCCGCGCCATGGCGACGACGGCGGCGTCGGCGCGGGGGACGTTGCCCTCGTAGAGCGGCGAGCCCATGGCGGTGGGCATGCCGGCGACGTCGATGATGTCCTTCACGCCGAGGGGAATGCCCGCGAGCGGCCCGGCACGCGTCCCTGCGGTCGCCGCGGCGTCGAGGTGGACGAGGGCGCCGATCTCGGGCTCCCGGGCGGCGATCGCCGCACGGCAGAGGTCGAGGGCGCCCTGCGGGGAGAGGTCGCCGGCGTCGATCCGGCGCAGGAGTGCGAGCGAGGAGAGCATTGTGGCGGGGTCCCCGGTGTGTGACGCGGAACCCTAGCACGCGCTCGGCGGGAGCGCGCGCCGGCGCGGGCGCAAGACCGGATGAGGCGACGTGCCCGGATGAGGCGACCTGCCCCGATGAGGCGACCTGCCCGCGCCGGCGGACGACGCTCTCCCCGGATTCGGCGGGCGCGGCACTTCAACGGCGCGAGGGGCGTGCCTATGTGAAGGATCGTTCACTTCTGGAGACCGACATGAACGCCAGCACCTTCAACCCGTCGGATCTTCTGCGTCGCTTCAAGACCTGGGAGATCGTGGCGATCGTCGCCGGCCTCGTGGTGTACTGGCCGATCGGCGTCGCCTTCCTCGCCTGGAAGCTGTGGAAGCTCCGGGACGAGGGCGCCTTCGACTGGCCGTCCTTCGAGGGGCGTTTCGACTTCACCGTCGGCGGCTCGGGCAACGAGGCGTTCGATGCCTACAAGCGCGAGCAGCTCGCCCGCCTGGAGGAGGAGCGCCGCCGGCTCGACGAGGAGCAGCGGGAGTTCGCGCGCTTTCTCGACGAGCTCAAGCGCACCCGCGACCGCGAGACCTTCGACCGCTTCATGGCCGAGCGCCGCAAGGCGAACGGCGCGTGAGCCGCGAGGCGTGACGCTTCCGCGCACTGGGGCGACCCGGCGCGCGCCCGCGCCGCGCGTCTCGAATCGGGGCGCCGGCGGCCGCGCGTGCTCAACGCTCCCTTAACGCGGCGAGCGGCATTCTCCGGGAATGTCGCGTCGCGTTTCGACCGGTCTCCTCGCCGCCTCCCTCGTCCTCGCGCTCTCGGGCTGCGGGTGGTTCGAGTTCGAGGAGCGCGAGGCATGGCGCTCCGAGGCCGAGGTCGCCTGCTTCGCCCGCCAGGAGGTGCGCCCGACCGCCTACATGTCCCAGCGCCCGCGGCTCGACGGCCCCGGCACCTGCGGCATCGACAAGCCCTTCGAGATCACCGCGCTGCTCGACGGGCAGGTGCGGCTGAAGCAGGAGGCGACGCTCGGCTGCCCCGTCACGGCGGCGACGGAGCGCTGGCTCGAGGAGATCGTCCAGCCGGCGGCGCTGCTCTATCTCGGCGCACCGGTCGTCGAACTCGATTCCGGCTCCTACGCCTGCCGCACCCGCAACAACCGCCGCGGCGCGAGGCTCTCCGAGCACGCCTTCGGCAACGCCGTCGACGTCATGTCCTTCACGCTGGCGGACGGGCGGCGGATCTCGGTGAGCAGCGGCTGGCGCGGCGCGCCGGAGGAGCAGGGCTTCCTGCGCGAGGCGTTCGTCGGCGCCTGCGGGCCTTTCACGACCGTTCTCGGCCCCGGCTCGGACTCGCAGCACGAGGACCATTTCCATCTCGATCTCGCGCGCCACGACGCGCGTGGGGAGCGGCGCTATTGCCGGCCGCAGATCGAGTTCGACTCGCGGCTCGACGACCCGCAGCCGCTGATCGGGGCGAGCCTTCCGGGCGTCTCGCGGGCCTACGCGCCGTCCGCCGCGGTGCCGGCCGCGATGGCGCCCGTCGTCTCCCCCGCGCCGCTGCCGGGACTGCCGAGCCTGCCGCCGCTCGGTGCGCGGTCGACGGGTGCGATCGGCGCGCCGCTCGTCCCGCCCGCGCCCGTCGGCGGCGTGTACTGACCCGGACCCTCAGTCGCGGGCCTCTCCCGGCGCATCCTGGTAGGTCAGCGGCAGGAGCTGCTGGAAGCGGGCGCGAACCACGTCGTAGCACTCGCAGGAGGTCTCGTGCAGGCCCGGCAGGTCGACGCATTCGATGAGGCCGCGGCGATAACGGATCAGGCCCTGGTTCTGCAGCGCCCGCGCGGCGGCGGTGACGGTGGTGCGCTGGACGCCGAGCATCTCGGCCACCGCTTCCTGCGTGAGCGGGATGACGTCCGACCCCGTGCGGTCGCGGCAGGTGAGGAGCCACCGGCAGAAGCGCTGCTCCACCGAGTGGAGCGCGTTGCAGGCGACGGTCTGGAGCACCTGCGAGAGCAGCGCCTCGGTGTAGCGGTCCACGAGGTCGCGCAGGGCCGCGCTGCGCTCGAGCGCGGCGCGGTAGCGCGCGACCTCGATGCGGCGGGCGCGGCCGGGGATCTGGACGACGCCGCGCGTCGCCGCCTGGCGCGTTCCCGAGCCCGTGATCAGGCCCACCGCGCCCTCGCGGCCGATCGTGCCGGCCTCGACGCTGGAGCCGTCGCGCATGAGGGTGACGAGCGAGACGACCCCGCTCTGCGGGAAGTAGACGTGCTCGATCGCGTCCAAGGCATCGAACAGCACATCGCCGCGCAGGAGCGCCGCGGGCGCAAGATGCGGCCTGAGGAGCTCGAAGTCCTCGGGTGGCAGGGCCTTCAGCAGCCTGTTCTCGTCGTCTCGGAGCCGCAGTACGGAGCGCATCGGTTCGTGTCCTCGGAATTGTCCGGGCGCTCCGCCGACACCGGCGCCGCGCCCGCCCCCCTGGTTCTTGCGGTCGTCGCAGCCATCGCCTCGCGTCACTCCGTGACCGCGCGGCGGGTGGACCCTCCGTCAGTCACAACCAGATTTGCAAGCGCGTCTGTCATCTAGACGACTATTAGCGGGTGTATACCGCCTCTTTCCATGCAAAATTTCCGAAGCTGTCTCCATTGTGCCGGAGGGAGCTGCGTCACGCCAGGGTCGACATCCCCCGGTCGCGCAAAAGTCCTCCGGTCCCACGAAAATGCTTGACAGCGTCACGTTGAACAGCTAAGAATTGAGCACGGTCGATGAATGCGTTCGTCGCCGCTCGACCGCGCTCCAGGCGCCTCGGATGCAACCGAGGCGCTTTTTTCATGAGCATCCGGCTGGCGACCGGCCCCGGGATGCCGGGGTTCGCTCGGGCAGGTGGTCTGAAACTTAGGATTGCGAAATGGCCGCGGGCGGACGCACGACCAGGGGCGCCGGCGGGCCGGATGCCGCCTGCCTCGCGGCGGGCCTGCGCCGGTTCGTCGTGGAGCGGCTCGAGCTCTTCGCGTGCTCCGAGGAGCGCCACGACCCGAAGACGACCGCCCGCGCGATCGGCGACCTCACCCGCTGCCTCAGGGAGCTCGTGGCGCTGGAGCGGGCGCTCGGTGCCCGCGGCGGGGCGAGCGGGGAGAACGACGATGACGACGGGCGGGAGGGCGGCTTCGAGGGGGACGCGGCGGCGCTGGTCGCCGGAGCGCCACCTCGACTGGCTGACCTCGTTGCGGGGGAGGTTGAGCGCCTGCACGCGCCCGAGCGACCGCGAGAGGATCTGGACGGATTATAGCCCGCGGCTTCGGCGCTACGTCGAGGGGAGCCGGCGCGCGCCGGGCTGGGCGCTCGCCGCGCGGGACGACCAGCTGCCGCCCGCGGCGGCGCGGGACGGGTCGGACTGGACGATCTGGCTGGTGCTCGGCGGGCGCGGCGCGGGCAAGACCCGCACCGGCGCGGAATGGGTGCGCGGGATGGTGCTCGGCGCCCCGTGGCTGACCCGGCGCGGGATCGGCCGGGTCGCGCTCGTGGGCGAGACCTTCGCCGACGTGCGCGACGTCATGATCGACGGCCCGTCGGGGCTGCTCGCCATCCATCCCAAGCGCGAGCGCCCGATCTGGACGGCGACGCGCCGGAGGCTGGAATGGCCGTCCACCGGCGCGGTGGCACTCGCCTTCTCCGCGGAGGATCCGGAATCCCTGCGCGGCCCGCAGTTCGAGGCGGCCTGGGCGGACGAGCTCGGCAAGTGGCGCCACGCGGACGCGACCTGGGATCAATTGCAGTTCGGCCTGAGGCTCGGCGAGCGGCCGCGGGAGGTGGTGACGACGACGCCCCGCACGATCCCGCTCGTGCGCCGCCTCGTCGGCGACCCGCGGGTGGCGCTCAGCCGCGCCTCGACGGACGCGAACCGGGCGAACCTCGCGCCCTCCTTCCTGCAGGCGGTGGTGGACCGCTACGCGGGCACGCGGCTCGGGCGCCAGGAGCTCGACGGCGAGCTGATCGAGGATCGCGCCGACGCCCTTTGGACGCGCGCCGGGATCGAGGCCGCGCGGGAGGATCGCGCGCCGGCGCTCAGGCGGATCGCGGTGGCGATCGACCCGCCGGCGACGTCGCGCAGGGGCGCGGACGCCTGCGGCATCGTCGCGGCGGGGATCGACGCGCAGGGCGTGTGCCACGTGCTCGCCGACGAGAGCGGGCCGGGCATGCGGCCGGAGGCCTGGGCGTCGCGGGCGACGATGCTCTACCGGCGGCTCGAGGCGGACGCCCTCGTCGTCGAGGTCAACCAGGGCGGCGAGATGGCCGCTGCCGTGATCCGCGAGGTCGACCCGGGTTGCGCCATCGTCTCGGTGCGGGCGACCCGCGGCAAGCACATGCGCGCCGAGCCCGTGGCGGTGCTCTACGCGCAGGGCCGGGTGCGGCACGCGGGTGCGTTTCCGGCGCTCGAGGACGAGATGGCCGACTTCGGGCCGGAAGGCCTCTCCGGCGGGCGCTCGCCCGACCGGCTCGACGCGCTGGTCTGGGCGATCACGCATCTGGCACTCGGCCCGAAGCCGGCGAGCCCGCGCGTGCGGATCGTTTGAACCGCTCTCCCGGATGGGAGAAGGGAGCAAGGAGATCTCCTCATGAAAGCGCTCATCCAGGCCCTGGCGCGGCTCGCCGCGCCGGGGCAGAAGGCGTCGCGCGTCGGGGCGGCGGTGGCGTTCTATCACGGCGGGCGCCCGGTCTGGACGCCGCGGGACTACGCCGCCTTCGCCCGCGAGGGCTACCAGCGCAATGCCGTCGTGCATCGCTGCGTGCGGCTCCTCGCCGAGGCGGCGGCGTCGCTGCCGCTGACCCTCGTCGACGGCGGGCGGGAGCGGCGCGCGCATCCGCTCGTCGACCTCCTGCGCCGGCCCAACCCCCGCGAGGACGGCGGGCGCTTCTTCGAGAGCGTCTACGGGCACCTGCTCGTGTCCGGGAACGCCTATGTCGAGGCCGTCGCGATCGACGGCGCGCCGCGCGAGCTCTACGCGCTGCGGCCGGACCGGATGCGCGTCGTGCCCGGCGCGGACGGCTGGCCGATCGCCTGGGACTACCAGGTCGGCGCGCGCACGGTGCGGTTCGCGCAGGGCGCCGAGGCGATCGCGCCCATCCTGCACCTGAGCTTCTTCCACCCGACCGACGACCATTACGGCCTCTCGTCGATGGAGGCGGCGGCGGGTGCGCTGGACATCCACAACGCGGCCTCCGCCTGGAACAAGGCGCTCCTCGACAACGCGGCGCGCCCGTCGGGCGCGCTGGTGTTCAGCGGGGACGCGAACGTCTCGGACCAGATCTTCTCCAAGCTCAAGGCCGAGCTCGAGGAGACCTACCAGGGTGCGCGCAACGCCGGGCGGCCGATGCTGCTCGAGGGCGGGCTCGACTGGAAGCCGCTCTCGCTCTCGCCCAAGGAGATGGACTTCGTCGAGGCCAAGGCCGGCGCGGCGCGCGAGATCGCGCTCGCCTTCGGCGTGCCGCCGCTGCTGCTCGGCCTGCCCGGCGACGCGACGCATGCGAACTACGCGGAAGCCAACCGCGCCTTCTACCGGCAGACCGTGATCCCGCTCGCCAAGCGCACGGCGCAGGCGCTGGCCTCGTGGCTGTCGCCCGGCTTCGGCGCCGACCTCGTGCTCGAGCCCGATCTCGACGCGATCGAGGCGCTCTCGGAGGAGCGGGAATCGCTGTGGCGGCGGGTCTCGGCGGCGGGATTCCTCACAGACGACGAGAAGCGCGAGGCCGTCGGCTACGGGCGGAGCGGATCGTGAGCATCGCGGCGACGACGCCTCCGCCCGCGATCGGCGTCCCGGACCTGCTCCAGCGGCTGCTGGCGGCGGTCGCCGAGCGCGGCGACCTCGCACATCTCGCGCTGCTCGCCTGGGCGCTCGCAGCCTCCTTCTTCGCGCTGCTCCTGCTGCGCGAATCCGCTTCGGCGAGCCGGCGCTTCGACGCCTTCGTGCGCGAGCTCGCCCGTTTCAACCGCCGTTTCTCGGGAGACGACAGATGACCAGGATCCTCAACGCCCTGGCGCGCCGCCCCGCGCCGCCCGACCCGGCGCGCGCGACGATGCGCGCCTTCGTGCGCACGCTCGCCCGCCTCGCCGCGCCGCGCACGGATGCGGGGCGGCCCGCGGCGGAGGCGGAGCGATGACGGCGCTCGCGTTCGTCAAGAGCGCCGGGAGGGGCGCGCCGGAGACGAAGCTCCTGCCGGCCAAGCCGGACGTCGTCGCCGAGAGCGGGATCTTCGAGGGCTATGCCAGCCTCTTCGGCGTGACCGACCTCGCCCGCGACGTCGTCCAGCCGGGCGCCTTCGGCAGGAGCCTCGCGAGCCGCGGCGCGCGGGGCGTGCGCATGCTCTGGCAGCACGATCCGGGAGAGCCGATCGGCACCTGGCTGAAGCTCGAGGAGGACGCCCGCGGGCTGCGCGTGCGCGGGCGCCTCAACCTCGCCGTCGGGCGGGCGCGGGAGATCCACGCGCTGATGCGCGAGGGCGCGATCGACGGGCTCTCGATCGGCTACCGCGTGACCAAGGCCGCCGCCGAGCCGGGGACCCGCCGGCGGCTGCTGCACGAGGTCGACCTGTGGGAGATCTCGATCGTCACCTTCCCCATGCTGCCCGCCGCGCGCGTCGCGGCGGTCAAGGCCGCGCCGCCCACGCTGGCGGAGACGATCCGCCGGGCGGCGAAGAAGCTGTTTCCCGCCGGCACGCCCGCCGCCGCGTGACGCTCCCGCCCCCTCGGGGCGGGGACGATCCGCGTCGGCGGATCAGGGGCGGGGTCCCGTCGTGCCGCCGGCGTGGGTGGCTTCGGCTGTCGCCGAATGCGCCTTCGGCGCACCCCCTCCGTCTCGTGGCCTTCGGCGCCGATCCACCTCCCCGATGGGGGAGGAGCGCCTTTCCCGCCTTCCCGGACACCACCTGCAAGGACATCCCACCATGAACGACACGCAAGATCCGTCCCTCGAGATCAAGTCCGCGGACGCGCAGGCCGCGTTCGCCGAGTTCGCGCGGGCCTTCGAGGCCTACAAGGAGGAGAACGACGGGCGGCTCGCCGCGCTCGAGACGCGCGGGCGGGTGGACGTCGTCGTCGACGAGAAGCTCGCGCGCATCGACGCCTTCCTCGACGAGCAGAAGGCGCGCTCGGACCGGCTCGCGCTCGCCCGGCAGCGCCCGCCGCTCGCGGGCAAGGACGAGGGGCGCGAGGACCCGCTCGCGAGCGAGCACAAGGCCGCCTTCGAGCTCTACGTCCGCTCCGGCGAGAGCGCGGGGCTCAAGCGGCTCGAGGAGAAGGCGCTGTCGGCGGGTTCGGGGCCGGACGGCGGCTACCTCGCGCCGCCGCAGGTCGAGCGCGAGGTGATCCGGCGGCTCGCGACGCTCTCGCCGATCCGCGCCATCGCGTCGAACCGCACGATCTCGGGCGGGCTCTACAAGATCGCCCACGCGACCTCGGGCGCCGCCTCCGGCTGGGTGGCGGAGACCGCCGCGCGCCCGCAGACGGACGGCCCCGGCCTGTCCGAGCTCTCCTTCCCGGCGATGGAGCTCTACGCCATGCCGGCGGCGACGCAGACGCTGCTCGACGATGCCATCGTCGACATCGACCAGTGGATCGCCGACGAGGTGGAGACCGCCTTCGCCGAGCAGGAGGGCGCCGCCTTCGTCGCCGGCGACGGGGTCGCCAAGCCGCGGGGCTTCCTCGACTACACGGCGGTCGCGGACGCCTCCTGGTCGTGGGGCAACCTCGGCTTCGTGGCGACCGGTGCGGCGGGCGCCTTCCCGGCCTCCGATCCGTCGGACGTGATGGTCGATCTCGTCTACGCGCTCAGGAGCGGCTACCGGCAGAACGCGTCCTTCGTGATGAACCGCAAGACGCAGGCCGTGGTGCGCAAGTTCAAGGACGCGCAGGGGCACTATCTCTGGCAGCCGCCGGCGGGGCCGGGCCAGGCCGCGAGCCTGATGGGCTTCCCCGTGGTGGAGGCGGAGGACATGCCCGACATCGCGGCCGGCGCCGACGCCATCGCCTTCGGCGACTTCAAGCGCGGCTACCTCGTCGTCGACCGCGCGGGGGTGCGCATCCTGCGCGACCCGTACTCCGCCAAGCCCTACGTGCTGTTCTACACGACGAAGCGCGTCGGCGGCGGGGTGCAGGACTTCGCCGCGCTCAAGCTCCTGCGCTTCGCGGCGTGACGTCAATCGGCGCCGAGAAGGGCGTCGCGGGCCGGCGGGGTGATGTCGAGGGGCTCCGCGGGTGCGGAGGGCACGGCGCGGTCGAGATCGCGCACCCGCGCCGCGATCCAGCGCACGTGGGGGGCGATCGGCGTGATCGCCGTGAGCCCCCCGCAGGCGGCCCCGCGCGCGCCGGCGAAGGCGCCCGACGACCAGGAGATGATCCCGTCGAGCCGGTAGGCGCCGGGCTCGCCCGAGAGCAGCGGGCCGCCGGAATCGCCCTGGCAGGCGCCGGCGCCCTCCTGCTCGCCGAGCCGCTCGGGATCGGCGGCCATCACCATGCGATTGCCGAGCCGCGCCTCGCCCATCACCACGACATAGGTGAAGCGCAGCGTCCGCGCCGTCGACTTGGCGCGGAAACGCGTCGTGCCGAAGCCGGCGATGGTCCCGTTCTGCCCGGCGCGCGGCATCTGCGCGGCGGTGACGTCGAAGGGGCGGAAGTCGGGCCCGAGCCGCCGGTCCAGCTTGAGCAGGGCGAGATCGACGCCGGGCTGCTCGCGCGGCGGGATGCCGGGCTGGAAGCTCGGGTGCAGCACGCTCGCGGAGACGCCGAGGTCGATGCGGCGAAAGCCGTAGTCGAGGGCGAAGATGCGGTAGTTCACCGGCTCGAGCACGCAATGGGCCGCGGTGAGCACGACGTCGTCGCGCACGAGGACGCCGGTGCACAGCTCGCCCTCGGAGCTCTCGATGCGCACGATGCTCTCGCGCAGGCCGTCGGTGGCGTCCGCCGCGCGGCCGCGGGTGATCGCCTCGGCCGGCGCCGCACCGACGAGCGCGGCCGCGATCGCCGTCGCGAGGGCGAGGAGCACGGCGAGAGGGCGAAGGCGGAGCGGCATGGCGGCACTGTGCGGTGCGGCATCGTCGGGCGCAAGCGCGGGAGACGACGGAGCGGGCCTCATCGCCAGGCGGCTCCGCGGCCCCAGCCGGCGAGCGTCGCGTCGATGAAGCCGCGCTGCGGGCCCACGAGCACACCCTGGCTGATGTCGCCGCATTCGGCGCCGTTCGTCCCGCGCGTCCAGGAGGTGACCGCGAGAACGGCATCGGCGCGGGCGATCGGCCCGCCGGAATCGCCGTGGCAGCCGCCGGCGTCGGCGCCCGCGAGCCAGACCAGGATCGAGGACGGACCGTAGGGCTCGACGACGGAGAGGCGCGCGCGCCGCAGCGTCCCGCCGGTCAGGCGCCCCGCCTCGCCCTCCTGCGCCACGCCGTAGCCGACGAGGTCGAGCGCCTCGCCGGCGCCGGCGTTCGCGCCGAGCAGTGTCGCGGGGCGGAAGGGGGACGGCAGCGGCGCGGCCAGGCGCACCAGCGCGAGGTCGATCGAGCGCCGGCGCGCGGCGATGGCGTCGGGGTCGTAGCCGGGATGGACCGCGATCGCCGCGATCGCGGCGAGGACCGGTGCGCCGGCGGGATCGCGCCAATGCGCGCGGTGGGCGTCCGCTTCGGTGACGCAATGGGCGGCGGTGAGGACCACGTCCGGCGCGAGGACGACGCCCGAGCAGGCCCCGCCGCTCGAGGACAGGATCATCAGGGTGGAGGCGGCGAGCGGCCCGGTCTCGGGCGCGCCGCCGACGACCGCGCGCGCCGGCGCGAGCGTCCCCGCCAGCAGGAGAAGGGCCGCCCCGAGAGCGGCCCCGACACGAGCAGACACAGACACAGACACCCGCACGGACAGCAGCTCCAGCCTTCGGAGGGCGGACATGACCCCCCTATACCTCGCCGGCCCCGCCGTCGAGCCCATCGGCGTGCCCGAGATGCGCGCCTTCCTGCGGCTCGAGCACGCGGACGAGGACGCGCTGTTCGGCGCGCTCCTGCGCGCGGCACGCCTCGTCGTGGAGGCGACGACCCGGCTCGTGGTGCTCGAGCAGTCCTGGCGCATCGCGCTCGCCCCCGTTCCCGAGGACGGCGTCGTGCGCCTGCCGCTCGCGCCGATCCTCGCGGTGACGGAGGTGCGCGCCTTCGACGCCGCGGACGTGGCGAGCGTCGTCCCGGCCTCCGACTGGCGGCTGGAGCGGCGCGCCGACCCGGTCCGGATCGTGCTCTCGGGCACGGCGCTGGAGGCGCGGGGCGGGCTCGAGATCGACCTCTCGGCGGGCTTCGGCGCGACCGCGGAGGCGGCGCCGGCGCCGCTGGTGCAGGCGATCCGGCTGCTCGCGGCGCACTGGTTCGAGAACCGGGGAGACGGGCCGCCGCAGACCGAGCGGGCCAGCCTGCCGCTCGACGTCGCCGCCCTCGTCGCGCCCTTTCGGCGCCTGCGGATGGGCTGAGCCGATGAGGACCGAACGAACCCGGATCGGCGCCCGAAGGCGCCTGTTCACCCTCGACCTGCCGCAGGAGACGCCCGACGGCTTCGGCGGCGTCGTGCGCAGCTTCCAGCCCGGGCCGCGCGTGTGGGGCGCGATCGAGGCGCTCGGCCTCGACGAGCGCGAGCGCGCCGGCCGGCCGGAGGAGGCCGTGACCCACCGCGTGCGGCTGCGCCACCGCGCCGATCTCGACGGCCGCATGCGCCTCACGCTCGGCGCGCGTCGCTTCGCCGTGCGCGCCGCCACCGACCCGGACGGGACGGGGCGCGAGACTGTCTGCCTGTGCGAGGAGATCAAGCCGTGAGCGCACCCGGGCCGATTCTCGCCCTGCGCACCGCGATTCTCGCGGCGCTCGCCGGCGACGCGACGCTCGCCGACCTGTTCGGCGGGACGATCCGCATCCACGACGAGCCGCCGCGGGGCGCCGAGCCGGTCTACGCGCTGTTCGGCCGGGTGATGGCCCGCGACGCCTCGAGCGAGGGCGTGCGGGCGCACGCCCAGGAGGCCGACATCGTGGTGTGGTCGCGCCCGGGCTCCGCGGCCGCGGGGCTCGCGGTCGCCGACCGGATCGCGACCCTCCTCGATGACGCGGACCTGACGCTTTCGGGGCATCGCCTGATCCGCCTGCGCGTGGCCGAGAGCGGGGCGACGCGCGACGCCGGCAGCGGCGCCGCGCGTGCCTGGCTGCGGCTCTCCGCGCTCACCGAAACCGTCATCTGATCGATACGAGCGGAGGAACACGAGACATGGCCGCGCAGAAGGGCAAGGACCTCCTCATCAAGATCGACGACGGCACCGGCGTCTTCGTGACGCTGGCGGGCCTGCGGGCCCGCCAGATCGCGCTCGGCGCCGACCTCGTCGACGTCACCAACGCGGAGAGCGCCGGGCGCTGGCGCGAGCTGCTGGCGGGCGCCGGCGTGCGCCGTGCGGCGCTCTCGGGCGCGGGCGTCTTCCGCGACCAGGCCTCGGATGCGCTGATGCGCACGGTGTTCTTCGCCGGCGAGATCCGCGCCTACGAGGCGATCATCCCCGACTTCGGCACGCTGACCGGCCCCTTCCAGATCGTCTCGCTCGAGTATCGCGGCGAGCATGCCGGTGAGGTGACCTTCGACGCGGCTTTCGAGTCGGCGGGCGAGATCGCCTTCGCGGCGCTCTGACCCGAGAAGCTCGCGGACGGGGAGGGGACGATGGCGAACGCACGACGCGGGGATGTTTCCGTCGTGATCGGCGGCGAGGTCCGCACGCTGCGGATCACGCTCGGCGCGCTGGCCGAGCTCGAGGACGCGCTCGCGGCCGAGGACCTCGGCGCGCTCGCGACGCGGCTGGCGGAGGGGCGCCTGCGGGCGCGCGACCTCGTCGCCATCCTCGGCGCGGCGCTGCGCGGAGGCGGGCACCCGCTCGCCGACGCGGATGTCGCGGCGCTGGCGCTGGAGGACGGGGTCGAGCCCGTCGCCCGGGCGGCGATGCAGGCGCTCGCGCGCGCCTTCGGGACCGACGCCGAAGGCAGCGGCGCCGAGGCCGGCGCAAACCCTCCGGCGGCGCGGGCGTGAGCGCGCCGCCCGCGCCGGCGTCGGCCCCAGCGCTGCCCGCACCGGCTTTTCCCTGGGACGAGGCGCTCGCCGCGGCGCTGGGCCCGCTCGGCTGGACGCCCGATACGTTCTGGCGGGCCACGCCGCGCGAGCTCGCCGCGGCGCTGTCCGGGCGCGGGCTCGGCGTCCGCGACGCGCCCACGCGCGCGACCCTCGCCGCCCTGATGGCGGCGCATCCCGACGGCTGACAGGAGAGAACGACGATGCTCCGCGACGACGACGGCTCCTTCGCGCGACCCCTGATCCCGCCCGAGCGGGCGCAGGAGATCGAGCGGCTGACGCGGCTGACCGAGCGGCTCGGCGCGAGCTTCACCGCGACCTTCACGCGCGGGGTCTCCGAGGGGCGGCGCTTCGACGAGATCCTGCGGCAGATGGGCCGCTCGCTGATCGACATCGGGCTCAAGGCCGCGCTCGCCCCGCTGCAGCAGACGCTCTCGCGGGGCGTCGCGGGCCTGCTCGGGGGGCTGTTCCACGGAGGCTTCGGCGGCGGGGGCGCAGGAGCGGGAGGGCTCGCCTTCCCGCCGCTGCCGCCGGTGCGGCCCTTCGCCAAGGGCGGGGTGGTCGCGGCGCCGACGTGGTTTCCGCTCTCGGGTGGGCTCGGCCTGATGGGCGAGCGGGGGGCCGAGGCGATCCTGCCGCTGGCGCGCGGCCCGGACGGGCGCCTCGGCGTCCGCGGCGGTGCGGGCGAGGGCGGAGCGCCGACGATCGTCGTCAACATCGAGACGCCGGACATCGAAGGCTTCCGGCGCTCGGAGGCGCAGGTCTCGGCGGCGCTCGCCCGCGCGGTGGCGCGCGGGCGGCGCGCCTCGTGACCGCTCAGGCCGCGGCGGAGCCGAGCATCGCGGCGATCTCGTCCTTCAGGGCGAGGCGCTTGCGGCGCAGGTCCTGCTCGACCTCGTCGGAGGTCGGCTCGACGCGGGTCTCGATGCGGTGAATCGCGCGGTTGAGCTCATGGTACTCGTCGGCGAGCCGGGCGAAGTGCGTGTTCGAGGTCTTCAGCGCGTGGATGCGCTCGGCGGCCTCGGGGAACTCCTCGGCGAGCTCGTGGGGGACATGGCTCATCGTGCTTCCTTCCTTCTCGGTTCGAGCGACCGCACGTGCGGCGCTCCTGGCCCGATCTGGCCCGAAACCGGGTTGCGGCGCTTTGCGGAAGGTCAATGAGGTCGCCTTCGAGGCTCATTCGCGGAGGAATCGATGGACGATTTCCACGAGGTTCGTTTCCCTCTCGACGTGGCGCTCGGCAGCCGCGGCGGGCCGACGCGGCGCACGGAGATCGTGACGCTGGCGTCCGGCCGCGAGCACCGCAACGCCCGCTGGGCGCATTCGCGCCGGCGCTTCGAGGCCGGGCTCGGGGTGCGCACGCTCGACGCGCTCGACGCGGTGATCGCCTTCTTCGAGGAGCGTCGCGGCAGGCTCGTCGGCTTTCGCCTGCACGACCGCACCGACTGGAAGAGCGGCAAGCCCTCCGCCGAGCCGTCGCCCGGCGACCAGGCGATCGGGGAGGGCGACGGGACACGCGTCGCCTTCCAGCTGGTGAAGACCTACGGCGGTGCGCACGCGCCCTACCTGCGCACCATCGCCAAGCCCGTCGCCGGCAGCGTGCTCGTCGCGGTGGACGGCACGACGCTGGCGGACGGGGTCGGCTTCACCTGCGACATCGCGACCGGCCTCGTCACCCTCGCGACGCCTCCGCCGCCCGGCGCCGCGGTCACCGCCGGCTACCGCTTCGACGTGCCGGTGCGCTTCGACACCGACGCGCTGGAGATCGACCTCCAGGCCTTCGCGGCCGGGGCGGTGCCGGAGATCCCGCTGCTGGAGATCCTGCCATAGGCCAGCTCGGGGTGAAGACGGCGGCGTCGGAGTGCCCGTCGTGCGCCTCGCCGGGCAGGGCGACGGTCCAGGCGATCGTGACATCGAGCTGCGGAGCCTCTCATCATGCGCACCATCCCACCCTCCCTCGCCGCCCGGCTGGGCGGCGGGGCGACGACGCTCGCGCGGTGCTGGCGCGTGACGCGGGCCGACGGCGTCGTCGCCGGCTTCACCGATCACGACCGCGATCTCCTTTTCGAGGGCACGACGTTCCGCGCCGCGACCGGGCTCGAGGCCGCCGAGGCCGCCTCCGAGCTCGGCTTCGCGGTGGGCGGCGGCGAGGTCGCCGGCGCCCTCGTCTCGGCGGGCCTGACGGAGGAGGATCTCCTCGCCGGTGTCTGGGACGACGCGCGTGTCGAGACCTTCCTCGTCGACTGGAGCGCGCCCGAGCACCGCATGCGGCTCGGCATCGGCGCCATCGGCGAGGTGCGCCGGGCCGACGGCGCCTTCGTGGCGGAGCTGCGCTCGCCGATGCACAGGCTCGACGAGGAGCGCGGGCGCCTGTTCCGGGCGAGCTGCTCGGCCGATCTCGGGGACGATCGCTGCCGCGCCGCGGCGCCGCCGGTGGCCGCCGTGGTCACCGCGAGCGACGGCGCGCTGTCCGTGACCGCGGCCGCGCTCGCGGGCTACGCGCCGGAGCATTTCGCCCTGGGGCGGCTCGTCTTCGGCTCGGGCGCCAATGCCGGCTTCGCCGTCGAGGTGCGGGCGCACCGGGTCGGGGGCGTGCTGGACCTGTGGCGGCGCGCGCCGCGCCCGATCGCGATCGGCGACGGCTTCACCGTGACGCCCGGCTGCGACAAGTCCTTCGAGACCTGCGGCGCCAAGTTCGGCAACACCGACAATTTCCGCGGCTTCCCGCACATGCCGGGCAACGACTTCGTCCTGCGCATGCCCCGGCAGGGCGAGCCGGGCCTCGACGGTGGGAGCCTTTTGCGATGAGCCCGGATCCGGCAGCGTGCGTCGTCGCCGAGGCCCGCGCCTGGATCGGCACGCCCTACGCGCACCAGGCCTCGCTGAAGGGGGTGGGCTGCGATTGCCTCGGCCTCTTGCGCGGCGTCTGGCGCGGGGTCGTCGGCCCCGAGCCGGAGCGCCCCGGCCCATACGCCCCGGACTGGGCGGAGGCCGGCGCGGGCGACGCCCTGATGCGAGCGGCGACCCGCTGGCTCGTGCCGGTGGAGGGCATCGCTGCGGGTCGCGTCCTCGTCTTCCGCTGGCGCGAGGGGCTGTGCGCCAAGCACTGTGCCATCGCCACCGGCCCCGACGCGATGATCCACGCCCACGACGGCGCCCGCGTCTGCGAGGTGACGATCCCGCCGTTCTGGCGGCGGAAGGTGGCGGGCGTGTTCGCGTTCCCCTCCCGCCCCCTCGGGGCGGGGACGATCCGCGCAGCGGATCAGGGGCGGGGTCCCGTGATCTGACGTGGGTGGTTTCGGCTGTCGCCGAAGCGCGCCTCACGGCGCACCCCCTCCGTCTCGTCGCCTTCGGCGCCGATCCACCTCCCCCAGGGGGGAGGAGCGCGCTTTGGAGATCCTTCATGGCCACCCTCGTTCTCCAGACCGCCGGCGCCGCCATCGGCGGGATGGTCGGCGGGCCGTTCGGCGCGATGGTCGGGCGGGCGCTCGGCGGGCTCGCCGGGGCGGCGATCGACGGCGCGATCCTGTCCTCGCTCGAGGGCGAGAGCACGCGTACCGTCGTCGGCCCGCGGCTCACCGAGGTGCCCGGCCTCGCCTCCACCGAGGGCGCGCCGATCCCGCGGGTCTACGGCCGGGCGCGGATCGGCGGCCAGGTGATCTGGGCGACGCGGCTCGAGGAGGAGACGCGGGTGACCGTGCGCCGCGAGCCGCGGCGCGGCGGCAAATCCTCCGGCGGGGGCGGGGGCGCGACGACGCGGGAGGTGACCTACGCCTACTACGCCAACCTGGCGGTCGGCCTGTGCGAGGGCCCGATCGCCTTCGTGCGGCGCGTCTTCGCCGACGGGCGCGAGATCGATCTCGCGACCATCACGATGCGCGTCTATCGGGGCGACGAGGCGCAGGCGCCCGATCCGCTGATCGTGGCCAAGGAGGGCGCGGCGCCGGCCTATCGCGGCCTCGCCTACGTCGTCTTCGAGCGCCTGCCGCTCGAGCCCTTCGGCAACCGCATCCCGCAGCTCGCCTTCGAGGTGGTGCGCGGCGGCAATGCGCTCGGCGAGGCGATCCGGGCCGTGTGCCTGATCCCCGGCGCGACCGAGTTCGGCTACGAGCCCGCCCCCGTGCGCCAGGCGCTCGGCCTGGGCGAGACGAAGCCCGACAACCGCCACCAGCTGCAGGCGACGAGCGACGTCCTCGCCTCCCTCGACCAGCTCCAGGCCCTGTGCCCCAACCTCGCCCACGTCTTCCTCGTGGTCAGCTGGTTCGGCGACGACCTGCGGGTGGGGGCCTGCACCATTGCGCCGCGGGTGGAGATCCCATCGAAGGACACGGAGGAGACGCCCTGGGCCGTCGCGGGCCTGACGCGGTCGGTTGCGCGGGTCGTCTCGACCGCGGGCGGCCTGCCGGCCTACGGCGGCACCCCGTCGGACGCGAGCGTGGTGCGCCTCGTGCGCCTCCTGAAGGACCGCGGCCTCTCCGTGACGCTCTACCCGTTCCAGATGATGGACGTCCCCGCGGGCAACGCTCTGCCGGATCCGCATACCGGCGCGATCGGCCAGCCGCCCTATCCCTGGCGCGGGCGCATCACCTGCGATCCCGCCCCCGGCCGGCCGGGCTCGCCGGACGGGACGAGCCTCGCCGCGGCGCAGGTCGCGGCCTTCTTCGGCACGACGCAGCCGGTGCACGTCGCGCCCGCCGGCGACGGGGTGATCCATACCGGGCCCGACGAGTGGAGCTTCCGCCGACAGATCCTGCACTACGCCGCGCTGGCGCAGGCCGCGGGCGGCGTCGACGCCATCGTCATTGGAACGGAGCTGCCGGCGCTCACCCGCGTGCGATCCGGCCCGGGCAGCTACCCGGCCGTCGACGCGCTGTGCGCGCTGGCGGCGGACGTGCGCACGATCGTCGGACCCGGTACGAAGATCACCTACGCCGCCGACTGGACCGAGTACGGCGCCCATGTGCGCGACGGCGGGGCGGAGGTGCGCTTTCCCCTCGACCCGCTCTGGGCCCACCCGGCCATCGATGCGATCGGCATCGACTGGTACCCGCCGATCTCCGACTGGCGCGACGACGCCGTGCACCTCGACCAGGCCGAGGCCGCGGGCGGGCTCGATCCGGACTATCTGCACCGCCGCCTCGGCGCGGGCGAGGGCTTCGACTGGTCCTACGCCGACGCCGCCGCCCGGGCGGCGCAGGCGCGCACGCCGATCGTCGACGCACTCGGCGAGGCCTTCGCCTTCCGGCCGAAGGACCTCGTCGGCTGGTGGTCGAGCCCGCATCGCGAGCGCGTCGGCGGCGCGCCGGCGGGCCAGACCGCCTTCGTGCCGGGCGCGAAGCCGATCTGGCTCACCGAGATCGGCGTGCCCGCCGTCGACAAGGGGCCGAACGGGCCCAACGTGTTTCCCGATCCGAAGTCGTCGGAGAGCGCCTTCCCGCCCTTCTCCTCGGGTGCGCGCGACGATCTCGCCCAGGCGCGCGGCGTCGGCGCGATCCTGCGCCGCTTCGACCCGCGCGTGCCCGGCCACGAGCCGGTGCACAACCCGCCCTCGCCGATCACCGGCGCGGCCATGCTCGACCCGGACCGGATGGCAGTGTGGGCCTTCGACGCGCGGCCCTTCCCGGCCTTCCCCGATCTCGCGGGCGTCTGGTCGGACGGGGTGAACCACGAGACCGGGCACTGGCTCAACGGCCGGCTCGAGGGCCTGCCGCTGGACGAGCTGATCCGCCGCGTGCTCGCCGATCTCGGCGTCGACCTCCCCGTCGCGACCGATTGCGACGGCTTCGTCGACGGATTCGTGCTCGACCGGCCGATGTCGGCGCGCGAGGCGCTGGAGCCGCTGCTGCGGCTCTTCGGCGTCGACGCGGTGGAGCGCGACGGCAGGCTCGCCTTCGTCGGGCGCGGCGTGCGCGCGGTCGCGACGATCGCGGCCGACGAGCGGGTGGAGGAGGGCGAGGGCGCGCTCGAGCGGCGCGCCCGCGCCCAGGAGACCGATCTTCCCGCGGAGGTCGAGCTCGCCTTCACCGATGCCGCCGGCGGCTATCGGCGCGCGGCGGTGGCCTCGCGCCGGCTCGCCGGCGGCAGCCGGCGGCTCGCGCGGGTGGAGACCGCCGCGGTGCTGCGCCGGGCACAGGCGCGCGGGCTCGCCGACGTGATGCTGCAGGACGCCTGGTCCGGCCGCGAGAGCCTGACCCTCGCCGTCTCCCCGCGCCGGATCGATCTCGAGCCCGGGGACGTGATCGCCCCGCCCGGCGGCGGCCTCTATCGCATCGGCCGCATCGTCGACGCCGCCGCGCGGCGAATCGAGGCGCGGGCCGTCGAGCCGACGCTGTACGCAGCGCCCGCGCCGAAGGGAGCGGTCGTCGCCCGCGCGGCGCCGGCGACGTTCGGGCGGCCCTTCGTGCTCGTGCTCGATCTCCCCGCGGCGCTCGGTGATCCGACGGTGCTCTCCTTCGCCGCAATCCACGCCCGGCCCTGGCCCGGCGCCATGGCGATCTGGCGCTCCGGCGACGGCGCGTCCTTCGAGCCGTTCGACGTGGCCTCGGCGCCGGCGCAGGTCGGCGAGACGCTGTCGCCACTCGCGCCGGGGCCGCTCTGGCGCATCGACCGGGCGGGCGTCGTCGACGTCCGGCTGGCGATGGGCGCCGTGACGAGCGTCAGCGACGGCGCACTGTTCGAGGGCGCCAACCGCTTCTGCCTGCGCGGGCCGGACGGGACGCTCGAGATCGTCGGCGTCGGCACGGCGGAGCTGATCGGCGAGCGCACCTACCGGCTCGGGCGCCTCCTGCGCGGCCTCGCCGGCTCCGAGCCGGCGGCGGCGCTCGGCCTTCCGGCGGGGAGCGCGCTGGTGCGGCTCGACGAGACGCTGGTGCCGCTCGCGCGCGCCGCCGGCGACCTCGGCCGCACCTGGCGCTGGCGCATCGGCCCCGCCGATCGCGACCACGCGGACGCCGCCGTCGTCGAGATCGTCGCCACGGCAGGACCCGCGGCCCTGCTGCCGCTGGCGCCGGTCCATGCGTCGGCGCGGCGCACGGGGGAGGGGGTCGTCCTCGCCTGGGTGCGCCGCTCGCGCCTCGACGCCGACGCCTGGGACCCGGTCGACCCGCCGCTCGGGGAGGCCGCCGAGGCCTATCGCATCGAGATCCTGTCGGCGGGCGGGGCGGTGGTGCGCGCGCTCTCCGCGACGTCCCCGCAGGTGGTCTACCCCGCCGCCGACGAGCTCGCCGACCACGGGATGCCGCAGGCGACGCTCGCCGTGCGCATCGCCCAGGAGAGCGCCCTCGTCGGCCCGGGCGCACCGCTCGCCGCGACGCTCGCCGTGCTCTGACGCTCCCGCCCCCTCGGGGCGGGGACGGCGAGCGGAGCGAGCCAGGGGCGGGGTCCCGCGGCTCGACCTCGGCGGTGTGTTCGGCTCCGCCGAAGCGCGCCTTCGGCGCACCCCCTCCGTCTCGTCGGCTCCGCCGCCGATCCACCTCCCCCGATGGGGGAGGACCTCATGTCGAGGAAGCTCCCATGACCACGACACCCCACCTCGCGCTGCCGCTGATCGCGGCGGCGCAAGCGATGAAGCACGTCACGCACAACGAGGCGCTGGCGCGGCTCGATGCGCTCGTCCACTGCGCCGTCGCGGCCGAGGCGGACGAGGCGCCGGCCGCGCCGGAGGCGGGCGCGCGCCTGCTCGTCTCGGGCACGCCGGCGGGCGCGTTCGCCGGGCAGGCCGGCGCGATCGCGCTCTTCGATGCGGGCGTGTGGCGCTTCCTCGCGCCGCGGGCCGGGTGGCGGGTCTACGTCGCCGCCACCGACGCGCTCCTCGTGCACGACGGCGCCGCCTGGCGGCCTCTCGCGGACTACGTGCCCGATCCGGTCGAGCTGCCGCGGCTCGGCATCGGCACGGCGCCGGACGCGCTCAACCGGCTCGCGGCCAAGCTCAATGCCGCGCTCTTCGCCTCCCTGACGACGGCCGAGGGCGGCACGGGCGACCTGCGCTTCGTCCTCAACAAGGAGGGTGCCGGGCGCACCGTCTCGCAGCTCTACCAGTCCGGCTTCGGCGGACGGGCGGAGACGGGGCTGATGTCGGACGACGACTTCCGCATCCGTGTCTCCGCCGACGGCGCCACCTGGCGCGATGCGGCGCATTTCGAGGCGGCGACGGGCGCGGCGCGCTTTCCCGGTGGGCTCCCCGGCCTCGCCGGCGGCTGGCGCAACCTCCTGATCAACCCGGCCTTCGCCGTGAACCAGCGCGGCTTCGGGGGCGGCGTGCTCGCGGCGGGCGCCTACGGCTTCGATCGCTGGAAGGCGGGCGCGGCCGGCGCCACGCTGTCGCGGGCCTGGGAGGGCACGATGACCCTCGACGGCGCGATCGAGCAGGTCGTCGAGGCCCCGGACCTGCGCGGCGAGACCGTCACGCTCTCGGTCGAGGACCCGAGCGGCGCGCTCGAGGTGACGATCGGCACGGATCCGCACTGGGCGAGCGGCAGCATCGCCGCGGGCAGCGGACGCCGCGGCGTGGCGCTGCAGGTGCCGTGGGAGGCCTTCGCCGACGTCACCGTGCGGATCTCGGCCGCGGCCGAGGCGACGTTCCGGCGCGTGCAGCTCGAGGTCGGCGCCGTGCCCGGCACCTGGGAGCGCCGGCCGATCGCCGTCGAGGAGGCGCTGTGCCGGCGCTACTTCTGGATGGCCGGTCTCGACGCCGCGAACCGCACGATCGGGACGACGGCCGGGCTCGACGACACGCACCACCAGGCGCTCGTCGCCTTTCCCGTCGCCATGCGCGCGCAGCCGACCTGCGCGCCGAGCGCCACGGGCAGCTTCGCGCTCGCCGTCGACGACGAGACCGGCTGGGCCGAGCGGACGCTCACGCTCCTCGAGTTCCTGGAGGCGAGCCGCGAGGCGGCGCGCTTCCGCCTGTCCACGGGGATCGTCACGCCCCGCGGCCGCGCCGGCCAATGGCGCGCCTACGGCGACGGGCGCCTGCCCTTCGATGCCGAATTGTGATGCCGCAACCTCAGGAGATCCGCATGACCGAGACCAAGACCCCGCTGGCCAGCCGCACCGTCTGGGCCAACATCGTGGGCCTCGCCGCCCTCCTCCTGCCGCTGGCCGGTTTCGACGCGAGCGCCCTCGAGCCCCAGCGCCTGGCCGAGGCCGGGGCGACGCTCGTCGCGGCGGCGAGCTTCATCGCCTCGAGCGTGTTCCGGGTCGTCGCGACGCGCCGGCTCGCGCGCTGAGGCGCACCCGCATCGTTCGCACGGAAGACCCCGTGCGCGGAAGGCCCGTGCCGACGGAGACGCCTCCCGCGCACGGACGATCAGTCGCGCTCGCGATGCAGGATCTCCGCCGTGCGCGGATGCACCTTCATCTCGTAGCGCACGCCGTCCTCCATGATGTAGACCTCGTAGACGCCGTCGTCGGCCTCCACCTTCGTGACGCGCCCGCCGTTCGCCTCGAGGCGCTGCGTCAGCTCGCCGATGGAGAGCCAGTCGGCGGCGGGAACGGCGTCGTCGCGGTCGTCGCCGCGATCGGACGAGGCGAGCGTCGGGCCGGCGAGGAGAGCCAGCGCCAGCGCGCCGGCGGCGAGGGGCAGGGAGTGACGAGCCTTGATCATGCCTGTGGTCCTTTCTCGTTGCGCGCCGTCGGGATCTCCCGCGGCGACGAGCGGACCTTGGCGTACCCCGTCTGATGCCGTCCTGACGGCGGCCGTCAGCATCCCGTCAGCGGGAGGGGCGCAGGATCGGCCGATGGCCTCCCGACCCGCCCTCGCAATGCTCCTCGCAGGCCTCCTCGGCTGCCTCCTCGCGCTCCCGCCGGGGCGCGCGGCGGCCGACGCGCACCGCTATTCCGACGACGACGATCACGTGGCCGCCCGCGAGGCGGTGCGCCGCGGGGAGGCGCTGCCGCTCGCGGAGATCCTCGCCGCGATCCCGCCGCACGTCGCCGGCCGCGTGATCGAGGTCGAGCTCGAGCGGGAGGACGGCCTCCTCGTCTACGAGATCACCCTCGTCGCGGCGGACGGGCGCGTGCGCGAGCTCGTCGTCGACGCCGCGACCGCGCGGGTGCTGGAGATGGAGGTCGACGAGGACTGACATGCGCGTGCTCTGCGTCGAGGACGATCCCCGCATCGCGGCCGACGTCGGCGCCGCCCTCTCGGCGGCGGGCTTCGTCGTCGACGTCTCCCGCGACGGCGAGGACGCCTGGTTCCGCGGCGACACGGAGGACTACGCGCTCGTCGTGCTCGACCTCGGCCTGCCGGCGCTCGACGGCCTCTCCGTGCTCGAGCGCTGGCGCGCCGCGGGGCGGACGATGCCCGTCCTCGTGCTGACCGCGCGCGGCTCGTGGGTGGAGCGGGTCCGCGGAATCGACGCGGGCGCCGACGACTACCTGCCCAAGCCGTTCCGCATGGAGGAGCTCGTCGCGCGTGCCCGCGCCCTCGTGCGCCGCGCCGCCGGGCACCCGGCGCCGGCGATCGTCGTGGGCGACGTCGTCGTCGACCCGCGTCGCACCAGCGTCAGCCGCGCCGGTTCGCCCGTCTCCCTCTCCCCGCTCGAGTATCGGCTCCTCGCCTACCTCGCCCATCATCGCGGGCGCGTCGTGCCCGCGGGCGAGCTGATGGAGCAGCTCCACGGCGACGACGACGCGCGCGACCAGAACGCGCTCGAGGCACTCGTCGCCCGGCTGCGCCGCAAGATCGGGCCGGGCGTGATCGAGACCCGCCGGGGCTTCGGCTACACAATTCCGGACGGACCGGGATGATCCGCTCGCTGCGCACGCGCCTCGTCGCGGCGGGGCTCGCCTCGATCGCCCTCGCGCTCGCGCTGTCCGCGGCGGGCCTCTCGCTCCTGTTCGAGCGGCACGTCGAGCGCCGGCTCGTGGCGGAGCTCTCCGTGCAGCTCGACCAGCTCGTCGCCGGGCTCGATCGCGGACCCGATGGCGGGTTCGTCGTGGTGCGCCAGCCCGGCGACCCGCGTTTCGCGCAGCCGCTTTCGGGCCTCTACTGGCAGGTCGAGGTCGCCGGCACGGAGCTCCGCGCGCGCTCTCTGTGGGACGAGCGCCTCGCGCTGCCCGTCGACGTGGTGCCGGACGGCACCGTGCACGTCCACCGCATCCCCGGTCCCGCCGACGCGACGCTCCTCGCCGTCGAGCGCCGGGTGATCCTGCCGCCGCGCCTGGGCGAGGCGGGCGCGCGCGTCGCGGTCGCCCTCGATCGTGCCGAGGTGGCGCGCGCGACCGCCGCCTTCCGCGCCGATCTCCTCCCCTACCTCCTCGTCGTCGGCCTGGTGCTGGCGCTCGCCAGCGTGGCGCAGGTGCGCGTCGGCCTGCGCCCGCTCGCGCGCGTGGCGAAGCGGGTCGCCGCGGTGCGGGCGGGGACCGCGCGCCGCGTCGGCGCGGGCTTCCCCACGGAGGTCGCGCCGCTGGCCGGGGAGCTCGACGCGCTCATCGCCGCGCGCGAGGCGGACGTCGCCACGGCCCGCGCCCGCGCCGCCGATCTCGCCCACGGGCTGCGCACGCCGCTCCAGGCCCTCGAGGGCGACGTCGCGCGCCTGCGCGCACGCGGCGACGACGCGCTCGCCGACGACATCGCCGCCGTCGTCGCCGCCATGAGCCGCCACGTCGAGCGCGAGCTCGCCCGCGCGCGCCTCGCCGGGCGCTCGGCGGCGGCCCGCGCGGCGGTGCGGCCGATCGCGGAGCGGGTCGTCGCCGTGGTGCGCCGAACGCCCGACGGCGCGGGAAAAGCCTGGCAGGTCGCGATCCCCGAGACGCTCGAGGCCCGCATCGACCCGGACGACCTCACCGAGGCGCTGGGCAACCTCGTCGAGAACGCCGCCCGCCACGCGCGCGCTGTCGTGCGCGTCGACGCGGCATCGGAGGCGGGGCGCATCCGCCTGCGCGTGATCGACGACGGGCCGGGCATCCCGCAGGACGCGCTCGACGCGGTCCTCCTCCGCGGCGGGCGCCTCGACGCGCGGGGCTCCGGCGCGGGCCTCGGCCTCGCCATCGTCCTGGAGATCGCCGAGGCCTGGGGCGGGACGCTCGCCTGCGGGACGGGGCCGGAAGGCTTCTGCGCGACGCTCGACCTTCCGGGAACGTGAGGGGCGCGCCGAAGCCCGGAACCCTGTCCGCGCTCGGGCCTTGCCGCACCACAGACGTGCTCCCGCGAGGCTCCCGACCCGTCCCTATGATCGACTTCCTTCTCCCCTTCGCCTTCGCCGCCGCGGGCGTCGCGACCATCGCGTTCGCGCTCCTCGACATCTTCCGCACGACGCTGACCCTGTGCGGCGCCGGGCCGGTGACGAAGCGGATCACGGCGGGCACCTGGGTCGTCGTGCGGCGGCTGCTCTCTCGGAACGCGCGGCTCGTCGCCGACGGGCCCCCCGACCCGCCCTCCACCGACGCCCTGGCGCGCGCGGGCTTGCCGCTCGCGCCGCCGGCAGACTACGACGAGGCGATCGTGCAGGCGGCGGAGCGCCGGTGCACCGCCCGCGGCATCGTCGAGGAGAGCGGCTGGGACTGGCGGGCGATCGCCTGACGCGGGCTCACGGCCGTCCGGCCTCGCGCTCGGCGCCCGGGTCGAGCACCGCATGGGCGGCGAGCGCGAGCGCGGCGATCGCGCCCAGCGGCGCGAGGAGCAGGCGCGGGGCCTCGAGCAGGAACGGGCGGTACTCGTGGATCATGGCTCCCCACTCCGGCCGGCCCGTGTCCGCCGCGAGGCCGAGGAAGCCGAGCGCGGCGACGAGCGTCACCGCCCGCGCCGCGTCCGCGCCGGCGAGCGCACCCACGGGTCCCGCCAGCGCGGGGACGAGGTGGCGGGCGAGCGCGCACGGGCGGGCGAGCCCGAGCGCTTCCGCCGCGCGCCAATAGGGTTCGGCGACGAGCCGTTCGAGCAGCGCCGCGACGGTGATGGCGTAGGGCGCCCACGCGCTCGCCGCGAGCGCCAGGCCGGCGGTGGCCGGCCCCGCGCCGAGCAGGGCCGCGAGCACGAGGGCGACCACGAGGGTCGGCGCCGCCAGCGCCACCTCCGCGAGCCGGCGCACGGCGAGCGCGAGCGGGCCCGGCCCGAGCGCGATCGCGCTCCCCGCGGCGATGCCGAGCCCGAGCGTCGCCGAGAGCCCGATCGCCAGCGCCAGCAGCGATGGCCCCGCACCGGCGGCGAGGCGCGCGAGGAGATCACGGCCGAGATGGTCCGTGCCGAGCGGATGCGCGGGGGAGGGCGGGGCGAGGGTTCGGGCGAGGTCGATGGCGTGCGGATCCCCCGGGGGCGCGAGCCCGCCGAGCATCGCGGCGACGACGACGCCCGCGGCGAGCGCGACCCGGGCGCGTCTCAAGCGGCCACCCGCGGGTCGAGGCGCCGGCGCGCCAGGGCGGCGACGGCGTGGACCGACAGCAGCCAGAACGCCACGAGGGCGACATAGGCCTGGAGCAGCGCGTAGTCGCGGGTCGCGACCGCGTCCACCACGCGGTCCGACAGGCCCGGCACCGAGAACACGATCTCCGCCACCGCCGTGCCGCCGACGATCCAGGCCGCTTCCGGCGTGATCGCCGCGAGCACGGTGAGCGCCGCGTGCCGCCGCCCGTGGCGCCAGAGGGCGCGGGTGCGCGAGAGGCCCTTCATCCGCGCGGTGATCATGTACGGCGCGCCCGCGGCCTCGGCGAAGGCGACGCGCGCGACGCGGGCCACGGCGCCCACGGAGAACAGCGCGACGACGGCGATCGGCAGGGCGAGCCGCTCCGCCGGCGAGCCCGTGAGCGGCGCGAGGAGCCGCCATTCCACCGCGACGAGCCACAGCAGCACGAGGCCGACGGCGAAGGCCGGGAGCGCCTGGGCGGAGACGGCGAGCACGCGGCTCGCCCGGTCGGCGAGCCCGCCCGGCCGCGCCGCCGCCGCGAATCCGAGCGCGAAGCCGCCGGCGACCGCCGCCGCGAGCCCGCCCGCGCCGATCGCCGCCGACCACGGCGCGCGGGCCGCCACGTCGGCGAGGATCGGCCGGCCCGTCACCGGCGAGACGCCCCAGTCCAGCGTCAGGAAGCCGCCGAGCCACGTCGCGAACTGCGCCGCCAGGGACCGGTCGAGCCCGAAGGTGACGCGCAGCGCCGCCACGGCCTCGGGTGTCGGCGCGACGTTGCCCGCGGCGAGCAGCATCTCGACCGGGTCGCCCGGCATGGCGCGCACGAGCGCGAACGCCGCCGCCGTGACCAGCAGCCAGGCGCAGAGGAACTCCGCACCGCTCCGCAGCGCCGTCGCCATGCGCTCAGTCCGCAGGCAGGAGGTCGGGGCGGATGACGTAGTTGTCCGAGCCCCAGGGCTCGTAGCCGGCGAGCCGGCCGGAGAGGCCGACGTGCCATTCCGGCGTGACGAGATGGGCGACGGGCGCGTCCGCCGCCGCGACCGCCTGCGCCTCCCGCGCGAGGCGGATGCGCTCGGCGGGGTCCTCCGCGCTCGCGAGCGCGGCGACGAGCGCGTCGAGCTCGCCCGACGACCAGCCGGCGTAGTTGCGCGCGCCCTCGCTGCCCAGGAAGAGCGAGAGGAAGAAGGCCGGATCGCCCGCGGGCGCCGTGTGCTGTGCCCAGAGCAGGAGGTCGAAGTCGCCGCTCGACGCGATCTCGTTCGGCAATTCCGTGACGCGGGTCGTCGCCCCGATGCCGATCTCGGCGAGCGCGGCGCGCAGGACCGGCTGGAGCGTGACGAGGTCGGGCCGCTGCGGGTAGGCGACGAGGTCGAGCACGAGCCGCACGCCGTCCTTGCTGCGCACGCCGTCGGCGCCGAGGGTCCAGCCGGCCTCCTCGAGCTGGCGCCGGGCGCCCTCGGGGTCGAGGGCCGGCACGACGTCGGCGGCGAACGGGTAGGCCTCGGCGAAGGCGCCCGTCGCCGGGCGCCCGGCGCGGATCGCGGCCACGAGCGTCGTGCGGTCGATGGCGCGGTCGATCGCCCGGCGCACGGCGACGTCGGCGAGCGGGCCTTCGCGCGTGTTCATGAACATCATGTACTGGTAGGCGACTGGGAAGGAGCGCACGGTGACGCCGTCGCGCGCCCGCAGCATGGAGAGCGTCTCCACCGGCAGGTTGAAGGCGAGGTCGAGCTCTCCCGAGGCGAGGGCGAGCGCCATCGCCTGCCCGTCGCCGACATGCCGCAGGTCGATCGGCGCGCGGGCCTCGGCGCCCGGGTAGTGCGGGTTCGGCTCGAGCGCGATCCGCGCGCCCGGCTCGAACGACGCGACCGCGTAGGGACCGGTGAAGACCGGGCCGGCGTCCGTCTGCCGGTAGGCCGGGAAGGCCCATTCCGCGAGGATCGAGGGCAGGATCGGCGTCGGCCGCTCGGTCTCGACGAGGAGCGTGCGCGGGTCGAGCGCGGTGAAGGTCAGGCGCCCGGCGCTGGCGCGTGCCGCCGGGTTCCGGTCGCCCGTGCGGTTCTGCGCGGCGGCGACCCCCTCGGCGTGGACCGGCGTGCCGTCCGAGTACATCCGGCCCTCGGCCAGCGTCACGATCCAGGCGCCGTCGTCCCGGCGCTCGGCGCGCTCGGCGAGGAGCGGCACGACCGTGCCCTCGCGCGAGACGGTGAACAGCCCTTCCGCGATGCCGTGGGAGATGAGCGCCCAGCCGGCCGAGCCGTCGATCGGGTCGAGGCTCTCTGCGACGAAGGTCTTGGCGACGACGAGCGGCGCCGGATCGGCGGCGATGGCGGGCGGGGCGACGACGAGCGCCGTGCCGGCGAGGAGCGCGATGGCGAGGAGGGTGCGGCGGGTCGGCGAGAGGCGGATCATGCTGGCGTTTCCAGGTCTTCGCGGAAGAGGGGGCCGACGAGCGGGCTCGTCGTCGGGATGGGCGGGATGCGGCCGAGGATGCCGGCGCGCAGGGGCTCCGGCCGCTCGCCGCGGGCGAGGAAGCCCTCCTGCGTCGCCGCGTAGGGAGCGAGCACGTCGAGGACGGCGTGCGCGTGGCGATGGGGGTCGAGATCCCCGAACACGTAGGTGAAGCGCCCGTGGCCGGAGAGCGCGATCGTGCAGGGGCGCCGGCACTGGCTCATGCAGGCGACGCCGCGCACGGCGAGGCCGTTCGGCAGGTCGCCACGGCCGGCGGCGGCACGGGCGATCGCGCCCGCGAGCCGTGCGCCGCCGCGCACGTCACCGTGCGAATCCTCGCGGCCGTCGCGGCAGCGGGTGCATACGGAGAGGACGACCCGGCCCTCGAGGGACGGGTCGCTCATCGTGATGGTGTCGTCTCTGTCGCTGCGGATGTGGATGCGGAAGGCGAGCGGGGGGCTCGCCGTGGGTCACGGGTCATGGTCACTCCTCCGGGCCTCCCCGCCCGTCTCGTGGCGTCGATGTCGGCAGGTCTCCTGGCTCGCGGGTCGTCGCCGCCTCCCGCCTTCCCGGCCCTCGGGCGAGACGCCCGGCGGCCAGTGGCATGATGGGAGGAGGCTCTCCGCTCACAGTTGCGGGGGCAGCCCCGGATTCGCGCCCGCCGCTCGCGCGGCCGGCCCTCACCGGATTCCCTCTTCGTCCCCTCGCGGGGAACCGACGGCGGAACACTATACTCCCGCTCGCGCGCGTCAAGCCGCCGCAGCCGGTCGTTCTGTCGACGTATGTAACACTATAGCATTACATATCAGGCCACCAGCCATCCGTCCAGCCGTCGCGCTTGCACGCGCCACCGGGCGCCCCCACACTGCGCATCATGCTGACCACGTTCTTCGCCGAGCTGCGCGCCGCACGCATTCCCGTTACCCTGCGCGAGTACCTCACGCTGCTTGGGGCGCTGGAGCGCGATCTCGCGGGCAAGCGGGTGGAGGACTTCTACTATCTCTCCCGCGCCGCGCTGGTGAAGGACGAGCGCAACCTCGACAAGTTCGACCGGGTGTTCTCGCGCGTGTTCCAGGGCCTCGGCACGATGGGCGAGGCGCTCGAGGCCGCGGAGATCCCGGAGGAATGGCTGCGCAGGATCGCCGAGCGCTACCTCACGCCCGAGGAGAAGGCCGAGATCGCGGCCAAGGGCTGGGACCGGCTGATGGACGAGCTGAAGCAGCGCCTCGCCGAGCAGAAGGGCCGCCACCAGGGCGGCAACAAGTGGATCGGCACGGCCGGCACCTCGCCCTACGGCGCCTGGGGCTACAACCCGGAAGGCATCCGAATCGGCCAGGACGGCAACCGCAACGTTCGCGCCGTGAAGGTCTGGGACAAGCGCGAGTTCAAGGACCTCGACGACCAGGTCGAGCTCGGCACCCGCAACATGCGTGTCGCGCTCCGGCGGCTGCGCCGCTTCGCCCGCACCGGCGCCGCCGACGAGCTCGACCTGGACGGCACGATTCGCGAGACCGCGCGCCAGGGATGGCTCGACGTGAGGATGCGGCCCGAGCGGCGCAACGCGGTGAAGGTGCTGCTCTTCCTCGACGTCGGCGGCTCGATGGACTGGCACGTCGAGCGCGCCGAGGAGCTGTTCTCCGCCGCACGCGCGGAGTTCAAGCATTTCGAGCACTTCTACTTCCACAATTGCCCCTACGAGGGCCTGTGGCGCGACAACCGCCGCCGCCACGCCGAGACGATCCCCACCCTCGACGTGATCCGCACCTTCGGGCCGGATTATCGCTGCGTGCTCGTCGGCGACGCCTCGATGAGCCCCTACGAGATCCTGATCCCCGGCGGCTCGGTCGAGCACTGGAACGAGGAGCCCGGCCAGGTCTGGCTCGAGCGCCTGCTGGCCCATTTCGGCCGCGCCGCCTGGCTCAATCCCGTGCCGGAGGCGCACTGGGGCCACACCCAGTCGATCGGCCTCGTCTCGCGCCTGATGAGCGGGCGGATGTTCCCGCTGACGCTGGACGGGCTCGACCGGGCGATGCGGGAGCTGGTGCGGTGAGCATGCGGCTGCGTCCGACGACGATCCTCGGCACCCTCCTCTCGGGGCTCCTCGCCGCCGCCCAGCCCGCCGCCGCCCAGCCCGCCGCCGCCTCGCCCGCCGAGCCCTGCGCGCCGCGGACCTTCGACGGCGCGCGCTTCACCGTGTGCGTGATCGATCCGCGCGATCACGTCCTGCGGCTGTTCGCGGCCGGCGAGGACGGGCGGCCGCTCGGGCGCTTCGCCAACCTGCCGCGGGAGATCGAGGGGGCGCCGCTCGTCTTCGCCATGAACGCGGGGATGTACGATGCCGAGCTCGACCCGATCGGGCTCCACGTCGAGGAGGGCGAGACGATCGTGCCCGTCAACACCAACGACGGGCCGGGCAACTTCCACATGAAGCCCAACGGCGTCTTCTTTGTGGAGAACGGCCGCGCGGGGGTCATGAGCACCGAGGCCTACGTCGCGGCGCGGCCGGACGCGACGCTCGCGACGCAGTCGGGGCCGATGCTCGTGATCCAGGGGGAGATCCATCCCCGCTTCATCCCCGGTTCCGATTCGCTCAAGCGCCGCAACGGCGTCGGGGTCGCACAGGACGGGGAGATCTGGTTCGCGATCTCCGAGGAGCCGGTCTCCTTCCACACCTTCGCCCGCCTGTTCCGGGACGGGCTCGGCACGGAGGACGCGCTCTTTCTCGACGGCGGCCTCGTGCCGAGCCTCTACGCCCCGCATCTCGGCCGCACCGGCGACGGCTGGGCGCCGCTCGGCCCGATCATCGCCGCCTACGCGCGGGGCGACTGAGGCGCGGAAGCGGCCGCGAAACGCCCGCGAATTGCGAGAGGCGACGAAAACCCCGCGATTCGGGCGCGTTTTCCAATCCGTCTGCGCCGAAAGGCCGGGAAACTGTCCCGTTGCCGCGGCCGTCGCGACTGTCTAACGTACCCCGAACGAGAGGGCGCCCCGGCGCCTCGCGGGGAGGATGATGGACGGTCACGCACAGGCGGGCGCGACGACGCGCGGGCTCGCCCTCGGCTGCATCGCTGACGACCATACCGGCGCGACCGACCTCGCGAACACGCTGGCGCGCGCGGGCCTCTCCGTGGTGCAGACCATCGGCGTGCCCGGGCCGGACGTCGCCGTGCCCGAGACCGACGCGCGGGTCGTCGCCCTGAAGATCCGCTCGGTTCCGGCGGACGAGGCTGTCGCGAAGGCGCGCGCGGCCCGGGACGCCCTCGTCGGCGCGGGGGCGGGCCACGTCCTCTACAAGATCTGCTCGACCTTCGATTCGACGGATGCCGGCAACATCGGCCCCGTGACGGACGCGCTGCGCGCGGACGCCGGCGCGGCGATCGTCCCGGTCTGCCCGGCCTTCCCGGGCACCGGCCGGACGGTCTACCAGGGCCACCTCTTCGTCGGCGACAGGCTCCTCTCCGAGAGCCCGCTCAAGGACCACCCGCTCAACCCGATGCGCGACGCCGACCTCGTGCGCGTGCTCGCCCGCCAGAGCGCCGCGCCGGTCGGGCTCGTGGCGCATGCGACCGTGCGCGCAGGCGCCGACGCAATCGCCCGGCGGCTCGAGGCGCTCGCCGGCGAGGGGAGGGGGGCGGCGGTCGTCGACGCGATCTGCGACGACGACCTGATCCCGCTCGGCGAGGCCGCCCTGCGCCACCCCGTCTCCACCGGCGCGTCCGGTCTCGGCCACGGGCTCGCGCGGGCGCTGATCGCATCGGGCCGTGCGCGCGAGAGCGCGGCCGCGGCACTGCCGGAGGTCGGCGGCCCCGCCGTCGTGCTCGCCGGCTCGACCTCGGCGGCGACGCGCGCGCAGCTCGCGGCGGCGCAGGCGCTGATGCCGGTGCTGCGCATCGACGCGGCGGCCGCGGTCGCCGATCCCGAGCGTGCCCTGGCCGACGCGCTCGCCTTCGCCCGCGAGAAGCTGCCCTCCGGTCCCGTCGCCATCGCCACGAGCGCCGATCCGGACGCCGTGGCCGCCGTCCAGGCACGCTTCGGCGCACGGGTCGCGGGCGCGGCGCTCGAGAGCCTGATGGCGCGCATCGCCGAGCACCTCGTCGCCTGGGGCCTGCGCCGCCTCGTCGTCGCCGGCGGGGAGACCTCCGGCGCCGTCGTCGAGGCGCTGCAGGTCAAGGCCCTGCGCATCGGCGCGGAGATCGCGCCGGGAGTGCCGGCGACCCTCGCGCTCGGCGCGCCGGCGGGGGCGCTCGCGCTCGCGCTGAAGAGCGGCAACTTCGGAGGAGAGGATTTCTTCGCCCGCGCGCTGGAGGCGCTACGCTGACGCGTGCGGGTGCGGGAAGGAGCGGGCGCCGTCGCGCGCTCGCGGTCACGAGCCAAGAAACGAACGGGAGGACACAGACCCCATGTTCCACACGACCCTGAAGGCCGCGCTCGCCGGCGCGGCGATCCTGGCGCTCGGCATCGGCGGCGCCCAGGCGCAGCAGTCGCTCAAGCTCGGCTACTCGCTCGCCCCCACCTCGCACTACGGGGTCGGCGCCACCGCCATGGCGGAGAAGCTCGAGGAGCTCTCCGGCGGCGAGTTCATGATCGAGCAGTTCCCCGCGAACGCCCTCGGCGGCGAGCGCGAGATGGTCGAGGGCGCCCAGATCGGCACCGTCGACATCGTGATCACCTCGACGGGTCCCGTCGGCAACTTCGTGCCCGACACGCTCATCACCGACATTCCCTTCCTGTTCCGCGACTACGACCACGCCCATGCCGTGCTCGACGGGCCGATCGGCCAGGAGATCCTCGACCAGTTCCCGAACCACGGGCTCATCGGTCTCGCCTGGGGCGAGAACGGCTTCCGTAACCTGACGAACAACGTGCGCCCGGTCCGCACGCCGGAGGACACGCGCGGGCTCAAGGTGCGCACCATGGAGAACCAGGTGCACATGCGCGCCTTCCAGGAACTCGGCGTGCTGCCGACGCCGATGGCGTTCCCCGAGCTGTTCACCGCGCTCCAGCAGGGCACGGTCGACGGCCAGGAGAACCCGATCGGCGTGATCCTGTCGGCGAACTTCTCGCAGGTGCAGGATCACCTGACGCTGACCCAGCACGTCTACTCGCCGGCGCTGATCATCCTCTCGCCGATCGTCTGGGAGGGCCTGTCCGACGAGCAGAAGGGCTGGTTCCGCGAGGCCGCCGCCGCGGGCGCCGCCGCCATGCGCGAGAAGGTGCGCGAGGACGCGGACAACGGCGTCGCCATGCTGAAGGAGCAGGGCATGCAGGTCGTCGAGGACCCGGACCGTGCGGCCTTCGAGGCGGCCCTCCAGCCCGCCTTCGCGGAGTTCGCCGAGCGCTTCGGCCAGGACAAGATCGACGCGATCCGCGCCGTCGGCATGTGACGTGTCTCATGTGACGTCGCTCCCCTCTCCCGGACGGGAGAGGGGCCGGGGGTGAGGGCGTACGGCTCGCCGCACGACGCGAGCCGCTCGCCACACCTCCACCGGCATTCCCTCACCCCTGCCCCTCTCCCTTCCGGGAGAGGGGTACTCGAAGAGTGCACGATGCTCGCCGCCCTCAAGCTCGTCGACCGCACCGTCTTCCACGTCGCGCTCACGCTCGCGATGGTGCTGCTCGTCGCGATGGCGGGCGTGTCGTTCTACCAGGTGATCACCCGCTTCGTGTTCGAGCAGCCCTCGACCTGGTCGGAGGTGACCTCGCGGAGCCTGCAGATCTGGATGGTCTATCTCGGCCTCGTCGCCGCCTTCCGGACGGGCTCGCTGATGGCGGTGGACATGCTCCAGCGCCTCGCCCCGAAGCGGCTCGAGCTCGTCGTGATCTGCGCCGTGGCCGGCCTCAACCTCGGCGTCCTGGCCGTGATGTTCTGGCACGGCTGGAGCATGGCCGAGCGCGTGCGCTTCCAGACACTGGCCGGCGTCGACAACCCGTTCACGGGCGGCGGCATCTCGATCGCGCTCGTCTACACCGCCATCCCCGTCGGCGCCGCGCTCTCCATCGTCGCCGTCGTCGCCCGCCTCGCCGAGGAGGTCGACCGCGTGCGCAAGGGCGCGGCCGTTCCGGTCCCCGAGGCGCGCGCCCGTCTCGAGAGCGAGGGAGCCTGACCCGCCATGTCGACCTTCATGCTCGCCGGCATGGTCTTCTTCATCGCCCTCGGCGCCCCGATCGCGATCGCCATCCTCGCCGCCTCGATCGGCGGCATCGCCTTCTTCACCCCGCTGCCGCTCGTCCTCGTCGCGCAGAAGCTGATGACGACGATCGACTCGTTCCCGTTGATGGCGATCCCGTTCTTCATCCTCGCCGGCAACCTGATGGAGGCGGGGGGCATCTCGCGCCGGCTCGTCGAGTTCGCCAAGGCGCTGGTCGGCGGCGTGCAGGGCGGGCTCGCGGCGTCGTGCGTGCTCACCTGCATGATCTTCGCCTCGGTCTCCGGCTCGTCGGTGGCGACCACCTTCGCCATCGGCGCGATCATCATCCCCGCGATGGTCAAGCACGGCTACCCGAAGAGCTTCGGCGCGAGCCTGCAGGCGACCTCGGCGGAGCTCGGCGTGATCATCCCGCCCTCGATCCCGCTCATCCTCTACGGCGTCGCGGCGGAAGTCTCGATCGGCGAGCTGTTCGTCGGCGGCATCGGGCCGGGGCTCCTCATCGGGGCGGCGCTGATCCTCTACGTGCTGGTCGCCTGCCGCGTGAACGGCTGGGGCAAGGAGGACCACGTCGGGCGCCTGCCGCTCCTCGCCGCGACGAAGGAGGCCGCCTGGGCGCTCCTGATGCCGGTGATCATCATCGGCGGCATCTACCAGGGCGTCTTCACGCCGACCGAGGCCTCGGTCGTCGCGGTCGTCTACGCGCTCCTCGTCGGCACCCTCGTCTACCGGGCGATCTCGTGGCGCGACCTCGTCGGCGTGCTGCGCCGCTCGGTGATCTCGTCCACCATCATCATGTTCATCATCGCGGCGGCGGGGCTGTTCTCGTTCCTGATCACCCGCGCCGGCGTCCCCGCGGCGATCTCGTCGTGGATCACGAGCGTCGTCTCCGACCCGGCGATGTTCCTGCTCGCGGTCAACGTCTTCCTGTTCCTGGTGGGCATGTTCATCGAGACCTCGGCGGCGATCATCGTGCTCGCGCCGATCCTCGCGCCGGTCGCGATCGCCTTCGGCGTCGACCCGGTCCATTTCGGGCTGATCATGGTCGTCAACCTCGCGCTGGGGATGATCACCCCGCCCTTCGGCGTCAATCTCTTCGCCGCATGCCAGGTGGCGCAAGTTCCCCTGGAGCGGATCATCCGCCATCTCGTACCCTTCGTGCTGGTGGTGGTGACGTGCCTGATGATCATCACCTACGTCCCCGAGCTGACGCTGTTCTTCCGTAACCTCGCGTATTGAGAGCGCACATGACCGTTCCCGCGCCCAAGCTGCTCATCGGCGGCGCCTTCCAGGACGCCGCCTCCGGCGAGCGCATCCCCGTCATCGATCCCTCGACCGGCGAGCCGCTGGGCGAGCTCGCCCGCGGCCGCGCGGCCGACGTCGAGGCCGCCGTCAAGGCCGCGAAGAAGGCGCTCGAGGGGCCGTGGGGCCGCATGACGGCGACCGAGCGCGGGCGCATCCTCACCCGGATCGCCCAGGGCATCCTCGACCGCGCCACCGACCTCGCGATCCTGGAGGCCCGCGACGTCGGCAAGCCACACGCCCAGGCCAAGGCCGACGCGCTCGCCTGCGCGCGCTATTTCGAGTTCTACGGCGGCGCCGCCGACAAGGTCCACGGCGACACCATCCCCTACCAGGCCGGCTACCAGGTGATGACCTGGTACGAGCCCCACGGCGTCACCGGCCACATCGTGCCGTGGAACTACCCGATGCAGATCATCGGCCGCTCGGTGGGCGCCGCGCTCGCCATGGGCAACGCCTGCGTCGTCAAGCCGGGCGAGGACGCCTCGCTCACCGCGCTGATGATCGGCAAGATCGCGCTCGAGGCCGGCCTGCCCGAGGGCGCGCTCAACATCGTCACCGGCTACGGCGAGGAGGCCGGCGCGCCGCTCGCCTCGCATCCGGACGTCGCGCACGTCTCCTTCACGGGCTCCGTGCTGGTCGGCCAGAAGATCCAGGAGATGGCGGCGCGCAACGTCGTGCCCGTCACGCTCGAGCTCGGCGGCAAGTCGCCCCAGCTCGTCTTCGCCGACGCGGACCTCGAGGCGGCGCTGCCCTTCCTGGTGCGCGCCTCCGTGCAGAACGCCGGCCAGACCTGCTCCGCCGGCTCGCGCATCCTGATCGAGAAGCCGATCTGGGACGAGGTGGTCTCGGCGCTGGTCGAGCGCTTCTCGGCGCTCACCGTCGGCCCCGCCCTCGACGATCCCGACGTCGGCCCCATCGTCAACGGGCGCCAGCGCGACCGCGTGAAGGGCTTCATCGAGCGCGCCGAGGCCGGCGGCGCCAGGATCCTCGCCCGCGGCCGGGTGCTGGACGACGCGCCCGCCGGTGGCTTCTACGTGGCGCCCGCCCTGTTCGGCCCGGTCGACGCCGAGGCCGAGCTCGCCCGCGACGAGATCTTCGGCCCGGTCCTCTCGCTCATCCCCTTCGAGGGCGAGGACGAGGCGATCGCCATCGCCAACGGCACCGACTTCGGCCTCGTCGCCGGCGTGTGGACCCGCGACGGCGGGCGCCAGCTGCGCATGGCCAAGCGGCTGCGCGCCGGCCAGGTCTTCGTCAACAACTACGGCGCCGGCGGCGGCGTCGAGCTGCCCTTCGGCGGCGTCGGCAAGTCCGGCCACGGCCGCGAGAAGGGCTTCGAGGCCCTCTACGGCTTCGCCCAGCTGAAGACCGTGGCCATGAAGTACGAGTGACGTCCAGCCGCGGGTGAGGGACTAGCGGTTGCCTCGAAGCCCCGACGCCGACGACCGGCGATCGGGAGCTCCCCTCTCGACGAGTGAAAGGGGAGACCCGCGGCGGCCTCGATCGGCGGCGCGGCGCGACGGATATCATCAGGAGAAAACGACATGCGTCTGGCAGGCAAGGTCGCCGTCATCACCGGAGCCGGCTCCGGGTTCGGCGAGGGGATGGCGAAGCTGTTCGCGCGGGAGGGCGCGAAGGTGATCGTCGCCGACATCGCGGAGGAGGGCGGGCGGCGCGTCGCCGCCGAGATCGGCGAGGCCGCGCGCTTCGTGCGCGCCGACGTGACCAGGGCCGCCGACGTGCAGGCCATGGTGGACGAGGCGGTCTCCGCCTTCGGGCGGCTCGACATCCTCGTCAACAACGCCGGCTTCGCCCACCGCAACCGGCCCATGCTCGAGGTCGACGAGGAGACGTTCGACCGAATCTACGACGTCAACGTCAAGGCGATCTTCCACGGCGCGCACGCCGCGATCCCGGTCTTCCGGGCGCAGGGGAACGGCGGCGTGATCCTCAACATCGCCTCGACGGCGGGCGTGCGCCCGCGCCCGGGCCTCGTCTGGTACAACGGCTCGAAGGGTGCGGCGATCACGCTCACCCGCGCCATGGCGGTGGAGCTCGCGCCCGAGAAGATCCGCGTCGTCGCCATTAATCCGGTCGCCGGCGAGACCGGCATGCTCGCCACCTTCCTCGGCGAGGACACCGAGGAGCGCCGCGCCCAGTTCCGCGCCACGATCCCCATGGGCCGCCTGTCTCAGCCCGCCGATATCGCCAACGCCGCGCTCTTCCTGTGCTCGGACGAGGCGGAGTTCCTCACCGGGGTGTGCATGGAGGTGGACGGCGGCCGCTGCATCTGACGCCGTCGCCTCCCTCCGGGAGACGGCCGCGACGCCGACCGGAGGAGGCACAAGTCGTCGCGCCAGTACGCGGCGAGCGTCCGTGTCGGTCCCGTCGGGAACGACACGGATCTCCCGGTCGGCGGCGCGAAGCGGCAGGCGCCGCTTCGGCGATGCGCCGTGCAACCTCATGCGCGCTCTCGCCTTCTCCGGCGCGGCGCAGGCTGGCCTCAGGGATCGGCCCAGTGCCGTGTAAGGTGGTCCTTACAGTAATTTCTGTAACATTCCGTTGACACTCGGGAAGCTCGGCCATAGGATGCGCGGGCCTGATCGGGCTCATTCCCGCAGGCGATTCCGAAAGGAGTGCGCGCATGTACAGCGAAAAGCAGACGCTGGATCTGGACGATCCGGACCGCATCTGGCCGACCGGGCTGACCATCCGCGAGTCCGAGGAGCTCCACAAGCACGTCATCGACGGCGCTCGGGTGTTCTTCGTGATCTCGCTGATCGCCCACATCCTCGCCTACGTCTTCACGCCCTGGGGTGGCTGAGGGAGATCCATCATGAACCAAGGTCGTATCTGGTGCGTCGTGAGCCCGACGGTCGGGCTGCCGCTCTTCCTGGGAGCCGTGGCCCTGATCTCGTTCGTCGTCCACTTCGCCATTCTCGGCAACACCACGTGGTTCCCCGCCTTCTTCCAGGGCGGTTGACGCGGCCGGCCGATCCCCCGGGCCACCGCTGCCGAGGGGCGGGCGCAGGCGCCCGCCTCCCGCGGCCTATCCGACGCTGCGCATGCCCTTCCTCCGGTGCCGGGCGGCGCGCTGGCGCGTGACGAGGGGCCAAACGACGACGTGTGTGCGAGGAGATCGCAGGAACGGGAGCGGGCACATGGATACGGGGTCGACACAGGTCATCGGCATCTTTCGTTCCGAGCCCGCGGCAGACGCCGCGGACGGCGCCCTCGCGGCCGCCGGCTTCGTGGAGCGACGGGTGATCCGTCCGCAGGCGGACGACAACGAGACGATCGCGCGCGGAGCCACCGCGGACGGCTTCCTGCCGCCCGGCCTCGCCCGCCTCTACGGACGGCTGCTCGGCGAGGGCGCCGTCGTCGTCAGCGTCAAGGCGCCCTTCGGCGAAGGCGGCGCGGCGGAAGCGATCGTGCGGCGCGCGGAGGGCTACGAGGCCCCGCCCGCGGCACCGCCGCCGCGCAACCCGGCCCCGTTCTCCACCGCCTTCGGCCTGCCGGTCCTCACCGGCTCGCGCTCGCACACCGAGCTGATCAGCAAGTGGTCGTTCTCCGACTTCCTGGGCATCCGGATGCTGTCGCGCCGGCCCGCGCCGCTCTCGCAGGCGACGGGGATGCCGACGCTGACGAGCCGGCCGGCCGAGCGCAAGACGACGAGCTTCGGCATGCCGATGCTCTCCGGCAGCGCGGCGCCCTTGTCCTCGGCCGTCGGGCTGCCGACCCTCACCGCCCCCAAGCGCGCGTGGACGAGGAGCTTCGGCATGCCGCTGCTCTCGCGCAAGGCCGCACCGCTGTCCTCCTTCCTCGGCCTGCCGGTGCTGACGAGAAAGCAGTAGCCGCGCCGCGCCGGCGCGCGCTCGCCATCCTGCGAGGCCGGGCATGATCCTCCTTCGGCGGCGACTCGTGGCGTTCTGGGCCGGCCTCGGCCCGCGCTGGCTCCCGTTCGCGGACGTGGCGACCCCGGACCTGACGCTCGGGCGGCTCTTGCGGCTGTCCTTGTTCCAGGTCTCGGTGGGCATGACGCTCGTGCTCCTCGTCGGCACCCTCAACCGGGTGATGATCGTGGAGCTGGGCGTCGCGGCGAGCGTCGTCGCCGTGATGGTGGCGCTGCCGGTCGTGTCCGCGCCGTTCCGGGCGCTGATCGGCCATCGCTCCGACACGCACCGCTGCGCGCTCGGCTGGCGGCGCGTGCCGTTCGTCTGGAAGGCCACCCAGCTCCAGTTCGGCGGCTACGCCATCATGCCTTTCGCGCTCCTGGTGCTCGCCGGCGCCGGGCAGGCGGCGGACGCCCCGGCCTGGCTCGGGCTCGGCGCGGCGGCGCTCGCCTTCCTGCTCGTGGGTGCCGGCGCGCATGTCCTCCAGACCGCGGGGCTCGCGCTCGCCACCGACCTGACGCCGCCGGAATCCCACGCCAAGGTCGTCGGGCTGATGTACGTCACGCTGCTGCTGAGCATGATCGCGAGCGCCCTCGTCTTCGGCGCGGCGCTGGAGGACTTCACCCCCGGCCGGCTCGTGCAGGTGATCCAGGGCGCGGCGGTCGCCTGCATCGTCCTCAACGGCATCGCCTTCTGGAAGCAGGAGCCGCGGGACCCGCATCGCGGACGGGCGCGCGCCCCGGACCCGGGCTTCGCCGAGAGCTGGGTGCGATTTCGTGCCGGCGGGCGGGCGATGCGCCGGCTCGTCGTGGTCGGCGTCGGGACGATGGCCTTCGGGATGGCCGACGTGCTGCTCGAGCCCTTCGGCGGCGAGGTCCTCGACTGGAGCGTTGCGGCGACGACGAAGCTCACCGCGCTGCTCGCGCTCGGCGGGCTCGCCGGCTTCGCCACCGCCTCGTGGGCGCTCGGCCGCGGTGGCGATCCGTACCGCCTGACGCTCGTCGCCGCGGCGATCGGCGTGCCGGCCTTCGGCCTCGTCATCCTCGCCGCCCCGACGGGCTTCGCCGCCTCGTTCCTCGCCGGCAACGTCCTCATCGGCTTCGGCGCGGCGCTGTTCGGCCACGCGACGCTCACCGCCACGATGAACCTCGCGCCGCCCGGCCAGGCGGGCCTCGCGCTCGGCGCCTGGGGCGCGGTCCAGGCCACCGCCGCCGGCGTCGCGCTGGCGCTCGCGGGCGTGATCCGCGACGTCGTCACGCTCGCCGCGGACGTGCTGGAGACGGCGGGTCCGTTCGGCGGGGCGGCGGCGGGATACATCGCGGTCTACGGCCTCGAGATCGTGCTCCTCGTCGTCACCATCGCCGCCGCCCTGCCGCTCGCGCGCCGTGCGGTCGCACGGGAGAGGAGCGAGATGCACGAGGCGGCCTCCGCGTCCGCCCGGGCACGGCCCGCGCCATGACCGTGCGCGCGATCCTCACCGCGCCCGACGCGGCGCTCCGCGCCGTCTCGGCCCCGGTCGACGCGTTTGACGAGACCGTGGCGGCGGCGATCGCGGACCTCGCGCAGACCATGTGCGCCCGGCGGGCGATCGGCCTCTCCGCACCCCAGATCGGGGACGCGCGGCGCATCGCCGTCATCGATCCGCAGGGCGACGGCGCCGCGCCGGAGGCCTTCGTCAATCCGCGCATCGTCGCACGGGGGCGCGCCTTCGGCTTCGTCCAGGAGAGCTGCCTGTCGCTGCCCGGCGTGGTCGCCAGCGTCTGGCGCGACACGCGGGTGCGCGTGCGGGCGCAGGACGCGCAGGGGTGCCCCTTCGAGCGCGACCTCGTGGGCATGGCGGCGGTGAGCCTCCAGCACGAGATCGACCACCTCGACGGACGCCTCTTCGTGGACCGCCTCTCCGCGCTCCGGCGTTGGGCGATCCGCCGGCGGCTGGGGGCGGCCGCGATGGGGGCAGCCCCCCGGTTGCCGGCGTGACGCCCCGGCTCACCGCGGCAACGCGTCGGCTCGGTACTGCGCCGCGAACTCGTCGCTCGGCGGGATCGGCGTGATCACGTCGATCAGCACGCCGTTCGGGTCGCTGGTGATGAAATGGCGCTGGCCGAAGGGCTCGTCGCGCAGCGGGAGGAGCATCGGCAGCCCGGCGCGGGTGAGCCGCGCATGGACGGCATCGACGTCCTCGACCTCGATGTTGAGCAACACGCCCGCGGCGCGCCCGCGTCCGCTCTCCGGGATGGTCTCGTGGTCGCCCTGCAGAATCGCGAGAGCGATGCTCGGGTCCCTCGTGGATTGCAGGTGCACGTACCAATCGGCCTCGAAGGCGGCGGCGAAGTCGAAATGGGCGATCCAGAACCGCGCCGTCTCGGCGACGTCGGACACCATGAGCACCGGGTACCAGCTCGTGACGTTCATGCTTTCCATCCTCGCCAGAAACATACATTCTGCATGTCGACGATCGCTTTAACAAACAGGCACTCTGTATGCAAATGAAATCCGAGCGCCGCTCGAACGCGGAGCGGACCCGCGCGATGCGCGACACGCTGATCGCGACCGCTCGGGCGCTGTTCGCGGAGCACGGCTTCGCCGAGACGAGCACGCCGGCCCTCGTCGCGGCCGCCGGCGTGACCCGTGGCGCCCTCTATCATCACTTCGTCGACAAGCGGGCCTTGTTCAGGGCGGTCGTGGAGGCGGAAGCGACGGCGGTCGCGGAGGCGATCGAAGCCTCGGACGACGTGGCGGCGTCGCCCCTCGAGCGGCTTCTCGCCGGTGCGGACGCCTATCTGCGGGCCATGGCCGAGCCCGGCCGCACGCGCCTCCTCCTCGTCGAGGCGCCCGCTGTTCTCGGCGAAAGCGATCGGCGCACGATCGAGGAGACCCGCGGCGACGCCACGCTGCGCGAGGGGCTCGCGGCGGCCATCGCGGCCGGCGCCCTGCAGCCCCTGCCGCTCGCGGTCCTGGCGCCGGTCCTCTCCGCCGCGCTGGAGCGTGCGGCGGAGGCGATGGCGGCCGGCGCCGCCCCCGAGGACTGCCGTACGGTGATCCGCGCGCTGATCGACGGGCTCGCCTGAAGCGGCGTCGCCGGCGGCCGGGGCGGGATCCGCGCTACAGCGGCGCGCTGTCGGCCGTCGGCCAGTAGGTGCCGACGCTCCAGAGATTGCCCTCGGGATCGCGGAAGGCGAAGTCGCGGGTGCCGTAGGGCGTGTCGCGGACCTCGGCGGTGATCTGCGCGCCCGCGGCCTTCGCCCGCGCGTACGCGGCATCGATGTCCGCGACGGCGAGGTAGAGGGCGTCCGTCCGTCGGCCGTCGCGCGGGCCGATGTCGGCGCCGTAGGCGTCGTCCCGCTCCTGCCCGATCATCAGGATCGACGAGCCGAGGACGAGCTCCGCATGGGCCACCAGGGCTGCGTCGCCGTCCCCGTCGCGGTAGACGACGCGCTCGCGAAAGCCCAGCGCCTCGGCGAGCCAGGCGATCATCCCGTCCGCGTCGGCGCAGCGCAGGGTGGGGAAGAGGCAAGGTGCGGTCTCGAGGGTGCTCATCGGTGTCTCCGTTCGTGAGAGACCCGCACGCTACCGCCGGCCGTGGGGCCGGTCTTGATGGTTTGTCACCTCAGCCCGCCGCCTCGCCCGCACGTAGCGCCTCCGCGCCGCGGCCGATGCGGCCGAGCCATTGCGTCGGCGTCGCCCCCGCCAGCGACCGGAACTCGCGCACGAGATGCGCCTGGTCGGCGAAGCCGCAGGAGGCGGCGACGTCCGCCCACGAGGCAGGCCCGGCGGACATGGCAGCCCCGGACGTCGCGGACGTCGCGACGACGCAGGCCCGGCGGAAGCGGACCATGCGCGCCAGCGTCTTCGGACCGACGCCGAGATGCCGTGCGCTCAGCGCCGCGAGGTGCTTGCGCGAGATGCCGATGTCGGCCGCGATACCCGCGATCGAGACGGCGCCGCCGGTCCGGGCGACGGCCGCGCACAGATGCGCGATCTCCGGCCGCGCCGCGGGAAGGGTGCGCGCGAGCAGGAAAGCCTCCGCCAGATCGAGGCGCTCGTCCCACGTCGCCGCCTCGCCGAGGCGCCGGCGCAGGTTCCGCCCCGCGGGGCCGAGGGCGTCCTCGATGTCGACCATCCGCGATGCGATCTCTCCGGCGAGGCCGCCGAGGAAGCGGTGCGCGCCGAGCGGCGTGAAGTCGATCTGGAGGCATTCCGCGCCGCCGTCGGAGCGGATCTCGACGGGGCCGGCGTGCAGGCCGGCGACGAAGCTCGGCTGCACATCGTCCTCCGTCGGCGCGCGGCCGAAGGCGATCCGGAAAGGGCGGCCGAATGAGACGATCACCGGCACGACGAGCGTCGCGCTCTCGTGCTGGACCCGCGGCCCGGGCGCGATCTCGCGATAGCCGGCGAGCGAGGCGACCACGCTCGCGAGCGCCGGATGCGGCGCCCGCCGGACGAGCTCGACTCGAGACGGCTCCTTCATCCCTCGGCCTCCCGGCATCGCCTGGCGCGCATCATCGCACACGACGGCGCCGGGGTGGAGCGTTCCGTCGGCCCGTGTCGTCGCCACCCGGCTGCGCGATTGTCGCCGAGCCGTAATGCCGTCTCCCTCGTTGCGTCCGTAGTACCGAATGGCGGTTCCATTCGGGCCGTGTGCCGCGCGGTCCTGCGTATCGAAGGAAGTCGGGAATGCGCACGGAAACGAACTCTACGAGGGCCGGTCCGGCGAACGGGACCGGATCGTCCTGCTGCGGCAGCTAGCCGATCGAGGGGGCCGGGGGAGGGCGGGTTTCGCACGTCGCGAGGCTGCCGATGGACGACCCACCCCGACCCACGCCCGACCGACCTTCGACCCACGACGAACCGCGCGTTCCGGGAGCTTGACCGTGAGCACAGTAACACTGGAGGTCTGCGGCCTCTTCGAAGAGCTCGACCACCTCGGGGTCGAGAAGCAGCTGCGCGCCGAGAAGGGTGTCCGCCGGGCCTCGGCGAACCCTGCGTCCGGCAGCGTGACCATCGACTACGACGAGGCGGTCACCAGCGTCGAGACCCTGCAGCGCAAGGTGAGGTCCTGCGGCTTTCGCTGCGGCGGGCGCGTGACCCCGCGGCATGTCTGCGAGCCGGCCGCACCGGCGCCGACGCAGGCGCCGCCCGCGCAGCCGAGCCACGCGGGCCACGGCGGGCCGACGCCGGCGCACGACGAGATGGCGCACGAGATGGGCCACGGCGCGGGCATGGACATGGCCGCCATGGTGCGGGACATGCGCAACCGCTTCTGGATCGCATTCGCCTTCACCATACCGATCTTCGTCTATTCGCCGATGGGCGGGATGTTCGTGCCGCCCGAGCCGCCTTTCGGCCTCGGCCTCGATCTGTGGTTGTTCTTCCTCGGCAGCCTCGCGATCGTCTACCCGAGCTGGCCGTTCTTCACCGCCGCCTGGCGGGCCCTGCGCAACGGCGTGCTCAACATGGCGGTGCTCGTCGTGCTGTCGGTCGGCACGGGGTACCTCTTCAGCGTCGGCTCGACCTTCTTCTTCCCCGGCGTGCAGTTCTACGAAGCGGTGGCGGTGCTGCTCGTCTTCATCCTGCTCGGCCATTGGCTGGAGATGCGGGCCCGCGCCGGCGCCTCGGCGGCGATCCGGGCGCTGCTCGATCTCGCACCGCCGATGGCGACGGTCCTGCGGGACGGGCGGGAGGTCGAGGTCCCGACCTCGGAGGTCGAGGCCGGCGAGACCGTGATCATCCGGCCCGGGAACAAGATCCCCGTCGACGGCGAGGTGATCGAGGGCGAATCCCTCGTCGACGAGTCCATGCTGACCGGCGAGTCGATGCCGGTTAACAAGGGGCCGGGCGACCAGGTCATCGGCGCGACCATCAACAAGAGCGGCAGCTTCCGATACCGCGCGACGAAGGTCGGCGCCGACATGGCGCTGGCGCAGATCGTCAAGCTGGTGCAGGAGGCGCAGAACTCCAAGGCGCCGGCGCAGCTCCTCGCCGACCGCGCCTCGCAATGGCTGGTGCTGATCGCCATCCTGATCGGGCTCGCGACCTTCGCGGTCTGGTTCTGGTGGATCGGCCAGCCGCTGCTGTTCGCCTTGACCTTGACGATCACCGTCTTCGTCATCGCCTGCCCGGATGCGCTCGGGCTGGCGACGCCGATGGCGGTCATGGTCGGCACCGGCCTCGGCGCCACCCACGGCATCCTGTTCAAGAACGCCGGCGCGCTCGAGGACGCCACCAAGCTCGACGTGATCGTCTTCGACAAGACCGGCACGCTGACCATGGGCCAGCCGCGCGTCGTCGACGTCGTGGCGGCGGCGGGGCGCAGCGAGGACGAGGTCCTGCGGACGGCCGCTTCCGTGGAGCGCGGGTCCGACCACCCGCTCGCGCTGGCGATCGTCGAGCGCGCCGAGGGCCTCGACGTCCCCGCGGCGCGCGGCTTCCTCAACCTCGAAGGCAAGGGGGCTCGCGCCGAGGTCGACGGGCAGACGGCCTGGCTCGGCAACCGTCGGCTCATGGACGAGGAGGGGATCGACCTGGGTCCGCTCGCGGGAGAGGCCGACCGCCTCAAGGGCGCCGGCCGCACGGTCGTCCATGTCGCCCGTGGCGGCGAGCTCCTCGGCCTCGTCGCCATCGCCGATGCGCCACGCCCGAGCGCCAAGGCGACCGTGGCGAAGCTGCGCGAGCGCGGTGTGGAGGTCGCGATGCTGACCGGCGACAACGAGGGCACCGCCAAGCGCATCGCTGCGGAGCTCGGCATCGAGATCGTGCTCGCCGACGTGCTGCCGGGACAGAAGGCCGACAAGGTCAAGGAGCTGCAGGCGCAGGGCAAGCGGGTCGGCATGGTCGGCGACGGCGTCAACGACGCGCCGGCGCTCACCCAGGCCGATGTCGGCTTCGCCATCGGCGCCGGCACCGACGTGGCGATGGAGAGCGCCGACGTGGTGCTCATGAAGAGCGACCCCTACGACATCGTCGGCGCGATCGAGCTGTCGCGGGCAACGCTCCGCAAGATGCATCAGAACCTGTTCTGGGCGGTCGCCTACAACGTCGTCGCCTTCCCGGCCGCCGCCGGCGTCTTCTATCCGCTCGTGATCAGCCCCGAGGTGGCGGCGATCGCGATGTCGGGCAGCTCGGCGCTCGTCGCGGTCAACGCGCTGCTGCTCAAGCGCACGCGGCTGGAGGGGGTGGGCCGTGGCCGTCCCGCCGAGGCGGCCGGCGCACGCCCGGCCGAGGCGGTCGGATGAGGCCTGCTCCGGGCGAGGACCTTCGGATTGCGCAGCGACGCTGCGGTCGGCGTGGGAGGATGGAATGGACCACGGAGACAAAGGGCGCGGATCCTTCTCCCCGCGCGCGAACATCGTCCTGCTGGTCTTCCTGGCAGTCGGCGCCTTCTACCTCGTCGCCGAGCACCGGGCGCACCTCGTCGGCGTCGGGCCGCTGCTGCTCCTGCTCGGCCTATGCGTCGTGATGCACTTCTTCATGCACGCAGGGCACGGGCACGGGCCCGGCAGCGACGACGGCGATCCGCCGCCGGGAGGCGGCCGCGAGCCCGGCGGCCATCACCACTGAATCCACCGAACGGACATGGCCGCGATGACCGAAACCGCCCCTGCCTACGGCCTCTGGTTCCTGGTCGTCGTGAACTCGGCGATCTTCATCCTGTTCGCCTTCAGCTTCTTCAAGCCGAAGACGGCCCGCGACTGGCGCTCCTTCGGCGCCTTCAGCGCCTTCCTGGTTGCGCTGTTCACGGAGATGTACGGCTTCCCGCTGACCATCTACCTGCTCTCGGGCTGGCTGCAGAGCCGCTTCCCCGGCGTGGACTGGCTGTCGCACGATGCCGGGCATCTGCTGGAGATGCTCTTCGGCTGGGAGGCGAACCCGCATCTCGGGCCGTTCCACCTGCTGAGCTTCGCCTTCGTCGGCGGCGGCTTCGTGCTGATCTCGACCGCCTGGAAGGTGCTCTACGAGGCGCAGCGCCGACGCACGCTCGCGACGTCCGGCGCCTATGCCCACGTGCGCCACCCGCAATATGTCGGCTTCATCCTGGTCATGTTCGGCTTTCTGCTGCAATGGCCGACGCTGCTGACCCTGGCGATGTTCCCGGTTCTCGTCGTCATGTACGTGCGGCTGGCCAGGGGCGAGGAGCGCGCGGCGCTGGTCGCGTTCGGTGAGAGCTATAGGCGCTACGCGGCCCACGTGCCCGGCTTCGTCCCGAGGCTGGGCCGACCGCCGAGGCGGAAACCGTCGTGAGCCTCCGCGATCGCGCGGAGGCATCGGCGCCTCGCCCCGACGCGCCGGCACCGCCGCGACGCGGCTCGAGCGTCACGGCCGCCGCACGAGACGGCCCGGGCGTGGCCGCACCGTGGGAGATCCGGCTCGCCTGGCTCCTGCGCGCCCTCATCGTGGCGACGGGTGTCTTCCACGTCCTGGAGGGCGCGTTTCTCTTCGGGCTTCTCTGCTTCGGCGCGCTGGCGCTCATCCTCGCGCCTTCCCTCGTCGCGCGCTCGGCCAGGCTGACCATTCCCGTCGAGATCGAGCTGTTCGTCCTCTGGTGGCTCGTCACCGACATGACGCTCGGCCGCTTTCTCGACCTGTACAGCCTCGTGCCGTTCTACGACAAGGTCATCCACTTCGGTAACTCCGGCCTGCTGGCGATCGTCTCCTTTCTGGCGATCTACGCGCTGACGATGACCTGCCGGATGAGGACCGGCTTCGTCCTGAACCTGACGGCGATCTTCCTGCTGACCCTCGGCGCGGGGGCGCTCTGGGAGATCGTCGAGTTCGGGATGGACCTCGCGCTCGACGCCGGCGCGCAGGGATCGCCCGTGATGGCGCCGCTCGAGGACACGATGTGGGACCTCGTCATGGATGGGCTGGGCGGCCTCCTCGGCGGCCTTTTCGGTGCCCTCTACATGCGGCGGTCGCGGCGCTCCCTGGCGCGCTGGGGCCGCTTCGCGGAACGGATCGGCGCCGCATGAGGAGCGGGGCGGGGGTGCCGCGGCGCTCGCGCGGACGCCTCCGGGAGGCCGCCGGGACACCGGCCGCGTCTGCCGGGCCTCGCCTGTAAGGACTGCCGGCTTACCACGTCTTTTTGCTGGAGAACGACGTGGCGCTGTGACGACCGGCCGGTGGTGCCGCGTCGCGAGCGAATACCCCACGCCGCCCCCCGAACGTCACCTCGCCCTGCGCAGTGATCGCGCGGAAAACGCAAAGCATGTCCGCGGAAGCGAAGAGATGCCCACTCAGCCCCAGACGAACGATCCGGCCGCGTATCCCGAAGGAGCCGTCCGCTCTCCGTTGCCCTTCATCTCCGGATTTCTCGGCAAGCTCGTCCGGACCGGCCGGTTGACGGTGGTCGACAGGGCGGGTCGGAGCCACAGCTTCGGCCCGGGCCACAATGGACCGCAGGTCACGGTCAGGCTCCACGATCCGCTGGTCCCGCTGCGGATCCTGCTTCGCCCGTCGCTCGCGCTGGGCGAAGCGTACATGGACGGCACGATCACCATCGAGAAGGGGACGTTGCCGGACCTGCTCCACCTTTGCACCGGCAATTTCCAGGCGCTCGACCGGCATCCGATCGCCGGCTTGCGCAGCGATCTCGACCGCTGGCTACGCCGCCTCCAGCAGAACAACCATATCGGACGCGCCCGCACGAACGTCGCCCATCACTACGATCTCTCCGGTGCGCTGTACGACCTGTTCCTCGATCAGGATCGGCAATATTCGTGCGCCTATTTCCCGACCGGCGCCGAGACGCTCGAGGAAGCGCAGGAGAAGAAGAAGCGCCACATCATGGCGAAGCTCCTGCTCGAGCCCGGCATGCGCGTGCTGGACATCGGCTCGGGCTGGGGCGGGCTCGCGCTGGAGATGGCGCGGACGGAAGCCGTGGACGTCACGGGCCTGACGCTGTCGCAGGAGCAGCTCCTCGTCGCAAACGAGCGCGCCGCCACGGCCGGCCTGTCCTCGCGCGTGCGTTTCGCCTTGCGCGACTACCGGGAGGAGCAGGGAACCTACGACCGGATCGTCTCGGTCGGCATGTTCGAGCATGTCGGGGTGGCGCACTACCGGACCTACTTCGACACGCTGCGCCGGCGCCTGAAGCCCGACGGCATCGCCCTCGTGCATGCGATCGGCCGGGCCGATCCGCCGGGCTCCACCGACCCTTGGCTGCGACGGTACATCTTTCCCGGCGGCTACTGCCCGGCGCTGTCGGAGGCGCTGGCGGCCGTCGAGCGGTCGGGGCTCTGGGTGACCGACATCGAGATCCTGCGGCTGCACTATGCCGAGACGCTGCGGCACTGGTTCGTGCGCTTCCAGGCCAACCGCCACCGCGCGAACGCGATCTACGACGAGCGCTTCTGCCGGATGTGGGAGTTCTACCTGGCAGCCTGCGAGGCAGCATTCCGCAACGGCCCGATGATGGTGTTCCAGCTCCAGCTCGCGCGCCGGCGCGACACGGTCCCGCTGACGCGCGACTACATCGCCCACCGGGAGAACCTCGACGCTCGGCCGGAGGAAGCCGTGGCATGACCAGAGCCGAGCGAGCGTCGGCTTCATGATCGGCGGCCGGCTCCTTCGGATCGGTGCCGCGGCCACGAGCCTGCTCGGGACGGCGGCGGTCGAGCGTGCACGCGCAACGGCCCCGGAAAGGTCGCAGCTGCCGCGGCGGCTCCGCCTCGCACTCGAGCGGCTCGGGCCGACTTTCGTGAAGCTCGGACAGACGCTGAGCCTGCGCCGGGACCTGCTGCCCGATTCGTGGCTCGTCGAGCTCAGCCGGCTGCAGGACAATGTTGCGCCTTTCCCCGCCGCGGACGCGCGATACGCGGTCGAGGTTGCGCTCGGCCGACCCGCCGAGCAGATCTTCGCTGCGTTCGAGGCGGAGCCGATGGCTGCGGCCTCGATCGCTCAGGTTCACCGGGCGCGGTTGCCGGACGGACGTGCCGTCATCGTCAAGATCCGGCGTCCCGGCATCCGGGACCAGATCGATCGCGACATGCGTGCGCTCGTCGCCATAGCTCGCCTCGTCCTGGTCCTGGCTCCGGGCCTTCGCCGCTACCAGCCGCTCCGCATCGTCGACGAGATCTGGGTCAACCTGCGCAAGGAGACCGACTTCCGCCACGAGGCGAGGAACATCCGTCGCTTTCGCGAAGCCTTCCGGGAGTGGCCGACGGTGAGCGCGCCGGACGCGATCGACGATCTCTATTCCGAGGCCGTTCTGGTGCAGGAGATGAGCGGCGGACGGAGCATCGGCGACCCCTCCGTCGACGGTCCGCGGCTCGCACGGGTTCTGATCGACGCCTATCTCCATCAGTTCTTCGTGGCCGGGCTCTTCCACGGCGACCCCCATCCGGGCAACCTCTTCGTGATGCCGGACGGACGCCTCTGCTTCCACGACTTCGGGCTGGTCGGCTACCTCGACGGCCGCACCCGCCGCTCGCTGGCGGTCTACCTCCAGGCGTTCGTGAGCAAGGACGCCGCCTGGATGCTGGACGCGGCCGTCGAGCTGGGCCTGCTCGGCGGCTCGATCGACCGTCCCGTCTTCACCCGCGGGATCGAGGAGATCCTGTCCGACTTCGCCACGCGGCCGCTCAAGGACTGGTCCCTCGCCGAGGCCGTGCTGCGTGTCGCCCGGCTGGGTTCGGGCGAGAACCTGGTCCTGCCGCAGAACCTCGTGGTGCTCGTGCGGGCGCTGTTCCTGGTGGAAAGCGCGCTGCGAACCCTCGACCCGGACTTCAAGGTGCTGGACATGCTGCTGGCGCGGGGCGGCGCCATGATGGAGGGCGTCCTGCGCGGCGGACCGCCCACCTCGGCCTCGACCCGGCTGAAGACCGAAGCCGCCCTGGCTGCGCAGGACCTGCCGGGGACCATCGCGAGCTGGTTGCACCGCGCGCAGCGCGAGGGCGGGGGACCGCTCGCTGCCATGCGGCATGCGAGCCCGGAGGCGCAGCTCGACCGGGTCGGCAACCGGCTCGCCTTGGCGATCGTCACGCTCGGCCTCTATGTCGCGGCCTCGCTGCTCATGCTGGACAGCGCGGGGCCGCGCGTCCTCGGGGATTTGCCGCTGTTCGCGCTGCTCGGTTACGCGCTCGCGTTCCTGTCGTCGTTCCGGCTGATGCGGGCGATCGCCCGCTCGGGACGGCTGTAGATCGCGCGGTCGCTCTCGTCGACGTCCGCGGCGGACGGTCCGGTCTCGGCTCTCCCGGGAGCTACACCTCGACATCCTCGGAGCGGCTCACCGCGACGATCGTCGTGTGCGCGTCGAGCCGGATCGAGCCCGCGGTCGTCTCCCGCCCCGCGCCGGACGGCGTGTCGGCGGTGGTGTCTGTCGATGTGTCGATCACGACCTCCCATCCGCTCTCCGCTACGCTCGGGAGGGTGAACCGGCAGGGGGTGGGGTGCGCATTGAAGAGCAGGCAGATGGTGGTTCCGCGATCCCGGACGAGGCATCCGAGCCGGTTGTCGGGGCCGTGCCAGTCGGGCGGGCCGCCTGCCGGCCCCAGCCAGGTGACCTCCGCATCCGTGTAGAAGCTCTCGGCGCGCAGGATCGGATGCGCCTGGCGGAAGGAGATCAGCCGCCGGACGAACGCCACGAGCTCCGCATTGCGCTCCGCGAGCGACCAGTCGTACCAGGAAACCGCGTTGTCCTGGCAATAGGCGTTGTTGTTGCCGGCCTGGGTGCGGCGGAACTCGTCGCCGCCGAGCAGCATCGGGACGCCGCGCGAGAGCAGGAGGGTGGCGAGCAGGTTCTTGATCTGCCGCAGCCGAATCGTCTCGATCCGCGCATCGACGGTCGGGCCTTCGACGCCGTTGTTGTCGCTGTAGTTTTCGTCGAGGCCGTCGCGGTTGTCCTCGCCGTTGGCCTCGTTGTGCTTGCGCGCGTAGCTGACGAGATCGTTGAGCGTGAAGCCGTCATGGCTGCTGATGAAGTTGACGCTGTTGAGCGGGCTTTCGCCGCCCGACTGGTAGAGATCGCTGCTACCGGCGAGACGGGTCGCGAACGCCCCGATCGTGCCCGGGTCGCCGCGCCAGAAGCGGCGGACATCGTCGCGGAAGTGGCAGTTCCATTCGGCCCAGCGCCGGCCGGGAAAGCGCCCCACCTGGAAGGCGCCGCCGGCGTCCCAGGCCTCGGCGATCAGCTTGACGTTCCGCAGGATCGGGTCCTCGGCGATCTGCTCGAGCAAGGGCGGGTTCGCCAGCAGGTTGCCCTGTGCGTCGCGCCCGAGCACCGAGGCGAGATCGAAGCGGAAGCCGTCGACATGGAAGTGGATCACCCAGTGCCGCAGGCAATCCACCACGAGGCTGCGCACGACAGGATGATTGCAGTTCACCGTGTTGCCGCAGCCGGTATAGTCCGCGTAGTCCCCCTCGGGCGTCAGGACGTAGTAGATCGCGTTGTCGAGGCCGCGGAAGCTGTAGGTCGGGCCGTCCCGTCCCGCTTCCGCCGTGTGGTTGAAGACGACGTCGAGGATCACCTCGATCCCTGCCCGATGAAGCTCGCGGACCATCGTCTTGAAGGCGTCGAGCTCGCCTCCCGGCGCGACGGCTCCCGCATAGCCGGGCATCGGCGCGAACAGGGCGACGGGGTTGTAGCCCCAGTAGTCCGGCAGGCGCGTCCCGCTGAGCGGGTCGTGCCGGCCCGCCGCCTCGGGGTCGAAGGCCTGGACCGGCATCAGCTCGAGCGCCGTGACGCCGAGCTGCCGCAGATAGGGGATCTTCTCGACGACACCGAGATACTCTCCCGGTCGGCGAACGCCGGAGGACGGATCGATCGTGAGCCCGCGCACATGGGTCTCGTAGAGGATCGTCTCGCTCCACGGACGACCGGGCGGCGCGTCGTCGGCCCAGTCGAAGTCCTGGTCGGCGATCACGCAGCGGGGGCCCGCATCACCCGACAAGCCGGTGACGGAGCCTGCATAGGGATCGAGCAGCGTGCGATCCGGGTCGAAATCGTGCCCGTCCGCCGGCGAACGTGGCCCATCGGCCTGGAGGGCATAGAACCTTCCGCGAAGGTCGCCCGTCAGGCGGGCGTGCCAGATGTCGCCGGTCCGGTGACGCCGCGCATCGAGAGGCAGGCGAAGGCTCGCCTCCGCTGCGCCGGCCGTGTCGTAGAGAAGCAGCGTCATGGCCGTGGCGTGCCGGCTGAAGACGGCGATGTTCGAGCCGTCGCAGCAGTCGTGCAGCCCGAGCGGCAGCGGCTCGCCGGGCCCGATCCGGACGGGACCGTGGTCCGGCTTCGGCGGTGTGGCAGCCGCTACCGGATCGCATGCGGAGGGGAGGGGGGAGCGCTGAATCCTGCGCCCGCCCTCGCCGTCCGCCGACGATCCCGGCCGCTCGTCTTCAGCCATGGCCGACCAGATTGCGCGGCTCGCCACGAGCGAAGGCCTCGATGTTGTCGAGCGTGGTGTCGATGATGCGCTGCACGGCGCTCTGCGTGTTGTAGGCGTTGTGCGGCGTGACGATCACGTTCGGGAACCGCAGCAGCACGTGATTGGCGACGAGCGCCTTCAGGTCGAGGCCGTCGGTCGAGCCTTGCCGGAAGATCTGGGCCTCCTCGCGAATGAGCGGCTCCTCCGGCAGGACATCGAGCCCGGCGGCTCGGAGCCGGCCGTCGGCCAGCGCGCGGACCAGGGCCGGCACGTCGACGACATTGCCCCGCGCCGTGTTGATCAGGATGGCGCCCGGCTTCATCTGGGTGAACGCGCGGTCCGAGATCAGGCCCACCGTGCCCGGTGTCGCCGGCACGTGGAGGGTCAGCGCGTCGGCGGAGGCCAGGACCTCGTCGAGATCGGCATAGCAAAAGCCGAGCCGAGCCGCCGTGGCCGCGTCCGGCTGGGCGTCGTGGGCGACGACCGTCATCCCGAAGCCGCGCGCGATCTCGATCACGCGGCGCCCGATCCGCCCGGTGCCGACGACACCGAGCGTCTTGCCGCGCAGCTCGAAGCCGCGCAGCCCGCTCTGCGAGAAGTCGCCCCGGCGGGTCCGCTCGACCGACGCGACCAGGTTCCGTGCCACGGCCAGGAGCAGCGCGAAAGCGTGCTCCGCAACCGTCGAATCGCCGTAGTCGGGCACGTTGGCCACGGCGATGCCATGGGCCCGGCACCAGTCGAGGTCGATATGGTCGAAGCCGGTCGAGCGCGTGGCGATCAGCGCGAGGGAGGGCAATCGCGCCAGCACCTCGGCGTCGAGCTTGGAGTTCACGAACGTGCTGACGATCTCGGCATCCGGATGGTCTGCAGCGGTGCGGGCGTCGAGCGGATCGCGCGTGCAGCTCAGCTCGTGCGCCGGTTCCAGCCGCAGGCAGGCCCGGTGTTCCCATTCCTCGGTTTCGAAGACGACGACCTTCATCTCGCGACCTCGCCCCGTCGGCGCAGCATCGGCGCCCCGAGCCGCTGCTCCCCGTCCGCCACGCGGCGCGTGCTCGGAACGAGAGGGACGGTGCCGCCGCAGACGGCTTCGAACCGAGCCACGCGTTCCTCCGTCACCCGTATGCTCCTCGTGATCATGGCCGACATCCCGTGCCGCCTCGTTTCAAACTTTGCGCGATCTCGAGACGCGCTGCGCCTCGCCGGTGGCAGACCGGTTTCACCCCAAGGACGCGCCCCGGCACCGCGCCTTACAGCGGCGCACAGCGCGGGGCCACGACGCGGACGGAAGCGGCACGCCGTCGCGTGCCGAACCGCGGGGCGGGCCCGGAACCATGACGGGACGACGAGGATTTCGTCATGACGAAGCGGATCGTCCGAGCCCGCGCCCGGCCGGGCGCAGCCGGTCCCGCGCCGCGGCAGGGGGCCTTCTGCGCCGGGCCTGCTACGAGGAGTATCCCATGAGCTACACCATCAACCGCACCATCGAGGGCGGTGATGTCGATGCCGTCGACACGAAGCTCCGTGCGTCGCTGGCCGAGCACGGCTTCGGCGTGCTGACCGAGATCGACGTGCAGAAGACGATGAAGAGCAAGCTCGACAAGGACATGGCGCCCTATCGGATCCTCGGCGCCTGCAATCCGAAGATGGCGTGGGAGGCGATCGGCATCGAGCCGCGCGTCGGCGCCATGCTGCCCTGCAATGTGATCCTGCGCCAGACCGACGCGGGCGTGGAGGTCAGTGCCGTCGATCCGGTCGCGTCGATGCAGGCGATCGACAACGCGGAGCTCGGCAGGGTCGCCGGCCAGGTGCGCGACATGCTGGCCAAGGCGGTCGCCGCGGTCTGACGCGGCCGGTCGGGCCCGCGGGCCGAGTCGCACCGCGCCGGGTCTTCGCGTCGTGCCGAGCCCTCGCGTATGCCGAGCCTGCGCATCGTCACGCGTTCAGGTTCGGCGCCCGCCGAGCGGCCCCGCCGCCAGATAGACGCCGACGACCGACAACGCGGCGCCGGCGATCGTGAGGGCCGTCACCGTTTCCTCGAAGAAGGCCCAGCCGACCGTCAGGCCGATCACGGGGACGATGAAGCCGAAGGCCACGGCCTGCGAGACCGCGAGCCGTGCCAGCGTGATCTGCCAGAGCCAGAACGCGAGCGCCGTGCCCGGCAGGGCGAGACCGAGCAGCGCCGCCACGAAGCGTCCGGTCCAGTCGATGCTGGTCGGGTCCTCCAAGAGGATCGCGAGGGCGGCGAGAAGGGCGGCGCCGATCAGGAGCTGCAGTCCCATCGCCATGACGGGCGCCACCTCGTTCGCGAGCCGCTTGATGGCGATGTTCCCGACGGCCACGCCCGTTGTCGCCAGCAGGACGTAGCCCAGGCCGATCGGGCTGGTGCCGCCCGTGGCGGGTGCGAAGCTCGGTAGGGCGATGACGGCGATGCCGACGAGACCGATCGCGAGGCCGCTCCACCCGAGCGCGCCGGTCCGTTCTCCCAGGACGAGGGCCGCGAGCAACCCGGCGATCAGCGGCTGGGCGTTGGAGACGACCGTCGCCAGCCCCGGCGAGACGAACTCGGCGCCGTGGAACATGCCGAAATAGCCGATCCCGGTCATGCCGATCCCGGCGACGGCGATCCAGCGCCACTGGCTCCTCGTCGCCGGCCGCGCGGCGCCGGTCGCCAGGGCGACCGCCATTAACGCCGCGCCGCCGAGCGCCGCGCGCAGGGCGGCGAAGGTCAGGTGCGGCGCATCCTCGAGCGCGACGGCTATCAACGGATAGCAGGCTGCCCACAGCGCCATGACGACAATGGCCAGAAGCCGGGGCGGGACTGGCATCTATGGATTTCCGCCGGTCTTTCGGGCCGGTGCCGAGCCACGGGGCGGTGTGGCGGCCGCTCGTGTGGTCCACTCGGCCGTCCGGTTCCGGGCCGGTTCGGGGTCGGATCGGCGCGCAGGCGCGGGCTCGATCGGCGGCGCATGGCGATCGGCTGCGGCCTGCATGCGGAACCGTCCGCGGCAGGCCGCCGAGGAGCCGCCGTCGCAGCGTCGTGATCGCCTCCGGGCTAGACCCGATCGACCGTCGGGTCTCGATCGCAGGCGGGGGCCTGATCGGTCACGATCGGCGGTCCCGCGGCTCCGCGTCCGGCGCCGTGCCGCCGCCGCAGCACCCGGTCTTGCGATCCTCGGACGGCGGCGGAGCGGCGGCCCGTTCCTTCTCGCCGGCTCCGCCGCAGCAGCAGCCGGCCTTGCCACCCGCCTGCTCGACGGCGGCCGGAGGGCGTTCTTGCGGCTGCACGCCCGCGTGCTGTTCCCTGGTCATGGTCGAGCCTCCTTCGGTGGCGATCGGCACGCCCGGCCGATCCTCTCACCGCCAAGGACGCTCCCGGCGCCGGGCCATTACAGCCGGCCGTGTCTCACGCCGCACGGCGCAGGTCGCGCGGCGGGCGGGCGGTCGCCGCCGCGAAGGCGGCGAGCCGCAGCGTCACGACCGCGAGCACGAGCCCGACGAACGGCCATTGCAGCGGGTTGGGGTCGGGCGTTTGGCGGTGGAAGCTCAGGAAATGGGCGAAGAGGAAATAGCCCACGTGGGCGATGCCGAGCCACCACAGCGGCACCGCGCCCATCTGCAGCACCTTCCACGTCTGCGCGCCCAGCCGCCGCACGGACATGTCGTTGGACGTCAGCGCCAGAGGGATCGCGAGCGCCAGCGCGACGAGGCCGACGGCGTTCGCGAGCCCGAAACCGTGCTGCACCATCACGTAGCGGCCGAGCTGGGGGTGGAACTCGAAGCCGAACAGGCGCCACAGATCCCATGTCACCCATCCGGCCAGGATGACGACGAGATGCACGATGGCGAGCAGCGTGGCGTAGACGCCCAGCTCGCGCCGGAAGGCGATGACGCGGCCGGCCGGCCGCCAGAGGCGCGCCGTCGCGCCGACAGCCATGGCGAGCGCCAGGAGCAGGAAGGACGCATCGCCGAACGCCCGGTTCCAGCGATGCATCGGGCTCCATTGGGCGTGAACGGCCAGGAAGCCGGCGACCAGCGCCGCGGCGAGCAGGATCACGGCCAGGTTGCGTCCGAGCGGTCCTGTCCAGCGCCTCGAGAGGCCGGCGCCGCGACCCGTCGCCGCGGTCATCTCGCGACCCCCTCGATGCCGGCTTCCTCGCCGAGCCGTCGGCAACCGCCCCTGTCCATTCGCGTCTCCGGATCGCTCGTCTCGTTGCGTGCAGGATAGACACCGCCCTGCGGCGCCCCTTCGGCGAAGCGGCGGCAGAGGCTCGCCCGACGAGGAGCTTTGCCATGAACGATGTCCGAAACGTGGCCGTGCACACCCGGCGTCGCGCTGACGCGGGCCGGCGTTCGTCACGAGCGCGTGACAGGCCCGGAGATGTCGTGACATTGATCGAGGTCAAGGCAGGGCCTTGCGCCATCGTCGAGGCTGGCGTTTCGACCTCGAGAAGCGAGACCCATGGGCTTGTGGCGGAAACCGGCGGGAGCGGATCGGTGCTCGGCGCGTTCGCGCGCCGGGGCGCTGTGGCTGGTTGTCGCCGTCCTGCTCGCCGTGGCGCTCGGCTTTCCCGGGCCCGCCCTGTCGGTCGAGGGCGGTGTGGCCCATTGGCATTCGGCATCCGCCGAGGCGGATGGGTGGTCCGGCCCGACAGATGCAGGCGGGACCGACCGATCGGTGGCCGGTGAGCGGTGCTGCAGCCTCGCCGGGACCTGTGCCGTCGATCTTCCGCCGGCAGCGGTCGAGGTGGGCCGCGTCCTCGCCGCCGCCCGCCTGTCCATGAGCCTCGGCGAGAGGGATCCGCCCGGCCCCGCCTACCCGCATTTCAAGCCGCCCCGTCTTCGGACCCGAGCCTGAGAAAGTCGCCAGCGCTGCACCGCGTGTGCGTGCTGGCCGTCTTGCAAGCTTGTGTCCGGAGACGTCCTATGTCCGTCCATCATGCCGCCGGCTCCGCATCGGGCGCGGCCTGCCCCGAGCCCGTCACTGCGGTTCATCACTTCCTTCTCGAACACCGGAAGGACTATCTGCGCTACTTTCGAGGGCGCCTGAGCCGGCCCGACGAGGCCGAAGACGCCTTCCAGGACTTCTGCCTGAGGGCGATCCGAAGCGCTGCTGTGCCGAGCCGGGTTCCCGATGCCGAAGTCTGGCTGCGCTGCGTCCTGCGGTCGACCATCGTCGACCACTATCGCCGCCGTGCCGCCCGCAGGCGCGGCGAGGAGGCCTATCGTCTCGAACCGCGAGACACCGAGACCGGCGCGGAGGCGCACGATACGCCGTCCTGCCGATGCGTGGCCGCCGCTCTGGCCAGCCTGCGCGCCGATCAGGCCGACCTGATCCGCCGCGTCTACCTCGACCAGGAGCCGCGGGCCGCCGTCGCCGAAGATTGTGGGGTGACCGCGAACAACCTCGGTGTGCGGCTCCACCGGGCCCGGCAGGCGCTGAAGGAAGCCATCGCCGCTGTCTGCGCGACCTGCGGCGACGGCCGCTTCGCCGAGTGCGACTGCTGCTGAAGCGCGGCCGCGGCGGCTCGCCCTCACCGGCGGGCCGCCGTGCACGAGCGCGCTCACCACGCCGCGAAGCGCTCCGTCACCATGCGAGGCGCCTCTGCCTCGCGCGATCGGATCGCTCGGCCGTCGCCCCCGTCGGATCGGGTGCGCGGCCGCGCTACCGGCCGAAACCGCGCTGGCCGACGGCCTCGTCCGGCCGCTCTGCTCCTGAGGGCGCCGCGTCGTCGCTCGCGGCCGGCTCCGCCTCGCGCCGTTCGGCCGTCGTCTGGGTCGGGTCCGCTTCGGCCATCAGCTGCGCTTCGGCCCAGGCCCAATGCTCGTCCGCTCGACCGTCCGGCCTGCCTTCCTCTTCCCAGAGGTCGTAGGCCCGCCGGCGAATTCTGCTGTCTCGGTCTTCCGTCATCGCATCCTCCTTCGCATGGTCGCGAATGCGCTCGTGGTGGTCGATCGGGCCGGTTCCGGCCATGCGGCCGCCGGCTCGCGGCTCGGCGCGCGTGCCCGAAGGCGTCGCGTCGCACGGGCGGCGACGGTGCGCGGCGAGCTCGTCGTAGACGGCGCGATACGCCGCCGCGGGCCGCGCCCAGCAGAAATCCTGCGCCATCGCCCGCTCCTGCAGCCGGCGCCAGGCCAGCGGCTGCCGATAGAGGCCCAGTGCCCGTCGGACACAGGCGAGGAGGTCCTCCAGCTGCCGGCCCGGGAACGAGAAGCCGGTCGAGGCGGCGGGGTCGCCGTCGTGGTCGACGACCGTGTCGGCCATGCCTCCCGTCCGGCGCACGATCGGCGGCGTGCCGTAGCGCATCGCGTAGATGGGGACCAAACCGAACGGCTCGAAGCGGGATGGATGCAGCACCATGTCGGCTCCCGCCAGGAGGCGCCGGGCGTCGGCTTCGTGGTAGCCGATCTCGACCGCGACACGGCCGCCGTACCGCTCCGCCAGCGCCCGAAATCGCGTCTGCAGATCGGCATCGCCCTCGGCACACAGGGCGAACTGAGCTCCGGCCGCCACGATCTGCGGAACCGCCTCGGCGACGAGGTCGGCCATCTTCTGTTCGGTCAGCCGGCTCATGAAGGCGATGATCGGCGTGTCGGCCTCGACCTCGAGGCCCATCTTGTGCTGGAGCGCCTGCTTGCAGATCCGCTTGCCGAGGAGCCCGGCCTTGTCGTAGCGCCGCGGCAGGGCATGGTCCGTCGACGGATTCCAGATCCGGTAGTCGGCCCCGTTGGGGATCCCGATCAGGTGCTCCGCGCGTCGGCTCAGCAGCGGATCGAGCCCGCAGCCGTGCTCCTCCGACTGGATCTCGCGCGCATAGGTCCGGCTCACGGTGGTGACGCGGTCGGCATGGGAGAGGCCGGCTTTCAGAAGCGAGACGAGGCCCCCGTGCTCCACGGCCTCGCCGCGCAGCGCCGCCGGATCGATGCCCAGCCTCGCCAGGCGTTCGCGCGAGCAAAGCCCGTGGAAGGCCAGGTTGTGGATCGTCATGATGGTGGCCGGGCGCGGGTCGGGCCGGCGCGCGAGCAGGAACGGCGCGAGGCCTGCGTGCCAATCGTTGACGTGGAGGATATCGGGGCGCCAGCCGGCATGCGTGCCCCGGGCGAGCCGGGCCGCGACGAGACCGAGGAGGCCGAACCGCAGGTCGTTGTCCGACCATTCGACCCCGTCCGGTCGCCGATAGGGGCCGCCCTCGCGACCATAGAGCGCCGGGCAATCGACCAGCCACAGAGGAAGTCCCGATCCGGGAACGCTGGCCGTCGCGAGGCGAACCCCACCGAGAGCCGGATGCTCGAACAGCGCGAGGCTCGGGCCCTCGTGCCCGACCCTCTCCATCAGGGACGCGTAGCCCGGCATGAGGATGCGGACATCGGTTCCGGCGTGCGCGAGAGCCGCCGGCAGGGCTGCCGAGACATCGGCCAGCCCGCCGGTCTTGATCAGCGGGTGAAGCTCCGACGTGACGAAAAGCACGCGCATGGCGGCAATGGCCTTCGAAAAGGATGGTGTCCGCCCGAGCCGCCGTCTCGTCGTGCGACGCAGCTTCCGATCCGCCCGAGCGCTTCACCGGTCAAGGACGTCGGGCCGCGGGCCGCCTTACGATCGGAGCCCGTGCATTTCGGCGATCCCGGGGCGTCGCCCCACGCGATCCCCGGCGGTCGCGCCGGCCGACCTCGGCATCGGGCCCGGGCCGGGACTTCCGGGTCGCGAGCGGCCGTCGGCGCGGCGCTCTCCCTGTAACGACCGTCCGCTCTCGGCGTCTCTTGCCGTGGAGGTGGACCATGGCAGGCACGAACGTGCGTCCGTCCGATGTGGCGGACGACGGGGACGATGCGGCGGAGAAGCCGCCGGGCACGGCGGTGCGACGCGCGCTCGAGGACAGCCATGGGCAGATCTCGAGCTTCCTGCGCCGCCGGCTGGGCAGCGCCGAGGATGCCGAAGAGGTGCTTCAGGCGTTCATGCTGCGCGCCGTCGAGCGCTCGCACCAGCTCGAAGACGTCGCGTCCGTGCGCGGGTGGCTGAGCCGCATCCTGGCGACGAGCATCGCCGACCACCAGCGGCGCGCCGCGCGCCGGCGCGGGCGCGAGACGAGCGCCGATCCGCACGACCTCGCCGACATCCCCGTGGAGGCTGACGCGGAGATCGAGGAGGCGATCTGCAATTGCCTCTACACGCTGCTGCCGACGCTCAAGGGCGACTATGCCGAGGTGATCTGGCGGATCGACCTGTTGGAGGAACGGCGCGAGCGCGTCGCCGCCGACCTCGGCCTGACCCTCAACAACCTGGCGGTCCGGCTCCACCGCGGCCGGCAGGCGCTCAAGCGACGGCTGCAGGAGATGTGCCTGACCTGCCCGGTCCACGGCTTCCTCGACTGCAGCTGCGAGGCGGCCGAGCGCGCCCGCCGGAAGCAGCGGTCCGGGGCTGCGGCCGACGGCGGTCCGGACCCCATCAATCCAGAACACGAGGAAAAACCATGAGTGCGAGCAGGCGGGCAATCCGCGTGGCGATCAACGGTTACGGCGTCATCGGCAAGCGCGTGGCCGATGCGGTCGCCGCCCAGGACGACATGGTCGTGGCCGGCGTGGCAGACATCGCGACGGACTGGCGTGCACGGATGATCGGGCACAGGGGACTGGCCTATTTCGGCGCCTCCGCCGAGCACGCCGAGCGGATCGGCGCATCGGGGCTGGCCGTCGCCGGCACGCTCGACGATCTTCTGGCGGCCTCGGACGTCGTCGTCGACTGCACGCCGAAGGGCGTCGCCACGCGCAACGTCGAGACCTATCGGCGCCTCGGCAAGCGGTTCATCGTCCAGGGCGGCGAGAAGCACGAGGTGACGGGGCATTCCTTCGTCGCCGAAGCGAGCTTCGACGGCGCATTGGGGCGCGACTGCACACGGGTCGTCTCCTGTAACACGACCTCGATCGTGCGCACGCTGACCGCGCTGAAGAAGGCCGGCCTGGCGGGCCGGGCGCGCGGCACGCTGCTGCGCCGCGCCACCGATCCGTGGGAAAGCCATCTGGGCGGCATCATGAACACGCTCGTGCCGGAAGCGGAGATCCCCAGCCACCAGGGGCCGGACGCGCAGAGCGTGGACCCCGAGCTGGACGTGATCACGATGGCGGTCAAGGTGCCCGAGACGCTGGCGCACCTGCACTACTGGTCGGTTCGGCTGGAGCGCCCGACGCGCAAGGAGGATGTCCTCACCGCCTTCGCGGCCTCCTCGCGCATCGCGCTCGTGCGCATGCGGGACGGGCTCGGTGCGATCAACGCGGTCAAGGAGATGATGGCCGATCTCGGCCGGCCGCACGACAACCTCTACGAGGTCGCGTTGTGGTCCGACATGCTGACGGTCGAGGGTGACGAGCTCTTCTACGCCTACATGGTCGACAACCAGGCCATCGTGATCCCCGAGACCATCGACGCGATCCGCGCCCTGACCGGCCTGTCGGAGACGGCGGGTCCGTCGATGAAGAAGACCGACGCCGCGCTCGGCATCGGTGTCCCGGGCGCCCTTCTGGGCTGAGGCGCCGTGGTCGCGGTCGAGCGTGCACGATGGGCGGGCGAGCCGGCGTGTCGTCGCGCCGGCCCCTTCGCGCGGTCCGTCGCGCGTCACTGCGCGAGATAGCCGCGCGCGGCCATGTCGTCCCGGGTGCGCTCCGCCGCCTCGAGAAAGACCTCGACGATCCGCGAGGTCGGCGCTTCCGGTGGCCGCACCAGCAACGACTTGAAGTGCACGGCGGGCCTGAACGGCCTGACGGCGACATCGGTCAGGTCCAGGCCGTCCAACGAGAAGGGGTTGACCAGGGCGAGGCCCACCCCGTGCCGGACCAGGCTGCTGATCGTCAGCGAGTACTGCGTTTCGCAGACGACGCGGGGTTTCGCACCCTCTCGCGCGAAGATCGCGTCGAACCTCGCTCTCGCGGCGTCCTCGCTCGCGAGGGTGACGAAGCGTTCGTCGGCGAGCATGCCCGGGCCGATCACGTCCTCGCCGGCCAGGCGGTGATCCTTGGGCATGATGCAGACGGCCGGTGCGTTCGCGAACGGCCGCACGTCCAGCCCCGCCTTGCTGATCTCGTCGGCGGCGAAGCCGAGGTCGAAATTGCCGGCGGCGACCTCCTCCCTGACGTATTCCGAGCTGCGGATCTGCAGCAGGATCGGGACGTCGGGGAACTCGGTCGCGAACCGGCCGACGACCCTGGGCAGGAACGCGTGCCCGAGGGCCGGGAGGCTGATGATTCTCAGGCGCGCACCTCGGAAGCTGCGGATGTTCTCGGCCGCGAACCGGAGGCGCTCGAGGCCGACGAACGAGCGTTGAACCTCCTCGAGCAGCGCATGCGCCTCCGCGGTGGGCTTGAGCCGTCCATGCTCGCGCAGGAAGAGCGTCAGCCTCGTGCTGCCCTCGAGCTCGGCCAGGTGGCGGCTGACCGCTGGTTGCGAGATGCGGAGCATCTCCGCCGCCCGGCTCGCGGTCCCGCAGAGCATGACGGCCCGGAAGGCCTCGATCTGACGAAAATTCATGCCCGCACCCTATCAGGTTTTTGGATAGCCTGCGGATGTTTTTGTATTTGCGGCTATGGAAGCCGCATGCGCTCATTACTCGGCAACGTCCGAGGCGCACATGAACCGCGAAACCGTCTTGTTGAAGGATTGGGGCGACGACCTCCCGTTCCGCTCCCTGTCCGTGCCTCCCCATCGCGGGTCGACGTTGCTGTTCGACACCGTCGCGGCTTTCAACGAGCGGCACGCCGGCTTCTACGACGGGTACTCGTACGGCCTCTACGGGCACCCGGCCAGCCGGGCCTTGGAAAAGGCGATGGCGACACTCGAAGGCGGGGCGCGTGCATTGCTGACACCGTCCGGCATGGCGGCGATCACGCTGGTCAACATGACGGTCCTGTCCGCAGGCGACGAGGTCTTGATCCCCGAGAGCGCCTACGGCCCCGCACGAGAGGCCGGGCAGGGCCTGCTTCGCGCCATGGGCATGTCGGTGCGTCACTACGCTCCCGATGCCGACGTCGGACGGCTTTTCACCGACCGCACGAAGCTGGTCTGGATCGAAGCGCCCGGCAGCTTCGGCATGGAGATGCAGGATATTCCCGCCATCGTCGCCGCCGCGCAACGGGCGGGAGTTGCGGTGGCGGTCGACGGCACCTGGGCCTCGCCGCTCGGCCTGAGGTCCCTCGACCACGGTGTCGACTACGCGGTCCAGGCGCTCTCGAAATACGTCAGCGGCCATTCCGACGTCCTCATGGGATCGGTGGCGGTGCCCGACGAGGCGCGCTACCGAGCCCTGAAGGACCGCTCCAAAGCGCTCGGCTACGGGGTCTCTCCCGAGGACTGCGTGCTGACCCTGCGCGGGCTCGGAACGCTGGCCGTACGACTGGAACGGCAAGCCGGGACGGCGCTCGCCATCGCCGACTGGCTGCGCTCCCGACCCGGCGTGACGCGCGTTCTGCACCCGGCGCTTCCGGGCGACCGCGGCCACGCGCTCTGGTCGCGCGACTTCACGGGAGCCGGCGCGGTATTCTCGGTGGTGCTCGATCGCTCGCTGGACGCGAACCTGCCGGCGTTTCTCGAGAACTGCGAGATCTTCCGCATCGGTGCCAGCTGGGGCGGCCTGCACAGCCTCTTCGCGCCCGCGGAGATGAAGGCCCTGCGAGGCACGCCCGACTGGGCGGAAACCGGACCGCTCGTGCGCATCTGCATCGGGCTGGAAGCCGAGGCGGACCTCCGCGCCGACCTGGAACGGGGCCTTGCTCGGTACACGTGCGCAATCGCTCGGGCGGGCTGACCGCCAGCGCTCCGGCGAAGCGCCGCGCCGGGGTGATGCTTCATGGCGCACGGAGGGGTGACGACATGAAAACGAACGTGCTGTTTCGACTGATCGCCGGCACGGCGGCCCTGCTGCCGGTGGCGGCGCAGGCCGGCCCGACTCTCGACGCCGTGAAGGCTCGTGGGGTGCTGAACTGCGGTGTCAGCACCGGCACTTCCATCGGGAAGAGCACCCTCGACGATTCCGGCAACTGGACGGGATTCGAAGCCGATTTCTGCCGCGCCGTCGCCGCCGCCATTCTCGGCGACGCGACCGCGGTCGAGTTCGTCCCGCTGGAGTTCAAGAACGCGTTCGCGTCGCTGCAATCGGGGAGCGTCGACATGCTCGCGCGCTCTGCGACCTGGACCCTCTCGCGCGATGCCGAACTCGGCTTCGAGTGGGCGGGTGTCTACCTGTACGACGGGCAGGGCTTTCTCGTGAGCAAGGCGAGCGGCGTCACGTCCGCGGAGCAGCTGGACGGCGCCTCGATCTGCGTCACCTCGGGCACGACGACCGAGCTCAACCTCGCGGACTATTTCCGCACCAAGGGCATGAGCTACACGCCGATCACGGTCGGTTCGCCCGACCAGTCGATCGCCAATCTCGAAGCGGGCCGCTGCGACGCCTACACCAACGAGGTCGGCGGCCTCGCCTCCTATCGGCTGGGGCTTTCGGACCCCGCGGCCTACACCATTCTCCCGGACGTCATCTCGAAGGAGCCGCTCGGGCCCGTGGTCCGTCAGGACGATCCGCAGTTCGAGGACGTCGTCGAGTGGACCCTCTACGCGCTCGTCATCGCCGAGGAGTTCGGGTTGACCAAGGACGGCGTCGCGCAGGCGGCAGCGACGACGCAACGGCCCGAGATGCGGCGGTTCCTCGGTGCCGAAGGCGAGTTCGGGGCGAAGCTCGGATTGCCGAACGACTGGGCCGTCAAGGTCATCCAGGCGACCGGGAACTACGGTGAGCTGTTCGAGCGCACGCTCGGATCGCAGAGCGACGCCGGCATCGCCCGCGGAGTCAATCGCCTCTGGTCGGAGGGCGGTCTCCTGTACGCCCCGCCGGTCCGGTGACGCGTCCCGTCATGCCGACGTGCGCATCCATCGGCGCGGCACCCGCTGCTGCGCCGACGCCGCGCAGGCCGCCCCGGCGGCGGTTGCCCTGGCGCTCGCTCGGGCAGCAGGCCTTGGTGCTCGCCCTCGTCGCGGCGGGCCTCGCCTATCTCGCCGGCAACGTCGCCAGGAACCTGGAGGCGAGCGGCATGGCGGGCGGCTTCGGCTTCCTGCGCGAGGAGGCCGGTTTCGCCATGAGCTTCAGCCTGATCGAGGTGAGCGAATCCTCGACCTACGGCCGGGTTTTCTTGGCGGGCCTCTCGAACACGATCTTCATCGCCGCCCTCGCGCTCGTGAGCGCCACCGCCCTCGGCTTCGTCGTCGGCTTCGCTCGAACCTCGACCGTCGCTCCGGTGCGCGGGGCGGCGGCGCTGTTCGTGGAGCTGCTCAGGAACCTGCCGCTCCTGCTCGTCCTGATCTTCATCCAGGCTGTCGTCCTGCGATCCCTGCCGGTGGTTCGCGAGGCCGTCTCGTTCGCCGATACGGTCTACCTCAGCAATCGGGGCATCTATTTTCCCTGGCCCCGAGACGACCACGCGCTCGCGGCCGGCGTGGCGGTCGTTCTCGGAACCGGCTTCGTCGTCGGTGCCTGGCTGCTCCGCCCGCGGACGCCGATCCTGTCCTCGAAGGACGTCGGAGCCGCACTTGCCGCTGCCGCCATCGGCTCGGCGCTGCTGGTCTCGACCGTCGCCTTCGTCGACTGGGAGCGCCCGGCGCTCCGCGGCTTCGACTTCACGGGCGGCGCGAAGCTCATGCCGGAGCTCGCGGCGCTGCTGCTGGCGCTCACCCTGTACAATGCCTCGTTCATCGCCGAGCTGGTTCGCGCCGGCCTCCAGAGCGTCGACCGCGGCCAGGTCGAGGCCGCGATGGCCCTGGGCCTGCGCCCGAGCTTCATCCGGCGCCGCATCGTCCTGCCCCAGGCGATGCGCCTCATCGTGCCGCCGCTGACCAACCAATACGTCCACCTGATCAAGGCGTCGTCCTTGGCGACGGTCGTCGGCTTCCCCGACCTGGTCGCCGTGTTCCTCGGAACGGCGCTCAACCAGACCGGTCGCGCAGTGGAAATCGTGGCCATGACGGCGGGCGTCTACCTGACGCTGTGCCTGGCCGTCGCATCCGTGTCCGCGGCATGGAATGCGCGATCCAAGCTGAAGGAACGGTGAGGATGAAGACGCACGTTCCCGACGTCGGTCGTGGACATCGGCTCGTGCGGGGACTCGGCTCCCGCCGGAGCGCCTCGAGCCTGCTCGCCTGGGCCGTTGCGCTCGTCGCGGCCGGGATCACGCTCCCCGACATCGTCGGGTGGGCGCTCGTCGACGCGACCTGGGTGGCGGAAGACCGAGCGGGATGCGATCCGGCCGGAGCCTGCTGGGCTTTCGTCGTCAATCGCCTGCCGCAGTTCGCGTTCGGCTTCTATCCTCCGGAGGAGCGCTGGCGCGCGGCGGTCGCCCTCGCGTGGCCGCTGGTGTCCCTGGCGATCGCCCTCGGGCCGGGGTTTCGGCGCCGGGCGGCGGTCGTTGCCGCCGCTCTGGCATTCTATCCTCCGGTCGCCGGCCTCCTCCTGCTGGGGGGCCTGCTCGGGCTTCCCCGCGTTCCCACCTCGCAATGGGGCGGCATGACGATGACGGTCTTCGTCGGGACGGTCGCCTTCGTGGCCGCCTTCCCGATCGGGCTCGGCCTGGCGCTCGCCCGGCGTTCGTCGCTGCCGGCCCTGCGTCTGCTGGGAACGGGTTTCATCGAGATCTGGCGCGGCCTGCCGCTGATCGCCGTCCTCTTCATCGCCGTCGTCATGGTCCCGCTGGCCCTGCCTCCCGGCACCGAGCTGCCCCGCCTCGTGCTCGCGCTCGTCGGCATCACGCTCTACACCTCGTCGTACCTGGCGGAGGTCTTCCGCGGCGGCCTGCAAAGCCTCGGTGCGGGCCAGGGCGAAGCGGCCTCGGCGCTGGGCTTCACCTATTGGTCCGCGCAGCGGTACGTCGTCGTCCCACAGGCGCTCATGGCCGTCGTTCCGGGCATCCTCAATACGGTCGTCGCGCTGTTCAAGGATACGACCTACGTCCTCGTCGTGGGCCTGTTCGACTTCTTGAGCATCGTCAGCGCCGCCGTCGCGGACCCGCGTTGGCTGGGTCTCGCCACCGAGGGCTACGTCTTCGTCGGGCTCGTCTACTGGGCCTTCTGCTTCCTGCTCTCGCGGGTGAGCGCGCGCATCGAGCGCGACATCGGGCGCGGACGCGAGCGAGGGAGATCGGCATGACGGACGTCGCGGTCGAGGTGGCGAGCCTCTCGAAGTGGTTCGGCACCTTCCTGGCGTTGGACGATGTCTCGCTGCGCGTGCCGCGGGGGTGCAGCACCGTCCTCTGCGGTCCCTCCGGCTCCGGGAAGTCGACGCTTCTGCGATGCTTGAACGGGCTCGAGACGTGGCAGGAAGGCGAGGTGCGCATCGCGGGGACCCGCGTGCGCAGCCGCCCCGGCGACCTCGTCGCCCTGCGTCGACGGGTCGGGATGGTGTTTCAGAGCTTCCACCTGTTCCCGCACCTCGACGTCCTCGCGAACGTCTCGCTGCCGCCCCGGATCAACCTGAGGCTCCCCCGCGCCGAGGCCGAGGACCGGGCGCACCGCCTGCTGGCGGAGGTCGGCATGGCCGAGCTGGCGCGCATGTTCCCCGCGCAGCTGTCGGGAGGGCAGAAGCAGCGCGTCGCCATCGCGCGGGCGCTGGCGATGGAGCCCCAGGTGCTTCTGTTCGACGAGCCGACCTCGGCGCTCGACCCGGAATCGGTGGGCGAGGTCCTGGACGTCATGACGCAGCTCGCCGAACACGGGCGCACGATGGTGGTCGTGACCCACGAGATGGGCTTCGCCCGCCGCGTCTGCCACGAGGTCGTCTTCCTCAGCGACGGCCGCATCGTCGAGTGCGCGCCCGCCGACCGCTTCTTCTCCGACCCGGCATCCGATCGAGCACGGACGTTCCTCGGGCAGGTCTGTCGGTAGGCCGGGGGGCGGTCACGCTTCAGCGATCCCGTCGCCCGGCTCGAAGCCGGGCCGCCGGCTCGACGCGCGAACCGGCGGCCGTCGCCATCGTCAGGTCGCCGGCGCGGCGGGATACCCCGCCTCCTTCAGGACGGCTTCGAAGGCCGAGCGCGGAAGGGTCGAGCGAACCTCGACCCGGCGCCGCTCGGGCTCGGCCGTCACGTCCGCCTGCGGGTCGGCGCTCCTGATGGCCTTCGTTACGCTCTTCGCGCAGCCGCCGCACGTCATGTTCTCGACCCGGAACTCCATCTCTCGTCTCCTGCTCTTTCACGGTCGACGGCGCGGTCGCCCCGTCCCGGCATCGTCTAGTTCTTCCAACGACTGGAAGGTCAAGGTGCCCGTGAGGTCGAGCGCACCTGCCCGCCCGAGCCGACCGCCTTTCCGCTTGACCTTCCAACGCTGGAATAGCCGACCCCCGAATGCGGATCATGGACGCGCAAGAGGAGGCTCTCGTGACCGCATACCGGAACCGTCCGCTCCATCGGGACTCGTCCCGGCCCGGACCAGAACGCCACCGACCCGCCTAGCGCGCCTCCTCTGGCCTTCGGACGTGCCGGACGGCCGCGACACGACGCGGCGCCGCGCACGGCGCAGAGCCGATCGCAGTGGGCGCTGCCCCGAGGCAGCCATTGCCCGGAGGCGGGCGGAGACGTCGCGTCGTCTCGGCGCCGTACGCCCTGCGCCTCCGCGTCCGTCCCTCCCATCCCGCTCTCCCAAGCGCTCTCGCGACGGAGCCGCTTCACCGACGCTCTCGAGGACATTGGCACATGCACGAGCTTCACTTGCTCCAGGAGGGGCGCTCGATCCCCGTTCCGGCCGGCACGACGATCCTTGACGCCGCGCTCGAGGCGGGCGTCGCTTTCCCGCACGGCTGCCGTTCGGGGCGCTGCGGGAGCTGCAAGGCCCGGGTGACCGGCGCAGGCGTGACGCTGCTGGATCACTCGCGGTTCGCGCTCACCGCCGAGGAGAAGGCCGCGGGCCTGATCCTGGCCTGCCGGGCGGTGCCCGAGGGCGACGTGTCCGTGGTCTGGCTCGGCGACGAGGACGCCGGTGGCGGCCATCCGGTGCGGACCGTGTCGGCGCGCGTGGCCGCCGCGGATCCGCTCACGCACGACATTCGCGGCCTGCGCCTCTCGATCCCGGGGGCCCCGCTCGCATTCTCGGCGGGCCAGTACGCCCGCCTGGCGGTGCCGGGCACACCGCCGAGAGACTACTCGATGGCGAACCGGCCGGGAGACCGGGAACTGGAGTTCCACGTTCGCCGGGTGCCGGGCGGCGCGACCTCCGAGGCGATCCACGACCGCCTGGCGGTCGGGGACGAGGTGGTCCTGACGGGCCCCTTCGGGTCGTCTCATCTTCGCATCGGGCATCCGGGCCCGATCCTCGCCGTCGCCGGCGGCTCGGGGCTGGCGCCGATCCGATCCATCGTGGAGACGGCGTTGTCGCTCGGCATGCGCCAGGACATCCACGTCTATTTTGGGGCTCGCACCGATCGGGACCTCTACGACATCGGGAGGTTCGAGGCCCTGGCCGCACGCCACCCGAACCTCTCGTTCACGCCCGTCCTGTCGGGAGCGTCGAGCCGCGCGTATCGCACCGGCCTCGTCGCCGACGCGGTTGCCGCGGACCACCGGGACCTGACCGGCTGGAAAGCCTATCTCGCGGGCCCGCCGGCGATGGTCGAGGCGATGCTGCAGGTCGCGGCGCGCGCCTCGCTCGGGATCGGAGACATCCACGCCGACGTCTTCTTCACGCCGGACGCTCGCCCGGTCGCGTCCGCGGCGCCCGCAGAGCGAGGCGCGCCGGCGTGAGCGACGGGATATGAGCCTCGCAGCGAAAAAAGGCGCATGAGCGCCTTGACCTTCCCATTGTTGGAAGGAGCAGGGTCATGGTCGACAAGGAATCGGCCCGCAGGAGAGCCATAGTGATGACGTCGACAACACCATCCCCGGTCACGCTGCGCATCGAGGGAATGACCTGCGCGTCCTGCGTCGGGCGCGTCGAGCGTGCGCTGCGCGCCGTGCCGGGCGTCGCCGAGGCGAACGTGAACCTCGCCACGGAACGCGCGGAGATCAAGCTCGCCGAGCCGGTGGACCGCGCCGCCCTGGTTCGGGCGATCGAGGACGTCGGCTACGACGTGCCCGCGACCTCGACGGAGATCGCGATCGAAGGCATGACCTGCGCCTCCTGCGTCGGGCGTGTCGAGCGTGCCCTCCGGTCCGTGTCGGGTGTGACCAAAGCCAGCGTGAACCTCGCGACCGAGCGAGCCAGCGTCAAGGGAACCGCCGACGTGTCGGCGCTGATCGCGGCTGTCGAGGCTGCGGGCTACGCCGCGAAGGTCTACGGAGCCGGCATCGCGAACGACGACGCCGCCGCCGAGAAGCGGGAGCGCGAGTCGCGTGCGCTGGCTCGGGACGTGCTGATCGCCGGCCTCCTGACCCTGCCCGTGGTCGTCCTCGAGATGGGCAGCCATCTCGTCCCGGCGATCCACGACCTCGTCATGGCGACGATCGGCATGAAGGGCAACTGGTACACGCAGTTCGCCCTCACCACGGTGGTCCTCCTCGGACCCGGGTTGCGCTTCTACGTCAAGGGCTTTCCGGCGCTCGCCAAGGGGGCGCCCGACATGAACAGCCTCGTGGCCGTCGGGACGGCGGCGGCCTACCTCTTCTCGGTGGTGGCCACCTTCGCGCCCGGCCTGCTGCCTTCGGCGACCGTGAACGTCTACTTCGAGGCCGCGGCGGTGATCGCGACGCTGATCCTCGTCGGCCGTTGGCTGGAAGCGCGCGCCAAGGGACGAACCTCCGAGGCGATCAAGCGGCTCGCCGGGCTCCAGGCCAAGACGGCAAGGGTACGCCGGGACGGCGCCGTCCACGAGATCGCGGTTGCGGACGTCGCACCCGGGGACATCGTCGAGGTCCGCCCGGGAGAGCGTGTGCCGGTGGACGGCGCGGTCGTCGACGGCAGGAGCTACGTGGACGAATCGATGATCACCGGGGAGCCGATCCCGGTGGCGAAGGAGGCCGGTGCGACCGTGGTGGGCGGCACGATCAACCAGACGGGATCGCTCACCTTCCGGGCGACCGCGGTCGGCGCGGACACCATGCTGGCGCAGATCATCCGGATGGTCGAGGAAGCCCAGGGCTCGAAGCTGCCGATCCAGGCGCTCGTCGACAAGGTCACCATGTACTTCGTGCCTGCGGTCATGACGCTCGCGGCGGCGACCTTCGCGGTGTGGTTCTTCTTCGGGCCCGAGCCGGCGATGACGTTCGGCCTCGTCAACGCGGTCGCGGTGCTGATCATCGCGTGCCCCTGCGCCATGGGGCTCGCCACGCCGACCTCGATCATGGTGGGCACGGGTCGCGGCGCCGAGATGGGGGTCCTCTTCCGCAAGGGCGAGGCGCTCCAGCTCCTGAAGGAAGCCCGCGTCGTCGCGCTCGACAAGACGGGGACGCTCACGGAGGGCGAGCCGCGCATGACGGACCTCGAGGTCGCCGACGGCTTCGACCGTGCCGACGTGCTGGCCCGGATCGCCGGCGTCGAGGCGAAGTCCGAGCACCCGATCGCGCGTGCCATCGTGGCGGCGGCCGAGCAGGAGAAGCTGGTCCTGCCAGAGGTCTCGGACTTCGACAGCGTCACCGGGATGGGCGTCTCCGCTCTCTCGGGCGGCGTGCGGATCGAGATCGGCGCCGATCGGTACATGACGAGCCTCGGCCACGACGTCGGGCGCTTCGCCGCGACATCGGCTCGGCTCGCCGACGAGAGCAAGTCGCCGCTCTACGCCGCCATCGACGGTCGCCTCGCCGCCGTGGTCGCCGTCGCGGACCCGATCAAGGAGACGACGCCGGCGGCCATCCGCGCCCTGCACGATCTCGGGCTGAAGGTCGCGATGATCACCGGCGACAACCGCCGGACCGCCGAGGCCATCGCGCGGCGGCTCGGCATCGACGATGTCGTCGCGGAGGTCCTGCCGCAGGGCAAGGTGGATGCCGTCAAGAAGCTGAAGGCCGAGCACGGCCGCCTCGCCTTCGTCGGCGACGGCATCAACGATGCTCCCGCTCTCGCCGAGGCCGATGTCGGGCTCGCCATCGGGACCGGGACGGACGTCGCCATCGAGGCGGCCGACGTGGTGCTGATGTCCGGGTCGCTGAAGGGCGTCCCCAACGCCATCGCGCTGTCGAAGGCGACGCTGACGAACATCCAGCAGAACCTGTTCTGGGCCTTCGCCTACAACACCGCCCTGATCCCCGTCGCCGCCGGGGTCCTCTGGCCGAGCTTCGGCATCCTGCTCTCGCCGATCCTCGCCGCCGGCGCGATGGCGTTGTCCTCGGTGTTCGTGCTCGGGAATGCGCTGCGACTGCGGCGGTGGGCGCCGCCGATGCGCGAGCCGAGGCAGCCCGCCGGACTGGCCGGTGCGCGCCTCGCGCCCGGGGAGTGAGGGACGCAGGACGGCCGCGGCAGCGGTCGTCCTCGCCACCCGGAGCGGCCGCGCCGGCCGCCCCGGGCTGCGGCACGACGACAGGAGGACGGCATGAACATCGGCGAAGCCGCGAGCGCCTCGGGCGTGTCGGCGAAGATGATCCGGTACTACGAGTCGATAGGCCTGATCCCGGCGGTGACGCGCACGGAGGCGGGGTACCGCGTCTACAGCGAGCGCGACGTCCACATGCTGCGCTTCATCCGCCGCGCGCGCGACCTCGGCTTCAGCGTCGAGGGCATCGGCGACCTGGTGGGTCTCTGGCGCGACCGTTCGCGTCGGAGCGGCGACGTGAAGCGGCTCGCGACGGCGCAGGTGGACGACCTGCGCCGCAAGATCCGGGAGCTCGAGGAGATGGCCGCCACCCTGGAGACCCTGGCGGCGCATTGCCACGGCGACCACCGGCCCGATTGCCCGATCCTGCACGACTTGGAAGCCGCGGCCCCGGTCCGGGCGACGCCGACGAAGCGCTCCGGCGCGGTTGCGCGACGCGGGGAGCGCCATGGCGGGGAGGGCGGCGGCAAGAAGGCCGCCCTTCGGCCGATCGGCCGCTTCGAGCCGGCCGTCTAGAGCGGGGCCGCCGCTCCGCCCTCCGGGCGCGGCGTGCGCGGCTCGCACCGGGCGCGATACGGCCACCGGTTTCCGGAAGGCTGTGGCAGAACCGCCACTTGCCCGACTGCGCCGGGATCGGGTAATTGCTCAGGGAGGGATTAGGAGTCTTTTCTTGCGCCGCGTCACCGTCCTCCTCGCTCTCCTCATCGCCTTGTCGGTCGCGGCGGCTCCGCTGCTCGCCGCCTACGGCGATGCGCATGCGAGTGGTGGCGGGGCGCATGCGGACCTCGCTGCCTCCTCGGGCGCGGGATCGTGCGAATCGGGCTCGCTGAACGCTCCGGGCGAGCACCGCGCCGTGCACCACGACGCCGTGATCCCCAATCCTTGCGGTGGCGCCTCCGAATCGGCCGGCCAGGTCGGTCTGTGCGAGATGGCGATGTGCCATCCCTTCATCTCGGTGCGCGGCGTCCACCCGCACCGCGTGCCGCTCGCGGTGCTGGTCTCCGGTGCCTGGGGCGCGGACGCGCTCGTGGACGACGGCCTGTCCGCCCGGATCGAGCGCCCGCCGAGGGCCTGACCCCGGCGCACACGCCGATGGGCCGTCCGGCCCGCTGTCCACCCGATTCCCTCGTCGCCGATGCGCGCCCGTCGAGACGGCGCCATCGCTCCGATACGGACACCAGAATTCCATGCTCAAGCCCGTCCTCGCGACGGCGGCGGCGCTCGGCCTGACGGCCTGCGCCACGAACCCGCCTGCGCATCTCGTGCGCGCCGCCGACCCGGCCGCACCCACCGCAATCGCCGGCTACACCGCCGTCGATGCCGGCACCGTCTCCTTCCGCCCGGTTCAGCCCCTCGACTGGGGCGCGGTGAACCGCCGCGTGGCCCCCCGGGAGGTGATGCCGTGATCCGCAAAGCCCTCGTTCTCGCCGGCGCGACCCTGCTCGCCGGCTGCCAGACCCTGTCGCCCGACGGCGGCATGAGCGCCGTCCAGGAGATCGTCCGCACCGAGCTCGCGGCCGATGTCGAGCGCGTCGTCGCGCCCGACGAGGTCGCCTCCGCGGAGGCGCGCGCCGACGCCCTGCTGGCACGGCCGCTCGGCCCGGACGCCGCCGTGCAGGTGGCCCTGCTCTCCAATCGCGGCCTGCAGGCCGCGTATGCCGGGCTCGGCGTCGCCGAGGCGGACTTCGTCCAGGCGAGCCTGCCGCCGAACCCGAGGGTCGGGCTCGCGCGCCTCGTCACGAGCGGCACGCTCGAGATCGAGCGCCGGATCGTGGCCAGCCTGTTCGCGCTCGCCACGCTGCCGGAGCGCACGGCGATCGCCCGGGAGCGCTTCCGCGCCGCCCAGCTCGGG
>NZ_AUBC01000012.1 GCF_000429045.1 Salinarimonas rosea DSM 21201
CGACCGTACACGACCTGCTCCTTGAAGGTGCGGAAGAGGCGCTCGATGACGCCGTTCGTCTCGGGCTGGGCGACGAAGGCGTAGCTCGGCGTGATGCCCCAGGCCTTCACCTGGTTCTGGAAGTCGTCGGACATGAACGCGCTGCCGTGGTCGTGCCGCAGCGCGAGCCCCCGCGCGGCGTCACGCTCGATGTGGCCGAACTGCTCGGATACGGCCATGCTCATGGCCTGGAGTGCCTCGTGCCGGGTGCCGTGCTTGGTCACGTGCCAGCCGACGAACTCGGCGTTCCAGTGCTCGGCGACGCCGAAGAGCCAGACCTTGCCGTGCTCCACGGTCGTGACCTGGGTGGCGTCGATCGCCCACATCACGTTCGGCGCGTCGGTGACGATCTTGCGGTCGTGCGTCTCCTCCGGGCCGACTGCGGTCTTTTCCAGAGCCGCGGCTGGGCGCTTGCGTGGGGGAGCCAGCGGGGTCGGGCAGATGTACGCCACCCACACTGCTGGACTTGGTTATTTCACAAAGGGATTATGTACAAATTCTTAAATCACGGCTTAGGTTGACAATTATCTTTCGCAGCGCCAGGTAGGAGGGTGTCGCCGTTTCGCGAAGCCGACAGGAGACTTGCCATGGGCTGCTGCGATGATCCGTTCACCCTTGCTCCGTCCGAGCCCTTGCCGGCCGGCTCTCCCAACGTGAACCGCCGCGGCGTGCTGAAGGGTTTCGCGGCGGCGGCGGGCTCAATCGCGGCTCTTGCCGGCGCCAAGCCGGCCCGCGCGCAGGCCCGTGCGGTCCGGCTCGCTTTCTGCAGCCAGCTCCTGTGCATCATTCCTTACGAGGTGGCGCGTGCGAAGGGTCGTTTCGCCGAGCAGGGTCTCGAGGTCGAGCTCGTCTACACCCGCGGCGGCAACGCGGCCATGCAGGCGCTCGTCGGCGGCGCCGTGGACTACGCGGCGACCTCGCTCGACGTCGCCATGCAGGCCTTCGCCCGCGGCGCGCCGATCCGCCGTTTCGCCACGACCGGCCAGCTCCCGCTGTTCGCCCTCGCCACCGCTCCGGCGCGTGCGGACGAGATCGGTGCGATCGAGGACCTCGCCGGGAGGACGGTGGGCGTCTCGGCGCTCGGCAACGCCGACCACGCGCTGATGCTCTACCTGCTCGAGCGCGCGGGGGTCGAGCCGACGAGCGTCCAGTTCGCGACGCTCGGGCCGAACATCCTCGAAGCGCTTCGCCAGGGCCAGATCGACGCCGGTCTCGTCCAGGAGCCCGCGTTGACGCTCGTGATCGAAGCCGGCGGGCGGACCCTGGTCAACGCGATGGACGTGGAGGATGCGCAGCGCTTCCTCGGCGGGCCCTACGAGTTCATGGGCGTCGCGGTGCGCGCGGACGAGCTCGAGGAGCGGCGCGAGGAGATGCGCAAGCTCGCGCTCGGCCTGCGCGACGGTCTCGGCGATCTCCAGCAGATGTCTCCGGACGAGCTCGTCGCGACGCTGCCTTCCGAGCTGACCACCGGCGGCAACCTCGAGGAGCTCGCACGGATCATCGAGCGCTATCGCGAGTCGCTCTATCCGCAGGACGTCGCGATCGATCTCGAGGCCGCGCAGCGGGTCGCGGCGACGCTCGCGGTCGCCGGCCTGGTGCCGGCGGATCTCGTCTACGCCGAGCTGTTCGACACCTCGATCGTCGAGGGCGGCTGATGCTTCGCGCCCGCGACGTCACGCTCTCCTACGGGGGCGAGCCGGTTCTAGAAGGCGCCGGCGTCGAGCTCGACGCCGGGCAGTTCGTCAGCCTGGTCGGCCCGTCCGGCTCCGGCAAGAGCAGCCTGCTGCGCGCCGTCATGGGCCTGCAGGACATCTCCGCCGGAACGATCGAGACGCCGGGCCTCGCGCGTGACGAGATCGGCATCCTGTTCCAGGACGACGCGCTGCTGCCCTGGCGCTCGGCCGTCGACAACGTCGCGCTCGGCCTGCGCCAGCGCGGTGCGTCCCGGGCGCAGGCGCGCGAGGAAGCCGAGGGCTGGCTGGAGCGGCTCAAGCTCGCCGGCCTGGGCGGACGCTATCCGCGCGAGCTCTCCGGCGGCCAGCGCAAGCGCGTGGCGCTCGCCCAGGTGCTGGCCCTGCGCCCGCGCCTCCTCCTCATGGACGAGCCCTTCGCCTCCCTCGACGCGATCGTGCGCGCGCGGGTGACGCAGGACGTCGTCAATCTCGTCGAGAGCGAGGGGATCGGCGTGCTTCTCGTCACCCACGATCTCGAGGAGGCGATCGCCCTGTCGGACAAGATCTATCTCCTCTCGAACGGGCCGCGCGCGCGGGTCTCGCACGAGTACCCCGTGCCCTTGCCGCGGCCGCGCGCCCTGATCGCGGCGCGCACGCATCCGAAATTCGCGCCGCTCTACGGGCGCTTGTGGAACGACCTGTCGGAGGCCGTCGAGGGGCCGCAGCCCGCGCGGGAGGCCGCATGACCACCGTCTTCGACCGGATTTGGGTGCGCCAGGTCACGGCGCTCGCGATCCTGCTCGGGCTCTGGGAAGCCGCGGGCGCCGCCGGCATGCTCAACCCGCTCTACGCGCCGAGCCCGAGCCAGATCGGGGCGGCGCTCGTGCAGCTGTTCTCGGACGGATCGATCTGGCCCCACGTGGAAGCCACCTTCGCCGCCGCGATCGGCGGGCTGGTGCTCGGCGTCCTGGTGGGTGTCATGCTGGGCGCGGCCGCGGCCCTGGTGCCGCTCGTCGCTCAGCTGCTCGAGCCCGTGATGATGATGCTCAACGCGGTCCCCCGGGTCGTGCTCGCGCCCTTGTGCGTGATCTGGTTCGGGATCGGCCTCGGGTCGAAGGTCGCGCTCTCCTTCGTGCTCGTGGCCGTGCTGATCTTCTTCACGGTCTACACGGGCATCAAGCAGGTCGACCGGCGGCTGGTGGAGCGCGTGCGCACGCTCGGCGGGAGCAGCTGGACGGTGCTTCGCGAGGTCTACATTCCCTTCGTCGCCGCCTGGATCATGGGCAACCTTAAGGTCGCCGTCGGCTTCGCGTTCACCGGCGCCGTGGTCGGCGAGTTCGTCGGCGCCAGCCGCGGGCTCGGCTACCTGCTCTCCTTCGCGCAGAGCACGTTCAACGCGGCTCTGATGCTCGCCCTCGTCTTCCTCATCATGGGTTTCGTGCTCGCGATCTTCGCGGCCGCCGGCCGCATCGAGCGCCGGCTGCTGCGCTGGCGCTGAGCCCTGCATCAGCCTAACGGGAACTGCTTCGATGAAGGTCGCCTACGTCTTCGCCGTCGCCAACGCCTCGACGTTCAAGCTCGCCGGGATGGTGCTGCCTCAGCTCGAGGCGGGCAACCACGGCGCCGAGGTGGTCGGCATGATGTTTTTCGATGACAACATCCTGTGCCTGCGCGCGGGCGATCCTGTCGGCGAGAGGCTCGCGAAGGTCGCGCGCGAGCGCAACATCCTGCTGATGGTCTGCGATCAGTGCGCGTTGCGCCGTGGCTACGCCGAAGGTCCCGAGCATGCCTGCGGTACGGGCGCGGTGAAGGCCAAGGGCCTGGTCGATGGCGTCGTTGCAGGCTGTTTTCCACAGCTCTACGAGGCTCTGTCGGGCAACCCGCCGGATCAGGTCGTCACACTCTAGCGCCGAGGTGTGCCCGATCGGTCGAAGACGACGCAGGTAGAGGGTGACGTGATCTAGGCGAGACCTTGGAGCGGCCCTGCTTTCAGTCCCGCCCTCGCGTGAGCGTCGCCCGCGAGCGGTCGACGAGAGCCTCAATCGCATCGGCCAGATGCGCCTCGGCGATGGCATAGTCGCCGCGCGCCACCCGGATCCCGTGCGCTTCCATCAGCACGTCGGCGTGCGTGTGCCCGTGCGGCGGGTCGAAGCGGTAGGATGCCAGCTCGATCAGCATGCCCAACGGATCTTGGAAATAGATCGAGTCCATGAAGCAGGATCCTTGACGCCGCTGTGTGCGATTCCTCGCTCGCCGAGCCGCTCGACGGCCTGGCGGAAGGTGACCCGGGAGACCGCGAAGGCGATGTGATGCACGCATCCGACCTCGGTCGGCGTCCGCTCGGAGGCGGGAGTGCGGCGTTCGTCGCCGAAAACGGTGATCAACCTTCCATCGCCGGGATCGAAGTAGAGGTGGCTCTCCTCCGCACGGTCGAGGTTCGGCTGCTCAAACACGAACGGCATGCCCAGCACGCCTTCCCAGAAGTCGATCGACGTTCGGCGATCCGCCCCGACCAGCGTGATGTGGTGGACGCCCTGAGATTGAAGCTTTCGCATCGGTTGTTCTCTGTCTTGGCGGCCGGATCGAAAGGCCGATGCCACGGCCGCGCGATGACGCGCCGGGAAGCTTCGGGCGGGCGCCCGCCCGGAGCCGAGTCCTCGTCAGTGCCCGTGACCGGTATGGTGCTCGCAGGTCACCGCCCGGTTGAACGGCATCAGCGCGCCGGCCGGGTTCTCCACGAACCAGATGTGATGATCCCAATGCGGCATGAAGCCGCGCGCCTCGTCGCCCGGCGTCTCCGGATCATCGGCCATGTAGTCCCAGGTGCGGCCTGCGAGCACTGGCGGCTCCGAGTTCCCGGAACGATAGGTCATTGCTTCCTCCTGTTCTGGCGGCCGACCTCGTGGAGAGATATCGGTGCGAAGCGCGCCGCCGTGAGTGGCCGCTGCTATCGGCTCTGCGTTACACCGCGTGTTTCGTCCGGCTCACCACCCATTGAAACCGCCCGACCGCCCGCCCACTCCTGAAACCCCAAGCCGCGAACCCGTCGCACCTCGCCGCGCGACGGGTCCTTGCTCAGGGGAACGTCACTCTATCACTCCGCAGGCGATCCTGTCGCCGGCATCGCCGGCAGGCTGGCTCTCGTAGCCGTCGGCGCCGGCGTGGATGATGAGCGCCAAAGCGGTGTTCGGGGGCACGAACATCGTAAAGGGCTCATCGCCGTCGAGCGTGCTGGTGAGGGCCGCCTCGAGAAATCGCGGTGGCGAGCGCCTGCGCCTGAGGGCCCGACTGGACAGTTCGGTAGATCGACAGCGCCTCCTGGGAGGCGACGGGGCCGGCGCTGACCGTCGCCGCAATAGCGGCCGCGGCGCCGATCGCCGAGAGGATTCGCATGGGCTGCTCCCTGTGGCACTTGGGGAGGCGGGTCGGGGTGCGAGTCACTCGGCCCGGTGCATCGCGATCTCGTCCTGCGGGTAGAGGACGGCGTAGCCCGGCAGATCCTCGCTCCACTCGGCCATGGCCTCGAGCGGCACTGTCACAGCAACTGAACCGAGGGCGCACGTCAGCTCGGATCGCGTCCAGATCACGCCGCTGTCGCCATCGTCCGTGCATCCGCCGCCGCGGCCCTGAGGTGGCCGAGGACGGCGGGATGTAAAGAGCCGTTGAAGAGCGAAGGTGTTGTGGACGATGGCATGGGATGAGAGGAAGCGGTTGCGCGCGAAGGCCAGGCCAACTTCGCGACCCAGCAGCGCACGGTCTCGCAGGAGACGTCCAACCCGCGCTCGGGCAGGAGCTCCTCGACGTCGCAGTAGCTCAGCGTGAAGCGCAGGTACAGCCAGACCGCGTGCCGGATGACCTCGGACGGGAAGCGGTCGCGGGCGTAGGAGATCGGCTGCATTTCACGACAATGCCGCCCCGTTCTCCGCCGTCTGTGGATCGGCGTCGGGCTCCCGCGCCGATCGGCGCGGGGTCCCGGACCTGAAAACCTTGCACGAGCTGGCGTCCGTCACGCCCGAGAGGGGTCCCGCCGTAAGCCGAATTGCACGTATCGCCGCCGCCGAGATTCGATGCGTCGACGGCGGCGAGGAACTCGGCGAGCGCGCCGGTCGTGCCGAGAGCTCCGTCGAAGCGCCCGCCCGAGGGCTGGCTGTCGAGATGGCTGCCGATCAGGAGGGGCGGCAGCTCGGCGCGGCGGCCCTCGCGCCGCACGAAGAGGTTCGCCATCGCGTCCTGGAAGACCTGGAAGCCGTGCGCCGCGGCGAGCTCGGCCAGGAGCCGTCGCGCGGCTCTGTCGCCCTCCGAGAGGGCTTAGCGATTGACGCCACCCCTGGGCGTGGCGCCGATGACGGCGAACTCCTCGATGCGTCGCTCGAGCCTCTGCGCGTCGATCTCGATCATCGTGGGCCTCGATCGTTCGTGTCCGGATAGGGCGCGTCGTGGAACGCGATCTCGAGCTCCTGCACCTGGCCGAACACCGCGCTCAGGCGGACCTTCTCGGGTTCGTCGAGATCCGCGGCGGCCGCGTCGAGCTCGCTTTTCAACCACGCGGCCTGCGCCGCGAAGTCGTCGGCGACGTGCAAGGCGACCCACTCGGCGAGCAGGGGATCGGCGATGGCGCAGGCGCTCGCCCGGCGGCACCAGGACCAGTACATCCATTCGGCGGCGAACATCGCCGTGACGATGTCGGCGTAGCTCCCGTCCATGGCGATCGCAAGCATGCCCTCGCGGAACGCCACGACCGGCGCGAGGCTCGTGTCGAAGCGCGCCGGGTCGATGCCTCGGGCGGCGAAGGTCCGCTCGAAATAGCCGATCTGCCGGTTGACGAGGGCGTCGAGCACCCCGACGAGCACGCGCCTCTGCGCGACCGTCCGCGCCTTGGCGGTCGCATAGGCGAAGATCGCGACGGCGGTGTCGACGAAGGCGCCCTCGAACACGAGATAGCGGTCGAACACCGCGGGGGGCAGCCGATCGTGCGCGACGTCGCACACGAAGCGATGGTTGAGCATCGCCTCGAGCACGGCCCGGTTCTCGCGCAGGATGCGTTCCGACAGAGGCTCGTCCATCTCAGCGTCCCAGGGCCGGTCGCGCGGCCTCCACGAAGGCGGCGACCCGCGCCGGATCGACCGGGTTCCACCAGACGCCGTCCTGCTTGAGCGACGACGCGACGATCACCCCGCTCGTGCGCGCCAGGATCTCGGCGACGTTGGTTGCGCTCACGCCCGAGCCGACAAGCAGCGGCAGGTGGGTGGCCGCGCCGATCTCCTCGATCTCCGACAGCGAGGCCGCGTTCCCCGTCCGCTGACCGGTGGCGATCACCGCGTCGGCGTCGAAGAAGGCGAGATCGCGCGTCAGTTCCTGGATGGTGCGGTCGGCGGTGATCGCATGCGCGCCGTGCTTCACGTGGCTGTCGGCGAAGACCTTGACGTGCTCCGCGCGCAGCAGCGACCGGTAGCGCATCGCGGCGGCCGCACGGCCCTCCATGAAGCCTTCGTTGGCGACGTACGCGTTGGCCCACTGGTTGACGCGGATGAACCGCGCGCCCCCGGCCATCGCGACGGCGAAGGCGTGGATCGGCGCGTTGGCCAGGACGTTGACGCCGAGCGGCACGCCGCAGGCGCGGGCGATCCGGTCCGTGACGACGCCCATGAAGGCCGCGGTCTCCGGGCCGATCTCGTCCGGCTTCGAGAACGGGATGTCGCCGTGGTTCTCGACGATCAGCCCGTCGAGGCCGCCGCCGACCAGGGCGTCCGCGTCGCGCATGCAGGCGTCGTAGAGCGCGTCCACCGGCGCCCCGCGATACCGGGGGGCGCCGGGGAAGGGCGGGCAGTGGATCATGCCGATCAACGCCTTCTCCTGCCCGAAAATCTCCTTGATGGCCCCCTGTCCCATAGCCGATACGATCTGCATGGGCGTTTCTCTCCTGAAGGTTCTCGATGCGCGCTTACGTGATCGGCAACATCGCCGTCGACGAAATCTTTTCCGTGCCGTCGATGCCCGAGATCGGGGCGTCCATCCTCGGCCGGCAGGCGACCCGCGATCTCGGCGGCAAGGGTGCGAACCAGGCGATCGTGATGGGGCGCTGCGGCCTGCCCACGACCCTGGTCGCCGCGGTCGGCGACGACGCGCGGGCGGCGGACATTCGCGGGCGTATCGCCGAGGAGCCGGTGGACGCGCGCATCGTGACGCTGCCCGGGCGCTCGAGCGACGTCTCCCTGATCTTCACCGCGCCCGACGGCGAGAACGCCATTGTCACGACGACGGAGGCGGCGGACGCGCTCTCGCTGGCCGATGCGCTCGCCGCGCTCGCGAGCGCCGAGCAGGGCGATCTCGCCGTGCTGCAGGGCAATCTCGGCGAGGAGGTCACGGGGGGCGTGCTGACCGAGGCGCGAAGGAGGGGACTGGTCACCGCCGTCAACCCGTCGCCGCTGCGGGCGCATTTCGACGCGCTCTGGCACCTGGTCGACGTCGCCTTCCTCAACCGCGGCGAGGCGCAGGCGCTCGCCGGCGCCTCGGATCGCCGAGCCGCGTCGCGGCTGATAGAGGCCGGAGCCGGCCACGTCGTCCTGACGCTCGGCGGCGAGGGCGCCTGGTCCATCGGCGCGGGCGGGACCGTGCACGTTCCGGCCGTCGCGACGCCGGTCGTCGACACGACGGGCGCGGGCGACACCTTCATGGCGGTGGCGCTGGCCTCGGCCGCCCTGCGGGGCCGGACTATCGACGCCCGCGCGATCGGCCATGCGGCCGCGGCCGCCGCCCTGACCGTCGGCCGGCGCGGCACGCGCTCCGCGTTTCCCACCACGGCCGAGCTCGCCCGCATCCTCGCCGCCTGAGCCGTCATCGGTCGGACAGCCAGCCGAGCACGTTCTTCCACAGGCGGGCGTAGCCCGGCCACGCGCAGAAGGACGGCGACAGCCAGTGCGGCCCGATGTCGGAGGTCCACGCCGCGGTCCGCCCTTCGCCGAAGCGGCCGGCGACGAGGAGCGGGTGGCCGCCTTCGTCGTCGGGGAGGCGTGCGATGATCTCGACGTCGTCGCGGGTGCGCGGCTCGACCTCGTTGACGCCCAGAAGCGGCGGCCAGTCGCCGGAGAGGCCAGCGACGAGGGGATGGTCCGGCTTGGTCACGACGGGGGTCGCGCCTTCGGGGATCTCGATCCGGTCGTCGTAGGGCAGACAGGTGACGGGCAGGACGTCCTCCACCGGCGTGCGCCGCCACCGGGCCTTGCCGTCGATCCCCTGGAAGGAGAAGTAGCCGCCGACCATCAGCAGGCCTCCGCCCTTGGCCACGAAGGACCTGAGGAGCTTCAGGCGGTTGGGGACGGTCTGGGAATGCAGCCACACCGCCGGCGGCAAGAGGAGCGTGTTCGCCCCGATGTCCGACAGGATGACGACGTCGTAGGCGTCGAGGCCCGCCATCTCGAAGGGGAAGCCCTCCGCCGCCTCGTGGGCCGGCATATAGGTGAGCGCGAACTCGCTGCCCTCGAGCGCCTTCACGAGCGGCTCCGCCCCGAGATGAAAGGTGACGCTGCCGAACTGGTCGAAACCCTTGTAGTGGGTCGCCGAGCTCACCCAGCTTTCACCGACGAGGAGCACGTTCTTCGTCATGGTTCCTTTTCCTTGCGGTGCTTCGCGGATCGCCGGTCAGGCCGTCGCATCGAAGACGGATCGGGGGTTCTTGCGAACGAGGACGTCGAGGGCCGCGTCGTCGAGGCCGTGACGTCTCAAGCGCGGGAGGAAGTGGCGCAGCACGAAGGCGTAGCCGTTGCCGCCGTAGCGGGTGAGCATCATCTTCAGGAAGACGTCCTGCGAGAGGAGGATGCGATCGACGTGGCCGCGCTCGATCAGCCCGACGATCGCCCGCGCCGCCTCGTCGTCGCTCGGGCACTGGACCTGCTGGTCGGCGTAGAAGAAGTCCATGCCGATCATGTCGTAGCCGAGGAACGCGCCGCGCGCCGCGAGCGCGCTCTGGTAGGCGACGTCGGCGTGCGACGGGTTCATGTGGCACAGAACCGTGTGCCGGACCTCGGCGCCCTCCTCCTCGACGATGTCCAGCACCCGCGACCCCAGGCGGAACCACCCGGGCAGGTGCACCATCAGCGGCAGGCCCGTGCGGACCTGGGCGCGCGCCGCGCCCCGCAGGCACTTCTCCTCCGCGGCGGTGAAGTCGGAGGAGACGCCGATCTCGCCGATGACGCCGATGCGCACGCCCGTGTCGTCGACCCCGACGGTGGCCTCCCGGACGATGGCGTCGGCGATGTCGTCGATGCTCATGCCGGCGACCTCGGGCGGATGCGAGCTCTCGAGGTAGTAGCCCGCGCCCATCACGATGTTGAGGCCGGTGGCGCGCGCGGTGCGCGCGAGCGCCTGCGGGTCTCGGCCGATGCCCCGGCAGGTCGGGTCGACCACGGTGCGGCCGCCCGCCTCGACGACCGCGCCGAGCTCCGCGACAGCCAGGGCCTCGTCGTCGAGCGCGACGTTGTGCGCGTTCACGAAGGGATCCTGGCGCAGCTCGCCGAGAATCTCGATGCGGACGGGGCCGGTCGCGAGGTGCTCGCGCTCGGGCGTGCTCGGCGGGTTCCACCAGCACCGGCAGTCGTTGAGGATGTGCTCGTGGATGAGCGTCGTGCCGAGCGCCGCGGCGTCGACGGGCCCGGCGACCGTCATCACCTTGCCCGACCGCACATGGGCCTGCGAGAGCTCGTTCGCGTTCGTCGTCATCGCCGCCCCAGACGGAAGTTCGTGGTGAAGATGCGCGTGTTGAGCCAGATCGCGATCAGGATGATCGCGCCCGTCACGATCTGGGTGAAGAAGGGCGAGATGTGCATCAGGATCAGCCCGTTGCCGATGATCGCGATGGTCAGCGTGCCGAGGATCGTGCCCAGCATGCTGCCGCGCCCGCCCATCAGCGACGTGCCGCCGAGCACCACCGCGGCGATGACCTGCAGCTCGAACCCCACGGCCGCGTTCGAGGAGCCCGAGCCCAGGCGCGCGGCGATGAGGAGCCCGGCGACGGCGCAGGCCACCCCGGAGACGAGATAGACCGAGGACAGCGTCCATTTCGCCGGCATGCCCACCCGGCGCGCGGCCTCCAGGTTGGACCCCACGGCGACGACCTGGCGCCCGTACTTCGTCGAGGCGATGACGACGTAGCCGATCACCGCGATCGCCGCGGCGATCAAGGCGGGAACCGGAATGCCCAGGACGATGCCGCGGCCGAGCGACAGGAAGCCCGGCACCCCCGTGATCGGGATCGAGTAGCCCTGCGTCAGGTACAGCGCGACGCCCCGCACGATTGAGAGCCCCGCCAGGGTCACGATGAAGGCCGGTATGCCCTGGTAGGCAATGAACCAGCCCTGGAACAGGCCCACCGCCCCTCCGAAGGCGAGCATCGCGAGGACGACGACCGGCCACGGCACGCCCGCAGCGAGCAGGATCGCCGCGAGCGCGTTGACGAGAGCCACCTGCGAGCCCACCGACAGGTCGATGCCGCCCGTGATGATGACGAAGGTCATGGCGATCGCGACGATCAGGATCGGCGCGGCCTGCCGGATCACGTTCAGCATGTTCCCCACCGTGAGGAACGTGTCCGTCGTCACCGTGAAGAAGATCATGCAGGCGACGAAGAAGGCCGCGATCGACAAAACCTGCGCATGCTCGCCCAGGAAGTCGAGGACAGGTGCGCCCGCGGCGCGCTCCGAATAGGCGGTCAATGGCGCTCTCCACCGACGATGAGCTTCACGAGATCTTCGAGATCGGTCTTGCCGATGTCGCGCTCGGCGACCTTGACGCCCTCGTACATGACGGCGATGCGGTCGCAGACGCGAAACAGGTCCTGCAGGCGGTGCGTGATGAGGATCACCGACACCCCCGTCGCCTTCACGCGGTTGATGAGCGACAGAACGGCCTCCACCTCGGCGACGGCGAGCGCGGAGGTCGGCTCGTCCATGATCAGGACCCGCGGGTCGAACGAGGCGGCGCGCGCGATGGCGATGGCCTGGCGTTGCCCGCCCGAGAGCTTCTCGACCTTGGCCGACAGCCGCGGAATCCGGATGTCGAGGCTATGGAGCATGGCCCGGCCTTCCTCGAGCATGCGCGCGCGGTCGAGGAAGGGTCCCATCGTCCGCTCCCGCCCGAGGAACAGGTTGCCCACGACGTCGATGTGGTCGCACAGGCTCAGGTCCTGGAACACCATCTCGATGCGCCGCGCGCGCGCGTCCGCCGGGCCCGACAGGCGCACTGGCGCCCCGTCGATGGCGATCGTGCCGCCGTCGGGCTGGTAGGTACCCGAGATGATCTTGGTGAGGGTGGACTTGCCGGCCGCGTTGTCGCCCACGAGCCCGAGGCACTCTCCCGGGAAGAGGTCGAGATCGACGCCGCGCAGGGCCTGGTGGGAGCCGAACGTCTTGCGGATGCCGCGCAGCGAGACGCGCGGCGTCCTCTCCGCGCCGGCGCCAGACGGCCGGGAGAGATCCTCTCTCCCGGCCGCGGCGACGGCGCCTCCACGGTCGCCGTCGCCCATCACTGGAAGATCGCCCGGAAGTCGTCGACGTTCTCCTGCGTGACGATGGTCACCGGAACGGAGATGGTCTCCTCGACGCTGCCGCCCTCCGAGAGCGTCACCAGCGCATCCACGGCGGCGGCGCCCATGGCCGCGGGATCCTGCTGGATCACGGCCACCACGTGGCCGGCGTCGATGCCGGCGATCGCCTGGGCTGTCAGGTCCCATCCGAACAGGCGGACGTCGTCCTGCCGGCCCTGGCTCTCGACGGCGGCGATGGCGCCCATCAGCGCCGGCTCGCCCGTGGCGTAGACGGCGGTCATGTCGGGGTTGGCGGTCATCAGGTTCTCGGCGGCGGTCAGTGCGATGTCCTGCACGTTCTGGCCGTCCACGACGCCCGCCGTCTCGATCCCGTCCGCGCCCGCGATCTCGCTCTCGAAGCCTTCCTGCCGCACGTTCTGGATGAACGAGTTCAGGGCCCCGACGATGCCGATCTTCGCCTCGCCGCCCATGTCGGACTGCACGTAGTCGACGAAGAACGCGCCCATGTCGGCGCCGGCCTGGGCGTTGTCGACGCCGATCTGCGCCGCATGGGGACCTTCGGGCAGGATGGCGTCGATCGCCACGACCGGGATGCCGGCATCGGCGGCCTGCTGGACCGCGGGCATGATGCCGTTGACGTCGATCGCCACGACGGCGAGGCCGTCGACGCCCTGCTGGATGTAGGTCTCGATCGCGCTGTTCTGGGCGGCGGGATCGTTGTTGGCGTTGAAGATCACCAGGTTGACGCCGGCCTCGTCGGCGGCGCGCTGCGCGCCCTCGTTCATCTGGTTGAAGAACAGCGCCTGCTGGTTGATCTGCACCAGCGCAAAGGTCTTGTCCTGCGCGAGGGCAGGGCCCATCGAGAGGCCGGCCAGAGCCGTCGCGGCGGCTGCAGCTGCTAGAAGGCGACGATTGGTTTCCCAAGTCATGTGTTCGTCCTCTGTCTGTCGTTCCCCGTTGCCTTATGGTTTCGAAGGCGGCGCAACGGAATTCCGCACGACGATTTCGACAGGCAGCAGCTCTTCGCCCAGCCGGGCGTCGACGTGCTGGCTTTCGAGCAGGACGGCCAGGGCGCGCTGGCCGAGCGCGCGCACCGGCTGCCGGATGGCGGTCAGGGGCGGCGCAAACAGGTGAAGCGGTCCGACGTCGTCGAACCCTATCAGCGAGACGTCCTGCGGAATCGAGACGCCTTGGGCCCGGAACACCTCGATCATTCCGATGGCGATCTCGTCCGAGCTCGCGAAGACCGCGGTCGCGGGCAGTCCGTCGTCGAGGAAGCGGCGGGCGACCGCCCGCCCGAAGGCGGTCGTGTACTCGCCCTCCTCGCGCAGGAGCACGACCTCGCCCGCGGACGCATCGGCGATGGCCCTGCGAAGTCCCTCGAAGCGGCGCATCGTGCTGATCATGGCGCCCGGGCCGCCGACGAAGAGGATGCGCCGATGGCCGTGCTCGGCGAGGTGGAGCCCGGCCAGGTAGCCGCCGGCGTAGTTGTCGCAGAACAGCTTCGGCGCCTCCGCTCCGGGCACGTCCTCGTCGACGACCACCACCTTGCCGGTCCGGTTGATGAGCGCAGCCAGGCCGCCGTCGTCGGGATGGTTCGTGACGAAGACCAGGCCGTCGACGTGATTGCGCTCGAGCATGCGGAGATAGGCGATCTCGCGCCCCGGTCGGTTGAGCGTGGCGAACAGCGACAGCGCTTGCCCCCGCCGATCCGCCTCCTCCTCGGCCGCGGCGACCAGGGCGGCGAAGAACGGGTTCGCGATGTCCGGGACCACCAGCCCGATCGTATCCGAGCGGCCACGGCTGAGCCGGCGCGCGTGCGGGTTAGGCTCGTATCCGAGCTCGCCGATGGCGGCCTCTATGCGCCGCCGCGTCGTCGCCGGGAGTTCGAGCGACCCGTTGAGGAAACGGGAGACCGTCGTCACCGAGACGCCGGCGGCGAACGCCACGTCCTTCAAGCCGGCCGTCCGCTCTCGCGACATCCCGCCCCCCGTTCAGACTGCGAGGTCGAAAACGCCCTTGGTGAAGCGCTTTACCTGAGTTGAAACCGCACGAACACCGAAGTCAAGGAGCTTTTTCGCCCTTTGTGCGTCGGTCATCGACCGTCAGCACGAGCGGGTGCGGCCCGCGCGCCGGCGTTCCCGCGCGGCCTGCCGGGCGCGCCTCTACCGCACGCGCCCGACAGGCCCCGTTTGTGCGAGGACGAGATCCGTGTAGGGGCGCTCCAGGTGGCGCCCGCGACAGGCGAGGAGCGCTTCGGCCATCCGCAGCCGCTCGCCGGGCGCTGTCACGCCGGGCATTGTCACGCAAAGAGCTGACGGGTCAGGAGCGGGGCGGTATTGTCGTGGAATGCAGTCGATCTCCTAAGCCCGCCACCGCTTCCCGACCGAGGTTATCAGTCCCGGGGTCTGGCTGTACCTGCGCTTCAGGCTTAGCTACCGCGACGTCGAGGAGCTCCTGGCGGAGCGCGGGCTGGACGTCTCCTACGAGACCGTCCGCCGCTGGGTCGTGAAGTTCGGCCCGGCCTTCGCCCGCAACCTGCGCCGGCCGCGGCCGCGGGCGTCGGACACGTGGCACTCGACGAGGTGGTGATCGCAATCGGGGGCCGACGCATGTACCTGTGGCGTGCCGTCGACCGCGAGGGCGAGGTGCTCGACCTGGCTGGTCCAGCCCAGGCGCGCCAATGCGGCCGCCGTGAAGCTTAGCTGCTGAAGAAGCAGGGCTGCGCGCCTCGGCTGCTCGTAACGGACAGGCTTCGCTCCTACGCGGTGGCGAAGCGCGAACTCGGCCCCGCCGCGCGCCACGAACAGGGCCTGCGCGCCGAGCCCCCGTGGCCGACCATGTACAGTCCGGGCCCGAACGGGTTGGCGATGTCCGCGATCTCGACCGGCGGAAGGGTGCGTCCGGCGAGCGCTCGGCCGGCTTACCAGCCGCCGACGCCGAGGAGGGCGACGGCGACGACCGCCGAAATCCAGCTGGTGGCGCTCGCGGGAAGAACTGCCGGCCGCGTGTTCCAGATGGCAACCGCGCGAATTGCGACGATGACGTCCCAAGCGACGCCGTAGGTCCGAGGCAATCACCACGCCGGCACCCCACATTGCGAAACGAGGGCGAGGCCGAGAAGGAAGGCGCCCACCCCCGCGGCCTGCAGCCCGAAGCCGACCACGCTGCCGGCGGGCAGGAGCGCGAGCCACGCGAGCAGAAGGAGAGGCAGGGCGACTTGTACGGTGAGGATCAACAAGGTCACGGCACCGTCTCCGATACGTCACCCGGGTCCTGGGTCATGCGCCAACGCCGAGCGGTGTTCCGGTGACCGCCTGATCAAGCGACGGCTTCTCTCCGTGCGCGCGACACGCGTTTCGGGCGGCATTGCCCCGAGCCCTTCGGCGAGGCGCAGAGCGGCGCGTATGCCGAACCGCGCGCCCTGGCGCCCCGGATCGAAGGATTAAGTGGCACATGAAGTACGCCGCAGAATCTTGTCCTAGGGCAGGGTTGAGGCTGTTGGGCCGGGCGGGTGCTGAGTGGTGTGGCGCTCAACAATGCGAGTGCGACGGCACGCTTGATCCTTGCGAGGCAGTAGGCTGGATAGGTTTCAACACACTGCTCGAGCAGGGCGGCGACGAGCGTCATGTCTCGTTTGGGCCGACTCCAGTCGTCGCCGAGCCCGCAAGGGTTAAGCCTCGCCGTTCCGAGCGGGTCTCGCCCTTTCGATCTGCAGGATAGGCGCTACCCGAACAGGGCGCGCGCGATCTTCGGCGCGTCGACGGGCTTGCCGCAGCGGACCACGTCACGGTAGCGGGACGGGATGCTGGCGGCGTCGTATCCCGTCGTGAAGACGAAGGGGATGCCGCGCTCCATCAGGGCGTCGGCGACGGGGAAGGCCATCTCGCCGCGCAGGTTGAGGTCGAGCACCGCCCCATCCAGCCGCACGGCGTCCTCGATGAGGTCGAGGGCGTCGTCGATGTCGCCGCTGGGTCCAACGACCTCCGCCCCCTTTTCCTCCAAGCCTCTGGCGAGATCTTCCGCCAGGAAGAACTCGTCCTCGACGACGAGGACCCTCCGGCCCTTCAGGCATCCCGTTTCGGTCATCGCGGCCTCCTCGTGCGCCGTTTCTTCTTGTCGAGCGGCAGGTCGATCGTGCAACGCGCGCCCGCCGGCCCGAGTTCGTAGCGCGTCTTCGCGCCGAGGGCGTAGGGAAGGGCGCGCTCGATCAGCTCACGCCCGTAGCCCCGGCGCCCCGGCTCCTCGTCGGCCGGTTCCTGGTCGACCCGGGCTTCCTCCCCCGGCGCCTCGGCCCCGATCTCGGTCCAGGTCAGGGCGAGCCGCCGGCCGCCGTCCTCCTCGTCGCAGACGCGCCACGCCACGGTGAGGCGTCCGCCCTCGCGCGCCAGGGCGCCGTGCTTGCGCGCGTTGGTGGCGAGCTCGTGGAGGCCGAGCGCCAGCGTCTGCACGATCGAGCTTCGCAGGCGAACGGGCGGACCGTCGAGCACGATCCGGCCACCGTCCCCGTCCGCCGCGCCGAGTGCGTCCAGTTCCAGGCGGATCAGGCTCTCGATGGTGACCGGCTCCTCCTCCGCGCGCGACAAGAGGCCCTGCACGCGCGCGAGCGCTTCCAGGCGATGGTCGAACTCGGCTCTGAACGCCTCGGTCGGCCCGGTCCGGGCCATGGTCTGTTGGGCGATCGAGCGCACCACCGCGATCAGGTTCCGGGTCCTGTGCTGGAGCTCGGCGACCATGACGTTCTGTCGCTCCTGAAGCTCCTTCAGCTCCTGCACGTCGGTGGTGGTGCCGAGCCATTCGATCACCCGGCCATCGTCGTCGAGGACCGGCGCGGCGCGGCTGTGATGCCAGAGATGCGCGCCGTCGCTGCCCCGCCGCACCCGGTACTCCACGTCGAGGCCGCCGGCGGGCGCGGCCCGGCTCCAGGCGTCCGTCGCGGCGGCGCGGTCGTCCGGGTGAACGGCGTCGAGCCAGCCGCGACCCAGGCTCTGATCCGCGCCTTGTCCGGTGAAGTCCTGCCATTGCGGGCTCGACCAGGTCCACCAGCCCTCGTCGCCGGAGCGCCAGACCAGCTGGGGGATGCCCTCCATCAACGTCTCGAGCTTCTGCTCGGTCTCGCGAACATCGGTGAAATCGTGCCCGATGCCGCCGATCAGACGGACGTTGCCGGCCTCGTCGAAGATCGGGAAATCGGTGTTGCGGATCCAGCGCACGACGCCGTCGACGGGCCGGCGGATCCGGTACTCGAAGGTGACGTGCTCGCCGCCCCGAACGCGCGCCATCAGCCGCTCGATCCTCTCGCGGTCGTCGGGCTCGATGAGATCGAGCCAGTCACGGTAATTGTCGTCGGCTAGGGCCTCCTCGCGGGAGACGCCGTAGATGCGATCGAATGCGGAGGTCAGGTACTCCCATTGCAGGCTGCGGGCGTCGCGAATCCAAAGGACGTCCTGCGACGCCTCCCCGAACTGGCGCAGGCGCTCCTCGCTCTCGCGCAGCGCCGCCTCCGCACGCGCCCGTACCAGTTCCGCCCATAGCCGCTCCGTCACCTCGTGCACGAGCGAGACGTCCTCATCGGTCCAGCGGCGTGCCTCGTCCTGGTGAATGCTCACATTCACCTTCAGCTCTCCGTCGACGAGAAGCGGGACGGTAAGCAGCGCCTGCACGCCGATTTCCGAGATGGCGGCGAGATCGGGGCGCTCGAGGTCGGGATTGCTTGCATCATCGATGCGCACGGATAGGCCCGCCCGCAGGTCCTGAAGTATGCTCCCTTCATAGTCCTCCAGCCGCAGCACGGACGGAAAGGGCCGGGCGCCGTTGGCGAACCAGCCGTGAAAGATGTTGGCGATCCCCTTGGTTTCGTCGAACTCCGCGAACATGACGCGCGAGGCTTCGAGGCGCTCTCCGAGGAGGCGGGCCACGACTTTGATCACCGCGTCGGCATCCGAGTGGGCGCGCATGGCATCGCCAAGCGCCAGCAGGAACGCCTCTCGCTCCTGGCTCTTCCGCACGGCGATCTCGGTCCGGACCTTCTCCACCGCGACCCAGACCCGCTCCGCCGTCTCGCGGATCAGCTCCATCTCGAGATCGGTCCAGGGGTGCGTGTGCAGGTCGTGCACGGCCAGGATGGCGACGAGCCTGCCGCCGCGTATGAGCGGGATGCCGGCGCCCGCCCTGATCCCGTAGAAGGCGTAGGCTTCGCGCTCTTGCGGCGTGGGCCGCGGGTCCGTCAGGAGGTCGTCGCTTCTGAACGGGCGACCGGCCTCGAAGTCCTCCGCGACGAAGCTGCCGAACTGGCCGATGCGGTACTTCAGGTCGAGGAGCGGGAGGCCGTCGGCATAGCCGATGCCGTCCGCGGTGTAGTATTCGCCGCTCGCGTCGACCTCGTGGTACTGCGCGCGGCTGACGCCGAGATGCGGGCCGAGAAGCTGCATGGCCGCGGCCTTGATGTCGTTCGGCCGCTCGAGCCGCTGCAGGAGATCGCTGAGCCTCAACAGGAAGCCCTGCCGCTCCGCGCTCGCGCGCAGCGTTTCCTCGGCCTGCTTCCTCGAGGTGATGTCGTTGAAGACGATGGCGACGAAGCGCCCCTCCTCGTCGACGCGCGAGAAATAGACGTCGAACCAGCGATCGACGTCCTGCTGGTAGTCTTCCACCCGGATCGGCTCGCCGGTCTTGGCCACGCTCCTGTAGCGCTCCAGCCACACGTCCTCGACGCCGGGCAGCATGTCCGTCACCGACCGGCCCACGACGTCGGTGATCCCGCCTTGGCGTTCGTAGGCCGCGTTCACCTGACGGAAGATCATGTCGACGATCTCGCCATCGTCGTCGTAGATCATTTCCACGATGGCGAGGCCCTCGTCGATCTTGTCGAAGAGGGTGCGAAACTTGTTCTCACTTTGCCGGAGGGCCTCTTCGGCGCGCCTGCGCTCCGTAACGTCGGCAAAGAGCACCGCAACGCGCCTGCTCTCCGGGTCGCCGATGCGGAAGATGTTGAGGTCGAAAATGCGATCGAGGACAGGCTCCTCCTCTTCGAGCCGTAGCGCTTCACCCGTCTCGACCACGCGGCCATAGATCTGCGCCCACCGGGGATTGGGCGAGCCCAACAGCTCCGTTGCGCGCTTCCCGACCGGGAACGGCATCGACGTGTGCTTCATGAAAGCCGGGTTGACCTCCAGAAAGAAAAAATCCGACCATTCTCCGGCGTCGTTGCGGATGACCTCGACGACCGCGTAGGCCTCGTCCATGGCTTCGAACAGGGTCCGATAGCGTTCCTCGCTTTGCCGCAGGGCGGTTTCGGCCTCTTTCCGTTCGGTCACGTCGCGCCAGAACGCGGCCAGACCTTCGGGTACCGGAAAAGCGCGCATCTCGAGCCATTTCACGCCGCCGCCCGGAAATTCATGGCGATGCTCGAGCGCAACGGGCTTCTGTTCGGCGAGGGCGCGCTTGTAGAGGCGCCCGAGTTCCGTTTCCTCGGAACCGGGGTAGGCCTCCCAATGGGTCCGCCCGCGGATCTCCTCCAGCGGGCGCCCGTCGAGCCTGAGCGCCGCCTCGTTCTGGGTGATGATGCGAAGATCGTGATCCATCAGGCCGAAGGCTTCGCCCATGCGATCGAGCACGTTGCGCAGCCGGAACTCCTTCTCGCGCAGCGCCTCCTCGGTAGCCTTCCGCCCCGTGACGTCGAGGACAACGCCGCGGATCAGCACCGGTCGCCGTTCGCCGTTCGCTTCCGTGAACTCGACCCTGCCGTTCACTTGAACCCAGCGCACCTCGCCGGCGGGCCGGACGATCCGGTGCTCGTGAGAGATGACGCCGCCATCGTGCGGATCGAGCGCCGTCGCAAACATGTCCGCGACGGCCTCTCTATCGCCGGGGTGGATGAAATCCGGCACGACACCGGCGGGCGTCGGCGGCCGGTCGTGCGGGTAGCCGAGAATGTCGCGCATCTCCGGCGACCAGTAGAGGGTCCCGGCGCGCCGATCCTCCTCGAAAACGCCGACCTTCGCCGCCTTCGCCACCTCCTTCAGGCGCGTCTCGCTCGACCGCAGCTCCGTGACGTCCCGGATCGCCAGCAGGATCAGGTCCAGGTGATCGAGGCGCCGGCCGTTCAGCACCATTGCCCGCTCGCCGATCGTCTCGAAGCTGTGGGTAACCTCGTAGTCGTCGAAGCTGCTCTGCCGTGGCAGCACGTCCTCGAGGAGCCGGCGCAGCTCGGGGATGTCCCACTGGCCATTGCCGAGCTCGTAGAGCAGGCGGCCCTCCGTCTGCGCCGGCTCGACGCCGAAGGTCTCGTAGAACGCGGCGCTGGCGGAGCGGACGCGCAGGTCGGGGTCGAGGATCAGCAGCCCTTCGCGGACGCTGTCGACGAGCTTGTCGGCCATCTCGATCCGCCCGATCAGCTCCGCGCGAAGCGATTCCCGCTCGGTGTCGTCGGAGATGGCGAGGAGGATCAAGTCGGGCGCCTCGGCGCGGGCGATCCGCCGCGCGCCGACATGCATGATGCGCCGGCCGATCCGCTCGAACGCGTGCTCGACGCGGTAGTCCGAGACGGTGTTCTTCTCGGGCAGGATCTCGCCGAGAAGGCGACGCAGCTCGGGGATGTCCCACTGCCCGTTGCCGAGATCGTAGACGAGGCGGCCTATGGTCTCCTCGCGGCTGACGCGGAACTGCCGCAGGAAGGCGTCGTTCGCGGTCTCCACACGCAGGTCCGCGTCCAGGGCCAGAAGCGGCAAGCGCACCGTCTCCAGGATGGCGCTGGAAAGCGCGTCGTCTTCCGGCAACGTCATTCACGGCCTTCCCGAGCGAGCGGCGTCGAGGCCCGGTGGTGCGCCAGCATGCGCCGCGCCATCTCGCCCTCGCCCGACCGCCGGGCGTCCGGCATCTCCATCGTTTCGTCCCGCATCGACCCTCTTGTTTCCGGCGTTCCACCGCCTGGATAACGCGCCACCGCCCATTATCGCACACATTCGCCACATTTTTTCGTTCGGCCTCGTCGCGATCGGGCGGTGGGCGTGCATCGGGCCGGCGGTCGATGCGCCGCGCAGATGCCGCGGGGCCGCCCTGGCGGGGAGGGCGGTCGAAAGACGGCGTAGGACCGCTACCGACCTGCCGGCGCCGAGGCGCTCCTCGAGTGAGTGCGTGCTCGTCGGCCGGACGAGATCGCTCGTCGCGCACGAGGTCCGGGCTGTCGATGCTTGCCTGGACATGCCAGGCGACGCCCGCGCACTCGCCCTGCTCAACCTCGCTGCCGAAGCGAGCTTGCGCCTGTGACTTGCCGACCCTTCCCGTCGGCGGCGTCTTCTCCGGGCAGCCGCTCCTCGGCCGAGCGAAGCGCGAGAGCACGGTCTGCTACCTCGGTGTCGAGATCGACCACGCGCTCGGTATCGCCGAGCGGGTCGAACTTCGAGAAGACCGGCCCGTGCTATTGTGTGAAGGCTAGTTCGGGCCTCGATCGACGTCAGCCGCGTTGGAGTGGGTGCCCCAGGTGGGGCGCTTGCGGCGGGGAGGGCGGTCGGGAGACGACGCATGACCGCCACCGATCTGCCCGCGCCCAAGCGTCCCTGGAACAAGGGTGTGCTCGTCGGCCAGAAGAGGCCCCTCATCGCACGCGAGGTCTGGGCGATACGTGTTCGCCTGGAGATGGCGGGCGACGCCCGCGAGCTCGCCCTCTTCAACCTCGCCATCGACAGCAAGCTGCGCGCCTGCGACCTGCTCGCGCTCGCCGTCGAGGACGTGTTCGCCGGCGGCCGCGCCAAGGACCGCGCGACCGTCGTCCAGCGCAAGACGCGGCGACCGGTGCACTTCGAGATCTCGCCCCAGACGCGTACCTCTCTGGAAGGTTGGCTACGCCGGCGCCCGAGCGTGCCGTCGCGATACCTTTTCCCGAGCCGCGTCGCTCCCGGCGGGCATCTCTCGACGCGGCAGTACGCGCGCATCGTCCACCGCTGGATCCGGAGCATCGGCCTCGACTCGACCGCGTACGGGACGCACACGATGCGCCGGACCAAGGCGTCCGCGATCTATAGAGCAACCAGCAACATCAGGGCGGTGCAGCTCCTGCTTGGCCACGCGAAGCTAGAGAGCACGGTCCGCTATCTCGGCGTGGAGATCGAGGACGCGCTTAGCATCGCCGAGCGGATCGAGCTTTGAGAAGATCGGCCCGGCGTGGGCGACGCCAGCGCCGGGCCATCACCGAAAAGGCGGCTTTGGGCCGATTCCGGCCATGAAGGGTCTTGACCCTGCATAACCTTGTGCATAACCTAACACAGCTGGCGGTCAAAAAAGCTTTGTAGATCAAAGGTTTTCGTCCGTGGCGTCGCCTCCCCTAGGGAGCGCCACGGCGGCGAGAACCATCCGAAATTGACAGGGTTCTTTGCTTTCCAGGGGTTCTGGACGCGAGCCGCTACACGCGGCCGCTCCACCGGAGCCTCTGAACGGCAGGACGGACGACCCACCTCCAGAGCTCTCGGGGTCGGCCGGGATTTCGCTGCCGCCTCCCGTCGGACCTCGGGGGCATCCGGTGCTCCGCTTCGCTACGCCGAGGGTCGGATGTGCCTTCGCCGGGAGATCGCGATGCGGCGCTGGCGGAGGCTGTCGGCGAGCACGGCCACGAAGATGATCAATCCCTGCATGATCGGCTGGAGATAGAGGTTCACGCCCGCGAAGACGAGGCCCAGCTTGACGGTCTGGATCAGCGTCGCGCCGATCACCGCGCCCCAGGCGGAGCCGACGCCGCCGAACAGGCTCGCCCCGCCCAGCACGGCGGCCGCGATCACGTCGAACTCGCGGCCCTCGCCGAAGGCGGCGTCGAGCCGGCCGATCTGGGCGATGAGCACGAAGCCCGCGAGGGCGGCGCTCGCCGAGGAGACGACGTAGACGCTCCCCTTCACCACGCCGACCCGCACGCCCGCCTTGCGTGCGCCCTCCGCGTCGTTGCCGAGCGCGTAGATCTGCCGGCCGAAGGGCGTGCGCGACAGGACGACGTGGGCGGCGAGCGCCACGACGGCGAAGACCAGGATCGGGGTCGGGATGCCGAGCACCGAGGACAGGCCGAAGGCGCGCATCTCGGGCGCGAAGTCGAACTGGCGCGAGCTCGTCAGCCAGGTGCCGAAGCCGCGGAACAGGAACAGCGTCGCCAGCGTGACGATGAACGGGATCACGTCGAAGCGCACGATGAAGAGCGCGTTGATCGCCCCCAATACCGCGCCCGCGCAGACGGCGACGACGAGCCCCGCGGGCACGCCGAGACCGAAGGCCTCCATCGCGAAGCCCGCGATCAGCGGCGCCAGATACATGACCGAGCCGACCGAGAGATCGATTCCCCCGGTGAGCAGGACGAAGGTCATGCCGATCGCGGCGATGCCGATGAAGGAGGCCTGCTTGACGACGTTGCCGAGGCTCTCGGGGGCGAGGAAGGCCGGCGACTGGATGCCGAAATACAGGATCACGGCGAGGAAGATCAGGTAGGTCGCGTGCCGCAGCGCGAGGTCGAGGGCGACCTCGGACGGGCTCCGGCCGAGCGTGCGGGCGCCGAGCGGGCTCATGGGAGGGCTCGTGGGAGGGCTCGTGGGGCTGCTCATGCGGCGGTCTCCCGGAATGCCATGCGCAGGATGCGCTCGCGGTCGAAATCGCGGCGCGCGAGGGCGCCCGTCGTCTCGCCGCGGCTCATCACGACGATGCGGTCGGCCATGCCCATCAGCTCCTCGATCTCCGACGAGATCAGCAGGATGCCGCTGCCGGCCGCCGCGATACGGTCGATGAGGGCGTAGATCTCGAACTTGGCGCCGACGTCGACGCCACGGGTGGGCTCGTCGAGGATGAAGACCCGCGGCGCGCTCATCAGCCACTTGCCGATGACGACCTTCTGCTGGTTGCCGCCCGAGAGCGCCTTGACCGGCTGGCGCCCGATGTCGCCGGCCTTGATCGAGAGGTCGCGCCGCGCCTCCTCGGCGCGCGCGGCGAGCGCGTCGCGATCGATCAGCCCCGCCGGGCCGCGGCCGAAGTCGCGGATCGAGACGAGGCCGAGATTGTCCATGATCGAGGCTTCCATCATGAGCCCCTCCTCGCGGCGATTCTCGGTGACGAAGGCGAGCCCTCGCGCGATGCGCCCCCGCGGCCCCGCCGGGAGCGGCGCGCCGTCGAGGCGGATCTCGCCGGCTTCGACCGGGTCGAGGCCGAACAGGATGCGCGCGAGCTCGGTCCGGCCCGCGCCCATCAAGCCGAACAGGCCGACCACCTCGCCCGCATGGACCGTGACCGTGACGTCCTCGAGCACGCCGGGCTGGGTCAGGCCACGCGCCTCGAGCAGCGGCGTCGGCCCGGGCGCAGCGGTGCGTGGCGGGAACAGCCCGTCGAGATCGCGCCCGATCATCGAGCGGATCATCCGCGGCACATCGAACGCCTCCGCCGGCCCCGAATCGACCAGCAGCCCGTCGCGCAGCACCGCGATCGCGTCGCACAGTCGCGCCACGTCGGAAAGGATGTGGGAGATGTAGATGATCGTGCGCCCCTGCGCCTTCAGGCGGCCGATGACGTCGAACAGCCGCTGGGTCTCGCGGGGCGTGAGAGAGGTCGTCGGCTCGTCGAAGATGACGAGGCGCGCCTCGTTGTGCAGCGCCTTGGCGATCTCGACGAGCTGCCGCTCGCCGGGCGACAGCTCGCCGACGATCGTGTCCGGCGAGACGGCGAGATCGAGGCGCGCCAGGATCTCCTCCGTGCGCGCGCGGATCGCGCGCCGGTCGATCATCCCCAAGCGCGTCGGGAAGCCGTCGATGTAGAGGTTCTCGGCGACCGAGAGGTTGGTGAAGAGGTTGAGCTCCTGGTGGATGAAGGCGATGCCGGCCGCCGTCGCGTCCGCCGGGCGCGCCGGGGCGTAGGGCTCGCCCCTCCAGAGCATGCGCCCGGCGGTCGGCTCGACGACGCCGCCGATCATGTTCATCAAGGTCGACTTGCCGGCGCCGTTCTGGCCGATCAGGCCGAGCGCCGCGCCCTCGGCGATCTCGAGCGTCAGGTCGCTCACGGCGGGGACGCCGAACCAGGCCTTGCTCAGGCTCTCGAAGCGCAGCAGCGCGCTCATCGCATGCGCTCCCGCATCAGGCGCGTACGCAGAACGTCGAGCAGCGCCGCGGCGAGGATGACGCCGCCCTTGACCATGTCGATCTGGAAGCTCGACAGGTTCATCAGGTTGAGCGTGTTCGACAGGAGCACGAAGAACAGGACACCGAACACGGTCCAGACGATCTTCGCCTTGCCGCCGAACAGGCTCGTGCCGCCGATCACCACGGCGCCGATCACGTCGAGCAGGAAGTTGCCTTCGCCGAGCGTCGGTCGCCCGGCCTCGAGCCGCGCCGAGTAGAGCACCGCGGCGAGCGCGGCGCAGACCGCGGAGATCACGAAGACGAGGACGACGACGCGTCGCACCGGAACCCCGGAGAGCTCCGCCGCCTTGCGGTTGACGCCGATGGCCAGCACCCATTTGCCGAACACGGTCTTCGCCAGCAGCAGGTGGGCGAGGAGCGCCACCGCGATGGCGATCAGCATCGGGTAGGTGACGAAGGAATGGATCTGCCGGCGCGGGATCTGCGGCGTGTCCTTGGGGCCGAGATGGACCGAGGCGATGTCTCCCTTGCCGAGCATCACGTAGGCGTCCGGCAGGTGGCGGATGTTCTCCGACTGGGTGAGGTAGATCGCCAGCGCGCCGACGGAGATCAAGCCGACGAGGGTGACCATGAAGGGCGGCATGCCGAAGACGGCGACCGAGGCGCCGTTCGCGGCGCCGATCGCGGCGGCGACCGCGACCATCACCGCGATACCCAGGAGGAAGCCCCATTCCATCTGCCCGAAGGGCCCGCCGCTCTCGGTGAGGACGAGGCCCCAGACCGGCGCGTTGGCGAGCACGACGGGGTCCGCCATCGTGGCGATCAGCATGGCGCCGACCACGCTCGTGAGGCCGACCACCGCGCCCTGGCTGAGGTCGATGCCGGCGATGGCGAGGACGAAGGTCTGGCCCACCGCCACCACGAGGAGCGGCCACATGTTGGAGAGCACGTTCGACAGGTTCGCCGGAGCGAGCAGCACCGGCAGGAACGGCGCGAGCACGGCTACATAGGCGAGCGACATGTAGAGGACGAAGTAGTCCGACAGGAAGACGTCGGCGGCGCGCGCGCCGAGGCTGCGCTTCGTCTTCGCGGCTTTGACGGTCGAGTGCATCGCGGGCCTTCCCGGGCGGGCGCGGAGGGGCCGGCCGGGAGGTCTCCCGGCCGGCGGCGTCGGGCGCGGGATCAGTTGCGCAGGAAGCCCTCGGACAGGAGCACGCAGCCCCACATGTCCATCTCGCGCTCGCCCAGGTTGGCGGCGGTGAGCGCGAAGCCGGGGTCCTCGATCACCTGGTTCGGCTGGGCCTCGCCCGCCTCGATCGCGGCGAGGATCGCGTCCATGGCCGATTCGGCCTCGAAGTACAGATCCTGCACGCCGGTCGCGTCGACATAGCCCTCCTTGATCAGCTGGCAGGCGGTGGCGTCGCCGTCGAGCCCTCCCATCAGGACGTGGCCCTCCTCGCCGCGGCGCTTCCACATCCCGCGCGGCTCGAGCACCGAGCGGATGGTCGGGAACAGGAAGTCGGAGGAGGTGAACAGGAGGTCGATGTCCGGATTGGCCGTGACCGCCGCCTCGAGATTGGCGAGCGCGGTCGCCGCGTCCCATTCCGAGGCCACCTCGATGGGCGTCGCGAAACGGTCGGCGTGCTTCTCGATCGCCGCGTAGAAGCCTTCCTTGCGGCCCACCGCGTTGGGATCGCCGAGGTCGCCGACGACGATCAGCGGGGTCAGCGTCTCGCCCGCGGGCGCGGCCGCGAGGGCCTCCTCGACGAGGTAGTCGACGGCCTGCTCGGCGATCGCGGCGTTGTCGGCGACGACGACGATGCCGCGCGAGAGGTCCGACGGCGGGCGGTTGAAGACGGCGATCGGGACGTCGTTGTCCTGCGCCTCGGCCACGATCGTCACCGCGCTCTCGCCGTCCTGCGGGATCAGGATGATGCCGTCGACGCCCTGGGCGATGCAGTCGCGCACCTGCTCGAACTGGCGGTTGGCGTCCTCGTTGGCGTTGCGCTCGATGACCGTGTGACCGGCCTCCGTGAGCGTCGTCGTGATCGCCTTGTGCCCGGCGATCCAGAACTCGGTCTCGAGATCCTGGAAGGCGAAGCAGATGGTGGCGGCCTGGGCGCCGCCGGCGCTGCCGACGCCGATGAGAGCCGCGGTCGCCGCGGCGGCGAGAAGCTTGGTCCTGGTCATGGCGTGTCTCCCCTGGTGTCTCTTTCGAAGAGATGGTTCTCGGTTGTCGCGCGCGCGGCCGTGGCGTCGGCCGCGAGGCGGGCGCGGCCCCGCACGGGACCGCTGATGCGCGCCGCGTGCGGCGGCGGGTCCTCAGCCGATCGGCTGCGGGTTGCAGATGTCCTTCACCGAGGCGCGCACGGCCTGCGGGTCGAAGATCCGCTCGAGCCATCCCTCCCGGAAGATCTGCGGCTTCGCCTGCGCGATGGCGTGCAGCGCGCCGTCGGAGAAGCGCCCATCGGGGAAGGCCTCGAACGCGATGGCGAGCTCGATCGTCAGGTGCCCGAGCATGAAGTCCATCGCCGCCTGTGCGGGCACGCCGCGGCGGATGGCCTCGTCGGTCGCCTCGCGGATCGCGAGCGCGAGGGTGGCGCCGACGGTCTCGGCGAGCGCCGGCTCGAGGATCGCGATCTGCTCGACCGTGCAGCGATGGGCGCGCATGACGGGCGCGTAGATCGCGCGGGCGACGCCCTCGCAGAGCGCGTAGTGCTCCTCGGGGCCCTGCATCAGCGCGCAGACGATGTGCTGCTTGGCGTGGACGCCGCCGAAGAAGTCGTTCTTGGCCTCGGGCGTGACCTCGTCGTTGAACAGCGGCGGGTGGCAGGGATGGGTGACGAAATAGGTGACGTCGGCCCGCTCGGGCATCTCGCCGGCATAGGGGGCGGCGGCGTCGAGCACGATCACGGCCGTCCCGGGGGCGAGCTGCGGGACGATGTCCGCCGCGACGTGCCCGATCGCCCGGTCGGGCACGGCGAGGACGACGACCTCGGCGCCGTCGAGCGCGCTCTCGAGATCGACGCAGACGGCGCCGGTCGCCGCCTCGAGCCGCTCGCGGCCCTCCGGGGTGATCTCGACGGGGGCGACGGAATAGGGCGAGCGCAGGAGGTTCGTCGTCAGGCGCACCCCCATCTTCCCGCCGGCGCCCAGGAGCGCGATCTTGGTCATGTCCTGTCCTTTCCTTGCGGGAGCGGCGGAAAGCCATCCCGGATACGCACGAAGAAGTCGTCCCCGCCCATCTGCCCGCCCTTGAGCGCGAGCTCGATCGCGGGAGCGTCGGCGCGGTGGCCCCGCAGCAGCGGCGCGCCCGGCGCGAGCGCGGCCTCGGCGGTCAGCGCCAGGAGGCCGAGCGCGTGGACGCCCGCGCTCGACGTGTCGCCCCCCGCGATGGCGATCCGGCCGAGCCGCGCGGTCTCGACGACGTGCGCGAGCGTGCGCCCGAGACCGTCGGCGAGGGCGCGGTTCGCGTGCGCCTCCGACAGGCCGGCGCGGGCGCGCGCCTCCCGGGCGCGGGCGATCGCCGGATCGTCGGGGCCACGGGCGGTGTGGAGGAGGGGGCTCTTGCCCATTGCGAGAGCCGCGAGGGCGGCGGCGCCGGCGCGGTCGAGTTCCCCGGCGAAGGCTCGCTCGTCGACGGCCGCGGCGGCATCGACCGCGATAGCAGCGAAGCCCGACGTCTCGGCGGCGGCGATCTGGCGGGCGGTGTCGGGCGAGCACGAGCCCGAGGCGATGGCGACGCGGTCGACGGGTCCCGCCCGCCGCGGCGCCGGCGCTGCGTGGCCGGCGGCGCGCCAGGCGGCGACGAGCGCGTATTCGAGCCCCTGTGAGCCGATGGCGAAGATCCGGCTCTCGCGGGCGAGGCGCCAGATCGTCTCGCCCACGGCGGCGAGGGTCGCCTCGTCGACGACGTCGTAGGCCACGATCCGCGCGCCCGCCTCGGCCGCGCGGCGCGTCGCAGCGAGGCCGTCACCGGCCGCGAGCGCCGTGAGGTCGACGAGGCCGACGGGAAGCGCGGTCTGCCGCGCGAGGTGGAGGCGCACGTCCGCCTCCGTCATCGGCGTGACCGGATGGACGCGCATGGTCGGGTGCCGGTCGAGCCGAGCGACGCCCTCGGGGCTGGCGGCGAAGAGGTTGCCGAAAGCCTGCCAGCGGCGGATGGCGGGCGCCGCGAGGACGAGCGGCGCGATGCCGCCGAGCGCCGCGAGCCCGATCTCGGCGGCGCGTCCGATCGAGCCGACATGCGGCGCGCTGTCCATGGTCGAGCAGGCCTTGTAGTGCACGATCGGCGCGCCGATGGACCGCAGGGCCGCGAAGATCCCCGGCAGCATCGCGTCCATCCAGGCCGGATCGCGGGTGCGCGCGTCGCCCGCGACGCCGATCCCGCGCCGGCCGGGAAAGCGCGCGAGCGCATCCGCGTCCGGGGGCGCGAGGAACAGCACCGAGGGGAAGCCCGCGAAGTCCAGCACCTCCATCACCGCGGCCGAGCCGGTGAAGTCGTCGCCGTACCAGGCGACGAGCGGCCCGTCCGCCGGGGGGAGGCGCGGGCTCATCGGAAGTGCTCCAGCGCGGCGGCGAGCGCCGCGTCTTCGCGCGCCGCGGCCTGGAGGGAGACGCCGGCCGCGGCGGCGTCGAAGGCGGCGCGGAGCGCCGTGACGCCGCCGGCGGGGCCCATCGGGTGGGCCATGATCCCGCCGCCCGCGGCGAAGATCAGGTCGGCAGAGCCCAGCGCGGCGAGGGTGTCGGGGGCCTGGCGCACGGATTGCCCGGAGGAGAAGACCGGCACGACCGTGCAGGGTTTCTCGACGAACATCGGCGTGAGGCAGGAGCGCGCGGAGGCGACCACGCTCTCGTCGCTCTCGCAGAACTTGTTGCGCAGGCCGTTGACGTGCATGTGGTCGGCCCCGGCGAGCCGCCACAGCTTCGCCCAGGCGACGTAGTCGAACCCGAGCGCCGGGTGGCGCGAAAGCGCACCCCAGCCGTTGCGGTGGGCGTGGATCGGAAGCCGCGCGTGCCGGCGCAGCGCCAGCATCCCGGTGAGGCCGATCGCGTTCAGGCTCGCCATCACGCAGGTGCCGCCGAGATCGGCCACGAGATCGTGCCGCCGGCGCATCTCGTCGATCTCGCCGGTGAGATTGAAGGCGACCATCACCTTCTTGCCGGTCCGGTCCGCGTGGCGATTCACCACCGCCATGACGGCGCGGGCGCGGGCCTCGAAGGGGCAGCCGGGGCCGTCGGCTTGGAGCTCGTCGTCCTTGACGAAGTCGATCCCGGCCGCGCAGAGCTGGTCGACGAGATCGGCCGTGGCCTCGGGCGTGAGCCCGACCGAGGGCTTGACGATGGTCCCGATCAGCGGCCGGCCCTCCACCCCCGCGAGCCGGCGCGTGCCCGCGACGCCGAAGGCGGGGCCCCGATTAGCGGCGGCGAAGGCGTCGGGCAGGCGCAGGTCGAGGAGCCGCAGGCCCGAGAACTGCGCGAGCTCGAACAGGTTGCCCGCCACCGTCGCGAGCAGGTTCGGCAGCGACGGGCCGATATTGGCGAGCGGCCAGGAGAGGGTGACGTGCGCACGCCGGTGCGGGTCCCCCGCCCGGCCCGCAGCGGGGAGCGACGGGCCCTCGACGGGGCCGAGATCCTCCAGCCGCTCGACCCGCGCCGCCGCGCGCGCCTTCAGCTCCGGCGTCTCGCCGGGAACCGGCAGGAAGGTGCCGGAGGATTGCTCCCCCGCCATCGCTTCCGCCGCCTGCGCGAGCGGGTAGGCGGTCTCGATCAGGTAGTCCGCCTCGAAGCGGTCCGGCGCCGGCGCGTCCATCTCAGCCCTCCCGCAGCAAGTCGGCGACGTCGACCGCCTGCCCGGTGCGGGCGGAGCGGATCGCGGCGAGCGTGACGGCGAGCGTCTCGAGGTTGTGCGCGCCCGAGGGCTGCGGATCGGCCCGGCCCTCGAGGACCTCCACCGCGTGCGCCTCGAGCGCGCGCACCGAGTCCTGCACCGCGTGCCAGGGTCGCTCGCCCCAGGCGGGAAGCGGCGGCTCGGCGTCGATCGTCTCGACGCCGTCCGCCGTCTCCAGCGTGAGGCGGTAGTCCCGGCCGAGCGCGAGCGTGCCGGTCTCGCCCTCGACGACGGCGAGCGTCTCCGGGAAGGGCTCCGGATGGCGCGTCGTGTAGAAGCTGCACTCGATGCTCGTGACGGCCCCCGACACGTGGCCGCAGCTCGCGAGGAAGGCGTCCTCGCCCGTCACCCGCGGGTTGAGGCGCTGCGCGCGGCAATGCACGGAGGCGATGTCCCCCACGAGGAAGCGGGCGACGTCGAACAGGTGCAGGCCGACATCCGTCAGGGCCAGGTCGTCGACCTCGGCGAGATAGGGCTGGTTGGCGTAGACGTCGAAGCGATGCCGGAAGGAGAGCCGCAGGAAATGCGGCGTCCCGATTCGCGGCAGGGCGGCGTGGAGCGCCCGGAACGGCCGCTGCCAGCGGAAGTTCTCGTGCACCAGCAGGAGCGCGCCGGCCTCCTCGCAGGCCGCGACCATGGCGCGCGCGTCCGCGAGCGTCTCCGCGAAGGGTTTCTGGCAGATCACGAGCCGCGCGTGCCGCGCCGCGAGCGTCACGAGCGTGCGGTGCGAGCCGACGGTGGTGGCGACGTCGACGAAGTCGGGCCGCTCGGCCGCGAGCATGGCGGCGGCGTCGGTATAGGCGCGCGCGCCGAAGGTCCCCGCGAAGTCGTCCGCCTTGGCCGGGTCGAGATCGCAGACCGCGACGATCTCGGCGCCCGCCGCATCGGCCCAGCCGTTCATGTGGTTGCGCGCGAAGAAGCCGCAGCCGACGAGGACGCCGCGCAGGCTCATGCGCGCCTCCCCGCGGGCGCCGGGTTTTCCGAAGCGAGATCAGCCATCGCGTCCTCCTGGTATAGTCATCATACCAGTGAGGGCGCGTTGCGCTAGTGCCTCGGCTCGCGTCCAGGCAGAAAATTTTCACCCCGTGCGCAGATTGGCCCTGCGGTAGAGGTCGTTGGCGCGGCTGAGATGCTCGATCATCGCCGCTGCGGCGCGGTCCGGATGGCCCGAGGCGATGGCGAGGATGATCTGGCGGTGCTCGGCCAGGGTGAGCTGCTCGAGCCCCGGCACCGAGACGAGATCGACGTGGAAGTCGTTGAGCCAGCGGAACAGCGCGTCGGACAGCGCGGTCCAGATCGGGTTGCCGCTGATCGCCGCGATCTCGCGGTGGAAGCGCCCGTCGAGCCGGCGAAAGGCCGGGCTGTCGGAGAGGGCGGCCTCCTGCGCCGCGACGATCTCCTCCAGCCGCTCGACGTCCGCGGGGCTGTGACGCAGCGCCGCCACCCGCGCCATCTCCGCCTCGAAGGTGACCCGCGCCTCCTTCAGGTTCTCCAGGCTCGCGGGCGAGTTGACGAGCACGTGCTTCATCGTCTCGCTCACCTGGTCGACCATCCGGCCGAGCGAGGGCACCGCGACGCGGGCCCGCTCCCCGTGCCGGATCTCGATCAGGCCGGCGCGGGCGAGGGCCTGCATGGCCTCGCGGATCGCGGGACGGCCGACGCCGAGCGAATCCATCAGCTCGCGCTCGGAGGGCAGGAGGTCGCCGGGGCGCAGCGTGCCGCTCTCGATGAGCTGGGCGAGCTGCTCGCGCACGTCGTCCGACAGGCGTCGCTTGGTGATACGGGTGGTGGTGCTCGTCATCATGTCAATATGCACCGGGCCAGGGCCGGGGCAAGCCGCCCCCCGCGGCCCGCCGCCGCCCATCCACTCAGATCTGGAGCCGCGCCACGGCCCACCGGGGAAGCCTCAGCGCGCCGCCCGAGAACGCGCGGGCGAGGGTGGCGAACGCCTCCGGATCGTCCGCCGCGGCGGGGACGGCGTCCTCGTCGAGGACGGCGAGCCGGCCTTCCACCGGCCCCCACAGGGCGACCTCCTGCGTCTCGTCGGTCAGGTTCGCCAGAAGCAGCGTCCGTCCCCCGTCCGTCTCGGCGCCGACCGAGAGGACGGCGCGGGGCAGCGACGAGGTCGCGGCCAGCAGCGGGCGCCCGGCGATCTCGCCGAGCGCGCGCATCGCGTGGAAGGCCGGGAAGAGGCCGCCGCCGCGCGCGTCCCACCAGGGCTGGGCGTAGGGCATCGGCGCGTGCACGATCCCGAAGGCGCCGACCCCGCCGCCGAGCGTCACCTCCGCGACGCCGCCTTCGGCGCAGCGCGCGTAGTAGCCGAGCGCGAAGGCCGCGCCGAAGAGCCCGCGCTGGCGCGGATCGACGCGGCTCATCGCCTGGCGGATGCCGTCGGGGTTCTCCATCGGCGCGGCGCCGTAGGGATTGCCGCGCATGCCGATGGCGCTCGGGCCCACATGGAGCGGGCGGTCTCCCGCGATGGCGCGGGCGCTGGCGAAGACGGCGGGCAGCGCCTCCAGGCTCTCCGCCACGGAGCGATCGTCGCCCGCATGGACGAGCGGCGAGGTGGTGAAGCCGACGAGGTCGAGGTGCTCGAGCGGCGGGCGCTTGCGGTTGAGCTCGGTGAAGTAGGAGAACATGCCCCCGCCGATCCGCGCCCCCGGGAACGCCTCCCGCGCGGCGCGATAGAGCGCATCGAGGGGCGGGCAGGGGGGCCAGGGGCTGCCCGGCAGCGTGCATTTCAGGTCCGCACCCGGCGAAACGAGGACGGTCGCGAAGGGCGACCCGAGCGCGCGCACGCTCCGGCCCAGCGCCGCGACCTCGTCCTCGAAGCCCTCGACGCGTCGGATCACCGCCTCGAGCCAGGGCTCGGCGCCGAGGGCGCGCGCCGCCTCCTCGGCGGCGGCGAGGGCGGCGTCGTCGTGACCGAGCGCCGGGTCGTAGGCGCACACGACGTGGCGCGGGCCCGCCTGCCGCAGCCGGTCCGCCGCGGCGCGCGTGGCGGCGGCGTCGGCGGGGTCGAGCCCGAGGCCGATCGCCGGCGCGGGCCCGCTCGCGGGCCCGAGCGCGATCCGGACCGCGCGCTCCGGCGCGGCGAGCGGCGCGCCGGCCGCCGCTTCGACCGTGAGGGTGACGCGCTGCGACAGCCGCTCGGCGGGGCGCAGCACGTAGGGCCAGGGCAGGGCGAGCGGGCGCACGTAGGTCTTGTAGGAGGCGTCGGTCCAGTTGCGCTGGTCCTCCATCTCGAACGTGTCTCCCTCCATGCGGCAGGTGACGCGGTGGCCCGGCGCGAAGGCGTGGGTGAGCGCGCGCAGGTCCATCATCGGCTGCACGGGATCGATCAGCTCCGGGAAGCGCGCCTCGACGATGCGCCCGTCCACGTGCTCGACCGTGCAGGGCGCGCCGGCGACACCCTCGATCGGATGCAGCACGACGAAGCCGGTGCGGTTCGTGGTGAAGTCGCTCAGGGCTTCGCCCTCGGCCTCGAAGACGAGCGTCCCGTCGGCCCGGCCCTCGATCCGGGCGCGGTAGGCGAAGCGCTGCGCGCCGTCACCGGCCTCGGCCTCGTAGGCGACGGTGAAGCGCGCCGCCTCGCTCTCCACCGTCAGGCCGGAGATCCCGGGGCGGTAGGTGCCCCAGTTCCGGTCGCGCACGATGTAGGACACGGCGCGGATCATCTCCCGCCCTTGGAAGCGGATGTAGCGCAGGTTGCCGTCCTCGAGCTCCGCGGAGAGCGGCCCGGCGACGAGGAGCCGGGGCGCTTCGACCGGCACCTCGGTGCCGTAGAGGCGCAGGGCGGCGGAGGGAGCGGGAGCGTGTGCGGCGGTCATGTCAGATCACCCGGTCGGTTTGCGGGTCGATGAGCACGGCCCGGTCGAGATCGAGGTCGACGGCGAACTCCTCGCCGAGGCGGGGCGCCTCGCGCGCCTCGAGCTCGGTCGTGGTCTCGACGCCGCCGAGGCGGAAGGAGACGTAAGCGCGTGCGCCGGTCGGTTGGATCAGGTCCGCCCGCACCGACAGGCGCGCCACGCCCGTCGCGGGCGGCTGCGCGCCGGCGCGCGCGATGTGCGTCGGCCGCAGGCCGATCAGCACCGCCCCCGGCGCGATCCCGGCGAGCCGTCCGGCCTTGAGCGGCAGCTCGCGCCCGTCGGAGAGCCGCAGGCCCCGGCCCGGCGCGACCTCGGCGGGGATGAAGTTCATCTGCGGCGAGCCGATGAACCCTGCGACGAACCGGGTCCTCGGGCGCTCGTAGAGATCGAGCGGGGAGCCCTGCTGCTCGATCAGCCCGTCCTTGAGCACCACGATGCGGTCGGCGAGCGTCATCGCCTCCGTCTGGTCGTGGGTGACGTACATGAAGGTCTTGCCGAGCTCCTGGTGCAGGCGCTTGAGCTCGCCGCGCATCTCGTCGCGCAGCTGCGCGTCGAGGTTCGACAGCGGCTCGTCGAACAGGAACAGGCGCGCGTCGCGCACGATCGCCCGCCCGATGGCGACGCGCTGGCGCTGGCCGCCGGAGAGCTGGCGGGGATAGCGCTCGAGCAGGGGCCCGAGCCCGAGCATCTCGGCGGCGCGGCCGACGCGCTTCCTCACCTCGGCGTCGGGCAGCTTGCGCGCCCGCAGGCCGAAGGCGACGTTCTCGAACACGGTGAGGTAGGGGTAGAGCGCGTAGTTCTGGAACACCATCGCGATGTCGCGGTCCTTCGGGCGCAGGTCGGTGGCGACACGCCCGCCGATCTCGATCGAGCCGCCGTCGGCCTCCTCGAGCCCCGCGATGGTCCGCAGGAGCGTGCTCTTGCCGCAGCCCGACGGGCCGACCAGGACCGCGAACTCGCCGGCCGGGATCGTCAGGTCGACGCCGCGCACGGCGGGCGTCGCGCCGTAGCTCTTCTTCAGCGCCCTGATCGCGAGATCGGCCATGCCCTGCGTCTCCTCAGCCCTTGACCGCGCCCATCGAGAGGCCGCGCACGAAGTAGCGCTGCAACGTCGCCACCGCGAAGAACACCGGCAGCGTGCCCAGCATCGACATGGCGGCGATCTTCGCCCAGAAGTTCGACTGCCCGCCGAAATAGTGGGTCACCTGGACCGTGTAGGTGACCACCTCGGTGCGCGTGAGCACCAGCGCGAAGACGAAGTCGTTCCAGACGAAGACGAAGGTGAACACCGCCGTCGCGAACAGGCCGGTGCGCGCCATCGGGAACACCACGCGCCAGAGGATCTGCCAGCGCGAGCAGCCGTCGAGCTCGGCGCTCTCCTCGAGCTCGATCGGGATGTCGTGGATGTAGCCGCGCATCATCCAGATCACGTAGGGAAGGCTGAAGGCGACGTAGAGCACGATCATGCCGTGGAAGGTGTCGACCCAGCCGAGCGCCACGTAGAGCAGGAAGATCGGGAAGACGATCACCACCGGCGGCAGCATGCGCTGCGAGATGATCCACACGGCCAGGTTCTCACCGCCGATCCGGAAGCGCTCCAGCGCGTAGGCGGCGAAGGTGCCGAGCACCATCGCGATCGCGGTCGAGGAGGTCGCGAGCACCAGGCTGTTGCGCACCGTCTCCCAGTCCCCGTCGCGGAACAAGACGGCGAAGTTCGACAGGTTCAGGCTCCCCGGCCACCACACCGGCGGATAGGCGAAAATCTCGTCGGCCGTCTTGAAGGCCATGATCGCGAGCCAGTAGATCGGGAACAGGAATACGACGGTGACGAGGATCGCCGCGAGGAGCCGCAGCGCGAGCACCACGGTCCGGCGCCGCGGCCGCAGCCGCCGGGCCGGGCGCTCGATCCCCGCCGCCGCGGGGGAGGGGACCGCGGCGGCCTCGGTGCCGGTCCGCGCGTGGACGCCGGCCTCCGTCATCGGGCGAGCCCCATGCGCTTGACCGCCCCGACCACGAGCACCGTGAGGATGGCGATGACGAGGAAGGCGATGGCGCCGGTGTAGCTCGTCTCGAACTGCCGGAAGCCGAGCACGTAGGTGTAGATCGAGATCGTCTCGGTCATGGTGCCCGGCCCGCCGCCCGTGAGCGCATAGACCACGTCGAAGATGCGGGCGAGGTCGAGGCCGCGGATCAGGAGGGCCACCGCCATCACCGGCCAGATCGCCGGCAGGACGACCTTGCGGAAGGTGAGCCAGAAGCCGGCGCCGTCGATCTCCGCCGCCTCGGTCAGGGACCGGTCGACGTTGGTGAGCGCCGCGAGCAGGATCAGGAACATGAACGGCGTCCATTGCCAGACCTCGGCCATCAGGATGGCGGGGTAGACGAGCAGCGGATTGACCGTCCAGAGCAGCACCGCCTCCTCACCCCAGAGCCAGCCGACGATCTGGTTCACCGGCCCGTAGCGGTGATCGAGCAGGAGCCGCCAGACGGCGCCCGCCACCAGCGGGGCGATCACGGTGGGCAGGACGAGGAGCGCGATGAAGATCTGCCGGCCGGGAAGCCGCTCGAGAAAGAGCTGCGCCATCGCGAGCCCGAGCGCGAGCTCGAGCGGCAGGGCGATCGAAAACAGGATCGCCGTGTGCAGCAGCGATTCCCAGAGCCGCTCGTCGGAGAGCAGCATCCGGTAGTTGGCCAGCCCCGCGAAGGAGGTGTCGACCTCGAACAGCGTGATCTGCTGGAAGCTGACCACGAGCGTGTAGACGAGCGGGAACAGGCCGACGAGCAGGAGCAGCAGCACGCTCGGCGCGAGCAGCAGGAGGCCGAACCTCCGGTCGCTCGCGCGAATGCGGGGGGCGTCGAGGGCTGCCGGGCGCATGCGGTCGCCTTCCTCTGGTGTGGGGAGCCGGCGGCGGCGCGCCGGCTCCGTCGACGGTCAGGTCCGGGCGGGATAGGCGCCCGACTTCGCGGCCCAGGCGCGGTAGACGGCGCCCTGCTTGTCCGCGCCGATGCGGTCGGTGGTCTGGTCCCACTGCGCGGCGGCGTCGTCGAGGATGGCCTTGGGATCCTCGCCGGCCCAGAGCCGCGAGATCGACTGCCGGAGAACCTCCTCGTAGCGGTCGGTCTGGAGCAGCGAGAGGTCGAGCAGGCCCGTCTCCGACCCGGCCTCGAGGGTGGCGAGGTATTCCGGCGCCTCCGGCCAGCGGGACTTGTAGACCGGGTCGTCGAAATGCGAGGTGCGGAACGGGTCGCGCAGCGCGTAGGGCAGCTGCACGCGCTGCATCGAGATGTCCTCGCTGTTCAGCCATTGGTTGAACAGATAGGCCGCCTCCTTCTGGCGGCTGGTCGAGGCCACCGCGAGGCAGAAGCCGGCGGCGAGCTGGGGATGCCCGCCCGGCGGCAGCGCGTAGCCGACCTTGCCGGCGACGGTCGACTTCGGCACCCAGGAGAGCGCGCTCTCGTCCGTGCCGTAGCCGGCGGCCCAGCGCCCGTAGGGCGGCCAGGAGATCGTCATCGCCGTCTGGCCGGAGAGGAAGGCGGCGAGGTTCTCGACGAAGCCCCATTGCTCCACGCCCGGCGGCATGAAGGCGTTCTCCGCCCGCATCTCGTCGAAGACGCGCACGCCGACGTCGGAATTGATCGTGGCGCGCATGCTGTCCGCGTCGAAGAAGCGGCCGCCTTCGTTGCGGAAGCGCTCCTGGAACATGTACATCGTATAGGGCGGCTGGCGGAAGAACGCGGCGCCGTACATCTGCGGCGCGTACTTGTCGGTGAGGAAGCGGCCGATCTCGGCGAATTGCGCCCAAGTCTTCGGCGGGGCGAGGTCGTAGCCGTGGGCGTCCTTGAAGGCCGCCTGGTTCGCCGGGTCCTCGAACACGTCCTTGCGATAGTACAGGATGAACACGTCGCCGTCGTCGGGAAACGCATAGATCTTGCCGTCGACCATCATCTGGTTGTCGCGATAGGTCGGGGCGATCGCCTGGAGCTCGTCGCGATAGCCGTACTTCTCGACGAGCGCGTCGAGCGGCTCCAGCGCGCCGGCGTTGGCGAGGTCGGGCATCCAGGCCGGGATGACGTTCAGCGAGTCGTACGCGCCGGTGCCGGCGCGGAACTCCTGCATGATCTTGGTGAACATCTCCGCCGTCTGGACCTCGACGACGCGCACCTCGATGCCGGTGAGCTCGGTCCACTTCGGGCCGGAGAAATTGAGCGGGTCGAGGGCCTGGAGCCCGGCTTCCCAGACGATGTTGATGGTGGAGCCGGCGTATTTCTTCGCCTCCTCGACGGCGCGATCGGCCGCCGTTCGGGCGAAGGCCGGCCGGGCGAGGCCCGCCGCCGTCGCGGCGGCGGTCGTCTGCAGGAAAAGACGTCGCGTGATCCTCATGTCTTCCTCCCGTTCGCCCGGTCTCGTTCTGCGCGCCGGGCATCGCATCGTGTGGTGCGCGCGGGCCGTCGGCCGACCGGGCGCCGATCTCAGGCCGGCGCCGACGCGCGCCAGCGCGGCGCGTCGAGAACCGCGCGATTGACGACGCCCGCCGGAACGCGCCCCGCCTTCACCGCGAGCACCGCCCGCACGTCGTCGGCGCCGATGCCGGCGAAGCACTCGTCGGTCCAGCACAGGGCGTGCGGCGTCAGGATCACGGTGTCGAGCGACAGCAGCGGGTCGTCCGGGGCCGGCGGCTCGGTCTCGAACACGTCGAGCCCCGCGCCGGCGATGCGTCCCTCGCGCAGGGCCGCCGTGAGCGCCGCCTGGTCGACGATCGGCCCCCGCGCCGTGTTGATCAGGAAAGCGGTGGGCTTCATGAGGCCGATCAGGCGCCCGTCGACGAGCCCGCGCGTCGCCTCGGTGAGGGGCGTGCCGATGGAGAGGAAATCGGCCTGCGCGAACAGCGTGTCGAGCGCGACGAGCTCCACCCCGAGCGCGGCCGCGACGGCTGGATCGGCGAAGGGATCGTGCGCGATGACGCGCATCTCCAGCGGCGCGATCAGCCGGATCGTCTCGGCGCCGATGTTGCCGAGCCCGAGCTGCCCGAAGGTGCGGCCGGTGAGGCCGGTTCCCATGAAGCCGCTGCGGGCCGCCCAGCCGGACGGGCCCTGGCGGGTCAGGCGGTCCTTCTGGACGAGCCGGCCGGCGAGGGCGAGCATCAGCGTCAGCACCGAGACCGCCACCGGCCGGCGAACGCCGTCGGGCGTGATCGTCACCGCGATGCCCGCGCGGGTGCAGGCCTCGAGGTCGACGTTGTCGTAGCCGACGCCGAAGCGCGCGACGAGGCGCAGCCGCCCGTCGGCGGGGATGCTGCGGGCGTCGAAGCGCGGGACGAGGAGGATCAGGGCGTCCGTCTCGGCCAGGTCCTCGCCGCGCATCACGCCGTCCACCGCCGGCACGAAGCGGACGTCGACGTCGGCGGCGCCGCCGAGCGGCGAGAGATCGACCATCGGAAAGGCGGGAGCGCCGTCGGCGCGGCGGAAATCGCCGCTGAGCGCCACGCGGAAAGGCGTTCCAGCGACGGGAGTCATCGCCGCGCCCTCGGGCGGCGTCGCTCTGCGACGACCTCGATGCGAGCGCCGGCAGGCCCGGCAGCACCAGGGGACCTCCTCATCGCGTCCTCCGCGGCCCCCGTCGGGTGGCTCGTTCCGTCGCGGGCGGCGAGGCCCGCACCCTCATCACACGACGGTCGCGTTGACTTGTCAACCTATCGGGAGATAACGTCGTCATACCAGTTGGAGTCTGCAGATGGTCGAACTCGCACCGATCCGGCGCCAGCGGCTCTTCGAGGAGGTCGCGGCGCGCCTGCAGCGGACGATCGTGGAAGGCGGGCTCCGGGAGGGGGACCCGCTGCCCTCCGAGCGTGAGCTGACGAGCCGCTTCCAGGTCGGCCGCGCCACGATCCGCGAGGCGCTGCTCGCGCTCGAGCAGCGCGGCGTGGTCACCGTTTCGAACGGGGAGCGCGCGCGCGTGGCGCGGCCCGAGGCGGGACGCCTGATCGAGGCGCTCTCGGGGGCCGCCGGGCTCTACCTGGCGCAGCCGCAGGGCATGCGCGACTTCCAGGCCGTGCGCCACATGGTGGAGCGGGCGATCGTGCGCGACGTCGCGCGCGCGGCGACGCCGGAGGATCTCGACCGGATCGCAGCAGCCCTCGAGCAGAACGGGCGGGCCCGCGGGGACCGCGTCCGGTTTCGCGAGACGGATCTCGCCTTCCACGCCGAGATCGTCCGCACCCTCGCGAACCCGCTCCTGTTCGGGACGCACGAGGCGCTCTCCGGCTGGCTCGCCGCGCAGCGCGCGGTGTGCCTCGAGGAGGAGGACGCCGAGGCGCGCGCGTTCGGCTTCCACCAGCGCATCTTCGCCGCGCTCGTCGCCTGCGACCCGGACGCCGCCGAGGCGGCCATGTCCGAGCACCTGGACGACGTCGCGCGGACCTATTGGAGGCGCGTCGATGCGCGCCCGAGCCCGGAGGACGCCCCGTGACATCGCTCAAGCGCAAGATCGAGGAGACCGGCTCCGCCATCGGCACGATGGCCTTCGAGTTCTTCGTGCCCGGCCTGCCGGCGATCGTCGCAGCGACGGGCGCCGACTTCCTGCTGCTCGACATGGAGCATTCCGGCGCCGGGTTCGAGACGATGAAGGCGCAGTGCGCCGCCTGCCGCGGCATCGGTCTCGCGCCGATCGTCCGCGTCCCGGCGCCGGACTACCACTTCGTCGCCCGTGCCTTCGACGTCGGCGCGCACGGGGTGATGCTGCCGATGATCGAGACGGCGGAGCAGGCCGCGCATATCGCCGCCTGCGCGTCCTATCCGCCCGTCGGCCGGCGCGGGGCGGCCTTCTCGGTCGCTCACGACGACTACCGCGCCGGCTCGCCCGTGGACAAGATGGCGGCGGCTGCCGAGCGTCGGCTCGTCATCGCCCAGATCGAGACGCCGCTCGGCGTCGAGAACGCACGGGCCATCGCCGCGACGACCGGCATCGACGTGGTCTGGGTCGGGCATTTCGACCTGACGAGCTTCATGGGCATTCCCGCGCAGTTCGAGCACCCGGACTACCGCGCGGCCATCGATCGCGTCCTCGAGGCCGCGCGCGCAGCGGCCAAGCCGGCCGGCTTCATGGCGACCGACGCGGACTGGGCGGCGCGCTACTGGGACCTCGGTTTCCGGGTCATCGCCTACGGCCTCGACCACCTCCTCTACCAGCAGGCGCTGCGGGCGGGCGTGGATCTCCTGCGCACGCGCGCCACCGCCGGCTGATCGCGGCCGGACCCGGCCGGCGGCAGCGCTCCGGCGTCAGCCGCTCGTCTGGAGGAGGACGAGCCCCGTGGCGAGAGCGAGGGCGGCGAGGACGATCCCGCTCGCGGACCACGCGACGAGCGGCCGTTCCAGCCCGGCGAGCCGCGCCTGCGCCCGGTCGAGGAGGCGCCGGCCGTCGCGGCGCAGGCCGTGGCTGCGCACCTGCGAGCGCCGGCGGACCTGCGCCACGATCGCCGCCGCCGCGCGCTCGAGCGGCTGCGCGAGGTCCCCCTCCGGGATCGTCGGGCCGCGCAGGCGGGCGCGCAGCCGCGGACGGGTCGCCAGGAGCGCGACCGCGCCCGCGAGCAGCACGGGCCAGGCGCCGGCCCACAGGTTCTCGGGCTTCGTGGCGTAGCCGAGCGAGTGCCCGGCGAAGGGCGCGAAACCGATCCAGGGCAGGACGAGCGCGGCGAGCGACAGCGCGGCGAAGGGGCAGAAGCGCAGGGCGCGCGCCGCCGCTCCCGTGGTCTCGCCCGACGGCTGCGCCGCGACGGCGCGCCAGGCGTGCAGCAGGAGGAGCGCCGTCGTGGCGGCCGAGACCGTGACGAGGAACGCGACCAGCCCCGACAGCGGCGCCTTGAGCGCGACCTTGGCGAGCGCGCCGCCGAGCGGCGGCAGGCCCGCGATCGAGAGCGCCACGAGCGCCACGAGCCCGAGCGTCGCGCGCCTGAGCGCGCCGGTGGTCGCGGCCACCACGCCGACCGAGAGGAACAGCGCGCCCTTGGCGAGCCCCTGATGCGCCGCGTAGAGCGCCGCGTTCCCCAGTGCCGGCGCGCCGGCGGCGGCCGAGGCGGCAAGCGCGCCCAGCAGCAGGCTCATCTGGCTCACCGTCGAGTAGGCGAGGATCGCCTTGGGGTTCGTCTGCGCGAGCCCGGCGACGACGGCGAGGAAGGCGCCCGCGAACCCCAGCGCGACGAGGAGGCTCCAGAGCGCGGGCGCGAGCGCCTCGAACGGGACGAGCAGCATCACGCCGAAGACGCCCGCCTTGACGATGGCGCCCGAGAGCACGGCGGAGGCCGGCGTCGGCGCGGCCGGATGCGCGAGGGGGAGCCAGACGTGGAGCGGCACGAGGCCGGCCTTGATCCCGAAGCCGACGAGGAGGCCCGCGCTCGCGACATCGCCGTAGGGCATGGTCCCGAGAGCCGCGCGCACCGCGGCGACGTCGAGGCTCCCCGCACCGGCGGCGCCGATGGTCAGCCCGGCGAGGATCGCCGCCTCGCCGAGCACCGCCAGCGCCAGGTAGAGACGCCCCGCGCGCAGCGCCCGCGCGTCGCCTTCGTGCACGACGAGGATATAGGCCGCGAGCGAGACCGCGGCGAAGCAGACGTAGAAGGTGGCGACGTCGCGGGCGAGGAAGACGCCGAGATTGCCGGCGAGCGTCAGGCACCAGAAGCCGGTGAAGGTCGTAGGCTTGTGCGTGCCGCGCATGTAGTCCAGCGCGAAGACGCCCGCGAGCATCCAGAGCGCCGCGACGACGCCGAGCAGCAGCGCCGAGGACGGGTCGAGCGCGAGGACGACGCCGAGCAGGAGGTCGGGCGCGCGCGTCTCGACCCCGTGCGGGGCGAGGAACGCCGCGAGAAGCGCGGGCAGCGGCGCCAGCGGCAGGAGGACGAGCGCGCGCGGGCGCATCGCCGGCAGGGACGCCAGCGCGCCGAGCAGGAGCGGCCAGGCGAGCGCGACGAAGGGGAGAAGCGGGCCCTCGATCATGGCGTATAGGCCCTCTCGACGATGAGCGTCGTCCAGGCGAGCGGCGAGATCGGCGAGGCCGCCAGGAAGCCGACCGCGAGCGCGGCGAGCGCCGTGGCGACGGGGGGCGCGATCAGGCCGAGCGGGCGCTCCAGCGCGCGCGCGTCCGGCCCCCGCGCCGGCAGCGTCTCCGGCGCGGGCAGGAACCACATGCGGTAGAGGAGCGGCAGGAAGTAGGAGGCGTTGAGCAGCGAGGAGGCGACGAGCACGCCGATCACCCAGGGCTGCCCCGCCTGCAGCCCGCCGATGCCGAGGTACCATTTGGAGACGAAGCCCGCGATCGGCGGCACGCCGATCATGCCGAGCGCGCCGACGGAGAAGGCGCTCGCCGTCCAGGGCATGCGCGGGCCGATGCCGGCGAGCTCGTCGATCCGGTGGACGTGCGCCCGCTCGGCGAAGATGCCGGCGCAGAAGAACAGGGTGATCTTCATCAGCCCCTGGTGGACGAGGTGGACGAGCCCGCCGATCGTCGCGACGGGCCCGGCCAGCGCCACGCCGAGGATGATGTAGGAGACCTGGCTCACCGTCGAGAAGGCGAGGCGGCGCTTGATGTCGACCTGCTGCAGCGCCCGCGCCGAGCCGTAGACGATGGTGAAGGCCGCCAGCAGCGCGAGCGGCGTGCCGAGCCCCAGCGCCTCCACCCGCGCGATGCCGTAGACGTCGTGGACGACGCGCACGATCCCGAAGGCGCCCGCCTTCACCACGGCGACCGCATGGAGCAGCGCCGAGACCGGCGCCGGCGCTGCCATCGCCGCCGGCAGCCAGCCGTGCAGCGGCACGAGCGCGGCCTTGACGCCGATGCCGAGGACGAACAGCACGAAGACGAGGCGCAGGGTCGTCTCGTCGACGGTCTCGAGCGCCGCCGGCTGGGCGAAGGCGATCGGGCCGACCGCGCTCTCGAGCCAGACGATGGCGGCGAGCAGCGCCGCGCTGCCCGGCATCGTGTAGGCGAGGTAGCGCCGGCCCGCCGACAGCGAGGCCGCATCCCCCTTGTGCACGACGAGCGGCCAGGTCGAGAGGGTGAGGAGCTCGTAGAAGACGAAGAACGTCACCAGCGTGCCGGAGAAGGCGATCCCGGTCGTCGCGGCGACGCACAGCGAGAAGAAGCCGAAGAAGCGCGAGAGGTCGCGCGTCCCCTCGAAATAGGCGATCGCGTAGATCGTCGTCAGCAGCCACAGCGCCGCCGAGAGCGTGACGAAGAGGAGCGACAACGCGTCGACGCGCAGGACGAGGGCGAGGCCCGGCGCGAGGTCGAAACGGGTATCGTAGATCGCGCCGTCCGCGACCTCGACCAGCATGAAGCCGACGAGGGCGATCTTCAGGACCGCCCCGCCGAGGTTGAGCCCGTTGCGCCAGCCCGCCTGGTCCTCCGCCAAGAAGAAGGTCGCGAGCGCCGGCGCGAGCGAGGTCGCGATGATGAGGACCGGAAGGAGCCCGTTCATTCGAGCCCCTCCATTGCGGCGCCCGGGCGTCCGATGGCGAGGAGCGCCGTCGGCCAGGCCGAGGCGAAGCCGAGTGCGATGGCGAGCCCGGCGAGGACGAGCGGGATCGCCTCGCGCGCCCGGGAGGGCAGCGGGCCCGTCGGCTCGTCCTCGGGCGCGTCCTCCCCCTCCGCATCCCCTTTGGCGAACAGCCGGCCGAGGACCGGGAAGAGGTAGAGCGCCGAGAGGACCCCGCCGGCGAGCAGGATCACGCCCCAGGCCCACTCGCCCGAGGCGAAGGCCGCGACGAGCAGCAGGTACTTGGCGATGAAGCCGCCGCTCGGCGGCAGGCCCATCAGGGTCACCGCGGATAGGCCGATGGCGAAGGCCGTCATCGGCATCGCCCTCGCGAGCCCCGAGAGGCCGGCGATCCGGTCGTGGCCGAGCCGTGCCAGGACGAGGCCGGCGGCGAGGAACAGCGCCGCCTTCGCCAGCGCGTGCGAGACGCCGTGCAACATCGCTCCGCTCCAGGCGCCGGCGGCCCAGGGCTGCGTCGAGAGCGCGCCGCCGGCGAGCGGGAACAGCAGGAACAGGTAGCCGATCTGGGCGATGGTCGAATAGGCGACGAGCAGCTTGAGCCGCTCCTGCCGGAGCGCGAGCACCGATCCGTAGAGGATCGCCGCCGCGCCGAGGCCGCCGAGCAGGGGCCCGAGCGCCGGCCCCGCGGCATCGGGCAGCGCCTCGAGCCACAGCCTCGCCATCACGACGAAGGACGCCTTCGGCACGAGGCCGGACAGGATCGCGGAGGCGGGCGCCGGCGCGCCGGCATGTGCGGGCGGCAGCCAGGCGTGCAGCGGGAAGAGCGCCGTCTTGGCGCACAGGCCGGCGGTCATCAGCGCGCCGGCGACGAGCGTCGTCGCGCCCTCCGGGGCGTGGGCGCCGAGGAGCGCGATGTCGAGCGTGCCGGTCGCGGCATAGAGCAGGATCGCGCCGGAGAGGTAGAGCAGCGAGCCGGTCAGCGCGAAGAACGCGTAGCGGATCGCGGCCGCGAGCGTCTCGGCCTTGCCCTCCAGCGCCACGAGCCCGATCGCCGCGAGGCTCAGGAGCTCGAGCGCGACATAGAGGTTGAACAGGTCGCCCGAGAGGAAGACGGCGTTCAGCGCGCCCCAGGCGAGATGGGCCAGCGCCACGAAGGCGTAGCCCCGGCGCGTCTCGCGCAGGCGCGCGACGAGGCCGCCGCGGGCGAAGGCGAGCGCCGCCGCCATGACGGCGACCGTGGTCGCCACGAAGGTCGCGGCGAGGCCGTCTGTGACGAGCGCAATCCCGAGCGGTGGCGCGAAGCCGCCGACGGCGATCCGAGCCGGCCCGCCCTCGGCGACGCCGGCGACCAGTGCGGCCGCGACGAGCGCCATCGCGGGCCCGGTGACGAAGAACAGGTCGCCCGCGCGCCGTCCCATCACGAGCGCGGCGAGGGCGCCGGCGAGCGGCAGCGCCACGGCGAGCGCTGCAGCGAGAGCGGCCGGATCGAGCGGTTCGGTCATGATGCCTCGGGCCGCCCCGCCGCGCCGCCCTCCGGCGGCGGCGTCTCCTCCGGCAGCCCCGCCCGGCCCGTGAGCGCGGCGTAGCGTCCGGCGAGCGCCGTGATCAGCGCGGTGGCGGAGAAGGCGACCACGATGCCGGTGATGATCAGCGCCTGCGGCACCGGATCCGGGCCGAGCGGGCCCATGCCGGCCGCTCCGAAGACGATGAAGAGGCCCGACCCCATGATGTTGAAGCCGACGAGCCGGCGCAGCGGGTGGCGCCGCGCGACGAGGCCGTAGAGGCCGAGCCCGACGAGCGCGGCGCCGACGAGCGCGTAGATCGTGGCGTGCGGCGCGAGATCGGGGCTCACGGCGCGCCTCCGGGCGAGGGGCGCGCCGGCGGGCCGAGCACGAGGAGCGCCAGCGTCGCGGCGATCGAGACCGTGAGCGCGGTCTCGACCACGAGGACGAGCGTCCCCGCGACGGCCTCCGGGAAGGCGAGGAAGGTCCCGCCGAGCGCGCCGACGACGCCGAGCCCCAGGAACACGGCCGGCCCGAGCGCCAGCGCGAGGCGCACGGGCAGGCGCGACACGGCCGGGGGCTCGACCAGCCCCGCCATGGCGGCGAGGAGGTAGACCGCGGCGAGGATCGTGCCGCCCTGGAAGGCGCCGCCGGGCGCATAGGCGCCGGCATGGACGACGTAGATCCCGACGACGATCCCGATCGAGGGCACGAGCCGCGCGAAGGTCGCCATCACGCCGCCGGGGCGTGCATGCTGGCGCAGGCCCGGGAGCCCGCCCCAGTCCCGCTCCAGGCTCGCGGCCCAGACGCCGACGAGGGCGGCGAGGAGGACGATCGACTCGATCAGCGTGTCGTAGCCGCGAAACACGATGAGGACGGCGGTGACCGGGTTCTCGACCCCGCTCGCCTCCAGGTTGCGCGCGACCTCCGGGCCGAGCCCCGGCCGGCCTTCCGGCAGCGCCAGGACCGCGAGCGCGATCGCCCCGGCGACGCCCACCGCGCCGAGCGCCGCCAGCGCTTTGCCGACGGGCGCCGTCGGGGCCGGCTCGACCGCGCCGATCCGCGCCAGCCGCGCGACGGCGCCGACGAGCAGGACGCCCGTCAGCCCCGCGCCGATCGCCGCCTCCGCGAGCGCGACGTCGATCGCCCCGAGCCGCACCCAGGCGAGGGAGGCGAGGAGGCCGTAGACGACGAACGCCACGACGCCTCCGAAAAGGTTGCGCCCGGCGACGGCCGCGAGCGCCGTCGCCAGCAGGAGACCGCCGAGCGCGAGATCGAAGGCGAGCCCCGCGACGGATCCGACACCGCTCGTCATCCCTCCTCCGGGGGTGGGCGCCGGGGCAGCGCCGCGCGCGCCACGAGCTGCGCCGCGGTGCCCGCCGCGAGCATCGCGAGCACCCAGACGCCGACGACCTTCAGCGCCGGCAGGAGCCCGCCGAGATGCGGCATCACGCCGAGCACGACGAAGCCGAGCCCGAGATTGTCGGCCTTGGTCAGCGCGTGCAGGCGCGTGTGCAGGTCGGGGAAGCGCAGGAGCCCGACGGTGCCCGCGACGAAGAAGCCGGCACCGACCGTCAGGGCGGCGAGGCTGAAGAGGTCGAGCGCGCTCATCGGCCCGTCGCCTCAGGATCCGCACCGATCTCGGCCTCCTCCTCCTCGGGATCGCCCAGGCCGTCGTGGCTGGCGCTCTTGACGAAGGCTACCGTGGCGAAGGCCGCGAGCAGCGCGAGGACGAGGGCGACGTCGATCGCTGCGGTCTCGCCCGTCGCCGCGGCGAGCAGGAGGGTGACGGCGACGCCGCCGGTGCCGACGAGCTGGGCGCCCAGCATCCGGTCGGCGGAGGTCGGCCCGCGCAGGACGCGCACGAACGCGCCCGCCACGGTGAGGAGCAGGATCGCGGCGAAGGCGAGGAAGGCCGCGCTCATCCGCGCCGCTCCGCGTCGGTGCGCAGGGTGGCGGCGAGGCGCGCCTCTTCTGCCCGCACCGCGCCGTGAACGTCCCCGCGCACGTCGAGGCAATGGACGAGGATCGCCTCTCCGACGCTGCCGGCGCTCAGGGTGCCTGGGAGAAGCGAGAGCTCGGTCTCGAAGGCGACGCGCACGCCGCCGTGGGGCAGGCGCGTCGGCAGGACGCGCCAGCCCGGCGCGAGTGGCATGCGCGGATGGAACGCCCGCCAGGCGACGTCGACGCCGCCCGCGACGGAGCGCGCGAGGAAACCGACGATGAAGCGACCCGCCGCGAGCGGCGCCAGGCGCCGCTCCCGGGGCGGCAGCAGCCGCAGGCTCACGAGCGCCGCGGCGAGGATCGCGACGAGCGGGAGCCAGGGCTTTCCGGCGCCGCCGGTCAGCACGATCCAGAACCCCGTGAACAGGGCCGAGCGCTCCAGAAACGCGCGCATATCGCCATCCCTGTCCGGTTGCGGGTTCGTCCTGCCGCGAGCCTGTCCCCGGCTGGCCGCGGGGCAAGGTAGCCGACGGTCGAACGCGCGAGCAAGAGTCGACGCTCCGAGGGCGCTTGTGCACAGGGAGAACCGCTCAGCAGGAATGCGCGTCGCGGTGCGCGGCCTGCCTCGCCGCCGGTTGTCGAAGCTCCGCCTTCAGGAAGTCCACGAAGGCGCGGACCCGAGGGATGTCGTGGCGGTTCGGGAGCATCAGCGCCGTGAGCGGCTTGGGCTCGTCGTCGTGCTCCCCGGAGAACAGCTCGATCAGGGCACCTTTCGCCAGAGCGTCCTCGCCCAGGAAGTCGCCCAGGCGGATGATGCCGACGCCTTCGATGGCCATCTGCAGCAACATGTCGGCGCTGTCGGATGCGACCGGGCCGCTCACCTCGATGTCCATTCGGTTTCCGTTCACCCGCATGGGCCAGATCGCCTGCTCGGCGAAGCCGGACAGCAACAGGCAGGCGTGGCGACGAAGATCCTCCGGGCGAGCCGGTCGACCATGGACCGAGCAATAGCGCGGGCTGACGGCAATGATCCGCCGAACGGTCCCGAGGCGAACGGCGACGAGGTCGCTGTCGGCCGAGTCCCCGACCCTGATCGTGACGTCCATCTGCTCCCTGATCGGATCGATGCGGCGGTCGCAGACCGAGACGTCGAGCGTGATGCGCGGATATTTCTCGAGGAACCGTGGCAAGAGCCGCGTCAGCTTGTGGCGCGCGAAAGCGGTGCCGCAATTCACGCGCAGATGCCCCCGCGGCTCGCCGACCGCCCGCGACAGATCGGCCTCGATGGTCTCTTCCAGCAAGATGATCCTCCGGGCGTGAGCCAGGAAGATTTCGCCTTCGGGCGTCAGCGACAGCTTGCGCGTCGTGCGGTGAAGCAGCTTCACGCCGAGCCGGCCCTCCATGCGGCTGACCAGCTTGGAGACGGCGGAAGCGGTGTACCCGAATTCGTCCGCGACGGCCGCGAAGGAGCCGAGCTCGACGAGCCGAACGAACAACGAGATGTTCGGAACGAGGGACGTCTTCATGGATGGTCGTTTCCGGCGTGCTGGTGCAGGGGAACGCGGGCGAGGGCGGCCTCGGGAACGGTGCAGCCGACGCCGGTCACCAGCATGATCTCATAACCGAAAATTGCGAGTCTTGCAGTGCGGAAGGGCAGCCGGGCTCCGCCCCGACCATCCCTCCGCGACCATCCGGGATCACGCCGGGGCGGTGGCGGAGTTGCGCAGCGGCCTCGGGCCGCCGCTCGGCATTCGTGCCTCGAACTCACGACAGAATGTCTTCATGCGCGCTGTATCGGTTCCTGTCTTCGAGCGAGACGTAAAGCGGAGCATATCCAGACAGGTTACGTACCGAATGGAACCGAAATCCCACACGGCGCCCGGCGGAAGCTCGCTCGTAGTCCTGATGGCCGTCTTCGCAGCCGGATACCTGCTGTCGTCCCTGCTGCGCGGCATCACCGCCGCGCTCGCACCGTTCTTCACGCGGGAATTCGGCGTCTCGCCGGCGGAGCTCGGGCTGCTGGCGGGATCGTACTTCGCCTCCTTCGCCCTCCTGCAGCTCCCCATGGGGATGTTCCTCGACCGGTACGGCGTGCGTGCCGTGATGGTCGGGTCGCTCTCGATCGCAGCGCTCTCGTGCCTCGCCTTCGCGGCGGCTCTCTCCTTTCCGGGCCTGCTGTGGGCGCGGCTCCTCATCGGCATCGGGGTGAGCGCCTGCCTCATCGCACCGCTCACCGCGGCTCGGCTCTGGACGCCCGTGCCGATGCAGCAGCGGATCAATTCTTGGATGCTCATGGCGGGCGCCCTGGGCCTGGTGATGGGCACGTTGCCCTCGGAGAGCATCGCCACCGCGTTCGGATGGAGGCCGCTCTTCGCGGCTCTCGGCGTCCTCTTCGCCGTCGTCGCCGTCGTCATCGCCCTTCGCGCGCCGCGGCACGAGAGATCGGGCGCCGCCGGCCCGGGCGGCCTCCTGGCGAGCTACGGCTCCGTCGTTCGCGCCCCCTACACCTGGAAGATCGGCGCGGTGGGCCTCTTCAACTACGCCATCCTGGTGGCGATCCAGACGCTGTGGATCGGGCCGTGGCTGACCGACGTCGGCGGCGAGACTGTCCGAGGCGCGTCCACCGGGCTCCTGGCGATCAACGGCATCATGCTCGTGGTCTTCCTCGTGATGGGGTATCTCAGCCCCTACATCATCCGCTCGCCCGACGACGCCGAGGTCCTGCTGCGGCGCTTCACGCCGCTCGGCATCGGCATGCTGATCTGGATCGCCGCTCTCGGCCCCGCCGCCCAATGGTATCATTTCGCCGCCTACTGCGTGGCGGCCTGGCCGCTCTCGGTGACGCATCCCCTGGTCGGCCAGCGTTTCGGTCCGAGCGAAGCCGGCCGGGCGCTCGCCTTCTTCAATCTGCTCCTCTTCGTCGGCGTCTTCCTCTGGCAATGGAGCTTCGGGCTGATGGTGACGGCGCTGTCGGGACCGTACGGGACCGAGGCCTCCTACCGGCTCGCCCTCTCGGCGCTCGCCCTGCTCTCCGTCGTCGGCTATGCGGCGTTCGTCACGCTTCCGAGCAGCAAGCCCTCGGTTGCGCCGGCTCCGACGGGGCGGGCCTCGCCGAGCGCGGAGGACGGCACGACGCCTTGAGCCCCGGGCGTGCGCCCGGGGAACGGTTCACCCCTCCCGCGGCTTGACGGTCGAACCCGACCCTCGCCGGCGTGCCGTGCACGCGCGCCGGCCCGGAAGACCGCATGGCCGCGCCTCCAGACGACACGCTCGCCGCGCTGCTCGGCGAAAGCTCGGTCCTCGCCCCCGCGGGCCGCAGCGCGGCGGCGATCGCGGAGCTGTCCTGGTGGCTGTTCGGGGGCGCGACGCTGATCTGGCTCGTCGTGATCGGGCTCTCGATCTACGCCGCCTATTTCGGCCCGCGGGCCCACGACGAGGCGAAGGTGCGCCTCCTCGTCGTCGGCGGCGGGGCGGTGATCCCGACGCTCGTCCTCGCCGGCGTGCTCGCCTGGGGCCTGTGGCTGATGCCGCAGGTGAAGCCGCCGCTGCCGCAGGGCGCCGTCGAGATCGAGGTCGAGGGGCTGCAATGGTGGTGGCGCGCGCGCTACCGTGCCGAGACGGGCGAGACCGCCGTTCCTGTCGCCAACGAGCTCGCGCTCCCCGTCGGGCGTCCCGCGGTGCTGCGGCTGACGAGCCCCGACGTCATCCACTCCTTCTGGGTCCCCGCGCTCGCCGGCAAGATGGACATGATTCCCGGCCGCGAGACCGTGATCGTGCTCGAGCCGACGCGCACGGGCGTGTTCCGCGGCGCCTGCGCGGAGTATTGCGGCGCGTCGCATGCGCTCATGAGCTTCGCGGTGCTCGTGATGGAGCCCGCCGCCTGGGAGGCCTGGCTGGCGCGCCAGGCGGCGCCGGCCGAGCCGCCGGCGAGCGCGGCGGCCCAGCGGGGGATGGCGGTGTTCACCGAGTACGGCTGCGGCGCCTGCCACGCGATCCGCGGCACCGAGGCTGATGGCGATGTCGGGCCCGACCTCACCCACGTCGGCTCGCGCCGCACATTGGCCGCGGGCGCGCTCCCCAACACGCCCGACGACTACGTCCGCTGGATCTCCGACGTCCACGAGGTCAAGCCGGACGCCAACATGCCGCCCTTCGGCATGCTGCCCGAGGGCGACCTCGCCGCGCTCGCCCTCTACCTGGACGGCCTGACATGAGCGGGCGCGACAAGCTCCTCGACTGGGCGAGAACGCGCCCCGGCGAAAGCGTGCAGGAGGCGCAGGAGCGCCGCCTCGCCAAGGCCTGGGAGACGCCGACGGGCTGGCGCTACTGGTCGGCGGTGAACAACACCGAGGTTGGCCTCTGGTACACGGTCTGCGCCTTCCTGTTCTTCCTCTTCGCCGGCGTGCTGGCGCTGATCATGCGCGCGCAGCTCGCCGTGCCGGACAACGACCTCGTCACCGCCGACCAGTACAACCAGCTCTTCACGCTGCACGGCTCGGCGATGATGTTCCTGTTCGGCGTACCGTCCTTCGAGGCCTTCTCGATCCTGGTCCTGCCGCAGATGCTCGGCGCGCGGGACCTGCCGTTCCCGCGGCTCTCCGCCTTCGGCTTCTGGTGCTTCCTGATCGGCGGCGTGTTCGTCTGCGGCTCGATCTATTTCGACGCCGCGCCGAAGGGCGGCTGGTTCATGTACCCGCCGCTCGCGACCGAGTACCAGGACGGCTACGGCAACGACATCTGGCTGCTCGGCCTGTCCTTCATCGAGATCGCCTCGATCGCGGCGGCGGTGGAGCTCATCGTCGGCGCGCTCAAGACCCGGCCGCCGGGGATGCGCATCAACCTGATGCCGCTCTACGCCTGGTACGTGCTGGTCGTCGCCGGGATGATCCTGTTCGCCTTCCCGCCGCTGATCGCGGGGGACCTGCTGTTCGAGATGCAGCGGGCCTTCGACTGGCCCTTCTTCGACCCCGACCGGGGCGGCGACCCGCTCCTGTGGCAGCACCTGTTCTGGATCTTCGGCCACCCGGAGGTCTACATCATCTTCCTGCCGGCGATCGCGCTGGTCGCGACGATGATCCCCGCCTTCGCCCAGAGGCCGCTCGTCGGCTATTCCTGGGTCGTGCTCGCGGCGGTGGGGACGGGGTTCATCTCGTTCGGCTTGTGGGTCCACCACATGTACACGACGGGCCTGCCGAACGTATCGCTCGGCTTCTTCTCGGCGGCGTCGGTCTCGGTGGCGATCCCCACGGGCGTGCAGCTGTTCTGCTTCATCGCGACGATGCTGGTGGGGCGCGCCACGGGGAACGTGCCGATGCTCTGGGTCTCGGGCGCCTTCGCGGTCTTCGTGCTCGGCGGGCTCACCGGCGTGATGGTGGCGCTCGCGCCTTTCGATTTCCAGGCGCACGACACCTACTTCGTCGTCGCCCACCTGCACTACGTGCTCGTCGGCGGCGTGGTGTTCCCGATCCTCGGCGCGATCCACTATTTCTACCCGCTGGTGGGCGGGAGATCGCTCTCGCCGCGGCTGGGCAAGATCGCCTTCTGGCTCGCCTTCGTCGGCTTCAATCTCGCATTCTGGCCGATGCACATCTCGGGGCTGCGCGGCATGCCGCGGCGGGTGTTCACCTACGAGCCGGGCATGGGGCTCGAGCTCCTCAACCTCGTCTCGACGATCGGCGCCTTCACCCTGGCCACCGGCCTCGCCGTGTTCCTGTGGGACGTGATCCGCCCGAAGGGCCGCCAGCCCGTCTCGGCGCGCAACCCGTGGAACGCCGGCTCGCTCGAATGGGCGACGAAGATCCCGCCGCCGCCCTGGGGCGCACGTACGATCCCGGCCGTGTCGAGCCGCTACCCGCTCTGGCAGCAGGAGAACTTCGTCGCGGACTACGACGCCGGCCGCTTCTACCTGCCGGATGCCGAGGAGGTGAAGCGCGAGACGATCATCACCACCGTCATCGACGCGCGGCCCATCCAGTGCCTGCGCGTGCCCGGCCCGGCCTGGCTGACCATGATCGCGGCGGGCTTCGCCGGCGGGTTTTTCATCCTGGGCACGTTCGAGCTCTATGCGCTCGCCATCACCTGCGGCGCGCTCGCCACCGCGACGATCCTGGCCTGGCTGTGGACCGGCACGGCGGTCGAGCCGGAGAAGGAGGAGAAGGACATCGGGCTGGGGGTCACCGTGCCGCTCTACGCCTCGGGGCCGGCTTCGGTGGGCTGGTGGGCGATGTTCATCACCATGATCGGCGACATGGCGGCCTTCGCCGGGATCGTCTTCGGCTACTACTTCTTCTGGACGGTCCACCCGGAGTTCCCGCCGCCGGGGTCGCGGGGGCCGGGCTGGGAATGGCCGACGATCGCGCTCGCGATCCTGGTGCTCGCCTGGGCGGTGACGATGGGCGCCCAGAAGGCGATCCGCGGCGGCCGGGAGCGGCTGGGGATCGCGCTCCTCGCCGCCTGTCTCGTGCTCGGCCCCGTCGGCGTCGCGGCGCTCGCGGCGGGGCCGTGGCTGACCGGCATGGACCCGACGGCGCACGCCTATCCGGCGACCGTGTGGGTATTGGTGCTGTGGACCGGCATCCACCTCGCCATCGGCTTCGTCGCCCACGCCTATTGCCTGGCGCGCGCGCTCGCCGGGCGGCTGACCGCGCGGCGCGACATCGATATCCGCAACACGACGCTCTACTGGCACTTCATGTTCGCCACCGTCCTCGTCACCGTCGCCACGATCGGCGGCTTCCCGCTCGTCTCGTGAGGCAGGCCATGGAAGACCGCATGGAAGACCGCAGCGACGCCGCCCGACGCGAGGAGATTCCCGACGAGCTGCAGGCCCGGCGGGAGACGATCTTCATGATCCCCGCAGCGCCGGCGATCTGGGCGGCGCATTTCCTCGCCTCCTACATCACCGCCGCGATCTGGTGCGCCAAGGTCGCCGGGCGCACGGGCGCGCTCGACGGCGCGCGCTGGCTGGTGGCCGGCTACACGGGCGTGGCGCTCCTGGCGATCGCCATCGTCGGGATCTGGGGCTTCCGCCACCATTCCTACGGCGACGCCACCGTGCCGCACGACTTCGACACGCCCGCCGACCGCCACCGCTTCCTCGGCTTCTCGACGCTGCTGCTCGCGGCGCTCAGCTTCGTGGCGGTGCTGTTCGTGGGGATGGTGGTCGTCTTCACGGAGACCTGCCGATGAGCGCGCGCACGCATATGAGCGCGCGGCGCCTTCTTCTGCTGGGCGCAGGGCTCGCCTTCCTCGCCGCCGCCTGGATCGGCCCGCTGCCGGCGCTCGCCATGACGCGCTTCTGGGCGCACATGACGATGCATCTCGGGGTCGTCGCGCTCGCCGCCCCGTTGATCGCCGCGGGGCTTGCCGGGAGCCGGTACGATCCGGCGGCGCGGGTGCCCCTCCTGTTCGCGCCGCTGCCGGCGGCGTTCCTGGAGCTGGTCGTCGTCTGGGGCTGGCACGCGCCGGCGGCGCACGACGCGGCGCGGATGCGGCCGGAGGTCTTCGTCGCCGAGCAGGCCTCGTTCCTCGCGGTGGGCCTCCTCGTCTGGATCTCCGCGCTCGGCGGCGCGGCGCGGGTGCGGCGGGAGCGGGCGGCGGCGGGCGTCGGGGCGCTGCTGCTCACCTCGATGCACATGGGGCTCTTGGGCGTGCTCCTCGCGCTCGCCCCCCGCCCGCTCTACGAGGCCTGCCTCGGCCTGTTCGACCAGCAGGTCGGCGGGGTGATGATGCTCGCGGTCGGCGGCACGGTGTATCTCGTCGGCGGCCTCGTGCTGCTCTCGACCCTGCTGCGCGAGGAGGCGCGGCCATGAAGCGGCGGGCGCGCACGCTCCTGCGGCGTCTCTCCTGGCGCCGCCGCCTCGGCACGATCGGCGCGTTCCTCGCCCTCGCGGCGATCGGCGGCTTCGTCTACGCCTGGGCGGGGCTCGCGCCGATCTCGGCGCGGTCCGGGCACTGGTCGGCGACGGCCTGGTTCCTGCACTTCGCCATGCGCCAGGGCGTCGAGACCCGTGCGGCGGTCTCCGTCGCGAAGCCGGAGGACGTCGACGTCGCCGATCCCGCCCTGGCGCTGCGCGGCGCACCGCATTTCGCCGGCGGCTGCGCGCCCTGCCACGGCGCACCGGGGCAGGCGCGCTCCGCCATCGCCCGCGCCATGACCCCGCAGCCGCCGCGGCTCGAGAGCCGCATCCCGGACTGGAGTGACGAGGAGCTGTTCTGGATCGTCCAGAACGGCATCAAGTTCTCCGCGATGCCCGCCTGGCCCGCCGAGCATCGCGAGGACGAGGTCTGGTCCATGGTCGCCTTCCTGCGGCGGCTGCCGGGGATGACGCCCGCCGAGTGGAGCCGCCTCGCGGGCCTCGAAGAGGCCGCGCCGGCGCCGGTGCGCGAGGCCGCGCTCGCGCCCGGCGGCCCCGAGGCGCCGGGCGGCGGGACGCGGCTGCGCCGCCTCGTCGACCCGCCGATCGGCGAGATCCTGGCCGAGAGCTGCGTGCGCTGCCACGGCGCGGACGGCCTGGGGCGCGGGGAGGGGGCGTTCCCGAAGCTCGCCGGCCAGAAGGAGGCCTATCTCCACGCCTCCCTGCGCGCATACGCGCGGGACGCGCGCCAGAGCGGCTTCATGCGCCCCGTCGCCGTGGGGCTGACGGACGCGCAGATGCGCGGGCTCGCGGAATACTACGCCGGCCTCCCCGCCGGGCCGGCCGGCGCACCGGTCTCCGACGCGGGGGCGCGTGCGCTGGGCGAGCGTGTTGCCACAATCGGCGTGCCGGAGCGCGGCGTGCCGGCCTGTGCGAGCTGCCACGGGCCGGAGACGTCGCCCTGGTACCCGCTGATCTCGGGCCAGGACGAGCGCTACCTCGCCCTCCAGCTCGAGGCCTGGCGCGACGGCGATCGCGGCGGCACTGTCTTCGCGCAGGTGATGCGCATGGCGGCCGAACGGCTGACGGATGCGGAGATCGCCGCCGTGTCCGCGTGGTATGCGGCCCAGGGCGCGCCGATGCGACGATGAGCGCCGCGTGCGCATGCCTGCGGCGCGCCGCACCCCCTTGCGCGCGGGTCCCGGCTCGGCGCAATCAGGCGCCGACCGTGCCACCCCGGAGCCGCCCATGCTCGACCCCGCCGGCGTCGCCCGCCGCGACGCCTTCCTCGCCGCCCTCGCCGCGCGGCCGCTCGTGATGGGCATCCTCAACGTCACGCCCGACAGCTTCTCGGACGGCGGCCTGCATGCGGCCCACGACGCGGCGATCGCGCGGGGCCGCGCCATGGCGGGGGAGGGGGCTGACGTGATCGACGTCGGGGGTGAATCGACCCGGCCCGGAGCGGTGCCGGTGGATGCCGACGAGGAGCTCGCCCGGGTCGGGCCCGTGCTCGACGCGCTCTGCCCGGGCCTCGACGTGCCGGTCTCGATCGACACCTACAAGGCAGCGGTGGCGCGCGAGGCGGTGCGGCGCGGCGCGGTCGTCGTCAACGACGTCTGGGCGCTCGGGCGTGATCCGGCGATGGCCGACGCGGTGGCGGAGACCGGCGCCGCGCTCGTGATCATGCACAACCGCGAGAGCATCGACGCGGACCTCGACATCGTCGCCGAGGTCGAGCGCGTGCTCGACGCGGCGCTCGCCCGCGCCGCGCGCGCCGGCATCCCGGAGGACCGCATCCTGGTCGATCCCGGCATCGGCTTCGGCAAGACGGTGGAGCAGAACCTCGCCTGCCTGCGCGCCCTGCCGCGGCTCGCGGCGCTCGGCCGGCCGATCCTGCTCGGCGTCTCGCGCAAGTCGCTGTTCGGGCGCCTCCTCGGCCGCGCCGTCGACGAGCGGCTGCCGGCGACGCTGGCCACCAACATCGCCGGCGTGCTCGCGGGCGCGGCGGTGATCCGCGTGCACGACGTCGCCCCGCACGTCGACGCGCTCGCCATGCTGCGGGCGACGGGAGCGCTGGCATGACCGACCGTGTCTTCGTCTCGAACCTGTGCCTCTTCGCCCATCACGGCGTCTTCCCGGAGGAGACGCGGCTCGGGCAGCGCTTCTACGTCGACATCGACTGCGGCACCGACGTGGAGGAGGCCGCGCGCGGCGACGATCCGCAGGCGGCGGTCGACTACGGGGCGCTGTGCGCACTCGCCATCGAGATCTCGGCGTCGGGGCCGTTCAAGCTCGTGGAGACGCTTGCCGAGCGCATCGCCACGCGCGTGCTGGACGCCTTCCCGAGCGTGTTCGACGTGCGGGTGCGCGTTCGCAAGCCGGCCGCCCCGATCGCGGCGTCCATCGACCACGCCGGCGTCGAGATCCTGCGGGTGCGCCGCACGCCGATCGCCCTCGCGCTCGGCTCCAACGTCGGCGACAGCCGCGCGACCCTGCGCGCCGCGCTCGCCCGGCTCGGGGCGTCGCCGGGGCTCGCGATCGAGGCGGTGTCGCACACCTACCGCACGGCGCCCTGGGGCCGCGAGGACCAGCAGGACTTCCTCAACGCCTGCGCCATCGGCTGGACGAGCCTGCCGCCGCGGGCCTTGCTGCGCCTGTGCAAGGCGCTCGAGGTCCAGCTCGGGCGGACCCCCGAGGTCCGCTGGGGCCCGCGGGTGATCGACATCGACGTCCTGCACTACGGCGATCTCGCCATGCGCGGCGAGGAGCTGACGCTGCCGCATCCCGAGCTGTTCGCCCGGCCCTTCGTGCTGGTGCCGCTCGCCGAGATCGCGCCCGATCGCACCATCGCCGGCGTGCGCGTCGCCGATGCGCTCGCCCGGCTCGCGCGCAAGCCGGACGATGTCGTGCGTCTCGACGATCCGGGCTGAAGGCGCCGGCGACGTCGCGTCGACGGCCGGCCGCGGTGCGACTCGCGCAGGCGGCGCCGAGCGCCGCAGGGCGCGTGCGGCCTGCCCGAGGCTCAGCGGAACGGCGGCTCGTCGAAGGACCTCAGCTTGCGCGAATGCAACGAGGTCTTCTGCCCGCGCAGGATGTCGAGGGCGGAGAGGCCGATCATCAGGTGCTCGCCCACCGCGCGCTGGTAGAAGGCCGAGGCCGCGCCCGGCAGCTTGATCTCGCCGTGCAGCGGCTTGTCGGAGACGCAGAGCAGCGTGCCGTAGGGCACGCGCAGGCGGTAGCCCTGGGCGGCGATGGTGCCGCTCTCCATGTCGATCGCGATGGCGCGCGAGAGGTTGAAGCGGCGGCGCTCCTGCGTCCAGCGCAGCTCCCAGTTCCGGTCGTCGTTGGTGACCACGGTGCCGGTGCGCAGCCGGCGCTTGAGCAGCTCGCCGGCCTCGCCGGTCACTTGCGCGGCGGCCTCCTGGAGCGCGATCTGCACCTCGGCCAGCGCCGGGATCGGCACCTCCGGCGGTACCAGCGCGTCGAGTATGTGGTCCTGGCGCAGGTAGGCGTGGGCGAGCACGTAGTCGCCGATCGTCTGCGACTGGCGCAGGCCGCCGCAATGGCCGACCATCAGCCAGCAATGCGGGCGCAGCACGGCGAGGTGGTCGCAGATCGTCTTGGCGTTGGAGGGGCCCACGCCGATGTTGACGAGCGTCACCCCGTGGCCGTCCTCGCGGGCGAGGTGGTAGGCCGGCATCTGGTAGCGGTGCCACGGCGAGCGCGTCATCAGGCTCTCGGCGCTCTCCGACGCGGCGTCGGCGCGCTCCACGACGATGCCGCCGGGCAGCGAGAGCCGCGTGTAGGGGCTGCCCTCGCGGGCGAGCTCGCCGAGGCTCCACTGCACGAACTGGTCGACGTAGCGGTGGTAGTTCGTCAGCAGGATCCAGGGCTGCACCGCCCGCCAGTCCGAACCCGTGTAGTGCACGAGGCGGCGCAGCGAATAGTCGACGCGCACGGCGTCGAAGAGCGCGAGCGGGCGCGCGGGCGCCTCGTCGATGTCCCAGAGCCCGTCGGCGATCTCGTCGCCCACCTCGGCCAGCGCCGGCGTCGGGAAATGCTGGGCGAGGTCGCTCGCCGTGACGACGCCGTGCGAGAGCTCGTCGCCGCGCTCGAGCACGTAGGGGTAGGGGATCTCGTGCTCGGAGAGCCCGACCTCGAGCCTCACGCCGTATTCGGAGACGAGCGGGCGCAGCTGCTCGAGCAGGTAGGTGCGGAACTGGGCCGGGTGGGTCAGCGTGGTCTCGTAGAGGCCCGTCGCCTGCAGCTTGGCATAGGCGCGCTCCGTGCGCGGGGGCGCGCCGTCCCCGGCGTGGATCACGCGCAGGAGCGGATAGCGGAAGCGGGCGCGCTCCTCGGGCGTCGGCGGCGCGCCGCCGTGGACGAAGCGCGCGACCGCCTCGCGCAGCGCGTCGGCCGCGCCGTCGTAGAGCGCGCCGAGCCGTGCCACGGCCTCCTCCGCGCTGGCGCAGGCCTCGATCTGCGGCGCGTGCGTCGCTGCGGTCCTCGCCTCGGCCATGATCCCCTCCGTCCTGGTCTCGCGCCGGCGCGCGCCGGCCTCCCGCCGCGCGACGGGAGGATGCGCCTGCCCTCTTGCCACCGCGCCCCGCGTCGTTCCTTGTGACAAGGCCCGGCGACGGGCGCAAGACGGGGACGAGACGCACCCCACGGTGCGAGGGAGAGCGGGATGAGCACGGCGGAGGACGAGGCGGGCGCCCGGCGCCCGGGCGAGGTGGCGGTGACGCTCCCGGAGCGGACCGACGCGGGCGTCCACTTCATCGGGCGCATCCGCACGCCCTGGACGCGTCGTGAGGAGTGCCCGAAGAACCCCGCGTCCTCGGACGCGCCGTGCACGATCGAGCTCGATCCGCGCTTCGCCCAGGGGCTCGCCGATCTCGAGACCTTCTCGCACGTGATCGTGCTCTACTGGATGGACCGCGCCGCGCGCGATCTCGTGGTCCAGCGCCCGCGCAGCCACGGCGCGCCGCGCGGAGTCTTCGCCCTGCGCTCGCCCGCGCGCCCGAACCCGATCGCGCTCTCGTGCGTGCGGCTGGAGCGGATCGAAGGCACGCACCTCCATGTCCGCGGCCTCGATTGCCTCGACGGCACACCTCTGATCGACCTGAAACCGTATCTGCCCAGTATCGATTGTCATCCCGATGCCAGCTTTGGTTGGAAAACTGCGGACACAACGACGAGGCAACACGGGAAAGCGAGCTGAGGCGCGGTTTTTCTCCCGTCAATAACCAACGTAAAACCTTTTGGGCCGCAGGATCGACCTCGGATGGGCGTCTTCCACGCTTGGAGCGCTCCAACAGGGGTGGTCATGGTTCCGTTTCCGGCGAACGAAGCCGAAAGGCTCGCGGCCGTCAGGGCACTGCGTATCCTCGATACCGACGCCGAGGTTTCCTTCGACGCCGCCTGTCGCACGGCCGCGCGGCTCGTCGGGACGCCGATCGCGCTCGTCACCGTCGTGGACGAGCACCGGCAATGGTTCAAGGCGCGTCACGGCATCGGCCTGCGCGAGACCCCGCGGGAGATCTCCTTCTGCACCCATACGATCCTGTCCGACGAGCCGCTCGTCGTGGAGGACACGACCGCCGACCCGCGTTTTCGCGACAACCCGCTCGTCACCGGGGAGCCGGGCGTGCGCTTCTACGCCGCCGTGCCGCTCGTCCTCGATCCGGGCATCCGCGTCGGCACCGTCTGCGTCATCGACACGCGCGCACGGAGCATCGGCGCCGAGGCGGTCGCGGCGCTGAAGGACTGCGCCGCGATGGTGGTGGAGGCGCTGCGCGCCCGGCGGCGGGAGGAGGAGGCGGGGAGCGACGCCCGCGTCGCCGCGGCCGAGGCGCGCTACCGGGCGCTCGCCGAGGCGCTGCCGCACAAGGTCTGGATCACCGACGCGGCCGGCCGGACGGTCTTCGAGAACGCGCGGCTGCGCGAGTACCACGGCGGAGACCTCGACTCGCTCGCCGCGCGGATCGCGCTGCGCCATCCCGACGACCACGCGCGCCTCTCGGCGATGCGCGCTGCCGCGATCGAGTCCGGCTCGTGCGTGGAGACGGAGGGACGCCTGCGCCGCCACGACGGTGCCTACCGCTGGCAGCACCTGACCCTGAGCCCGATACGCCGCGACGAGGACGGCGGCGTCGTCGAGTGGCTCGCCGCCTCGCTCGACATCGACGACATCCTGCGCGACCGCGAGCGCCTCGCGCGGACGACGGAGCTGCTCGAGCTCGCGCTCGAAGCCGGCGGCGCCGGCTGGTTCGAGCGCGACGTCGCCTCGGGCGCGTCCCGACTCTCGCGCGAGAGCAAGCGCCTGCTCGGCCTGCCGGACGATGCGCCGGACATGCTGGCCGGCGAGGCCTTCCAGGCGCTGATGCACCCCGACGACCACGAACGCGTGCTGCGGGCCCGAACCGCCGCCCTCGCCACGGGGCGCTCCTACGCCACCGAGTTCCGCGTGCGCCTGCCGAGCGGCCGCACGCGCTGGATCATGGCCGTGGGACGCCCCAGCCGCGATCCGGAAACCGGTCTCGAGCGCGTGCTCGGGCTCAACATCGACATCACCGAGCGCAAGCTCGTCGAGGATGCCATGCGCCGCTCGGAGGCGCGGCTGCGCGCCAGCGAGGAGCGGCTCGCCTATGCGCTCGAGGCGACGAACGAGGGCATCTGGGACTGGGACGTGCGCACCGGCGAGGGCTGGCACAGCGAGCGCTGGGCGCAGATGCTGGGCTATCGCCGCGACGAGGTGAGCACCCACGTCTCGAGCTGGCGTTCGCTGATCCATCCGGAGGATCGGGACGCCGTCGAGGCGCGCCTGTCGGAGCACCTCGAGGGCGTCACGGCACTCTACGCGAGCGAGCACCGGGTCCGCCACGAGGACGGCTCCTGGCGCTGGATCCTCGATCGCGGCAAGGTCGTCTCGCGCGACGGTGCGGGCCGGGCGATGCGCATGGTCGGCACCCACACCGACATCACCGACCGCAAGGAGGCGGAGCACCGCGCCGAGCGCATGGCCCGCCACGACGTGCTGACCGACCTGCCCAACCGCGCGCACTTCCGCGAGCGCCTCGACGAGGCCTTGGAGGCGGCGGCGAAGACGGACGAGAGCGTGGCCCTCGTGTGCATCGACCTCGACCGCTTCAAGGCGGTCAACGACACGCTCGGCCACCCGGTCGGCGACGCGCTGCTGAAGGCGGTGGCGGGCCGGCTGGTGGGGCAGGTGCGCGCGAGCGACGTCGTCGCCCGGCTCGGCGGCGACGAGTTCGCCGTCCTCCAGATCGGCGCGCAGCAGCCCGAGGCCGCGCGCTCCCTGGCGCAGCGCATCTCGCAGGCCTTCGCGACGCCGGTCGCGCTCGCCGGCCGCGATCTCCCGGTGGGGTTGAGCATCGGCGTCGCCATCGCGCCGCACGACGGCGTCGACGCGGACCAGCTCTTCAAGAGCGCCGACCTCGCGCTCTACCGCGCCAAGGGCGAGGGGCGCTCCACGGTGCGCTTCTTCGAGCCGGAGATGGACGCGAGCGAGCGCGAGCGCCAGGAGCTCGAGATCGACCTGCGCGAGGCGATCGCCCGCCAGGAGCTCGACCTCCACTTCCAGCCGGCGCTCGATCTCGAGACCGGCAGCGTCGCCGGCTTCGAGGCCCTGGCGCGCTGGACGCACCCCTCCCGCGGGCCGATCCCGCCGGACCGGTTCGTGCCGCTCGCCGAGCAGGCGAAGCTCATCGCGCAGCTGGGCGAGTTCGTGCTGCGGCGCGCCTGCGCGGTCGCGGCGACGTGGCCGGCACCGACGCGGGTCGCCGTCAACGTCTCACCGGCCCAGTTCGAGAGCGACGGCCTCGTCGCCACGGTGGAGGACGCGCTCGCCCGCTCGGGACTGCCGGCGTCGCGGCTCGAGCTCGAGATCACGGAGACGGTCCTGATCGGCGACGACGCGGCGGTCATGCGCCAGCTCCGGGCGCTGCGCGATCTCGGCGTGCGCATCGCGCTCGACGATTTCGGGACGGGCTACTCGTCCCTGTCCTACCTGCGCCGGTTCGCCTTCGACCGCATCAAGATCGACCGGTCGTTCATCCGCGACATGGAGGACCCGGACACGGCGGCGATCGTGCGCGCCATCGTCCAGCTCGGGGCGCGGCTCGGCATCGCCATCACGGCGGAGGGCATCGAGACCGACGCACAGCTCGCCTGCGTCCGGGCGGAGGGCTGCGCGGAGGCGCAGGGCTGGCTGATCGGCCGCCCGGGCACGGCGGACGCCGCCCGCGTGCGGCTGGCGCAGCGGGCGGCGTGAGGCCGGGGCTCACTCGCAGGTGCGCGGCTCACTCGTAGGTGAAGGTGGAGATCTCGCAGACGTTCACCGCCTCGTCGACGACCTCGTCGCCGTCCGCGAACACGGCGCGGAAGTCGAACAGGCACTGGCCGGAGCCGTCGTCGATGTCGACGTCGACGGAAGAGCCGCTGCCGAGGACGTCCGCGCCGAGGATGTCCTCCTCCCAGGTCGAGCGATCGACGTTGGATGCGTAGAACTCCATCATCGTCACGCCTGTGCGGTTGACGATCTCGACGACCCGGTTCTGGGCGAGGGCGGCGCTCGGGACGAGGCCGAGGAGCAGCGCGCAGGCGCCGAGGGCGCGCGCGGTGCGCAGGAAGGTGGGGATCACGGCAGGACTTTCCGCAGGAACGCGCCGGATCGGCGCGGCCGACGACGTTAGTTCCCGCGCGGTCACTGTCCACCGGGCGCGAGGGGCGCAAAGCCTCATGCCCGCCACGCATTCGTGCTCCGCCCGGCCGGCCGGGCGGGACGGCGGGCCTTACCCGGCTCGTCCGCTCGCGGCCCCCGCCGGCTTGCCCACCACCTCCGCCATGTGGTCGGGCCGGGCGCGGAAGGTGCCGACACCCGCCGTGAGCGAGCGCAGGTCGACGATGAAGCCGTCCATCTCCGGCTCCGGCACGAGCGCGGTCAGCACGTCCCAGCCCTCCCAGCCCGGGCGCGGCACGTAGGCCTGGATCTGGCCGCGCCGGGCGCAGACGAGCTGCGTCGCCTTCGAGATCGCGTCGGAGGGCGCGACGATCTCCACCGCGAGGATGGGCTCGAGCACGATCGTCCCCGCCTCCGCGAGCGCCTGCGCCACGGCCGCTCTCCCGGCGGCCTGGAAGGCGGCGTCCGAGCTGTCGACCGCGTGCCAGCCGCCGTCGGTGAGCGTCACCGCGACGTCGACCACGGGATGGCCCTGCGGCCCGCTCGCGAGCGCGGCCTCGGCACCCGCCTTCACGGAGGGGATCCACTGCTTGGGCACGACCCCGCCGGTGATCGTGTCGCCGAAGGCGAAGCCTTCGCCGCGGGGCAGCGGCGCGACCGAGACGGCGACGTCGGCGAACTGGCCGTGCCCGCCGGTCTGCTTCTTGTGGCGCGCCCGCGCGCTGGCGGGGCGGCGGATCGTCTCACGATAGGCGACCGCCGGCGCAGCGGTCTCGACCGCGAGCCCCCAGCGGCCGGCGAGCCGCTCGACCGCGAGGCGCAGGTGGATCTCGCCCTGCCCCATCATCAGCAGGGCGCCGGTGTCGGCGTCCTGGCGCACGACGAGGGCGGGATCCTCCTCGCAGAGCTTGGCGAGGCAGGCGGCGAGCTTCGCCTCGTCCTTGCGGTCGGGGGCGCGCACGATGCGGGTGTGGACGGGGTCCGGCGCGACCACGGTGGCGACGGCATCCGGCCGCTCGCGGCCCACCTGAAGGCTCTCGCCGGTGACGATCGTGTCGAGCTTGGCGAGGCCGACGAGGGCGCCCTCGCCCGCCTCGCCGATGCGCCGGCTCGCCTCGCCGCAAAGGGCGGCGACGCCGGCGACGCGGCCGGACGCGCCGCGCGAGCCGACGACACCGTCCCCCTCGGCGATGCGGCCGCGCAGCACCCGGGCGATCGAGAGCTTGCCGCCGTGGCTCGTGTGGCGCGTGGCGATCACCTGGGCGAGCGGCGGCCCCTCGGGCGAGACGCCGAGGCGCGCGCGGGTCTCGGTCAGCCGCGGCGCCTCGTGACGCAGCGCCTTCAGCAGGCGCGTCACGCCGTTCCCGTGCTCGGCCGAGCCGAACAGGACGGGCACCACGTGGCGCTCGCGCAGCTCGCGGGCGAGGTCGTCGAAGACGCGGTCGCGCGGCGGCTCGATGTCGGAGAGGAGCTCCTCCATCAGCGCGTCGTCGTAGTCGGCCAGGCGCTCCAGCATCTGGAAGCGCGCATCGCGCGCGTCCGGCGGCGCGGTGTCCGAGCCCTCGACGACCCGGCTCGGCGCGTGCTCGCGGTAGATGAAGGCCCGCTCGAGGGCGAGGTCGACGAAGCCCACCGCGATGCCGTCCTTCCAGATCGGGATCTGGCGCAGCAGCAGCGGCGTGCGCGACGCGCGCTGGAGCAGCGCGAGCGTGTCGCGCACGCGCTGGGCGGCGACGTCGATCTTGTTGAGGAAGAGGAAGCGCGGCACGTCCGCCTCCTCGAGCTCCCGCAGGATCGGCTCGAGCGCCGGGATCTTGCGCTCGTCGGCCTCGCACACGACGATCGCGGCGTCGCAGGCGGGCAGGACCGCGCGCATGTCCTGGGCGAGCTCGACGGAGCCGGGGCAGTCGACGAAATGGAAGGTCTCGCCGAGGAAGTCGGCGCTGGCGAGGTTCGGCTCGGTGCTCATGGCATGGGCGCGCGCCTCGCGGCTCGAGTCTCCCACGCTGGTTCCCGCCGCCACCGAGCCGGCGCGCGCGACGGCGCCCGCGCGCTCGAGCAGGCTCTCCATGAGCGTCGTCTTACCGCTCTGGAATGGGCCGACGATGGCGACGCACCGTGCCGCGCCGCCGCTGATCTCCGTGTCCGGCATGGATGACCTCCCGCGTTTCGCCCCTCGTGGGGACGCGCCTTCTCGCGGGCGCTTTACTTCGCCCGTCCATGGTCTGCCGGACGACGGCCGTTGGCAAGCCCCGCCGGCATCCGCACTTCAGCGGAACCGGGCTGCCGCTCCGGCGGCGCTGGGCTAGGCTCGAACCGGGACGAGCGTCGCGCGAATCGGCGGCCGGGTTGCGGATCGGGAGAGCGAGGAGTGGGCATGCGGATCGAGGCCGAGGCGGCGCGGCGGTTCCTGTGCGAGCGGCTGGGGCTCGCGGGCGCGCATTGGGCGGATGCGACGCCGCTGTCGCGGCTCGGCATGGTGCAGATCGACACGATCCGCATTGCCGGCGGGCGCAATCACGAGCTCGTCCTCGCCGCGCGCGCCGACGTGCCGACCCGCGGCTTCGACGCGCGGGTCTACGGAGCCGGCGGCTTCGTCGAGCAGCACTATCCGGTCCACCTCGTGCGCAGCGCCTGGCGTCGGCGCTTCATGGAGGGCATGGCCCACCGCGCCGGGCGCTACCGGATCGCCGGCATGAGCGACGCCGAGGTCGCGGCCGTGGAGGAGCGCGTCCTCGACCGGATCCGCGAGAACGGCCCGGCCAAGGCGCGCGACTTCGACAGCATGCGCGTGCGCGGCGGCTTCGATACGCTCAAGGCGACGACGATCGCGCTGGAGCGGCTCCACCTCGCCGGCCGGCTCCAGATCGCCGGGCGCTCCCAGGCGTTCGAGCGGCTGTTCGACCTCACGGAGCGCCTGCATCCCGACGCCTGCGAGCCCGTGGTGCCCGGGCCGCTCGACGAGGCGGCGATCGCGGACCTCGCCCGCTACGCGCTCGAGGTGCTGCGCCTCGCGACGCCCGACGCGCTCGTCGAGCGGGTGCAGCATCACGCCGGACCATGGCGAGGCGATGCGCGCAAGGAGCGCCTGCGCACGCTCACCCGCGCCTCGCTCGACCGGATCGGCGCCGTGCCGGTGGAGGTCGTGATCGCCGGGGAGCCCGTCCCGCACCTCGTGCTCGCGGAGGATCTCGAGGCCCTGCGCGCGGCCGCCGAGGGCGACGCGCCGGCCGCGGACGAGCCGATGCGGATCGTGCCGCCGCTCGACAACCTCCTCTTCGATCGCCCGCGCTTCGAGCGCCTGTTCGGCCGGCGCTTCCTGTTCGAGGCGTACAAGCCCAGGCGCGAGCGCAGCTTCTACTTCGCCATGCCGCTGATCCACCGGGCGCGCTTCGCCGGCATCGTCGACCTGCGCCTCGTCGAGGGCCGCCGGCTGATGGTGGAGCGGCTCGAGGCCGTGCCCTCGACGGAACGCGAGGCCCTGCGCGCGGCGCTCCACCGCCTCGCCGGGCTGGTCGGCGCCGAGCGCGTGAGCGCGCATGCGCGCATCGACGGTGCAATGCGCAAGGCGGTGATCGGGCGGGTGGCCGGGTAGGTGGACAGGCGCCCCTGAGGGCGGCGCGCGAGCCTCGGGAGCGCCCTTCTCACGGCACGCCCGCGCACAGGTCGAGCACCGCGATCCCCACGCTCTCCACGACGATCCCGAGCGACGAGAGCCCCGCGATGCCGACGCCCGCCGCCGCGAGGAAGCGCGAGCGGGCGGGAACGGTGCCGGCCTCGTCGCCGGGCCAGCGGCTTCCCAAGGCGCGAAAGGCGCGATGGGAGATCGCGCCGCCGGCCACGGCGACGGCGAGGGTGACGGCGGTGATCAGCCACAGCGGCCAGCGGCTGCCGCTTTCGCACAGCGCCGGGATGATCCAGAACGCCGCGTTCTGGTGGATCGCCCAGGCGATTGGCCCGAGCGCCCAGCCGGCCCAGAGCTGCATGATCCCCGTGGGCGTGCGGTAGCGGCGCGTGCGGTCATCGTCGTCGTCCATCGAGCCTCCTCAGATCAGCCGCGGGCCCCAGTAGAGGGCCAGGTAGAAGGGGATCCAGGCCGCGCTGACGAAGTTCCAGTAGAGCGTGTCGACGACGACGCCGAGCTGGCGCTCGGGCGTGAAGTAGCCCTTCACCGCGAGGATGGCGACGACGAGCGTGCCGACGATCGCCGAGGCGACGTGGGTGAAGTGGAAGCCCGAGATCGTCCACATCAGCGAGCCGTAGGCGTGGTCGTCCCAGCGGAACTCGTAGGCCGCCATCTCGAGCGCACGGAAGACGAGCACGAGCGCGTGCAGCGACACGCTCGCCAGCAGCCCGAGGATCAGCCCGCGCCGGTCCCCCGCCGTAATCCGGTTGCCCGCCCAGCGCATCGTCACCATCGACGTCAGCAGGAGCCCGAGATTGACCGACGGCCACAGCAGCGGCGCCGGCGCGAGCCCGGCGGGCGGCCATTCGGGCGCCGTGAGCATCAGGTACGAGTAGCTGACGACGAGCATCGCCACGACGGTCAGCTCGATGGCGATGAGGCCGATGATGCCCGCGTAGAGCGGGTGCGTCTGCTTGGCGAAGCGGGTGAGGCCCGAAACGTCGGTGCCGGCGAACTGCCGCATGGCTCAATCCTCCTGCCAGGGCCGGCGCGGCCAGAACCAGCCGACGAAGGAGAAGAAGGCGAGGAAGAAGCTCACCACGAAGAAGACCGGGTGGAAGAGGATGCCGATGAAGCCCACCGTCGCCGCGAGCGCCGACAGGAACGGCCAGATCGTCGGCCCCGGCAGCACCTGCACGGCCTGCGGCTCGGCGTCGAGCATCGAGGTGACGACGACCTCGCGCCGGTCCGAGCGCAGGCCGACGACGACGGGCCGCTCGTCCTCCTCGCGCCAGTCCCAGACCGGCTCGCGGCTCTTCACCACGGGAATGTGACGCTGGTTGTAGGGCGGCGGCGGGCTCTCCGTCGCCCATTCGAGCGTCTCCGCGCCCCACGGATTGCGGCGCGCCGTCTCGCCCCAGCGCAGGCTCGCGAGCGCGTTGACCATGGTCGTGGCGAAGCCGGCGGCCAGCACGACGGAGCCGATCGTGGCGACGAGGTTGAGCTCGCCCCAGCCGGTCTCCTCGAGATAGGTGTAGACGCGCCGCGGCATGCCCTCGAGCCCGAGCTGATGCATCGGGAAGAAGGTGACGTTGAAGCCCACGAAGACGAGGCCGAAGGAGATCTTCCCGGCGGTCTCGCTCATCATCCGCCCGGTCATCTGCGGATACCAGTAGTAGAGCGCCCCGATCACCGGCATCACCGAGCCGCCGATGAGCACGTAGTGGAAGTGGGCCACGAGGAAGTAGGTGTCGTGCACCTGCAGGTCGAACGGGATCGAGGCGACCATCACGCCCGTGAGCCCGCCCATGACGAACACCCAGAAGAAGCCGAGCACGTAGAGCATCGGCGTGGCGAGCCTCATGCGCGAGCCCCACATCGTCGCGATCCAGCAGAACACCTGGATGCCGTTGGGGATCGCGATCAGCGCGGACGCGGCCATGAAGAACGACATGCCCAGATGCGGCAGCCCCGTCGCGAACATGTGGTGCACCCACAGCCCGAAGGAGACGAAGCCCGTCGCCACGATCGACATGACGATCGCCGTGTAGCCGAACAGCGCGCGCTGGCAGAACGTGGTGATGATCGTCGAGACCATGCCGAGCGCCGGCACCAGGATGATGTACACTTCCGGGTGGCCGAAGAACCAGAACAGGTGCTGCCACAAGAGCGGGTCGCCCCCCATCTCCGGCACGAAGAAGCCCGTTCCCACCAGCCGATCGAGGATGAGCAGGCTCGACGCCACGATGATCGCCGGCATGGCGAAGACGATCATGAAGGCCATCACCAGCGACGCCCAGACGAAGACCGGCATGCGGTTCAAGGTCATGCCCGGCGCGCGCAGCTTCAGGATCGTGACGATGAGCTCGACGGCGGCGGTGAGCGCCGAGACCTCGATGAAGGTGATCATCGTCGTCCAGATGTCGACGCCGAGCCCCGGCTCGTAGAGCTTGCCCGACAGCGGCACGTAGTTGAACCAGCCCGCCTTCGGGGCCATGCCGACGAGCAGCATCAGGAAGAAGACGCCCGAGCCGATCAGGTAGACGTAGTAGCCGAAGGCGTTGAGCCGCGGGAAGGCCATGTCGCGCGTGCCGATCATCATCGGCACGACGAACAGCGCGAAGCCCTCCAGCACGGGGATGGCGAAGAGGAACATCATCGCCGTGCCGTGCACGGTGAAGAACTGGTTGTAGATCTCCGGCGCGAGCAGGTCGTTCTCGGGCGCGGCGAGCTGGAGCCGCATGGCGATGCCGAGCAGCCCCGCGAGCACGAAGTAGACGAAGGCGGTGACGATGAAGCGGCGCCCGATGATGCGCTGGTTCACCGGCATGAACCAGCCGACGAAGCCCGTCGGCGCCGCCCAGGTCTCCGTCAGGCGCCGCGTCTCCTCGGCGTCGTCCTCGATCGCCGGGTGCAGCGGCTCCTGATGCTCCTCCGACCTCCGTTCCCGGGTCGGCGCCTCGCGTCGCTCCTCCATCGCGCTCACTCCAGCGAGCCCAGGTAGGCGAGGAGCGCCTCCTGGTCGTCCGGCCGCAGCGCGGTCGCGGGCATCAGCACCCCGGGCTTGACCTGCTGCGGGTCGCCGATCCAGCCGGCGAGGTGGCCCTTCGTGTTGGGGATCGTGCCCGCCGCGAGCGTCTCGCGGGCGGCGAGATGCGTCAGGTCCGGGCCCATCCCGCCGTCCGCGGGCGTGCCGCGGATGGCGTGGCAGGTACCGCAATCGGCCTCCAGGAAGACCGCGAGGCCGCGGCGGAGGAGCGGGTCGTCCGGGATCGCCCGCGCTCGGCCCTGGTCGGCGAGCCAGGCGTCGAAGGCCTCCGCCTCGATCACCTCCACGACGAAGGCCATGTACGCGTGCTGCACGCCGCAGAACTCGGCGCATTGCCCGCGATAGAGCCCCGTCTCGCGGGGCGTCAGCCGGCTCTCGTTGACCCGCCCGGGGATCATGTCGGTTTTGCCCTGCAGGGTGGGCACCCAGAAGGAATGGATGACGTTGTCGGAGGTGAGCAGGACGCGCGCCGCGCGCCCCACCGGCAGCACGATCTCGTTGGCGGTGCGCGCGATCTCCGCGCCGTCCTCGCCGCGGTAGATCACCTCCCACCACCAGCGCTTGCCCGCTATCTCGACCGTGAGGTCGGGTGGGGGCTCGTTGCGGGCGACGACGCCGCCGATCCACAGGCCCGACCCGACGAGGCCGACCACGGCGACGAGCGGCAGCACGACGCCGCCGGCGAGCACGAGCGTCCAGCCGCGTTGCACCGAGAGGGGCCTCGCGGGCTCGGTATAGGTCGTGCGCATCGCGGCGACCACGAGGCCGATCACGAGCGCGAAGACGAAGGAGGAGAAGGCGAGGAAGCCCGTCCACAGGTTCGCCACCCGTTCGGCGTCCGCGCTCGCGGGCGCGTTGACCGCCTGCTCGCCGGAGCACGCGGAGAGCGCGAGCGCAGCGGCGGCGAGCGCGAGGCCGCGCGGGCGGACGCGCCGGGAGGCGAGGCGGGAGGGGCGGATCGTGTCGGGCATGCTGCGCGACAACGCGCCGCCCGGGCCGAGGGTTGCCCGTCGGTCCTATCCGGCGACGTCCGTCTCGGAGCGAAACCGCGTGGGCGTTGCTGCCGACGGCGTTCACGTGTAGCCTCGTCGTTGTATCAGCCGAAGGCCGATCGTCCGGGCAGGTGACGATGCAGGAGCCTCACGAACGGGATGCACTGTTCCGGCAACCTCCCTATTCCCGGGGCGGCGGGTGGCGACGCACCGTCTTTCGCGACCTTCTCCTCGACCTGACGCGGCACCACGCCGCGCGGTGCCCGGGCTATGCGCGCATGCTCGACGGCACCGCCGCCCGAACGTCGCCGCAGACGGGCCTGGCCGACGTGCCGTTCGTCCCGGCCGGCCTCTTCAAGCGGCTCGATCTCGTCAGCGTGGAGCCGCGCGAGATCGTCCGGACGCTGTACTCGTCCGGGACGTCCGGCGGAGCGCGTGCGCGCATCCACCTCGATCGCGCTACGGCGCTCCTGCAGATGCGGGCGCTCGGCGCCATCGTCTCGGATCTCGTCGGCCGCGACCGCCTGCCGCTCCTCGTGGTCGATGCTGCGGACGAGGTCCCCGCCGGTGGCGAGGTCGCGGGCCGCGCGGTCGCCCTGCAGGGCTTTCGCCTGTTCGCGAGCGAGGTCGCGTTCGCGCTCGGGCCCGACATGCGCCCCGATCCGGAGGCGATCGAGAGCTTCCTGAGGCGTGTCGCCGGACGGCGCTTCCTCGTCTTCGGCTTCACGGGCATCGTCTGGCGCCGGCTCCTCGGGTGGATGGAGGCCAACGACCGCACCTGGGACATGGGCGGCGGCATTCTCGTCCACGGCGGCGGCCGCAAGAGCGGCGACGGCGACCCGGTGACGGACGAGGCGTTCCGTGCGCTCGCGGCGGCTCGGGCCAACCTGACGCGGGTTCACAACTACTACGGCATGGTCGAGCAGGCGGGGTCGATCTTCGTGCAGTGCGAGCGCGGCATGCTCCATTGCAGCAGCTTCTCCGATGTCGTCGTGCGGCGTCCGTGCGATCTCGCGGAGGCCCCCGTGGGCGAGCCGGGCATCGTCCAGGTCCTGTCCGTGCTCCCGCAGTCGTATCCCGGCCACAGCCTCCTGACCGAGGACGAGGGGGTCGTGCACGGGGAGGACGATTGCGGCTGCGGCCGCCGGGGAAAGCGCTTCAGCGTGCTGGGGCGGCTCGCGGCCGCGGCGCCGAAGGGATGCGGCAATGACGACGCTCGCGCCTGACGCCCCGACGGTGGAGGTGGGGGACCTCGGCACGGCGATGGGCGACGAGGCACGCCCGCTCCCCGTGTTCGCCGAGGCCGTCACCGGGTTCCTCGACGACCTCGCGCGGCTCATCCTCGACGATCGGGCCACGCGCGCCGTCCCGGACGTGGTCGCGTTCGCGTCGTGGGTCCGCCGCGCGACCCGGGCGCGGGACGACTACCCCGATGCCGCGATGCGGGTCGGCCGCGGGCTCGCCTTCCACATCGCCCCCGCGAACGTGCCGACGATGTTCGCCTACAGCCTCGCGGCGGGCCTCCTCGCCGGCAACGCCAATGTCGTGCGGCTGCCGTCCCGGCCGTTTCCCGAGGTCGCCCATCTGTGCGACGGGCTCTCGCGGCTGCTGGAGGCTCCCGCTCACCGCGCCATGCGCGGCTACGTCGCCTGCGTGCGCTACCCGCGCGAGGCCGTCGACGTCACGCGCGCGCTGAGCGCGGCCTGCGACGTGCGCGTCCTCTGGGGCGGCGATGCGACGATCGCCGACATCCGCCGGGCGCCGCTGCGCCCGGACGCGTCGGAGCTGGCCTTCCCCGACCGCCAGTCGATCGTGCTCGTCGACGCCGACGCCTGGAACGCGAGCGCCCGCAAGCCGGCGCTCGCCGACGCCTTCTACGCCGACGTCTACGCCAGCGACCAGGCCTCCTGCGCCGCGCCGCGGGCGGTGATCTGGCTCGGGAAGGGGGTGGAGGAGGCGCGCGCGAGCTTCTGGCGCTGCGTCTCGGAGGTCGTGGCCGCACGCTACGACGGCCCGGCGCTCCATGCGGTCCGGAGGCTCGAGTTCGCCTATGCGCTGCTCGCGAGCGGGCGCGCCGCCGCCGTCCTCGGCGAGCGGGAGCCGGTCACGCGCGTGTGGTGCGACGCGCTCACCCCCGATCTGCTCGACGATCATCCCGGCGGCGGCGTCTTCGTGGAGGGCGCCGTGCGGGACCTGCGCGACGTCGCCCCCCTGCTGCGGCGGCGCTGCCAGACGATCTCCCATCTCGGCGTCGCGCCGGACGCGATCGCCGCCATGATCCGCGAGAGCGGGACCCGCGGTGGGCACCGCATCGTGCCGCTCGGGCGCACGATGGTGTTCTCGCTCGTCTGGGACGGCCACGACATCCTCCGGGCGCTCTCCCGGCGGCTCGTCATCGAGGAGGTTCGCCATGGACGACCGGCACGCCACGCCGTGGCCTGAGACCCGGATCGCGCCGGTGGGCGCGGCGCCGGAGGACGCGCCCGCGATCCTGGCGCGCGGCCGGACCGTCGGGCGGGCGGGGCTCGCCGCGGCCGCGCGTAGGATCGCCGCCGGCGTCGGGTCCGGTGCCGCGCGCGGGGCCCACGTCGGCGTCTACGCGCGCGACCGCGCCGTGCTGATCGCCGCCGCGCTCGCCGTCCTGCAGCGGGGCGACGTCTTCGTGCCGCTCGAGACCGCGCACCCGCTGCCCTGGCTGGCGACGCTGGCCGAAACGGCGCGGCTCGATTTCGTCCTCGTCGAGCACGGGCTCGCCGGCGGCTTAGGGGAGGTGCTGGGGGAGCGCGTCCGCGCGCTGCCCTGCACCGACGGTCTCTTCGCGCCGGAGGTCGCCGGCGGCGATGCGCCGCTCGACGTCGCCGCGCTGCTCGAGGCCGCGGGGGCGAGGCCGGCCTATGTCTACTTCACCTCCGGCACCTCGGGGCGGCCGAAGGCGATCCTCGGGCGGGCGGATTCGCTCCTCCACTTCGTGCGCTGGGAGATCGAGGCGCTGCGCCTCGACGCCGGGGCGCGGGTCGCGCAGCTGACCTCGCCCGGGCACGACCCCTTCCTGCGCGACGTCTTCACGCCTCTCGTCGCGGGCGGTGCGATCTGCATCCCCCCGGATCCGGCGACGATCCTCTCGCCGGCGGCGCTCGGCTCGTGGATCGAGGAGGCGGGGATCACGACGATCCACTGCACGCCGACGCTCTTCCGGCACCTGTGCCACGGCGGGATCGCCGGGCGGCGCTTCGCGGCCCTGGAGCACGTCCTGATCGCGGGCGAGGTCCTGCGCGGCGCCGATCTCGCGCCCTGGTACGAGGCCTTCGGCGAGCGCATCGCGCTCGTGAACCTCTACGGACCCACGGAGACGACGCTGGCCAAGCTCGCCCACCGGATCACGCCGGCAGACGTTCACCGCGACAGCGTTCCCATCGGGCACCCGATGGACGGCGCCTCGGTGCGCGTGATGGCGGACGCGTCGCGCGCCTGCGCGGCGGACGAGGTCGGCGAGCTGTGGATCGAGACCGCGTTCGCGACGCTCGGCTACCTCGGCGACGAGGCGGCGAATGCCGCCTTCGATCCCCCGCCGACGCGGGCCGGCGGCAGACCCGTCGGCTACAGGACCGGCGATCTGGTCCGGCGTGCCGCGGACGGCACGATCACGTTCGTGGGCCGCCGCGACGACCGGGTGAAGCTGCGCGGCGTGAGCGTCGACCTGCGGGAGGTCGACGCCGCCGTCGTCCGCCACGCCGGCCTGCGCGACTGCGCCGCCGACGTCGCGCACGAGGGCGCGGGCCCCGAGATCCTCGTCCTGCACTACGTCGCCGACGCGCCCGTCGACGAGGCCGCGCTGCGTCGCGAGCTCCTCGCGCGGCTGCCGCGCGCGATGGTGCCGGACGTCTGGGTGCGCCACGAAGCCCTTCCCGTGAACCTCAACGGCAAGGTCGACCGCGCACGCCTCGCCCGAGCGCGCGACGCGCGGCCGGTGGACGCCCCTGCGCCCGCTTCCGCGCTGGAGCCGCCGCCCGCCGGCCCGGCCGAGCCGGATGCCGCCGGTTCCGACCCGAGGTCGCGCCTGCTCGGCCTCTGGCGAGAGATCCTGCGCAACGAGAGCGTCGGCCCGGCGGATTGCTTCGTCGATGCCGGCGGGGATTCGCTCGCCATCATGCTGCTGATCGCCCGGCTCGACGAGGACTACGGATACGAGCTGTCGCTCTGGGACGTCTTCGACGATCTCACGGTCGAGAAGCTGGCCGGCCTGATGGAGGCCGGCGCTGAGCCCGGCCCGGCGGCGCGGCAGGGGGGTGCACCATGACCGCCTACGACGCCTTCCTCGCGGATATCTACGATCACTCGCCCTATTTCTGCCAGGGCCGCACGCGCGAGCTCGACCGCTTCAACGCACCCTACTTCCGCCACCTCGAGGGGCGCTCCAAGTCCGTGCTCGAGTTCGGCTCCGGGACGGGCATGCTGACGATCCCGCTCGCGACGCGGGGCTACGGCGTGACGAGCGTGGACAACTCGCCCGACATGCACGACGTGCTCGGCGCCAAGCTCCGGGACGTCGAGCCGCAGGTCGCAGGGCGCGTCGAGCAGGTCCTGGCCGATGCGCTCACGTACAGGGCGCCCGAGCCGGCCGAGACGATCGTGATGCCCGAGGGCATCCTCATCGCCCTGCCGGACAGGGCGCTCCAGCGCGCGCTCCTGGAGAGCTGCCACCGCAACCTCGCGCCCGGCGGGCGCCTGATGACCGACTTCTTCCAGCCGCGCTTCGACCTCGTGCACCGCGACGAGCTCACCGAGTTCACCCGGTTCCGCACGCCGGACGGACGCGCCTACCTGATGACGATGCGGCTGCGCAACGACCGCTACACGCAGGTCCAGCACTGGACGGCGACCTACGCCGAGCTCGCGGGCGGCGAGACCGTGCGCGAGGTCGTGGTGGAGGTTCCCTTCCGCTACCTGACCGCATCCGAGATCGAGCTCCTGCTGGAGCTGTGCGGGTTCCGCGTCGTCGAGCTCGACACGGAGTACGCCGACCGGCGCGGCTTCTTCCTCGTGGCGGAGAAGACGTAGCGCCGAGGGGCGGACCGGCCCCGACGGTCGCGCGCGACCGTCGGGGCCGGCGCACCTCTCAATAGCCGGTCGAGACCGGGAAGCGGGCCTGCATGGCCGTCTTGCGATCGGGGTCGGACTTCCAGTAGGCGGCGAGCCAGATCGTCTCGTCGAACGTCGCGGTCTCGGCCACGCGGTTCTTCATCTCGGCGGGGATGAAGACGTGGTCGCCCGGTCCCAGGCGGCGCTTCTCGCCGTCGAGCTCGAGCACGGTCCCGCCCTTGAGCACGACGAGCCATTCGTGGACGCCCTGCGTGCACGCGGCGGCCGCGGAGCGCTGGCCATGGGAGATCACGCGCTCGAGGCGCACCTCCTCGGTCTCGATCAGCGATTCGATGACCGCGGTCTCCGCGAAGATGTTGCGGCCGCGGGGCTGCTCCTTGCGCGCGTCCGGGCTCGGGAAGATGCCGGGGCGCATCTTGCCCATGAAGGAGACCTTCAGCCAGACGGTCTCGCTCTCCTCGCTCGTGCGCGAGACGCGGTTGTTCTGGCCGGGCTGCGTGACGATGAAGTCGCCCGGCCCGAGCAGCACGGGCTCCTTCTCGCCCTCGTACTCGAGCTCGAGCTCGCCCTTGAGCAGCACGAGGAAGTCGCTGGCCTCCTGCGGGCAGTAGAAGTTCTCCTTGGACCGCTGGCCGCGGGCGACCACGCGCTCCACCTTGGCGACACGGCTCTCCGCGAGCGTCTCGACGAAAGGCGACGTGCTCGTATCGAACGCACTCCTCTTTTCCATCTCTGCCTCCTACCCTTCGACCCCTCGGGTCCTTCGACGGCTGGACCCTTCGACCCCGACCCGGGCCACGGACGCGATTGCACCACCACAACGGAGGATGACCTAATTCTCCTGAGTTGTCCCGTTGAAACTCGACCGATCGGCTCCGATCGCAACGCACCGGAGGTCCGGCACGCGGAGCGCCACCAATCAGTCCGGAGATTGCGGAAGCTCGTCGGTGATGTCGTAGTAGTCTCCCTTGTCGGCGACGAAGATGTGCCGATGCAGCCGCGTGCCGGTGGGCGGATCGAACACTCCCATGGCGACCGCGATCGTGTCCTTGTGGATCGGGTCCCAGAACAGCGTCGAGCCGCAGCGCGTGCAGAAGCCGCGGCGGACCTTCTCCGATGACTGGAACCAGCCGACGTGCTCCTCGCCGAGGACGCGCACGGCCTCCTTCTGCACGTCGGTGGATGCCAGGAAGTGCCCCGAGATCTTGCGGCACATCGTGCAATGGCACGCGTCCGGGCCGGGGAGGGGACCCTCGACCTCGATCCTCACCGCGCCGCACAGGCACGATCCGGCGTGTCTCTCTGTCATGCTCGCGTGCCTCCAGCCGGCTGCGTCGGCGCCGCCGCCTCCGCGTGGGGCGGCGCGGCGCCCTCGAGCCGCAACCGGGGCAGCACCTCCTCCCTCAGCAGGGCCAGGGAGCGAAGAAACCGCTCCGGGTGCGGATGCGTGTCGAAATGCGCGACGAGGAGCGTACCGAAGCCGCCGACCTCGCGATAGAGCGCCTCGAGCCGGCGGGCGACCGTCTCCGGGCCGCCGACGATCCAGGCGTTGTCGAGCATGTAGCCGACGTCCACGGCCGCATCGGGCACCTCGGGGTCGTGCTTCACGGCGCCCAGCCCCCCGACGAGGAAGAACACGCGCCGGAAGTATTCGCGGAAGGCACGCGGCATGGAGCTCTCGAGCACGTGCCGCCGGGCCTCGTCGTCCGTTTCCGCCACGTAGACGACGCGCGCGATGCGCCAGTCCCGGTATGCGACGGCCGAGCCGCCCTCCCGCGCGCCTTCGGCGATCACGTCCCGATGCGAGCGGAGGATCTCGACGTTGAGATCGAAGAAGCTCAGCGGCAGGTAGCCCCGGGCGGCGCCCCAGCGCAGCGTCTGCGAGCGCGGGGACGTCCCCGCCACGGCGATCGGCGGGTGCGGCGCCTGGTAGGGGCGGATGTGGTATTGCCACGACATCTTCGGGTTGGGAGCCGGCACCGTGAGCGTCCAGAAGCGTCCCTCCCGGGTCGACGGCTCCGTGGCGTCCCACAGCGCGGTGATCATGTCGATCGCCTCGACCATGCGCTCGCGCGACTCGGCGCCTTTCATCTCGAGCCCCATCATCTCGAAGTCGGACGGGGTGCCGCCCGGCCCGATCCCGAACATGAAGCGACCGCGGGAGAGATGATCGAGCGCCGCGATCTTGTGCGCGAGGATCGCCGGATGATGATAGCCGACCACGTGCACGCCCGACCCGAGCCGGATCCGCGAGGTCAGCGCCAGCGCCTTGGCGATCAGCAGCTCCGGTGCCGGCATGTTCTCCCAGCGGATGCAGTAGTGCTCGCCGATCCAGGCCTCCGAGAACCCGAGCCGGTCGGCCTCGACGAGCATCTCGAGGTCGTCGTCCCAGCAGTCGGCCAGCGGCCGCTCGGGAAAGTGCAGCGGGACGACGAAGAGCCCCAGCGCGAGATCGGCGGCGGCTCGGCGCGTCGTCCTCGGGTCGTCGTGCGTCATGGCGCGTCGCTTTCGGGAGCGCACGCGGCGAGGCCGGCGCCGCCGAGCATCTCCTCGATCGCTCCGAGCTCGAGGACGCCGTCGAGGGTGAGGCCGAACGATCCCGCCTCTCGCGCGATCAGCCCGCGGCGCGACAGGACGTCGAGCTGCGGCCCGAACGCCTCCTCCACCTCGATGCCGAAGCGCTCCGCGAAGGCCGCACGGGGGAAGCGGCGCAGGCGCAGGCCGTAGAGCAGGGAGAAGCGCATCCGGTCGTCGACGGCGAGGCGCTGCGGCGCGGCCGGCTCCGTGCGTCCCTCCATGACGCGCCCGACATACTCCTTGATCGATCGGTCGTTGAAGGAGATCACGCCGTCGAGATGGCTCATCGACGACATGCCGAAGCCGACCCAGTCGCGGGCCTCCATCTGCCAGAGGCCGTAGACGTGCCTGGCGGCCGGCGTCGTCGCGTAATGGAAGGCGGTGTATCGCTCGAAGCCGAGCCGCGCGGCGAGGTCGGCGGCGAGCAGGAACTGGCTCCGGCGGTCGTCGGGGAGCGAGACGCTGCCCGTGCGGACGCGCACGCCGAGCGCCGTGCGGTCGTAGACCCACAGCGGGTAGCAGGCGAGGTGCTCCACGGCGAGATCGCGTGCCGTCTCCAGATCCCGGCGGACCGTGTCCGACGTGCTGCCGGGCAGCCCGAAGATGAGGTCGATGCCCACGGACTCGATGCCGGCGTCGCGGGCGCGCGCGATCGCGCGGGCGGGATCGCCGTCGTGATCGCGTCCCACGTCGCCGCGCCGCTTCGGGTCGAACGACTGGACGCCGATGTTGAGCTTCAGCCCGGGGACGCGGCGCAGGACAGCGAGCCGATCCGCGGTGAGCGATGTCGGGAAGCCCTCCACGATCACGTCGCGCAGCGCATCGCACGCGAACGTCTCGAACACGAAAGCGAGCAGGTCCTCGAGCGCGTCCGCGTCGAGGGAGGTCGGTGTCCCGCCGCCGAGCTGGATCGTCTCGATGGGTGCGCGCGGATCGGGCATGCGGGCCCGGAACGCCGTCATCTCGGCCTTGATCGCCACGACATAGGCGTCCATCAGCGCCCGCGTCACGCTCCGCCCGGTGACGATGGCGAACTCGCAGAAGTGGCAGCGCTTCTCGCAGAACGGGATGTGCAGGTAGAGCGCGAGCGGTCCCGTCCCGACGCGGCGCCCCTCGTCGCCCCAGGCGCCGCGGGCGATCGGGGGGTGGTAGCGGATGCTCGCCGCGTCGGCGGAGCGGTCTGCGATCGCCTTGCTCATGGCGTCACCAGGCTCAGCATGCGATCGCCGTCCCGGAACAGGAGCCGCGCCGCGCTCAGGCGGTCGAGCACGCGCCGGGCGACGCCCTGCGCCAGCCCCGTCCTCTCCACGACGTGGCGCTCGGTCAGCGGCCGCTCGAGCAGCCCGAGGACGAGCCGGTCGTGCGCCTCGAGCGGGTGGCGCGTCTCGACGTCGAAGCGCGTGTCGACGACCTCCTCGCCGCTCGCGGCCAGCGCGAGCACGGGCCTCTCCCGCGGCCCGCCCCGCGACCAGCGGCCGATCCACGCCCGAACGGCGGCGTCGACGTGCCGGCGCCACCGCGAGAGGTTTCGCAAGTATGCGTTGTCGTGGTTCCGGTCGCTGAAGAAATAGGCGAGATCGGCGAGCTCGTCGTCCGGGAACGGGTAGACGAGCCGGTAGAAGTCCATCGGCTGCAGGTCGAGCCCGAAGGTGGCCGGGCGGCTGTGATAGGGGCTGTAGCGATCGAAGCGCACCGGGAAGCTCGCCGCCGGCGGCGGCAGATGCACCAGCGACGGGATGCATTCCAGGTAGTGCGCGTAGACGTCCGGGTCCTCGTTCGGGAAGCCGAGCAGGAGGTTCCATTCGGGGTGGATCTCGTGCGCGAGCACGGCCTTGAGGAAGCGGACGTTGCGGAAGGAGGTCGAGCCCTTGCCCATCAGCTTCAGCTGCGCGCTCGACAGCGCCTCGAGCCCCGGCTGGATGCGCGTGACCCGGGCGCGCGCGAGCGAGCGCAGGTGCGCGTCCTCGTCGATCACCCGCGTCTCGTAGAAGATGCTGACGTGGTCGGGCGCGTCGAGGCGATCGAAGACGCCCTCGAAATAGGCGGGGTCGAGGATGTTGTCGACGGCGAAGAAGCGCTTCACGCCGGGATAGCGCCGGAACAGGTCCTGGAACTGCGCCAGCGCCTTCTCGGGCCTCATCGAGCGATACGTCATCGACGTGCCGTTGAGGCCGCAGAACGTGCAGTGCAGCCGCTCCCCCCACCAGCAGCCGCGCGAGGTCTCGACGAACAGCTCCGGCTCGACGTTCGGGAGCTTCTCCGAGAGCGAGGCGAGGAAGTCGTCGTAGTCGAGGGGGAGGACATCGTCGATGCCGGTCTCGACGCCGACCTCGCCGCGCTTCGCGTCGCAGTTCGCGCGCGAGTAGACGCCGGGGATCTCGTGGCAGAGAGCTTCGCGTCCCGAGAGCCGGTGCGCGACGAAGGCGGGGAACGACGCGAGCGCGGGGCCCGCGAAGACGAAGTCGAGGGGCTCCGCGCGCCGGGCGAGAACGGCGCTCGCGGCCGGCTCGCACGCCGCCCCGCCGAGCACCGTGACGATGCCGGGCGACCGGTCCTTCAAGCGGCGCGCCATGGCGATCGACGCGGTCGTCTGGTCGAACATGGAGGTGAAGCCGACGATCGAGGCCTCGTCGAGCCGGTCGCGCGCGATCAGGTCGTCGAGCACGCGGGCGATCCCGCGCCGCTTGCCGAGCAGGTCGTCGATCGCCGCATCCGGGAGCGCGAGCGATCTGCGGTAGCGCCTGAGGAACTCGTCGGTGTTGTCCGGCGCGTCGGGGAAGGCGACGTGGCGAAACAGCCAGTCGGTGAGGCCGGTGACGGTCGTGATGCCGTCGTCGCTCAGGAAGCGGTAGAGATCGCGACCGAAGTAGCGGGCGAAGTCCTGGTTCAGGTAGTGGATCGTCACGCGGACGCGCGCGCCGTGCTCGCGCAGGAGCACCGACCTCAGCTGCGTCAGGCCCAGGGACGGCATGTGCATGCCCGCGAAGGGCATGTCGACGAGCTTGATCTCGATCATCGGCCGCCCACCCGGGTCTCGAGAGCCTCGACGTGCGCCGCCTCGAGGCGCGCGATCTCGTCGAGGCGTGCGGCGAGCGCCCGCGTCCGGTGCGGGTCGCGGCTGCGCGTCATCTGCAGCTTGGTGAGGACGGCGTGCACCAGGGCGAGTGCCTCCACCATCCGCCGAGCCGAGGCGGCCGCCGGCTCGTCGCGGAGGATCTCGCCCAGCGTGTGGGCCTCGAGCCGCTTCGCCGCGACGAGGTTGCCGATCGTGTACTTCCAGGCGACGAGCGCACCCGCGTCGGCGCCGTCCTCGAGGGAGGCGAGCGCGGGGCCGAGCCGCAGCCAGGCCGCGCGGGCGGCCCTGCGCTCGGGCAGGAAGCGCGCGTAGGTCTCGTGGGCGACGCGGGCGAGGTCGCCGCTCCGGCCCGCCGCCACGGCGGAGCCGGCCGCGCGGGAGACGCGCAGCAGGCTCGCCTGCGTGCCGCGCGGGTCGAAGAACGCCTCGTAGCCCGCGCAGGCGCGCTCGATCTCCTCGAAGCCGATCGTGACGGGCCGGTAGTGCGCCGAGTCCGAGGCGTCGCTGTCCACCCCGTGGAACCGCCGCGCGGCGCGATCGTAGCCGTCGACGAGCATCGTGTGCTCGCCGTGCTTGAGGCCGAAGAGCTCCTCCTTGCGCTCGACGTGGTAGCAGTCGAGCTTCACGACCCCGAGGTCGCCGGCGTCGAGCAGAGCGATCAGCGCCTCGACGAGCCGCCCGCGCGGCGCGACCCGGTCGACCGCCACCCCGGCCTCGCGCATGACGTCCTCGTCCGGGCGGGCTCGGAGGTAGCGCACGCGCACGCGCAGGGCTTCGGAGGCGCTCTCGGACACCTCGCAGGCGGAGGTGCAGCCGGCCAGGACGGCGTTCGGGTCCCCGCCGAAATGCCGGAAGGCGGTGAGGAGCGCGTGAGACGTGCAGTCCTTGTAGTAGACGTCGTTGTACGGCTCGACGGACGGCGGGCGGCCGGTCGCGGGCTGTGCCGCGGGAGCGGGGAGCGGCGCGACGCCGAGGGCCTGCTCCCACGCGAAGCCGAAGTTCTCGAGCAGGAGCTCCGGCGCCACATCGCCGGCGGCCTCGTCGGCGCCCTCGACGGCGATCTCGATCGCCCCCGCGGTCGTCGAGGCGACGACCCGGACGCCGGGCGTGGCCGCGGCCGGGTGCTCCCGCCGCGCCGCCTCGACCGTGCCCGCGCCGCCGCTGTCGGCATCGGCGAAGGTCAGCGCGACGGCCGCGGTCTTCCCCGCACGGCCGGCGGATCGTGCGATCGCGATGTCGCTCGCGAAGACGTTCGTCGCCGCCTGGCGGAGCGCGCGATGCGCCGCGCCGACGGTCTCCGCGAGCCGTCCGAGGCTCCCGACCTCCAGCGCCAGCCGCGCGACGGGGGCCGCGGTGTGCCGTCGCGTCCCCACCTCGAGATCGGGATGGCCGACGAGATCGACGCGCAACACCGATGCACCGGTGGCCATCCGCAGCGCCGTCCCGAGAGCGGCGAGGAGGCGCGCCAGAACCTCGACTCGCGCCGCCGTGGAAGCCAGCGCCCCGGGCGGCAGATCGAAGGACGCCCGTCGGCTCCTGTCGGGTCCGCCGCCGTCGATGCCCGTGCCGCCGGGCCCGGTCGCGTCCGGCGCGAGCTCCGGGGGAAGGGCCGGCGCCTTGGCCAGGATGGCGCGGGAGAGGTCCCGGACCGTGCTCGCCTCGAACACGTCGGCGATGTCCACCGGAAGGCCGTGCCCCGCGAGGGCGCGCACGACGATGTTGGCGCCGATCGAGTCGCCGCCGAGCTCGAAGAAGCAACGTTCGGCGCCGATCTCGCCGGTGCTCAGTCCCAGCACCTCCGCCCAGGTCCGTCGGACGAGGCCCTCGATCGGCGCGAGCGCCCGATCCGCATCGTCCTGCGCGGCGGGACGCTCGCGTGCCATCAGCGCACGACGATCGACCTTGCCGTTGGGCGTGACCGGGATCCGGTCGACCCCGACGAACCGGGCGGGGACCATGTAGCCCGCGACCTGCTCCTCCATGTAGCGGCGCAGCGCCCCGACGTCGGCGGTCCCGCGGGCGGTGAAGAACGCGACGAGCCGCGTGCCCGATCCCGCATGCTCGGTCGGCAGGATCACCGCCTCGCCCACGGACGGGTGCCCCGCCAGGATCGACTCGAGGCCCGCGATCTCGATGCGATGGCCGCGCACCTTCACCTGCGTGTCCGCGCGGCCGAGATACTCGATCTCGCCGGTCTCGAGCCAGCGGCCGAGATCGCCCGAGCGGTACAATGTACGGCCGGGATCGAAGGGATCGGGCACCCAGCGGCGGGCGGTGAGGTCCGGCCGGCCGAGATAGCCGCGGCCGACGCCGAGCCCCCCGAGATGGATCTCGCCGACGACGCCGACGGGGCACAGCCGGCCGCCGGGGTCGAGGATGTAGACGTAGGTCCCCTCCAGCGGACGGCCGATGCTCCCCGTCGGCGCGCGCAGCTCCGCGGCGCCGATCTCCTTGAAGGTGGAGTAGACCGTGACCTCGCTGATCCCGTACCCGTTAACGAGCGTCGGCATAGCGCATGCTCCACTCTCGCAGGTTCTCGATCTTGATCGCCTCGCCGCCCAGGACGACGTGGCGCAGGGACGTCTCGGCGCCCGTGCGCAGCATCTCCTCGGCGAGCAGGTAGAAGCCCGACGGCGGCTGGCAGAGCATGGTCACGCCGTTGTCGCGGATCAGCCGCAGCAGGCGCGGCGGGTCGGCGACGGCGTCGCGCGGCACGATCACCAGGGTCGCGCCGTTGAGGAGCGCGCCGAACATCTCCCAGACGGAGACGTCGAAGCACATGCTGTGGAACTGCGTGATCACGGAGCCCGGCCCGATCCCGAAGCGGGCCGCGACGCGGTCGACCATGCCGAGCAGGTTGCGCTGCTCGACGAGCGCGCCGTTCGGATCGCCGGTCGTGCCCGAGGTGAAGAGCACGTAGGCGAGGCTCTCGTCGGTCTGCCCGCTCGCGAGCGGCGCGTCGGCCGGGCTCTCGGGGAGGTCGTCGTCCGCGACGCGGACGACGCGCCCGGCGAAGACGAGCTTCGAGAGATCGTCCTGGTCGGTGAGCAGCGTCCGCGCGCCGCTGGCGTCGAGCATGCGCTGCGTCTGGCCGGGCGGGTAGGCGGGATCGAGCGGCAGGTGCGCCGCGCCGGCCATCTGGATCGCCAGGATCGCGACGATCGCGTCGAACCCGCGCGCGCACAGGACGCAGACGACCTCGCCGAGGTCGTCGAGGTCGCGAAGGCGGCGCGCGAGCCGGCGTGCCCGCGCCTCGAGGGCGCCGTAGGTCATCGACCGCTCGCCCCAGACGAGGGCCGTGGCGCCGGGGTGGGTGCGCGCGACCTCCGTGAAGCGAGCGGCGATCGTGCCCCTCGGAAACACGCGCTCCTCGTCGACGCGCCCGAAGGCGAGCAGGAGCCGCGTTTCCTCGGGAGAGACGAACGACAGCGCCCGCAGCGGCGCCTCCGGAGCGGCCAGGATGCTCGCGAGCAGGGTCTCGTAGTTCGCGAGCAGCCTGCGTGCGGTGCTCCGCTCGAAGCGCTCTGTCGAGAACTCGAGGGTGAGCGCCGTTTCCGGCGCTGCCACGTCGACCTCGAGCACGAGCTCGAACTTGGCCGTGCCGGTGTGGATCGGCCGCTGCCGGGCGCGGACCCCGTCGAGTTCGAGCCCGGCGGCGCCGGTGTCGGCGAGGGACAGCACGACCTCGAACAGCGGCGACTGGCCGTGGACACGCGGGGGCCGGACCGCCGAGACGATGTCGTCGAGATGAACGAGGCCGTTCGCCAGGTCCTCCGCCACGCTCGCGCCGACCCGCCGCAGATGGTCGAGGAAGGACGCCTCGTCGTCGATCTCGGTGGCGAACGGCAGCGTGTTCAGGAACAGCCCGGGGACGCCGCGCAGCGCATGGGTGTCGCGCATCGAGACCGGCGCGCCGACGACGACGCGCGAGCGCTGCGCGTAGCGGCCCAGGAGGAGGCCGAACGCCGCGAGATGGAAGGCGAAGCGGCTCGTGCCCGCGCGTCGGCAGAGCGCGTCGATCGCACGCCCGGTCTCGACCGCCAGGCGGCTGCGCACGACGTCGCCGGCCCAGCTCCGGCGTCGCGGCCGATGCCGATCGTAGGGCAGCGCCAGCGGCTCCTCCTCGCGGACGAAGGCGAGCTTGCGCGCCCATGCGTCCATGGCGGCGCGATACGCGTCGGACGCACGCTCCTCTACCTCCTCGCGGGCGAGGTCCGCAGGGCCCCGCGACGGCGGCGGGGGCAGCGCCCTGCCGTCGTAGAGGTCCGCCAGCTCGCCGAGGAGTAGGGCGAGCGAAGCCTCGTCGACGAGGAGGTGGTGGCAGGCCAGCACGAGAAGCCCGCCTCCCGAGCCCGTCTCGAGCAGCGTCGCCCGCAGCAGGGGTGCCGTGGAGGGGTCGAAGGGTGCGACGGCGGCGTGCAGCTGCGCGTCGAGATCGGCATCCGTCGCGACCGTTCGCGTCTCGACCCGCACGGGGCACGCCGCCTCGACCTGCTGCGTCCACCGCCCGTCGACGAGGCGAAAGCACGTCCGCAGAACCGGGTGCCGGGCGACGAGCACGCGGAGCGCCGCTTCCAGACGCTCGGGGTCGAGCCGCCCCTCCAGCTCGTAGACGACCGGGATCGTGTAGGCGGCCGCGGCGCCCGGGTCGTGCAGGAGCGCGAGGATGCGGTTCTGGGCGCCGGACACGGGGTGGATCGTCGGGGGAGGGGGCGCCTCGCCGGCCCGGCCGGCCGGGTGCGCCTCGCGGTCGACGAGCGCGCCCAGCGCCCGCACGGTGTTCGCCTTGAAGAAGGCCCTCAAGGGGACATCGACGCCGAACGTCTCGTAGACGTCCGACAGGAGCTTGACGGCCTTGAGCGAGTGGCCGCCCAGCGCGAAGAAGTTCCGGTTCGCGCCGACGCCCGGAACCGCGAGGATCCGGCTCCAGAGAGCGGCGAGCCGGCGCTCGGTCTCGGTCGCCGGCGGGTCGTCCAGGCCGCCCGCGGCGTTCGCCTCGACGCGCGCGCGCAGTCGCTGCGCGTCGAGCTTGCCGCCGGGCGTGCGCGGAAATGCGTCCAGCACCTCGACGTGCTGCGGAACGAGCGGCTCCGGCAGCGCGTCTCGCAGCGCGCTCGCGACCTCGTGCGCCGTCGTCCGCGCGCGCGTCGCGACGCAGGCCGCGACGAATCCGTCGTCGGCTCCCCCGGCGACGAAGGCGATCGCCTCGTCGATCCCGGGCCGGGCGAGCAGGCAGCGCCGGATCTCCTCCAGGTCGATGCGGCGGCCGCGCAGCTTGACGTACCGCGCGGCGCGTCCGCGGAACTCGATCTCGCCGCTCGGCAGCCGGCGGCCGAGATCGCGTGTGCGGTACATCCGCTCGCCGTCCGGCATCGTCGCCACCTCGTCCGCATCGGGAGAGTCGAGGCGATCGTGCGCACAGCCCGCGCCGCCGATCAGGATCTCGCCCGTGACGCCGGTCGGGGCCGGTCGGCCTCCGGCGTCGTGGATCGCCACGACGGTGTTGTCGATCGGGCGGCCGACGACGTCGGGTGCCTCTGCCCGCAGGTCCGGGTTGAAGGTCGAGACGACCGAGGCCTCCGTCGTGCCGTACTCGTTGCAGACCTCGATACCGGGGCGGGCTGCGCGCAGCCGCTCGAGCATGCCGCGGCTCGCGGCTTCTCCCGCGACGGTGACGCGCGCGAGCGCGCCGAGCGCGTCGCGCTCGGCCGTCTCGAGGAGCGCGCCGACGAGGAACGGCGCGGCGGTCAGGTGCGTCACCCGATGGCGCGCGATCGCGGCCGCGGCCGCCTCCGGGCGATGGAGCATCTCGCGTGTCGGCGCCACCACCGCCGCGCCGCCCGCCAGCGGAGCGAGGAGGTTGAGGACGTATCCGTCGAAGACGTGGTCGAACAGCGACAGCACGACGTGCCCCGGCGCGAAGCCGTAGCGACGCCGCTTCCAGTCCACGGCGTTGACCAGCCCGCGATGCCTCACGACGACGCCCTTCGGCTCGCCGCTGGACCCCGAGGTGAACAGGACGCACGCCTCCGCATCGTCGCCGACGACCCGGCCCGTCGGCGGCGCGTCGACCGTCTCGGCTTTCGTCAGCTCGGCGGGCGAAACGCGCGCGACCGGGATGCGCTCGAGCGGTGTTCCCTCCTCTGCGACCACGACGGCCGGCCCGACGCGCTCGATCAGGCGCGCGAGCCGGGCCGGCGGCTCGCCGGCGCCGATCGGGACGAAGCTCGCGCCGGCCCGCGCCACGGCGAGCAGGACGACCGCCGTCGTCGGGCCGGGCTCCAGCACGACCGCGACCCGGTCGCCGGGGCGGACCCCGCGCGCGCGCAGGCCGGCGGCGGTGCGCGCCGTCAGCCGGTCGAGCGCGTCGTAGGTCAGGGCACCGTCGTCGAGGACGAGCGCCGTCGCGGACGGCGTCCGCGACGCCTGCTCGCGAACCAGCGCCTCGAGCCCGCACGCCGGGATCGGCGTGCTCGGCCCGGCGGCGGCGTGCGGCGCGGGGCCGCCGAGCGGGACGGCGTCGAGGGGACGCTCCAGGTCTCGGCACGCCTCGAGCACGAAGGTCTCGACGTTGCGCGCCAGCGCCACGACCAGATCCGGGCGCAGCCGGTTCGCATCGTAGATCGTCTCGCAGACGATCGCCTCCTCCTCCCGCGAGAAGCGGAAGACAATCGGTGCGCGCGGCGGGAGCGCCGCGTCGCCGTGGAGGCCGGCGAGCAGGCACACCGGCGCGTTGGCGAGGGTCTCCTGGGCCTGCGCCTCCCCGAGGAGGCCGGAGAGCGTGAGGCCGCCGTTCGCGAAGGCGCCGAGCACCGTGCGCCGCGTCTCCTCGATCAGCTGCCGCACCGTGTCCGTCCCGCGGACCTCGTCCTGCAGGAGCACGAGCCCGTCGGCCGCCGGCACCGGCAGCGGCGCGATCAGCGACGAGCGATCGTCGGGGCGATAGCGATGGAGCAAGCCCTTCAGGAACGCCGCGAGCACGACGAAGGTGGAGAGCTCGGCGCCCCCGCACAGCTCGTCCAGGAGGCGCGTCGCCTCCTCGGGCATGCGCCGGCGCTCGACCTCCGGGCGATACGGCGCCGGATCGTCGGCGGCACGGGCGAGCTCGGAGAGGATCGCGGCCGCCCGGACCGGGCGAAGGCCGCGGGCGTGCCAATACTCGAGCCGGCTGTCGTGCTCCTCGCGAACCGTCTCCAGCATCGCCGACACCTCCTCGCGCGCCCGCCGGGCGCCTACGGCTCACGCATGCAGCAACGCTCGTGTGGTGTACGCCTCGGCGTCGCGCCGAGCGATTCCGTCGCGTACCCGTGCGTTGAAGGCGCGGGCCGCGTCCTTGATCTGAGCCACCGACCAGCCGCGGCCGAGCAGGCAGAAGAGGCCCGGAAAATCGAAGTCGTTCTGCGGCAGCCAGACCGACGCGCGGATGGTCGCGTGCATCCGGTCGACCCAATCGGCGGCGATCTCGGCGGTCATCGTCGCATGCGACCACTCGAACTGGGAGTTCCGGAGCCCGTATTTCCCGGCCTCCCGGTGGATCGGCGTCAGGAGGTCGTAGTACCAGAGCTGCGCCCGGTAGAAGTCCGGCGCGGCGTCCTCGATGAAGTCGATGGTCTCCTCCACCGTCTCCGACGTCTCCCCGGGAAAGCCGACGACGAACGACGCGTAGGTCGGGATCCCCGCGCTCCGGAGCAGGGCCAGCCCCCGTCGGTACTCCGCGGCGCGGGCCCGCTTGTTCATGGTGGCGAGGATGGCGTCGCTGCCCGATTCGATGCCGAGGAACACCCCTTCGCAGCCGGCCTCCTTCATCAGCGCGACGACCTCCTCGGTCGCGTACTGGCAGCGGAAGTTGCAGTTCCAGCGGAACGCGTAGCGGCGCTGCGCCATGCCCCGCAGGAGCGTGCGGAAGCGGCCGTGGGGGATGTTGAACGTGTCGTCCACGAAGGTCACGCTCTCGACCCAGCCGAGCGCGTCGATCGCGTCGAGATCCTCGAGCACGCGCTCGGGGCTCAGGTAGGTGTAGGCGCCGGCGTGCTCCGGGAAGCTGCAGAAGGAGCAGGAGAACGGGCAGGACTTCGCCGTGCGCACCATCAGCATCCGACGGGCGCGCCCCGGACCCCGACCGGCGAAGAGGCGCCAGTCGATCATGTTGTCCTCGAGCGCGTTCGCCTCCGGCACGATCGGCGTCGCGACCATGGTCGCGCCGACGCGCCGGACGAGGTTGGGGACGTCGTCGATCCCGTTCGGCCGATTGCCGTTCGTCCGGTCGCCGTTCGCCTTCATCGCGCCGAGCAGCCGCGCGAGCGTCGCCTCGCCCTCGTTGCCGACGACGTAGACGTCCGCACCGATCTGCTTGAGCAGGAAGTGGAAGGACGCGGTGTCGTGGAGCCTGTGCTGCGTGTGGACGAAGGGGCCGCCGACGACGATCGGTACCCGTGGGTCGACGGCGCGCACGAACTCGATCACCTCCACGAGCTGGAGTGCGGAGACGTAGTAGGTCGTGGTGACCGCCACGCAGCGCACCCGCCCCTGCGCCAGCAGCGCGCGCAGCCGGTCGCGGCCCTCGCGAAACGAGTTGATGAAGTCGAACGAGTGGCCGCGCCGATGCAGGAACGAGCCGAGATAGGTCGACGTCGCCCCGAGCATGTCGTCGTAGCTCAGGTCCCCCGGCTCGCCGCGGCGCTCCATCAGGTCGTTGCAGTAGTCGCGGAAGGTGACGGCGCGGCCGTCGCGCTCCCAATAGCTCAGGCGCACGTCGCGATGCGCGCCGGACCGCTCGCCGGTGGCCCGCAGGTAGGCCGCATACTCCTCGAAAGCCATCTGGTTGTGGCCGATGAGGAGGCAGTCGATCTGCGGCTCGCTCGGCGACACGGCTCGGCCTCCCCTGCGCGTCGGGCCATCGGGGGTCATGGCGCAGTCTACACGAAATCAATCAGTGGTAAAGACGACTGCCCACGCAGAGTCGCGTTTCGCCCGACCGCGGGTGGCGTCCCTTGCTAGCGATCGAAGGCGAGGTCGGCCCGCAGAGCCTCGTCTGCGCGCCACAGCAGCGCGTCCACCGCCCGCACGGCCGGTGCGTCGGGGGCGTGCGCCATCGCATCGAGAAGGCGACCGCACGCCGCCTCGATCTCCCCCTGCGAGAAGCGCCACGCCGGCGGCGTGTAGGCGATGTCGAGCACCACGGCGTCGTCGCCGACGGCGATGTCCAGGTAGGCTCCGAAGTTCGCGCGATCGTCGTAGCGGATGCTCGGCACGTCGAGCGCGTGCCGCGCGAGATGCGGATCGGAGAGGCGCGTCTCGTCGATGGTGAAGTTGACGACGCTGGCGAGATCCTCGTAGCGCCGGCCGCCGGCGGCCATGATCGCGCCGAGCGACAGATGGGCGTGCGGATCGGCGCCGAGCAGATGGCGCCCGATCCCACCGACCAGGTCGCGGACGCTCAGGCGCGCGTCGATCAGCACCGGGACGGTGTTGGAGAGGGTGCCGACGATCTCGTGCACCTCCCGGAGGCGGATCGCGCGCCCCGAGACGACGCAGCCGAGGACGCACCGGGTCCGCTGCGCGCGGTGGAGGATGTAGAGCCCCCACGCGGAGAGCACGACCGCATTGGCCGTCGTCCGGAGCGCCTTGCGCAGCGCGTGGACCCGCGCCAGCGCCTCGGCGCCGAGGCGGGCGCGGATCACCCGCTGCGGTGCGCGCAGGTCGACGTCGAGCGGGACAGCCGGCTCGGTCGGTGCGCCGAGGTAGTCTCTCCAGAACGCGAGGGACCGCTCCTCGTCCTGGCGGTCGATCCAGTCGAGGTAGCATTCGTAGGGGACGCGCGCCTCGTCCTCGTCGGAGCGCCCCTCGACGAGCGACGCGTAGATCCGGCACAGGCGGCGCTGCAGGAGGCGGATCGCCCACGAATCCGCGATGGCATGGTGGTAGGTCCAGATCAGCACGTGCCGCTCGTCGGCGATGCGCACGAGAACGGCGCGCGTCCCCGACCGTGCGAGATCGAACGGTCGGCGCGTCTCCCGCCGGGCGAGCCGGTCGGCGATCCGAGCCGCGCGGGCCCGCCCGCGCGCGTCGAGGATGGGAAACGCCTCGGGCACCGGGCCGAAGGCGAGGCGCCGGACGCCGCCGGGACCCGCGGGAAACCGCATCCGCAGCGCATCGCAGGCGTCGATCAGCCGGCGCATCGCCTCCCGGAAGGCGCCGTGGTCGAGCGGGCCGTTGATCGTGTGGATCGCCTGGTCGACGTAGCGCGCGTCTCCGCCGAGCGCGTGCTCGTAGAGCAGGCCCGCCTGCACGGGCGACACCGCGCGCGTCCGTGCGGGCGTGTCGGCCGGGTCCTCGCCGGTCCGCGTCGTCATCGCCGCAGCCGCGACACGAACGCCGCGACCGCGCCGAGCGCGGCGTCCACCCGCTCCTCGAAGAAGGCCACGTCGCGGTCCTCGAGCGCGATCGACCCGTACATGCGGTTCATGTTGGAGACGAGGATTCCGTTCTCCGCGAGCGCCTCGCCGGTGAGCTTCGTGACGAGGTCGGCGCGCCGGCGCGCGCCCGGGTCGTCCCCGCCGTCGTCCGCGATGCGGGGATGGACGATCGTCAGGCCGTCGATGTCCGAGGTCCGGAAGTCGAGCCCATGCCGCTCGGCGGCGGCCAGGAACCGCCGCTCGAGCACGCGCATCGTGCGATGCATCCGCTCGAGCGGCGCGCCGGCCTCCGCGCTCAGGATCTCGAGCGTGGCGAGGACGGCGGCCATGCCGAGCGGATAGCCGTTGAAGGTGCCGCCGTGAACGACGCGGCGGTCGGCGTAGAGCCTCATGATCTCGCGCTGCCCGGCCACCGCCGAGACGGGCAAGGCCCCGCCGCCGAGCGCCTTGCCGAGGGTGCACAGGTCCGGCGTGACGCGCAGGACCCCTTGCGCCCCCGCGAGGCTCGTGCGGAACCCGGTGATCACCTCGTCGAAGACGAGGACGATCCCGTGAGCGTCGCACAGGCGCCGCGCGCCTTCGAGGTAGCCGGGCACCGGCGTCGTCCCGCCGCCGTTGACGCAGAACGGCTCCATGATCAGCGCCGCGATCTCGTGGCCGTGGGCGCGGATCACGGCGTCGAGCGCCGGAAGGTCGTTCCAGGGCATGAGGAAGGATTGCTGCTGGGCGATGTCCCGCGCCTTGCCCTCGGTGTCGTAGAGATCGCCCGCCGTCTCGATCGGCACGGGAAAGGACGGCTCGCCGACACCGCCGCCGAGCAGGTTGTCCGCGTTGCCGTGATAATGCCGGGCGAAGCGCACGAAACGCTGCTTGCCGGTGTGGGCGCGGGCGAGCCGGATCGCGTTCTCGACCGCGTCGGTGCCGCTCAGCCCGAACCTGACCATCTCGGCGCACGGCACGAGCGCGCAGATCCGCTCGGCCGCCTGCGCCTCCGACGACCCGAGAGTCGTCGCGGTGACGGCGCCGAGCGCATCGGTCAGCGCGGCGACGTAGCCGGGATGACCGTGCCCGAGGATGTTGGCGCCGAACTTGCCGAACAGGTCGAGATACTCGTTCCCGTCGAGGTCCCAGGCGCGGGCGCCCCTGGCGCGCGCGAAGTGGATCTGCTTCGACTCCCAGGGAATGCGAAAGCTGTAGTGCACGCCGCCGGGCACCACCTTCTTCAAGCGATCATTGTACGACTTCGACTGCTGGAGCGCGTACGGCATGGCCGTCACGCCGCGCCGCGGCTTCGCGCGCTGGCGCAGCGCTCGACATAGGCGACGAGCTCGCCGACGTCGTCGAAGCGCATGTAGCTGAGGTATTCGTCCGCGAACTCGATCCCGACGGCATTCTCGATCGCGAGGACGAGCTGGACGAAGCTGAAGGAATCGAAGCCGAGATCGGGCAGGGCGTTCCTCGGCGAGACCGCGTCGAGATGCGGCATCTGCTGGCGGATGAGCGAGACGATCGTCGGCTCCATCATCTCCTCCGTCGCTGCGGCGGCGCGCGCGCCGCCGGGCCGAGGGCACCGGTCCCGGGTTTCGCCGGGCAGACCGGAGCCTAGCACTACTTGCGCTTGGACGTAAGGGCTCTCGCACCGGCTCGAGGCGGCATCCCGGGCCGCCCGGCGGTTGCCTCTTGATCGGGCGCCCGCCGGCTCCTAGATCGAGATCATGGAACGGCAGGCCATGGATCCCGAGCGCTTCGTCGAGCGATTGCCGCAACTGTGCATCGGCGCGCGGATGCGCGGCTTTCCGCAGGGCCTCGACGACCTCGACGTGTTCCTGCAATCCGTCGCGTCCGAGATCCCGCGCGAGCCGGTCCTGTCGGAGCGGTGGGTCAACGCCGCGATCCTGCGCTGGCTCGAGGACGTCGGGCTCCACGTCGAGATCGATCACGTCAACATCCGCCGCCGGCTCGTCGACTACGGCTACCTGTCGCGCACCCGCGACGGCAAGCGCTACGCCCTGACGGACAAGGTCGTCGACGTCCCGGACTCGCGCGCCGTCATCGCCCGTGCGCTCGAGGAGCGCGCGGCGCGCCGCGCGGCGGCCGAAGCGGAAGGCCGGACCGGCAGCCGCTCGGCATCCGGCACCACGCCCGGCGGTGCATAGGCCTCCCGAGGGTCCCGGGATGCCGCGGGGGCGTGCGGTTCGCGCCACCCGCCGGTCGGACGCCGGCATCGGCGGATCGGATCGGGCGTGCGTGGCGGAGCCGGAGGGATTCGAACCCTCGATACGGGTTTAAGCCCGTATAACGGTTTAGCAAACCGCCGCCTTCAGCCTCTCGGCCACGGCTCCACGGGCGCAAGACATATGGGTTCGCGGCGCCCCCGTCAACGCCGCGCCGCCGGCTCGGACCCGGCCTCCTACGGAACCTCGCGGCGCTCCCGCGCATGATCGGCATCGCCGTGGGCGATGCCCCGCGCGATCCGCAACGAACGGGAGAGAACGCGATGATCCGACAGGCAACCTTCGCCGCCGCCCTCGCCGGCGCCGCCCTCCTCGCCGGGCCCGGCCTGGCGCAGACGTCGAGCAGCACGGACAACGTGGCGTCGATGGAAGAGCTCGACGCGATGACGCAGGACTTCTTCACCGACGAGAGCCGCACCGAACTCGTCCCCGACGAGCAGCGCGAGGCCGCCTTCGCCGCGATGACCGAGGAGCAGCGCACGATGGTGCGCGACCATTGCGAAGGCATCGACGAGCCCGCCGACCCCGCGGCCTCGAGCGGCTGGGCCCTCCTGTGCGAGGCTGTCGAAGAGGAGTGAGGCCGACGGCGCGGCGACCGACCACGCCGCGGTGATCCTCGCGACCGTCGCGCCGGTGCGCGCGGCGGTCGCGGCGGGGCGAGCGCGCGGCATGGCCGCCCGGCATGGTCCCGCTCCCGCCGGCGTGACGCCGCGCGCGGGGGCGCGCCGGACTCACTCGGTCCGGAACAGCGCCGGGTCGTGGTCGACGCCTCGCGCGCACTCAACCTCGATCGTGGCGTGCGCCACGCCGAACCGCTCGGCGAGGCGCGCCTTCAGCGCCTCCTTCATCCGCGTGGCGGCGGCGAGGTCGGCGTGGTCGAGCGCCAGGTGGACCTCGAGGGCGACGCGCGTCTCGTCCATCCGCCAGAGGTGGAGGTGGTGCACGCCCGCGACGCCGTCCTGGTCCTCGAGCAGGCGCCGCAGGCCATCGTAGTCGAAGCCCTCCGGCGCCGAATCCATCAGCACCGCGACGGTCTCGCGCATCTCCGAGCCGGCATGGACGAAGATGTAGAGCGCGATCGCCGCCGTGATCGCCGGATCGACCCAGCGCACGCCCCAGATCATCACCGCGAGCGCGCCGAGGATCACCCCGAGCGTGGCCAGCGCGTCCGCGATCATGTGCAGGAAGGCGGAGCGGACGTTGGCGCCAGTCTCCTTGCGCAGCACCCACGCGGCGGCGATGTCCTCCAGCATGGCGACGACGCCGACGATCAGCATGATCTCGCCCTGGATGGCGGGCGGGTCGAACAGCCGGGTGATCGCCTCGTAGCCCAGGAAGACGCCGATCACGAGGAGGACGGTGAGGTTGATCACGGCCCCCACGGTCTCCGCGCGGGCATAGCCGAAGGTGCGCCGCGTGTCGGCCGCACGCCGCGAGATCCGCCAGGCGAGATAGGCGACGAGGATCGCGCCGGCGTCGGCGAGATTGTGCGCGGCGTCGGCGAGGAGCGCGAGGGAGCCGGAGACGACCCCGCCCGCCACCTCCGCGACGACGATGCCGAGGTTGAGCGACAGCGCGATCAGCAGCCGACGGCCGCGGCGCTTCGCGGCCGCGGGTTCGTCCCGGTGCGATGGGCCGCCGTCGTGAGGGTGACGATGCGCGTGCGCCATGATCCCATCCGAACGCCGCGCCGCCGGGGACGGTTCTCGCGTATCCTCGCTCACAACGGCCACACGACCAGGATCACCGGCACCGACACCGCCATCACCAGCGCTTCCAGCGGCAGGCCCAGACGCCAGTAGTCGCCGAACCGCAGCCCCGCCGGGCCGAGGATCAGCGTGTTGTTCTGGTGCCCGATCGGGGTGAGGAAGGCGCAGGACGCGCCCACCGCCACCGCCATCAGGAACGGGTCGGGGCTCGCGTCGAGGCCGTGGGCGGCGCCGATGGCGACGGGGGCCATGACGGCGGCGGTGGCGGCGTTGTTCATGAAGTCCGAGAGCGTCATCGTCACGACCAGCACGAGGACGAGCGCGATCACCGCGTTGCCCTGCGCGACCACGTCGAGCAAGCCGCGGGCGAGGAGGTCGGCGGCGCCGGTGCTCTCCATCGCGCCGGCGACGGGGATCAGCGCGCCGAGCAGCACGATCACCGGCCAGTCGACGGCGGTGTAGACCGTGCGCGGGGCGACGACGCGTGTCGCCATGGCGGCCAGCACGCCCGCCGCGAAGGCGATCGCCGCGGGCACGATGCCGAAGGCCGCGGCCGCGATCGCCGCCGCCATGATGGCGATCGAGAGGAGGATCTCGCGCCGATTGGGGATCGTCAGCGGGCGCTCGGCGAGGGGTGCGGCGCCCACGGCGGCGGCGAACTCCGCGAGGCGCTCGGGCGCCCCCTGCATCAGGAGGACGTCGCCGGCGCGCAGCATCATCGTGCGCAGGCGCGCGCGCGAGCGCTCGCCCTGGCGCGAGACGGCGAGCAGGTTCAGCCCGTGGCGCGTGCGCAGCTTGAGGTCGCGCGCCGAGCGGCCGGAGAGGCTCGAGCCGGGCAGGACGACGAGCTCGGCGAGGGCGACGCCCTCGTCCTCCGCGGGCGCGGCGGGGGTGGGGGCGTCGGCGTCGGCGTCGGCGTGGTGCGCCTCGTCCCCGGCGCCTTCGGCATCGGACGTCTCGCCGGCCGCCGCCTTCGCCGTCTGCGCGGCCACCTCCTCCTTCTCTTCCTTCTCCTCCTTCTCCTGCTCCTTCGCCTCGCGGGCGCGTGCGTCCGCCTCCAGCACGAGCCCGAGCCGCGAGAGCGCGCCCGCCAGCGCCGACGGCTCCGCCTCGATCACGAGGATGTCGCCCGCGCGCACCCGCCGCCAGGGGTTGGGCGCGGCGAGACGCACCTCGCGCCGCACCAGGCCGATCACCTGGGCGTCCGCCTCGAGCGCGGTCTCGATCTCGCGCAGCGTCTTTCCGACGGCCTCCGCATCCTCGGGGATGCGCGCCTCGGTCATGTAGGCCTCGGTCTGGAAGCTGTCGGCGCCGGCGCGCTTACGGGCCGGGACGAGCCGCGGCGCGAGCGCGACGACGAAGGCGACGCCCGCCACCGCCACCGCGAGCCCCACCGGCGTGAAGGCGAACATGCCGAACCCGTCGCCGGTCGCCTGCGCCCGGAAGCCTGCGACGATGAGGTTCGGCGGCGTGCCGATCAACGTCGTCATCCCGCCGAGGATCGAGCCGAAGGAGAGTGGCATCAGCACCCGCGACGGCGGCAGGTCGCGCTTGGTCGCGACCTGGAGAGCCACCGGCATCAGCAGCGCGAGCGCGCCCACGTTGTTCATGAAGGCGGAGAGGAAGGCACCGAGGGCGGTGAGCGTCGCCACCGCCCGCGCGCCGCCGACGTCCGCGGGCAGCGCGCGCTGGGTGAGGAGCTCGACCGCGCCGGATGTCTGGAGCGTGCGCGAGAGGATCAGCACGGACGCCACCGTCACCACCGCCGGATGCCCGAAGCCGGCGAAGGCGGCGTCCGCCGGCACGAGCCCCGCGGCGACGCAGGCGACGAGGGCGCCCACCGCCACCATGTCGTGGCGCCAGCGCCCGGAGACGAACAGCACGATGGCGGCGGCGAGGATGGCGAGAACGAGGATCTGAGGGGTGGTCACGAACGGCGTCTCCGAGGCCCGCGTGGCGCGGCGCCCGACAACGCGCGAGCGGCTCGAAAAGCAACCCTCCCCCATTCGCGCCCGAAAGGCGAGGGGGCCCGCCGGGCGCTGCAGGGTGTTCCCGACGAGGAACCTGCCCAGCCGCTCCCGTTCGTCACTCTGCCGCCTGCCGCACCCCCGCCGCCGCTTCCGCCTTCAGCTCCGCGCGGGTCTTCGGCTTGCCGCGGATCTTGAGGTCCTCGAGGTCCGCCCGGTCGCGCACGGCGTTGCGCAGGATCTGGTCCTGGCCCGGCAGGTATTGCGGCGGGCAGTGCTGCTTCACGCCGTACCAGGCCGCGGCCTTCATCGTGAAGGCGGGGTCGACGAGGTGCGGGCGGCCGAGCGCGACGAGGTCGGCGCGGCCGGCGGCGAGGATGGTGTTGACCTGGTCGGCGGTGGTGATGTTGCCGACGCACATGGTGGCGACCCGCGCCTCGTTGCGGATGCGGTCGGCGAAGGGCGTCTGGAACATGCGCCCGTAGATCGGCCGCGATTCCTGCACGGTCTGGCCTGTGGAGACGTCGATCAGGTCGACGCCCGCGTCCGCGAAGGCGCGGGAGATGGCGACCGAATCCGCCGGCGTCAGCCCGCCTTCGGCCCAGTCGGTCGCCGAGATGCGCACCGACATCGGCTTGTGCGCCGGCCAAGCGGCGCGCATCGCCTCGAACACCTCGAGCGGGAAGCGCAGGCGGTTCTCGAGCGAGCCGCCGTAGCCGTCCGTGCGCCGGTTGGTCAGAGGCGAGAGGAAGCTCGCCAGCAGGTAGCCGTGGGCGCAGTGCAGCTCGATCATGTCGAAGCCGGCGCGCTCCGCCCGCTCCACCGCGGCGACGAAGTCCCGCTTCACCTCGTCCATGCCCGCCCGGTCGATCTCGCGCGGCATGGCGCTGTCGGGGAAGTAGGGCAGGGGAGAGGCCGAGCAGACCTCCCAGCCGCCCTCCGCGAGCGGCCGGTCCATGCCCTCCCACATGAGCCGGGTCGCGCCCTTGCGGCCCGCGTGACCGAGCTGGAGCGCGATTCTCGTCTGCGCGTTGGCGTGGACGAAGTCGACGATTCGCGTCCAGGCGGCTTCCTGCTCGTCCGTCCAGATCCCGGCGCAGCCGGGCGTGATCCGGGCCTCCGGCGAGACGACGACCATCTCGGTGAACATCAGGCCCGGCCCGCCGATGGCGCGCGCCCCGTAGTGCACGAGGTGGAAGTCCGTCGGCATGCCGTCCACGGCCGAGTACAGGCACATCGGCGACATCACGGCGCGGTTCGACACGACCATGTCGCGCAGGCGGAAGGGCTGGAACATCGGCGCGACGGGATGCTCGACGTCGACGTCGAAGCCGGCCTGCCGCACCTCGCGGGCGAACAGCCGGTCGACCTCGGCCACGAAGTCCGGCGCGCGAAGCCGCAGGTTGTCGTAGGTGATCGCCTTCGCCCGCGTCATCAGGCCGAAGGAGAACTTCACCGGGTCGAAGTCCCAGAACCGCGCCACGTGCTCGAACCAGACGAGGGAGACGTCGGCGGCGTGCTGGGTCTTCTCCGTCTCCTCGCGCCGCCCGGTCTCGAAGGCCGAGAGCGCGGCGGATACGTCCCGCGGCTCGCGGCGGAAGCTCTCGTAGAGCGCGATCGCGTCCTCCATGGCGAGCTTGGTGCCGGAGCCGATGGAGAAGTGCGCCGTCGACTTGGCGTCGCCGAGCAGCACGATGTTGTCCTTCACCCAGCGCGTGTTGCGGATCATGGGAAAGTTGCGCCACAGCGAGCGGTTGGTGATGACGCCGTGCTCGGCGAGGAAGTCGGGGAAGATCCGCACCATCAGGTCGGCGCTCTCCTCCTCCGTCATCGAGCCGATGCCGGCGCGCTCGAAGGTCTGCGGGTCGGTCTCGAACACCCAGGTCGAGCGGCCCTTCTCGTACTGGTAGGCGTGGGCGATGAAGGGGCCCCACTCGGTGTCGCGGAAGACGAAGGTGAAGGCGTCGAGCGGCTTGGTCGAGCCCATCCAGGCGAACTTGTTGGGCCGCAGATCCACCTGAGGCGCGAAGTGGTCCGCGTGCTTCTCGCGGATGCGCGAGTTGATGCCGTCGCAGGCGACGATCAGGTCGGCGTCGGCGAAGCGGCTCTCGTCGCCGATCTCGACCTCGAACTCGAGCGCCACGCCGAGCTCGCGGGCGCGCTCCTGCAGGATCAAGAGCAGGGTGCGCCGCGAGCAGCCGCAGAAGCCGTTGCCGCCGATGCGGTGGACCTCGTCCATGAAATGGATGGCGATGTCGTCCCAGTAGGCGAATTCCTGGGTGATGCGCCGGTAGCTCGGCTCGTCGTAGCGCTCGAACCCGTCGAGCGTGGCGTCCGAGAACACGACGCCGAAGCCGAACGTGTCGTCGGGGCGGTTCCGCTCGTAGACGGTGATCTCGTGCGCGGGGTCCTGCTTCTTCATCAGGATCGCGAAATAGAGGCCCGCGGGCCCTCCCCCGATGACGGCGATCTTCATGGCGCGCCCTCCGCTGGTGTCGGCGAAATGATTTAAGCTTAAAATATTTCGTGCGGCAAGGCGGGTGCGACGCGAGTGCCCCGGACCCGTCGTCGCGGCGCGTCAGACGCGCTGGACTCCCGGATGCGCGTCGCCCAGGAGCCCGCCGGGGCGCAGCGCCAGGAGCAGCGCCAGCGCACCGAAGACCGCGACGTCGCGATAGGCGCCGGGCAGGAAGGCCGACCACAGGCTCTCGCCGAGGCCGAGCAGCAGCCCGCCCAGGAGCGCGCCCGGCAGCGAGCCGATACCTCCGAGGATCGCGGCGACGAGAGCCTTGAGCCCGAGCATCAGCCCCCCGGCGAAGGAGATGTTGCCGTAGTGCGCCACGACGAACCAGCCGGCGAGCGCCGCGAGGACGCCGGCGAGCGTCACGGCGCCGACGAGGGTCGCGCGGGCGTCGACTCCCATCAGCGCGGCGGCGTCGGGATCGTCCGACACCGCCCGCCAGGCGCGGCCGAAGCGGCTGCGCGCCACGAGGACGATCGCCGCGAGCGCGCCGGCGAGCGCGAGCGCGATCGCCGCGCCCTGGGTGAGCGTGATGGTCGCGAGCGCACCGTCCGGGGTCGTCGCGAGCACGACGCCGCGCACGCGCCCGGGCGCGATCCAGATCTCCGAGCCGCCTTGGACGAGGCGCAGGCCCTCGGAGAGCGCGATCACGAGCCCGAAGGAGGCGACGAGCATGGCGTATCCCGGACGGTGCGCGAGCGGCGCCACCACGCCCTCGGCGAGGAGCCGCGCCAGCGAGGCCGTCGCCAGCGGCGCGAGGACGAGGCCGAGCGCGAGCCCCGCGTACACCGCCGCCTCTCCGGCGAGGCCGGACGTAGCCAGCGCGACGCCCACCGCGATCGCCACCGCGTAGCCCCCGACGATGGCGATCTCGCCGAAGGCGAGGAAGATCCGGCCGACGAGCCCGTAGACGAGGCTGTAGGCCACCGCGAGGAGACCGTAGAGCGAGCCGGTCGTCAGCGCGGCGAGCCCGACCTGCAGCGCCTGGACACCACCCCGCCCGAGCGGGAGCCCCTCGCCGGCGAGCGCAGAGGGCCGCGGCGGCGCCGTGGCGGCGGCGTCCGCGCCCTTGCCGGTCCAGTAGCGCTCGAGCAGGAACAGCCGCACCGGCGAGAGCGCCACGCCGTCGTGCGTCACCGAGACGAGATCGCGCCCGCCGGGGAGGGTCCGCTCGGCCCCGAAGCGGCAGGCGGTGCTCGCGCGCCGCGGCGGCGCACCCGGCTCGGCGACGCGGTAGACGATAGCGACGCCGCGGGCGTCCGCGTCCCCGATCTCGCGCAGGACCTCGATGTGCGTGCCCTCCGGATGGAGGGCGACGAGGACCGTGCGGCACACGAGCGCCTGGCCCGGATCGACCGCGGGCATGCAGCCGGCGAGGGCGAGCAGAAGCAGCCCGGCGAGGAGGACGCCGGCGCGCGGAGAGCCCGCGCGCCGCAGCGCCGAAGGGCCGCGCCTCGGCATGCGGTGCGCGGCCCTCCCCCTCGTGTCGATTCCCTCCGCGCGGCGCCGCATCGCCGGATTGAGGCACGGTCCCGGACGCACTGGCAAGGGGCGCCCCGTCGGTCGCACGCGTCGGCCGCTCGTGCGCACGGCCGCACTCGCAGATATGCTCGTCACCTCTTCGCGTGCGCCGCCGCCCGTGCTTATCTGCGCGCCCCCACACCGACGACAGAAGAGCGATCCCCGCCGATGCCCGTGCCGTCCACCTCCGCCGCCGCCGCCTTCTCCGCCGATGCCCGGATCGCCCGCATGGTCGAGGACGTCTGCGCCTGGGCGCGTCACGAGAGCCCGACGGGCGATGCCGCCGCCGTCGACGGCATGATGGACCGCCTGGTCGCGGGGCTCGAGGGCGAGCCCGTGAGCATCGAGCGGCTGCCCGGCCGCGACGGCCTCGGCGGCTCGGTGATCGTGCGCGCCGGCCCGACGACGAAGGTCGAGCACGCCCTCGTCCTCTCCCACCTCGACACCGTGCACCCGATCGGCACGCTCGAGGACGGGCTGCCCGTGCGCGTCGAGGGCGACCGGATCTACGGGCCGGGTGTCTACGACATGAAGGGCGGCGCCTATCTCGCGCTCCAGGGCTTCCTCGAGGTCGCCCGCAAGGGCACCGCCAAGCGCCCGATGGTCTTCCTGTTCACGCCCGACGAGGAGATCGGCTCGCCGACGACCCGGGCGCTGATCGAGCATCTCGGGCGCGACGCGGCCGCCGTCCTCGTCACCGAGCCCGCGCGCGACGGCGGCAAGATCGTCACCTGCCGCAAGGGCGTCGGCCGCTTCGAGGTCCACGTCGAGGGCCGCCCCGCCCATTCCGGCTCGCGCCACGCGGAGGGCCGCAACGCCATCCACGAGGCGGCCCGCCAGATCGCCGCGATCGAGGCGATGACGGACTACGACCGCGGCATCACCACGACGGTGGGCCTCATCAAGGGCGGGACCGCGATGAACACGATCCCGCAGCATTGCCGCTTCGCGGTGGACCTGCGCGTCGAGACCGCCGCCGACGGCGAGGCGCTCGCGCGCGCGATCCTCGGCCTGTCCCCGCAGCGGCCGGACTTCACGGTCACCGTCACCGGCGGCATGAACCGCCCGACCTTCGAGCGCACCCCCCAGGTCGCCGCCCTCTACGAGACGGCGGTCGGGCTCGCCGCCGAGATCGGCTTCGCGCTCGAGGAGACCGTGCGCACCGGCGGCGGCTCGGACGGCAACTTCACCGCCGGGCTCGGCGTCCCCACCCTGGACGGGCTCGGCATCGACGGCGACGGCGCGCACACGCTCGAGGAGTACGGCCTCGCCTCCTCGCTCGGCCCCCGGGCGATGCTGATGGCGCGGCTGCTCGAGACGGTCTGAGCCGTCAGCCGCCGAGCCGAGGCTCGACGTAGGCGTCCCACGCGGCGAACGGGTAGAGCGGGGGCGGAGCGGGCGCGATCGCGGGCTCGGGGGCCGGCTGGTGGAAGAATCCCGCCGCCCAGTCCGGCGTCTGCGCGTCGCCGGGAGGCATGGGCTCGCCCGTGAGGAGCGTGTAGAAGCGACCGGCGTCGCCGCAGCCCTGCGCGAAGGCGCGCGAGGGCGCGCGGCCCGCGAGCACGAGCTCGACGCCCAGCAGCGTTCCGTCGAGCCCCGTGAGCGCCGAGAACGCGCTCTCCTGAACCAGCGCGAGCGCTTCTTCCTTCAGCGGCCCCACCTTGCGCTTGGCGAGGAGCGTGATTAGCGTCGCCAGGAACCCTACGAGATAGGGATCGAGCCAGACGGAGTCCGAGGTGTCCTCGACGTCTCCGAGCCCAGCCAGGCGATCGAGGCCGCCCAACCGGCCGAGCGCCGCGAGCCCCTCCGGCACGAGCCCGTCGTCGGGTGCGATGCCGGCATCCGCCCGGCGTTCCGCGAGCCGCTCCCGCGAGCGATCGACGAAGGGAGCGAGCGCGGCCACCGCGGCCCGCCGCCCCGCGCGCGCCCTCCACAGATCGAGGAGACCGAACGGCATGGCGCGGGCCTCCTGTCAGGGGATCGTGCGCGGCGGGTGCGCGCGCGGGCGGCCGTGAGCGCGCGGCCCCCCTCCCGCCTGCCGCGGCCGCCGGACTTCGAAGCGCTGGCAGCCGCTGCCCCGGCTTCCGCCGATCGCCGGACCGAGGTGCTGGCGCTCATCGGGCATCTGGTCTTCTCCTGGTCGAACAACGAGAGCCTGTTTATCTACGTGCTGATGCTGCTCCTCGACACCGACGAGGTCTCGGCGGCCATCGTCTTCGCGACCCTCAACACCACGCGCGCACGGCTCGACCTCGTGCAGCGCCTCGCCAAGGCGAAGGTGGCGGATCGCGCCGTCGCAGGGGAGCTCGACGACCTCGTCGCGCGCTTCTCGCGACAGACGAAGCTGCGCAACGATCTCAACCACTGCATGTACACTGTGGATGCCGAGGGGGTGATCACGCACACCCAGCTGATGAAGCTCGAGGAGCGCGGGGGACGTCTCTCCTTCGGGCGCGTCCGGGGGATGGATGCGGCACGTCGTGCCGAGCTTGCCGAGGCTATCCGCGAGCACGGCGCGCTCAATCGGGATCTCTGGTCTTTCCTGCCGCGGCTCGAGGCTCATCTCGTCGATCGGCGTCCCGTGGACCGGTCGCCGGCCTGACCGGGGGCACGAGGCACGCGAACAGAGCCTCGAAACGTGCGCACGCGCCGGAGGTCGCGTGACGGCGCACGGCGTCGCGAAACAGATCGACCTGGATCTCGGCCCATTTTCGTCCGGGACGCGCGTTCATGCCGAACCTCCTCCGACAGCGAAGCCGAAGTCCGCAGCGGAGCCCCAGCCGCATGCCGCGTCGCGGCGACTTCGGCCGGCCTCGCGCGAGCGGTCGGCCGCGGCGTTACGCTCGGCTCCGTCGGCGCGCTCCGGCTCCCCGTCGTCGGTGCCCTCGGCCAGCAGTCGCTCGCGGAAGCGCTGGGACATGAGCCAGCTCGTGCGGCTCGACACGCCGAGAATGCGATGGAGACGGTTGACGGAGACCGGCGGATCGCAGGCGTGCAGCAGGAACAGCGCCTGGAGCCAGAGATGCAGCGGTACGTGCATCGACTCCAGCATGGTTCCGAGCTTGACGTTGAAGGGCTTGCGGCAGGCGTAGCACTTGTAGGATCCCGGCTTCGAGTCCTTTCCCGCCAGGCGCCCGATGCGATCGCCTCTGCCGCAATGCGGGCAGACGGGGCCCTCCGGCCAGACGCGTGCCTCGACGAACCGGTACGCGGCCTCCTCGGTCGTGAATGCGGCTTCGCTCCATTGATCCATGCCATACTCCCATGCTCGATGTCGCTTCCCCCGGCGCTTCGCGCTCTGCTTGCCGTCCTTGACTTGACTTACTTTCTTCACGATTGGCAGGACCTCGGAAACATAGCACGAAATCGCTTTTACCGAAAGGATCCACGCGTCATTGGGAAGTCTTGCCGTATGATTATATCGATTTACTTGTATTACGTTTCGTCGCCATCGATCCCAACGGTTCGTGTGAGCAGCGGGCGGCGTCACGACTCTCGGAACGCCCGTGCCATGCTGTCCTGCAACGGCCTGATCAAGTACTGGAAGAACGTCCTCTCGGCGGTCTCGATGTAGACTTCCGCCGGCATGCCCGCGGTCGGCTCGAATTCCGGTATGCGAGCGACGGACGCCTCGTCGAGGGCGATGCGCACGACGTAGACGTCCCCCTCCGAGTCCGGGCGCGGGCGCTCCTCCGGGAGCGCGTCCGCGGAGAGATAGATGACCTCGCCGGTGACCATCGGCGTCGTGCGCTGGTTGAGCGCGGTGAGGCGCACCGAGGCGCGCTGGCCGCGCCGCACGCTGTCGACGTCGCGCGGACGGACCGTCGCCTCGATCACGAGCGGCTCGTCGATCGGCACGATCTCCATGACGTTCTTGCCCGCCTCCACCACGCCGCCGGCCGTGTGGTAGCGCAGCTTGACGACGATGCCCTCGACCGGGGCCGTGATGCGGATGCGCTCGAGGATGTTCTCCGCGGAGCGGATGCGCTCGCGCAGGTCGCTCATCTCGGCGTGGACCTGCTGCAGCTCCTCGACGGCGGCCTTCACCGCGGCGTGCCGCAGGCCGTTGATCTGCTCCTCGCCGCGGGCGATGCGCTCCTTGGCATCGCCCATGTCGCCGATCAGCCGGCCGATCTCGCCGCGCATGTTGGCGCGCGCGCGATGCAGCGCGAGGACCTCGGGGCGGCGCACCAGCCCCTGGCGCAGCAGCGTCTCCTTGTCGACGAGCTCCTCCTCGAAGAAGGCGATCTGCTCCTCCACGGCGCGGATCTGCACCTCGCTGCCGGTGACGTGCTCGCGCAGGGCGTCGATGCCGCGCTCGAGCGTGACGATCTCGCTGTCGAGGTGGCGCTTGCGTGCCGAGAAGGTGAGGCGTTGCCGCTCGATCATCTCGGCGACGTCGGGATCTTCGGCCTTCTCCAGGAGCACGTCTGGAAACGCGATGGCGGCCCGGCCCTCGATCTCGGCCACGAGGCGGGCCTCCATGGCGAGCGTGCGCGCGAAGCGCAGCTGCAGGCGCCGAAGCTCGGCGCGGGGGCCGGTCTCGTCGAGCAGCACGAGCGTATCGCCCGTGCGCACGTGGTCGCCCTCGCGCACCAGGATCTCGCTGATCACGCCGCCTTCGAGATGCTGCACCGTCTTGTTCGAGCCGGTGGTGACGAACACGCCCGTCGCCACCACGGCGCCGGCGATCGGCGCGGCGTTCGCCCACACGCCGAAGGCGAGGAACGTCCCGATCAGGACGACGAGCCCGGCGAGCGTCGGCGTGCGTGCGCTGCGCGGCACGTTGGCGTACCAGTCCCGGGCCTGGAGTGCTTGCATCGCTCTGGCGCTCATGGCCGACCTCATTCCTCGATGAGCGGGGTGCCGTCGCCGCCGATGGCGCGCGGCCCGTCCGCCTTCTTGCCGAACAGCACGGGCAGCATCTGCTCGCGCGGCCCCAGCGCCTTCACGTTGCCCTCGTGCAGGATCATGATCTTGTCGACGCTCTTCAGGAGCGAGGGCCGCTGGGTGATGGCGACGACGGTGATGCCGCGCTGCTTCGCCCGCACCAGCGCCTTGGCCAGCGCCCGCTCGCCGTTGGTGTCGAGGTTCGAGTTCGGCTCGTCGAGCACGACGAAGCGCGGATCGCCGAAGAAGGCGCGCGCGAGACCGACCCGCTGCTTCTGGCCGCCGGAGAGCGGACTGCCGTCCATGGCGATAGGCGTCTCGTAGCCCTGCGCGAAGTGCGAGATCATCTCGTGCACGTCCGCGAGCTCGGCCGCCTCGAACACCTGCGCGTCGCTGGCGTCCTCGCGCATGCGGGAGATGTTCTGCTTGATGGTGCCGGGAAACAGCTGCACGTCCTGCGGCAGGTAGCCGACGCTCTCGCCGAACTGGCGCGGGTCCCAGTTGCGCAGCTCCATGTGGTCGAGGCGCACGTTGCCCGCCGTCGGCACGACCGACCCGACCAGCATCCGCGCCAGCGTCGACTTGCCGGTGCCCGAGTTGCCGACGATGGCGAGGCTCTCGCCCGGCTCGAGCGCGAAGGAGACGCCGTTGAGGATGACCTTCTTGTTCGGCGGCGGCACGTAGAGGATGCGCTCCACCTCGAGCCGGCCGGTCGGCCGCGGCAGCCGCAGGCGCTCGAGGTTGAGCGGCGAGGATTGCAGCAGCGCGCGGATGCGGGCGTAGGCGGCGCGGGCGGCGACGAAGTTCTTCCAGCCCTCGATCGTGCCCTCGAGCGGCTGCAGCGCGCGGCTCGCGACGATCGAGGCGGCGATGATCATGCCGCCGGTCAGCTCGCCGCCGAGCGCGAGGTAGGCGCCGAACCCGAGGATAGCGACCTGGGTCGAGAGGCGTACGAATTTGGAGATGCTGCCGAGCAGGATGTTGCGGTCCTGCGCCAGCACCTGCGAGGTGAGGCTCTCCGCCGTCTCGCGCCCCCACATGGCGACGCCTTCGGGCGTCATGCCCATGGCGTTGATCACCTGCGCGTTGCGCGCCATGGCGTCCGCCTGCAGGTTCGCGCGGCTCGCATAGGCGTTCGCCTTCGCGAAGGAGAGCGCCGTGACGCGCTGGTTGAGCCCCGCCAGCACGAACAGCACGCCGCCGGCCGTGAGCACGAGGAAGCCGAGCTGCGGGTGGATCATGAAGACGACGAGCATGTAGAGAGGCACGGTGGGGCTGTCGAGCATGGTGAGCAGCACCGGCCCGGTGATGAAGCTGCGCAGCTGCTGCAGGTCGCCGAGCACCTGGAACTCGCGCGAGGAGCCGTTCTGCGCCGCCTTCGCCGCCGCCGAGAGCACCGGCGCGCCGAGCTTGCTCTCCGTCTCGGTGGCGATGCGCACCAGGATCACGCGGCGCATCATGTCGAGGAGGACGTGCGCCGCCACCGCACCGATGACGATGAGCGTGAGCATGAACAGCGTGTCGAGGCTGCGGCTCGTCAGCACACGATCGGAGACCTGGAACAGGTAGAGCGGGATCGCGAGCACGAGGATGTTGACCGCGAGCGAGAACAGGGCGACGACGACGAGGTTGCGCCGGGCGGTCGCGAGGCCCGCGGAAAGGACGCTGCGGAAGTCCATGTCCCGCGAGCGATTCTGGATCGGCGGGCCGCCGCCCGATCCGCCGCCGCCGCGATCGGAGGGCGGAGCGGGGGGCTTGCCGCCGCCGGCGGCCGGGCGGCGCTCGGCGGGCGTGGGCGGGCGCGCCGCCTCCTCCCGGGCATCCGGCGCGACCACCGGCGCCGGCTGGGGCAGTTCGCCGCGCGCCTCGCGCTTCACCTGCGGGGCGGGATTGGGCGCGGGTGCCGGCGAGAGGTCGGGCGCGCGTGAGGGATCGGGCGAGGGATCGGGCGCGGGAGGGTTCTCCGGCTCGGGCGCGGCACGCGCCTCGGGCGCAGGCGGCAGCGGCTCGGGACGCAGCACGCGCGCGGTCGGCGCCTCGGCGAGCGAGACCGGCGGCGCCGCGGCTGGCGTCGGCGCGGCCGGCGTGCCGAGCGCGGCGCCCGGACCGATGTAGCGCGCGCCGGCCTCGGCCGCATAGCGCGCCTCGAGCGCGCGCAGGCCCCCGGCGAGCGACGGCCCGGCTCCGGGCTCGGACGCGACGTCCCGCCCGGACGGGCGGGCCTGGCGCAAGGCCGGAGCCGGCGCGGCGGCGGCGAGCGCGTCGCCGAGATCCTCGTCGGAGGTCTCGCCCGTGCTCCAGGCGTCGTCTCGAAAGCGAAAGTCGTCGTCGATGCGATCCATCGATCGGTCCCTCAGCGGTTCGTCCGCGTCACGTCATCACCGAGCCCATCGCGTCGCCCTCGCCGGCGAGTGGGGCGCCGCCGGCGACGCCGTCGTCGTCCTGTCCCGTGTCGTCGCCGGTGAAGGCGACGATCTCGGTCGCCAGCGCGTCGTCGTCGTAGTCGTCGTCGTCGATCACGATCTCGGCCTGGACGAGGAAGTCCTCCTCGTAGACCTCGCCGCCGACATGCGTCGCGGCCACGGCGCCGGTGTCGACGATGATCGCCTGGTTGGTCAGCTCGTTGCCGCCGCTCGCCACCCATTGCTCGGCGCCGTCCTCGTGGAAGGTCGCGTCCGCCGGCAGGATCTGGGCGAACGCGTCGGCATCGGAGACGACGTTGAGCTGGCTGACCAGGTTGACGTCGTAGTAGTCGCCGGTGACGTAGAGGACGCGCATCGCGCCCGACCCGATGCCGTTGAGCGACCACCATTCGGTGGGATCGAGCGTGTCGTCGCTCATCAGCCGCTGCACGAAGGCGGCGAGCTCGCCGTCGAGCGCCTGGAAGCCGCCACCGCCGTAATGCGCGATCAGCGCATCGTTGGTCAGCTGGTTCTGCCCCGTCGCCCCGTCCTGAACCCCGGCGCCGCCGAGATGACCGACGAGCCCGCCGTCGGAGTCGACGAGCACGTTGGCCTGCACGATCCAGTTGGCGGCGTAGTAGTTGCCGCCGATCACGATCAGGTCGTAGTCGCCGGCCGCCTGGAGGAACTCCGCCAGATTGACGACCAGGTTCTCGCCCAAGCGGACCTGGCTGAAGAAGTCGTATGTCGTCTGCGAGTAGAGGTCGTCGTCGACGATCCAGTTGGTCTGGTAGAACGCCTTCACGTCCCAGAAGTCGCCGTCGAGCACGTCGACCGTCCAGTGCAGGCCGCCCCGCCCGGGCAGCTCGAGCGCGCCGAGATCGACGTCCTCGGTGAGAAATTCCGCGATATTGGTCAGCCGGTTGCCGCCACCCCAGCCCGCGCCGAGGTCCCCGCCCGTGGCGAGCGCCGCCCCCATGCTGGCCATCTTCGCGCCGAACGTGGCGACGGAGTCGATGTCCATGATCGCGTTGATCTGCACGATGGCGTCGAGCGAATACCAGTCGCCGAAGACGATCGTCTGGAGCGAGAGCTCGTTGAGATCCTGGACCACGGCGATGTTGATCGCCTCGTTGCCGCCGAGATGCGCGTGCGCGCCGTAAGCCTCGTGGCCGTTCGCGCCTTCGGGCATCTCCGGCGCGCCCTCGAAGGGCGCGAGCTGCCAATCCGCAGAGACCTGCTCGCCGTTGACATAGCGACCGGGCCGCGTCTCGAAGCCGGCCAGCGCCGCGTCTTCCTCGCCCGCGACGAGCGCCTCGTGGCGGGCCACGAGCACCGCGCCGATCTCGGCCTGGCCCACCGGCGCGGCGAGCGCGTCGGGCGTCGCCTCGCGCACCGCCTCCAGCAGGGAGACCAGCGCTTCCGCGGGATCGACGGGAAGCAGGCCGCTCGCGAGGTCCTCGCCCCAAACGAAGACATCGGAATCGTCGAGAATATTGATCTGGCGGATCTCGGCGACCGTCTCGCCGAACGCATCCTCACGCTCGGTGGGGGCGCGATAGCCGAAGGTGTAGCGGATCGTGATCGAAGCTCCGCCGCCACCGCCGCCGATAGCCCAGAGCATCGGCTCGGGGACGTCGAAGGGGCCGAAGGCGGTGCGGTCCACGGCCACGTACGGGCTGCCGCGCAGGAGCAGCATCGGCTCGGGAACGATCGCCTCGCCCGGCGCCGCCCAGAAGGGCGACGGGCGGCTGGCGATCTCCTCCAGTTCAGCGACGCCGGGAAGCGCCTGCGGCGGGTGCGCCAGCTCCTCCGCCGGCAGCATCGGCGGCTCGTCGTCGTAGAGCGTCCAGCTCCTGGCGACCTCGTCGATCAGGTGCAGGTAGCCCGCGAAATGCCAGATGGTCTCGGTGACACCGGTCGACATGGCGATCGTCCTCGTCCGGGCGCGCGCGGGAGCGCACGCCGCGTTCCGGAGGGGGCGATGCGCGCGGCCGGTCGCCGCGCGCATCCCCGGGCTCGCCGGAGGTCCGCGCGCGGAGCGCGCGGACCCGTGGGAGACGCGATCACATCATCACGTCGTCGATGTCGTCGCCCGCCACGCTGAAGGAGGCGGAGTTGAACTGGACGTTCGCGCCCATCGTGATGGTCTGGGTGAACGCCTCGTTCGAGGCCACGGCGTCCGCCGCCGCGTTGGAGGCGGCCGAGCCGCTGTCGCCGACGCTGGAGCTCGGATCGTCGGTGGTGATCCGCCCGCCGGTCGCCGTCGCCGTCTGGCTGAAGCCGGCGCCCTCGCCGGGGAGCCCGCCGCCGTGCCCGCCACCGAGGAGCGACAGGTCGAAGCCCCCGCCGCCGTTGTAGGTGACGTCCTGGCCGGTCGCCGTGTCCTGGTCGGCCAGGTTGTTGACCTGGTCGAGGTTGAACGCGTTGCCGGTGGTCACCGCCTGGCTCACGGCGTCGGGCATCACGATCGAGTTGGTGATCCCCGTGATCTGCTCGATGTCGATGATGTCGTCGTCGGTGGGCAGATAGCCCTCCAGGTCCATCTTGACCTTGACGTCCACGTCCACGTCGACGTCGTTCTCGTTGTAGTTGACGTTGGCGTTGCCGTTCAGGTTCGCGTTCAGCTCCTTCTCGACCTCGTGCTCGTACTCGTACTCGACGTCCTTCGAGTAGTTCGCGTTGGCATTGGCGTTCCCGTTGGCGTTGCCGTTGCCGTTACCGTTGAGGTTGCCGTTGCCGTTCAGGCTCGCCGAGTAGAGCGTCGAGCTCTGCGACTGGTCCTGACCCTGACCCTGACCCTGGCCTTGTCCCTGGCCCTGGCCTTGACCCTGACCCTGGAGCTGGCCCTGCAGCTGCGCCTGGAGCTCCGCCTGGAGCTGACCCTGTCCCTGGATAGACATGACGATTTCCCTTCGTTGAACGAAGCATCGCCGCGGCGCACATCCACTCTTCTGTGCGGACGTCCCCGCCGGATACGATGCGGTTGCGTGATGTGGCGTGTTCGAAGCGTCGGCCGATGCGGTACCGGACGTCTCCCGCCTCTCGCCGGAGATCGCGCGGCCGTGGCCGGATCATGCTGTGCTGGAATGGCTTCCGGTGAGCGCCTCCCGTCCAAGAATTGCACCTGCCGCCATGAAGACGGCGCGCGGTCGCCCGGCGGGACGCGTCGATCGCGTCCACGCACGGCCTCGCCATCGGCACACGCGGAGGCGCGCACGATGAAGAGCTCGGAATGTGATCGGCTGGCAGCGGCGCGGATGTGCGCCGAATGGTCGTGCGAAGCTGCTCGCACGCGGACTGCCCGGTCATGCCCCCGGCATCCAAAGACGACTTGTCTGTTGCGGGCCTCGTCTTCGCGAGTACGGCCGCGGCGCGTCGTCGCCTCATTCGTTACTGAAACACTAACTTTTTCGAACCACGTGGTCAATTTGTAGAAACCTTACCCACCGTCCGCTCGCCGCGCTGTCGCCTCCTCCGCGCCTATCCCTTGCCGTTCCCCTGCCTGTCCCTTGCCGTTCTCTTGCCCTCCCTCTGCCCTCCCTCTGCCCTCCGCTTGCCCTCCACTTGCCGCCACCCCGCCACCCCCTTGCCAGGCTCGGCGGATCGATCGATATGGCCTCCATGAAGCTCGACCCCGCCGCCCGCCGTCTCTCCCTCGATCCCCGCGACCCCGCCTTCTACGAGGACCCGTACGCGGCCTATGCGCGCCTGCACGCGCGGGCGCCCGTCGTGTTCTGGGAGGAGTACGGCCACTGGGTCTTCCTCGCCCAGGGCGACGTCGACCGCCTGCTGCGGGATCGGCGCTTCGGGCGCGAGATCCTGCACGTCTCGACCCGCGCCGAGCTCGGCCTGCCCGAGCCGGCGGCGCACACCGCGCGTTTCGACGCGATCGACGCGCATTCCATGCTCGAGCGGGAGCCGCCGGTGCATACGCGCCTGCGCACCCTCGTCAACCGCGCCTTCGTCTCGCGGCGTGTCGAGAGCCTGCGCCCGGCGATCGCCGCCCTGGCGCACGCGCTGATCGACGGCTTCCCCCGCGCCGAGCCGTTCGACCTGCTCGAGGCCTACGCCACGCCGATCCCCGTTCGGATCATCGCGCGCATGCTCGGCGTGCCGGAGGACGAGGCGCCGCGGCTCCTCGACTGGTCGCACCGCATGGTGGCGATGTACGCCTTCGGCCGCACCCGAGCCGTGGAGGAGGACGCCGACGCCGCCGCCGCCGCCTTCGCGGACTTCGTCCGCGCGACGGTGGCCGAGCGTCGCGGCCGACCCGCCGACGACCTGCTCTCCGTGCTGATCGCGGCGGAGGAGGCCGGTGACCGGCTCACGGAGGACGAGCTCGTCTCGACCGCGATCCTCCTCCTGAATGCCGGCCACGAGGCCACCGTGCACGCGCTCGGCAACGCCGTGCGCACCATCCTGGAGACCGGCGCCGACCCCGCGGCGCTGTTCGCGGATGCGGCCGCGACGGAGCGGACCGTCGAGGAATGCCTGCGCTTCGACCCGCCGCTGCACATGTTCACGCGCTACGTCCTCGCCGACACGCAGGAGAGCGGCGTCGCCCTCCGGAAGGGCGAGAGGATCGGTCTCGTACTCGGCGCCGCCGGGCGAGACCCCGCCGCCAACCCGGAGCCGGACCGGTTCGACCCCGCGCGCGAGAAGCCGCTCCACGCCGCCTTCGGCGCGGGCATCCACTTCTGCATCGGCGCGCCGCTGGCGCGGCTCGAGCTGCAGGTCGCCCTGCCGATCCTCTTCGAACGCTGCCCTGCCTTGCGGCTCGCCGAACGCCCGCGCGTGCGCGACGCGTACCATTTCCACGGCCTGGAGCGGCTGATGGTGACGCGGTGAGGCGGCTTCCCCCGATCGTCTCCCACCAGCACTACGAGGCGCCGCTCCCGGAGCGCCATCGCTTCCCCATGGGCAAGTACGGCGCCCTGCGGCGGGCGCTCGAGGCGGAGGGCCTCGTGCCCGACGGCTTCGTGCGGCCCGAGCCGGCGGAGCCCGAGATCCTCGCTCTCGCCCACGATCCCGCCTATGTCGAGGCCGTGCTGACGCAGAGCGTGGCGAAGGACGTCGAGCGCCGCATCGGCCTGCCGATCGACGCCGGCGTCGCGCGCCGCGCGCGCTCCTCCGTCGGCGGGACGCTGCTCGCCGCGCGGCTGGCGCTGGAGCACGGCCTGTCCGGCTCGACGGCGGGCGGCAGCCATCACGCCCGGCGCGCCGGCGGCGCCGGGTTCTGCGTCTTCAACGACGTCGCCGTCGCCGCCCTCGCGCTCCACCGCGAGGGCGCGATCTCCCGCGCGCTCGTCGTCGACCTCGACGTCCACCAGGGCGACGGCACGGCCGACATCCTCGCCGGGGTCCCCGACCTCGTGACGCTGTCCGTCCACGCCGAGAAGAACTACCCCGTGCGCAAGGTCCCGAGCGACCGCGACGTGCCGCTCCCCGACGGCATGGAGGACGACGCCTACCTCGCCACGGTCGCCGAGCACGTGCCCGACATGCTCGCCCGGGTGGCCCCCGACATCGTCTTCTACAATGCCGGGGTGGACCCGCACCGGGAGGACCGGCTGGGCCGCCTCGCGCTCTCCGACGAGGGCTTGTGGCGGCGCGACCGGTTCGTGGTGGCGCAGGCCCGGCGGCGCGCGATTCCCCTCGTCGCGGTGATCGGCGGCGGCTACGGCGACGACGCGGAGGCGATCGGCAGGCGTCACGCGCTGGTGTTCCGGGCTCTTGCCGAGGCGGGCCGGTGAACCGCCCCACGCCACGTTGCTTCGAGCCTCGTCATCCCACGTAAGAACAAACCCTCTCGCGCCGTGGAAACCAAGCGTTAACCATCCGCATTGATCATCGCCGTCGCCGCCGACCGGGGTCGGCGGGCGGATGCGGGGAACGACCATGGGCGAGACGCGCTCAGACCGGCGGAATACGCCGTGCGCAGACGCCGTACGGATCGTGCGGCTGGCCGATTATGCGCGCACGCGACCACCCGCGATCCTGCCCGACGACGCCCCGCGGGGGAAGATCCTGCTCTTCACCGGGGTGATGTATGAACGCCGCACGCCGGACCGCGAGGACGCCCACGCACCGGACGAGCCGCGTCGCCGTCGCCGCCGCTAGCCTGATCTGCCTCGCCACGCTCGCCGGCTGTGCGCCGCGCGGCGACTTCGGCCGTCCGGCCCCCTCCGTGATTGGCGGCCACGCGCTGCCCTTCGCCGGGCGCGTCGCCGCCGAGGCGCGCGGCGAGCCCGCCGCCTGGTCGATCCTCACGGACGACGAGCGTGAGCTGCGCGCCCGCGCCTACCGCTTCCTGATGCCGGCCCACGAATGGCAGGTCGTCGAGCGCGGCCTCGCCGACCTCACCCGCCACCGCGTCACCCCCGCGCCGCTGCGGCTCGGCATGCGGCGCAGCTACTGGGACGCGCTGATCTTCTCGCGCGGCACGTCCCCGGCTCCGCTCTTCCGTCGCATCGCCCAGGACGCGGACCAGGACCGGATGCTGATCCCGCTCCTGCGCGAGATCGCGCTGCGCGTGCTCGAGGCGGACGACGCGCGGCTGCGCTTCCTCCTCTACGTCACGGTGCTGGAAGAGAGCCAGGCCGAGGAGGCGGCGCTGCGCGTCGCCGAGAACCGCTGCCTGATCGCCTGGGTCCGCGCCGAGGCCCGCGAGCGGGCGCTGCGCTACCGCTATGCGCTGGAGCGCCTCGCCATCGAGGCTCCCCAGCGTTCCGCCATCGAGCCCGAGCGCGCGCTCGCCGCGCTCGACGTGGAGATCGCGACGCTGGACGGGCTCGCCGTGGGCGAGCTCGGCGCCTGCGCGGAGGGGATCGTCGCGCCCCCGCGGCGCCCGGCGGCAGGCCCGCTGCCGGCGATCGTCCCCGCGGCGGACGCCCCGCCGCCGGACGGGGTGATCCTGTTCAAGCGCTGAGCATCGACCCGCCGGCCTCACCCCTTCCCCGTCCGCTCCCGGAGCTCGTCGATGCGCTTCGACGCCTCGGCCTTGTCGAGCTCCGGGTCGTAGAGCTCCGGGGCGTGCGCCTGCTCGGAGAGGGTCTTGAGATAGGAGGCCTGGGCGCCGGTCATCGGCTCGTGTCCGGTGACCCACTCCTCCGGATCCTTCTGCTGGTTGCCCGCGGGCGGCGTCTGCTTGGGGTTCTCCACCTCGGGCGGATCCTCGTGCGCGCCGCGGGCGCGGGCGTCCTGAGACGACATGTCGGCTCTCCGTTTCTCGAACGCGTGCGCGTTCTTGTTTCGTCCCTCGGGAAACGACCGGCCGCCGACGCGGTTCCCCGGCGCCGGACGCGGCACGACCGTTTTGCGCCCGCGGGCGGCTCCTGCTAGAGGTCGAGCGCGCAACCGGAAGCCGCCCGCCCATGCCAGCCGTCATGCCCGCCTCGGACACGCCCCGCCTCCTCGTCGTCGACAACTACGACAGCTTCACCTGGAACCTCGTGCACCTGGTGAGCCGCTTCACGCGCGCGATCGAGGTCGTGCGCAACGACGCCATGAGCGCGGACGAGATCCTCGACGGCGGCTTCGACGCGGTGGTGCTCTCGCCGGGCCCGTGCACGCCCAACGAGGCGGGCGTCTGCCTCGACGTGGTGGAGAAGGGGGCGGGCCGGGTGCCGATCTTCGGCGTCTGCCTCGGCCTCCAGACGATCGGGCAGGCCTTCGGCGGGGACGTCGTGCGCGCGCCGCTGCCGATGCACGGCAAGACGAGCCGCGTGCATCATACGGGGACGGGGCTCTTCGCGGGCTGCGCGCAGGATTTCACCGCGACGCGCTACCATTCCCTCGTCGTCGCCCGCGACACCTGCCCGGACGTGCTCGAGGTCACGGCGCAGACCGAGGACGGGCAGATCATGGCCGCGTCGCACCGGACGCTGCCCGTCCACGGCGTCCAGTTCCACCCCGAGAGCATCCTCTCGGAGCACGGCGAGACGATCCTCGGGAACTTCATCGATCTCGCGAAGGCCTGGCGCAACGCCTGAGCGGCGCCGCGCCCCGCCGGCGCGCCCCCCGGGAACCCGGATGCGGCTCGAGGCTTGTCTCGTCGAGTCCCTTACGGGCAAGCCCAATCGAACCGAGGTGCAGCATGCTCACGCGCCGCTCGTTCCTGAGCGCGGCCGCGGCGACTGCCGTCGTCGCCCCGTCCCTTCCCGCTCTCGCGCAGACGTCCGGCTGGTATTCCGGCTACATGCCCGACGAGCCCTACGACATCCCCTTCGTCGACCCGCGCCGGATGCCGGCGCGCCTGCGCCTCACGCAGGTCGCCTACGAAGGCGAGGAGCGCCCCGGCACGATCATCGTCGACACGGCCGACAAGCACCTCTACCTCGTGCGCGACGACGGCACGGCGTGGCGCTACGGCATCGGGGTCGGGCGCGACGGCTTCTCCTGGTCGGGCACCGCGCGGGTCGGGCGCAAGGCGCGCTGGCCGGGCTGGACGCCCCCCGCCGCCATGCGCCGCCGCCAGCCGGAGCTGCCGCGCCACATGGAGGGCGGGCTCGACAACCCGCTCGGCGCCCGCGCGCTCTACCTCTACGAGGGCGGTCGCGACACGCTCTACCGCATCCACGGCACGAACGAGCCCTGGTCGATCGGGCAGGCGGTGTCCTCGGGCTGCATCCGCATGCTCAACCAGGACGCGCTCCACCTCTACGAGCGCGCCGAGATCGGCGCGACGGTGAAGGTGAAGCAGAACGCCGGCGGCTTCTACGCCATGGCCCCGGAGCTCGAGCCCGCGCCGCACGCGGCGTCCCGGCGGGCGCTGTTCGCGAGCCTGTTCTGAGCCCCGCTCAGAACCCGAGCTGGAACGTCACCCCGCTGCGCCCGACGCCGTGCTGGCGCACGGCGGCGCGGGCGCCGCGGCCGAACTGGAACAGGCCGTAGCTGTTGGCGGCGCCGCTCTGCTCGAGCGTGCCGACGTGCCCCTCGCCGTCCTGGTGGACGATGCCGAGATGGCCCCGCCCGTCCTGCAGGAGGCCCGCGGCGTTGTCGCGCCCGCGCTGGGTGATGCGCCCGTTGGCATCGATGTCCTTGGCGATGCCGTAGATGGCGAGGCCGGCGGCGAGCAGGCGGCCGGCGTTCCCGTCCGGGTTCGCGGTCACGCTGAGCGTGCCCCCGGCGAGGGCGGGCCCGCCGGCGAGGGCGGCGGCGAGGAAGCCTGCGGCGGCGAGGGTGCGGCGGGTGCGGATCATCGTATCGTCTCCACGGGTTCGGGCGAGATGCGGCTCGAGCCGCATCGGTTCGGGCGAGGGGGGCGTCAGCCGCGCGGGGTCACAGCGCGGCAGGCGGCGCGGCGGCCGCCGGCCTCGATCTCGAGGCGCGCCTCGAAGCGCGCCGACGAGGAGAGCGACACCTGCGCGAGCCGCGCCGTCTCGCCTGCGGCGAGGGTGAAGGCGCCGCCCTGCGCGATGTCGCTGCGGCTGCCCGAGCCGCGGCCCTCGACCACGAAGTCGTAGTCTCCGCGCGCCGCTCGGTCCGAGCGCACGACGGGCTCGAGCAGGAGGAGCCCGCCGGAGCGGCTCGTGCGGATCTCGCAGGCGAGGCCGGCGGGGCCCTCGGCGGCGGCGCTCGCGCCGAGGGAGGCGGCGAGGGGGCCGAGCGCGCTGAGCGCGACGGCCGCCGCGGCGGCGAGCTTGACGGGAATGGCGGTCATCGTCGTGTCCTCCCGGGTCGCGTCAGTTGCAGGTCTGGACGAAGGCGGAGACGTTGCCGCGCCCGTTCTGGACGACCTCTCCGGAGCAGCCGCTCCCGACCTGCACGCCGGCGGCGATGTTGCCGTTGCCGTCCTGCGTGACGACGATGGAGTGATCGTCCCCGAACTGGCCGATGCCGGCGGCGTTGTCGCGCCCGCGCTGCCAGGCGTCGGCGTTGTTGCGCCGCCCGTTCTGGCCCACGGCGGCGGTGTTGCGGCGGCCGTTCTGGCGGACGACCGCGTCGTTGAAGCGCCCCTCCTGGAAGGTGCCGATGCGGTTGCGCCAGCCGGTCTGCTCCCCGCCTGCGCCGTGGCCGTAGCCGTACTGGCGGATCGAGATCTCGTTGGCGGATGCCGGCAGAGCGGTGGCGGTCGCGAGCGCGACGAGAACGGCGGCGATGGTCTTGCGGGGCGTGAGCGTCGCTTGGGGCATGGTCTGGTCTCCTCCGTCGGGTCGGCGCCGTGCGAGCGGCGTGGGTCCTGGTGTAGGGGGGCCCGGCGGAACCGCGCTTGAACCGTCCGTTCAGCGGCAATTCATCGAGCGAGGACGCGGCTGCGGAGGAGAATTGACCGAGACCGCTCGATCGTCGGCGGACTGCCGGCATCACGCGGAGCAGCTCGGCGCCGGCAGCGCGGTGCACGACGCCATCATCCCCCTCTCGGGGGGCGAGGCGCGCCGGCGTTCGGCCTGCTCGGCGGATGTCGGCTGATGGCGGGCGCGATCCACACGACGCACGACGTCGAGACGACGCGCGCGGTGCGCTTCGTCACCTTCTCGGACACGGCGTCGGCATCGTTCGAGGTGCGCACTCTCGCCCTGTTCGGCGAGGTCGCCCGGCGCGCGGCGCTCCGGCCGCTCGACCTCGAGCCCTTCGCCGGGGTCGCGCATGTCGAGACCACGACCGACGCGTTCCGCGAGCGGGGCGGCGCTGCAGCGCTCGCCCTGCCGGAAGGGACGACGCGCACGACCTACACCACGGTCGGGCTGCGGGCCTTCGCGACGGTCGAGCTGCCGCTGCCGACCACGGCCTACGCCGCGATCGGCTGGCGCCACGCCTTCGGCGACACGACGCCGGCGACGCGGCCGACTATCGGCGGACAAGGCTTCGGCACGGCGGGGGCGCCGATCGCCCGCGATGCCGCCGTGCTGGGCGCGGGCTTCGAGGCGGCGCTGGGAGGCGGTGCGGCGATCGCCGTCGACTACACGGCGACGCTCGACGACCGGGCCGCCGAGCACGGGCCGAGCGCCCGCCTGCGGGTCGCCTTCCGAGAGGCTCGCCGCGGGACGGGCGCCCGGACCTTCGTTCGTGCTGCCCTCAGGCGGCGCGCACCCGGCTCACGAACGCGTCCATCGCGGCGCGCAGGGCGGCGGACCGCTGCTGGAGCGCGCCCGAGGAGGTCTCGACCAGCTCGGAGAGCTCGCCCGTGCGGGTCGCCTGGCCGGACACCTCGCCGATCGTGCGGCTGACGTCCTGCGTACCGGAGGCGGCCTCCGCCACGTTGCGGGCGATCTCGCCCGTCGTGGCGTTCTGCTGCTCGGCGGCGGCGGCCACCGTGTTCATCCGTTCGGTGATGGCGCGCACCTTCTCCGCCACCGCGGCGGCGGCGTCGACGGAGGCCTGCGCGGCTCCCCGCATCTCGGCGATCTGGCCCGCGATCTCCTCGGTCGCCTTGCCGGTCTGGTCGGCGAGCGACTTCACCTCGGCGGCGACCACCGCGAAGCCCTTGCCGGCCTCTCCGGCACGCGCGGCCTCGATCGTGGCGTTAAGCGCGAGCAGGTTGGTCTGCGCCGCGATCTCGGAGATGAGCTTCGTCACGTCGCCGATGCGCTGGACGACGCCGCTGAGGTTGGAGAGTGCGGCGTTGGAGCGCTCGACGTCGCCCGCGGCGGCCACCGCCATCTCGGAGGAGGCGTTCACCTGGCCGGCGATCTCGTTGATGGAGGCGGACATCTCCTCGGCGGCCGAGGCGACGCCACGGACGTTCGCGGCGGTCTCCTCCGATGCGCTCGAGGCGCCGACCGCCTGCTCCGTCGTCTGCGCGGCGATGCCCGACAGGGTCGCGGCGGCCTCCGACAGGCGCGCGGTCTCGGACTGCATCTCGTCCGAGAGCTCGAGCACGGAGGCCTCGAACTCCTGGGCGAGCCGCGCCATCTCGTCGCGGCGGCGCTGCTCGGCCTGGTCGCGCTGCTCGGCGGACTCGGCCTCGAGCGCGCGGGTGCGCACCAGGTTCTCGCGGAAGACGGCGAGCGCCGCGCCCATGCGGCCGATCTCGTCGCGGCGGGTGGTGACGTCGACCTGCGCGTCGAGGTCGCCCTCGGCGAGGCGCTGGGTCGTCCCGGCGAGCCGGGCGAGCGGGCGAGAGATCGTCGCGAAGTTCATGTAGGCGAGCGCCAGCGCCACGGCCGCGATCAGCAGCGAGGCGCCGATGCCCAACGTCTTCACCGTGGCGAGCGCGTCCTCCTGCGCGGCGGCGAGGGTCTCGCTCAGCGCGACGAGGTCGGCCTCGACGGCCGTGATCCGCGAGAGCGCCTCGTCGAACAGCCGATCGGCCTCGACGGAGCCGGCGACGGCGCGGGCGAGGTCGACGGTGAGCGGATCGCGCATGCGCTCGATCTGGGGGGCGACGTACGTGCTGCGCCAGGCCTCCCACCCGGCCTCGGCCTCCCGCGCCTTCGCGGCGAGATCGGGCGAGAGCGCCTGCGCCTCCGCCGTCATCTCGGCGAAGACGGCGAGCGTCGTGTCGGCGCCCGTCTCGTACTCCGCGAGCCGCTCGCGATTGCCCGAGACGATGAAGCTCTGGAGCGCGAAGGCCTGGCCGAGGACGGCGCCCTCGATTTCGCGGGAGTCCGATATCAGCTCCTGCGCCTCGCGGGTCTGGTCGATGGCGTGCCCCGCGACGCTGGCGCGGTCGAAGGAGACGAGGCCGGCGGCGACGCCGACGAGGGCGAGCCCGACGAAGGCGGCCAGGCCCTTCTTGGTGACGGAGAGGTCGTTGAGCATGGATCTTCCCGGGTTCTCGCGTTCAGCCGCCGACGAAGCCGTTGCGGCGCATCAGCTCCGTGAGGTTGATCTCGACCGTGGCGGCGCCGATCGGGGTCGTGCCGGCCGTGTCGGTGACGGTGAGGTTGAGCTGGGCGCGCCAGATCCTCATCTCCTCGTCCCATTCGGGCTCGTCGACGAAGACGGCGCTCGGGCCCTTGGAAAAGGTCTCCGTGAACTTCGCCTCGTCGCCCTGCCAATAGTCCGAGGTGATGGCGCTCTGGCCGACGTTCAGCCCGTTGGCGTCCGTCACGAACACCTCGACATAGAGCCCGAGCGCGCGGGCCTGGACGCGGGTGAGGTAGACCGAGAGCGGCGAGGAGAGCGTCGCGGCGATGAGCGGCTTGTCGGAGGCCTCGCGCTCTGCCCGCCAGGCGTCGTCGAGGGCGGTGACGCGGGCGGCGTCGATGCCGGCATAGCGCGCATTCTGGCTCTCCACGGAAAGCCATACGATCTCCTGCTCGAGCCAGGAGCGGACCTCCGCCACGACCGCATCGTCGATCAGCCGGTCCGCGCGGGGCGGGGTCCCCTGGGCCAGGGCCGGAGCCGCCGCCATACTCGTCGCGAGCATGAAGAAGCCGAAAGTCTGGACGCGCATTGTCGGAATCTCCGTGTAGTTTCGCAATCATTAGCGCCAGCTTGTGAATGGAGATTTAAGCAAAATAGGTATGTGCGTGAGTATTTGAGCATTCGCTGCTACTTGGGATGATGCAGACGCCGGCCGCTCGCAACTACTCTCGCCCTGAATAGCGTTCTGGCGGAAGTAGTCGAGGCGGAAACCCGTCATGGGTGCCGATCATCCACATGAAACCAGACCGTTGCCGTTAGGGAAATATCAGAGCGGCCGGTCGACCCGTCGCGAACGCGTACGCCCGCCCCGGGGGAGCCGGGGCGGGCGCGGAGCGGGCTGCCGGTCGGAGGCGTGGCGGCGTCAGGGGCGCTCGCGCACGAAGACGGCGGCGTCGCCGTCCCGGTGGATCTCGCGCCAGCCGGCGGCGTCCGCGAGCCGGCGGTCGAGGAGGGTGTCCGTCGCGGTGAGCGCCCAGCCGACCGCGTAGCGGTCCGCCATCGCGGTGAGCGCGGCGGAGTCCGGCGCCTCCAGGACGCGCATCGACTCGTGCATGAATCCGCCCAGGAAGAGCTGGTCGGACCGCCCGTCGATGAAGGTCGGGACGCCTTCGCCGATGAGGAAGCCGCCGAGCAGGTAGTCGTTCAGGACCGGCGTGCCCGCGACGCCCGCCGCGCGCGCCGCGTCGAGCGCCGCGACGGGCGTCACCCGCGGGTGCGGCGCCATCGGCGTGCGGGGCAGCAGGAGGGCCGCGAAGAGGGCCGCGGCGAGGACGCCGCCGACCGCCAGGCGTGCAGCGCGCGACGGGGCTGTGCGCGGGGGCGCCGCGAGCCGAGGCCACAGCCGTGCCAGCGGATCGGCGAGCACGACGAGCGCCACGATCGCGAAATCCGGCACGAAGCGCTGATGCTGGAGCGCCAGGTACCCGCACACGAGGACGATGGCGCCGCGCACGAGCCCTGCGCGCGGGTCGCGCACGGCGATCGCGCCGACCGCGAGCGCCGCCCCCGCGAAGGCCGGCAGCACGAACCAGTGCTTTCCGAAGAGATCGAGGGGCTGCCACTCGCCGATGTAGAGCACCGCCTCCTTGGCCTCGAACACCGAGATCGCGACCAGGAGCGGCGTCGCCCCGTAGGGCGTCACGGTCGTGCCGGCGACGGCGAGGAGCCCGAAACCGGCCCACGACAGCGCGAGCCGCATCCTGTCGGCGGCGGCGGCGCGCGCGAGCGCTTCCAGGCCGAGCAGGCCCGCGAGGCCGATCGCGAGGGGGAAGCTCGCATGCATGTTCGCCCACGGGATCATCAGGAGCGCTAGTGCGAGGGGCGGCGCGCGCCCGCGCTCGACCGCCCGCGTCACGCCGACGAGCCAGCCGATCATCAGCAGGTGGGCGAGGATGTGCGGGCGCGCGAGCGAGCCGTGCATGACGAGGAACACGCCCGCGAGGAAGGCGAGGAGCGCGACGCGCGGCTCCAGGCGGCGCATCAGGAAAGCCATCAGCCACGAGACCTTGACGGCGATGGCGAGCGCGGCGAGCAACGCGACGCCCGGCCAGCCCGCCGCGAGATGCGCACCGCCGAGCAGGACCTGCGAGATCCATTCCTTGGCGATCCAGGGCTCGCCGGCGAACGTGTGCGACCACAGGTCGGTGCGCGGCCAGCTCCCCGTCGCGAGGATGTGCTGCCCGATCGTGACGTGCCACTGCGTGTCGGGATCGGCGAGGAGCAGCGGCGCACGCAGGAGCTCGACGAGGAGGCACGCGGCGAAGGCGAGGGCCGGGTAGAGGAGCGTCTTGTCGAGACCGAGCGGCAGCGGCCGGTCGGCGGCGACGAAGGCGGGGCTCGTGGTCTGCATGGGGCGTCGCCTAGCGGGAGTGGGGCGTGGTCAGCGCGCGGGCGAAGACGAGGCGCGACAGGGCGAGCGCGTTCGCGGCGGGGATAGCGATCGCCACGACGAGGAAGCTCGCGAGCGGCGGCGCGCCGAAAGCGCCCGTCAGCACGACCGGAATCGCCAGCGCTGCACCCCACCCGGCCGCCGTCAGCAGGGAGAAGCGCCAGGCGGCTTCGCGATGCGGGCGCCGCGAGCGGAAGGTGAAGCCGCGATGGGCGAGATAGGAGAACACCGCCGCGACGGCGTAGGCGCCGATCGAGGCGGCGGCGGCGGGCAGGCCGAGCCGCGCCTCTCCGGCGAAGGCGAGGGCGAGGTAGAGGCCGGTCGACGTGCCGCCCACCGCGAGGAGCCGCACGAGCGGCGTGCGGGCGAGCCGTCCCGCCGCGGCGGCGATGGCGTCCCTCATGCGCGCCCCCAGGCGACGTATTGCGCGCCGAGCGGAAGCTGCGCGAGGCGCCGTTCCAACCCGCGCGCCCACGGCGCGGCGGTGGGGGCGAGGAGGATGTGCGCGCTCTCGACGGCCGTGCAGCCCGCCTGCGCCAGCAGCGCGCGGGCTCGCCGCGCGCCGAGGAGCACCGCGTCGTGGTCGAACGGGCAGCGCGCCACCGCGAGGCGCGTGCCGGGGTTGAGCGGGTTGTGCTCGATCAGGACGACGAGCCCGCCCGGACGCACGACCCGGCGCATGTCGGCCACGAAGGACGGCCAGCACGCCGGCGGCACGTGGTGGACGACGCAGGTCGCGAGCGCGACGTCGACCGAGGCGTCCTCCGCCGGCAGCGCCCCGCCGTCGCCCTCGCGATACTCGGCAAAGGGATTGTCCTGCCGGGCCCGCGCGAGGCTCTGCGCCGAGACGTCCGTCCCGACGAGGCGGCTCACGAGGGGTTGGAGGAGCGGATGCAGCCGCCCGACCCCGCAGCCGACATCGAGCAGGTCGGGCGCGCGCTCGCCGAAATGCCGCGCGAAGAGGCCCGCCAGGAAGTCCGCCTTGGCCGCGAGGAAGAAGTCGTGCGACAGGCCCGAGAAGGCGATCGAGCGGGCGACCTCGTCCTCGTAGCTCTCGCGATAGGCGTCGAAGGAGGCGTTCACCCGGCGACCTCCCGCAGGGGGCGCGCCGCCCCGGCGCCCGGCGCTTCCCCGAGGTTGACGGTGCGCCCGACGACGTAGAGCGGCCGTCCCTTCACCTCGTTGTGGATGCGCCCGACATAGAGCCCCACCACCCCGGTCGTGATCAGGTTGATGCCCGAGAGGAAGGACAGGATGACGGCGAGCGACGCCCAGCCCGGCACCAGCGTCGCGTCGAGCAGGCTCAGCGCGACGACCCAGCCGCCGTATCCCAGCGCCCCGAGCGAGACCGCGAGCCCGAGCCAGAGCACGAGCCGCAGCGGCGCGTCCGAGAACCCGACGATGCCGTCGAAGGCGAGGCGGATCATCTTGCGCATCGAGTACTTGGTCTCGCCGGCCACGCGCGCGAGGCGGTGGTAGGGCACGGCCGCCTGGCGGAAGCCCATCCAGCCGAACATGCCGCGCACGAAGCGGTCGCGCTCCGGCATCGCCTTGAAGGCGTCCACCGCCTTGCGGTCCACGAGCCGGAAGTCGCCGACGTTGCGCGGGATCTCGACGCGGGTGAGCCGCGCGAGCAGCCGGTAGAACAGGCTCGCCGTCCACAGCTTCAGCCGGCTCTCGCCGGCGCGCGAGACGCGCTGGGCGTAGACGATCTCGTAGCCATCGCGCCACTTGGCAATGAGGTCGTGCACGACCTCCGGCGGGTCCTGCAGGTCCGCGTCCATCACGATGACGGCGTCCCCGCGGGCGACGTCCATGCCGGCGGTGATCGCGATCTGGTGCCCGAAGTTGCGCGACAGCGCGAGGTAGCGCCAGCGCGGGTCGTCCTTGGCCTTGCCGGCGGCGAGGATGCCGGAGCGGTCCCGTGAGCCGTCGTCGACGAGGATCACCTCCGCCGGCCCGTCCAGTGCGTCCGTCAGCTGCCCGAGCCGGTGGAACAGGATCGGCAGCGCCAGCTCCTCGTCGAAGATGGGAATGACGAAGGAATAGCGCGGTGTCTCGCTCTCGGCGACGCTCGACGGCACGATGATGCCTCCCCGGTGCTGGGCCGCGGGGATTAGGGGGGAGGGGGCGTTAGGAAAGTCTCAGCGGGTACGGGTGAGGCGCGGGTAGGGTTAAGCGGGCGTTGAGGGCGGCGGTCGGCGCTCGCCTGCGAAGGCGGCATCCGCAACATCCCCGACACCTTTCACGCGACTCGCATCGACGAACCAGCGGTGGTGTGCCACATTGCCGCCACATTGGACTATCTGGGGGTGGGCGGCACATGCGTATCCCGATTGCGATCATGGTGGCGGCCGCGCTGGCGGGCTGCGCCTCTCGTGCGAACGACGTCACGGCGGCCTACGTCTCGCCGCTGACCTACGAGAGCTACACGTGCGACCAGCTCCGCGAGGAGGCGGCGCGGGTCTCCTCGCGCGCGGTCGCGGCGACCGGCGCACAGAACCAGCGCGCCTCGAACGACGCCGTGGCGACCGGCGTGAGCCTCGTCCTGTTCTGGCCGGCGGCGTTCCTCGTGCGCGGCGACGGCGCTCAGGCGGCCGAGCTCGCCCGCCTCAAGGGCGAGATGGACGCGATCGAGCAGGTCTCGACGCGCAAGCAGTGCGGCATCGAGTTCCAGCGCGCGCCGCAGCCGGTGGCGACGCCGGTGGCGGAGCGCGGCTGAGGCGCGAGCGGCTCGGACGGCGCGCCCGACGGCCCCGGCCGAGCCTCACGCCGCGTCGGCATGCTCCTGCTTCACGAACGCGATGCGCACCATGTTCGTCGCCCCCGGGGTCCCGAAGGGCACGCCGGCGACGACGATCACCCGCTCGCCCACCTTGGCGAGGCCGGTGCGCACCGCGAACTTGCAGGCGCGGAAGGTCATGTCGTCGACGTCGTGGGCGTCGCGGGTCATGATCGGGTGGACGCCCCAGCCGAGCTGGGCGCGCCGGGCCGCGCCGCGGCTCGGGGTGAGCGCCACGATCGTCGAGTTCGGCCGCTCGCGGGCGATGCGCAGCGCGGTCGCGCCGGACGAGGTCCAGGCGCAGATCACGTTGATGCCCAGCGTGTCGGCGATGCGGTGCGCGGCGGCAGCGATCGCGTCCGAGCCGGTCGCCTCGGGCTCGGCCTGCTGGGAGGCGATGATCGTCCAGTAGAGCTCCTCCTGCTCCACCTGCGTGGCGATGCGGTCCATCGTGGCCACCGCCTCGAGCGGATACTGGCCCGCCGCGCTCTCGGCCGAGAGCATCACCGCGTCCGCGCCCTCGTAGACCGCCGTCGCGACGTCGGAGACCTCGGCGCGGGTGGGGACGGGGGCGGTGATCATGGATTCGAGCATCTGCGTCGCCACGATCACCGGCTTGCCGAGCCGTCGCGCGCCCCGCGTGATGCGCTTCTGGATGCCGGGCACCTGCTCGAGCGGCATCTCGACGCCGAGGTCGCCGCGCGCCACCATCAGCGCGTCCGAGATCTCCATGATCTCGTCGAGGCGCTGGAGCGCCTGCGGCTTCTCGATCTTGGCGAGCACCTGGGCGCGGCCGCGGGTGACCTTCTTCACCTCGGCGATGTCCTCGGGCCGCTGCACGAAGGAGAGCGCCACCCAGTCGACGCCGATCTCCATGGCCGCCTCGAGGTCCGAGCGGTCCTTCGGCGTCATCGCGGAGACGGGGAGCTGCGTATCGGGCAGGGAGACGCCCTTGCGGTTCGAGATCGTGCCGCCGACGACGACGCGGGTCACGGCCTTCCTGCCGGGCACGACGTCCTCGACCACGAGCCGCAGCTTGCCGTCGTCGATGATGACGACGTGCTCGGGCTCGAGCGCGGAGAGGATCTCCGGATGGGGCAGGTGGACGCGGTGCGCGTCGCCCGGGCGCGGGTCGTCGTCGAGGACGAACCGGTCGCCGGCCATGATCTCCGCTCGGTCGCCGGAGAAGGTGCCCACGCGCAGCTTCGGTCCCTGGAGGTCGACGAGGACCGGCACGGGCGTGCGAACGCGCTCCTCCACCTCCCGGACCATCTCGACGCGCGCGCGCAGGTCGTCGCGCGAGAGATGGCTCATGTTGATGCGGAACATGTCCGCCCCGGCCTCGTGCAGCCGGCAGGCCATCTCGACCGTGCTGGAAGCGGGTCCCAGGGTGGCGACGATCTTGGTGCGTCTCGATCGCGTCATCGCAGAGCGGCTCCGGGTCTATCGGGATCGGTGAGCTGGATGGTCCAGCTGCGCTGCTGGCCGGTGTCGACTTCGAAGAAGCCGTTTCGGTCGAAGCCGCGGGCGAGGCAGTCCTCGACGCCGCGGATGGTGAACTCGCGCTCGCGGGTGCACATCTGCGTGCGCCCGCCCCACTCGCCGCCGCGGTCGTAGTCGATCGCGTAGACATAGTAGAAGCGCGAGGCGAGGGCACCCTCCAGCAGGGTCTCGCAGGCGCGCGGGTCGAGGTTCCACCAGCCCTCGGTGATCCAGCCGTCGGCATCGCGATGGCCGACGGCGATGCCGACGCGCGAGCCCGTCATGTTGCACAGGCGCAGATCCGCAGCCGCCGGGCGCGACGCGAGCGTCGTGGCGAGCGACGCCAGGGCGCATGCGGCGAGGAGGCGTGCGGCGCGCGCGCGGACGCGCCGCTCAGTCGACGAGGATGATGCGGCAGTCATTGACGTTCGTGCGGGTGGGGCCGGGGGCGTGCAGATCGGAAAGGGTCTCGAAGAAGGCCGTTGAATCGTTTTCGTCCAGAAACCGCGCGGCGTCCAGGCCCTTCGCGCGGGCGCGCGCCAGGGTGGTCTCGTCGACGAAGGCGCCCGCCGGGTCCGAGGACGCGCCGGACCCGCCGTCGGTTCCGTCGGTGTCCCCCGCCAGCGCGGCGATGCCGGGGGTCTCCTCCAGCGCCAGCGCGAGGGCGAGCGCATATTCCTGGTTCGGCCCGCCGCGCCCCGCGCCGCGGATCGTCACCGTGAGCTCGCCGCCGGACAGGATGGCGACGCGCCGCCCCGCCGCCTTCTCGGCGCGGGCGCGGGCGGCGTGGGCGCGGGCGACCTCGCGCGCCTCGCCCTCGACGTCCGCGCCGAGCACGATCGGCTCGTAGCCTGCGGCGCCGGCGGCCCGGGCTGCGGCCTCGATCGCCTCGGCGGGGCGGGCGATCACGGTGAAGCGCGTGCGGGCGAAGCAGGGATCGCCGGGCTTGGGCGTCTCGTTGGCGGGATCGTCGAGGAGCCGGCGCGCGGCGTCGGGAAGCGCGAGGCCGTACTTGGAGACGACGGCGCGGGCATCCGCGCTCGTCGTCGGGTCGGGCACCGTCGGGCCCGACGCGATGGTGGCGGGGTCGTCGCCCGGCACGTCCGAGATGGCGAAGGCCTCGAGCCGCGCGGGGGCGGCGAGCGCGGCGAGGCGCCCGCCCTTGATCAGCGAGAGGCGCTTCCTCACGCAGTTGATCTCGCCGATCGAGGCACCGCAGCGCAGGAGCGCCCTCGTCACCGCCTGCTTGTCGGCGAGCGTCAGGTCGCCCGCGGGCGCGATCCAGTTGGCCGAGCCGCCCCCCGAGATCAGCGCGAGCACGAGGTCGTCGGGTCCCGCCTCGCGGGCGAGCCGCAGCGTCTCGCGCGTGGCCGCGACGCCCGCCTCGTCGGGCATCGGGTGCCCGGCCTCGACGACGCGAATCGGGCCGGCGTCCTGCGCGTAGCCGTGGCGGCACACCGCGAGCCCGCCGATCCGCCCCGGAGCGACGCCCGCCTCCGCGTAGTGCGCCGCGGCGGCCGCCGCGAGGCTCGCGCCGGCCTTTCCCGTGGCGAGAACGACGATGCGTCCGGCGGAGGGCGCGGGCGGCAGGTGCGGCGGCAGGCACGTCTGCGGATGCGCACGCGCCACGGCGGCGTCGAAAATCCGCGCGGCGAGCGCGCGGCGCGCGGCGGCGTCGGTCGTCCCTGCTCGCATCGGTCCCTCCCGCACCCGAGCGCTATGCGCGCTTCTCGAAGGTTCTGTTTCCTTCCTTATGCCTTTTCAGGCGCGGGGTCATCCGCCATATCGTGGGCACGACGTCTCATCCACGGACGAGCGCGCCGTCGCGCTCTCCGAGGACGAGATCCGATCCACGCCATCGAGGACCGACGGCATGCGCTTCTCAGACCTGGACCCGGCGACCCGCACCGAGCTCGAGGCCGCGGCCTTCCGCCGCCTCCTCGCCCACCTGGCCTCGCGCCCCGACGCGCAGAACATCGACCTGATGAACCTCGCCGGCTTCTGCCGCAATTGCCTCTCGAACTGGCTCAAGGACGCCGCCGACGAGCGCGCCGTCGCGCTCTCCAAGGACGAGAGCCGCGAGGCGGTCTACGGCATGCCCTACGACGCCTGGAAGGCGAAGCACCAGGGGGAGGCGACGCCGGAGCAGAAGGCGGCCTTCGAGAAGGCGCAGGGCGAGCATTGAGGCGCGACGCGCGGGCGCCGGCGCCTGTGGCTCTCGCGCCCTTGCCAGAGGCCCCGCGGTTCTCTATCGCAACCGCCTCGTCTCGCGTGCCGGCACCGGCACGCCTCGCCCGCCTTCATCACGAGAGGACATCGCCATGGTCGCCGACGTCGCCGATTCCGGGGTAGCCGCCGACGAGCTGCGCCAGTTCATCGAGCGCATCGAGCGGCTCGAGGAGGAGAAGGCCGGCATCCAGTCCGACATCAAGGACGTCTTCGCCGAGCTGAAGGGCCGCGGCTTCGACGCCAAGGCCGTGCGCCAGATCCTCAGGATCCGCAAGAAGGACGCGTCCGAGCGCCAGGAGGAGGAGGCGATCCTCGAGCTCTACATGCAGGCGCTCGGGATGGCGTGACGACCGGGAGCGTCTTCCACCTGCTCCAGACCGCGTCCCGCCATTCGGTCGACCGCCACGTCGGCGTGCCGCCCCGGGGCCGGCACGGCGAGGCCTATCGCGGCCACGCCACGTGGGACGAGCTGTTCATCTTCCCCTACTCGAACCTGCGCCTGCCCGTCCTCACCCGCGCCCTGCTGCGCTACCGCTAGCGTCGCCTCGACGAGGCCCGCCGGCTCGCCCCGGAGGCGGGCTCGACAACAACGCCTGCACGAACGTCATGGCCCCTCGGCTGCTGTCGCGGGTCGTCGACGTTCTCGACCTGCTCGCCCCCGACGACCGCGCCCGGCTGATCGACCGTCTGGACGTCACCGACGGCGGGCTGGCGCCGTGGAACGAGATCAGCCGCGCGCTCCACGACGATTGCACGGAGCGGACCTGAAACGGGACGGTCCGTCGCGCGTTCGGCACGGGAGAGCGAAAGGAGACGATCGTGCCCACCGGCACCGTCGAGGGGTCCGCCCCCGAGAAGGGCAACGGCTTCATCGAGTCCGAGGGCGGCGGAAAGGACGTGTTCGTCCACGGCGGCGCCGTCGACCGGCGGCCGGCGTGAACCGTTGCGCGCGTCCGCGCACCACCGGACCCGGGCCGCCGATTTCACGCGCTGCCCTGGATCGGTCACAGAGCCGGGGCGTTGACGATCCGCTCGCCGCCATGGCACTCCAGGAGAGCAAAGATAAGAAGCTAGGGAGGAACTGTCGATGAATTACGCTCAGAAATTGCTCGCATCCAGCGCGGCCGCGGTCGTGATCGCCTCGGGCCTCGCGGTCCCCGAAGCCGCGGCCCAGGACTTCGCGCTGCGCTTCCAGTCGTCCGACCCCGCCGGCAACCCGAATTTCGTGCTCAAGCAGGAATGGGCGGAGCGCGTCGCCGAGATGTCGGGCGGGCGCGTCACCATCGAGATGCTCCCGGTCGGCTCGATCGTCGAGCACACCGAGACGCAGGACGCGGTGGCTGCCGGCATCATCGACGGACACGTCACCGACACGAGCTACTTCACCGGCAAGGACCCCGCCTTCGGCCTGATCGCGAACCCGGTCGGCGCCTGGAGCTCGCCGGACCAGATGCTCCAGTTCGTCGAATACGGCGGCGGCAAGGAGCTGATGAACGAGCTCCTCAACCCCTACGGCCTCCAGTTCATCGGCGCGACGACGCCGGGCCTCGAGTCCTTCGTCTCCAAGGTGCCCCTCGACGGCGTCGAGGATCTCCAGGGCCTGAAGCTGCGCGCGCCCGAGGGCCTCGTGCAGAACGTCTTCGCCGCCGCGGGCGCCGCACCGGTGAACCTGCCCGGGTCGGAGGTGTTCACCTCCCTCGACAAGGGCGTGATCGACGCGGCCGACTATACCGTGTTCTCGACGAACCAGGCGCAGGGCCTGCACGACGTCGCCCCGCATCCGGTCTATCCGGGCTTCCATTCGCTGCCGCTCATCGAGGTCTCGATGAACAAGGCGACCTGGGACTCGATGCCGGCCGACCTGCAGGCGATCCTCGAGGTCTCCGTGCGCGACTTCGCCCGGGACATGACCTCCCAGCTCGCCCTGCGTGATCAGAAGGCCGTGGCCGAGGCGCGCGCCAACCCGGAGATCACGATCCACGACTGGTCCGACGAGGAGCGCGCCAAGTTCCGCGCCATCGCGGTCCGCGAGTGGAGCAACGTCGCCGAGCAGTCCGAGAACGCCCAGCGCGTGTTCGACGCGCTGACCACGCACCTCACGGACGTGGGCCTGCTCACCGCCGAGTGAGGCCGGCTGTCCCGCCGCGGCGCGCCGTCGCGCCGCGGCCCCGGCCTTCCGAGTTCCGTGAAAGGTGGCCCGGATGGACCAGCCTCCGTCGGCCGACGCACCGCGCAAGGAGCCCGACGCGATCCCCGCGGCGGGGCTTCTCGGCCGGGGCATCAACGCGCTCTCCACCCTGTTCTCGCTCGCCATCATCGCATCGGCGGCGGTCCTCGTGATGGAGATCGCGCTTCGCTACGTCTTCAACGCGCCCACGATCTGGGCCCACGAGACGGTGATCTTCCTCACCGCCATCACCTTCGTCTACGGCGGCCTGCTGGTCGCCGCGCGCGACAGGCACATCCGGGTGGTGCTCATCTACGACGCCCTGCAGCCGGGCGCGCGACGCATCCTGAACGTCGCGATCTCGATCGCCAACGCGGTCGCGTCCGCCATCTTCGCCTGGGCCGCCTGGCAGGTCGTGCGCCGCGCGATCTGGACGCCCGCGGGAGCGTTCCGCCTGGAGACGTCGGGCTCGGCCTGGAACCCGCCGACGCCGGGCCTGCTCAAGGTCTTCCTCTTCGTCGTGCTCATCGTGATGGCGCTGCAGTTCGCCGTGCTCGCGATCAACTACGCCCGGGGGCGGTGAGGCTTGGACCTGCTCGGCTTCCTCCCCGACTTCAAGGCCATGGGCATCGAGACGGCGACGCTGCTCATGTTCGGCGCGCTGATGGCACTGCTGCTCACCGGCATGCCGCTCGCCTTCGTGACGCTGCTCGTCGCGCTGATCTTCGCGCTCGGCTGGTTCGGCCCGATGGCGGTGCCGCTGATCGCGAGCCGGATCTTCTCCTTCGTCAACAGCTTCGTCTTCGCCTCGGTGCCGATGTTCGTCCTGATGGCGGCGATCCTCGACCGCTCCGGCATCGCGCGCGACCTGTTCGACGCCATGCGCCTGATCGGCGGGCGGCTGCGCGGCGGCGTCGCCATCCAGACGCTCGTCGTCGCGGTCGTGCTCGCGGCGATGTCGGGGATCATCGGCGGCGAGGTGGTGCTGCTCGGCGTCATCGCCCTGCCGCAGATGCTGCGGCTCGGCTACGACCGCAGCCTCGCCATCGGCGTGTGCTGCGCCGGCGGGGCACTCGGCACGATGGTGCCGCCCTCGATCGTGCTGATCATCTACGGGCTCTCGGCGAACGTCTCGATCGGCGGGCTGTTCACCGCCGCCTTCCTGCCGGGACTGATGCTGGCCTCGTTCTACGTCGCCTACGTGCTCGTGCGCGCCTACCTCGACCCGAAGGTCGCGCCGGTCCCGGAGCCCGGCGCGGTCTCGAAGACCGAGCGCAACCGGCTCCTGATCGGCGTCTCGCTGCCGCTCCTCGTCGTCGTGATGGTGCTCGGCTCGATCTACGGCGGCTTCGCCAGCGTGACGGAAGCCTCCGCCATCGGTGTTCTCGGCGTGACGCTCGCCACCGTGGTGCGCGGGGAGTTCTCGCGCACGCTGATCATGGGCGCAGCGACCCAGACGCTCGCCACCGTGGGCATGATCGTCTGGATCGGCATCGGCGCCTCCGCGCTGGTCGGCGTCTTCAACCTGATGGGGGGCCTGCGCTTCGTTCAGGGACTGATCACCGGCATCTCCGAGGAGCCGATCGTGATCATCCTCTTCATGATGCTGATCCTGTTCGTGCTCGGCATGTTCCTGGACTGGGTGGGCATCGCCCTCCTCACGGTGCCGATCTTCGTGCCGATCGTGATCGAGCTCGGCTACGACCCGATCTGGTTCGGCGTGCTCTTCGCCATGAACATGCAGGTGAGCTTCCTCTCGCCGCCCTTCGGGCCCGCCGCCTTCTACCTGAAATCGGTGGCGCCGCCGGACATGACGCTCGGCGAGATCTTCCGCGCGCTCCTGCCCTTCATCGCCCTGCAGATCGTCGCGGTTGGCGTCCTCATCGCCTTCCCCGGCATCACCGGGCGCTGAGGACGGTCGCGACGGCTTGCTCGACGGCGGAGCGCCAGCGCGGCTCGGGCCATTGCCAGGGCTGCAGGTCGCCGTGGTCCTCGGGCGTGTCGGTCATGATCGGGGCTCCGTCTTCGTCGTCGCCCGCGGGCGACGGGCATGGAGGAGAAGGGCGCTCGCGACGATCAGCCCCGCGCCGATCCAGAACACGGACGCGGGCGCCTCGCCGAAGACGAGGAAGCCCGCCAGCGTCGCGAAGACGAGGCGCACATAGGGGATGGGCGCGAGCGCCGAGACCTCGCCCACCCGGTAGGCCTCGATCGTCAGCCACATGCCCAGCGTCCCGACGCCGCCGATGAGCACGAGGAGCAGGAGGTCGCGCCCCACGGGCACGCTCCAGTCGAGAGCCGCCACGGGCAGGCTGCCCGCGACCGTGACGATGCCGATATAGGCCATGATGGTGGGCGTCGGCTCGCTCGCCGAGAGGCGGCGGTTCATCAGCACGATCCCCGCGCCGCCGAGCGAGGCGGCGAGCCCCAGGAGCACCGCGGGCTCGAACCCCACGGTGCCGAGCCCCGAGGCGATCACCACGCCGACGAAGCCTATGAGCGTCGCCGCGACCCGCGCGCGCCCGACCGTCTCGCCCATCACCGGCCCGGCCAGCGCCACGACGAAGAGCGAGGTCGTGAAGGTGAGCACGGTGGCGAGCGCGATCTCGAGCCGCACGAAGCTCGCGTAGTACAAGGCCCAGCAGAACAGGCTGAGCAGCCCGCGCACCACGTGCAGCCCCGGCCGCGACGTGCGAAAGCCCGCGGGGCCGCGCGTGGCCAGGAGCCACGTCGTCGCGAACAGGAGCTGCGCGCCGGCGCGGAAGACCACGATGTCGATCTGGCTGACCGCAGGGCTGGTCAGCCGCACGAGCACGATCTCCAGCGTGAAGGCGAGCGCGGCGCACACGAGCAGGATCGCCCCGCGCAGGGTCGATTGCGGCGTCGCCGGCGCGGCCAGGCTCGTCATCCCGGCCACGGCGCGCGGCCGAGCCGCTCCAGCACGTCGCGCCAGCCGGCGACGCCGTCCGCGAGGCCGGAGAGGCGGATGTGCTCGTTGGGCGCGTGGAAGTCCTCGTCCGCCGTGGAGCAGGAGAACATGACCGTCTCGATGCCGAGGATGCGCGCGAACAGCGCCGTGATCGGCAAGGTCGCGCCGATGCGCATGCGCAGAGGCCGCCGGCCGGCCTGTATCGCCACGGTCTCCTCCACGGCCGCGAGCAGCCAGTGCTCCGAGGGGAGCCGCGTCGCCTCCACGCCGCCCTCCTCGTGGTGGACGGACAGCGTCGCGAACGGCGGGCAGTGCCGGATCAGATGCGCCTCGACCAGGTCGCGGCAGCGCGCCGGGTCCTGGCCCGGCGCGAGGCGCATGGTGATCTTCGCCCCGGCCCGCGCGGGGATCACGGTCTTCGAGCCCGGCCCGTCGTAGCCGCCGAAGATCCCGTTGATCTCGAGCGTCGGCCGGAACCAGAGACGGTCGATGGGCGCGAAGGCCGCGTCGCCCGCGGGAACCGCGCCGACCTCGGCGAGCACGGCGTCGGCGTCGAAGGGAAACGCCTGTGCCGCCGCCCGCTCGACCGGATCCGGGGTGGTCACGTCGTCGTTGAAGCCTGTGACCGCGATCGCGCCGTCCTCTCGGTGCAGGCTCGCGACGAGCCGCGCCGCGACCTGCGCGGCGTTCGGCGCGATGCCGCCGTAGCGACCCGAATGCAGGTCCTTGGCGGCGGTGCGCACCCGAAACTCGAGGGCCGCGATGCCGCGCGTGCCGACATTGACCGTCGGCAGGTCGGGGCGCCACCGCGCGCCGTCGGCGGAGAGGCATGCGTCTGCGGAGAGCCGCTCGCGGTGGCGCTCGAGCAGCGCGCCGAGCGTGCGGCTGCCGACCTCCTCCTCGCCTTCGAGCAGGATCTTGACGTTGACCGGCAGGCCGCCGGTCTCGGCCATCAGCCGCTCCAGCGCGAATAGAGCCGCCGCGACCGGGCCCTTGTCGTCCGAGGCGCCCCGTGCGTAGAGCCGCCCGTCGCGCTCGGTCGCGACGAAGGGCGGGCTCTCCCAGAGGTCGAGCGGATCCGGCGGCTGGACGTCGTAATGGCCGTAGACCAGGAGCGTCGGCTTGCCCGGGGCGTGCAGCCACTCGGCATAGAGCGCCGGATGGCCGCCGCCGTCGAGCTCGACGATGCCCTCGAAGCCGATGGCTGCGAGCCAGCCGGCGAGGAGCGCGCGGGCCTGCCCCATCGCCGGCCCGGAGGCCGGGTCGGCGCTGACGGAGGGGATGGCGAGGAGCCGCTCCAGGCGCTCTCGCTCGGGCGTGCCCGCGGCGAAGGGCGCGCTCACGAGCGCCCTCCGTCGACGGACAGGATCTGGCCCGAGATCCAGGACGCCCGGTCCGACGCGAGGAAGAGCACCGCGTCCGCGATGTCCTCCGGGCGCCCGAGCCGGCGTGTGTGGATGCTCTCGACGAGCCGCTTCTGGCCCTCGGGGCCGTAGCTCTCCCATTGTCGCTGCGTGGCGGGGTTCGACAGCACGAAGCCCGGCGCGACGCTGTTCACCGTGATGCCGTGCGGCCCGAGCTCCTGGCTGAGCTGCTTGGTGAGCCCCACCAGCGCGTGTTTCGCCGCCGTGTAGGCCTGGATGCCGGTGAGGCTCGGGCGCAGGCCCGCGCCCGAGGAGATCGTGACGATCCGCCCGAAGCCGCCGGCCTTCATGGCCGGCGCGGCGGCCTGGGCGCACCAGAGCGCGCTCTCGACATTGGCCTCGAACAGCACGCGCCAGGAGGCCTCGTCGATCTCCTCGAGCGGGCGCGCCACCTGCCCGCGCACGCCGCCGGCGCAGCAGACGAGGGTGTCGATCCCGTCGCCCTCCGCTGCGACGGCGGCGAACGCCGCCTGCACGGCGGCGCGGTCGGCGAGGTCGAGGCTCGCGGTGGCGACGCCGTCCGCCTCGAGCAGCGCGAGGCCGTCGGGGTCGCGATCGAGCGCGTGGACGCGCGCGCCCTCGGCGGCGAAGGCGCGCGCGACGGCGCGGCCGATGCCCTGGGCCGCGCCGGTGACCGCTACGCGGCGGGTCGAGAGGTCGATGTGCATGTGTCGAGCAACATGTCCAGAGTGTCGAAGGATTGCGGGCGGCGGCCGTCCTCGATGTCGTGGATCAGCGCAACGAGTCGCCCGATGGCCGGCGTGGCGATGCCGGCGGCCTGCGCCTCCTCGGCGATCACCGCGATCTGCGCGTCGACCTCGGTCTTGCGCTTGCGCACGGCGAGATCGCGCCAGACGCCGGAATGGGTCTTGGCGGTGCGGCTGTTGAAGTCCGCCATCGCCGCGACGGAGGCGCGGGCGGCCTCCTCGGGCGCGCCCGGCGCGAAGGCTGCGGGGTCGAAGCCGTTGAAGCCGAGCGGGCGCACGCCCTTGGCCTGCGCCACCGCCATCACCTCGCAGCCCAGCGCGCGGAAGACCGGGAAGTGGCGCGCGCTGGCGAAGTTCTCGGTCATCGAGGCCGGGGTGAGCGCGGTGGCGAACAGCATCGCGCCGTAGCCGAGCTTGCCCCAGAGATAGCCCCAGATGTTGTCGGTGAGCACCGCCTGTGGCTCGTAGATCGAGAGCAGGCGATGGACCTCGCGCACGCGGTCGGTCTCCCGGCCGTCGAGCTCGCCCACCGCGACGGTGGCGCGGTTGCCGAGCAGGACGCGCCCCGGCGCGAGCCAGTCCGCGCCGTAGTTGACGAAGCAGCCGATGGTGCGCTCGACGCCGATCTCCTCGGCGATGACGAGCTCGTTGAGCCCGTTCTGCGCGGAGACGACATAGCCGTCCTCCGCCAGGTGCGGGCGGATGGCGCGGATCGCGTCGCTCGTGTGGTGCGCCTTCACCGCGAGGAACACCCGGGTGAAGGTTCCCTCGACCTCCTCCGGCGTCGCCGCGCGCACGGCCTGGGTGAAGGTCTCGACCGGGCCCTCGATCGAGAGCCCGTCGCGGTTCATGGCCGCGACGTGGTCGGCCGCGATGTCGACGAGGAGCACGTCCTCGCCGGCGCGGGCGAGATAGGCGCCGAGCACGCCGCCGATGGCGCCCGCGCCCCAGATCAGGACGGGACCGGTCATGCCCAGTCCCCCTCGAGCTGCGCGCGCGTCTCGGCGGTCGCGACGTCCCAGATCGCCAGCATGTCGGCGTCGGGGCGCTGGTAGAGGCCGCCGAAATTGCCGTCGCCGAGGATCTCGCGGGCGCGCATCGCGGGCAGGCTGCGCATGCGCTCGATGTCGGCCATGGGCTTCTGCTCGGGGGGCGCGGCGACGCCGGCGAGCCGGGTCCAGGGGAAGTTCTCCATCCAGGAGGCGTGGGAGGCGAGCGGGTCGGTCTCCTTCACCTTCGCCATGGTCTGCGGCGCGGACCACCAATTGTGGAAGCGCACCCGGCATTCCGGGTTGTCGGTCATCCACTCCATCGCGCCGGTCTGGGCCGGGCTGTTGCCGCCGTGGCCGTTGACCAGCAGGATGCGCCGGAAGCCGGTGCGGGCGAGGCTGTCGAGCACGTCGCGCACCACCGCGAGATAGGTCGCGAGCCGCAGCGACACCGTTCCCGGATAGGCCGCGAAGTACGGCGTCACGCCGTAGGCGAGGACCGGGAACACAGGCACCCCGAGCGGCTCGGCCGCCTCGAGCGCGATGCGCTCGGACAGGATGGCGTCGACGCAGTTCGACAGGTAGGCGTGCTGCTCGGTGGAGCCCAGAGGCACCACGCAGCGGTCGTCGCGGCGAAGGTAGTCCTCCACCTGCATCCAGTTGGTCTCGGCGATCTTCAAGTCGCGTTCTCCTTCACGGCGCGTCGTTCTTCAAGTGGCGTTGTCCCTGGCGAGGCCCGCGCGCATCTCCTCGACCAGAGGCAGGAGCGTCTCGCGGACCGCGTGCGGGCTGGGAACGTGGCGGAACTCGATGGCCACGGCCCCGCGGGGCAGGCGCGGCAGCGCCAGCTCGGCCCCGCTGGCGTAGACCAGCACGTCGACCCCGCGCAGAAGCACGTCGAGGTCGGGGTCGTCGAGCAGGCGGATGTCGACGTCGGCGACGTCGGGGGCGAAGCGCAGCACGCCGGGCTTCATGATGGGCACGAACTCCGGAAAGACGGAGACCATGCCCACCCGCGCCATCGGATCGATGGCGGCGAGCCGTGCGCGAGTCTCCTCGGAGGGAATGACCGACAGGCCGACGACGGGAAGGCCCGGGCCGACCAGCGCCTCGACCTCGCCCCGGCGGTGGACCAGCGACACGACGACGTCGTAGTCCGCCGCCGCGACGGCGCCCGCGCGCAGATCGTCGATCGTCGCGGCGTCGACACGGTCGCGCGGCTCCAGGTGGCGCGCGAGATGCTCGGCATAGCCGCGCGTCGCATCGGGAAAGACGCCGACGAACAGGAGCGCGAGCCCCCGCGGGGCGCCCCGCGCCGCACGGGCGGAGACGAGATTCGCCACGTCTGCAGCGCTCAGGCCGGCGGCCTCGGCCTCGGCGAAAAGCGCCTCGGCACGGCTCTGGAGCCGCCGCAGCGCGCGCATGCGCTCGAGCCCGCCGGGGGCGATCTCGGCGACGTAGGTGCCGGCGCCGGGCTTCGTCGCGATCAGGCCCGCCTCGCGCAGCTCGTCGTAGACCTTCGACACGGTCATCGGCGCGATGCCCGCCTCCTCTGCGCATTCGCGCACGGACGGAAGCCGGTCTCCGGGCTTCAGCTCGCCGGACGCGATGCCGTACTCTACGAGGCCGCGCAGCTGCACTCCGAGCGGGATCGGCAGCCCCCGGTCGAGCGCCGCCACGAGTCGGGAGACCGGCCGCGAGATCGGTGCCGGGACATCGCTGCGTTCTATCGCGCTGGTACGCTTACCGGCCATGGCCGCACTTCCTTCCCGACGACGGCTGACGAGGCGGTTGACACTCGTTCTTCGCGCTGCCTACTGTCATATCCGTCTAGAACAGTCTGGACGGAAAACAATCACCAAATCAAGAGGGGATGCGGATGACGAAGTCTCTCGCGCTCGCCGGCGCGCTCGCCGCCGGGCTCATGGCCGCAACCGCGCTGACCAGCGTGGCCGAGGCTCAGACCTTGACGCTCGGCGTGCGCGCCGGGCCGGAGTCGATCGATCCGCACTGGTCGACGCTCGGCAGCCACGCGGAAGCGCTGCGGCACATCTTCGACACGCTGGTCGGGGTCGACGAGAACCTCCAGCTCGAGCCGGCGCTCGCCACCTCCTGGACCCCGGTCGACGATACGACCTGGGAGTTCAAGATCCGCGAGGGCGTGAAATTCCACGACGGCACCGAGCTCACCGCGCACGACGTCAAGTTCTCCATCGAGCGGATCCCGGTCGTCACCGGGCCGATGAGCATGACGATCTACACCAAGCGTGTCGCCGAGGCGATCGTGGTGGACGACTACACGCTGCACGTGAAGACGAACGGCCCGGCGCCCACGCTGCCGAACGACTTCATCCGTCTCTTCGTCGTGCAGGACGACATCGGCATGGAGCCCCGCAACGAGGAGTTCAACTCCGGCGAGGCGGCGATCGGCACCGGCCCGTACCGGCTCGTCTCCTGGGAGCCGAAGGGCGACCTGGTGATGGAGCGCTTCGAGGACTATTGGGGCGAGGCCCCGCAGTGGGAGACCGTCGTCCGCAAGGAGATCCCCAACGACCCGGCCCGCGTCGCGGCGCTGAAGTCCGGCCAGGTCGACATGATCAACTACGTGCCGGCGACCGACTACGCGGCCATGCAGCGGGATTCCTCGCTGGAGACCTTCATCGGCGACAGCGTCTACATCCTCGACATCTATTTCAGCTTCGCCGACGAGCTGCCGATCAAGGTGCGGGTCGACGGGCAGGAGATCGACGAGAACCCGTTCCAGGACGCCCGCGTCCGCGAGGCCTTCGACCTCGCCATCAACCGCGACGCGCTGGTGCGCGTGGTGCTCGAGGGCCTCGGCAAGCCCGCCAACCAGCTGATGCCGCCCCACTTCTTCGGCGGCAGCATGGACCTGCCCGAGCGCGTGTACGACCTCGAGCGCGCCAAGGCGCTGCTCGCCGAGGCCGGCTATCCGGACGGCTTCGAGATCCCGTTCCAATGCACCAACAACCGCCTGCCCGGCGACGCCGCGGTGTGCGAGGCGCTCGGCCAGATGTGGGCCCGCGCCGGCCTGACGGTGCGCGCCGAGGCGCTCAACGGCACGGTGTTCTTCCCCGCGGTCTCGCGGAAGGAATACTCGATGTGGATGTCGGGCTGGGGCACGCTCACCGGCGAGGCTTCCTACACCTACGGCTCGCTCGTCCACACCAATGATCCCGAGGTCGGGCTCGGCGCCTTCAACCGCGCGGACTACTCGAACCCGGAGCTCGACGCGCTGATCCAGGAGGCCGCGGCCGAGCTCGACGACGACCGGCGCGCGGAGCTGTTCGAGCAGGTCACCGAGATCTCCATGAACGAGCGCATCCTGATCCCGACCGTGCAGCTGCAGACGGTGTGGGCCGCCAAGGCCGACATGCTCGACTTCACGCCGCGCATCGACCAGGAGACCCTGGCCTACAAGATCACGCCGAAGCCGTGAGCCGCGGCTGAACCGACCATCCGGCCGGGCGCGCCCGCTCCCGGCCGGACCCGTCCCCTCACCGAGACGACGCGTCCCGCATGATCGGCTTCCTCATCCAACGGCTCCTCCAGGCGATCGCCGTCGTCTTCGTGATGTCGCTGATCGTCTTCGTCGGCGTCTACGCCATCGGCAACCCGATCGACGTCCTGATCGACCCCGCCGCCGATCAGGCGCTGCGAGAGGCGCTCATCCGGCAATACGGCTTCGACCAGCCATTGCCGGTGCAGTACCTCACCTTCCTCGGCAACATGCTCACCGGCGACTTCGGCCAGTCCTTCGTCTACCGCCTGCCGGTGCTCGACCTGATCCTCTCCCGCCTGCCGGCGACGCTGGAGCTCGCGCTCTCCGCCATGGTGATCGCCACCGTATTGGGCATCCCGCTCGGGATCTGGGCCGGCTACAAGCCGGACGCCGTGTCCTCGAAGCTGATCATGGGCCTCTCGGTGCTCGGCTTCTCGGTGCCGACCTTCTGGGTCGGGCTCCTCCTGATCATGCTCTTCGCCATCGAGCTCGGCTGGCTGCCCTCGGGAGGGCGCGGGCCGACGCAGGAGATCCTCGGCGTCGACGTCTCGATCTTCTCGTGGGAGGGGCTCTCCCATCTCGCGCTCCCGGCCTTCAATCTCGCGCTGTTCAAGCTCGGCCTGCTGATCCGGCTCGCGCGCGCGGGCATGATCGAGGTGATGAGCTCGGACTTCGTGCGCTTCGCCCGCGCGCAGGGCCTGCCGGAGCGCCAGGTGGTGGGCCTGCACGTGCTCAAGAACATCTCCATCCCGATCGTGACGGTGTTCGGCCTCGAGTTCGGCTCGACGCTCGCCTTCGCCGTCGTCACGGAGACGATCTTCACCTGGCCCGGCATGGGCAAGCTGATCATCGACTCGATCATGGTGCTCGATCGCCCGGTGATGGTCGCCTACCTCATCCTCGTCGTGGTCCTGTTCGTGACGATCAACCTCGTCGTCGATCTCGTCTACGGCCAGCTAGACCCCCGCATCCGCACGAAGGGCGCCGCATGACCGCCGCCGCCGCCCCGAGCCGCCGGGCCCGGCTCGCCGATGTCTGGTACGACTACCGGCAGAGCCCCGTCGCCGTGATCGCGCTCGCGATCGTCGTGATCCTGCTCGTCGCGGCCTCCCTCGCGCCGCTGATCTCGCCCCAGAACCCCTACGACCAGGCGACGCTGGACCTGTTCGACGCCCGCCTCGAGCCGGGCAGCGTCGGCGGCGGCGGCTACGTCCATCTGCTCGGCACCGACGGCATGGGGCGGGACCTGTTCTCGGCCATCCTCTACGGCCTGCGGGTGAGCTTCACGGTGGGGGTCGCGGCCGGCGCGGTGGCGCTCGCGCTCGGCGCGACCGTGGGGCTCGTCGCCGCCTATTACGGCGGGCGGATCGAGGCCTTGATCATGCGCACGATCGACCTCCAGCTCTCGATGCCGGCGATCCTCCTCGCGCTCGTTCTGGTCGCCGTGCTCGGCCAGGGCATGATCCAGCTCATCGTCGCGCTGGTCGCCGCGCAATACGCCTATTTCGCCCGCACCACCCACGGCGCGGCGAGCGCCGAGCGGCGCAAGGACTACATCGAGGCGGCGCTCTCGACGCCGCTGCCGGCCCGGCGCGTGCTGTTCAAGCACCTCCTGCCGAACGCGCTCCCGCCGCTCATCGTGGTCGCGACGGTGCAGGTCGCCTCCGCCATCTCGCTCGAGGCGACCTTGTCCTTCCTCGGGCTCGGCCTGCCGATGACGCAGCCCTCGCTCGGCTCGCTCATCTCCAACGGCTTCCAGTATCTGCTCTCCGGGCGCTACTGGATCTCGATCTATCCCGGGCTGGTGCTGATGGTGCTCGTCGTCTCGATCAACCTCGTCGGCGACCAGGTGCGTCACGTGCTCAACCCGAGGCGCGGCCGATGAGCGACGTCGTCCTCTCGGTCCAGGGACTGGCGACGGCGTTCGCCACCCGCGCCGGCAGCTTCAAGGCTGTCGACGGCGTCTCCTTCGACGTGCGCCGGGGCGAGGTCGTCGGGCTCGTCGGCGAGTCCGGCTCCGGCAAGAGCGTGACCGGCTATTCCATCCTGGGCCTGATCGAGCCGCCCGGCCAGATCGTCGGCGGGCGCGTGCTGCTCGAGGGCGAGGACCTGCTCGCGCTCTCCCCCGACAAGCTGCGTCGCATGCGCGGGGCGCGCGTCGCCATGGTCTTCCAGGACCCGATGATGACGCTCAACCCCGTCCTGAAGATCGGAACGCAGATGGCGGCGGCCGTGCGCGCCCACGACCGGGTGTCGAAGGCGCAGGCCCTGGCGCGGGCCCGGGACGCGCTCGGGACGGTGGGGATCCCCTCGCCAGAGGAGCGGCTCGACGCCTACCCGCACCAGCTCTCCGGGGGCATGCGCCAGCGCGTGGCGATCGCCACCGCGCTGCTGCACAGCCCGTCGGTGATCATCGCCGACGAGCCGACGACCGCGCTCGACGTCTCCATCCAGGGCCAGATCCTGGCCGAGGTGCGCCGCCTCGCGGACGAGACCGGCACCGCCTTCGTGTGGATCACGCACGACCTCGCGGTGGTCTCGAGCCTCGCCGACGAGGTCTGCGTGATGTATGCCGGGCGCATCGTCGAGCGCGGGCCGGCGGAGGCCGTGATCGCCTCCCCGCGCCACCCGTATACGCAGGGGCTGCTCGCCTCGGTGCCGAGCCTGCACGAGCCCGGCGAGCGCCTGCCGCAGGTCCCCGGCTCGGCCCCGCCGCCGATGGAGCGCCCCGAGGGCTGCGCCTTCCGCCCGCGGTGCCCGCGCGCGACGGACGCCTGCCTCGTCGACCCCGTCATCCAGACCTACGACGGCGAGCGCCGCGCGGCGCTGTGCCACCACCCGATCGAGCCCGACGCAGCATGGAACACCTCCTCGACATCGACGGCGTCTCGAAGCGCTTCGTGAAGCAGACGACGCTCGGCGAGCGCATCGCGCGCGCGCTCGGCGCGGGCGGCGCGCCCGAGATCGTGCGCGCCGTCACGGACGTGAGCCTGACCGTGTCCCGCGGCGAGGTGGTGGGGCTCGTGGGCGAGAGCGGCTGCGGGAAGTCGACGCTCGGCCGCATGGTCGCGGGCATCTACACCCCGAGCAACGGCCGCATCCGGTTCGAGGGCGCGCCCGTGGCCGTCTCGCGCGGGCGGCGGGTGGAGAAGCTCACCACCCGCGTCCAGATGATCCACCAGGACCCGTTCGCCAGCCTCAACCCGCGGGTGCGGGTCGCGGACACGGTCGCCGAGGGGCCGGTGGCGCACAAGCTGGTCTCGCAGAAGGACGCGGACGCCTACGTCGCCGACATGCTCGAGCGCGTGGGCTTCGACGCCGCCTCGCGCCGGCGCTTTCCCCATCAGTTCTCGGGTGGGCAGCGCCAGCGCATCGCCATCGCCCGGGCGCTCGCGATGAAGCCCGACCTGCTCGTGCTCGACGAGCCGGTGGCCTCGCTCGACGTCTCGATCCAGGCGCAGGTGCTCAATCTGTTCCAGGACCTGCGCCGCGACCTCGACCTCACCGCGATCTTCGTGAGCCACGATCTCGGCGTGGTGCGCCACGTCTCCGACCGGGTGGCGATCATGTATCTCGGCCGCATCGTCGAGACCGCGCCCACCCGGACCCTCTACGCCGCGCCGGCGCATCCCTACACGAAGGCGCTGTTCGAGAGCGTGCCGAAGATCGGCGCGGGCCGTGGCGTCTTCCGCCCGATCGCCGGCGAGATCCCCTCGCCGCTGGCGCCGCCGCAGGGCTGCCACTTCCACCCCCGCTGCCCGTCGGCCGGCCCCCGTTGCGGCCGCGAGGCGCCGGTGCTGAAATCCATCGGGCCCGGCCAGAGCGCCGCCTGCCACCTTCACGACGGAGGCGTCGCGTGACGCTCGCACCCTTCCGCGCCGAGATCGGCGCGATCAACGACCTGCTCTGCGCGGCGTCCGTGCTCACCTGGGACAGCCGCACGATGATGCCGGCGGGCGGCGCCGAGACGCGCGGTCTGCAGATCGCGACGCTGATCCGCGCCGCCCGCGACCGGCTGCTGGGCGCCGACCTCGCCCGCGCCCTCGACGCGGCGCGGCGCGCCGTCGAGGGCCTGCCCGCGGATCACCCCGACGCCCGCGCCGTCGCGCAGACGCTCTCCGCGGTCGCACATCATGCGCGGGTGCCGGCGGACCTGATCGAGCGCCGCGCGGCGCTGCGCACGCGCGCGCAGGCCGCGTGGACGCAGGCGCGGGCGACCTCGGACTTCGCCCTCTTCGCCCCCTATCTCGAGGAGACGATCAGCCTCGCCCGCGCCTATGCCGACGCCGTCGGCTGGGAGGCGCATCCCTACGACGCGATGGTCGGGATGTTCGAGCCCGGCGAGACCGCCGCCTCGCTCTCGGCCCTGTTCGCCACCCTGCGCGCGGGCGTCGCGCCGCTCCTCGATGCCGCTCGCGGGCGCGCGCCGGCGCGCGACGACTTCCTCGCCCGCGGCTACGGAGAAGAGGGCCAGCGCGCCTTCGGCCTCTCCATCGCCGAGCGCTTCGGCTACGACCTCGCCCACGGCCGGCTCGACACCACCGTGCACCCGTTCGAGGTGAGCTTCACGCGCAGCGACGTGCGCATCACCACGCGCTACCGGCCGGACTACCTGCCCGGCTCGCTGTTCGGCATCTTCCACGAGACCGGCCATGCGCTCTACGAGCAGAACGTCGAGCCGGCCTACACCCGCTCCGCGCTCGCGACCGACCTCGTCGGCCTCTACGCGGTGGGCGGGACGAGCTTCGGCGCCCACGAGAGCCAGTCGCGCCTGTGGGAGAACCACGTCGCGCGCACGCCCACCTTCTGGGCGAACCACTTTCCCGAGCTGAAGGCGCACTTCCCCGACGAGCTCGCCGACGTCGACGCCGACGCCTTCTACGCCGCGGTGACCCGCGCCGAGCCGGGCTTCATCCGCGTCGAGGCGGACGAGCTGACCTACGATCTGCACATCATGCTGCGCGTCGAGCTGGAGACGGCGCTGATGGCGGGCGACCTCGGCGTCTCCGACCTGCCGGGTGCGTGGGACGAGAGGGTGCGGCGCGACCTCGGGCTCGTCGTGCCGGATGCGCGCCGGGGCGTGCTCCAGGACGTGCACTGGTCGTCGGGCTACATCGGCTCGTTCCCGACCTACACGATCGGCAACGTCATGGCCGCGCAGTTGATGGAATCGGTGCGCGAGGACGATCCCGGCGCGATCGACGCCCTGGAGCGGGCCGACTACGCGCCGCTCGCGGACTGGCTGCGCGCCGCGGTCTGGCGCCACGGCCGGCGCTTCGGCCGCGACGAGCTCCTGGCGCAGGCGACGGGCCGCGGGCTCGATCCGGCGCCCTACCTGCGCCACCTCGCGGCGAAGTACGGCTGAGCGCAGCGCTGTCCCGTTACCCGATGGGCTCGTGAACGGAGCGCCCCCGCCCCGCAGGGGAGCGGCGCGCCGTCCGCCCCCGTGCACACCCTCCCAGAACGTCCGCGCACCCCGACCCTTGCGCACCTCGCCCCCCGGTGCTCGACTGGAGCCCGGAGGCCGCGCGACGATGAACCTGACGTTCCTCGAGACCTTCGTCTGGGTGGCGCACCTGCGGAGCTTCACGCTCGCCGCGGAGCGCATGCACGCCACGCAGGCCGCGGTGTCGGCGCGCATCGCCTCGCTGGAGCGCGAGCTCGGCGTCAAGCTCTTCCTGCGCGAGCCCCGGGACGTGCGGCTGACCCCCGAGGGCGAGCGGGCGCTCGCCCATGCCGAGCGGATGCTGCGCTGCTCGAAGGAGTTCTATCGCGACGTGGCGGGCGGCGACGGCCTGCGGGGCACGGCGCGGATCGGGGTGATCGACACGATCTCCCACACCTGGCTCATCGACTTCATCCGCCGCTCGCGCGCCACCCACCCGAGGATCGACCTCGAGCTCGTCGCCGACACCAGCCTGCGGCTCGCCGACATGCTCGTCGCCGGCGAGATCGATCTCGGGCTGATCATGGGGCCGGTCGGCGGGCCGGAGGTCGTCGAGATCGACCTGTGCACCTACGCCTCCGCATGGCTGGCCTCGCCCGGCCTCGACCTGCACGGACGCACGCTCGACGTCGGCGACCTCGCGCAGCACGCCATCGTATCCTTCCCGCGCTGCTCGCAGCCGCACGAGGCGATGATGCGCTATTTCAGCCGCTTCCCGGAAGCGCAGCCGACCTTCTACTCGACGAACTCGCTGGCCACGATCATCCGCATGACGGTCGACGGCATCGGCGTCGCGGCCATACCGCCCACGGTGGTGCGCCGGGAGATCGAGCGCGGCGAGCTGGTGCGGCTCGACGTGCGCCAGCCCTTCCCGCCGCTCGGCTTCCAGGCGACCTACCGGGACGGGCCGGCTTCGCACCTGCCCGCCGCCCTCGCCGACCTCGCCCGGGAGGTGGCCCGCGACTTCTGCGCCGGCCAGGAGCCGGCCCTCGCCTGGTAGCGGGCGGTTGCATAACGAAACCCGATCGCGGCGACAGAAATTTGTCTTTTGACAGCTGGCGGACCCCCTCGCGAAGATGTTCTCGAACGAACGTCAGGGGAGGTCACGCATGAAGGTCGCCGTCGTACAGATGAACTCGCAGGGAGACAAGGGGGCGAACCTCGATGCCGCCCGACGTCTCGTCGACGAGGCCGCGCAGGACAAGCCGGATCTGGTGGTCCTGCCCGAATACTGGGCCTGTCTCGGCGATGGGCCGGCCGAGTTCCACGCCAGCGCCGAGCGCTTCCCCGAGGGCGAGGCCTATTCCACCATGGCCGAGCTCGCCCGCACGCACGGGGTGACGCTGCACGGCGGCAGCATCGTCGAGACCGACGGCGAGCGCTTCTACAACACGAGCCTCGTCTTCGACCCGCAGGGCCGGGAGATCGCGCGCTACCGCAAGATCCACATGTTCGACGTCGACGTGCCCGGCGGCATGCGCCATCGCGAGAGCGAGACCATCTCGCCCGGGCGCGAGATCGTCACCTATTCCTGCGGCGGCTACATGATCGGCTGCTCGATCTGCTACGACCTGCGCTTTCCCGAGCTGTTCCGGGCGCTGCGCGACCGCGGCGCCGACCTGATCGTGCTGCCGGCGGCCTTCACGCTGATGACCGGCAAGGATCATTGGGAGGTGCTGCTGCGGGCGCGCGCCATCGAGACGCAGACGCACGTCCTCGCCTGCGGCCAGATCGGCACGCATGCCGGCGGCCGCAAGGCCTGCTACGGCCACAGCATGATCATCGATCCGTGGGGGCACATCGTCGCCCAGGTCGGCGACCACCAGGGCCATGCGGTCGCGCGCATCGATGCCGAGTACCAGGCGCGCGTGCGCCGGAACGTCCCCGTCGCCACCCACCACGTGCTGTGAGCCGTCCCGTGTTCGAGATCAGAGACCTTCCCCGCCAGATCGACCCCCGCCTCGTTCGCCTGCTGGAGCAGGTGGAGACCGCCACCGTCGGGCACTTCCTGCACAGCCAGTTCGCCGACGCGGCGCTGCGCGGCGTCCTGCCGGAGACCCGTGTCGCCGGCACGGCCGTGACGCTGCGCATCCCCGGCGCGGATTCGACCCTCCTGCACCATGCGCTCGCCCTCGTGCGGCCTGGCGACTTCCTCGTCATCGACCGTGCCGGCGACACCAGGCACGCGTGCTGGGGCGGGGTCGTCACCAACGCGGCGAAGCTCGCGGGCGTGGTCGGCGCGGTGATCGACGGGCCGGCAACGGACTTCAACGAGATCCGCCGCTGCGAGATGCCGGTGTGGTGCCGCGGCCCCTCGCCGATCACCACCAAGCTGCTCGGCCTCGAGGGCGCGATGAACGTGCCCGTCAGCGTCGGCGGCTGCGCGGTCGAGCCCGGCGACGCCGTGCTCGCCGACGAGAGCGGCGTGCTCTTCCTGAAGCCCGGCCAGATCCAGGCCGTGGCCGAGCGGGCGATCGGGATGCAGGAGCGCGAGCTCGGGCTCCTCGACCGCCTGCGCGCCGGCGAGAAGCTGCCGGACATCTCCGGCGCGACGGCCAAGGTCATGGCGGCGCGCTGATCGAACCCCGCCGCGGCCGAGCAGAAGGGAACGCCGGCCGCGGCTGCTTCACCAACGGGAGGACCGGACGATGACGATCAAGAACGCACTTCTCGCCCTCGTGGCGACCACCGCCCTCGTCGCGGCGGGCGCGGCGCAGGCGGAGACGTGGCGCATGGCCCACAAGATGCCCGCCGACTCGATCGAAGGCCGCATCTTCCAGGCGGTGGCCGACCGGATCGGCGAGAAGACGGACGGGGAGATCACCGTCGAGGTGTACCCCAACGAGCAGCTGGGGAAGGACGACGCCATCCTCGAGCAGCTCCAGCTCGGCACGGTCCACATCTACCCGGAAGGCTCCTCGTACCTGCAGAAGTGGGTGCCGGAGATGAAGTTCGTCAGCGCGCCCTTCCTGTTCGACGATCGCGAGCACTGGTCGCGCTTCATGGCGACCGACCTCGTCGAGGGCTGGCACCAGGCGATCGAGGACGAGGCCGGCATCACCGTCATCGGCGACTCGACCAAGATGGTGCGCGGCCCCTACCGGGTGATGGTCTCGACGAAGCCGATCGAGAGCCTCGACGACGTCGCGGGCCTGAAGCTGCGCCTGCATCCGGACGAGCTCGCGGCAGCCGCCTGGCGGCATCTCGGCGCGGAGGTGCGCACGCTCGCCTGGACCGAGGTCTACGAGTCGCTCGGCCGCGGCATCGTCGAGGCGGTGAACAGCCCCGTCGCGCTGGTCGAGCCGATGCGCTTCTACGAGGTCGCGCCCCACATCACCCGCCACGACGAGTACCCGCAGGGCCTCGCCTTCATGGCGAACGCCGACGCCTGGAACGGGCTCGACGAGGAGACCCGCGGGCAGATCATCGAGGCCTACGACGAGGTGGCGGCCGAGTTCGCCGCCGAGACCGATCGCGTCGCCGAGGAGTCGCTCGCGCGGATGGCCGAGGAGGACGTGTCCTACTCCGCCGTCGACACCGGCCCCTTCGTCGCCCGTATGGCCGAGCTCTACCGGCAGATGGATGCCGAGGGCGCGCTGCCGGAAGGCTTCCTCGAAGCCGTCGACGCCTCCCGCGCCGCGAACTGAGCCATGTGGCGGCTCCTCGACCGGGGCCTCTCGGCCGCCGACAGGATCTTCCTGGCGGCGGCCAACGGGCTGCTCCTCGCCATGCTGGCGATCAACCTCGCCAACATCCTCTCGCGCCTGATCCTCGACCTCGGCATCATCTGGGTCTTCCCCTGGACCGGCGTCCTGTTCGTCTGGACGATCTTCCTCGGCTTCTTCTGCATCTATCGCCGGGGGCAGGACGTCGCCGTCGACGTCCTGGTGCGACGTCTGCCGGACCGCGGGCGCGCGTTCGTGCGCGTCCTCGTGGATCTGCTCGCGCTTTCGCTCCTCGCCACGATCCTCGCCCAGGCGCCCACCCTGATCCCGCGCCAGGTCGGCGTCATCGATCTCGTCGGCATCCAGCGCTACTGGCTCTCGGTGCCGCTCTTCGTCTCCTGCTTCCTGATCGCCTGCCAGTTCGTCCTCGACCTGCGCGATGCCGTCCGCGCCGTCGCGGACCCGAAGCGCGCCGCGTTCGAGGCGCATCATCGCAACGAGACCCCGGACGACAGGCCCGAGCCGCGGGAGGCCCGCCCATGACCGCCGTCGCGCTCTTCGCCGGATTCCTCGCGCTCATCGCGCTCAGGACCCCGATCACCATGGCGATCGGCATCGCCGTCGTCGGCGCGCTGATCGCCGCCGGCTTCTCGACCACGCTCTGGATCGTGCCGATGAAGGTGCTGGAGGGGGCGGGCAACGCCTCGCTGCTGGCGATCCCCTTCTTCGTGCTCACCGGCAACCTGATGAACGCGATCGGGATCACCGAGCGCATCTTCAACCTGGCGAACGCCCTCGTCGGCCATTTCCGCGCCGGCCTGGCGCAGGTGAACGTGCTCGCCTCGGTCCTGCTCGCCGGCGGCACCGGCGCGGCGGTGGCCGACATCGCGGGCCTCGGCGCCGTCGAGATCAAGGCGATGCGCGAGCGCGGCTACAAGCCGGCCTTCGCGGCGGCGATCACGGCGGTCTCGGCCATCGTCGCGCCCTTCATCCCGCCCTCGGTGCCGCTCGTCGTCTACGCCTTCCTGTCGAATACGTCGGTGGCGCGCATGTTCCTCGCGGGCATCGTGCCGGGGCTCCTCGTCGCGGTGGCCCTGATGATCTTCAACCGGCTGCTCGCCACGAGGGTCGAGTTCCCGCAGCAGGAGAAGGCGAGCCTGGGCGAGGTCTGGCGCCAGACCCTGTCGGGCGCCTCGGCGCTGATCGCGCCCGCGATCATCATGGGCGGCATCCTGACCGGGACGACGACCGCATCCGAGGCCGGCGTGCTCGCCTCCGGCTACGTCATCCTGCTCGGCGCGATCTTCCGCACGCTGACCTGGGAGGCGCTGACCAAGGCGCTCACCGAGACGGTGCTGATCACGTCGATGATCATGATCATCATCGGCTTCGCCGGCTCGATGGGCTGGCTCCTCGCCATCGAGCAGATCCCGCAGGACCTCGCGCGCGGCATCCCGAGCCGGGTCGAGTCGATCGGGATGTTCCTTCTCGTCGTCTCGGTGACGGTGCTCGTGCTCGGCTGCTTCATCGACGGGATCACGATCAAGCTGCTGCTCGTGCCGATCCTCTTGCCGCTGGTCGACGCCTACGGCATCGACCGGGTGCATTTCGGCATCGTGCTGCAGATGTCGCTGATCCTCGGCATCGCGACGCCGCCGCTCGGGATCGGGCTCTACGTCACCTCGCGGATCGCGCAGACGCCGATCGAGGACATCGTGCGGGCGGTGCTGCCGTTCTTCATCCCGCTGCTGATCGTCCTCGCCTGCCTGGCGGCCTTCCCGCAGCTGAGCCTGTTCCTGCCGAACCTCTTCATGGGCCCGCAGTGACACGCGCGCACGTCAGCGGGCCGCGAGGAGCTCGCGCAGCGCCTCGACGAGGATCGGTCCGGCGCGCCGCGTCTCGAGCGGCCTGACGGACAGCGCCTGGATCTCGAAGACGAGCGGCGGCGCGATCGGGACGGCGGCGACGCCCACGTGCGTCGCCGCCTCCGCGGTGAACTCGTCCACGATCGAGACCCGCCCGAGGGTGCGCACGAGGTTCGGCACCGCGAGGAGCGAGCTCGCGGTGATGCGCTCGCGCCCGCCCGCACCGTCCGCCGGCGCGAGGTGCGCGACGAGGCGCCCGATCGGCCGGTCGAGCGGCATCCCGATGAGCCGCGGCTCGGCCGCGATCTCCTCCTGCGACACGGCCGCTCGGCCCTCCCACGGGTGGCCGGCGGGGAGGAGCGCCACGAGCCGGCCTTCGCCGATGCGGGTCGCGTGCAGGTCGGGCGCGTCGACCGATCCCGCGACGATGCCGATGTCGGCGCGGCCCGCGCGCAGGGCTGCGAGCTGCTGGATGGCGCCGCCGACGTCCACGTCGATCTCGAGCTCCGGCATGCGCCGCGCCAGCTCCGCGATCGCGCGCGGCAGATGGAGCTGCGCGAGCAGGCCGACGCAGGTGATCGAGTAGCGCCGGCCCTGTCCCGTGCGCACCTCCGCGATGGAGCGCTCCAGCCGATCGAGCCCGTCGCCGAGGAAGCGGCTCTCCGCATAGATCCCCTCCGCCTCCGCCGTCGGATAGATGCGCCCGCGTTCCAGCACGAAGAGGGGCAGGCCGATGGCGCGCTCGAAGTCGCGCAGGTGGCGGCTCACGGTCGGCTGCGAGAGCCCGAGCAGCCGTGCGGCGGCGCTCACCGAGCCCTGCTCGAAGACGGCGCAGAAGACCTGCAGACGTTGAACGGTGACGAAGCGCATGCGGAAGCCCCGGAAGCACCCATAGAAAGCTTCTATGGGAGGCGCAAATCTTTTCTGTTTCCGAAACGCAAGGAGGCTTCTTTACTGACCCGCGAAGTGCGGCGATCGGCCGCCGGGGGGACTGCGCGGGATGCAGGCTGGCGTCGTCATCGGCTTTCTGCTGATCGGCCTCTTGTCGGGGGCGGCGATCGCCTACGCCATCGGCGCGGCGGCGGTCCTCACCTTCGTGCTCGCCGACAACACCCGCTTCCTCGCGGTGCTGCCGCAGCGGCTGTTCTCGCAGCTCGACGTCTTCGCCTTCCTGGCGATGCCGCTCTTCATCCTCGCCGGCGACCTGATGAACCGCGGCGGCCTCGCCAAGGCGCTGATCGACTTCTCGATGGCGCTCGTCGGGCGGCTCAAGGGCGGGCTCGGGCACGTCAACGTGCTCACCAGCGTGTTCTTCGCCGGGGTCTCGGGCTCCGCCGTGTCGGACGCCGCCGCGCTCGGCAACGCGCTGGTGCCCGAGATGACCCGCCGCGGCTACAAGCTCGACTACGCCGCCGCCATCACCGGCGCGTCCTCGATCATCGGGCCGATCATCCCGCCGAGCACGATCCTGATCTTCTACGGCGCGCTGATGGAGACATCCGTCGCGGCGCTGTTCGCCGCCGGGATCGTGCCGGGGCTGCTGCTCGCGGGCGTGCTCATGGCGATGAACGCCTTCTACGCCTGGCGCGACGACCATCCGGGCGGCAGCGACCTCGACGTGCCCCGGCTGCTGCCGTCCTTCGCCAAGGCGCTTCCCGCCCTGACGCTGCCGGTGATCATCCTCGGCGGCACGCTCTTCGGCGTGATGACGCCGGCGGAGGCGGCGGCCGTCGCCGTGGTCGCGGCGCTCGCGATCGGCGTCGCGTACGGCGACCTCGACGCCGCGCGGGTGCTCGCGAGCCTCAAGCGTACCGGCGTGCTCCTCGGTGCCTTGTTCATCATCCTGTGCGCGATCTCGACCTTCAGCTACCTCGCCGCGCTCCAGCAATGGCCGCAGGCGATCGCCGCGGCGGTGGCCGGCTTCGGCCTCTCGCCGCTCGGCTACCTGATGCTCGTCAACGTCGTCTTCCTCGTCGCCGGCATGGCGATGGACGTGAAGGCGGCGGTGGCCCTGTTCGCGCCGATCTTCGTGCCGCCGGCGCTGGCCATGGGCATCGACCCGGTGCACCTGGGCATCGTCATCTGCTTCAACATCACGACGGGCCTCCTGTCGCCGCCGCTCGGGGGCGTGCTGCTCATCCTCGCCACCACCGTGAACATGAACTACTGGCGCCTCATCCGCGCGACGCTGCCCTTCTTCCTGGCGGAGCTCGGCATCCTGGCGCTGCTCACCTTCTTCCCCGCGATCACGCTGGCCCTGCCGCGTGCGCTCGGCCTCGCCTGAGGCCGGCACGAACCCTCAACGAGAAAACACGAACAGGAGAGCGGACATGACCCGGACAGCCCTCGCCCCCGCGATGCTCGCGGCGGCCCTCCTCGCCGGCACGGCGCTGGTGCCGAACGCGGCGCTCGCGTACGAGATCAAGATCGCCATGAACGGCGTCGACGATCCGGTCACGAACGCCGAGGCCGCCTTCGCCCGCGGCTTCGCGCAGGCGCTGGAGGGCAGCGATTTCACCGCCGCGGTCTTCCCGTCGGGCACGCTCGGCAACGAGCAGGAGCGCTTCGACCAGGTCGCCCAGGGGCTCGTCGAGCTGAACCTCGCCACCGTCTCGACCGCCTTCGGCATGAGCCCGCTCCTGCGCGGCGTGCTCCTGCCGTTCATGTTCGAGTCGAACGAGGAGTTCGACGCCATCGTGGCGCAGACGGACCTGCTCGACCAGATGAACGAGCCGCTCCTGGAGAACGGCGTTCGGCTCGCCGGCTTCAACTACATCGGCATGCCGATCGGCATCCACAACACCGAGGTCCCGATCACGACGATGGCGGACCTCGAGGGCATCCGCTTCCGCGCGCTCAATGCCGAGCAGCTCGAGTACATCGAGGCGCTGGGCGCGAACGGGACGATCGTCGCCTGGTCGGAGGTGGCGAACGCCATCCAGACCGGCATCGCCGACGGCTACCTCAACCCGCCGAACTCGGCCATCCGCACCGGCCACACCGAGTTCCTGAAGCACTTCACCCAGGCGAACATCTCGCCCTCGACCCGCGCCGTGCTGATTTCCGAGGACTGGTACGCCTCCCTCTCGGACGACGAGCAGGCCACGATCGACGCGGCCATCGAGGCCGGCATCGAGGCGAACCGGGCCTGGATCGACGAGTGGTCCGGCATCGTCACCGAGCGGCATCTGGAGGCGGGCGTCACCCTCTCCGAGCTCGCGCCGGGCGAGCGCGACAAGATGGCGGAGGCGACCCGTCCGACCTGGGACTCGATCATGACGGCCGAGGATCTCCAGGCCTATCTCGACGCGCTGGCGCAGGTGCGCGGCCAGTGAGGCCGCGCGGGATCGGAGCCGTGAGATGACGAAGACGCTGGGCAGGGCGGTGATCGCCGCGAGCGACGGGCTCGACCGCGTGGCGCGGGCACTGACCGTGACCTTCCTGTGCGTTCTCGTCGTCGCGGTGATGATCCAGGTCGTGGCGCGCTACGCCTTCGACTCGCCGCCGGCGTGGACGGAGGAGCTCGCGCGCTACGCCATGATCTGGGCGGGGCTGATGGGCGCGACGATGTCGTTCAAGCGCCGCTTCGACCCCGCCATGTTCCAGAACCCGCACCCGCGGCTGGCCGCGCTCGCCGTGGGCGCGGCCGTCATGCAGTCGCTCGTGGTGCTCGTCTACCTGCTGCCGATCCTCTGGCACAGCGTCTACGGGCCCGGCATGAACTTCGAGCGCGGGTTCCTGCTGCGTCATGCGCGCATGAGCGCGAGCACGCTCGACGTGCCGACGCTCGTCGTCGCGATCGCGGTGCCGCTGATGGTGGTCGTCATCCTCGTCCACCTCGCGGCGCGCTGGTGCGGCGACCCGGCGGGCTCGGTGCCGTCCGCGGACGGCTGAGCCGGCATACGATCCCATCCGAGACGCATTGGAGGAGGCACCCGCATGCGGGCCGACACCCTGTTCCGCCACGCGCAGATCATCGACGGCACCGGCGCGCCGCGCCGCACGGGCGACGTCGCCGTCGTCGACGACCGGGTCGTCGCGGTGGGCGACCTCTCCCGCTGGAGCGCGAACCGCGTCGAGGACTGCACGGGGCTCGCGCTGGCACCCGGCTTCATCGATCCGCACACGCACCACGACGACGTCGTGCTCGGCGATCCGGACATGGCCTGCATGGTCAGCCAGGGCGTGACGACGATCATCAACGGCAATTGCGGCTTCTCGATCGCGCCGCTCACCCATTCCGGCCCGCTGCCGGCGCCGCTCGGCATGATCCTGGACGAGACGGCGCCGCGCTTCTCGAGCTACGGCGCCTACAAGGCGCGTCTCGACGCCGCGCCGCCCTCCGTCAACACCGCCTGCCTGATCGGCCACGGCACCTTGCGCATCAACGAGGTCGCCGATCTCGGCCGCCCGGCGGACGCGCGCGAGATCGCCGCGATGCGCGCGGCGCTGGACCGCGCGCTGGCGGAGGGCGGCATCGGCCTCTCCACCGGGCCGTTCTATCCGCCCGCGCGCGCGGCGCCGACGTCCGAGCTCGTCGCCATGGCCGAGGTCGCGCAGGCTCACGGCAAGCTCTACGTCACGCACATGCGCGACGAGGGCGACCGCGTCGTCGAGGCGCTGCAGGAGACACTCCAGATCGGGCGCGAGGCCTGCTGCGGCGTCCATGTCTCGCACCACAAGTGCGCCGGGCTCGCCAATCACGGGCTCTCGGAGACGACGCTCAAGATCATCGACGAGGCCCGCGCGCACCAGGACATCGGGCTCGACACGACGCCGTGGATCGCCTCCTCGACGATGCTGAACTCCGGCCGCCACCGCCAGGCGACTCGGGTCATCGTCGCCGAATCGAAGCCGCATCCGGAATGCGCCGGCCGCGATCTCGCGGACGTCGCGGCGGAATGGGGCGTCGATCTCGACGAGGCCGTGGAGCGGCTCGTGCCGGCGACGGGGATCTTCTTCATCATGGACGAGGGCGACGTCCAGCGCATCCTCGCCTACGAGCACACGATCGTCTGCTCGGACGGCATCGCCAAGGGCTCCCACCCGCACCCGCGCACCTGGGGCACCTTCCCGCGGGTGCTCGGCCGCTACGTGCGCGAGCACCCGCTGTTCACGCTGGAGGAGGCGGTGCGGCGCATGACCTCGATGCCGGCGGACCGCTTCGGTCTCGCCGGGCGCGGGCGCATCGCCGAGGGCGGCTTCGCCGACCTCGTCCTGTTCGACCCCGACCTGATCCGCGAGGGCGCCACCTACGAGACGCCGACGCGGCCGGCGGAGGGCATCCGCAGCGTCCTCGTCAACGGCCGCGAGGTCTGGCGCGAGGGCGCGGGGACCGGCGCGCGGCCCGGTCGCACGCTCGATCGTGCGGCCGCCGGAGCCGTTCCGCCGGTCAGCCCGCCTTCGGGGTCGGCAGGATGACCAGCTCGGTCACGTCGACGCTCTCGGGCTGCGAGAGCGCGTAGACCACGCCGCGCGCGATGTCGTCCGGGCGCAGGGCGTCGGGCTTCGCCTCGTCGAAGAAGGGCGTGTCGACCATGCCCGGCTCGATCAGCGTGACGCGAACGCCGGTGCCGGCGAGCTCCTCGCGCAGGTTGTAGCCGATGGCGGTCACGGCCCACTTGCTGGCCGCGTACATCGAGCCGGCGAGGGTGCGCCGCCCGGCGATCGAGCCCGTGATCAGCACGTGCCCGCGCGCCGCCTTCACGTGGGCGAGCGTCGCGCGCAGGGTGTGCGCGACGCCCAGGATGTTGACCTCGACGATCCGCCGCCAGCTCTCCGGCGGCGCCCCCGAGAACCCGCCGGGCTCGCCGCCGACGCCGGCATTGGCGAACACTGCGTCGAGCCGTCCGAAGCGCTCGAGCACCGTCGCCGCCATGCGCTCCTGGTCGGCGTAGTCGGTGACGTCGCAGGGGATCGTCGTGGCGCGCTCGGCGCCGAGCTCCTCGGCGAGCGCCGCGAGCTTATCGGTCGAGCGCGCGGCCAGCGCCACGCGCCAGCCGGCCTCGACGGCCCGCCGGGCGGTGGCGGCGCCGATGCCGGTGGAGGCGCCGGTGACGAGGAGGACGCGGTCGTGGGGTGTCGTGTCGGGCATGGGGACTCTCTGTTCGCAGGGACGAGCGGGGAAGGCAGCGTGCTGCCGCCGATCGGTTCCGATCCAACGCGCGACATCGGCCGGGCGATGCTCCGTCGCGTTCACGAACCCTCGACCGCGCCGCGCCCCGTCGGTGCCGGCTCCCACCCGAACACGCTGCGCCCGCCGTACTCGTGCGAGCGCGCCTTCTCCTGCGCCATGAACGCGTCCACCGACGGCCCCGTCGCATGAGCCTCGAGCCGGCGGGCCTGGGCGTCGAGGCGGCGCAGGGCGGCGAGCTCGTCCGCCTCGCCGAGGCGCGCCTTGCGCACGGCGGCCTTCATCACGGCGATGGTGCGGTCGTAGACGGCGGTGGGGACGGGAAACGGGTTGCGGTCCTTGCCGCCGTGGGCGAGCGAGAAGCGGGCGGGATCGCTGAAGCGGCAGGGTGTGCCGTGCACGACCTCCGCGACCATGGCGAGCGAGAGGACGGTGCGCGCGCCGACGCCCGGCGTCAGCAGGAGGTCGGGGAAGTCGACCGGCCCGCGCTCGGTCGCTGCCGCGAGCGCGCCGTGCAGGCGCCGCGCGACGACGGTCTCGGCGCGCACCTCCTCGTGCGCCGGCATCACGAGATGCGGCAGGAGCGGCTGTTGCGGCTCGGCGGGAGCCGGCGTGCGCCCGGCCTCACGCGCCGCCGCCGCGTCGAGCCGCGCGATCTCGCCGACGATCCCGTCCGGCCCCATCTCTGCGAGGATATCGAGCTGGCGGGCACGCGACGCCTGCGCCCGGCGGTCCGCCAGGTTGACGATCGTGCCCTGGCCGGGCCCGTCCACCGCCGCGTGCGGGCTGTCGACGAAGCTCGAGAGCCCCTCCGACAGCCAATGGTAGCGCCGCGCCTGCTTGCGGTCCCCGTTCATGCCCTGCTGGATCACCGCCCAACGGCCGTCGTCGGTGACGACGAAGCCGTGGAGATACAGCGCGAACCCGTCCTGCACCGCGGCGGAATCCACCTTGGCGACGAGCCGGCTCGCCCGGGCGAGGGCGGCGCCGTCGACCCCCGTGCGCTCGCCCACGGCGAGAAGCTCGGCCGGCGTGGCGCGAGACTGCTTGCCCCGCCCGCCGCAGACGTGGATGCCGAGCTCGCCCGCCCGCGGGCCGAGCCCGCGCTTGAGCGCACCGAGCACGCTCGTCGTCACGCCCGACGAGTGCCAGTCCATCCCGATCACGGCGCCGAAGCTCTGGAACCAGAACGGATGCGCGAGGCGCCGCAGGAACTCGTCGCGCCCGTATTCCAGCACGATCGCTTCCGCCATCACGGCGCCGAGCGCCGTCATCCGCTCCCCGAGCCAGCGGGGAACACGGCCGCCGTGGAGCGGGAGATCGGCGCTGCCGGAGCGTTTCGTCATGAGAACGGATCGTGCACGGATCCCGCCTCGACGCAAGCGCGAATCCGCGCGCCGATCACGCGAGGCGTCAGTCGAGGGCCTGGGCACGCGCGAAGGCGTCCCGCGCCGTGCACCGGGCGATCCAGTCGCGGACCGCCGGGTCCGCGGGGACCGCATCCGGTAGGTACAGGTAGAGCGAGCAGAGCAGGATGTCGGCCGCGGTGAAGCGCTCGCCCATCAGCCAGGGGCCCGTCCGCAGCGCCGCACTGAGACGCGCGGCGACGGCCTCGCGGTCGCGGAAGGTGGTGTGGGCGATCGGGTGGTCCGACACGCCCATCATCTCCAGGAGGTACACCGGCTCGAGCACGCCGCCGTACCAGAACAGCCAGGTCAGGTAGGCGCCCCGGCCCGGTTCCGAGGCGCCGATGCCGAGGCCGCGCTCCGGGAAGAGATCGGTGAGGTAGAGCAGGATCGCGCCGCTCTCGGTGACGAGGTCGCCGTCGTGCACGAGCGCCGGCACCTTGCCCTCGGGGTGTGGGTTGCGCGGGTCGCGGCCGCCGCTGCCGTCCTGCCGGCGGATGTCGGTGCGGATCGTCTCGACGGGCGCGTCGAGCTCCTGCAGCAGCCACAGCACGCGGTCTGAGCGGGACTTGGAGGCGTGGTAGAAGGTCAGCATGGGATGTCCTCGTTTCATCGACGGGCTATCCTTGCGCCCGGGATGCTGACGGTTCGCGTCAGGAGGACGATCGATGCCCCGCAGCGACAGGCTGCTCCAGCTGCTCCAGCATCTGCGCACCGAGCGGCCGCCCGTCACCGCGGCGCGGCTCGCGGACCTCACCGGCGTCTCGGAGCGCTCGGTCTACCGGGACATGGCGGCCCTGCGGGCGCTCGGCGCGCGGATCGAGGGGCAGGCGGGCTACGGCTTCACGCTGGAGGAGGACATCGTGCTGCCGCCGCAGATGCTCGGGCGCCTGGAGATGGAGGCGGTGATCCTCGGCCTCTCCACGGTGCAGGCGGAGGGCGACCCGAGCCTCGCCCGTGCCGCCCGGGATGCCCTCGCGAAGATCACCGCGACGCTGCCCGAGAGCCTGCGCGACCAGGCCCGCCACGCCGCGCTGCGCGTCGCGCGGGTGCATTCCAAGCCGGCCGTCGCCATCGACCCGCAGATCGTCCGGCGCGCCGTGTGGGAGGAGCAGGCGCTCGACGTCGTCTACGTCGACGATGCGGGCACGGAGACGAGCCGCCGGATCTGGCCGCTGTCGGTGGTGTTCTTCGAGCGCGCCCTGATCCTCTTGGCCTTCTGCCGGTTGCGCGAGGATTTCCGGTCGTTCCGGCTCGACCGCATCCGCACCCTGTCCGAGCCCGGCGTCGGCTTCCGCCCGCGGCGGGTCCCGCTGCTGCGGGAGTTCCTCGCCAGCCGGGAGTGGCCGACCTGCTAGTCCGGTGGTCGAGCCGGATCGCCGGCCGGTCGGCCGGCGGGCGCGGCGCTGCTCCTCGACCAGTGGGCACGGTAGGACGGCACGGTCTCCATGTCGGAGGGCATCACCGGGATTCGCCGACCGGATCCCGCCGGTGAGACGAGGCTCTCGCGCGCGGGCGGCTCAGCCGGCGCAGTCGTGATAGCCGCGATAGCCCGCCTGCAGCGTCTCGCCGACGGCGAAGGTCAGCTCCGCGACGCGATCCTCGCCCGCCAGCGGCGAGACGGTGATGCGGATGTCGCCGGCCGAGAGATCGTACTGCGCGCCGTCCGTGCCGGCGCTCGCGTCGAGCATCACGAGCTTCCCGGCGAGCTTGACGACGCCCTGGATCGGTCGCGCGTCGGGCCCGAAGCCGGTGGCGAGGATGGGACGGCCCGTGCTGGTGTAGCGGAAGACGCAGATGCTCGGCGCCTCGATCGCGGCCTCGATTTCCGCCGGCACCATGGTCGCCGGGTCGAGGGGCGGCAGGTGAACGCCCTCCAGCGCCTCCTCGGCGGGGACGATGCGCGCGACGGTGTCGCCGCGGGCGGGATCGACGACGTCGTCGGGCGCGACCGCGTCGGCGCAGGCGGCGAGGGCGAGGGTCGCCCCGGCGACCGCGAGCAGGCGCGGGGTGCGGGAGGTGCGCCGGGCCATCAGTCGCGCTCCTCCAGGTCCTCGATCAGGTAGTGCATCTCGGCGATCTCGCGTTCCTGCGCCTCGATGATCTCGTCGGCGAGCTTGCGCACGCGGGGGTCCGAGATCTGCGCCCGCGAGGCGGTGAGGATCGCGATCGAATGGTGCGGGATCATCGCACGCATGAAATCCTGGTCGTCCACGGTGGCCTGGCTGCGCACGAGCCACAGCGAGAGCGCGAACACCGCGATCGCCGAGCCGAAGATCGCCAGGTTGGTGATGCGGCTCGAGTACATCTTCATCATGTAGGACAGCATGATCACGGCCATGGTCGCTCCCATGATCAGCGCCATCCAGAATCGCGTCTCCGACCAGAAGACCTGCTCCCAGGCGTAGGTGTTGAGATACATCAGGCCATACATCACGACGGTGGAGGTCGCGATCATCGCGGCGAAACGCCAGTAGGACATCTCGTTGTTACTCCCTCGCGCTGCCGGCGCCCGGCACGCCCGAAGGCACAGCGTCCGGCTCGATGGCGGATTGCGCGTAGTCCTCGGGGGTGAGCCCGGGGAGCCCCTTCACGAAGGCGGCGACGCCCCAGAGCGTCTCCTCGTCGTGGCTCGGGCCGAAGGCGGGCATGCCGGACATCTTCACGCCGTTCGAGGCGAGCCAGTAGATCTCCTCGATCTCCCACTCGGCCGCGGCCTCGGCGAGGTGCGGCGGACGCGGGCGCATGCCGCTCGCCCATTCCTCGGGGTCGACGCCCGGGCCGCCGTGGCAGAGCTGGCAGGACGACTTGTAGGTCTCGGCCCCGCGGGCGACGAGGGCCGGCGCGACGGCCTCCGGCGCGAGGATATCCTCGGCGCGGTTCTCGACGGAATTGCGGAAGGTGGTGTCGAAGGTCCAGCGCGTGAAGGACGCATGCTCCTCCGTTGCGGCGACGTTGTAGAGGCCGCCGTAGACGATCGAGAGCCCGACGATCCCGGCGAGGACGAACAGCCCGACGATGGCCGCGAGCGCGCCCATGGCCATGTGCCTCGATCCCCCGCGCCCCGATCGGTCCGGCATCGGCTCCTCAGGCATCTGCTCCTCCGGCTTCGTTGCCCATGACGAATGGTCGTATGCCCGATTTCGTTCCGAAGGCCGTTGCCGAAGGTGGTGGCATTCGCGGCGCGGGCGCTCGCGCGCGTCCGCGAGGGTCCGCGCCCGGCCGGGAGAGTCCTCAGTCCAGGGAAAATCCGCGTCCCGGGAGAGTGCTCGTCCCGGGAGCCTCCCCGTCGTCCGCGAGCTTGTGCCGAGCCGGCTGCGGATCTACCTTCGGGGCATGTCGCGCGAGCGCGCAGGCCCGCCTGCGACCCATCGGAGACGATCGACATGACGAAGGCTCGTACCCTCGGCGCCGCGCTGGTCCTTCTCGTCCCCCTCGCCGCGGGACCGGCCGCCGCCGCGCCGGCGGAGCGGACGATGATCGTTCACAAGGATCCGCTGTGCGGCTGCTGCACGACTTGGGCGGAGCAGATGGAGGCGGCCGGCTTCGTCGTCGAGGAGCGCCCGACCTCGCTGATGGCGCAGGTCAAGGCCGCGCTCGGCGTGCCGGACGACCTCGTCTCCTGCCACACGGCGGAGATCGACGGCTATGTCGTCGAGGGCCACGTGCCGGTCTCCGCCATCGAGGCGCTGCTCGCGCAGCGGCCGGACGTCGACGGGATCGCGGTGGCGGGCATGCCGATGGGCTCGCCCGGGATGGAGGCCCCCGGCTACGCGCCGGAGCGCTACGAGGTCGTCTCGTTCGGCGACGAGGGGCGCACGGTGCTGGGGACCTACGTCGGCAGCGAACGCGTGGCGCGCTGAGCCGCGCGCATCGGGGCTCCTCCCGATTCCGGCACCCGGCGGCTCTGATAGGCTCCGGGCCGCATGTCGCCGCTCGCCCCGGGAGCCCCGCCATGGCCGCCTTCGTGCTCGCCCTCGTCCTGCCGTTCGCCGCGCTCGCGATGCTCGAGCGCTATCTCGCCGCCTGTGGCGCGCTGCTCCTGCAGGCGACGATCCTCGGATGGCCGATCGCCACCGTCTGGGCGCTGGTCGCCCAGCGCGCCGCGGACGACGCAGCGCGCCGGGCGTTCGAGCCCTGACGCCATCGTGAACGCGCGACGCCCGCCGGACGGTCGGTCCGGCGGGCGTCGTCGTTCGCGTGCTTCGGCGAGCGGGGTGCCGCTCAGCCGTTGTCCTCGGCCTGCCGGCGGATCGCCTCGCGGCCCGCCCAGAAGGGCGTCTCGCCGGAGACGCCGACATGCGCCGGGGCGGCGAGGGAGCCGGTGGCGTTCACGTCCGGCGCGACGCCGCGCTGGAACTGGAAGAAGCCGTCCGTCTGCTGCGGGGCGTCGTAGACGGTGACCTCGGTGGCGGCGGCGAAGGCCGGGCCGGCGAGGGCGACGGCGAGTGCGGCGACGGTGAGGGTGCGGAGCGTCTTCATCTGTGTCTCTCTTTTCGGGTCTGGGACATCGGGGGGACATCGTCCGGGGAGGGGCGGCGCGATGCCGCCCCTGGGGAGTGCCGCGGCCGGGAGTGCCGCGGCTCGGCCGCAGTGGCTCAGCCGTTGTCCTCGGCCTGCCGGCGGATCGCCTCGCGGGGCGCCCAGAACGGCATCTCGCCGGAGACGCCGACATGCGCCGGGGCGGCGAGCGAGCCGGTGGCGTTCACGTCCGGCGTCACGCCGCGCTGGGTCTGGACGAAGCGGTCCGTCTGCTGAGGGGCGTCGTAGACGGTGATCTCGGAGGAGACGGCGAAGGCCGGGCCGGCGAGGGCGACGGCGATGGCGGCGACGGTCAGGGTGCGGAGCGTCTTCATCTGTGTCTCTCTTGTCGGGTACGCAGAACTGTGGGGGATGGCGTCCGGGGAGGGGCGGCGCGAGGCCGCCCCGCCCCGGGGGCGTAGCGCGGCCGGGAGTGCCGCGGCTCGGCGGCCGTGGCTCAGCCGTTGTCCTCGGCCTGCAGGCGGAGGGCCTCACGGGTCGCCCAGAAGGGCGTCTCGCCGGAGACGTCGACATGCGCCGGGGCGGCGAGGGAGCCGGTCGCGTTCACGTCCGGCGCCACGCCGCGCTGGAACTGGAAGAAGCCGTCCATCTGCTGCGGCGCGTCGTAGACGGTGACGTCGGTGGCGGCGGCGAAGGCCGGGCCGGCGAGGGCGACGGCGAAGGCGGCGACGGTGAGGGTACGGAGCGTCTTCATGATCGTGTTTCCTTTCGTGTCGTTCGGGGAGCGGGTGCGGTGCAGCATCCCGTCCGATGCCCTGGATTTCGGTGCGACGGTGCGAATTGCTACGGCCCCGCTCGCACGCATGAGCTTGCGTCCATGCAAGTAACGAAGGGGCGCGCCGATGCGAACAGCGTGCAGGCGAAGAGCTGTGAGGGGCGATAAAACTCTACGAAGAAAAAGCATTGGCGCGTTCGCCTCGATTCCGCCTTCATTTCGTTCCAGCCGCCTAGCTTCCTCACAGCCTGCTCACAGATCCGTGTTTGTGCAGATTCGAGGATCCCCCGCGACGAGCGTGCAGTGCACTCGTCGCCGGGGATGTTCGGGCGCCGCCGCCGTCCGGTTTCGGCTCGAGGCGGGAATCGGAGGCGCGAACGCGTGCGAGCGGCGGGGCGACCCCGCCGCTCGCACGGAAAGCTCTGCACTGATAAGCCCTTGGAGAGTGGCCTGCGCCCGCCTCGCGGACGCTTCACGACCGCGTGAGGATCAGGCGGCGCGCAGCCGCCCGACGAAATCGGCGACGCGCCCGGCGAGGCCGTCGGCCTGGGCGCGCATCGTCGCCGCCGCTTCGCGCGCGGCGTGGGCCGCCCCGCCGGCCTCCTCGGCGGCGCGGGAGAGATCGGAGACGTCCCGTGCCACGCCGTCGGTGCGCGCGGCGGCGGCGGCGATGCGCTCGGCGATCTCGGACGTGGCGCCCGCCTGCTGGTCGACCGCGCCGGCGATCGCCGCCGAGATCGTGTCGATCTCGCGCACGACGCCGCCGATATCGTCGACGGCGGCGACGGCGCGCCCGGTCGTCTCCTGCATGGCCGCGATCTGCGCGGAGATCTCCTCGGTCGCGCGCGCGGTCTGGCCCGCGAGTGTCTTCACCTCGGCGGCGACGACGGCGAAGCCGCGCCCCGCCTCACCGGCGCGGGCGGCCTCGATGGTGGCGTTCAGCGCCAGCAGGTTCGTCTGCTCGGCAATCTCGGCGATGAGGCGCAGCACGCCCTCGATGCGCCCGGCGGCGGCGGTGAGCTCGGCCACGGTGGCGCCGGTCCGCTCGGCGGAGCGGGCGGCCTCCGTCGAAACCGTCGCCGCGCGGCGCACCCGGGAGGTCACCTCGCCGAGGGAGGCGGTGAGCTCCTCCGTCGCAGCGGCGACCCCGGCCATGACGCCGCGGCTCTCGCCGGTCTGCCGGGCGGCCGAGCCCGAGCGCTCGGCGGTGACGGTGACCGAGGCCGCCAGCGCGCCGCTCGCCGTCTCGGCCTCCTGCGCGGCCGCGACGAGGCTCGCCGCGGCGGCGTCGACCGTTTCTTCCAGCGTCGCGGCGATTTCCTCGAGCGTGCGCCGGCGCGCGGCCTCGGCGGCCACGCGGTCCGCCTCCTGCGCCGCGCGCAGGCGCTCCATCTCCTGCGCGTTCGTCCGGAACACCTCGAGCGCGGACGCGAGGCCCCCGATCTCGTCGCGACCGGCGAAGCGCCGCGCATCGACCGCGAGGTCGCCCGCGGCGAGGCGCTGGAGCAGGTCGCTGATGGCGACGAGCCGGCCCGAGACGCGCAGCAGCATGAACCACATCAGCGTGGCGAGCGCGACGAGCCCGACGCCGAGGCCGACGCCGGCGAGGATCGCGTGGAGACGGGCCTCGGCGGCGAGCGCACGCGCCGCCGCGACGGCGCCCTCCGCGCCGGCGTCGGAGAGCGCCTTCGCCGGCGCGAGCAGGGCATCCGAGCGGGTGACGAAGTCCTCCGCCGAGAGCGGGAAGGCGCCGCTCGTCGCCTCGACCAGCATCTGCGCGCGCAGCGCGCCATAGGCACCCAGGAGGCCGCTCGCCACCTCCTCGGCGGCGGCGCGCTGGGCGGGGGTGGTCTCGGGATGGAGCGCGAGCCGCGCCACCGCGGCTGCGGTCTGCGCGGCCCGGTCGAACTGCATCTGCGTTCCCTGCACGGTCACCGCGTCGAGGGGCCAGCGGGCCATCGCGCCGATCAGGAGAACCGTGCGATCGCGGTCGGCGTATTCGCGCATCTCCCAGCCGAGCCGTTGGAGGGTCAGGCCGTGGGCGACGACGGAGGGGATGCGCGCGCCCGTCGGCTCGGCCAGCGCGCCGATGTCGAAGACGTCGCGGGTCATGGCGTCGAGGGCGGGGACGACCGTCTGCGCGGCGTTCGAGCGCCGGAAGGCGGTGAGGCCCGCCTCGGTGTCGAGCGCCTCGCGCAGGGCCGCGAGCCGGGCGGGCACGGCGTCGATCTCGCGGGCGAGGTCGGCGCGGGCGGGGAGCCTTTCGAGGCCGGCCACCGTCTCGCGCAGCGCGGCGAGCGCTGCGTCGACCCGCGGACGGACGGCGGCGATGTCGCCGGCCAGCGTCTCGTCGATCGGCGTGTGCAGGGTGAGCGCGATCTGGGCCAGCCCGCGCTCCGTCGACAGCGCGGTGCTCACCGCCCCGAGCTGCGCCTTGACGGCGGCGACCTCCTCGATCTGCCGCGCATCGTCGATGGCGCGCAGGTTGAGGTGGAGCACGAGGCCGAGCGCCAGCGTGAGCAGGGCGGAAACGGCGAGGCAGACGGCCAGGCCCAGGGAACGAATCGACATGTACCGACCCTCCTCACGGTTCACCGTAGAGAAGAGCCGATAGACGTGAATCTCCGCTTACAGGATCGTCGCGACCCGACGAATTCGCATCAGCGGACCGAGGCGATCTGCCGGACGGCGGGACCTGCGAAACCCCCGGTCGTGACCGACGGGCGGCCGGGCCGGAAGCCCTGCGCCACGCCCGCCGCCGGGACGGCGACGAGGCCGGACGGCGCGGCGCCGGAGACGCGCGCCGAGGCGACGCGCACCGGCGCGCCCGCGGAGGCCGCAGGTGCGAGGCTGTGGCCGGCGAACAGCGTGCGGAGCGCGCTGCGCTCGCGTTCCGGCAGCGAGGCGACCCCGTCAGCCGCCGGAGACGCCGCCGGAGACGCCGCCCGTGCGGCGCTCGCGGTCGTGGTCGGCGCGGCCGGCGTCGCGGGCGGCGCGGCGACCGCGGCGAAGGCGTCGGCACCGCCGCGCAGCGGCGGGATCGGCGCGAAGGCGCTCGCCACGACGGGCGGGGACGCGGGTGCGGCCGGCGCGGCGCTCGGCGCCTGCCGATCGAAGCGCGGGGGCGGGACGGGCGCGAGGGCGACCTGGACGGCCTCGGTCGCCGGGGCGGCGCCCGCCGCAGGCACGCCCTGCGGCCCCGTCTGCCAGACGAGGCGCGGCCCTGCATCCGCGGGTGCCGAAGGGGCCGACGGGGCGGCGGACGGCGTGGCGGCCACGGTGCCGGCACCGCCGAAGGCGGCGGGGCGGGGCGCCGGGATCGCGGCCAGCACGGTGGGGCTCGCGGCGGTGGCGAACGTCGGCGCGGCGTCGGTGCGGGCGGCCTCCTCCGCGAGCGCGGCGATCCGCGTGCGCTCCTCGGGGGCGACGGGGGCGAGGGCGGGCAGCGCCGGCCGCGCCGGCGGCAGCACGCGCGGCGCCGTGGTGAGGATCGGCGCGATCGGCACGGGAGCCGAGGGGACGGGCGCCGAGGGGACGAGCGCCGAGGGGACCGGCGCCGAAGGGACGGGTACGGACGCAACCGGCAGATTCGGTGAGGCCGACGCGACGCGGGTCGGCGCGGGCTCCGGCTCCGGCGCGCGCGGCTGGGGTGCGGCGGCGGGCTGGGCGTGCATCAGCGCGTAGCGCTGGTCGATCTCCGAGACGGCGGTCGGCAGCGCGGCGTAGGCCTCGTCGCCGCTCGCCTCGCCCTCGTCGTCGCCGAACAGCGCCGCCCACAGGCTTCGGCGCGTGCCGCCGGCGCCGGCGACCGCGGTGCCCTGCTCGCCCTGGACGATACCGCCGGCGGCGAGGATCTGGCGGCGGGCGTCGTCGTAGCCCGCCAGCGGGCGCCCGTCCGACGGCAGGTGCACGGTGCGGCCGTCCGGGAAAATCTGCGCGAGCTGCGAGCGCGTCATCCGCGGCCAGTGCCGCACGGAGCCGACGTCGATGTGGACGAACGGCGTGTTCGCCCGCGGGTAGAAGCCGACGCCGCCACGCTGCAGCCGCATGCCGAGGGTGCGCAGGCGGGCCGCGGGCACGTCCGGCAGGTAGAAGTCGGTGGCGCGACCTTCGATGTGCTGGCTCGTGCGCGCCACGCCGCGGGAGCGCGAGCGCAGCATCTCGTTCGTCTGCGGCGAACGGTAGGCGGAGACCACGTGCAGCGGCTGGCGCGAGCCGGACTGGCGATGCACCTCCCAGAGCGCATCGTAGAGCCGCGGGTCCATGTCGCGCTTCTGGTCGCGCCGCCAGTCGCGCATGATCCAGTCGAGCTGGCTCAGCGCCTCGCGGTCGTAGCGCCCGTTGCGCCGGAAGGTGACCGTGACCTGCTCACGCGTGTGCATCTGCTTGACGGAGAGGGTGCGGGTGTCGCCGTTGGCGATGGCGTCCTGGGTCCCGGAGGTGCCGGCGACGAGGAGGCCGAGGGTCACCGCCAGGCAGGCGAGCCCGCGAGACAGGCCGCGACGGATCCGGGAGGGGCGCTGAACGGTCAAGAGCGTCTCGTCTCTCTCATTCGGCGGTTGAAGGGACCGCGGCATGTCGGGATCCGGCTGCTGGCGAGGGTGCGCGTTCGGGTGCTTCCGGATGTTTCGAGGCAAACCGTTAAGGGGTCGTGAACCAAGCCCCGCCGGGATACGCGACCGGCGCGGCGCCCGAGTCGCCACTTCGTCCGGCCCGGGATGCCGGATTGGGAGCGGATTGCGGCGACGATGCGGCCGCCGGGAGACGCGCCCGGCCCGCGCCGCGTTTTCGCCACCCCCGTGGCTTTCGTGTCACGGATCCAGGCCCAGCGCCTCCCGCGTCCTGCCGTCGAAGCCGTAGATGTCCTCGTGCGGGACGATGCGGCCGTCCGCGTCGGCCTCGAGCGTGAAGTAGGCGAGGTGCACCGGCACGGGCTCGTCGAGGTGCACGTAGCGCTCGCGCGAGCCGATCAGCGCCCGCAGCCGCTCGGCAGGCCAGCCCTGCTCGGCCAGCAGCAGGTCGGCGAGCGCGAACGGGTCCTCCACGCGCACGCAGCCGTGCGAGTAGGCGCGGCGGATCGTGTCGAACAGCCCGCGGCTCGGCGTGTCGTGCAGGTAGACGTGGTGCCCATTGGGGAACATGAACTTGATCTGCCCGAGCGCGTTGCGCGGCCCCGGCGGCTGGCGCACGGTGATCTGGTTGCCGTTGCGGATCACCTCGTAGCCGCGCGCGGCCGCGTAGCCCGGGTCCGCCCGCAGGCCCGGCAGGATCTCGTTGCGCATGATCGACGGCGGGATCGTCCAGGACGGAGAGACGACGACGTACTCCATCTCGTCGGAGAAGATCGGCGTCTCCTGCCCGGGCTTGCCGACGATGACGCGCGCCTCGTGCACCACGGCGCCCCCGTCGCGCACCTCCATCCGGTAGGCCGGGACGTTGACGAAGATCGCCTTGCCTGCGCCGAGCTCGCGCGGGAGCCAGCGCCAACGTTCCATGTTGGCGAGGAGATCGCCCTCGCGCCGGGCGGGATCGGCGGAGGCGAGCGCCGCGATCGTCTGGTTGCCGACGACGCCGTCGACGACGAGCCCGTTCTCGCGCTGGAACCCCTCGACCGCCTCGGCCAGCGCCACGTCGTAGACGCGCTCGTCCGTCTCGGCCGGTGCGTCCATGCCGAAGCGGGCGCGCAGGAGCGGCACGCGCGCGTCCCGCGCGCCGACGCGGAGGGTGGGGCCCGGCGGGACGCGCACCATCGGTTCGGCCGGCTCGGCGGCGGCGCGCAGCGCCGCGAGCGCCGTGCGCAGGCGGCGATAGCCCTCGTGTGGCGGGTTGTGCGCGGCGAGCGCGGCGGCGGGGTCGGCGGCGTCGGCGAGCCCGGTGAGGACGGCCTGCGCGCTCGGGATGTCGAGGGTCGGCGTGATCAGCGGGTGCAGGCGCGTGGGCTCCAGGCGCCCGCCGCGCGCGTCCTGCGCGTAGCGCACGAGCCTGGCGGAGAGCGCGATCTCGGCGTCGGCCGCGCCGGCGGGATCGAGACCCGGGCCGGCCGGCAGGGCCGGCGCGGGATAGGCGGCGGGGTCGAGCCCTTCGTCGGCCGCCGCGGCGAGGACGCCCATCAGCGCGCGCGCGGCGGGCGTCCAGGAGAGGCCCCCCTCGCGCGACGGCACGATCCAGGCGGGCGCGAAGCCGCGGGCGTCGTAGAAGGCGCGCAGGCCCGCGACGTCCGCCTCGCCGTGCTCGAGCCCGAGATCGACGCCGACCGCCGCGAGCCGCCCGGCGAGCATCGGCCCCACGAGCGCCTCGGCGCCGATCGTCGGCGGCAGCGCGATCTGCGGGATGGAGCCCGTGCGCGGCGGGTATTCCGGCATCGCGTCGAGCGGCGAGGGCGCGGCGGGAGGCGGCGGCGCCGGAAGGTCGACGGGTGCGGCGAGATCGGGCGCGGCGAGATCGGGCGCCGAAAGATCGGGCGTGCCGAGGGCCGCGATCCGGGGCGCGAGCCGTGCCGGTGCGCCGTCCGCCTGCGCGAGTGCGGGCACCGCGAGATCCGGCACCGCGAGACTCGGCACCGCGAGCCCCGGCGCGGCGACGAGGAGCGCGGCGAGCGCCAGGGCGGGCGCGGCGCGACGGCGAGCGGGAATCGAGGCGAACGCGATCATGCGGGCGAGCCTGCCAACCTTGACGTTTGTTATCAATTGCCGCGCGGTGGCGGCACACGTTTTCCCGTGCGCTGTTGCAGCCGCGCCGCAAGCCCTCGAACGGCGGCGCCGCTCAGGCGGCGGCCTCGTCCTCGAGCCCGAAATCCTTGAGCTTGCGGTAGAGTGTCGAGCGCCCGATTCCGAGCCGGCGCGAGACCTCCGACATGTGCCCGCGATAGTGCCGCAGGGCGAAGCGGATGATCTCCAGCTCGAGCTCCTCGAGCGTGCGCGCGTGCCCGTCCTCGTCGAGGAGGGGCAGCGCGCTCGGGTCCTTCACCTCGACGTGCACGACCTCGCGCACCGGCGCCTGCGCGGTCCCAGTCTCGGCGAAGACCGGGGCGGGCGGGATGCGCACGTCGTAGCCGGCGACCTGCGCGGCGATCTGCGGGAACTCGTCCACCGTGAGCTGGTCGCCGTCGCACAGCACCACCGCGCGGAAGATCGCGTTCTCGAGCTGGCGCACGTTCCCCGGCCAGTCGTAGCGCACGAGGAGCTCCATCGCGGCGGGCGCGACGCCGCGCACGCGCTTGCCCTCCTCGGCCGCCACCCGCGCCACGAAGGAGCGCACGAGGTCGGGGATGTCCTCCCGGCGCGCCCGCAGGGGGGGCAGCGTCATCGGGAAGACGTTGAGGCGGTAGTACAGGTCCTCGCGGAACTTGCCCTGCTTGACGAGGTCGAGCAGGCTCTTGTTCGTGGCCGAGACGAGCCGGATGTCGACCCGCACCGAGCGCTTGCCGCCCACCGGGTCGACCTCGCCCTCCTGGATGGCGCGCAGGAGCTTCACCTGCGCATCGAGGGGGAGCTCGCCGATCTCGTCGAGGAACAGCGTGCCCCCGCTCGCCTCGACGAACTTGCCGAGGTGCCGCTCGGTGGCGCCGGTGAACGAGCCCTTCTCGTGGCCGAACAGGGTCGATTCGACCAGGCTCTCGGGAATCGCGCCGCAGTTCACGGTGACGAACGGCTTGCCGCGCCGGTCGCCGGAGCCCTGGATCGCGCGGGCGAGCACCTCCTTGCCGACCCCCGATTCGCCCTCGATCAGCACGGGGATGGTCGACTTCGCCGCCCGCTCGGCGAGGCGGATGACGCGCACCATGTCGGGCGAGCGCGAGGCCAGGTCCTTGAAGGTGAGCGTGCCCTCGGCGCGTCGCTTCATGCGCCGGATCTCGTCCTCGAGCTGGTCGACCCTGAGCGCATTGGTGAGCGACACCTGCAGCCGCTCGGCGCCCACGGGCTTGACCACGAAGTCGATCGCCCCCGCACGCATGGCCTGCACCACGGTCTCGATCGAGCCGTGGGCGGTCTGCACCACCACCGGCGTGTCGATGCCCGCCTCGCGCATGGCGGCCAAGAGCCCCATGCCGTCGAGATCGGGCATGACGAGGTCGAGCACGACGGCGCCGATGCCCGGCTCCGCCCGCAGCGTCTCAAGCGCCTGCGCTCCGCTCTCGGCGACGCGCACCTCGTGGCCGAATCGACGCACCATCGCCTCCAGCAGGCGCCGCTGTACGGGGTCGTCGTCCACGATCAGGATCGTCGAGGTCATTCGGGGGCACCGGGCTCGAGGGGATGTGTCGTTTCGGGGCAGAGTGGGGGGAAGGGGTTAAGGGGGTGTTGACGCGGCGGCGCATGGTTGTGGATGGCGGCGGCACCCGATGCGACGGCGACGGTTGCGCCCGCGCGTCGAGCGGCCAATATGGCGACGCACGTATCGCCACCGCTTCCCGACGAGGACCGCTCCCGCATGACGATCGACCGCTCGCCCGTCCGCACGCTTCCCCGCGCCCCGAAGGCCGCCGCCGGGACCGGCGTCACCGCGAAGGGCGCCGCGAACGCCGATTTCGGCACGCTGCCCGAATGGGACCTCGGCCACCTCTACCCGGCCATGGACGCGCCCGAGCTCGCCCGCGACATGGCGGCGGCGAAGGACGAGTGCGCCGCCTTCGCGCAGGCCTATCGCGGCAGGCTCGCCGAGATCGCGGCGGGGGATGGGGCGGCGCGGGCGCTCTACGAGGCGATTGCCCGCTACGACCGCCTGGAGGACCTGCTCGGCCGGCTGATGTCCTATGCGGGCCTCGTCTACGCCGGCGATACCACCGATCCGAAGCGCGCGAAGTTCTACGGCGACACGCAGGAGCGGCTCACCTCGGCCACCTCGCAGCTCCTGTTCTTCCCGCTCGAGCTCAACCGGCTCGACGACGCGCGCATCGACGCGCTGGTCGCCGAGGAGCCGCTCTCGCGCTACCGGCCCTGGCTGGAGGACCTGCGCAAGGACAAGCCGTTCCAGCTCGAGGACCGGATCGAGGAGCTGTTCCACGAGAAGGCGGTGACCGGCCGCGGCGCCTGGAACCGGCTGTTCGACGAGACCATCGCCTCCCTGCGCTTTCGCGTGCGCGGCGAGGACCTGCCGATCGAGCCCACGCTCAACAAGCTGCAGGACCGCGACGAGACCCTGCGCCGCGATGCGGCCGCCGCGCTCTCCGAGACCTTCCGCGAGAACCTGCGCACCTTCACGCTGATCACCAACACGCTGGCCAAGGACAAGGAGATCTCCGACCGCTGGCGCGGCTTCGCGGACGTGGCGGATTCGCGCCACCTCGCCAACCGCGTCGAGCGGGAGACGGTGGAGGCCCTCGTCGCCGCCGTGCGCGAGGGCTATCCGCGGCTGTCGCACCGCTATTATGCGCTGAAGGCCAGGTGGTTCGGCAAGCCGGCGCTGGAGTTCTGGGACCGCAACGCGCCGCTCCCGAAGGTCGAGCAGCGCACCATCCGCTGGGAGGACGCGCGCGCCACGGTGCTCGACGCCTATGCCGGCTTCTCGCCGAAGATGGCGGACATCGCGCGGCGCTTCTTCGACGAGGGCTGGATCGACGCGCCGACGCGGCCGGGCAAGGCGCCGGGCGCCTTCGCGCACCCGACCGTGCCCTCGGCGCATCCCTACGTGCTGCTGAACTACCAGGGCAAGCCGCGCGACGTGATGACGCTCGCCCACGAGCTCGGCCACGGCGTCCACCAGGTGCTCGCCGCGCCGCAGGGCGCGCTGATGGCGCAGACGCCGCTGACGCTGGCGGAGACCGCGAGCGTGTTCGGCGAGATGCTGACCTTCCGGCGTCTCCTCGACCAGACGACGAAGCCCGCCGAGCGCCGCGCCATGCTCGCGGCCAAGGTCGAGGACATGATCAACACGGTCGTGCGCCAGATCGCCTTCTACGAGTTCGAGCGCAAGGTCCACCTCGCCCGGCGCGAGGGCGAGCTGACGACGGAGGACCTCAACGCCGCCTGGATGTCGGTGCAGGCGGATTCGCTCGGGCCGGCGATCCGGCTCTCGGAGGGCTACGAGACCTACTGGGCCTACATCCCCCACTTCGTCCATTCGCCCTTCTACGTCTACGCCTACGCCTTCGGCGACTGCCTGGTGAACTCGCTCTACGGCGTCTACGAGAACGCCGCGGACGGCTTCGTCGAGCGCTATTTCGAGCTCCTCGCCGCCGGCGGCACCAAGCACTATTCCCAGCTCCTCGCCCCCTTCGGTCTCGACGCCACCACGCCCGAGTTCTGGCGCATCGGCTTGTCGATGATCGAGCGGCTGATCGGGGAGCTGGAAGCGATGGAGGAGGGCTGACGGGCGTGTCCTCCCCGCAGGGGAGGAGTCCGCGTGAAGCGCGGGCGGTGGGGCCGTCCGAGAGCCGGGCGTGCCGGCCCGCCGCCCTCTCCACTCTCTCCACTCTCTCCACCCTCTCCACCCTCTCCGGCCTTCGGCCGTCGTGCTCCCCTGCGGCCATAGACCTCTCCCGGCGGAGCTGGCGGGCGGGCGGGCGCGCCTTACCTAAAGGGCGATGGACGACGGCAAGGACACGCAGCGCCCGATGAGCGATCGCAAGGATACGCGCGGCGAGGGCCGCGACGCGGAAGCCAACCGCTTCTCCGCCCGCGCCGTCCGCTATGCGCGGGTGGGCGCCAACATGGGCGGCGTCGCCGCGCGCATGGCCGGGGCGCGGATGTTCGGGCGCGAGGACGCGCAGAGCGCCGCCGCGCTGGCCCAGGCGCTGGGCGGGCTGAAGGGCCCGATCATGAAGGTGGCGCAGCTCTTGGCCACCATCCCCGACGTCGTCCCGCCGGAATACGCCGCCGAGCTCCAGAAGCTGCAGGCCGAGGCGCCGCCGATGGGCGCGGCCTTCGTCAAGCGGCGCATGCAGGCCGAGCTCGGCCAGGGCTGGCGCGCGCGATTCGGCGAGTTCGACCTGAAGCCCGCCGCCGCCGCCTCGCTCGGCCAGGTCCACAAGGCGACCACGCTCGACGGGCGCGACGTCGCCTGCAAGCTGCAGTACCCGGACATGCAGTCCGCGGTGGAGGCGGACCTGCGCCAGCTCGACTTCGCCTTCGCGCTGCACCGGCGCATGGACCCGGCGATCGACACGAGCGAGATCAAGAAGGAGATCGCCGAGCGGGTGCGCGAGGAGCTCGACTATGTCCGCGAGGCCAAGCACGCGCGCATCTACGCCCACACGCTCGCGACGGTGCCCGAGGTGCGCGTGCCCGACATCCTCGACGATCTCTCGACAAAGCGGCTCCTCACGCTCGGCTGGCTCCAGGGCAACAAGATCCTCGGCTACAAGGAGGAGCCGGTCGAGGTGCGCAACCGCCTCGCCATCGCGATGTTCAAGGCGTGGTGGCACCCCTTCTCGTCGGCGGCGATGATCCACGGCGACCCCCACCTCGGCAACTACTCCGTCTGGGAGGAGGACGGCGAGGCCCGGGGCATCAACCTGCTCGACTATGGCTGCGTGCGCATCTTCCCGCCGAAGTTCGTCGGCGGCGTCGTCGACCTCTACCGAGGCCTGCAGGAGAACGACCGCGCCCGCATGGTCCACGCCTACGAGACGTGGGGCTTCAAGCGGCTCAACGACGAGCTGATCGACATCCTCAACATCTGGGCGCGCTTCATCTACGGCCCGCTGCTGGAGGACCGCACCCGCACCATCGCGGACGGCGTCTCGCCCGGCGCCTACGGCCGGCGCGAGGCCTTCGAGGTGCACAAGGCGCTCAAGGAGAAGGGGCCGGTGACGGTGCCGCGGGAGTTCGTGTTCATGGACCGCGCCGCGATCGGCCTCGGCGCGGTGTACCTGCATCTGCGCTCCGAGCTGAACTACCACCGGCTCTTCGAGGAGGAGATCGCCCGCTTCGATCTCGAGGCGCTCGCCGCGCGCCAGCGCGACGCGCTCGCGGTGGCGGGGCTCGCGCCGCCGCCGGGGTGAGCGCGCCGCTCGCGTTTCCCCGCTTGCCATTCCTCGGGCGCGCGTCCATGGAACCGGCATGACGCGCGACGCCCCCGCACCCTTTCCAGAGCCCCCGGCGGAGACCGCCCGCGAGGCGTTCGCCTACGAGCAGACGCCCCGGCCGGTCGGCTTCCCGATCACGTTCCGCCTCAAGGGCAAGGCGCTGGAGGTGGAGCGGATGGGCCGCGTCGACCGGCTGCCGCTCGAGCGGGTGCGGGAGGTGCGCCTCACCTACGCCCCGGCCTCCTTCGCGCCGGGGCGGCGCGAGGCGAAGCTCAAGCTCGACGACGGGCGCTCGGTCGCGCTCTCGTCGGTGACCTACCGCGCCATGTTCGATGCCCGCCGGCAGGACGCGGCCTACGGCCGCTTCCTGCGCGAGCTCTTGCGCCGCACGGCCAAGGCCGCGCCCGAGGCCCGCTTCGTCGCGGGACGCCCGTGGCCGATCTGGATCGTCCTCGCGGTGGTCTCGCTGCTGATCGTCGGCGCGCTCGCGGTCTTCGCGCTGGAGATCTACCGCATCGGCGAGACCGCGATCGCGCTCGTCGCGGTCGCGGTGGCACTGCTCGGCGTCTGGCAGCTCGAGCCGATGGTGCGCCTCAACAAGCCGCGGGACTTTTCCCCGGACGACCCGCCCGAGAGTCTCGCCCCGCGGCCGTGATCCCGCCCGCCGTCAGCGCACCACGAGCACGGACGATGTCGCGTGGCGCACGATGGTCGTCGCGTTCGAGCCGAGCAGGTAGGTCGCCATCGTCGGGCGGTGCGAGCCGACCACGACGAGGTCGGCGCCCGCATCCTCCGCCTCCGCCAGGACCTCGTGGTAGATCGAGCCGAGCCGCACCACGGCCGAGACGCGCTCCTTGGGCAGCGGCACCGACGCGGCGATGTCGCCGAGCTTCTCCTCGGCCTCGCGCTGCTGGTCCTGCTCGAACGAGGCCGGCACGTATTCCATGTAGGTCACCGGCATCAGCGGGCGGACGTAGATCAGCCGGATCGTGCCGTCGCCGGCATCCGCGAGGCGGGCGGCGGTGGCGAGCGCGCCCTCGGAGGCCGCGGGCTCGGCGAGATCGACGGGAACCAGGATCGTCTTGTACATGGGGGACCTCCTCGCGGGTGCCCGCGCCTCGCGCGTGGCTTCGAGGAGAAACGTAGGCGGCGCGCGACCCGTTCACGTTGATCGATCGCAAGGCCGGGATCGCGTCGCGAGGCGCCTCTGCGCAGACGCGTGCGGGCGTGCGCGCCATTTGACGGGGCGCGCGTGTTGGCGTCTCGTGCGAGATTGCCCGTCCGGAGCCCGTCCGTTGCCGTCCCCAGCACCCTCCCGGCTCCGCGCCGCCGCCGCCTCGCCGATCGTCTTCCTGATGACGCTCGCCTTCGTGAACTGGCTCGGCTTCGCGAGCTGGCAGGCGCTGCTCAACAACTTCGCCAAGGACGCGGCGGGATTCGACGGCTTCCAGATCGGCGTGCTCCAGTCGGTGCGCGAGATCCCCGGCTTCCTGGCCTTCACCGCCGCCTTCCTGTTCATGATCATGCGCGAGCAGACGCTCGCCTATCTCTCGATCCTGATGCTCGGCGTCGGCGTCGCGCTGACCGGGTACCTGCCCTCGTTCTGGGGGCTGATCCTGACGACGACGATCATGTCGGTGGGCTTCCACTATTTCGAGACGGCGAACCAGGCGCTTTCGCTGCAGCTCCTGACGAAGAAGGAAGCCCCGCGCGGGATCGGCAAGATCTACGGGGCCGCTGCGGCGGCGCAGCTCGTCGCCTACGGCGGCATTGCCGGCGCCTTCCTGGTCATGCAGCCGTCCTACGAGGTCATGTACCTCGTCGCCGGCGGGGCGACGATCGGGCTCGGACTCCTGGCGATGGCGGGCTTCCGGCGCTTCCAGGGCGAGACGAGGCAGAACCGCGGCATCGTGCTGCGCAGGCGCTACTGGCTCTACTACGCGCTCACCTTCCTGTCGGGAGCGCGGCGGCAGATCTTCATGGCGTTCGGCGCCTTCCTGCTCGTCGAGCGCTTCGGCTACGAGGTGAGCACGCTGGCGCAGCTCCTCTTCCTCACCTGTGCCGTCAACGTCGTCGCCGCGCCGCTGCTCGGGCGCGCCATCGGCCGGTTCGGCGAGCGCGCGACGATCCTCGCCGAGAACATGGTGCTCGTCGTCGTCTTCCTCGGCTACGCCTTCACCGGCTCGGCGCTGGTGGCCGGCGCGCTGTTCGTGCTCGACGGGGTGTTCTTCACGCTGACGATCGCGCAGAAGACCTACTTCCAGAAGATCGGCGACCCCGCCGACATCGCGCCCACGGCGTCGGTCGCCTTCACCATCAACCACATCGCCGCCGTCGCGATGCCGGTGACCTTCGGCGTGATCTGGATGAGCGACCCGTCTGCCGTCTTCCTCATCGGCGCGGCGATCGCCTGCGGCTCGCTGGCGCTGGCCTTCCTGGTGCCGCGCCACCCCGACGCCGGGCGCGAGACGGTGCTGTCGCGGCCGGCGGCGGCGCCGATACCGGCGGAGTAGGGCCGGGAGATTGGCAGCGGTGATCGCGCGACTCGCCGCCCTGCACGCGAACGCGCATCAGACTCCGGTGATGAGCATATCCAGCGCCTCGACGATCCGGCTGTGATGGGGCCCGAGGTTCGTGACCGCGGTCCCCAGGGCTCGTCTCGGTATGGCCGCCAGCAGCTGCGTCGCCATGACGTACTCGGTCACCCCGATCGTGAAGACCGGGTTGAGGCGTCCGATCGGCTTGGGCGCGACGTTTTTCGGGAGCAGAGGCACCACGACCCGGGTGTTGAGCTCCTCGAGCAGGTCGGCCTGCACGTCGAGCAGATATCCGACGCCGCCCGGATTGGGAAAGACGTCGAGACGCGCCATCAGAACATGCGGTAGCGCTCGAGCGGAAGGCCGTGCTCGTCCACCCAAGCGTTCGCCGCCCGGATCGCCTCCGCGTTCTCCTCGCGCCAACGATCCGCCTGCACGCTGCGCAGGGCGCGCCTCAAGCCGTCTTCCGCAGCGCGGACGAGGTCGACATCGTGCGCGCGCGCCCGCTCGAGCAGGGCCGGATCGACGTGCAAACCCGTTCTGTCCATCGCCTCGTCGCTCAAACTGCTCCTCCGCCTCGCCGGACTGCGTCGCCTTCGTCAGCATAGGCCCGCCGACCGCATGGCGCAACGCGGCGACGCTCGGCGCAGCGCCGCCGGAACGCGAGAGGGCGGCCCCGCGGGACCGCCCTCTCGTCGGGTCTCGATTTTCGCGGCCGTGCGCCGCTCAGCCGCCCTTGGCGGCGGCCCGCCCGCCGCCGAGCATCTTCTTGAGGTTGTCCCACAGCTCGATCTTCACGCCGTGCCGGCGCATGATGAAGCCCTGCTGCAGCACCGAGAGGAAGTTGTTCCAGGCCCAGTAGATCACCAGGCCGGCCGGGAAGGAGGCCAGCATGAAGGTGAAGATCACCGGCATCCAGGTGAACACCGCCTTCTGCACCGGGTCCGGCGGCTCCGGGTTCATCTTCATCTGGACGAACATCGTCGCGCCCATGACGAGCGGCCAGACGCCGACCGTCAAGAGCGCCGGCGTGTCGTAGGGCAGCAGCCCGAACAGGTTGAAGATCGAGGTCGGGTCCGGCGCGGCGAGGTCCTGCACCCAGCCGAAGAACGGCGCGTGGCGCATCTCGATCGTGACGAACAGCACCTTGTAGAGCGCGAAGAAGACCGGGATCTGGATCAGCACCGGCCAGCAGCCGGCGACCGGGTTGATCTTCTCCCGCTTGTAGAGGTCCATCAGCTCCTGCTGCTGCTTCATCCGGTCGTCGCCGTAGCGCTCGCGGATGGCCACCATCTCAGGCTGCACGGCCTTCATCTTCGCCATGGAGGCGTAGGACTTGTTGGCGAGCGGCAGAAAGAAGATCTTCAGGATGACGGTGACGATCAGGATCGCGACGCCGAAGTTGCCGAACACGCCGAAGAAGAAGTCGAGCGCGTAGAACATCGGCTTGGTGATGAAGTAGAACCACCCCCAGTCGATCAACAGGTCGAACTGCCGGATGCCGTAGGCCTCGCCGTAGCCGTCGACGACGTCGACCTCCTTGGCGCCCGCGAAGAGGCGCTTGGTCGAGGTCGCGGTCTCGCCGGGGGCGAGGGTCCGCGCCGCGCCGAGCGCGTCGGCCTGGAAGATCGGCGCGCCGCCGGCGCTCTCCGCCGTGTAGCGACCGGTGAAGCTCGTCTCCTGGTCGGGGACGATGGCGGTGGCCCAGTACTTGTCGGTGATGCCGACCCAGCCGCCGGTCACGTCGCGCCAGGCCTCGCCGGTGACCGAGGTGCGCAGCGGGTCGGCCTCGACGACGTCGTCGTAGCCCCATTCCTGCAGGCCCTCGTCGCCCAGGACGCCAATGAAGCCCTCGTGGATGACGAAGTAGCCGAGCACGTCGGGCATGCCGTGGCGCGACACGAGGCCGTAGGGATACAGCGTGATCGGCTCGCCGGACTGGTTGAGCGCGCGGTCCTCGATCGTGAAGAGCGCGTCCTCGTCCACCGAGATCTCGCGCTCAAAGACGATGCCCGCCTCGTTGGTCCAGGAGAGCGTGACCGGGCTCTGCGGGGTGAGCGCCTGCGCGTCCGCCTGCCAGACGGTCTGCGAATCGGGCACGCCGCCGGGCACCTCGCCGCCGCCGATCCAGCCGAACTCGGCGTAGTACGGGGTGGCGCTGTTCGAGGGCGACAGCAGCACGATCGGGTCCGAGCCCGGCTCCGGCGTCTCGAAATAGTCCTTGAGGATGAGGTCGTCGATGCGCGCGCCGCGCAGGTTGATCGAGCCCTCCTTCGAGGGAGTCGAGATCGGCAGGCGCGGGGCGGCCGCGAGGGCGGCCTCGCGGGTCGCGGGCAGGTTCGCCCCCGGCACGAGCGTCTGCATCGGCGCGCCCGGCGCGATGCCGCCGTCCGAGGGCAGCGGCAGGTTCGGCTGGGCCGGGTCGACGGCCTGCGCCGCCTGCTGCTGAGCCGCGAGCTCGGCCTCGCGCTGCGCCTGCGGCGCCGCGTAGAAGTACGTCCAGGCGACGAACACGATCACCGAGAGGACGATCGCCAGGATCAGGTTGCGGGAGTCTTCGTCGCGCATGAGCTCTACGGGGTCGCTTCGGGATTGCCGGGGGGAGGCGCGTCGCGCCGGCTCGTGCCGCTGCCGCGGCGGCGCCCGCGCGGGGCACCCCCGCGGTCGGGCCGCGCGCCGCCGGGCTTGGTCACCACGTGGAGGGCGCGCGCGAAATCGTCAATGAGGGAGGAATACGGCGCCACGAGCGCCGGGCGCCGGGCGATCACGACGACGTCCGCCGGGGGAAGCGGATCGGGCGGGCGCGGCGCGCCGGCGGCCGGGTCCGCCGCGACGTCGTGCCGCGCATGGTCGAGGGCCTCCGGGGCCCCTCGCGCCGCGAGCGCATCGCGGGTCGCGTGACGCAGGCGCCGCTTGATGCGGTTGCGCTCGACGGCGTTGCCGACCTTCTTCGTCACCGTGAAGCCGACACGCAGCGAGGCGTCGTCCTCGCGCAAGAGGCCCTGCACCGTCATGCGCTCGGAATGGAAACGGCGGCCCGAGGCCGCCGCGACGAACTCCCGTCGTTTCGTCAGGCGACCGGCACGCGGCGCGTCGTTCGTCCCGCGCATCGCCCGTTCGCCCCCCACCGCCCTCGTCCGCTCAGGCGGAGAGGCGCTTGCGCCCCTTGGCGCGACGATTGGCGATGACCTTGCGGCCGCCGACGGTCGCCATGCGCGCACGGAAACCGTGGCGGCGCTTGCGCACGAGCTTGCTGGGTTGATACGTCCTCTTCACGGCCTCGTCTCCGGTCGCTTCTCGCGGGCTCGTCCTGGATGCCACGCGGAAGGGGTCCGAGAGACCCTCGCGCGACGCCCGCGGCTTTTCGTGATGCACAGGTGAGCCGGCGCCGCTCGCGCGGAGCGCCGCTCCAGTCGGGCGGCTTATGAAGGATGGGGCCTCGAAAGTCAACGCGAGGACGGGCGGTGCGCACGGCCCGCGGCGACCGCCCGGGCGCGGTCACGAAACGCTCGCCACGCCGGACGGCGTATGGTAGGCGCATCGGCTCAAACCGTCATGCGAGGAGGCGCGCCCGGGCGCGCCGTTCGAGGTTCATGGATCAGTTCACCCGCGAGGTCGACGAGGAATATCGCCGCGCGCAAATGGCGGCGCTGTGGAAGCGCTTCGGGCCGCTCGTCGTGGGCGTGCTCGTGGTCGTCGTCGTGGGCGTCGCCGGATACACGTGGTGGGAGGCGCGCGAGCGCCAGCGCGCGGAGCAGGCCTCGCTCGCGCTGTACGAGGCGTCGAGCCTGGTCGAGCAGGGCCGCGGCGACGAGGCGCGCGCGCTGCTCTCCGGCCTCGCCGAGGATGCGCCCGGCGCCGCGGGCGTGCTCGCCCGGCTGCGCCTCGCGGCGCTCGCCGCACAGACGGATACCGCCGCGGGCGTCGCGGCCTACGAGGCGATCGCGTCCGACGCGGCCGCGCCCGGCGTCCTGCGCGACCTCGCCCGCTTGCGCGCCGCGCTGCTCCAGGTCGATTCCGCGCCCGATGCCGCGCTGCCCGTCCTGCAGAGCCTGGCCGCGGGGGAGGGCGCCTTCCGCCATACCGCCCGCGAGCAGCTCGGCCTCGCCGCGCTCCGGCGTGGCGACTACGATGCCGCCGGCGAGTGGTTCGACCGCGTCGCCGTCGATCCGCAGACGCCCGGCGCGCTGCGCCAGCGCCTCGCCGTCTATTCCGCCCTCGTCGCCGCCGGCCCGCTCGGCGCCGCGAACTGAGAGAGAGCCCGCCCGCGCGGGACGCACCATGTCGCTCGTCGTCGCCGTCGTCGGCCGCCCCAATGTGGGCAAGTCGACCCTGTTCAACCGCCTCGTCGGCAAGAAGCTCGCGCTTGTCGACGATCGCCCCGGCGTGACCCGCGACCGGCGCGAGGGCGACGGGAAGCTCGCCGACCTGCGCTTCCGCATCATCGACACCGCGGGCCTCGAGGAGGCCGACCCGAATAGCCTCGCCGGGCGCATGCGCGCGCAGACCGAGCGCGCCATCGCCGACGCCGACGTGGTGCTCTTCGTCATGGACGCGCGCACCGGCCTGCTGCCGGCGGACCAGCCGTTCGCGGAGCTGGTGCGGCGCTCCGGCAAGCCGGTGATTCTCCTCGCCAACAAGGCGGAAGGGCGCGCCGGCATGGACGGCGCCTACGACGCCTACGCGCTCGGCCTCGGCGAGCCGATCGCCTTCTCGGCGGAGCACGGCGAGGGGCTCGGCGAGCTCTACGACGCGCTCGTCGCCCACATGCCGCCGGAGGAGGCGCAGGACGCCTTCGAGGACGGGGAGGAGGCCGATCTCGCGCGGGGGGCGGCGCCGATCGAGCTCGATCCGGAGGTCGACGAGGACCGCGACGAGACGCCCGTCGGCAAGCCGGTGCAGATCGCCGTGATCGGGCGCCCGAACGCGGGCAAGTCCACGCTCATCAACCGCATGCTCGGCGAGGACCGGCTCCTCGTCGGACCGGAGGCCGGCATCACCCGCGACGCCATCACCGTGCCGTGGGAATGGCGCGGCAAGGCGGTGAAGCTGATCGACACGGCGGGCATGCGCCGCCGGGCGAAGGTGCAGGAGAAGCTCGAGAAGCTGTCCGTCTCCGACGGCCTGCGCGCCATGCGCTTCGCCGAGGTCGTGGTCGTGCTGCTCGACGCGACGATCCCCTTCGAGAAGCAGGACCTCACCATCGTCGACCTCGTCGAGCGCGAGGGGCGCGCGGTGGTGATCGGCCTCAACAAGTGGGACCTCGTCGCCGACCAGCCCAAGCTCCTGGCGGAGCTGCGCGAGAAGGCGGCGCGGCTGCTGCCGCAGGTGAAGGGCGCGCCGGTGGTGCCGCTGTCGGGCCTCGCGGGGGAGGGGATCGACAGGCTGATGCAGGCGGTCTTCGCCGTCTACGCGACCTGGAATCGGCGCATCTCCACGGCCAAGCTCAACCGCTGGCTCGGCGACGCGATCTCCGCCAACCCGCCGCCGGCGGTCTCCGGCCGGCGCATCAAGATCCGCTACTGCACCCAGGTGAAGGCCCGCCCGCCGCACTTCTCCTTCTTCGGCAACCAGCTCCACGCCCTGCCGAAGAGCTACACGCGCTACCTCGTCAACAGCCTGCGCGAGACCTTCGATCTGCCCGGCGTGCCGATCCGCTACTCGCTGCGCGTGGGCAAGAACCCGTTCGACAAGGGCTGAGGGCCCGCGGGACGGCGGCGAAGCCGTCGTCGCGACGAGGCACGCGGGCGAGGAAGCCGCCGGGGATGCGGATCCTCCGGATCTCCCCTCACGGCTCGAGCAGGCCCGATCGCGTCAGCAGGTGGACCGCGAAGGCGCGGCGGAAGTCGCGAATCTGCGAGAACGACGACCCTTGGGTCCAGAGGGCGAACACCACGGGTGCGTCTTGCGCACCCGTTCGGACGTAACCCACGTACCAGCCTTCGAAGCGTGACGAGGATGCGGCCGGACGGACCCGTCCGGAGCCGGTCTTGCCGTGAAGGCCGTCGTGGCGCGGATCGGCGCTGACGACCTCGAGGGCCCGAAGCGTTGCATCCGAGACGTCCAGCCTTCCCGTCACGAGATCGGCGAGGAACGCGACCTGCTCCGAGACGGAGATCCGCAGCGAGCCGTCGAGCCAGAAGGCGTCGGGCGTCCCGATCGACCGGTTGCCGTAGCTCCACGCGTCCAGAAGCTCGCGGTACCGCGCGACGCCGACCTCGAGCGCGAGCTCCTGGAAGTACCACACGGCGGAACGCCGGAACGCCGACGCGAGCGTCTGATCGGTGCGCCAGTCGTCCGGCCAGTATCCGGCGGCCGGCCGGCGAGCCGGGTCCCAGGCTCTCGATGCGTCCAGGTCCCCGGCGATGCCGGTCTCGAGCGCGATGACCAGGTTGGGGATCTTGAAGGTGGACCAGGGAACCCGGCGCGTCTCCAGGTCGCTGCCCTCGAGCACGACCTCCCGATCACTGCCGAGGTCGCGGGCGAGGAAGGCGACCTCGCGATCGCCGATCATGGCGGCGTGCGGCGCGCGAGGAACGATCGTCCGCTCGGCCGCGACGCCGGGTGCGGCGACCACGCCGAAGGCGAGGAGGGCGAGCGCGACGAGCGCGAGGCGGGAGGCGGTCGGGAAGGGCAAAGGTCGGGACCTCGTCGGATACGGCAGGTCGCTGCGCGGCGGGGACGTCGTAGCACCGCATCGGACGTGAACGAAGCGACCTGTCGTCGATGCCGCCGCCCGGCGACCCGCTCCGTCGTGGCCGACGCCCGCGCTGATCCGCCTCACCGCGCCGGGCGGCGGGCTGCGGCGTCGTCGCCCGCGGCGCGAACGGCGGCCGCGCCGCGGCGGACCCCGTGCGGCGGGGCGACGGAGGCGCGGAAGACGACGTCGACCTTCCAAAGCTCCTGGAGCGCCTTCGGATCCACCCCCGAGATGCGCTCGATCAGCATCTCGGCGATGCGGTAGCCGGCGCGGCGGATGGGCGAGAGCGTCGTCGCGAGCGGCGGGTCGAAGGTTTCCGCCTTGAGGAAGGGCAGGGCATCGTCGTGGGCGATGACGGAGACCTCGCGCCCGACCGAAAGCCCGAGATCGCGCGCGGCGCGATAGACGCCGAGCGCCAGCAGCACGCTCGAGGCGAGGAAGGCGGTGGGCCGCTCGCCCGCTTCCAGCATGGCCCGGGCGACGCGGTAGCCGACCTCCTCCGTCATCGGCGCGTTCGTGACCCGCCCCGGCGCCGCCGAGAGCCCGCGCGCGGCGAGCGCGCCCCGGTAGCCCTGCTCGCGGTCACGCGCGAAGGTGAGCGCGGCGTCCCCGTTCAGGAGCGCGACGTCGGTGTGGCCGAGGTCCAGCAGGAGCGCGGTGGCGCGGGCGAACGCGTCCGCGTTGTCGATGTCGAGGTAGGCGTAGGGCAGCGTCTCCTGCGTTCGGCCGTGGACCACGAACGGCGCGCCGAGCGCGGTGAGCTCGGCGATGCGCGGATCGTGCAGCGTCGGCGAGGAGAGAACGAACCCATCGACGCGTCCGGCGTTGACGAGACGTCGGTACGTCTCGAGTTCCTCCTGGGGCGGCGTCGCGCGCAGCGACAGCTCCATCTCGGTGCGCGCGATCATCTCCGCGAGACCGGCCAGGAGCTCGAAGAAATGCGGGTCGACCAGCAGGTTGCGCTCGACGGGGAAGAGGATGGCGACGGTGCCGGCCCGCCCCGTAGCGAGACGTCGCGCCGCGGGGTTCGGCCGGTAGTTGAACCGCCGCGCCGCCTCCAGCACCTGCCGCCGCGTGGTCTCCGCGACGTCCGGGTAGCCGTTGAGCGCTCGCGAGACGGTGGTCTGCGAGATCCCCAGGTGCGCGGCAAGTTCCTTCAGATTCATACCGCTCGTCCAAAGCGCTTTGGGTATGCATTGTGCGGGCTTTTGGAGTATCGCGCAAGCTCTTCTGCGTCTGCGAAAAGATTTGCTGCGCTGCAAAATAGAAAATGCTGCGACGCTTCCTTGACAGGTTGCCCTACGGCGTTCTACGCCTTCCCCAAAGCGCTTTGGATGCGCAACGTGGGGCGCGCCGGTCCGCTCCGGCGCGATCCCCGATGTGGAATGTCCGAGGCGTCGGTCCGAGTGAAATCCATGGGCGGCGAGGCGCGCGCGCACGCCGGCAGCAAGGGAGGACATCACGCATGCACGTTCGCACTCTCATCGGCGCCTCGGCGCTGGCGTTGACCGCGGCGCTCGCCGCGGGCGGGGCGCAGGCGCAGGGCGCCTCGATCTCGATCTCCTGCGGCGCGCTGGGCCAGGAGCTCGACATCTGCCGCGACGGCGCCGAGGCCTGGGCCGAGGCGACCGGCAACTCCGTGACGGTGGTCTCGACGCCGAACTCGTCGACGGAGCGCCTCGCGCTCTACCAGCAGCTGCTGGCGGCCGGCGCGGCCGACATCGACGTCTTCCAGATCGACGTGATCTGGCCGGGCATCCTGGCCGACCACTTCATCGATCTCGCGCCCTTCATGGACGGCCAGCAGGACGAGCATTTCGAGGCGATCGTGGAGAACAACACGATCGAGGGCCGTCTCGTCGCCATGCCCTGGTTCACGGACGCGGGCCTGCTCTACTACCGCTCCGACCTGCTCGAGAAGCACGGCTTCGAGGTGCCCACCACCTGGCAGGAGATGACCGAGACCGCGCGCGCCATCCAGGAGGCCGAGCGGGCCGAGGGCAATAGCCAGATGTGGGGCTTCGTCTTCCAGGGCCGCGCCTACGAGGGCCTGACCTGCAACGCGCTCGAGTGGATCGACGCCTTCGGCGGCGGCTCGATCGTGAATGCCGAGGGCGAGGTGACGATCGACAACCCGAACGCCGTCGCCGCGCTCGAGCTGGCGTCCACCTGGATCGGGTACATCGCGCCCGAGGGCGTGCTGAACTACGCCGAGGAGGAGGCGCGCGGCGTGTTCCAGTCCGGAAACGCCGTCTTCATGCGCAACTGGCCCTACGCCTACCCGCTCGCCAACGGCGCGGACAGCCCGATCTCCGGCAACGTCGGCGTCGCGGCCCTGCCGAAGGGCGGCGAGGAGGGCAAGAACACCGGCACGCTGGGCGGCTGGCAGCTCGCGGTGTCACGCTATTCCGAGGAGCAGGAGGCGGCGGCGGACCTCGTGCGCTACCTGACCTCCTACGAGGAGCAGAAGCGCCGCGCCATCGTCGGCGCCTACAACCCGACGATCGCCGCGCTCTACGAGGACCAGGAGGTGCTCGACGCGGTGCCGTTCTTCGGCGACCTGTACGACACGTTCGTCAACGCCGTGGCGCGTCCCTCGCGTCCGACCGGCGAGTCCTACAATCGGGTCTCGGCGGAGTTCTGGGAGGCGAGCCACAACGTGCTGACCGGCAGCGAGACCGCGGAGCAGGCGCTGGCCGATCTGCAGTCGGCGCTCGAGCGCATGAGCCGTCGGGGCTGGTGAGCCGCTCCGGGCTCCCCTCCGGGGCCCGGGACATCGGCGCCGCCCGGAGCGCTCCGCTCCGGGCGGCGCCCGCCACACGCACCTCTGGTCTCGCGTCCTCGCGCGAGGAGCGGCACACCGCCGCCGCGCGACGGGGAGACACGGAAAGGCCGTCCCCATGGCGATGTCCGCCAAGTCCACCGAGCTGACCCGCGCCCGTGTTCGCTCGGCCTGGCTCTTCCTCACGCCGATGCTGATCGTGCTCGCGCTCGTCGCCGGCTGGCCGCTGATCCGGACGATCTTCTTCAGCTTCACGGACGCGCGGCTGTCGTCCATCTCGGACTACGAGTTCATCGGCTTCGCCAACTTCCTCGAGTACTACGAGGGCGAGTGGTACGGAGTCATCGCCGACCCGGATTGGTGGCGCGCGGTCTACAACACGATCTGGTTCACGGTCGTCTCGGTCGGCCTCGAGCTCGTGCTCGGCATGATCGTGGCGCTCACCCTCAACGCCGCCTTCCCCGGCCGCGGCATGCTGCGTGCGGCGATCCTGATCCCGTGGGCGATCCCCACCATCGTCTCGGCGCAGATGTGGGGCTGGATGCTGCACGACCAGTTCGGCGTCCTCAACGAGATCCTGATGACGTTCCGGATCATCTCCGAGCCCGTCGCATGGACCGCCTCGCCCGACACCGCGCTGTGGGCGGTCGTGATGGTCGACGTGTGGAAGACGACGCCGTTCATGGCGCTGCTGATCCTGGCGGCGCTGCAGATGCTCCCGTCGGACTGCTACGAGGCCGCCCGCGTCGACGGCATCAACCCGGTGAAGGTCTTCTTCAAGGTGACGCTGCCGCTCATCCGCCCGGCGCTGATGGTGGCGATCATCTTCCGCGCGCTCGACGCGCTGCGCATCTTCGACCTGATCTACGTGCTCACCTCGAACTCGCGCGACACCGCCTCGATGTCCGTGTACGCGCGCCAGCAGCTCGTCGACTTCCAGGAGGTGGGCTACGGCTCCGCCGCCTCGACGCTCCTGTTCCTCATCATCGCGCTCCTCGTCGTCGTCACCCTGATGGTCGGGCGCGTGCGTCTCGGGGAGGATCCGCGATGAGAACGTCCGTGCTCGCCAGGACCGGCTTCTGGCTCCTGATCGTGGCGATCGTGATCTTCGCGATCTTCCCGTTCTACTACGCCGTGATCTCGAGCCTGCGCTCGGGGCAGGCGCTGTTCTCCGCGGCCGTGTGGCCGGATTCGGTGAGCATCGCGAACTACGTCTCGGTGTTCACCGGCCAGCCCTTCGGGCGCAACATCCTCAACTCCGTGATCGTCGCGGTGTCGGTGGTGGCGCTCTCGCTGTTCCTCGGCGTCACCGCGGCCTACGCGCTCGGGCGCGTGAGCTTCCGCGGGCGCGGGCTCCTGCTCTTCACCATCCTGTCGGTGTCGATGTTCCCGCAGGTGGCGGTCCTGTCGGGCATGTTCGAGCTCGTGCGCGCCTTCGGCATCTACAACAGCCTGTGGAGCCTCATCCTCTCGAACATGATCCTCACCTTGCCCTTCACCGTGTGGGTGCTCACCACTTTCATGCGGGAGCTGCCCAAGGAGTTGGAGGAGGCCGCCTTCGTCGACGGGGCCTCGCCGTGGACGGTGGTGCGCCGGATCTTCCTGCCGCTGATGTGGCCGGCGATGGTGACGACGGGGCTGCTCGCCTTCATCGTCGCCTGGAACGAGTTCCTGTTCGCGCTCACCTTCACGCTGTCGACGGAGCAGCGCACGGTGCCGGTGGCGATCGCGCTGCTCACGGGCGCCACGCAGTTCGAGCTGCCCTGGGGCAACATCATGGCGGCCTCGGTCACCGTGACGGTGCCGGTGGTCGTGCTGGTGCTGATCTTCCAGCGGCGCATCGTCTCCGGCCTCACCGCCGGTGCGGTCAAGGGGTGAGGATCGGCCTGGGCTCGACGCCGGCGTCGCGCCTCGACGCGTAACGCTAGAGTGGAAGGACGGCGCCCGGAGCGCCCAACGACGGAGGAGACGAGGCGATGGCGGATGTCGTTCTGAAGAAGGTCACCAAGCGCTTCGGCAACGTCGAGATCATCCATGCGGTGGACCTCGACATCGAGGACGGGGAGTTCGTCGTCTTCGTCGGCCCATCCGGCTGCGGGAAGTCGACGCTGCTGCGTCTCGTCGCGGGTCTCGAGGACATCACGGACGGGGATCTCTTCATCGGCGGCAGGCGGGTCAACGCCTTCTCCCCGAAGGAGCGCGGCATCTCGATGGTGTTCCAGTCCTATGCGCTCTACCCGCACATGACGGTCTACGAGAACATGGCCTTCGGGCTCGAGCTCGCGAAGTCGTCGAAGGCCGAGATCAAGGACGCCGTGCTCAAGGCGGCCGACATCCTGGAGCTGACGCCGCTGCTCGATCGCTTGCCGAAGCAGCTCTCCGGCGGCCAGCGCCAGCGCGTCGCCATCGGCCGCGCCATCGTGCGCGAGCCCAAGGTCTTCCTGTTCGACGAGCCGCTGTCGAACCTCGACGCGGCGCTGCGCGTCCAGATGCGCATCGAGATCGCCAAGCTCCACAAGGACATGGGCGTGACGATGATCTACGTGACGCACGACCAGGTGGAGGCGATGACGCTCGCCGACAAGATCGTCGTGCTCAACGCCGGCAACGTCGAGCAGGTGGGCCATCCGCTCCAGCTCTACCATAACCCGCAGAACCTCTTCGTCGCGGGCTTCATCGGCTCGCCGCGGATGAACTTCATCGAGACGGCGGTGGACAGCGCCTCCGGCGACACCGTCACGATGGGCCTGCCCGGCGGCGGGCGCGCGGTGGCGAAGGTCGACGGCTCGCGGGTTCGTCCGGGCCAGAAGGTGACGCTCGGCATCCGCCCCGAGCACATCGTGCTGGAGCCGTCGGAATCGCAGGTGTCCGGCCGGATCGACGTGATCGAGCAGCTCGGCGAGGCCTACCTCCTGCACGTGCGCCTCGCGGACGGGTCGCTGGTGACGGCGAAGATCGCCGGCGACGCGCCGCAGCACGAGGGCGACACGGTGACGCTGGGCTTCGACGGTGCGCTCTGCCACGTGTTCGACGAGCGCGAGCAGGCGCTGCCCCGGATCATCGAGACGGCGGCGGCCTGAGCCGCGCCGCGCCGCGCCCGGCCGCGCCGCTCGCGACCGTGGCGTTGTCGACGGCCTTGCGAGCACGGCACCGCCCGGGATGCCGGCCACGGTGATCGGGCGCGGTCGAGGACCGAGCCGTGGGCGCGCCCCCGTCACCGAGGGTCGAAGGCGCTCGCGGTGCGGGCGAGGGCGACCGCCCGCGACCGCCGCGGCGCCTGGGGACGCCTCACCGGTTGGTGCGGCCGGTGTCCTCCGGCTTCACTGCGCCGGTGTCGTCGACGTCGTTCATCACGTCGCCTTCCCAGGTGTTCTCGCCCTGGAGCGGACGGCCTTCGGTGCCGGCCATCCGCTGGCCCTTGGAGCGCCCGATGCCGGGGTCGCTCTTCAGGTCGCGGTCGCTCGGCACCTGCGTCTTCGGATGCTTGCCGGTCGCTGTCATGGCCTTCCTCCTCGTCGTCTCCCGCCGATCGCGGCGGGCCTTTCCGGAGCCCGGTGAACGGACCCCTCGCGGACGGGTTCCGACCGCCCCGGAACACCGGTCGCGGGGGCCCGTTGGAGCACCGACACACGAGCGGAGTAATCCGATGACCGACACCACCGTCAAGAAGGTCGCGAGCGCGAGCTCTCCGACCGGCGACAACGGCCTCGTCTACCTCGCCAGCGGCAAGCGCATGGCGATGCGCATGTGGCGCGAGGAGGCGCCGCGGCAGGACAAGCCCGTCCACAAGCACGAGTACGAGGTGCTCGGCTTCTGCATCGGCGGGCGCGCCGAGCTCGAGCTCGAGGGCCAGACCGTGACGCTCGAGCCCGGCGACAGCTGGCTCGTGCCCGCGGACGCCGAGCACACCTACCGCATCCTCGAGCCCTTCACCTGCGTGGAGGCCACGGCGCCGCCGTTCCACGTCCATTCCCGCTCGGGCTGAGCCCGGCGCGGGTCTCGGCACGGCCACCAGAAGACAGGAGTTACATCATGAAGGTCTCAGACGTCATGACCCGAGGGGCCGCTCTCGCGAGCCCGACCGACACGATCGCCGCCGTCGCCAAGCGCATGGCGGACGACGATCTCGGCTTCCTGCCGGTGGGCGACGACGCGCGGATGGTCGGCATGATCACCGACCGCGACATCGTCGTGCGCGCCGTGGCGCAGGGGCGCGACCCGAATTCCGTCAAGGTTTCCGAGGTGATGACGACGGACGTGCGCTACTGCTTCGAGGACGAGGATCTCGACCACGTCGTCCAGAACATGGGCAACCTGCAGGTCCGCCGCCTGCCCGTCGTCGATCGCGACAAGAAGCTCGTGGGCGTGGTCTCGCTCGCCGATTCCGCGCGCGACCACGACACCGAGGCCGCCGGCATCGCCATGAGCGGCGTGACGCAGCCGGGCGGGCCGCACACGCAGTGACGCGCCGGCGCGGGCGTCACGGCTCCTCGCGGGCCATGGCGCGCACGTCGTGCGTCGGGCGCAGCACGGCTACGGCGAGGCCGACCGCCGCCGCGGCGAAGAAGGCGGCGGGCAGGCCGACCTCGTCCGCCGCCGCGCCGGCGAGCGCCGGCCCCACGAGCTGGCCCGCCGAGATCAGGAAGAAGGTCGCCCCGAAGCCCGCCGAGGGGCGATCGTTGAAGACGTTGACGCTCCAGATCCCGTAGAGCCCCGTCACCAGGATGAACGCCGCCCCGTAGACCGCTGCGCCGGCGAGCACCAGGGGGGCGCTGCCGGGCGCCGCCGCGAGCGCGGCGGTGACGAGCGCGATGGCCGCCGTCCCGCCCGCGAGCACGGCCGAGAGGCCGAAGCGGCGCACGAGATCGCCGGCGAGCCCGCCGGCGACGCCCGCGATCCCGATCAGGATCCAGAACGCGCGCCCCGCGTCGGGCGGGAGGCCGCCCTGCGCGACCACCAGCTCGACGGCGAAGGTCCAGAAGACGGAGGTCACGAGGCCGAAGGCGAAGGCGCCGGCGAAGAGCGGGCGCGCCTCTCGGCGCATCAGGAAGGCGCGGGTGAGCCGCGGCGGCCGCGCCGCCGTGTCCGGTGAGGCCCGTCCGTGGCGCTCCCGGCCGGGCAGGAGGAGCGCGTTCCAGATCGTCGCGGCGAGCGCGAGCGCGGCGAACACGAGCCAGGCCGTGCGCCATTGCGCGCCCGCCAGCATCGCGACGGGGCCCGAGAGCATGACGCCGAAGCTCGTGCCGGAATTGATCCAGGCGTAGCTGCGGTTCTGGTGGCGCTCGGCGACGAGGCGCATCACCGCGTCCGACATCGGCGGGTAGGCGAGCCCGGGGCTCGCGCCCGCGAGCACGACGCCCGCCGCCAGGACCCAGACGTTCGGCGACATGCCGATCAGCGCCATGCCGCCCGCCGCAGCGAGCCCGCCGAGCACGACCGGCAGGCGCGGCCCCAGCGTCGCGGACACGGTCGAGCCGAACAGGGTCGCGAGCAGGTAGGCGGCGTAGGAGCCGCTGGCGATCAGCCCGAGCGCGAAGGCGTCGAACGCGAACGCCGCGCCGATCTGCGGCACGAACAGGCCGTAGGTGTAGCGCGCGAGGCCGTAGGTCGCGCCCACGATGGCGATGCCGGCGGGAACCAGCGCGAGGGGCGACAGCGTCCCGTCGCCTCCGGCGGCGTCTCCCCGCCCCCCGTTCGTCCCGCTCACGGCCGCAGCGAGCGTCGGGTCGCGACCGTGCGGTCGCCGACCGTGACGTCCTCGGGTTCGCTCATTCCACCCCGCCCGCGTGCCGTCTTGCCTCGCGCCGCGCCACGGCGTAGCCCTTTGCGGGTGTCGCCGGCCTCGACAGTCGGGGCGCGGCTCGAGGCGTGATCGATGACCATCCAGAAGCAGGCCGGGTTCTGGTTCGCGGCATTCGTCGCCACGGCGTTCTTCCTGTGGCTGTTCTCCGACATCCTGCTGCCCTTCGTGGCCGCGCTGGCACTCGCCTACCTGCTCGATCCGGTGGCGGATCGGCTGGAGCGGCTCGGGCTCGGGCGGCTGGGGGCAACGCTCGTCATCCTGCTCGCGTTCGTGCTGCTCGTCGTGCTCGTCCTCGTGCTGATCCTGCCGCTGGTCGTGCGCGAGCTCACCGCCTTCCTCGAGTCGCTGCCGGACTACGTGGCGCGGCTGCAGGCGCTGATCGTGGAGCGCGGCGCGCCGCTCCTCGAGTATCTCGGCGTCGAGATCGCCGGGCCCGAGCTGCAGCGCAACATCGGCGACCTCGTCTCGCGCGGGGCGGGACATCTCGGCGCCGTGCTCGGCACGATCCTGGCGAGCGGGCAGACGGTGATCTCGGTCTTCTCGCTGCTCGTGCTCACCCCGATCATCGCCTTCTACCTCCTCGTCGACTGGGATCGGATGGTCGCCACCGTCGACGGCTGGCTCCCCCTGCGCAACCGCGCCACGATCCGGCGGCTGGCGCGCGACATCGACGACGTGCTCTCGCGCTTCGTGCGCGGGCAGGCGACCTTGTGCCTCATCCTGGGCGCCTTCTACGCGCTCGCGCTGATGGCGATCGGCCTGAACTTCGGCGCGCTGATCGGGCTCGTGGCGGGGCTCCTCTCCGTGATCCCCTACGTCGGCTCGATCACGGGGCTCCTCCTGTCGGTGGGCGTCGCCGTCGTCCAGTTCTGGCCGGACTGGATCTGGATCGTCGCCACGCTCGCGATCTTCCTGTTCGGCCAGTTCGTGGAGGGCAACTTCCTCTCCCCCAAGCTGCTCGGCGGGGCGGTGGGCATCCACCCGGTCTGGCTGATGTTCGCCCTGTTCGCCTTCGGGTCTCTGTTCGGCTTCGTCGGGCTGCTGATCGCCGTGCCGCTCGCGGCGATGGTGGGCGTGCTCACCCGCTTCGCGCTCTCGCGCTACCTCGACAGCCCCTTCTACGACCCCCGTATCGGCCCCGCGCCGCGCCGTCCCGCGGAGGACGGGGATGGCTGAGCCGGGCGGGCGCATGCGCCAGCTGCCCCTCGACCTCGCCGGCGCGCCGAGCCATGCCGAGGAGGATTTCCTCGTCGGCCCCTCGAACGAGGAGGCCTATGCCGCGATCGAGTCCTGGCCGCGCTGGAGCGACCCGGTGCTGCGGCTCGAAGGTCCGCGGGGCTCCGGTAAGACGCATCTCGGCGCGATCTGGGCGGCCCGCGCCGGCCCCGTGCGCATCGCCGCGCGCCTCGTGCGCGACGAGGACGTGCCGCACCTCGCCGCCGCGGGCGCGATCCTCGTCGAGGACGCCGACGCCGGCCCGCTCGACGAGCCGGCCCTGTTCCACCTCCTCAACCGGGTGCGCGAGCGCGGCGGCTTCGTGCTGATCACGGCGGCGAGCCCGCCGGAAGCCTGGGGCGTCACGATCCGCGACCTCCTCTCCCGGCTGCGGCTCGCGCCGGTGGCGCGGCTCGCCGCGCCGGACGACGGGCTGTTCAAGGCCGTGCTCGTCAAGCTCTTCCTCGATCGCCAGCTGGTCGTCGACACCAGCGTCGTGGACTTTCTCGCCGTGCGCCTGGAGCGCTCTCTGGCTGCGGCGGGCGAGGCGGTGGCGGGGCTCGACGCCGAGGCGCTGGCGCAGAAGCGCCGGATCACCCGGCCCATGGCGGCCGCGTGGCTGCGCGCCACCGGACGGGCCGGGGACGACGACGGTGGATACGAAGACGACGAGAATTCCTGAATGGAATGATTGAAAAAATTATCGCATGACGATAATGATGCGGCTGGTCTCGAACCGCCGTGGAAGGATTTGCCATGCGCCTCTCGTCTCCCCGTGCGCGGATTGCGCGCGCGCTCGTCGTCGTCCTCTGCCTGCCGGCGACCCTCGCCGCCTGCGCGAGCGTCGCGCCGTCCGGCCTGATCGCGGCGGCGCGGCTCGATCCGCTGGGCAGCGATCCGCAGGCCGTCTCCGTCGGCCTCGGCCTGCCCGAGACGATCCGCCTGCGTGACGGCGACGCGACGCTGCGCATCGCCTTCACGCGCGACGGCGCGGACGCGCCGGTGGTCGACGAGACGGTGCCGCTCGCCATCGTGGAGGGCGCGGGCCGCGCCGGCGCACCGGAGCCCCGGGCGGGCGAGCGGATCTTCCTCGCCGGCGTCGCCCCGCAGGAGGCGGCGCGCTTCCGCGCGGCGCAGGCGCGGATTCGGGCACTGCGCGAAAGCGGCGTGCGCGGCACCGGTACGCTCGCCGTGGCGGTGCGCGGCGGCTGCCGGACCGGCGCCGTTCCCGCCACGCTGCCGACGCGCACCTTCCTGCGCACCAGCCCCGAGGCCGGATTCGCCACGCTTACGCGCAGCCCGGACCTGTTCGCGGAGCTCGACGAAGAGGCCGCCGCGGGCCTGCGCGCGCGCATCGCTCCCTGCCGAGACGGCTGAGGAGGCGGGGGGCCTTTCGGCGCGCGGCGCGTGCCTCTATCATCGGCCTGTCACATCGGTGTCGTCCAAGTGCGGGTCCCGACGCGACGACAGGGAGAGGATCTTGCGCGCCAACATCACCCGCGAGGAAGCGCAGGCGATCGCCGAGGTGGAGACTCCACCGGTCGTGCAGAAGGGCGAGGCGCCGGAAGGGGCGGACCTGCGCGGCACCCCTCACCGGTTCGTCAACCGCGAGCTCTCCTGGCTGCAGTTCAACCGCCGGGTCCTGGAGGAGGCGCAGAACCCGAATCATCCGCTGCTCGAGCGGCTCCGGTTCCTGTCGATCTCGGCAAACAACCTGGACGAGTTCTTCATGGTGCGCGTCGCCGGCCTGAAGGGCCAGGTGCGCTCCAACGTCTCCGCCGTGAGCCAGGACGGGCTCATCCCCTCCGAGCAGCTCGCGCGGATCGCCCAGGCGGTGTCGACGCTCGCGAGCGACCAGCAGGCCCGGTGGCGGGTGCTGGCGCCGGAGCTGCTGGAGGAGGGCATCGCCATCGTGGGCGAAGGGGATCTCGACGAGGCCGAGCGCGCCTGGCTCGAGGACCACTTTCTCCATCACGTCTTCCCGATCCTGACCCCGCTCGCCATCGACCCGGCGCATCCGTTCCCGTTCATCCCGAACCTCGGCCTCTCGATCGCGCTCAAGCTGCGCCGCCAGAGCGACGGGCGGCTGCTCAATGCGCTGATCCGCCTGCCGCTGAAGATCGACCGCTTCATCAAGCTGCCGGACGGCGGGGCGGGCCTGCGCTTCGTGGCGCTCGAGCAGGCGATCGAGATGCACGCCTCGCGGCTCTTCCCGGGCTACGAGCGCATCGGGCAGGGCTGCTTCCGCGTGATTCGCGACAGCGACCTCGAGATCGAGGAGGAGGCGGAGGACCTGGTGCGCGTGTTCGAGACGGCGCTCAAGCAGCGCCGGCGCGGCAGCGTGATCCGGCTCGAGATCGAGGCCTCGATGTCCGACGACCTCGCCCAGTTCGTCGCCGACGAGCTCGACGTCGCGCCCGACGAGGTCTTCCAGGTCGACGGCGTGCTCGCCCTGAACGATCTCTCGCAGATCGTCGGGCTCGAGCGGCCGGAGCTGAAATTCAAGCCCTACACGCCGCGCTTCCCCGAGCGCATCCGCGAGAAGGGCGGGGACGCCTTCGCCGCGATCCGCGAGAAGGACATCGTCGTTCACCACCCCTACGAGAGCTTCGACTCCGTCGTCGGCTTCCTGGAGCAGGCGGCGCGAGACCCGAACGTGGTGGCGATCAAGCAGACGCTGTATCGCACCTCCTCGCAGTCGCCGATCGTGGCGGCGCTCGCCGAGGCGGCCGAGGCGGGCAAGTCCGTGACCGCGCTCGTCGAGCTGAAGGCGCGGTTCGACGAGGAGGCCAACATCCGCTGGGCGCGCGACCTCGAGCGCGCGTCGGCCCAGGTCGTGTTCGGCTTCATCGAGCTGAAGACCCACGCCAAGCTGTCGATGGTGGTGCGGCGCGAGGGCGGCAACCTCGTCACCTATTGCCACGTGGGCACGGGCAACTACCACCCGATCACGGCGCGGATCTATACCGACCTCTCGTTCTTCACCGCCGACCCGGTGATCGCCCGCGACGTCTCGCGGATCTTCAACTACATCACCGGCTACGCGGAGCCCGCGGAGCTCGAGCGCATGGCGGTCTCGCCCGTGACCGCCAAGAAGCGGCTCCTCCAGCACATCGAGGAGGAGATCGCCCACGCGAAGGCGGGGCGGCCCGCCGCGATCTGGCTCAAGTGCAACGCGCTGGTCGACGCGCAGATCATCGACGCGCTCTACGACGCCTCCGCCGCCGGCGTGCAGGTCGATTGCGTCGTGCGCGGCATCTGCTGCCTCAGGCCCGGCATCCCCGGCCTGTCCGAGACCATCCGCGTGAAGTCGATCGTCGGGCGCTTCCTCGAGCACTCGCGCATCTACGCCTTCGGCAACGGCCACGGCCTGCCGCACGCGAAGGCGCACGTCTACATCTCGTCCGCGGACCTGATGCAGCGCAATCTCGACCGGCGCGTGGAGGCGCTGCTGCCGATCACGAACCCGACCGTGCACCAGCAGGTGCTCGATCAGATCATGCTTGCGAATCTGCTGGACAACCAGCAGAGCTGGCGTGTCCTGCCCGACGGGTCGAGCGAGCGGGTCGTTCCGGAACCGGACGAGGAACCTTTCAACGCGCACAAGTTCTTCATGACGAACCCGAGCCTGTCGGGTCGAGGGAAGTCGCTGAAGACGTCGAGCCCGCGGGAGCTGTCGCGGCGCAGGCGCTCGAGGAGCTAGCGCGCACGGCTGCGACGCCGTGCGGCGGGGGCGGACAGGGGCGATATCGTTGGACAGCACGAGCGACAAGACCAGCCCGCGGGACGCCGCGCCCGGCCGCCTCAAGGTGGGGCGACCGATCGCGATCATCGACATCGGCTCCAACTCGGTGCGCCTCGTCGTGTACGAGGGCCTCACCCGCGCCCCGATGCCGATCTACAACGAGAAGGTCCTGTGCGGGCTCGGCCGTCACGTGGTGTCGACCGGGCGGCTCGAGGACGAGGCGGTCGCGCGCGCGCTGAAGGCGCTCGCCCGCTTCAAGGTCCTGTGCGAGACGATCCGGGTCGGCGAGATCCTCGTCCTCGCCACCGCGGCGGCGCGCGACGCGCAGAACGGGCCGGACTTCCTGGCGCGTGCCGAGGAGATCGTCGGGCGGCCGATCGAGCTGCTCTCGGGCGCCCGCGAGGCGGAGCTTTCGTCGCTCGGGGTGATATCGGGCTTCCACGAGGCGGACGGGATCGTCGGCGACCTCGGCGGCGGCTCGCTCGAGCTCGTCGACGTGGCCGGTCTCGAGGCGGGGCAGGGCGTGACGCTGCCGCTCGGCGGGCTGACGCTCCAGGACCTGTCCGACGACAGCCCCAGGAAGGCGCGACGCCTCGTGCGCGAGGCGCTGCCGCGCGCAACCCAGCTCGCCCGCCTCAAGGGACGCACCTTCTACGCGGTCGGCGGCACCTGGCGGAACCTCGCGCGCCTGCACATGGCGGAGCGCGGCTATCCCTTGCGCGTCATGCACGACTACCGCATCGATCCCGCCGACGGGCTCGCCTTCCTCGAGATGGTGGAGCGTACGCCCGCCGCCGCGCTCAAGGAGATCGACGCGGTCTCCGACGCCCGCCGGCCGCTGCTCGCCTACGGCGCGATCGTGCTCGAGGAGATCATCAAGCTCGGGCGCCCGGCGAGCATCGCCGTCTCGGCGCTCGGCGTGCGCGAGGGCATCCTGTTCGAGCGGCTCGACGACGCCCTCAAGAGCCGCGACCCGCTGATCACCGCGGCGGCGGACTTCAACGTCCTGCGCGCCCGCTCGCCCGGGCACGGGGTCGAGCTCGTCGCGTGGACGGACACGCTGTTCGAGACGCTCGGGCTCGACGAGACGCCGCAGGAGCGGCGGCTGCGCCACGCCGCCTGCCTCCTCGCCGACATCGGCTGGCGGGCGCATCCGGACTATCGCGGCGAGCAGAGCCTCAACATCATCGCCAACGGGGCCTTCATCGGCATCGACCATCCGGGCCGCGCCTATCTCGCGCTGTCGAACTATTTCCGCCACGAGGGCCTGTCGCTGGAGAAGGCGAGCGCGCAGCTGAAGGGCCTCGCCACGCCGCGGCTGATCACGCTGGCGCGCATTCTCGGCGGCGCCTTCCGCGTGGCCTATCCGGTCTCGGTGGCGATGGAGGGCGTGCTCCCGAAGACGGCGCTGATCGCGCGGGGCGGCTCGAAGGGCCCGCGCATCGTCCTCAACCTGCCCGAGGACATGAGCGATCTCGTCGGTGAGCGGCTGATCGGCCGGCTCAAGCAACTCGGGCGGGTACTCGAGCGCGAGCCGAAGATCCAGGTGGGCTGAGGCGGCTCACGCCGGCAGCGCCGAGAGCCAGCCGGAGACGCCCGACGACGAGCGCATTTGCGACGAGGCAGGTCGAGGAGGACGACGGGCACGCCCGTCGACCCCGCGTCACGGATGCCGGGGCAGTAACCCCTGCGTTGTGCGGGCCGCTTCCCGCGCGGTGCGCGAGGTTGACAAGCCGGGCGGGCCGAGTCCGAATGTCTCGTTTCCCGTGTGCAATACGTGCATTCCGCACAGGACCGGACGGAGCTCGGCGGACCGCCATGACCGTGCGCGCGCAGGACCTGCTGGACGCAGCCGACGAACCGGCGGCGCTCGTCGAGGCCGACGGCTCGATCCGCCACGCGAACGCCGCCTGGCGCCGGGCGCCCTGCCTCGCCGGCCCCAAGACCACCGGCCTCGTGGCGCGCCTGCGGGCGGCGCTCGACGCGGGCGCGCAGACAGCGAGCGGAGCGTATTCAGCGGGGGAGGGCGAGGCGCGGCGCCATTTCCGCCTGGAGGCGCGACCCATCGCCGGGGCGCGGGCCTGTCTCGTGCGGCGCGTCGAGACGACTGCCGAGCGGCAGGCGGCGCAGCGCCGCAGCGAGGTGCTCGACGAGAGCGCCGTCGGCTTCGCGCTCGCGCTCGAGGCGGGCGGGCTCGGCTCCTTCGACATCTCGCTGGCGTCGCGGACGATCGAGGCCGACCGGCGCGCCCGCGAGGCGTTCGACCTCCCGTTCGACGGGGATCCGACCTGCGCGGACGTCGAAGCGCGGCTCGTGCCCGACGACGTGCGCCGCCTGGCCGACGCGCTGGGGGACGCCATCGGCGGCGGAGCGCTGGATGCGGAGCTGCGGGTGCGCGCGGCGCAGGGCGCCGAGCGCCTGGTGGCGCTGCGCGGCAGGCTGGTGCGACGCGGCGGCGAGGCGCACGTGGTGGGCGTCGTCGCCGACATCACCGAGCGCCGGCAGGCCGAGGCCGATCGGCAGCGCGAGGAGCGCGACCGTCTGGTGATCGGCGAGATGCGCCACCGCATCAAGAACCTGTTCACCATCGTGGGCACGATCCTCAACCTCTCGATCCGCAGCCATCCGGAAGCCGCGCCCTACAAGCGCGCCGTCGAGAGCCGCCTCGCCTCGCTGGAGGCCGCGCAGACACGCCTCGCGGAATCCGGCTGGCGGACATCCGACGTCGACGAGATCGTCGCCCGCGAGCTCGAGCCCTTTCGCGAGCGGCGTCGGCCGAACGTGATCGCCGGCTGCGGCCTCGCGCTCGAGGGCCGCGCCGCGGAGGTCCTGGCGATGATCGTCCACGAGCTCGCGACCAACGCCGCCAAGCACGGCGCGCTCAGCGACGAGAACGGCTTCGTGCGCGTCGCCTGCCGCCACGAGGGCGAGACGGTCGTCCTCGTCTGGAGCGAGGAGGGCGGCCCGACGGTGACGCCGCCGACGCACAGCGGCTTCGGCACGACCGTGACCCAGCGCATGCCCGAGCGATTCCTCGGCGCGCGTGTGGAGACGCGCTGGGCGCCGGAGGGCCTCTCCTACCGGCTCGAGCTGCCCGCCGAGCGGGTGCTGCGCGCCTGCTGACTCCGCAATTCTCCTCCGTTCTCGGGATTTGAAATGTTCCTCGTCTCCTGTCGTGGAATGCGCTATCACCGCGAGCACGCAGGCAGCATCGGCACGAGGATGGAATGATCGCGACGGGTATCATCGACGCCATCGGCAACACGCCGCTCATCCGGCTCGAGGGGCCGTCCAAGGCGACGGGCTGCGAGATCCTCGGCAAGGCCGAGTTCATGAACCCGGGCCAGTCGGTCAAGGACCGCGCGGCGCTCGCCATCATCCGCGACGCGGAGGAGAAGGGCCTCCTGCGCCCCGGCGGCGTGATCGTGGAGGGGACGGCCGGGAACACGGGCATCGGCCTCGCGCTCGTCGGCAACGCCCTCGGCTATCGCACCGTGATCGTCATTCCCGAGACGCAGAGCCGCGAGAAGAAGGACATGCTGCGCCTCGTCGGTGCCGAGCTCGTCGAGGTGCCCGCCGTTCCCTACAGGAACCCGAACAACTACGTGAAGCTCTCCGGACGCCTCGCCGAGCGGCTGGCGCGCGAGGAGCCGAACGGGGCGATCTGGGCGAACCAGTTCGACAACGTCGCCAACCGCGCGGGGCACTACCGCACCACCGGCCCGGAGATCTGGGAGCAGACCGGGGGCGAGATCGACGCCTTCGTCTGTGCGGTGGGCAGCGGCGGCACGCTCGCGGGCGTCGGCATGGCGCTCAAGGAGCGCGATCGCACCGTCACGATCGGCCTCGCCGACCCGATGGGGGCGGCGCTCTATTCCTACTACACGACGGGCGAGCTCGCCTCGAGCGGATCCTCGATCACCGAGGGCATCGGGCAGGGGCGCATCACCGCGAACCTGGAGGGCGCGCCGGTCGACGTCGCCTTCCAGATCCCGGACGAGGAGGCGATCCCGATCGTCTTCGACATGATCGAGCACGAAGGCCTCGTGCTCGGCGGCTCGTCGGGGATCAACATCGCCGGCGCGATGCGCATGGCGAAGCACCTCGGGCCGGGCCACACGATCGTGACGATCCTGTGCGACTACGGCACGCGCTACCAGTCGAAGCTGTTCGATCCCGGCTTCCTGCGCAGCAAGGGCCTGCCGGTGCCGGCCTGGCTCGAGCGCACGAGCGCTATCGATCCGGGGCTCGTGCCGGTGGAGGGGTGAGAGACGGCGCACCGGCGCCGCCCCTCCGGCGTGTGAAGGCGTGCGCCGGGGCGAGCGCTCACTGGTCGTAGAGCGTGTCGGCCTCGGTGCCGCCCTCGGGCGCCATGTCCATCAGCAGGCTGCCGGTGCTGTCGGTGAACTCGCGGCAGACGCATTCCTGCTGGCCGTCGGCGGCGGTGTCGAGGCGGCAGGCCTCGTACATTCCGCTCTGCATGTAGGGCTGGCAGAGCCGATCGTTGCTCTGCGCCAGCGCCGGCGCGACGGGGGCGGCGAGGAGGATCGCGGTGAGGAGGGCGGTCCGTTTCAACATGGGTCGTCTCCGGTCTCGAATGTCTCGGGCCCGCATGGTCCGAGCCTGGGAAAGGCGTCCCGTCGCGCGGGGTTCCCGAGGGGATACCCGAACGTGCAGGGTCATGCGTGCCGGCGCGCTCAGCGGCCGAAGCCGAGACCGAGCTCGCTGCCGCCGACGCCCACGGACACGCCGGAGGGACCCGTCCCGCCGATGCCGACCTCGACCCCGACGCCGCCGGATCCCACGTCGACGTCGACCGTCACGCCGAACCCGCCGCTGCCGCCACCACCGTTGCCGCCGCCGCCGTTGCCGCCGCCGCCGTTGCCACCGTTGCCGCCGCCGCCGTTGCCGCCGCCG
>NZ_AUBC01000013.1 GCF_000429045.1 Salinarimonas rosea DSM 21201
GCCGTCGACGACGCGCCGACGCTGGGCGGGCTCGCCCTCGGCCAGGCGGTGACGGACAAGACGACGGTCCAGCCGTTCACCACGGCCACGATCGGGGACGTCGACAGCGCCAACGTCACGGTGACGGTGACGCTCGACACGGCGGCGAAGGGGAGCTTCACCACGCTCGCCGGGTTCACGAATGCGGGCGGGGGCGTCTACACCTTCACCGGTGCACCGGCGGCGGCACAGATCGCGCTGCGGGGGCTGGTGTTCACGCCCGCCGAGAACCGCGTCGCACCGGGCACGACGGAGACGACGACCTTCACCGTCGCCGTCGACGACGCGTCGACGACGACGCAGGGCACCGCAGGCGTGGTCTCGACCTCTGTCAACGACGCGCTCGCCGCGGGGAACTTCACCGTGCCCGTGCAGGGCGTGCTCGACACCGGCACGGTGACGCCCTTCGCCGACGTGACGATCGCCGATCCGGACACCGGCCAGCCGGTCACCGTGACCGTGACGCTGGATGCCGCCGCGAAGGGGAGCTTCGGCAATCTCGGCGGCTTCGTCCACGCCGGCAACGGCGTCTACACGCTGAATGCCGCGGACGCGGCGGCGGCGCAGGCGGCCTTGCGCGGGCTCGTCTTCGCGCCGACGGCGAACCGGGTGGCGCCGGGCCTCACCGAAACGACGACGTTCACCGTGTCCGTGTCCGACGGCGTCGCCCCGGCGGTGGTGAACGCGACGACGCGGGTGGAGGCGACGTCGGTGAACGACGCACCGACGGTCGTGGGCACCGTTCCCGGCCAGGTCGGCACGCCGAGCGAGCCGTTCGGGTTCAGGCTGCCGGCGGGCCTCTTCGCCGACCCCGACGTCGGGGACGCGGTGACCGTCACGGTGGAGGGCCTGCCCCCCGGGCTCGCCTTCGATCCGGCCACCGGCACGATCGGCGGCACGCCGACGACGCCGGGCGAGACCAGCTTCACGATCGTGGGCACCGACCGGCAGGGCGCGCGCACGACGATCGTCGTGCCGTTCTCCATCGGCACGCCGCCGGTGGTGACGGAGCCTCCGGTCCTCGTGTCCGCGCCGGAGCCGGTCCTGCCGCCGCCGCCGGCCCCGCTCCCGCCGCCGCCGGCGCCGGTTCCGTCGGTGCCGCCGGCCGCGCCGCCGGCGGAGGATTTCGGCGGCGTCGGTGGGGGGCTCCCGCCGGTCGGGCCGCCGACCGAGCCGATCGTGCTGCCGCCGGGCCTGCCCGAGCCGATCACGCCGCGGCCGAGCTTCTTCCTCGCACCGCCGGACGGCGGGCTCGGCTACGCGCCCGGCTTCGCCATCCGCGCCGAGCCGAGCGCCGGATCGTTCGTCGCCCGCTCCGGCGGCGGCGCGATCAGCTTCACGCTGCCGCCCGCGACCTTCGTGGTCGAGAACGCCGGCGTGCAGGTGCTCGTCGGCGCGACGCTGGCGGACGGCTCGCCGCTGCCGGTCTGGGTGGAGTTCGACCCGGCGACCGGCACCTTCACCATTGACGCGCCCCCCGGCTTCACCGGCGAGCTCGACGTGGTGATCACCGCGACGCTGCCCACGGGCGAGGCCGCCTCGACGACCGTCGAGATCGCGGTCGAGGCCGCGGAGGAGGCGCCTCCGGCCGGGCAGGGCCCCTCCGAGGGCGCCGTGCCGCAACAGGACGGAGCGCTCGAGCGCGACCCGGCGTTCCGGACGACAACCGCGGAGGTGCCCGGCGTCCAACCGCTCGTCGGCAAGCCGGGCTTCAGCGAGGTGGTGAAAGCCGCCAGCCGTGGCGCCTGGGCAACACGCGGCGAGCATCTTCTGGACAGCCTGATTGCGATCTTGCCTGCAGGGCAGCCTTCGGGCGACATGGCGGGAGATTCGCGCAACGGCAGGGAGGCAGCCTGAGTCGGCCATCCCGAGCGAATCGCGTAGCGTCCAGCCGGCAGCGTCGAAGTGAGGGGGATCGGCCCGGGTCGGGCCGTCCAGGGGGAAGCGCGTGCACATGGTCACCTCCCGTTCGTCCCGCGCCACGCGGAACCCGCGCCGTACCGGCGTGCTCGGTGCGGTCGGCGCGCTCGCGCTGTTCCTCGGGGGCTGCGCCATCACGCCCAACCCGCTCTCTCTCGAGGAGCAGATCGCGCAGGCCGCGCAGGACCGTGCGGTCATGTACGCGTCACAGGAGCCGATCTCCGGCCCGGTGGCGCTGGAGGAGGCGCTCGCCCGCGCCGTCAAGTACAATCTCGACCACCGCGTCGCGCTGATGCAGCGTGCGCTGGAGGACAAGGCGCTCGACGTCGCCACCGTCGACCTCCTGCCGGAGGTCGTGGGCCGCGCCGGCTACCGCACGCGCGACAACGTCCAGGCCTCGTCCTCGCGCTCGATCATCTCCGGACGCCAGTCGCTCGAGCCGTCGACGAGCACCGAGGAGGTGCTGCGCACGGCGGACCTGCAGGCCTCCTTCAGCACGCTCGACTTCGGCCTGAGCTACTATGGCGCCAAGGCGCAGGCGAACCGCATCCTCGCCGCCGAGCAGCAGCGCAGGCGCATCGTCATCGACATCGCCGACCAGGTCCGCGCCGCCTACTGGGAGGCCGTGACCGCCGAGCAGCTCCAGCCGCGCGTGGCGCAGGCCCTCGCCGAGGCGCGCCAGGCGCTCTCCTTCGCCCGCCAGGCCGAGGACGAGCGGCTGCTCCCGCCGCTCGAGACGCTGCAATTCCAGCGCGCGCTGCTCGAGATCGTCCAGCAGCTCGAGGTGGTGGAGAGCGAGCTCGCCATCGCCAAGGCGCAGCTCGCCGGGCTGATGAACCTGCCGCCGGGCACCCGCTTCACGCTCGCCCCGCCGCGCCGGGCGCTGCCGGCGCGCCTGCCCTACCGGCTCGACGACCTCGAGGCGGTGGCGATGGTCCAGCGCCCCGAGATCCAGGAGGAGCTCTACGTCGCGCGCAACGTCGTGCTCGAGACCCGCTCGGAGATCCTGCAGCTCCTGCCGGGCGCCTCGCTGTTCGGCGGCGTGAACTACGATTCGAACGACTTCCTCGTCAACAATTCCTGGGCCGACGCGGGCGTCTCCGTCACCTGGAACCTGCTGCGGCTCGTTGCCGTGCCCTCGATCCTCGCCGAGGGCGAGGCCCGCCAGGAGCTCGCCGAGACGCGCAGGCTGGCGCTGCGCATGGCGATCCTCACCCAGGTGAACCTCGCCTACCGCCGCTACCAGCGTGCGCAGCGTCTCTACGACCGCTCGGCCTCGATCGAGCGCGTCGAGCAGCGCATCGCCCAGGCGACGCGCGCCGCCGCGGAAGAGGACGCCTCGAACCTGCTCGAGCGCGTGCGTGCCCAGGCCGCATCGGTGCTCGCCACCCGCGCCCGCAACCGGGCCTTCGCCGAGGTTCAGAACGCGCTCGGATCGGTGTATGCTGCCGCCGGCATCGATCCGCTTCCCACGTCGGTGGAGGACGGCGACCTCGACACGCTCGCCGCGGCCATCGCCGCGATGGCGGCTCGGGTCGACGCCGGGCGGATCGAGCTGCCCACCGTGCCGCCGGCGCAGACCGTGCCGGTCGCGGCGAACGCGCCGGCCGCGGTCTACGCGGCCATGCCCCCGGCGCGCCCCGCGGTGGAGTGACCGGGGGAGGCATCGAGGAGGTTCGCATGCGCGTCATCCGCCGGCCGCTCGTGTCGCTCCCGCTCGCGGCGGCGCTCGGCCTCCTCGCCATCGGCTCTCTCGGCGTCCCGGGCTCCCCGGTCGCCGGGCCGGCGGCCGCGCAGGACCTCTATTCCCCGCCTCCCCTCGTCGCGCCGGACGGCTCCGCGGCCGGCGTCGCCGCGGGCGGACGGGGCGGGAGCGGTGTCGAGACCGAGATCCGCGCGCAGATCTCGCCGCGGCGCCACACCGTGCTCTCCACCGAGATCCCCGGCAAGATCGTCACGCTCGGGCTGCGGGAGGGCGAGGCCTTCGCCGAGGGCGACCTCCTCGCCGCCATCGACTGTGCCGCCCACGAGGCCCGGCGCGACCGCGCCGCCGCGCAGGAGGAGGCCGCCCGCAGGCGCCTCGAGACCGCCGGGCGACTCGACCGGCTCTCCTCAATCAGCCGCCTCGAGGTCGACGAGGCCCGCTCCGCGCTGGCCGCCGCGCAGGCCGAGACGGCGCTGGCGCAGGTCTTCGTCGCCCGCTGCGAGATCCGCGCGCCCTTCGACGGCCGCGTGGTCGAGCGGCGCGCACAGGAGCATCAATACGTCGGCGAAGGCGCCGAGCTCCTCGCCATCCTCGACGACGGGGCGCTCGAGGCGGAGATGCTCGTCCCCTCGCGCTGGCTGCGCTGGCTCGCGCCGGGCCAGCGCTTCGTGCTGGCCGTCGACGAGCTCGGCCTGACCATCGACGCCGAGGTCGCCCGGATCGGCGCGCGCGTCGATCCCGTCAGCCAGTCGGTCAAGGTCTTCGGCCGCATCCCCCAGGGTACGCCCGGCCTCGTCGCCGGCATGAGCGGCGTCGCCCGGCTCGCGCCGCCCGACGGATGAACCCGCCGCCCGATCGCCGCCTCGTCGCGCTCTCGGCGCTGCTCGAGGTCGAGAAGCGCGCCCGTGCCGCCACCAGCGCGGAAGCGCTCGGCTTCGTCCTCGTCAACGACACGCATCTCGTCGTGCCCTACCGGCAGGCCGCGCTGCTGCGCGCCGACAGCGGCCGCATCGAGGCGCTGTCGGGCCTCGCCACGCCGGACCCGGACGCCCCCTTCACCCGCCGGCTCGCCGCGCTGATGAAGCGCGTCGCCGCGCGCACCGACGCCGCCGCGGGGCCGCGCGCCGTCGACCTGCCGTCGCTCCCCGAAGAGGCGGGCGAGAAGCCGGACGCCGAGACGAAGACCTTCCTGGCGACGCATCTCCCCGCCCGGCTCGCCCTGGTTCCCCTCGCACGCGGCGGCGAGGTCCGCGCGCTGCTGCTGCTCGCCCGCGAGGAACCCTTCGGGCCGGCGGAGCTCCAGGTGCTCGGCCACCTCGCCGACGCCTATGCGCATGCCTGGGCCGCGCTCGTCGGCGCGCGCGGGCGACGCGGCCGCGTCCGCCGGCGCGGTCTCGCGGCGGCTCTCGCCGCGCTCGCCGCGCTCGCGATCCTGGCGCTGCCGGTGCGCCAGTCGGTCCTGGCGCCGGCGGAGGTCGTCGCCGAGGACGCCGCCCTCGTCACCGCCCCCGTGGACGGCGTGGTCGAGACGGTGCACGTCGACCCGAACGCGGCCGTCGCCGCGGGCGACCTCCTCGTGACGCTCGACGGGCGCGAGCTGTCCGCGCGGCTCGAGATCGCCCGCCAGGCGCTCGCCGTGGCCGAGGCCGAGCTGCGCCAGGCGCGCCAGCAGGCGGTGTTCGACGACCGCTCGCGGGCGCGCATCGCCATCCTGGAGGGGCGCCGCGAGCAGAACGCCGCCGAGGTCGCCTTCGTCGAGGAGACGCTCGCGCGCATCCGCATATCCGCCCCGCGGGACGGCATCGCGGTCTTCGACGACGCCTCCGACTGGGAGGGGCGGCCCGTCGCGCTCGGCGAGCGCATCATGCAGGTGGCGGATCCCGGCAGGCGGGCGCTCGAGATCCACCTCGCGGTCGCCGACGCGATCGTGCTCGAGCCCGGGGCCGAGGTGCGCCTCTTCCTCAACATCGACCCCGCCGACCCGCTCCCCGCCACCCTCCTGCGCGCCGGCTACCGCGCCACGCCGACGCCGGACGGCGTCATGGCCTACCGGCTGCGCGCCGGCTTCGACGCCGACGACCCGCGCCTGCGCATCGGGCTGCGGGGCACGGCGAAGCTCTACGGCGAGCGCACGATCCTCGCCCTCTACCTGCTGCGCCGGCCGATCGCCGCCGCGCGGCTGTGGCTCGGGCTGTGAGCGGGACGCTCGCTCTCGGGGGCGCGCCGCGGCCCGCAGGCGCGGCCACGCCGGCGCTCTCTCCCGCGCTTTCTCCCGCGCCCGCGCTCCCTCCGCTGCGCGAGGAGATCGTGCTGCACGAAGGTCCGCCCGGCCGCGACGGCGCGCCGACCTGGACGCTGGAGGACCCCGCCCGCGCCCGCTACTTCCGCATCGGCTGGGCGGAGGTCGAGATGCTGGCGCGCTGGGACGCGGGCGATCCGGCCGCCGTCGCCGCGTCCGTCTCGCTGGCGACGACGCTCGCCGTCGCACAAGCCGACGTCGAGGGCTTCGCGCGCTTCCTCGCCGGCGCGAACCTCGTCCAGGCGCGCGGGCCCGACGCCAACGCGCGGCTGCTCGAGCAGAAGCGCGCGGGAAAGACGGGCCCGCTGATGGCGGCCCTGAAGAACTATCTCTTCATCCGGATCCCGCTCGTGCGGCCGGACGCCTTCCTCGGCGCGACGCTGCCGCTGGCGCGCCCGTTCTTCGGCGGGGTGTTCCGCTGGCTCACGATCGGCGCGGGCGTTCTCGGCGTGGCGCTCGCGCTGCGCCAGTGGGACGCCTTCGTCACCACCTTCCTCTACCTGTTCTCCTGGCAGGGCGCGCTGGCCATCGGCGTCGCGCTCGTCGCCGCGAAGCTGCTGCACGAGCTCGGCCACGCCTACGCGGCCAAGCGCGCCGGGCTGCCCGTGCCGACCATGGGCGTCGCGCTCATGGTGCTCTACCCCGTCCTCTACACCGACACGACGGCGGGCTGGCGGCTGACGGACCGGCGCGCGCGCCTGCGGATCGGCTATGCCGGCATGGCGATCGAGCTCGCGCTCGCCTCCTGGATGACCCTCGCCTGGAGCTTCCTGCCGGACGGGCCGGTGCGCTCGGCCGCCTTCGTGCTCGCGACGACGACGTGGATCATGACGCTGGCCGTCAACCTCAACCCGTTCATGCGCTTCGACGGGTACTTCCTGCTCTCCGACCTGATCGACGCGCCGAACCTCCAGGACCGCGCCTTCCGCCATGCGCGCTGGCGCCTGCGCGAGGCGCTGTTCGGCTTCGGCGAGCCGCCGCCGGAGCCGCTGTCGCGCCGGCGCGGGCGTCTCTTCGTCGGCTATGCGGTCTGCACCTGGCTGTACCGCTTCTTCCTGTTCCTGGGCATCGCGCTCCTCGTCTACCACCTCTTCTTCAAGCTGCTCGGCATCCTGCTGATGGTCGTCGAGCTCGCCTGGTTCATCGGCCGCCCGATCGCGCTCGAGGTCGCGGAGTGGGCGAAGCGGCGGGAGGCCTACCGCCTCAACCGCCACACGGCGGCGACGGGCCTCGTCGCCGCCGGGCTCGTCGTCCTCGCGATCGTGCCGTGGTCGAGCGCGGTGCACGCGCCGGCGCTGTTCGAGGCCGAGGAGCGCGTGCAGGTCCACGTGCCCGTCGGCGCGCGGCTCGACGTCGCCGCGGTCGCGCACGGCGCGACGGTGGCGCGGGGCGACCCGCTCTTCGCCTTCGTCTCGCCGGAGATGGACTACCGCCTCGCGGAGGTCGAGCGCCGCATCGCGGTGCTGCGCTGGCGCGCGTCGGTCGAGATCGGGGCGGGGGTCGAGGGCGCGAGCCGGGAGGTGATCTTCTCCGAGCTCGAGGGCGCCGTCGCCGAGCGCGCGGCGCTGCGGCGCCTCGCCGAGCGCCTCGCGGTGGTCGCCCCGATCGAGGGGCGCATCGTCGAGCTCGCGGAGGAGGCGCGCCCGGGCACCTGGATGCCGGAGGGCGCCTGGCTGGCGACGATCGCGGCGCCGGGCTCGGGCGAGGTCGCCGCCTACCTCGGCGAGGCCGATCTCGCGCGCGTCGCGACGGGCGCGCAGGCGACCTTCCACGCAGACGCGCCGGGCCGCCCCCCCGTGCCGCTCGTCGTCGCCCGCATCTCCGAGACCGCGACGCGCCGCCTCGACGCCGCGCCCGAGCTCGCCTCCGACCACGGCGGCGGCATCGCCGCGAACCTGCGCGACGGCGCGCTCGTGCCCCACGAGGCGGTCTACCGCGTCGTTCTGCGGCCGGTCGGAGGCGGCGCGCCGGAGCTGGCGCTGCGCGGTACCGTGCGGCTCGACGGCGAGGCGGAGAGCTTCGTCGTGCGCGCCTGGCGCGCCGCGGTGGCGGTGCTGGTGCGCGAGAGCGGGTTCTGAGCCGCGCCGCGTCTCACAGCACGCCGAGCACCAGGAGCAGGACGAGCGTCAGCACGAGCGAGACGGCGATCGAGCCGAGGCAGCCGAGACGGCTCGAGAAGAAGACGAACATGGGCGACCTCCGAGCGGCTCGAACGGTCGCGGCGGCGCCCGCGTTCCCGCGGTTCCGCTCAGCCGAGCGCGTCGAGGGCGGCGAGGTCGACGTTGGCGCCGCACAGGAGCACGCCCACCCGCTCGCCCGGCGCCGCCCGATAGGCGCCCGACATCAGCGCCGCCAGCGCCGCGGCGCCGCCGGGCTCGGTGGCGATGCGGAAGTCGCGCCACAGGAGGCGCTGCGCCGCCACGATCGCCTCGTCGTCGACCAGCGCCACGTGGTCGACGGTGGCGAGCGCGATCTCGGTGACGATGCGGCCGGCGGAGCGCGCGCCGAGGGAATCTGCGGCGATCGAGTTCACCTCGACGTCGACGGGCTCTCCCGCCTCCAGCGCCGCGAACAGCGCACACGACCCGTTCGGCTCGACGCCCACCACCTTCACGCGCCCGCCGAACCAGGCGCCGATGCCGGCGACGAGCCCGCCGCCGCCCACCGCGACGAGGACCGTGTCGAGGCCGCCGGCGGCGTCCTCCTCCCACTCGAGCGCGACCGTGCCCTGGCCGGCGATGGTCGCCTCGGCGTCGTAGGCGTGGATCGAGAGCGCGCCGGTGGCGGCGATGTGCATGCCGCAGGAGAACAGCGCATCGGCGTAGCGCGGCCCGCCGATGCGCACGTCCGCGCCCATCCGGCGCACCACGTCGACCTTGGCGCGGGGCGAGATCTCCGGGACGAAGATCGTGGCCGCGTGGCCGAGCTCGCGGGCGGCATAGGCGACGGCGGCGCCGTGGTTGCCGCCGGACGCCGCCGCGACCCCGGCCTCCGGTACCTCCTCCGTCAGGAGATTGTTGAAGGCGCCGCGCGTCTTGAACGAGCCCGCGTGCTGGAGGAACTCGAGCTTGAGGGAGACCAGCCCCTCGTGCCCGAAGGCGTTCTCCAGCCGCCAGGTCGGCGTGCGGCGCACGTGGGGCGCGATGCGGCGGTGGGCGTCCTGGATGTCTCGGGGCGTGACGGGAAGCGGGCTCGCGGGGGCGGTCATCGGTGTCTCCGTGTCTGCCCCCTTCCTAGTCCGCCCCGGCGCGCCGCGCCAGGACGGGCCCGCCCGACCGGATTGGGCGAAACCGCGAGGCCCGCGCCATCAGGCCCAGATCGCGACGGCGAGCCCGTGCGCGTCGCGCTCCGGCGGATCGGGGAACGGCCGCGCGGTTCCCGCAGAAAGGCGCCGGGCCACGACGAGGCAGGCGAGCGCGTCGATCAGGTCGTCGGGACCCGCGCCGCGCGGGCGCTCGGCCGCGATCAGCGCGGGCGCGACGCCGGCGGCGCGGAGCAGCGCGCGGCGGGCGTCGAGGCCGGGCGGATGCGGGCGGCCGCGCACCTTCTTGGGCGTGTCGAGAGCCTGCTCGCCGTTCATGCGCCAGAAGGCGACCTCCGGATGGCTCTCGAACACGCGCGCCGCGTCCGCCGGCCGGGCGCGCAGGAGGACGTCGATCTCCCGCACCTTCGGGAAGAGCATGAAGCCCTGCTTGGAGACCTTGCGCGGCGGCGTCGAGGTCGCGAGCGCGGCGGCGCAGGCCTCCGCGAAGCCGTCGGCGTGGACCGCCGCGCGTGCGGGCATCGAGAACACGCTCGACTGGCGCGCGCCCAGCAGCGGTCGCACCGCCTGCTCCGCCGCCCGGCCGGGGCCGACGATGCGCTCGGGCAGGCCGATCGGCATGTCGACGGCGACGATCCGCGGCGCCTCGGGCGCGTCGAGGATCGCGGCGAGGTCCGGCGCCCCGCGCAGGCGCGGCGGCTCGGCGTCGTCGATGCGCGCGAAGGCGACGACCCAGCCGCCGCGGCAGCCGTCCGCACCGGCGATCCAGGGGGAGGAGGAGGGCGATGGAGGAGACGTCATGCGAGGACCTCGATCAGCGGCGCCGGCCGCCCGTCGTGGCCACCATAGACCCCTCCGGCCGCAGGCCACAGAAGCGGGGCGTCGTCGCGCCCGACTCCACGGCCATGCTTGGTCGGATCGTCGACAACCGCTAGGATGCCGCCATGACGTCCGAAACGACATCCGATATCCGGCAGGAGCCGCTCGCCGGCTCCGATGCCGCCGCGCCGCCGCTCGCGGAGCTCGCGACGCATGCGGTGACGAACCAGCCGCCGCCCTTCGGGCCGCGCGACCTCTTCGCCTCGGACCCGGCCTTCCGCGACGCGGCCCTGCGGGCGACGGGCGCCTGGGCCGAGCCCGCGCTCGCCGCGCTGGGCCGCGCCGCCGGCTCGGACGCGGTGCGCGAGGCGGGCGTGCTGGCGAACCGCCATCCGCCCGAGCTCGTGACCTTCGATCGCTACGGCCGGCGCCTCGACGAGGTGCGCTTCCATCCGAGCTACCACGCGCTGATGCGCCTCGCGATGGAGCACCGCATCCACGACGTCGCCTGGGCGCGGGCGGCGGCCGGCGAGGGCGGCGGGCACGCGCTGCACGCGGCGCTGCTCGCGCTGTTCACCCAGGCCGAGGCCGGCGTGATGTGCCCGATCTCGATGACCTATGCGAGCGTTCCGGCGCTGCGGCGCCAGCCGGAGGTCGCGCAGGCCTGGCTCGACCGGCTGATCGGCGGGCGCTACGACCCCGTCCTGCGCCCCGCGTCCGAGAAGGCGGGCGTGACGCTGGGCATGGCGATGACGGAGAAGCAGGGCGGCTCGGACGTGCGGGCGAACGCCACGCGGGCCGAGCCCGCGGGTGCGGGCGGGCCCAGCGCGGACTACCGGCTCACGGGGCACAAGTGGTTCTGCTCGGCGCCGATGTCGGACGCCTTCCTGACGCTCGCAGTCGCGCCCGGCGGGCTATCCTGCCTTCTCGTCCCGCGCGTCCTGCCGGACGGCACGCGCAACGCGATCCACGTGATGCGCCTCAAGGACAAGCTCGGGAACCGCTCCAACGCATCCTCCGAGATCGAGTATCACGGCGCGCACGCAGTCCTGATCGGCGCGGAGGGCGAGGGCGTGCGCACCATCATCGAGATGGTGCACGGCACCCGGCTCGACACGGTCTTCGGGTCGCTCGGGATCATGCGCGCGGCGCTGGCGCAGGCGCACCACCACGTCCGTCACCGCCGCGCCTTCCAGCGCACGCTGATCGACCAGCCGGCGATGCGGGGCGTGATCGCCGACCTGCAGCTCGACTACGAGGCCGCCGCCGCCCTCGCCTTCCGCGTCGCGCAGGCCTTCGATGCGAGCGGCGAGAGCGAGCGCGCCTTCGCCCGGCTCGGCGTCGCCCTCGCCAAGTACCAGCTCAACAAGCGGGCACCGGGCTTCGTGGCCGAGTGCCTCGAATGCCTCGGCGGCGGCGGCTACGTCGAGGAGAGCGACCTGCCGCGGCTCTACCGGGAGGCGCCGCTCAACGGCATCTGGGAGGGATCGGGCAACGTCATCGCGCTCGACGTGCTGCGCACCCTGGCCCGCGCACCCGACGCCATGGCGGCGCTGGAGACCGAGCTCGCGGCCGCGACCGGCGCGGACCGGCGCCTCGACGCGGCGATCCGCGCGCTTCCCGGGGAGCTGCGCGCCGCCGCTGACGACGAGGGCGCGGCGCGCCGCACGTGCGAGCGTATCGCCCTGACGCTGCAGGGGGCGCTCCTCGTTCGCCACGCCCCGCCCGCAACCGCGGACGCGTTCTGCGCCGCGCGGCTCGCGGGCGACGGCGGCAGGGCCTACGGCACGCTGCCGGGCGCGACGGACATCGCGGCCGTCGCGGCCCGGGTCACCGACGGCGACGCTTGATCTGACGCATTGACCCGGCCGCCCCCGGCGGGCAGCCTCCGGCGGAGAATTCCACAGGAGGTTCATGCGGATGGAGGCTCACGTCGGCATCCCCTACCTGCGCGAGGTGATCGTCTTCCTCATCGCCGCGGGCGTGATGGTGCCGCTCTTTCACCGCATGCGCGTCTCGCCCGTGCTCGGCTACCTCGTGGTCGGCGGCGTCATCGGGCCGTTCGGGCTGGGCCTCCTCGTGGCGGACTTCCCGGTGCTGCGCTGGGCCGTCATCGACGACCTCGAGGGCGTGCAGGCGCTCGCCGAGCTCGGGGTGATCTTCCTCCTCTTCGTCATCGGCCTGGAATTGTCGCTCGAGCGGCTGTGGGCGATGCGCCGGCTCGTGTTCGGGCTCGGCTCCGCGCAGATCCTGATCACCGGGACGATCATCGGCGTGATCGCCTGGGAGTTCGGCAACTCGATCCCGGCCTCCATCGTGCTCGGCGCCTGCCTGGCGCTGTCCTCGACCGCCATCGTCATGCAACTCCTGATGCAGCGGCGCCGGCTCGGCACGCCGCTCGGGCGCTCGTCCTTCTCGATCCTTCTGATGCAGGACCTCGCGGTCGTCCCGATCCTGTTCGTGGTGGGCGTGCTCGGGGCGAAGGTCGAGGGCAACCTCGGGGTCGATCTGGCGCTGGCGCTCGGCAAGGCGGCGCTGACCATCGGCGGCATCTACGCCGTCGGCCGCCTCGTGCTGCGCCCGGCCCTGCGCATCGCCGCGCAGACCCGCAGTCCCGAGATGTTCATGGCGGCGATCCTGCTCACCGTCATCGGCATCTCCGCCATCACCGGCGCCGCCGGCCTGTCGATGGCGCTCGGCGCCTTCCTCGCCGGGCTGCTGATCGCCGAGACGGAGTTCCGGCACGAGGTCGAGGTCGATATCGAGCCGTTCAAGGGGCTGATGCTGGGGCTGTTCTTCATGTCCGTGGGCATGGGGATCGACTGGCGGGTGATCGTCGAGGCGCCGTTCTGGATCTTCGCCTCCGTGGTGGGGCTCTTCGCGCTGAAGAGCCTCGTCACGGCGGGGCTGTGCGTCGCCTTCGGCCTGGGGCGCGCGACCGCGATCGAGGCGGGGCTCCTGCTCGGCCAGGGCGGCGAGTTCGCCTTCATCGTGGTGGGCCTCGCCATGAGCCTGGGCCTGATCCCGCCCGGCGTCGGGCAGTTCATGCTCATCGTCGCGGGCCTCACCATGCTGGTGACGCCGCTCGTCGCGCACGCCGCCGAGCGGCTCGCCGCGCGCATGGCGGGCGCGGACGGCACGGCCGAGCACGCGCTCGAGAGCATGGCCGAGGTCGAGGGCCACGTCGTGCTCGCCGGCTTCGGCCGCGTCGGGCGTACCCTCGTCGAGACCCTGCAGGCGGAGGCGATCCCCTTCGTCGCCATCGACGCCGACCCGAACGGTGTCGCGGCCGCGCGCAAGGAGGGGCTGCCGGTCTAGTTCGGCGACGCCTCCCGCCTCGATCTCCTCACCCGCGCCCACATCGCCGAGGCGAGCGCCGTCGTGCTCACGATGGACAACCCGAACGCGGCCGAGGCGATCGCCCGCGCCATCCGCCAGGCTTGGCCGATGATCCCGATCTATGCCCGTGCGCGCGACCGCGCGCATGCGCACCGGCTGATCGAGGCGGGCGCGACCGTCGCGGTGCCGGAAGCCTTCGAGGCGAGCCTCCAGCTCGCCGGGCGCGTGCTGGAGGGCTTCGGCGTCGGCGAGGAGGTGGTGCGCCGCCGCCTCGACCATCAGCGGGGGCTGGAGAGCCTGGAGCCGGGACGCTAGATGCCGAGGACGCATGGCATCCGCGCACTGGCCGAGCTGGCCGCCTGAGGCTCAGCGCCGGTCACGCTCCCGGGCGCGGCGGAGCGCCTCGGCGAGGGCGCCCCCTGCCGGCGCGCCGCGCTCGGCGGGAGGCTTCCCGCGCGTGTCGTCGCGCCGCTCCCCGCGCGGCGCCTCGCCCCGTCCGCCCCCGGCCTTCTGGGCCGGGCGCCGCTCCTGGCCGGGCTCGTCGGAGAGGCGCATGGAGAGGCCGATGCGCTTTCGCGGCACGTCGACCTCCATCACCTTGACCTTCACCACGTCCCCGGGCTTCGCCACGGCGCGCGGGTCCTTCACGAAGCTCGTCGACATGGCCGAGACGTGGACGAGCCCGTCCTGGTGGACCCCGATGTCGACGAAGGCGCCGAAGGCGGCGACGTTGGTGACGACGCCCTCCAGCACCATGCCGGGCCGCAGGTCGGAGATCTTCTCGACGCCCTCGGCGAAGCTCGCGGTCTTGAAGGCCGGGCGCGGGTCGCGGCCGGGCTTCTCCAGCTCGGCGATGATGTCGGAGACGGTCGGCACGCCGAAGGTCTCGTCGGTGAAGCGCCGCGGGTCGAGCGCGCGCAGCGTCTTCGTGTCGCCGATGATGCGCACGACGTCGGCCTCGGTGAACTCCAGGATGCGCCGCACGACCGGATAGGCCTCCGGGTGGACACCGGAGCGGTCGAGCGGGTCCGCGCCGTCCTGGATGCGCAGGAAGCCGGCGGCGAGCTGGAAGGTCTTGGGCCCGAGGCCGGGCACCTTCATCAGCTCCTTGCGGGTGCGGAACGGCCCGGCCTCGTCGCGGCGCGCGACGATCGCCTTGGCGACGCCCTCGCCGAGCCCGGAGACCCGCGCGAGCAGCGGCGCGGACGCCGTGTTCACCTCGACGCCGACCGCGTTCACGCAGTCCTCGACCACGGCGTCGAGGGCGCGGGAGAGGGCGTGCTCGGCGAGATCGTGCTGGTATTGTCCGACGCCGATGGACTTCGGGTCGATCTTGACGAGCTCCGCCAGCGGGTCCTGCAGGCGCCGGGCGATCGAGACCGCGCCGCGCAGCGACACGTCGAGATCGGGCAATTCCTTGGAGGCGAAGGCGGAGGCCGAATAGACGGAGGCGCCCGCCTCCGAGACCATCACCTTCGTCGCCTTGCGGTCGGTGAGCCGCGCCACGAGCTCGCCGGCGAGCTTGTCGGTCTCGCGCGAGGCGGTGCCGTTGCCGATGGCGATCAGCTCGACGTCGTGGCGGCGAACCAGCGCTTCCAAGGCGTGGAGCGCCGCGTCCCAGCGCCGCTGCGGCTCGTGCGGGTAGATCGTGTCGGTGGCGACCACCTTGCCGGTGGCATCGACCACCGCGACCTTGACGCCCGTGCGAAAGCCGGGGTCGAGCCCCATCGTCGCCCGCGCGCCGGCGGGCGCGGCGAGCAGCAGGTCGCGCAGGTTCGCCGCGAAGACGCGAATGCTCTCCTCCTCCGCCTTCGCCCAGAGCCGGGCACGGGCGTCGAGCGCGACCGAGAGGGAGATCTTGGTGCGCCAGGCGAAGCCGGCTGCGCGCCCGAGCCAGGCGTCTCCCGGGCGTCCGCGATCGGCGAGACGGAAGTGGGCGCGGATCTTGGCGGGGTAGGCGTCCTTCGCCGTGTCGGGGGCGTTCTCCGGGATCTCGGTGAGGGAGACCGAGAGCACCTCCTCCTTCTCGGCGCGGAAGATCGCCAGGATGCGGTGGGCCGGCAGGTCGGCGATCTTTCCGGAATAGCCGAAGTAGTCCGAGAACTTGGCGCCCGCCTGCTCCTTGCCCTCCCGGACGGTGGCGACGAGGCGCGCCTCGCGCCAGAAATCCTCGCGCAGGCGCCCGATCAGGTCCGCGTCCTCGGCGAACCGCTCGACCAGGATGTGGCGCGCGCCCTCGAGCGCGGCGTCGACATCGGCGACACCTTTCCCGGCGTCGACGAAGGCGCGGGCCTGGTCCTCCGGCGCGCGCTCGGGAGACGCCATCAGCGCCTCGGCCAGCGGGCCGAGCCCAGCCTCGCGGGCGATCTGCGCCTTGGTGCGGCGCTTCGTCTTGTAGGGGAGGTAGAGATCCTCGAGCCGTGCCTTGGTGTCCGCCGCGGCGATGGCGGCGGCGAGCGCGTCGGTGAGCTTGCCCTGCTCGGCGATGGCGGCGCGAATCGCGGCACGCCGATCCTCCAGCTCGCGGAGGTAGCCCAGGCGCTCCTCCAGCGTGCGCAGCTGCGCATCGTCGAGGCCGCCGGTCGCCTCCTTGCGGTAGCGCGCGACGAAGGGAACGGTCGCGCCCTCGTCGAGGAGCGTCACCGCGGCGGCGACCTGCGCGTCCGCCACGCCGAGCTCGGCGGCGATGCCGCGGATGATGGTGCGGGCGGTGTCGCCCGCGTTTGTCTTCGTCATGGCGCCTTCACCGAATCGCGTGATCGGAAAGGCGCAGGTGTAGCGCGCCCGCGGCGGCCGGCAAACCGCGCGCCGGACCGCCGCGGGCGGGCCGCGTCAGCGGCGGCGCCGCCTCAGGAAGCGGAACGCCTCGCGCAGCAGGAACGCGCGTCGGATGAAGCGGAACATGGCTCGGTCTCCCGTCTGGTGTGGTCGCGGGAGAACGCGCGCCGGGGTGCGGGGTTCGCCGGCGCGCACCGCTCACCCCTGCGCCAGCAGCGCGTCGAGCGCCTCGGGCGATCCGACGGCGATCTCGCCGCGCCAGCGGGCGAGGTCGCCGTCCGGCGCCTCGAACCGCTCGAGCGGCACCCATCCCCCGCCGGGCGGGCGATGGCGCACGGCGCCGCCGCCGGCCCGTACCAACGCGATTCCGCCCGCGACGTCCCAGACGTTGGGCGCCGCGAAGCGCGCCGCCGCCAGCAGGCCGGCGGCGACGAAGGCGCACTCGAGCGCGGCCGAGCCGGTCTTGCGCAGGTCGAAGGGCCCCGTGCCCCGCGCGCCGCCCTCGGGCGTGCCGGCGAGCCGGCGGCGCACCGCCGGGTCCGGCGCGGGGTCGAGCGGGGTCTCGTCGAAGGCGAGGGCGCCGCCCTCCCGCGCGTGGTAGACGCCGGCGCGCAGCGCGTGGCTCGTCGAGCACCACAGCGCGCCCGCCACCGGCCGCCCGGCCTCGAGCACGCCGATCGAGGCGCAGAAGAGCGGAAAGCCGTTGACGAAATTCGTCGTCCCGTCCACCGGATCGACCGCCCAGACCACGTCGCTCCCGCGGGCGCGCCGGGGCGTCAGCTCCTCGCCGAGGACCCCGTGATCGGGGAAGCGCTCGGCCAGGATGGCGTGGATCAGCGTCTCGACCCCGTGGTCGACCTCGGAGACCGGATCGAGGAAGGCGCCTTCGGCCTGCGTCTTGTAGCGCACGTCGCGCCGCCCGCCGAGGGCCGAGACGATCTCGGCGCCGGCGAGCCGGGCGAGCACGATGGCGCCGCGCTCGTAGGCGACGTGGGGATCGGTTGCGTCCGTCATGGCGCGTTCTCCGGCGGTGATCGAGGCACGAGAATGCGAACGGAGTCGGTCCGCACGGCGAGCGTCATCGGCGCCGTGCCGGTTTCGCGAACGGCGAACGTGTCGTCGGCGCGCCAGGGCGTGCCCTCCGGCGCCCACACCCGCAGCCGCGCGGCGTGGCGGATCGCGACGGGCGCGGGCCCCTCGGGATCGGCGAGCCAGGCGCGGAAGGCGTCGCGGCGTTCCGGCGCGAGCGCGACGACGGCGAGCGTCTCCCCGCCGGCCGCGCGCGGGCACAGCGTCAGCGCGGGCCCGACGCGGCCGCAGACGAGGGCGGCGAGGAAGAGGACATCGTGCGTCTCCTGCGCGCCGTCGTCGAGGGCGAGGCGGATGCGCACCGGCGGTGCGGTCGCGAGCGTGCGGGCCAGCACCGCGCGCCCGTGCGCGATCTTCGGCGGCCCGTCGAGCCCCGATTCGCCCGCGGCACGCAGTCCCGCGGCCAGCGCGCCGAGGTCGAGCCCCTCGACGAGGGTGCTCTCGACGGGCGGGCTTTCGGCGGGGGCGCTTTCGGCGTCGCCGTCCACGAGGCGTGCCGTGCGCCAGGCGCGGGGGCGTGCGTCGTGGAGCGCCGCCCCGAGCGCGTCCGGCCCGATCGGGAGGCCGAGCGCATGGGCGACGTTGTTGCCGGTGCCGAGGGGGACGATCGCGAGCGGCGGGGCGTCGGGGCCGAGCGCGCGCATCACCCGCGCGACCGTGCCGTCCCCGCCCGCGGCGACGACGAGATCGCCGGGCGCGCCCGAGGCGGGCTCGGCGAGGGCCTCCTCCACGTCGTCCTCCTTGGTCGAGACGACCCGCGTCTCGAACCCGGCGGCGACGAGCGTCGCGGCGAGCCTCGCGGCAGGAACCGGGTCCGCCCCGGCGGTGGGGTTGTAGACGAGCGTGGCGCGCGGCATGGGCGGGCGACGCGCAGGCGCGTATCGGGGTTCCACCGCGCGGATCCGCGGCATTCGTGCGATCGCCGCAACGGGGCGGAAAGAAGGGCCGGCGTAGGCTCGCGTCATGATCTCCGCGCTCGCCATTTCCCGCACCGGCCTCGACGCCGCCTCGCTGCGCCTCGAGGCGAGCGCATCGAACGTCGCGAACCTGCGCACGACGGGGGCGCTGCCCGCCGAGCCCGGCGGCCGCGCGGGGTCCTACACGCCCGTCGACGTGGTGCAGACCTCGCTCGACGGCGCCGGCGTCTCCGCGCGCCTGGCCGAGCGCCGGCCGGCCTTCGTCACCGCCTACGAGCCCGGCTCGCCGGACGCGGACGCGCGGGGCTTCGTCGCGGCGCCCAACGTGGACATCGTGGGCGAGGTGACGAACCAGATCATGGCCGCCGCCGCCTTCGAGGCCAATGCCGCCGCCATGCGCGCGGCGCGCGACATGACCGAGACGCTGTTCGACATCGAGGCGTGACGCGGGGTGCATGGACCCGACCGGTCGGCCCGGGTATCCTGCCGTTCGAAAGCGTGAACGAGCGATGGGGGGCGTCGCCATGGGTCCGGCTCGTGGCTGGGCAGGAAAGGCCGAGGCGCGACCGCGGCGGCGCTTCGACGCGGCACGGCGGGCGGGGCTCGTCGTCGTCGCCTGGCTCGCGCCGTTCCTCGCCTCGCCGGCCAGCGCACAGGGCGCGTCCGCCGCGCTCGAGTCCCGCGAGGTCTGCCCCTACGCGGTGGACGGCGAGTGCGACGAGCCCGGCATCGGCACCGGCGTCTGTCCCGCGGGGAGCGACGCATGGGACTGCCGGCGCCAGGGTCCGCTCGCGGCGAACGCCTGCTACCACGCGCGCGACGGGCAGTGCGACGAGCCGGGCACCGGCACGGGGCTGTGCCCGCCCGGCACCGACACCAAGGACTGCCGCGGGCGCCCGAGCCCGGCCTTCTCCGGCCGGGACGACCGCGTTTTCGTCGACACCCTGCGCGCTCCGTGGAGCAGCATCGGGCGGCTCGAGACCGAGACGGGCCATTGCTCGGGCGTGCTCGTTGCGCCGCACATCGTGCTCACGGCGGCGCATTGCTTCTTCGACGAGGAGAACTCCAACGTGCGCGAGCGCGCGCTCGTCTTCGTCGCCGGTCTCGACGGCCCGCGGGAGGTCGCGCGCAGCGCCGTCGTGCGGGAGATCCTGCCCGACGGGTTCGACAACGCCCGCCACGCCGAGACGAGCGCCATCGACGGGCTCGACTGGGCCTTCGTGGTGCTGGCGGACCCGATCGGCGACATCGCCGGCTTCATGCGCGTCGACCCCGGCTCGGCGCAGGACCTGGCGCGCCGCTTCGACGAGGGCCTGCTCGCGGCCTTGAGCCAGGCCGGCTACAGCGCCGACAGCCAATCCCGCCTCACCGCCCACGAGGGCTGCGCCGTGCTCAGGCTGTTCGAGGACGGTACGTTCTTCCACGATTGCGATGCAATCGACGGCGATTCCGGCTCGCCGCTTTTCGTCCCCGAGGGGGACGGCTTCGTCGTCGTCGGCATCATGTCGGCGAGCTACCCCGACGGGGACGGGCAGAACGAGATGGCGGTGAGCGCCCATCGCTTCTACGACGCGTGGCGAGATCTGCTCAAGGAGGTCCGCTGACCGGCGCCCGATGGCCGCCACCCTGCCGCGCGCGGAGCCGCCGCAGACGCGCATCGTCCCGGCCGCGGGGACGCGCGCCGGCCTGTCTCGCAGTCCCACGCTCTTGCATCCCCAAAGCAATCCCTATATGGGCGGCAGACGTTCCCCGCCCCATCGCGCGTGTCATAACGCGGTCATGGCCTCGCCGGCATACCGGCGCGCCCGGAAGGCGGCTCCCATTCGGAAGAGACCATGCAGCTGCGCAACATCGCGATCATCGCCCACGTCGACCATGGCAAGACCACGCTCGTCGACAAGCTCCTCTCGCAGTCGGGGGCGTTCCGCGAGAACCAGCGCGTCGCCGAGCGCGTGATGGATTCGAACGACCTCGAGAAGGAGCGCGGCATCACCATCCTCGCCAAGGCGACCTCGGTCGTCTGGAAGGACGTGCGCATCAACATCGTCGATACGCCCGGCCACGCCGATTTCGGCGGCGAGGTGGAACGCATCCTCTCCATGGTGGACGGCGCCATCGTGCTCGTCGACGCCGCCGAGGGGCCGATGCCGCAGACGAAGTTCGTGGTCTCGAAGGCGCTGAAGATCGGCTTGAAGCCGATCGTGGCCATCAACAAGATCGACCGGCCGGACGCGCGTCACCAGGAGGTGATCAACGAGGTCTTCGACCTCTTCGCCGCGCTCGACGCCACCGACGAGCAGCTCGACTTCCCGATCCTCTACGGCTCGGGCCGCGACGGCTGGATGGCGGCCGCCCCCGAGGGGCCGAAGGACCAGGGCCTCGCGCCGCTGTTCGACCTCGTGCTCGAGCACGTGCCGCCGGCGGACACCGATCCGGGCCCGTTCCGCATGCTCGGCACCCTGCTCGAGGCCAACCCCTTCCTGGGTCGTATCGTCACGGGGCGCATCGCGTCGGGCGTCGTCAAGCCGAACCAGACGATCAAGGTGCTCGACCGCAAGGGCAACGTCGTCGAGCAGGGCCGCGTCTCGAAGATCCTCGCCTTCCGCGGCATCGAGCGCCAGCCGATCGACCAGGGGGAGGCGGGCGACATCGTCTCCATCGCCGGCCTGTCGAAGGGCTCGGTGGCGGACACGTTCTGCGACCTCTCCGTCGAGGAGCCGATCCAGGCCCAGCCGATCGACCCGCCGACCGTCACCATGTCCTTCATCGTCAACGACTCGCCGCTCGCCGGCACCGAGGGCGACAAGGTCACGAGCCGGATGATCCGCGACCGCCTGATGAAGGAGGCCGAGGGCAACGTCACGCTCAAGATCGAGGAGAGCGCCGACAAGGACTCGTTCTACGTCTCGGGCCGCGGCGAGCTCCAGCTCGCGATCCTGATCGAGACCATGCGCCGCGAGGGCTTCGAGCTCGCCGTGTCGCGCCCGCGGGTCGTCTTCATGAAGGACGAGGCCACCGGCGAGACGCTCGAGCCGGTCGAGGAGGTCGTCATCGACGTCGACGAGGAGCACGCCGGCGTCGTCGTGCAGAAGATGTCCGAGCGCAAGGGCGACATGGTCGAGATGAAGCCGTCGGGCGGCAACCGCCAGCGGCTCGTCTTCCACGCGCCGACCCGCGGCCTGATCGGCTACCAGTCGGAGCTGCTCACCGACACCCGCGGCACGGCGATCATGAACCGCCTGTTCAAGGCCTACGAGCCCTACAAGGGCGAGCTGCCCGGGCGCGTCAACGGCGTGCTCATCTCCAACGAGATGGGCGAGGCGGTGGCCTACGCCATGTGGAACCTGGAGGATCGCGGCCCGATGGTGATCGAGCCCGGCGCCAAGGTCTACCAGGGCATGATCATCGGCATCCACACCCGCGACAACGACCTCGAGGTCAACGTCCTCAAGGGCAAGAAGCTCTCGAACGTGCGCTCGACCGGCAAGGACGAGGCGGTGCGCCTCACCCCGCCGATCCGCATGACGCTCGAGCGCTCGCTGGCCTGGATCCAGGACGACGAGCTCGTCGAGGTGACGCCCAAGAACATCCGCCTGCGCAAGGCGATCCTCGACCCCAACGAGCGCAAGCGCGCGGGCAAGCAGAAGGAAGCGCTCGCGGGGTGAGAGCCCGGCGCGCGACGACGGCCTCGGGCGCGCTCGTTCGAGGCCGCAAGCGCCGCCCGACAGGGCCGCGTCGGCGATCAGCGCATGCCGTCGATGCGGCTCGGCGCAGCCCGTTCGGAGACGCGGCTCTCGAAGACGTCTTCTCCGAGGCGGGGGAAGCTCGTGTCCGCCGTGAACGGGCGAAGGTGCGCGAGCTCCTCCAGGAGACGAGGGCCATCGACGAAGGCGTGGTGCCGTTCCGTTCTCTCGTCCTGCGTGATCGCGGAGACGGTGAACGGAGGTACCCGGTCGGGGAAATGCTTCAGCATGACGTCTGCGAGATTTCGTCCGAACCGGTTCAGGTCGTGATCCCGATAGAGGAGCACGAAGATCGGCGCCTCATCGTACTCCGTGTGAATCTCGCCGACGATTTCCTGCGCATCCTCCGCGCAGGCTCGGCGCGCATCGACGAGAAAGTGTTCGAGCCGTTCGAAGCTTAGCTTCATGATCGCATCCTCGGTCTCGGCCTCGCGGGGGTCGGGTAGGTCGCCCACCTCCAAGCACCCATAGCCGGATCGCATCCGGCTTCCCGGGCCTCGTCGATTTGCTGGCGGAGCCGTGCCTGACGCCCACGGAACTGCCTCTGATGGCCTTGCCAGCTATTGGATCCCGTTGGCCTCGTGCGAAAAAGGTCCAGCTTGTCGGCTCTCAACTCCTCGTGCCGACGTTTCAGCTCGTCGATCGATGATTTGATACGCTCATTGTGTTCTTCGCAAGGGTTGGGTTCCTCGGCCATCGGCGGACCGCCTGCTATGTCGGTGAGCAGACGTTAGTAGCAATCTATGTCTGCTGCAACCGATCGACACGTTCATCCCGCTCGCGGCGGGGGAAACAGCCGTCTCCCGGTCCTTCTTCTCCGGCATTCCAGCCTCGACGCATCAGCCTCCGCTTGCTGCGGCTTCAGTCGGACGGCGTGGTTTGCACCTCGGCCGGCTGTTCCGCGCGTGACGACGTCATCCCATTCTGCTCCTCACCAGCCGTCTCCCCGCCCGGCAGGAACGCGTCGATCGCCGCCATCACCGGCGTGCGGATCGCGTCCACCTCGGTGAGCAGCTCGTGGCGGGCGCCGGGGACGACGATGGCGTTGCCGGTCTTCAGCCGCGCCGCGAAGCGCTCGACGGCCGGGGTCGAGACGAGGCGGTCGGCGCCCGCGGCCAGGACGAGGGTCGGGATGCGGATCTCGAGCGCCGCACGCGGCTCCCGGAGCCGGCGCATCAGGGCGAAGGCGCCCCGCGCCCAGCCGATCGTGGGGTCGCCGATCGCCCCATCCTTGAGGGCTGCGGCTGCGTCGGCGTTGCGGGCGTAGCGCAGCCGGTCGGACGTGAGCAGGTTCCCGGCGAAGGGCTTCGTCGACACCGAGGTCTCGCCTCCGCCGGGCACGAAGGAGCCGCCGAGCCCCATCAGCCAGAACAGCGTCGCCCCCGCCTCGGCGAGGCGCGGACGGCGCACCTGGGCGAGCGCGATCATCGGCGAGAGCGCGACGATGCGCTCCGCCGGCAGCCGCCCGCGCCGCGCGAGGTCGAGCGCGATCGCCGCGCCCATGGAATGGGCGAGCACGGCGTGCGGGCGCGGGCAGTCGCGCGCGAGCACCTGCGCGGCGACGGCCTCGACGTCCCGGGCGTAGAGGCCGAAGCGCCCGACATGGCCCTTGCGCGGGTCCGCCAGCATCCGCTCCGAGCCGCCCTGGCCGCGCCAGTCGAAGGCGACGACGCAGAAGCCGCGGGCGAGCAGGTCCTCGATCGTCTCGAAATACTTCTCGATGAACTCGGCGCGTCCCTGGAAGATCGCGACGGTTCCGCGCGGGCTTTGCGTCCGGGCGGGCCAGCGCGCGACGCGCAAGGGGGCGCCGTCGCGCGCGACGATCCGCCCGACGACGGCGCCGGCGGGCACGGGATTGGCGGCGGTGGGGACGAGCTTCATGGCGCGCGACCCTACGCCATCCCGGCGCGGGAGGGGAGGGGGATCCGGGCCGAGGCCTTCAGCCGGCGAGCAGCGGGAAGGTGACGCCGAGCGCCCAGGCGAAGGCGACCGCGTTGGCCACGCCCGCCGGCACCGGGTGGAGCGTCGCGTGCCAGGCCCAGCGGCTGAGGAGGCCGTAGACGAGGAGGAAGGCCGCGATCACCGGCACGATGATCACGAGGAAGAACAGGCGCTCGAAGTCGAGCCCTACGGCCAGCGCCAGCGAGAGCACGAAGGCGAGCTTCGCCGCCGGGTAGCCGAGGCGTGCGGCGCCGGCTCCGCGGGTCGCCCACTCGTCGGCGAGGAAGAAGGGCAGCGTGCCCGCGAGCATGACCGCGACGAGGGGGAGCCGGTCCGCGCCCGGCCAGAAGCTCGTCACGTAGGTGTCGAGCGGCCAGACGATCGCGACGAAGCCGTAGGCGACCGTGCCCGCGACGGCCAGAGCGAGCCGGCCCCGACGGGCGCAGGGGGACGCCGCGCTCCAGCCGCGCCGGCGTGCGAGGGCGAGGCAGGCGGCCGTGATCAGCCCGTAGACCAGGAAATGCGCGGCGAGGTAGTCCGCGACCAGAACCGGCAGGACGGACGTCGGCAGGTAGCCCTCGGGCACGAGGCGCAGCACGAGCGGCGTCGCGATCGCCGGAACGAGGAGGACGACCCACAGCCGCCGCCACGGCAGGCCGGCGCCGGCGGGCTCGGGAGACACCCGCGGCAGGAGCCGCGAGAGCGGCCGCGCCGCGAGCACCGCGCCGGCGAGCAGGAGCAGGATCAGCGGCCCGCGGCGATCGACGAAGGGCGGCTCGGCGCGCGCGATCCCGAAGCTCGCGTCGAGCCAGGCGACGGTCTCCGCCAGCGTCTCGCGCGCGTAGAGCACGCCGACGTGCTCGACGCCGTCGGCGAAGACCGCCCGCCGCGCCGTGCCGGACGCGGGATCGCCGTAGGTGACGCCCTCCTGCGCGGCGCCGTCTTGCGCGAGCCCGACCGCGCGCAGCGCCTCCTCGCGCAGGCCGGCCTCGAGCCCGCCCACGACGACGAGGAGGTTCTCCGGTGCGTCCGCCGTCACCGCCGGCGAGAACATCGAGACGGCGACCACGGCCGCGACCCCCGGCAGCTCCGCCGCCGCGCGCACGACGATGTCGGAGGCCATGGAATGGCCGAGGAGGGCGAGGCGCCCGTCGCCGAGGATGCGCGCCGCCTCGGCGACCGCCACCGTCTCGGCGACGAGCCTGCGCGTCGCGCCGTCCTCCTCCACGATCGAGCCGGCGAGGGGGCGCGGATTGCGGCCGTGGCCGGCGAAGTCGAAGGAGACCGCGACGTAGCCGTTGCGGGCGAGCGTCACCGCGAAGGCCTGCATCAGCTGGCGCGAGCCGGCGAAGCCGTGCGCGATCACCACCGCCGGGCCGGGCGGCTCGCCGGCGGGCCGGTAGACGCTCGCCGGGATGTGGCCGATCGCCACGCGCTCCACCGCGAGCGGCCGCGTCGCCGCCTCCAGCCGCCACAGGGCGAGGCCGATCGCCAGCGCCGCGAGGAGGGCGAGCGCCCCGTCGACCAGGATGCGTGACCGTCCACCCGTCATGCGCCGCCGTTCTCCTCCTCCTGCGGTCCGGTCGCGAGCCTCGCAGGCCGCGCTTCCCCGCGCAACGCCTCGCGTCTCGCGGGTGTACGTGTTCGAACGCGCAATCAGCGATCAATTCACGCCGACTTATGCACTCGTTTACCGGTGCCTCGTAGTCTTCGCGACGCCGCTTTCGCGCTGGGGTCGTGAAGCGCCCGATCGGAGCCCGCGATGACGCCGTCCTCCCTGCCATCCCTCCCCGACGCCGCGGGTCCGCTCGCCGGCGGGGCGCGTGCGGGCGAGGGCGGGCGGGTGGCCAACGCGGCGCACCCGCAGGCGCGCCGGCTCCTGCCCGCCGTCCTCAGCCTCGTAGGCATCCTCGTCGCGGTGGGCGCGCTGCTTCTCTTCGCCCGAGCGGATGCGCTGCGGGGGGCGGAGGAGCGGGCGACGGGCGCGATGGCCGGGGTGGTCGACGCCATCGGCCTCCAGGCGGCGCTCGCCAAGGACGTGGCGCTGCGCGCCGCGGCGCTGCCCGCGGTCGAGGACCGGGGCGCGGCGCTCGGCGCGCTGGCCCGCGCGCTCGCCGTCCAGGCGGAGGCGCTCGCGGTGCTCAGGGTGCGGCTCGAGGCCATGCCCGACCGGGACGCGCTGGACCCCGCCTTCGCCGAGTTCGTCTTCCTCGTCGAGCGCGTCGAGGCGACGGCGGGCGCGGTCGCGCGCGGGGAGGTCGCGCTCGCACCGCTCGTCGAGACCACCGACGCGATCCTCGCCGCCACCGTCGCCCTCGCGACCGAGGTCGGCGCCGCGACGCAGGGCGAGCAGGTGCGGGGCCATGCCGAGCAGGCGATGCTCGAAGCCGCCGCCGCCGCGCTGCTGGGCTGCCTCATCCTGTTCGGGCTGTTCCCGGCCCTGTTCGTGCTCCACCGCCAGAACCGCGAGCTGCGCAGCGCCTCCTCCGAGCTCGAGGCCGCCGCCGAGGAGCTCACCGTCATGTCGCGCATGGTGCAGGTCGCGCCCTGGCACATCGAGTGCTCGTCGGGCGACGTGCGCTGGTCTCCACGCCTGCGCGACGTGCTGCGCATTCCCGACGACGTGCCCGAGACCCTCGCGGGTACCCTCGCGCTGTTCGAGCCGGCCTCCGCCGCGCGGCTCGAGGCGCTCGTCGCGCGGACACGCGAGACGGGGGAGGGCTGGGACGTCGAGCTGACGACGATCGCCGAGACCGGCGGGCGCCGCATGCGCTGCTTCGGCCAGGCGATCCGCGAGGACGGGCGCGGCGACGGGCCGGTCGCGGCGATCGCCTCCGCGGTGCAGGACGTCACCGATGGAGCGCTCGCCCGGGAACGCTACGAGGCGGCCCAGCAGCGCCTCGCCATCGCCACCGAGGGCGCCAACATCGGCCTCTGGGACTGGGCGCCCGGTGGCGACGAGAACTGGTACAACGATTCCTGGTGGACGATGCTCGGCTACGAGCCCGGCGGGGTGCCGGATGCGGCGGCGGCCTGGGGCACGCTCGTGCATCCCGACGACAGGGCCCACGCCCGCGAGCGCTTCGAGCTGCACATGCGCGGCGAGGCCCCCGACTACCGCGCCGAGTTCCGCATGCGCGCGGCCGACGGGGGCTGGCGCTGGATCCTCGCCGTCGGCCGGGTCGTCGCGCGTGCGCCGGACGGCGCGCCCGCGCGCCTCTCGGGGCTGCACCTCGACATCACCGAGCGGCGCGAGGCGGAAGCGGCGCTCGCGGAGAGCGAGGAGCGCTTCCGCTCGCTGACCGCGATGGGCTCGGACTGGTTCTGGGAGCAGGACGCGGACTTGCGATTCACGCATTTCTCGCAGGAGATCAACGGCTTCTGGAAGGACCGCGCGGAGCTGATCGGCAAGAGCCGGCGCGAGCTGCCGATCGTGCTCGAGAACACGACCTGGGAGGAGCACCTCGCCGTGCTCGCCCGCCGCGAGCCCTTCCGCGACCTCGAGTACAGGGTCGAGGACGGCGCGGTGACACGCTGGTTCCGCGTGAGCGGCGACCCGGTCTTCGGCCCGGACGGCGAGTTCCGCGGCTATCGCGGGGTCGGCACGGACGTCAGCGAACGGCGCCTGGCGATGGCCCAGCTCGTCGATGCGAGCGGGGAGGCCTCGGAGCGGGCGCGCGAGCTCCAGCTCACCCTCGCCCACATGATCCAGGGCCTGACGATGTACGACGCGGCGGGCCGGCTCGTGATCTGGAACGACCGCTACCTCGAGCTGATGGAGCTCGCTCCCGGCTCGCTGCGCTACGGCATGCATCTCACCGAGGTGCTGGAGCTGCGCCGCGCGGCGGGCTCCTTCGGCGGCGACATCGCCCGCGCGGTGCCCGCCTTCCTGGAGCGCGTCGCGGCGGGCGAGGAGACCCGGGCCACCGTGCGCACCCGCGGCGGCCGCCTGATCGCCCAGAGCAACGCGCCGATCCCCGGTGGCGGCTGGGTCACCACGCACGAGGACGTGACCGAGCGCGAGCAGGTGGCCGCGCGCATCAGCCACGCCGCCCACCACGACGTGCTCACCGGGCTCGCCAACCGGGCCTCGCTCAAGGCGCACATCGACGAGACGCTGCACGCGCCATGCGCCTCGCCCTTCGGCGTGCTGCTGATCGATCTCGATCGCTTCAAGGCGGTCAACGACACGTTCGGGCACGCGATCGGCGACGCGCTCCTCGTCGAGGTGGCCGAGCGCATGCACGCCCACGTGCGCCAGGAGGACGTCGTGGCACGGCTCGGCGGGGACGAGTTCGCGGTGCTCGCCCGCGGCAGGGGACGGGAGCAGGGCGACGAGCGCGAGGCCTGCGAGGCGCTGGCGCGCCGCCTGCTCGAGACGCTGATCGAGCCCTTCTCGATCGATGGCCGGCAGATCGTCATCGGCGCGAGCATCGGCGTCGCGCTCGCCCCCGCGCACGGCCGCGAGGTCGACGAGCTCCTGCGCAATGCGGACACCGCGCTCTACCGGGTCAAGGCCGACGGCCGCAACGGCTGGCGCATCTTCGACGGGGATCTCGACGCCGCCGCTCGGGCGCGGCGCGAGCTCACCCGGGACCTGCGCGAGGCGATGGGCCGCGACCAGCTCTCGCTCCACTTCCAGCCGATCGTCGACATCGCGAGCCGGGAGGCGGTGGGCGTCGAGACGCTGCTGCGCTGGCACCATCCCGAGCGCGGCATGGTCTCGCCCGCCGTCTTCATCCCGCTCCTCGAGGAGACCGGGCTGATCACGCCCGTCGGCGACTGGGTCATCCACCAGGCGTGCCGGGAGGCGCGGGCGCTGCCGGAGCACGTCAGCCTCGCCGTCAACGTCTCCCCGGCGCAGCTGCGCAACCGCGGGCTCCTCGACGTCGTCCTCTCCGCGCTGGAGGAGACGGGGCTCGCCCCCGAGCGGCTGGAGCTCGAGGTGACGGAGACCGTCCTCCTCGACGACGACCAGGCGCTCCTCGCCGACCTGCGGCGGGTCAAGGCGCTCGGCGTGCGCATCTCGCTCGACGATTTCGGCACCGGCTACTCGTCCCTGAGCTATCTGCGGATGTTCCCCTTCGACAAGATCAAGATCGACAAGTCCTTCGTGAACGACTTCGTCGAGCGCGAGGACTGCGCCGCGATCGTCTGCTCCATCATCGCGCTCGCGCGCAGCCTCGACATGGTCTGCACGGCGGAGGGAGTCGAGACCGAGACCCAGGCGACCATGCTGCGCGCGGCGGGCTGCGACCTGGCGCAGGGCTACCTGTTCTCGCGGCCGATGCCGCTCGCCGAGCTCGATCTCGGCCCCGCCGCCGTGGAGGCTGCCGAGGACGCCGCGCCCGCCCCGCGCCGGATCGCCTGAGCCGCGACAGCGGGTCCCGCCCCGTCGGACGCCTTCGGCCGCGGACGCCCCTCGCCAGGAGCGACCGAATCGGCGATAGCAGGAAGGAACGGGACGCGAACGGCGAGGGTCGGGGTGACGGTGGCGGCACGGGCGAGCGATGTCGAGCGAGGGACCGGGCGGGACACCGAGCGGGACACCGGGCGGGTGCGCGGGAGCGTGCGCGTGGCCGAGACGGCGCTCGGGCGGCTCGCGCTCGTGCTCGACCGGGACGGCGTCGCCTGGCTGCCGGACCACCGCACGCTGCTCGTCGCCGACCTGCACCTCGAGAAGGGGTCCTCGCGTGCCCGTCGCGGCTTCCTGCTGCCGCCGTACGACACGCGCGAGACGCTGTCGCGCCTCGCCGCCCGCGTCGCGGCGCACGACCCGGCGCGCGTGATCGCGCTCGGCGACAGCTTCCACGACCGCGATGGGCCCGCCCGCCTCGACGCCGACGCCCGCGCGGCGCTCGCGGCGCTCCAGGCGGGGCGCGACTGGCTCTGGCTCACCGGCAACCACGATCCCGCGCTGCCCGCCACGCTCGGCGGAGAGGTGGCGGACGCGATCGTGCTCGACGGCGTCGCGCTGCGCCACGAGCCGCGGGGCGAGGACGCGGCCGAGGCCGAGATCTGCGGCCATCTCCATCCCGTCGCCAAGGTGCGGCTGCGCGGCCGCGCCGTGCGGTCGCGCTGCTTCGTGCACGACGCGACGCGGCTCGTGATGCCGGCCTTCGGCGCCTATGCGGGCGGCCTCAACGTCTGCGACGCCGCCTTCGCGCCGCTCTTCCCCGGGGGCTTCACCGCGCACGTCGCCGGGCGCGAGCGGCTCTACGCTGTCCCCTCGCGGGCCTTGTGCGGGGACTGAGGCTTTCCCCGCGCGATGCGTGGCGAGGCCAGGACGGCGGCCTGCGGCACGCGCCGCGCCCCGGCGAGCGCGTGCAGCTCGCGCGCCGGGACCGGGCGCCCGAAGAGGTAGCCCTGCCCGTCCCGGACCCCGACACCCAGGAGCACGGCGACCTGCTCGGCGCGCTCGACCCCTTCCGCCACCAGCGTCATGTCGAACTCGCGGGCGATGCGCACCAGCATCTCGACGACCGCGCGCATGCGCGCGTCGGTATCGATCCGATCGACGAAGAGCTTGTCGATCTTGAGCGTGCTCGCGCCCAGGCCCTCGATCATGGCGAGGCCGTTGTGGCCCGTGCCGGCGTCGTCGATCGCGACACCGACACCCGCGCGCCTCAAGCGCGCCACCGCCTCGCGGGCGGCTTCGGCCTCCAGGCACTCCCCGCGCTCCGTCACCTCGACCACGACCTGCGCCGGCGCCAGCCCGGCGCGCTGCACTTCCGCGAGGAAGAGGTCGGTGAAGGCGTCGGCCGCGAGCCGGTCCGGCGGCACGTTGAACCCGACCTTGAAATCCGGTCGCACCGCCAGGAGCGGCGCGAGATCGGCCGCGGCGCGGCGCAGCAGCGCGACGAGCAGCGCGTCCGAGCGGCCGGACGTCTCGACGAGCGGGATGAAGCGGGCCGGCGGAACGATCGTGCCGTCCGGCTCGATCCAGCGGGCGAGGACCTCGCAGCCGACGATCCGGCCGGACGCCATGGAAACGATCGGCTGGGCGAACGGGACGATCGCGCCCTCGGCGAGCGCCTGGTCGAATGCGCGCATGGGTGAGGGAGGCGGCAGCACGGCCCGTGCGAAGAGGATCGCGAACAGCGCCGCGAAAAGCGCGCCGGCGAGTTGCACCGTCCCCGGCAGCTCGCCGTATCCGCGCCCCAGCGCCGTCGTCGGGATCCGGGCGGAGACGTGCAGCGGATAGCGCTCGGATCGCGCCTCGAACGCGGCGGTCGCGACCGCGCCGTACTCCCCGGCGAGGGCCGGGCCGACATGCGCCACCGGCACGCCCGGCCCGATCCCGAGCGTCAGCGAGGCGTGGCTCCGCAGGGCCGGCGGCAGCATGTCGAAGAGGAGCGTGTCCACGCTCATCAGGCCGACGAGGCTCTGCGCGCCGACACGCCACTCGATGCCGAGCCCGGTCAAGGTGTCGACGTCGACGCGCAGCAGCGCGAAGTCCGGACTGCGCGCGGGGTGGCGCGTGGCGTCGGCAACGGCCTCGAACGGCTCCAGGCCCACGTCGGAGAACCCGGAGCAGCGTGCGCCGGGCGCCGAGAGCACGACGTCGGTGAGGCTTCCGACCGAGAAGGCGGCGCGCTGGATCTCGCGGACGGTCTGCGCGTCGCAGTCGGCATGGCCGGACACGAGCAGGTCGCTCAGGGCGATGACCACGCGATCGATCGCGATCTCGCTCCGCGTGACGACCTGGTCGACGATCGCCTGAACCTGCCTGCGCTCGGACGCCTCGGTCATGAAGGACGCGCCCCAGGCGATCGCGGCAATCGTCGCCGCATAGCCGAGCGCGGCGACGAGCAGGAAGACGAGGCGACGGCGCATGCGGGGCGAGCTCCCAGCTCTCGCACCGTTCTGGCACACATATGTTAAGGACGAGTGTGCGCCCTCACGCCGCGAGGCGCTGCGCCTCGTCTTTCGCCTCCCCGAGGTCGCGCACGAAATCGGCGTAGCCCTTCGCCCTGGCGTCCTCGTCCGGCAGGCGCAGCAGGTAGGACGGGTGGACGGTGACGAAACCCGGCAGCACGCGCCCGTCCACCTCGAACCGGGCCGGACCGCGCGATCGCATCAGCGGCATCGCCTTGCCCACGAGCGCGGTCAGCGCGGTCGCGCCGAGCGCGACGGTGAGGCGCGGGCGCACCAGCGCGAGCTCCTCCAACAGCCACCAGCGATAATGCTTGATCTCGCCCAGCGAGGGCTTCTGGTGGATGCGCCGCTTGCCGCGCTCCAGAAACTTGAAGTGCTTGACCGCATTCGTGACGTAGCACGCGTCACGGTCGATCCCGACCTCGCCGAGCGCCTTCGCCAGGAGCTGGCCGGACGGGCCGACGAAGGGGCGGCCCTCCACGTCCTCGATGTCGCCGGGCTGCTCGCCGACGAGGGCGATCTGCGGCTCGACCGGCCCCTCGCCGATCACGGCCCTGCGGGAGAAGCCCTGTGGGGGCTCGTAGGCGCGGATCATCTCCGCGAGCGCGTCCAGCGTGCGGGGGCGCTCGCGGGCGTGCATGGCGTCCAGCGCCGCGCGGGGCTCGCGTTTCGTCGGCATGGTGGGCTCCCTGTCCAGCATGGTCCCAACGCGCGAGGCGGCGCCTCGGACGAGATCGGGGATGATCTCGGCCTCGGGCAGGTTCTTCCAGTACTTCTTCGGCATCTCCGTGCGCATCGCGGTGGGGTTGAGCCGCGCGGGGTTGAAGGTCGCGCCGTAATAGTCGCGCCAGCCCGCCTCGAAGCCGTCCTGTGCGGGCGCGTCCTCCCGCCGGCCGGGCGAGCCGAAGGTCAGCTGCGCGCGGTCCCAATGGATCGTGCCGTCGGGCGTGTGGATCGACCAGAGCATCGCGCCGAAACGGTCGCGGAAGAAAGGGCCGACCGCGCGCAGGATGTGGTGCTCGGGCTCGAACCAGGCGGCGAAGCGCTCGGGCTCCGCGCCCTCCACCCGCCGGAAGCGCACGAAGGCGTGCATCTTGTGGATGTCGCGCCCGACGTTGCGCCTCATGATGTGCAGCCGGTGCATCAGCGGGTCGGAGACGATCTCCGGCAGCTTCCGCTCGCCCTGCGCCACGCGCCAGATCAAGGCGTAGAGCAGCGCCCAGCGCTCCGGGTCGCGATGCATGGCGACGTCCTTGACGATCGGCGGCACCGTTTTGGGCAGCGACAGCGGGGCCGCGTCGGCGATCTCGGCCTCGGGCAGTAGGCTCGCGCCGCCCTCCTCGAACACGACCGCCTCCGGCGGAATGCCGTACGCCACCAGCGCGCGGGCGGCGCGGCGGAAGCCGTCGACGTCGGCGCCGGGCTCGAGCGTGACGCGGCGCATCAGAACAGCGTGAGCTGCTCGGGCCTCGGCCGGACGAGCGTCGTGCGCAGGTCGAGCCGGTCGAGCAGCGCGCCGGGCGTGTGGTCGGCGGTGACGAGGAAGGCGCGCGAGCGCTTCACCGAGCCGGCGAGCCGGGCCACGTCGTCGAGCCCGAGGCGCCGGTGGCGGCGGGCGACCAGGATCTTGTCCACCGCCTTGACCCCGAGGCCGGGGACCCGCAGCAGCATCTCCCGGTCGGCGCCGTTGACGTCGACGGGGAAGCGCTCGCGGTGCTTCAGCGCCCAGGCGAGCTTCGGGTCGATCTCGAGGTCGAGCATGCCCGCGCTCGCCCCCGCCGCGATCTCGTCGACGTCGAAACCGTAGAAGCGCAGCAGCCAGTCCGCCTGGTAGAGCCTGTTCTCGCGTTGCAGGGGCGGGGACTTCAGGGGCAGCAGCCGGCTGGAGTCCGGGATCGGCGAGAAGGCGGAATAGTAGACCCGCCGCAGGCCGTAGCCGGAATAGAGCGCGGTGGAGGTGCGCAGCACGTCGGTGTCGGTGGCGGCGTCGGCGCCGACGATCATCTGGGTCGACTGGCCGGCGGGCGAGAAACGCGGGGCCTTGCGGGTGACCTTCCGCTCGGCCTTCGCCTCGGCGATGCGCTCCGTCATGCGGCCCATGGCGCCGCGGATGGTGGCGTCGTCCTTCTCCGGCGCGAGCGCCTGGAGGCTCTCGCGCTGCGGCAGCTCGATGTTGATCGAGAGCCGGTCGGCGTAGAGCCCCGCCTCCTCGATCAGGAACGGGCTCGCCTCCGGGATGGTCTTCAGGTGGATGTAGCCGCGAAAGCCGTGCACCTCCCGCAGCGTCTTCGCCACGCGCACCATCTGCTCCATCGTGTAGTCGGCGTTCTTGACGATCCCCGACGAGAGGAACAGCCCCTCGATGTAGTTGCGCTTGTAGAAGTTCAGCGTCAGGTCGACGATCTCCTGCACGGTGAACCGCGCCCGCTCGACGTTCGACGAGCGGCGGTTGACGCAGTAGACGCAATCGTACAGGCACCAATTGGTGAGCAGGATCTTCAGCAGGCTGACGCAGCGCCCGTCCGGCGTATAGGCGTGGCAGATGCCGCTGCCCCCCGTCGACCCGAGCCCGTCCGTGCGCGACGTGCGCTTCGGAGCGCTCGAGGAGGCGCAGGAGGCATCGTACTTGGCGGCGTCGGCGAGGACGCGCAGCTTGCGGGACAGGGTGGGCTCCATGCGCCGGAGGATGGCGCGAGTTCCCGTTTCGTTCAAGGGGATGGGATGTCGCGGGCGCCGTCCACAGGGCGCAGCGCCCGAAGCTCTCGACACCCGGGCCGCGAGAACGGATAAGCAATGGGCGGCGGACCGGGACACGGAGAGCGACGGGCGATGGCGATCGTGAAGGACCCGGGATTCGTGCACCTCCACGTGCACTCGTCCTACTCCCTCCTCGAAGGCGCGCTGCAGATCGGCGCGCTCGCCAAGCTCGCGCTGGCCGACCGCCAGCCGGCGCTGGCGCTGACCGACACCAACAACCTCTTCGGCGCGCTCGAATTCTCCGAGAAGCTGTCGGGCTCGGGCATCCAGCCGATCGCGGGCGTGCAGCTCACCACCTGCTTCGAGACGCCCGATCCCGCCCAGCGCCACGGCCCTGCGGCGGTGGCGGCGGGGCTCGCGAACCTCGTCCTGCTGGCGCAGAGCGAGGAGGGCTGGCGCAACCTGATGCGGCTCGTCACGCGCGGCTATTTCGACGTGGCGCTGGGCGCGAGCCCGCAGGTTTCGCTCGAGGCCCTGGCCGAGCACGCGCAGGGCGTGATCGCGCTCACCGGCGGTCTCGGCGGGCCGCTCGACCGCGCCTATGCCACGGGGCGGCCAGAGCTCGCGGCGGCGCGGCTCTCGGCGCTGGAGAGCGTCTACGGCGACCGGCTCTACGTCGAGATCCAGCGCCACGGCCTGGAGGAGGAGCGCGCGGTGGAGGGTGCGCTCGTCGCGCTCGCCGACGCGCGCGGCCTGCCGCTGGTGGCGACGAACGAGCCCTTCTTCGCGCGCGAGGACGATTACGAGGCGCACGACGCCCTTCTCGCGGTGGCCGAAGGCCAGGTCGTCGCCAACACCGATCGCCGCCGGCTCTCGCCGGAGCACCGTTTCAAGACCCGCGCCGAGATGGCCGCGCTCTTCGCCGACATGCCCGACGCGCTCGCCAACACCGTCGAGGTGGCGATGCGCTGCGCGTGGCGGGTGACGACGCAGAAGCCCATCCTGCCGCGGTTCACGGCGGACACGGAAGGCGTCGACGGCGAGGAGGCGGAGGGGCTCGAGCTCGAGCGCCAGGCGAAGGACGGGCTCGCCGCGCGGCTCGCCGCCCACGGCACCGCGCCGGGCACGACGCGGGAGGAGTACGAGAGCCGGCTCGACTTCGAGCTGTCGATCATCCGGCGCATGAAGTTCCCCGGCTACTTCCTCATCGTCGCCGACTTCATCAAGTGGGCCAAGGACCACGACATCCCCGTGGGGCCGGGCCGCGGCTCGGGCGCGGGCTCGCTGGTGGCCTGGTCGCTCACCATCACCGACATCGACCCGCTGCGCTTCGGTCTCCTGTTCGAGCGCTTCCTCAATCCCGAGCGCGTCTCGATGCCGGACTTCGACATCGACTTCTGCGTCGAGGGCCGAGAGGACGTGATCCGCTACGTGCAGGAGCGCTACGGCGAGGCGCAGGTCGCACAGATCATCACCTTCGGCACGCTGCTCGCCCGCGGCGTGCTGCGCGACGCCGGCCGCGCGCTCGCCATGCCGTTCGGCCAGGTGGACAAGCTCTGCAAGCTCGTGCCGCAGAACCCGGCCAAGCCCGTCACGCTCGAGCAGGCCATCGCCGACGAGCCCAAGCTGCAGCAGGCGGCGCAGGAGGAGGAGGTCGTCGAGCGGCTGCTCGCCATCGCCCAGAAGCTCGAGGGACTCCACCGCCACGCCTCGACCCACGCCGCCGGTGTCGTCATCGGCGACCGCCCGCTCCAGGAGCTGGTGCCGCTCTACCGAGACCCGAAGACCGGCATGCGGGTCACGCAGTACAACATGAAGTGGGTCGAGCAGGCGGGCCTGGTGAAGTTCGACTTCCTCGGCCTGAAGACGCTCACGGTGCTGCGCAACGCCGTCGACCTCCTGAAGGAGCGCGCCGTCGAGGTCGATCTCTCGAACCTGCCCCTCGACGACGCCCGCACCTACGAGATGCTCGGCCGCGGCGAGACGGTGGGCGTGTTCCAGGTGGAATCGGCGGGCATGCGCAAGGCGCTCGTCGAGATGCGCGCCGACCGGATCGAGGACCTGATCGCGCTCGTCGCGCTCTACCGTCCGGGCCCGATGGCCAATATCCCGGTCTATTGCGAGCGCAAGCTCGGCCGCGGCGAGGCCGAGGAGAAGTGGTACCCGCACCCGAAGCTCGCGCCGATCCTGCGCGAGACCTTCGGGATCATCGTGTACCAGGAGCAGGTGATGGAGGTGGCCAAGCTGCTGGCCGGCTACTCGCTCGGCGACGCCGACCTGCTGCGCCGCGCCATGGGCAAGAAGATCAAGGCGGAGATGGACAAGCAGCGCGTCCGCTTCGTCGACGGCTGCAAGGCGGGGGGCATCGACGAGGCCAAGGCCGACGAGATCTTCGACCTGCTCGCCAAGTTCGCCGACTACGGCTTCAACAAGTCCCACGCCGCCGCCTATGCGGTGGTCTCCTACCAGACGGCCTATCTCAAGGCGAACCATCCGGTCGAGTTCCTCGCCGCCTCGATGAACCTCGACATCGACAACACCGACAAGCTCTCCGAATTCCGCCGCGAGGCGCAGCGGCTCGGCATCAAGGTCGAGGCGCCCTCGATCAACCGGTCGCAGGTGCGCTTCTCGGTGGCGGACGGCGCAATCCGCTACGCGCTCGCCGCGGTGAAGGGCGTCGGCCGGCAGGCGATGGAGGCGATCGTCGCCGCGCGCAGGGAGACGCCGTTCTCGGACCTCGCCGACTTCGCGCGCCGCCTGCCGCCCAAGGCGGTCAACAAGCGCATCCTCGAGAACCTCGTCTCGGCCGGCGCCTTCGACGACCTCGAGCCCGACCGTGCCCGCGCCTTCGCGGCGATCGAGCCGATGCTGTCCCTCGCCGCCCAGGCGGCGGAGGCGGAGACGACCGGCATCGTCGACATGTTCGGCGGCCTCGCCTCCGCCGACGTCTCGCTGCGCGTGCCCGAGCACGAGCCCTGGACGGCGTCGGACCGGCTGCAGCGCGAATACGACGCGGTGGGCTTCTTCCTCTCGGGCCATCCGCTGGACGAGTACGCGGAGCTGCTGGGCAAGCTGCGCGTCCAGCGCTGGAGCGAGTTCGTGCGCTCCGTACGCGCCGGCGCCAGCGTCGGGCGCCTCGCGGCCACCGTGCTCGACCGGCAGGAGCGGCGAACCAAGTCCGGCTCGAAGATGGGCATCCTGCAGCTCTCGGACCAGTCCGGGCACTTCGAGGCCATCGTCTTCTCCGAGGGCCTGCAGCGCTTCCGCGACCAGCTCGAGCCCGGCTCGGCGGTCGTGCTCGTCGTGCAGGCGGGCGTCGAGGGCGAGGACGTGCGCGCGCGCATCAACGCGGTGGAGCCGCTCGACGAGGCCATCGCCAAGCACCAGAAGGGCATGCGCATCTACCTGCGCGACGAGCGCCCGGTGCGCTCCGTGCAGGAGCGCCTGAAGGCCCGGGGCGAGGGCGAGGTCTCCCTCGTGCTGATCCTCGGCGAGGGCGAGCAGGAGGTGGAGGTGAAGCTGCCGGGCAAGTACCTGGCCACCCCGCAGATCGCGGGGGCGCTGCGGGCCGTGCCGGGGGTGGAGCACGTGGAGATCAGCTGAGCCCGCCCATGCACCTCGCCTCCCTCCTCCTCGCGCCGGGCCCCGACTTCCTCACCCGCGCCGTCCCCGAGGCCGCCCTCGTCTTCGGCGGGCTCGCGGGGGACGTGCATCACGGGCTCTCGCGCAAGGCCGATGCGCGCACGCCCTGGCACAAGCGGGGGACCGAGATCGCGAACACGCGGCAGGTGTCGCTCGTGTCGCTGGAGGAGCTCGCGCTCGTGGCCGAGGGGCTCGGCGTCGCCGAAGTGGACCCCGCCCATCTGGGCGCGAACCTCGTCCTCGCCGGGGCGCCGGAGCTGACGGCGACGCCGCCGGGCACGCGCCTCCTCTTCCCGTCCGGCGCGACGTTGTTCGTCACCGAGGCCAACCCGCCCTGCCGCCAGCCGGGCCGGAAGCTCGCGGCGGCGCACGGGCGGGCGGACACCTCGCGGGCGGACACCTCGCGGGCGGACCTGGAATTCGCCTTCGTCCAGGCGGCGAGGGGCCGGCGCGGGCTCGTCGCCCTCGTCGAGCGCGAGGGGACGATCCGGGCGGACGATGCGCTGCGGGTGCTGCCGCCGACGCGGGGCTGATACCGCGACGAGCGCCGCGCTTGCATTCCCGCCCCCGAGCCCGTATATGCGCGCCCATCCCACACGCGGAGCCATGTCGTGCCCCGAGGCACGACGCACCCGGTGCCGGCTGACCAAGCCGGAACGCGGCCCCGCGGAGGCAGAACCGGAGAGTACAGACAGATGGCCCTTCCCGACACCTCCATGCGCCAGCTCCTCGAGGCCGGCGCGCATTTCGGTCACCAGTCGCACCGCTGGAACCCGAAGATGCTGCCGTTCATCTTCGGCACGCGCAACAACATCCACATCATCGACCTCGCCCAGACGGTGCCGATGTTCTACCGCGCCCTGCAGGCGGTGAGCGACACGGTCTCCCGCGGCGGTCGCGTGCTCCTGGTGGGCACCAAGCGCCAGGCCCAGGACGCGGTGGCGGACGCCGCCAAGCGCTCGGCCCAGTACTACGTCAACTCCCGCTGGCTCGGCGGCATGCTGACGAACTGGAAGACCATCTCGGGCTCGATCACGCGCCTGCGCAAGGTCGACGAGATCCTCGACGGCGGGGCCCAGGGCCTCACCAAGAAGGAGCGCCTGATGCTCGCCCGCGAGAAGGAGAAGCTCGAGCGGGCGCTCGGCGGCATCAAGGACATGGGCGGCGTGCCCGACCTGATCTTCGTGATCGACACCAACAAGGAGCAGCTGGCGGTGAAGGAGGCGACGCGCCTCGGCATCCCGGTCGCGGCCATCGTCGACACGAACTGCGATCCCGACGGGATCACCTACCCGATCCCGGCGAACGACGACGCCGGCCGCGCGATCGCGCTCTACTGCGACCTGATCGCCCGCGCCGCCCTCGACGGCATCTCCCGCTCGCAGGGTGATCTGGGCATCGACATCGGCGCCTCCGAGGCCCCGATGATCGAGGAATTGCCCGCCGCCGCCGCCGGCCCGGCCGAGGCGCCGGTCGACGTCACCGCCGAGCAGACGGACAAGTTCGAGCGTCTGGCCGCCCCGCGCGGCGCGCCCGACGACCTCTCGAAGCTCACCGGCGTCGGCCCGGAGCTCGAGCAGACCCTCAACGACGGCGGCGTCTTCCACTACTGGCAGATCGCGGCGCTGACGGACGAGGAGGCGGCCGCGCTGGACGCCGACCTGAAGCTCAACGGCAAGATCGCGCAGAACGGCTGGGTGGCGCAGGCGCGCGCCATGCTCGAGGCCGCCGCGGCGTAATCCACCCGAGCGTCATCGCCGCGTCGCATTCCTGCGATGTCGGTGGGAACGCGCCCGTGACGACATCAGCCCGGCGTGCCGACCAGCGGACCGCCGGGCTCCTTTCATGACGGAGACCCGAGATCATGGCGAACATCACCGCGGCGATGGTGAAGGACCTGCGCGAGAAGACCGGCGCGGGCATGATGGACTGCAAGAACGCGCTGGGCGAGACCAACGGCGACATCGAGGCCGCGGTCGACTGGCTGCGCAAGAAGGGCCTCGCCAAGGCCGCCAAGAAGGCGGGGCGCGTCGCGGCGGAGGGCCTCGTCGCCGTCGAGCTGCGTGACGGCAAGAACGCCGGCATGGTCGAGGTGAACTCCGAGACCGACTTCGTCGCCCGCAACGAGCAGTTCCAGGCCTTCGTCTCCCAGGCCGCGAAGCTCGTCCTCGACACCGACGGCACCGTCGACGACCTCACCGCCGCCTCCTACCCGGGCGCGACCGGCACGGTCGGCGAGAAGCTCCAGGAGCTGATCGCCACGATCGGCGAGAACATGACCGTGCGCCGCACGGCCAAGGTCAGCGTCGGCGAAGGCGTCGTCGCGTCCTACGTCCACGGTGCGGTCGCCGAGGGTCTCGGCAAGATCGGCGTCGTCGTGGCGCTCGAGTCCGCCGGCTCGAACACGGACGAGCTCGCGACGCTCGGCCGCCAGATCGCCATGCACGTCGCCGCCACCAACCCCGCCGCGGTCGACGCGTCCGGCGTCGATGCGGCGACGGTCGAGCGCGAGTCGGCGATCCTGCGCGACAAGAACGCCGGCAAGCCCGACCACGTCCTGCAGAAGATCGTCGAGAGCGGCCTGAAGTCCTACTACAAGGAGGTCACCCTCCTCGAGCAGTCCTTCGTGCACGACCCCTCGAAGAGCGTCGCCCAGGTGCTCAAGGAGGCCGAGTCGAAGGTCGGCGGGCCGATCAAGATCGGTGGCTTCGTCCGCTACGCGCTCGGCGAGGGCATCGAGAAGGAAGAGAGCGACTTCGCGGCCGAGGTCGCCGCCCAGGCCGGCGTCAAGGCCTGATCGAACGAGCGGCGGCGCTCCCGGGCGCCGCCGCTTTCGCGTGCGCTCGGCGCATGCGGGGACGACGGGGCGCGCGGCCCGCGCGTCCCGAGGCAATCGTGGCTCGGATGGAGACGGCGGCGTGTCGATGCCCTACAAGCGCGTCCTGGTGAAGCTCTCCGGCGAGGCGCTGCAGGCGCCCGACGGGTACTGGCTCGAGGCGCAGACCCTCGCGTCGCTCGCCGGCGACATCGCCCGCGCCAGCGACGCCGGCTTCCAGATCGCGCTCGTGATCGGCGGCGGCAACATCATCCGCGGCGCGCGCATGTCGGCGGCGGGCTGGATCGACCGGGCGACCGCCGATTCGATGGGCATGCTCGCCACCGTGATGAACTCGCTCGCGCTCGAGACCGCGCTCAACGCCGCCGGCGTGCCGGCGCGCACCATGTCGGCGGTGTCGATGCCGACGATCTGCGAGACCTACGCCCGCCAGCCCGCGCTCCACCATCTCGACAAGGGCCAGGTCGTGGTGCTGGCCGGCGGCACCGGCAACCCGTTCTTCACCACCGACACCTCGGCCGTGCTGCGCGCCGCGGAGCTGCGCTGCGACGCGGTGCTCAAGGCCACGCAGGTCGACGGCGTCTACTCCGCCGACCCCAAGCGCGACCCGAGCGCGAAGCGCTACGAGCGGCTCACCCACGACGAGGCGATCGCCGCCGACCTCAAGGTGATGGACACGGCCGCCTTCGCGCTCGCCCGCGAGCAGCGCCTGCCGATCGTCGTCGGCAGCGTGCATCCGCCCTCCTCGGTGGCTGCGATCCTGGAAGGCAGCGCACCCGCGACGGTCGTCGCCCCTTGATGCGGCGCCGCCATCGGCGTAAGCCGGGTCGGAATTGGCATTGAGGCGAGAGACCGATGAGCGACGATTTCGACATCAACGACGTTCGGCGGCGGATGCAGGGTGCGGTGGCGTCCCTGAAGCACGACCTGTCCGGCCTGCGCACGGGCCGTGCCTCCGCGAGCCTCGTCGAGCCGATCACCGTCGATGCCTACGGCGCCGCGATGCCGATGAACCAGGTGGCCACGATCTCGGTGCCCGAGCCGCGCCTGCTGTCGGTGCAGGTCTGGGACCGTGGCATGGTCGGCGCGGTGGAGAAGGCGATCCGCGAGTCGGATCTCGGGCTCAACCCGCAGACGGAGGGCCAGGTCATCCGGCTGCGCATCCCCGAGATGAACGAGCAGCGCCGCAAGGAGATGGTCAAGGTCGCGCACAAGTACGCGGAGGAGGCCCGCGTCGCCATCCGCCACGTGCGCCGCGACGGTCTCGACACCCTGAAGAAGCTCGAGAAGGACGGCCTTCTCTCCCAGGACGACGAGAAGCGCCACGCGACCGACGTGCAGAAGGTCACCGACGAGCACGTCGCCGAGGTGGACTCGGTCGTCGCCGCCAAGGAGAAGGAGATCATGCAGGTCTGAGCCGACCCGCATGAGCCCTCCCGCCTCGAGGAACCCGCAGACCATGAGCCAAGGGCGCGATTTGGGGCGCGATTTCGAGCGCGACAGCGGCGCCGCCGCACCGGAGCCGGCGCATGCCCGCTGACGGCGCCGCACAGGCGGCGCTCGCCGCCCGCCCGCCCGCCGAGGCGGCCGACCCGCGCCACGGGGCGGCCGCGGTGCCGCGCCACGTCGCCATCATCATGGACGGCAACGGCCGCTGGGCCGCGCGGCGCGGCCTGCCGCGGGTGGAGGGACATCGCCGCGGCGTCGAGGCGGTGCGCCGTGCAGTCGAGCTCGCGGGCGAGGCGGGCGTGCGCTACCTGACGCTCTATTCCTTCTCCGCCGAGAACTGGACGCGCCCGGCCCAGGAGGTCGCGGACCTCATGGGCCTGCTCAAGCACTTCGTGCGCAAGGACCTCGGCACGCTCCACCGCAACGGCGTGCGCGTGCGCGTCATCGGCGAGCGCGCGGGGCTGCCCGCCGACATCGTCGGCGTGCTGGAGGAGGCCGAGACGCTCACGCGCGCCAACACCGGCCTCACCCTCGTCGTCGCCTTCAACTACGGCGGCCGCCAGGAGATCGCGCGCGCCGCGCGGACGCTCGCCGAGGAGGTCGCCGCCGGGCGGCTCGCGCCGCAGGACGTCACCGTGGAGCGGCTGTCGGCGGCGCTGGACACGCGCGACATCCCCGATCCCGATCTCGTGCTGCGCACCTCCGGCGAGCAGCGCATCTCGAACTTCCTGCCCTGGCAGAGCGCCTATTCCGAGCTCGTCTTCCTGCCCGACCTGTGGCCGGACTTCGGGCGCGAGGCCTTCGCGAAGGCGCTGGCGGAGTACGCTTGCCGCGAGCGCCGCTTCGGCGGCCTCGGTGCCGGGACGCTCTGACATGCCCGCTCCCGGCCCGCGCGGCGACGGGCGCGGCTTCCTGCGCTCCGAGACCGGCATCAGGTTCCTGTCGGCGCTCGTGCTGGTGGCGCTGGCGCTGGGCAGCGCGTGGATCGGAGGGCCGATCCTCGCCGCGTTCTGGCTGCTGGCCGCCGGCGCCGCCGTCATCGAATGGCGCCAGGTCGGCAAGCTCGAGCGCCCGCTGCCGATGCGGCTCGCGCTGCTCGGCGGCACCCTCGCGCTCTCGATCGTGGCGGTGATCGCGCCGTCCGGGACGATCGTCCTCCTCGTCGCGGCCCTCGCGGTCGCCGCGGTCGCCGCCGCCGGCCGGACCCCGCGGGATCGTCTGTGGGGCCTCGTCGGGCTCGCGGTGACCGGCACGCTCGCCACCGCCCCCGTGATCGTGCGCGAGCACCCGGCGCTCGGCCTCACCGGCCTGCTGTGGATCTTCGCCGTCGTCTGGGGCACCGACATCGCCGCCTACTTCACCGGGCGCGCGCTCGGCGGGCCGAAGCTCGCGCCGCGGATCAGCCCGGGCAAGACCTGGTCGGGTTTCGTCGGCGGGCTCGTCGTCGGCACGCTCGCGGGCGCGCTCGTCGTCGCAGTGGGCGAGGCGCTCGGCTGGGAGCGGCCGCTCGGCTGGCCGGCGATCGTCGTCCTCTCCGCGGTCGCGTCGGTGATCGGCCAGGTGGGCGACCTCGCCGAATCGAAGCTCAAGCGCCACTTCAACGTCAAGGATTCGAGCAAGCTGATCCCCGGCCACGGCGGCGTGCTCGATCGCATCGACGCCTTCGTCGCGGTGTGCGCCTTCGTCCTGCTCGGCCTCGTGCTCGCGGCTCTCGTCGGCTGAGCCGCCGCGCGGGTGACAGGCGCCGCGCTATGCCTCATAAGGTGTCCGCAACGCGGGAGGGTCCATGCCGAACGACGACGAGGCGCCGACGGGCGCGCCGCGCCGCATCACGATCCTGGGCGCCACGGGCTCGGTCGGCCGCTCCACGGCGGACGTGGTGCGCGCGCACGCCGATCGCTTCGTGGTCGAGGCGGTGGTCGGCGGCCGGGACGCGGGGGCGCTCGCCGATCTCGCGGTGGCGCTCGGCGCGCGCTTCGCCGCGGTGGCGGACGAGGCGGCCGGCCCGGCGCTGAGCGAGGCGCTCGCGGGCACCGGCATCGCCTGCGGCGCCGGCGAGGCGGCGGTGATGGAGGCCGCGACCCGCGAGGCGGACGTGGTGCTCGCCGCCATCTCCGGCGCGGCCGGGCTCGCGCCGACGGTCGCCGCGATGCGGCCGGGGGTCACCATCGCGCTCGCCAACAAGGAATGCCTCGTCTCTGCGGGCGTCGCCTTCATGGCGCAGGCGCGCCGGCTCGGGGTGACGTTGCGCGCGGTCGATTCCGAGCACAATGCCCTCGAGCAGGCGCTCGGCGCCGGGCGTCCCGAGGACGTGACGGCCCTCACGCTGACCGCGTCGGGCGGCCCCTTCCGCACCTGGGAGCGCGAGCGGCTCGCCCGCGCGACGCCGAAGGAGGCGCTGAAGCACCCGACCTGGTCGATGGGCGCCAAGATCACCATCGATTCGGCGAGCCTGATGAACAAGGGCCTCGAGCTGATCGAGGCGCACCACCTGTTCTCCATGCCCGCCGAGCGGCTCGAGGTGCTGGTGCATCCGCAATCCATCGTGCACGGCCTCGTGCACTGGCGCGACGGCTCGATCACGGCGGGGCTCGCGGCGCCCGACATGCGCATCCCCATCGTCAACGCGCTCTCCGTCGACGGCGCCCGGCTCGACCTCGACGTGGCGCGGGTCGATTTCGCGGCGCTCGGCGGCTTCACCTTCGAGCGCGCCGACACCGAGCGCTTCCGTTGCCTCGCGCTGGCGCAGGCGGCGATGGCGCAGGGCGGCGGGGCGCCGACGGTGCTGAACGCTGCCAACGAGATCGCGGTCGCGGCCTTCTGCGCGGGGCGCATCGGCTTCTTCGGCATCGCCGACACGGTGGAGGCCGCGCTGGACGCCATGAGCGCCGCGCGCCTGCCGGCGCCCGGCAGCGTCGCGGACGCGTTAACGCTGGATGCGGAAACCCGCGCGCGGACGCGGGAAATCTTGCAAGATCGGGCATCGCGCCCGATCTCTTGACGATCATGGGGCAGGCGCACGGCGGGGTTCCCGCCGCGCAGCACGGGAACACGCCGCCGGAGCGCGGCCGGAGGAGAGCGAGATGGACTTCCTGAGCGCGATCGGCGGCGGCGCCGTCGACATCCTCTTCGGCTATCTCGTCCCGTTCGTCTTCGTGCTCGCCATCGTCGTGTTCGTCCACGAGATGGGCCACTTCCTCGTCGGCCGCTGGTGCGGCGTCGGCGTGCAGGCCTTCTCGATCGGCTTCGGTCCGGAGCTCATCGGATGGAACGATCGGCAGGGCACGCGCTGGAAGGTCTGCGCGATCCCGCTCGGCGGCTATGTCAAGTTCTTCGGCGACGCCGGCGCCGCGTCGACGCCCGACAATGCGGGCCTCTCGCAGATGAGCGAGGCCGACAGGGCGAAGAGCTTTCACCACAAGCCTGTGGCGCAGCGGGCGGCGATCGTCGCCGCGGGGCCGATCGCGAACTTCATCCTCGCCATCCTCGTCTTCGCCGCCGTGTTCTGGGCGAACGGCCGCACGGTGCTCGCGCCGCAGGTCGACGTCGTGCTCGAGAACAGCGCCGCCGAGCGCGCGGGCTTCCAGCCCGGCGACCTGATCGTGGAGATCGACGGGCGCTCGATCGTCAGCTTCAACGAGATGCAGCGGCTCGTCTCGTCCTCCGCCGAGGACCGGCTCTCGATCGTGGTCGACCGCGACGGCGCGCTCGTGACGCTCGAGGCGACGCCGGAGCGCCGGATCGCCGAGACCGCCTTCGGCGCCCAGCGCATCGGGATGCTCGGAATCCAGGCGGCGAACTCGCCCGACGCGATCCGCCACATCGAGTACGGGCCGATCGAGGCGCTCGGGCTCGGCGCCTACGAGAGCTGGTTCGTGGTCGAGCGCACGTTCGACTATCTCGGCCAGCTGATCACCGGACGCGAGAGCGCCGACCAGCTGTCGGGCCCGATCCGCATCGCCAAGGTCTCGGGCGACGTCGCGGAGGCCGGCGGGATCGTCTCGCTGATCACGCTGATGGCGGTCCTCTCCGTCTCGATCGGGCTCATCAACCTCTTCCCCGTGCCGATGCTCGACGGCGGCCACCTGATGTTCTACGCGGTCGAGGCGGCGCGCGGGCGGCCGCTGAGCGAGAACGCCCAGGAGATCGGCTTCCGCATCGGCTTCGCGCTGGTCATCTTCCTGATGCTCTTCGCCACGTGGAACGATATCGTTCACCTTATCAACCCGTTGACCGCCGAGGGGACGTGACACGAACGCCACGCCGGGGCAAAATTCCGCTCGGGTGGACGACACGGCGGTTGCTTGACCGCACGACTCGGTTAGAAGCGGGATTTGACCAGAACGGTCGGGGGGCGTTCCAGAGCCTGCCGGTCCGGGTGGCAACCCGTGGCAATCAAGAACGAGACGGGCTTATACATGTCGATGACAGTGGAACGCCGGCGTAAAGCGGCGAAGCGGACGTCCGTCGCACTCGCGGCGCTGATGGCGACCTTCACCGTGAGCGAGGCGGTGGCGCAGCAGGTCGTCGTGCGCGGCAACAGCCGCGTCGCCGACGAGACCATCCGCGCATACGTCACCGGCGTGAGCGCCGAGGAGGCCCGGCGCAACCTCGTCGCCACCGGCTTCTTCTCCGACGTGCGCGTCAGCCGCCAGGGCGGCCAGCTCGTCGTCACCGTCGTCGAGAACCAGATCATCAACCGGGTCGCCTTCGAGGGGAACCGGCGCCTGCAGAGCGAGGCGCTCCTCCCCGAGCTGCAGACCCGCGCCCGCCAGCCCTACAACCCCGCCACCGTCGCCGCGGACGTCGCGCGCCTGCAGGAGATCTACCGGCGCACCGGCCGCGGGCTGGCGACCGTGACGTCGCGGATCGTCGACCTGCCGGACGGGCGGATCGACGTCGTCTTCACGGTCGACGAGGGCACCAAGACCGGCATCCGCGAGATCAGCTTCACCGGCAACGAGGTCTTCTCCGACGGCCGCCTGCGCGACGTCATGACCTCGACCGAGTCGAACATCCTGTCGTTCCTCAAGACGACGGACGTCTACGATCCCGACCGTCTCGCCGCCGACCTCGAGCTGATCCGCCGCTACTACCTCCGCAAGGGCTACGCCGACTTCCGCGTCGTGGGCACGAACGTGCAGTTCGACCCGCAGCGCGAGGGCTACGTCATCGAGATCGCCGTCGAGGAAGGCCAGCAGTACCGCGTCGGCGCCGTCGCGGTCGACTCGCGCATCCCCGATGTCGCGACCGAGGAGCTGCGCCGGCGGGTGCTCACCCGCGAGGGGCAGGTCTACGACGCCACCGCGGTCGAGCGCACGCTCGTCGACCTGACGACCGAGGTCGCGCGCCGCGGCTACGCCTTCGCGCAGGTCCGCCCCGCGGGCGAGCGCGACCCGGCGGCGGGCGTCGTCAACATCACCTACATCGTCGAGGAGGGTCCGCGGGTCTACATCGAGCGGATCAACATCCGCGGCAACACCCGCACCCGCGACTACGTCATCCGGCGCGAGCTCGACCTCGGCGAAGGCGACCCCTACAACAAGGTGCTGATCGACCGGGCCGAGCGGCGGCTGAACGCGCTCGGCTTCTTCGAGCGCGTGCGCATCTCCAACGAGCCGAGCCAGTCGCCCGACCGCGTGGTGCTCAACATCGACGTCGAGGACAAGCCGACCGGCTCGTTCTCCGTCGCCGGTGGCTACTCCACGACGGACGGCTTCATCGGCGAGGTGTCGCTGGCGGAGGCGAACTTCCTCGGCCGCGGCCAGGCGGTCCGCATCGCCGGTTCCTGGGGCGAGCGCACGCAGGGCTTCGACTTCTCGTTCACCGAGCCGTACTTCCTCGGCTACCGCGTGGCCGCTGGCGTCGACCTGTTCTCGCGGTTCTCGGAGGCGTCCGACACCGGCCGCTACGATACGCGCACCACCGGCGGTACCCTGCGCTTCGGCGTCCCGATCACCGAGCAGTTCTCGGTCACGGCCCGCTACTCGATCTACCAGCAGGACATCGACGTCCCGGTGGCGTTCCGCGACAACAACGCCGCCAACGGCGAGGCGTCGCTGGCGATCAAGGAGGCCGCCGGCGAGACCCTGACCTCGCTCGTCGGGCTGACCTTCACCTACAACTCGCTCGACAACCCGCGGAACCCGCGTGAGGGCATCTTCGCCGAGATCCGGCCGGAGATCGCCGGGCTCGGCGGCGACTCGGAGTTCTTCCGCGTCACCGCGGATGCGCGCTACTATCAAGAGCTGTTCGAGGACGTGGTCGGCATCGCCCGCGTCCAGGGTGGCCACATCTCGGCGCTGGGCTCCGAGGACCTGCGCATCCTCGACCACTTCTTCCTCGGCTCGTCGCTCGTGCGCGGCTTCAAGTCCTCGGGCATCGGCCCGCGCGACATCTCGACGGGCGACGTCGCGAACGCGATCGGCGGCACGACCTACCTCGGCGGGTCGCTCGAGGTGCAGTTCCCGCTGCCGCTCCTGCCGCGCGACTTCGGCTTCCGCGGCGCGGTCTTCGCGGACGCCGGAACCCTGTACGACTACGAGGGCCGCACGGTCTTCTCCGGCGGGCAGACGATCCGCGTGCAGGAGAACGACGAGATCCGCTCCTCGATCGGCGCGAGCCTGCTGTGGGCCTCGCCGCTCGGGCCGCTGCGGTTCGACTACGCCTACGTCCTCTCCAAGGCCGACGCGGACCAGACGCAGTCCTTCCGCTTCTCGGGCGGGACGAGCTTCTGAGGCGGCTCGCCGGCCGCGGCAGCGGGCCGGCGGGGACGACCCGAATTCGGGCGCGCGGGGGATGGAGCCCTCCGCGCGCCCGTTCGTTTCAGGCATGCGCCGCGCGGTCCCCGGCCTCTCGTCCGCGACCGCGCCGCGCGCCGTGACCGCGCCGCGCGCCGAGGACGCGCCGCGCACCGAGGACGCCGGGCGCGCCGGCTTACCCAGGAGACCGCCTTGCCGGAGCCCGTGTTCTTCCCGACAGCCGGCGCGATCACGCTGGGCGAGATCGCCGATCTCGCGGGGGCGACGCTGCCCGCCGGCGCCGACCCGCAGGCCGCGATCGAGGAGGCGGTGCCCCTCGATCGTGCCGGGCCGCAGAGCCTCGCCTACATGGACAACCCGTCCTACGCCGAGGCGCTCGCGGCGACGGCGGCCGGCGTCGTGCTGGTCTCGAGGCGCTTCGCCGAGCGGGTGCCCGCGGGCTCCCTCGCCCTCGTCTGCGCCGAGCCCTACCGCGCCTTCGCCGCCGCGCTGGCACGGCTCCATCCGAGCGCGGTGCGGCCGGGCTCGTGCTTCGGTGCGCTCGGCGTCTCCCACGGCGCCCTCGTGCATCCGACCGCGCGCATCGAGCACGGCGCGACGATCGACCCCGGTGCCGTCGTCGGCCCGCACGCCGAGATCGGCAAGGGAACGGTCGTGTGCGCCAACGCGGTGGTCGGCCCGCATTGCCGGATCGGCCGCGACAGCGCGATCTCCGCCGGCGTGACGCTCGCGAATGCCCTCGTCGGCAATCGCGTCATCCTGCACCCAGGCGTGCGCATCGGGCAGGACGGCTTCGGCTTCGCCATGGGCGCGCGCGGCCACGCCAAGGTCCCGCAGATCGGGCGGGTGATCGTCCAGGACGACGTCGAGATCGGAGCCAACACCACGATCGACCGCGGCTCGGGCCGCGATACCGTGATCGGCGAGGGCACCAAGATCGACAACCTCGTCCAGATCGGCCACAACGTCGTCATCGGCCGGCACTGCGTCATCGTCTCCCAGGTCGGCATCTCCGGCTCGGCCACGCTCGGGGATTTCGTCGTTCTCGGCGGTCAGGTCGGCGTGATCGGCCACGTGACGATCGGGGACGGTGCCCAGATCGCCGCGACGTCGAACGTCAACGGCGACGTCCCGGCCGGCGCCCGCTGGGGCGGCACGCCGGCCAAGCCCGTGCGCGAGTGGTTCCGCGAGATCAACGCCGTCAAAACGCTTGCATCGCGGCGCGTTTTTGCCAAAGACGACGGCGACTGACGGGCGCACCGAGCACGAGGGGAGGCGACAGCATGAGCGAGACGACCGGCGAGGGTGGGCCGACGAGCCTGGAGGCCGTCGACATCGTCGAGATCCTGGAGCTCCTGCCGCACCGCTATCCCTTCCTGCTCGTCGATCGCATCCGCGACATCGACGGCGACCGCAGCTGCGTCGGCATCAAGAACGTCACCTTCAACGAGCCGCAGTTCACGGGCCACTTCCCGACGCGGCCGATCTTCCCGGGCGTGATGATCTGCGAGGGCATGGCGCAGACGGCGGGCGCCATCTGCGTGCTCAGCCAGCGCGCGGAGAAGAAGAAGCCCGAGCAGGTGTTCTTCATGACCATGGACAAGGTCAAGTTCCGCAAGCCCGTCCAGCCCGGCGACGTGCTCGAGTACCACATGACCAAGCTCAACCAGCGCCGGGCCATGTGGTGGTACCGCGGCGAGGCCTTCGTCGACGGCACGCTCGTCGCCGAGGCGGAGCTGTCGGCGATGCTGGTGCTCTCTTGAGCGCGACGATCCACCCGACCGCGATCGTCGAGGACGGCGCCACGCTCGGCGCGGGCGTCGCGATCGGCCCCTTCTGCCGCGTCGGCGCCGACGCGACGCTCGGCGAGGGCGTCGTGCTCGAGAGCCACGTCGTCGTCGAGGGCCACACCACGATCGGCGCCCGCACGCGCATCCATCCCTTCGCCTGCCTCGGCGGCCCGCCGCAGGACTACAAGTACGACGGCAGCCCCACGCGGCTCGTCGTCGGCGCCGACTGCACGATCCGCGAGGCGGTGACGATGCACCGCGGCACCCCGCACGGCGGCGGCGAGACGCGCGTGGGGGACCGCTGCTTCATCCTGGCCTACGCCCACGTCGCCCACGACAACCGGATCGGCGACAACGTCGTCCTGACCAACACCGCCATGCTCGGCGGCCACGTGACGATCGGCGACTTCGCCATCGTCGGCGGCGGGGCGGGCATCCACCAATTCGTGCGCATCGGCGCCTACGCCTTCGTCGGCGGGCTCGCCGCGGTGGAGCACGACGTCATCCCCTACGGCATGGCGATCGGCAACCGCGCCGATCTCGCCGGGCTCAACCTCGTGGGCCTCAAGCGCCGCGGCGTCCCGCGCGAGGCGATCCACGCGCTGCGTCACGCCTACCGCGCGCTGTTCGAGGGCGCGGGCACGCTCGCGGAGCGGGTCGACGCGGTCGAGGCGCAGTACGGCGCGACGCCGCAGGTGCGCGAGATTCTCGACTTCGTGCGGAGCGCCGGCCGCCGGTCGATCATGACCCCGGGCGCGGGCGCCTGACCATGGACGGGGAGGGGCCGGTCGTCGTCGTCGCGGGTGCCGGCGCGCTGCCCGCCCTCCTGATCGGCGCCCTCGACGCGGCGGCGCGCCCGCGCCGGGTGATCGCCCTGAAGGGCTTCGCCGACGCGGCGACCGGTCGGCGCGCGGATCGCACGATGAGCCTCCTCGACGTCTCCGGCATCCTCGCCCAGCTCGCCGCCTGGCGGCCCGCCGCGGTGACGCTGGCCGGCGGCGTGACGCGCCCGTCCCCGGCCGCGCTGGCGAGCGGCGTCGCCGCCTGGCGCAACCGGCGCGAGCTCGCCGAGCTGTTCGCGCGGGGCGACGACCACCTGCTGCGCGGGGTCGTGGCCCTGCTCGAGGAGCAGGGCCACCGGGTCGTCGGCGCCCACGAGATCGCGCCCGACCTCCTCGCGCCCGCCGGCGTCCTCGGCACCGTCCATCCCGACGCCGAGGCGCGGCGCGCCATCGAAACCGGGTTTTCCTGCCTCGCGGCGCTCTCGCCCTTCGACGTCGGCCAAGCCTGCGTCGCGGTGGCGGCGCGCGTCGTCGCCGTCGAGGGGGCGGAGGGGACGGACCGCATGCTCGCGCGGGTCGGCGGCGGCGCGGCGGGACGGCTCGCGGGCCTCCTCCCGGCGCTGCGGCGGGCGACGCCGGCGGCCGGCGTCCTCGTCAAGTCGGCGAAGGCGGGGCAGGACCACCGGGTCGACCTCGCGGCGAGCGGCCCGCGCACGGTGCGCAACGCCGCCCGCGCCGGGCTCGCCGGCATCGCTCTCGGCGCCGGCGCCACGCTGACGATCGAGCGCGACGCCATGATCGCGGAGGCGGACCGGGCGGGGCTCTTCCTGGTCGGCGTCGACCCGGGCGCCGCCCGCCCGGGGGAGGTGCCGGCATGACGGACGCGCCGCTCGTCTACCTCGTCGCCGGGGAGGAATCCGGGGATGCGCTCGGCGCCGGCCTGATGCGCGCCCTTCGCGCCCGCGTGCCCGGCGCGCGCTTCGTCGGGGTCGGCGGGGCGCGCATGGCGGCGGAGGGGCTCGACAGCCTGTTTCCCATGGCGGAAATGTCGGTGATGGGCATCCTGCCGGTGATCGCCCGGCTGCCGTCGCTGCTGCGACGGATCGACGAGACCGCGAAGGCGGTCGTCGCGGCGCGGCCCGACGTCCTCGTCCTGATCGACAGCCCGGACTTCACGCATCGGGTCGCCCGGCGCGCCCGCAAGCGGCTGCCGGGGCTCACCGTGGTCAACTACGTCTCGCCCACGGTCTGGGCCTGGCGGCCGGGGCGGGCGAAGGCGATGCGGGCCTATGTCGACCACGTGCTCGCCCTCAAGCCCTTCGAGCCCGCCGCGCACGCGCGCCTGGGGGGCCCGCCCTGCACCTACGTGGGCCATCCGCTGATCGAGCACACGCAGGCCCTGCGCCCGGGCCCCGGCGAGCGGCGGCCGATCGGCGAGGGGCCGCTCGAGCTCCTCGTGCTCCCCGGCAGCCGCCGCTCCGAGGTCTCGCGCCTGCTGGCGCCCTTCGGCGCGGCGATCGCCCGGCTCGAGGCGACGCTCGGCCGCGACGTGTCCCTGACGCTTCCCGCCGTCGATCACGTCCTGCCGCTGATCGAGGCGGGCGTGCGCGACTGGCCGCGGGCGCCCACGATCGTGCGCGGGGAGGCGGCCAAGCGCGCCGCCTTCCGCCGCGCGCACGTGGCGCTGGCCGCGTCGGGCACCGTGACCCTCGAGCTCGCGCTCTCCGGCGTGCCGATGGTCGTCGCCTACAAGGTCTCGAAGCTCGAGGAGCAGCTCAGATGGCTGCTCACGGTCGACACGATCGTGCTCGCCAACCTCGTCCTCGGCGAGAAGGCGTTTCCGGAGCTGGTCCAGGACGCGTGCCGTGGCGAGACCCTCGCCGACGCCCTCGCGCCCCTGTGCGTCGACGGCCCGGCGCGATGCGCCCAGCTCGAGGCCATGGCCCGCATCGACGCCGCCATGGACCTCGGCGGCGAGACGCCGAGCGAGGCGGCGGCGCGGGTGATGCTGGAGACGATGGCGGGCTGAGCGCGGGCGAGGCGCCGCGCGAGCGGCGCCGTCGCGGACGTACCCGTTGACGATCGCGCCGGCACGTGTCGCTATGCGCGCTTCCGCAACGTTCCCCCCGCGACACACGCCGATGACCGTACGCGACCGCCTGGAGAGCATCCTCTCGCGCCTCGACGCCCGTGCCGGCGACGAGCGCGTGTACACCCGCCTCTACCCGGAGGCGGCCCGCGCCGCCGCGGACGCCGCCGATGCGCGGCGGCGCGTCGGGATCTCGCTCGGGCCGCTCGACGGGGCGGTCGTCTCGATCAAGGACCTGTTCGACGTGGCCGGCGAGCCGACGAGCGCGGGCTCCGCCATCCTGCGGAACTCCGAGCCGGCGCGGGCGGATGCGCCGGCCGTCGCCCGGCTGCGCCGGGCCGGTGCGGTGATCCTCGGCAAGACCAACATGTCCGAGTTCGCCTTCTCCGGCATCGGCATCAACCCGCATTGGGGCACGCCGGGCAACGCCGCCGATCCCGCGCGCGTGCCGGGAGGCTCCTCCTCGGGCGCCGGCGTGAGCGTCGCGGAAGGCACCTGCGACATCGCCATCGGCACCGACACGGGCGGCTCCGTGCGCATCCCGGCGTCGCTGAACGGCGTCGTCGGCTTCAAGCCGACGAGCCGGCGCGTGCCGACGGCGGGCGCCTACCCGCTCTCCCGCTCGCTCGATTCGATCGGCCCGCTGGCGCGCACCGTCGCGGAGTGCGCGGCCGCGGACGCCGTGATGGCCGGTGCCGAGCCGCAGGCGCTCGCGCCGATGCCGGTGGCGGGCCTGCGCATCGGCGTGCCGCGCGGGCTCCTGTTCGGGCAGGTCGAGGACGTCGTCGCGCACGCGTTCGAAGCCGTGCTCGAGCGGCTCGTCGCCGCCGGCGCGCGGATCGTCGAGCACGAGATCGACGACCTCCTCGACGCCATGGCCGAGGCCGCGACGAAGGCGGGCGCGCCGCTCGTCGCGATCGAGGCGGCCGGCGTGCACGCCCAGATGCACGAGGCCCTCGCCTCCGCCTACGATCGCAACGTGCTCGCCCGCATTCGCCTGGGTGCCGGCGTGAGCGCGGCCGCATACCAGGTCTACCTCGAGACGCGCCGCGCGCTGATCGACGCGATGGACCGGCGGCTCGCGCCCCTCGACGTGCTCGCGCTGCCCGCGACGGCGACCACGGCGCCGGAGATCGCGGCGCTCGAGGCCGACGACGACGCCTTCCGGCAGGCGAACCTCCTGATGCTGCGCAACACGAGCTTCGGCAACCTGTTCGATCTCACCGGGATCAGCCTGCCGATGCCGAACCTGCCGCGCCCCGCCGGGCTCATGCTCATGGCCTGCGGCGGTCGGGATCACGCACTGCTCGCCGCCGCCGCCGGGGTGGAGCGGAGCCTCGGCTGAGGCCGCTCAGCGGCCGGTGAAGAGCAGGGGGCAGAGCGCGGCCACCTCGGGCGCCACGGGCACCCCGCAGGCCCGCGCCAGGAACCAGGCGCCGCACAGGTTCGAGGTGAGGAGCGGGATGCCTCGGTGCATGGTGCGCATGCGCAGCGTGTGCAGCGTGCGTGCGCCGGTGCCCGAGATCAGGATCGCGTCGCAGCCGTGCGGATCGAGCGCGTCGTGGGCCGCGAGCACCTCGTCGTCGGTCATCTCGTAGGCCTTGAACGTGTCCGCCACGGCGTGCGTGTGCGCCACCTGGAAGCCCGCGTCCCGCCAATAGCCGACCGCCTCCGCCGTGAGCCAGCCGGGATAGGGCGAGACGAGCCCCAGCGACCGTGCGCCGATCGCCCGCAGCGCAGCGGAGATGGCGAGGCTCGCCGTCGCGACCTCCGCCCCCGCGCGCTCCGACAGGGTGCGGCAGAGCTCGGCGTCGCCCTTCGGGCCGAGGCGGTACGAGGCTCCCGTCAGGGCGACAAACACCGCGCCCGGAGCGAGGTCGCCGAAGGCGGTGACGGCGCTCGTGTAGTGATCGCGGTAGACCTCGTTGCGCTCGGACAGCGAGCGCCCCGCCTGGTAGGGCAGGCGCGCGATATAATAGTCGATCGCCGCCGGCAGGAGCACGCGCATCTCCGGCTCGACCGCCGGGTTGGCGGGAGGGACCACGATCCCGGCCCGGGAGCGCGACGTCTGCGGCCTGGTTGCGCTCATCCGGCAGTTCCCCACGCGGGCTCGAGACGCAGTGCCGCCCGCCGATCACACGAGATTATGCCGTGGGCGCACGGACTGTCAACACAATGGCTTCCGTAACGAGAGTGGCCACATCCGCCAGCCCGCCGGTGCCGACGCTGGCGAGAGCGCTGCATGCATAGGAAAAAGCGTTTGCCTTTAGGGCGCTCCTGTTCCGTCCGGAGTTCGCTCGCCGCTCGGGCATGCCGAGGCCTGCACCGACCGCTGCAAAAATACTGTTGACAGGTTGACGCAGTCATATGACGTTTGCTCCAGCGCCCACACGAACCGCCGAGACTTCGGCCGCGGAGGCCTCGAGCCGCCGTCGACAAGAAGAGCGGGCGCGACGTTCCAGAGCGGGAGGAGAGAATGACCTTGCGAGAGCGGGTGGGCGGATGCTTGGGCTCCGCCGTGTTGACCGCCGTGCTGACCTTCGCGGCCGTGCCGGGCGCCTTTGCCCAGGCGACCACCTTCGAGAACCAGACGATCGATCTGTATGTCGCCGGATCGGGCGCGCTCGAGCTGCATTCGCGCCTGATCGCGCCGTACCTGCAGAAGCACCTGCCCGGCAATCCGGACATCGTCGTGCGCTCGATGCCCGGCGCGGGCGGGATGGTGCTGGCGAACTGGCTCTACAACGTGGCGCCGCGCGACGGCACCGCGATCGCGAACTTCCTGCCGTACTTCGCGATCAGCCAGGCGGTCGGCGTGCCCGAGGTCCAGTACGACGCCGCGCGGTTCGCCTATCTCGGCAGCCTCGCGCCGATCAACAGCGTGCTCGCCACGTGGAACGAGACCACGCAGGCGCGCAGCTTCGAGGAGATCCGCGACGAGCCGGTCAAGCTTGGAGCGACGTCGCGGTCGTCCATCACCTATATCGGGCCCACCTTCACCAACCGGTTCCTCGGCACCGACTTCCAGATCGTGATGGGCTACCAGGGCACGGCGCCGATCATGCAGGCGATGGAGAGCGGCGAGCTCAACGGGCGCGTCGCCGACTACGAGGGGATCGTCGGCCCCTATCCGCACTGGATCGAGCAGGACCTCGTCACCATCCACTTCCACACGGGGCTCGATCCGGACGCCTCCCTGCCGGGCGTGCCGCGGCTGCTCGATCTCGCCACCTCGGACGACGAACGCGAGATCCTGCGCTTCCTCGCCAACGGCTCGGCGCTCGGCCGCGTCTTCGTGGCGCCGCCGGAACTCCCCGACGAGGTGGTGGCGACGCTCGAGGCGGCGTTCGCGGCCGCCGCGAACGACCCCGCCTACCGCGCCGAGATGGCGGAGCGCGGCATGCAGGTGGCCCCCAAGCGCGGCGCCGAGATCGAGGCGATCGTCTCGGCGACGCTCGAGGCGCCCGATCGGGTCATCGAGTCGATCACGGACATCTTTCGTCCGGAGTGACGGCGCGCCGTCCTGCGCCGCCCGTGTGCCCGCCGGGATCCGGCGGGCACCCGAGCGCGCCTGCCTGGTGTCTCGCGGAGGAACTCATGAGTGAAGCGGTGGTGAAGACGAGCGACGTCGTGGTCGTCGGCGCGGGTCCCGTCGGCCTGGTGCTCGCCTATCTGCTCGGCCGGCGCGGGCTGAGCGTGACCGTGCTCGAGCGCAACGAGGCGATCGTCACGGAGCTGCGGGCGAGCACGTTCCATCCTCCGACCCTCGACCTGCTCGAGGGTGTCGGCATCTCGCTCGTCGAGCAGGGTCTCGTCTCGCCGACCTGGCAGGTGCGCGACCACGCGAGCGGCGACGCCGCCGTCTTCGACATGGCGATCCTGGGCGACGAGACCGGCCATCCCTACCGGCTGCAATGCGAGCAGCACAAGCTCTCCCATACCGTGCTGGCCGCGATCGAGGCGGGCCTGCCGAATGTCGAGGTGCTCTTCGACAAGCCGGTCGCGGCGGTGTTCCAGGACGCGAACGGGGCCGTCGCCCGCTGCGAGGACGGCGAGAGCGTGCGCGGGACCTATCTCGTCGGCTGCGACGGCGCCCGCAGCCTGGTGCGTGCGGCGATCGGCCAGACGCTCACGGGCAAGACCTACCCCGAGACCATGATCCTGGCGACGACGCGCTTCGACTTCGCGGCCGCCATGCCGAACCTCTCGAACGTCAACTACGTCTGGACCAGCCATCCGGACCTGACCGAGACGTTCAGCCTGCTGCGCGTGCCCGGCCGCTGGCGGGCGAGCCTCTACCCGCTCCCGGGCGAGAGCGAGGAGGAGGCGCTGTCGACGGCGAGCATCGAGCGCAAGATGCAGGCGGTCTTCCCGCGCGACGAGCCCTACGAGGTGCTCGAGCGGCGCGCCTACCGCATCCACCAGCGGATCGTCGAGCGCTACTACGAGGGCCGCATCGTGCTGTGCGGGGATTCCGCCCACGTCAACTCGCCGAGCGGCGGCATGGGCCTCAACGGCGGCGTCCACGACGCCTTCTGCCTCGCGGAGAAGCTGCCGGACCTCGTCGCGGGGGCCGGACCGGAGCTGCTGGAGCGCTACCAGCGCCAGCGCCGCCCGATCGCCGAGGAGCAGATCCTCAAGCAGGCGGACGCCAACCGCGCCCGCATGCGCGAGACGGATCCGACGCGCAGGCGCGCGCTGCTCGACGAGCTCAAGGCGATCGCCGCCGATCCGCGGCGCCTGAAGGAGCGGCTCCTGACGACCAGCATGATCGCGGGGCTTCGCCAGTCGAACGCGGTCGCGTGAGCGCGGCCGGGCTCGGCCGAGACGGGACGGGAGGCTGACGTGGGACATGGCACGGTCGCCCGCGAGATCGCGGACCTCGTCGCCGCCGAGGGCGTGACGGCGCAGTTCGTCCTTCTCGGTGACGGCAACATGCATTGCGCCATCGCCGCGTCCGGCCTGCCGGGCATGGCGACCTACCACGTCCGGCACGAGCATGCGGCCGTCGCCATGGCCATGGGCCATCAGAGCGCCGCCGGCGGCGTCGGCTTCGCTTCCGTGACGCACGGGCCCGGCTTCACCCAGGTGACGACGGCGCTGGTCACGGCCGTGCGGGCGCGCATCCCGCTCGTCCTGCTCGCGGGGGAGGCGCCGGCCGGCTCCTCCGGCCAGGCGATCGACCAGGCGCCCCTCGCCGCCGCCTGCGGCGCCGGCTACGTCGCGATCCGCCGGCCCGACGAGGTGCGCGGCGCGGTCGCGGAGGCCTTCTATCGGGCCCGCGTCGGCCGGGGCCCCGTCGTGCTCGGGCTGCCGGCCGATCTCCAGCGGGCCGCCGCGGCGCCCGCGCCCGAGCCCTACCGTCCTTCGCTGTCGGACGTGCCGCGCCTCGGTCCGATGCCGGTCGTGCCGGAGGACGCCCGTGCGCTCGCGCAGGCGCTGCACGCCGCGCGGGCGCCGCTCGTCCTCGCCGGCGCCGGAGCCGTCGCCGCCGGCGCCCGCGACCTCCTGCGGGAGATCGCCCGCGCCGGCGACGCGCTCCTCGCGACGACCCTGCCGGCGCGCGGCCTCTTCGACGAGGACCCCGGCGCCCTGGGCATCGTGGGCGGCTACGCCGACGCCGCCGCGCGCGCCTATGCGGCGCGGGCGGACCTCGTCCTCGCCTTCGGGGCGAGCCTGTCGGCGCACACGACGGAGAGCGGTCGCCTGTTCCCGAGGGCGCGGATCGTGCAGGTCGACGAGGCCCCGGGGGGCCGGGTCGGCGGGCGACCGGTGGCCGACGCGCACGTGCGGGCCGACTGCGCGGTGGCCGCCGCGGCGGTGCTCGAGGCGCTCGGCCGGCTCGGGCACAAGCCCGCGCGCAACCGCGCGCCCGAGGCCATCGACGCGGTCCGCCAGGAGCGCGCGCGGCGCGATCCCGTGGCGCTCGAGCCCGGCACGCTCGACCCGCGCGCCGTCTTCGGCGCGCTCGAGCAGGTGCTGCCCGGTCATTGGGACGTGGTCTCCGGCTCGGCGCACCAGGCCTACTGGCACACGGCGATGCGGGGCGGGACGCCGGAGCGCTACCACGCCATCCGCGCCTTCGGCGCGATCGGCAACGGGCTGCCCATCGCCGCCGGTGTCGCGGCGGCGCGGCGGAACGGCCGCGTCGTGCTGTTCGAGGGCGATTCCAGCCTGATGATGCACGTGCAGGAGCTCGATACGCTGGCGCGGCACGGGCTGCGGCTGCTCGTCGTCTGCTGCAACGACGGCGGTCACGGCGGGGAGGCGCATCTGCTCGAGGCCGAGGGCCTCGACCCCGCGCCCGTGCTGCACGGCCGTCCCCGCTTCGCGGAGATCGCGCGGGCCTTCGGGCTGCGCGGTCGCACGATCACCGACCTCGACGACCTCGCGGGAGCGCTCGCGGCCTACGAGGCGCAGGGCACGAGCGAAGTCTGGGACGTGCCCGTGTCGCGCACCGTCCAGTCCCCGCGCAAGCGACGCCAGGTCGCCGACGCGGCCCGCCCTTGAGCGTCGGGCGATCCCCGACGAGATCTCGTCCCCCGGAAGGCAGGCCCCCATGGAAGCGGACATCTTCGGCTCGGCGTTCGGTGCGCTCGTCATCATTCTCGACCCGGTCCGGCTCGCCTTCATCGTCGGAGGCGTCCTGCTCGGGCTCGCGCTCGGCATCGTCCCGGGCCTCGGCGGCATGGCCGGCATGGCGCTGCTGCTGCCCTTCACCTTCGCCATGGACCCCTACACGGCGTTCGCCGTGCTGATCGGGATGATCTCGGTCGTCAACACGAGCGACACCATCCCGGCGGTGCTGTTCGGCGTGCCGGGCACGTCGGCGGCGCAGGCTACCGTGATGGACGGCTTCCCGATGGCGCGGCGCGGCGAGGCCGGCCGCGCGCTCAGCGCCGCCTACGCCTCGTCGCTCCTGGGCGGCGTCTTCGGCGCGCTGATCCTGGCGCTGCTGATCCCGTTCCTGCGGCCGCTGATGCTGTATGTCGGCACGCCCGAGCTCCTCGGCTTCTCGATCTTCGGTCTCTCCATGGTCGCCGTGCTCTCGGGCTCGAGCCCGCTGCGCGGGCTGGGGGTGGCCGGGCTCGGCGTGATGCTCGCGATGATCGGGCTCGACCCCCAGACCGGCACGATGCGCTGGACCCTCGGCTCGCTCTATCTCTGGGACGGCCTGCCGATCATCCCGGTGGTGATGGGCCTGTTCGCGATCCCGGAGATCGCCGACCTCGCGATCCGCCGCTCGGCGATCGCCAAGGACGCGCGCTACGACGTGCGCGGCGGCATGCTCCAGGGCCTGCGCGACGTCGCGGCGAACAAGCTCCTCGTCCTGCGCTCGGGGATGATCGGCGCCGCCATCGGAGCGATCCCCGGTCTCGGCTCGTCCGTGATCGACTGGCTCACCTACGGCCACGCCATCCAGACCGTGAAGGGTGCCAAGGAGACGTTCGGCACGGGGGACGTGCGCGGCGTCATCGCCGTCGAGAGCGCCAACAACTCGAACACGGCCGGAGCGCTCGTGCCGACGCTGGCGTTCGGCGTCCCGGGCTCGGCCTCGATGGCGATCCTGCTCGCGGCGATGCTGGTCCACGGCCTCAACCCGGGCCCGTCGATGCTCGAGGAGAACCTCGACCTGACCTACGCGCTCGTCTGGTCGATCGTCGTCGCGAACGTGTTCGGCGCCGGGCTGTGCTTCCTGTTCAGCGGCTACATGGCGCGCATCGCGCTCGTGCGCGTCTCGATCCTGTTCCCTCTCATCGTCTCCGTCAGCTTCCTCGCTGCCTATCAAACGTCGCGCAGCTGGGGCGATCTCTACGCGCTGATGATCTTCGCGGTGATCGGCTGGACCATGAAGCAGCTCGGCTGGCCGCGCCCGCCGCTGATCCTCGGCTTCGTGCTCGGGCCTCTGGTCGAGCGCTACCTCTTCATCTCGATGGAGCTCTACGGATTGGCCTGGCTCTCGCGGCCGGGCGTCGTCACCCTGCTCGTGCTCTCCGCGCTCGGCTTCCTGCCGCCCCTCGTCGGGGCCCTCGCGCGGTTCCTGCGCGGGCGCCGCCGGCTGCGCCGGCCGAGCCTGGAGCCGTCCGACGTGGTCTCGCTCGTGCTGATCGCGACCATCGGGGCGATGCTCGTCGTCGCGTGGGACTGGAGCTTCGGTGCCAGGGTGGTGCCGCTCACGGTCGGGCTCTTCGCCTTCGCGGCGCTGGCCACGAGCCTGCTCGTGCGCAGCCTCGGGCTCGCGGGCGAAGCCGCCGAGGAGGAGGGCGCCGCACCGCGCCGCAAGCCGATGCACATGGACCTCGCCGGCTCCGCCGCGGAAATGCCGCCCGGTGTGCTCGTGCGTCGCGCGGCCGTCATCGGCGGCTGGCTCGTCGGCTTCGTCGCGGCGATCGCCCTCTTCGGGCTGATCCCGGCCGCGATGCTCCTCACCACGGGCTTCATGCTCGTCGAGGGGCGCGAACGGCTGCCCAAGACGCTCGTCCTCGCGGGCGGGCTCGGGCTCTTCCTCACGCTCGTCTTCGACCGCCTCCTCGCGGTGCCGTGGACGGGGTCGTGGCTCGGCTCGGCGCTGCCCGTCCTGCGTGCGATCCCCTCGATGTAGGACGCTCGCCTGTTGAGAACGGCCGGCGCGCGGAGGAACCTCCTTCCCCGCGCCGCCCCGACGTCGTAACCCGGGGCGACGGGGGAGGCGCGCATGCGGCTGAAGATCACCACCTGGAACATCAACTCCGTGCGCCTGCGGCTGCCGCTCGTGCTGCGCTTCCTCGACGAGCACGCGCCCGACGTCCTGTGCCTGCAGGAGACCAAGTGCCCGGACGACAAGTTCCCGTCCTCCGACCTGCGCAAGGCGGGCTACGAGCACATCCACTTCGTCGGGCAGAAGGGCTATCACGGCGTCGCGGTGCTCTCTCGGCTGCCGCTCGATACGCCGCGGGTGATGAGCTTCTGCGGCAAGGCCGACGCACGCCACATGTCGGTTCGCCTCGCCGCCGGCGCGGGCGCGGCGGCGGGGATCACGATCCACAATTTCTACGTCCCCGCCGGCGGCGACGTGCCCGACCCGGCGCTGAACGAGAAGTTCGCCCACAAGCTCCAGTTCCTCGCCGAGATGCGCGCCTGGGGCGGCGCCGAGCGCCCGACCGCGGCGCCGGCGATCCTCGTCGGCGACCTCAACGTCGCGCCGCTCCAGCACGACGTGTGGAGCCACAAGCAGCTGCTCGGCGTCGTCAGCCACACGCCGGTCGAGACCGAGGCGCTGGAGACGCTGCGCGGCGAGGCCGGCTGGGCCGACGCGGCGCGCGTGCTCGTGCCGGAGCCGGAGAAGATCTACACGTGGTGGAGCTACCGCGCGCCCGACTGGGTGAAGGCGAACAAGGGCCGGCGGCTCGACCACGTCTGGCTCTCGCCCGACCTGATGGGCACCTGCCGCGCCGTCGACGTCCTGCGCGACGCCCGCGGCTGGGACCGGCCGTCGGACCATGCGCCGGTGACGGCGACGCTGGAGCTGTGAGCGCGCTTCCCCCCGATCTCTGGTCGTCGCTCGCGGTCGAGACGCCGCGCCTCGTGCTGCGCCCGCTCGTGCCCGCCGACGCGCCGGCGCTGCGGGCGATCACCGACGATCCGGCGGTGGCGCCCTTCGTCTCGTTCCTGGCCCAGCCCTTCGGCCTCGACGACGCCCGCGCGCTGATCGCCCGCAACGGGGAGGGCGCCACGGAGCGCTTCCTCGGCATCGTCCGGGACGACGCGCTCGTCGGCGTGATCGGCGCGCATGCGCATGCGCCGGTGGACGATCGCCCGGCCGTCGAGATCGGCTACTGGCTAGCCGCCGGGGCGCGGGGCGCCGGCTACGCCCGCGAGGCGGCGCGCGGGCTCGTCGCCCGGCTGCGGGCGCTCGCGCCGGAGGCGATCGTCGTGGCGGAAGTGACGCTGGAGAACGCGGCCTCCCGGCGGCTGCTCGGCGATATCGGCTTCGTGCCGGCCGGCACCCCGGGCAAGCGGCCGGGCCGGAAGATGATGTTGCTACTATAGGTCTGCAATACACGCGACGCGACGTCTGGAGTACGGTGCTGAAAGCTGAATTTCAGCTTATATTCGTGCTTTCGGGCGAGCGTTGATCGATGCGCTCACGGCGTCAAGTCCCATAAACATTTGATTCAGCTCCACGTGGTGAAATCCTCCCGTGCGCCTCCCGAACCCGCGCACCCAGGAGGTCAAGACCATGCGCAAGCTCGCCATCTATGCCGCCGGCATCCTGCTCGCCGCCGGCCTCGCCACCTCCGCGCACGCGGATCTCGCGCCGCTGGAGATCGAGGGCGCCACCACCCTCGACGCCGACGGCGTCATCGAGCTCGTCACCTCGACGCCGAGCCTCGTCATCCTCGACAACCGCAGCCAGGGCGACTACGACGCCGGCCACATCGAGGGCGCGGTTCGCCTGATCGACACCGACATCGCCTCGGAGGCGGACATCGTCGCCCATGCGGCGAAGGACGACCCGGTGCTGTTCTACTGCAACGGCCTCTCCTGCGGCCGCGCAGCCAACGCCGTGATCAAGGCGGTCGGCTACGGCTACTCGGACGTCTACTACTACGCGCTCGGCATGGAGGAGTGGAAGGAGCGGGGGCTGCCCCTCGTCTCGAACTGACCCGCAACCGCATCGTCCCGGCGCGGTCGAGGCGCCGGGACGATGCGCGCACACGCGAAGCCCACTCCCGGAGGCCGAGCCCGTCATGACCGAGCACAAGAAGCTTCTCGCCATCCTGATCGCATCGGCGGTGCTCAACTGCATCGCGGCGGTCGGCGTGATGTCCCTCGTCACCTCGCGCTACGAGGGCGCCGTCCACGAGGCCACGGCCGCCCAGCTCGGCTCCATCCTCAACGGCTACGTCTCCGATGCCGGGAGCGACTATGCGCGGCAGGTGACGGCGCTCACGACCCAGATCGCCCAGGTCGCGGAGCTGCGCCAGGCGGCGGGCGGCGGCGATGCCGCTGCGGCGGGCGCCGTGCTGCCGGAGATGCTGCGCCGTGAGGCGGTGACCTCCGGCGCCGTCGCCGTCTCCGGTCTGGCGCTCTACCGCCCGGACGGGACGCTGATCGCCGAGCATGCGGTCGTGCCGGGCTTCGCGTCGCCGGCGGACCTGCCGGCGCGGCTCGCCGGCCGATCGGGCGCGGCCGCGCTCGAGGCATTGCGGATCGACTGGTCGGCGGCCGGCGCGCCGCGGCTCGGTATCGTGGTTCCCGTCGGCGGCCTGCGGGTGGTCGGATACCTCGCAGTGCATTCCGACCCGCTGCATGCGCTGAGCGCGCTGGACGAGCGGCTCGGCCTCGAGCTCGCTTTCCTCTCCGCCGCCGACGGTCGCATGCTCGCCGATCTCGGCGGCTACGCCCTTCCCGAAGGGGCGGTGCCGGCCTCCGCCACCCTGCCGATCCTCGACGCCGAGGGTCAGCCCGCCTTCGACGTCGCCGCGCGCTGGGACGTGGCGCGCTCCGCCGCGACCATGGCGGAGACGAAGACGTTCTCGCTGGGCGTGCTCGTCGCCGTGGTCGCCCTCGTCGGGCTCGGCACGATCGCCCTCGTCTTCCGCCTGATGCGTCGCATCGCCCGCGCCGAGTCGGCCGCTGCCGAGGCCACCATGCGGGCGCGCGTCGCCGAGGAGGAGGAGCGCCGCGCCGCCGACGATGCGCGCACGCGGGAGGCGGCGGAGGCGCGCCGCCGGGAGATGATGGCGATGGCGGACGCGCTCGACGCCTCCGTCGCCGGCGTGGTCCAGGCGCTGTCGAGCGCAGCGGCGCAGATCGAGGGCTCCGCGGGCGGCCTCGTCGCGCTCGCCGCCACCACCACCGATCGCGGCCGGGAAGCCGGCGAGGCGTCGGCACGCGCCAGTGCCGACGTGCAGACGGTCGCCTCGGCCAGCGAGGAGCTGAGCCATTCGATCTCCGAGATCGGCGGGCGCGTCTCGCAGGCTTCCGAGATCGCCGGCTCGGCCGTCTCGGAAGCCGCGGCGGTGGGCGACAAGGTCCGCGCGCTGGGCGAGGCCACCGCCCGCATCAGTGACGTGGTCGAGCTCATCGACGCCATCGCCGCGCAGACGAACCTGCTCGCGCTCAACGCCACGATCGAGGCGGCGCGTGCGGGCGAGGCGGGGAAGGGCTTCGCGGTCGTGGCCGCCGAGGTGAAGACGCTCGCGGCGCAGACCGCCAAGGCCACGGAAGAGATCACCGGGCAGATCGGCGCCGTGCAGGGCGCGTCCGGCGAGGTCGTCGCCGCGATCGACGGGATCAGCCGCACGATCCGCGAGATCAGCGGGATCTCCACCCAGGTCGCCGCGACCGTCGAGCAGCAGCGCGCCGCCACCTCCGAGATCGCCCGCTCGGTCGCGCAGGCCGCGCAGGGCGCCGCCGGCATCGCCGGCAACGTCTCCGAGGTCACCGACGCCGCGGCGCAGACGACCGACAAGGCCGGCGAGCTGCGCACGGCGTCGGGCGCGCTGACCGAGCAGGCCGAGCGGCTGCGCCGCGAGATGGCGGCCTTCCTGGGCAAGCTCAGGGCGGCGTAAGGCGCTTGACGCGCAAGACAGCCGCTCACCCCAGCCGCGCGCCGACCCGCATCAGGTCCTGCGTCAGGCTCTCGAGCTCGGCGGCGAGGATCGCGTGCATGCCCGCCGCGGCACGGGGATACTCTTCCAGGACGCGGCGCATCAGCGGTCGGGTGAGGCGAATCACGCTCGCCGGCTCGCGCGCCGTCGCCGTCGCGGGGCGGCGGGTCTCGGCGAAGAGCGCGGCGGCGCCGATCAGGTCGCCGGCGCGCGCCACGGTGACGGGCTTGCCGCCCTCCACGTCGAGCCCGATCGCGCCCTCGGCGACGACGAAGCCGCATTCGGCCCGGTCGCCCTTGCGGAACAGGGCCTCCCCCTGGCGCAAGCGCCGCTTGTCGGCGGCGAAGGCGAGCAGGCGCAGGCCGTCGCGATCGATCAGGCCGATCAGGGGAGCGCTCGCCAGGAGCGCGATATCGTCGTCGAGGGACATCGCGCCTCGGGCGTCGCTGGATCAGGGCAGCAGCTTGTAGCCGCCGCCCTCGGTGACGAGGAAGCGCGCCGCCGACGGATTCGGCTCGATCTTCTGGCGCAAGCGGTAGATGTGCGTCTCGAGCGTGTGTGTCGTGACGTTGGAATTGTAGCCCCAGACCTCGGCGAGCAGCGTGTCGCGCGAGACCACCTTCTGCCCGGCGCGGAACAGGAAGCGCAGGATCGCGGTCTCCTTCTCCGTGAGCTTGAGCTTCGAGCCCTTCTCCGACACGAGCAGCTTCGCGCCGGGCCGGAACGAGTAGGGCCCGATCTGGAAGATCGCGTCCTCGGAGGCCGCGTATTGCCGCAGCTGCGCGCGGATGCGCGCCAGCAGCACCGCGAACTTGAAGGGCTTGACCACGTAGTCGTTGGCGCCCGCCTCGAGGCCGAGCACGGTGTCCGCGTCCGAGCCCTGGCCCGTGAGCATGATCACCGGCGAGCGGAAGCCGTGCTTGCGCATGAGCTTGACGCCCTCGCGCCCGTCCATGTCCGGCAGGCCCACGTCCATGATGACGAGGTCGATGCGGTCCGCCTGCACGGCCTTCATCGCCTCCCCCGCCGTCTCGGCGGTGGTGACGACGAACTCGTCGTAGAGGGCGAGCTGCTCGGCGAGCGTGTCGCGCAGATCCTGGTCGTCGTCGACGACGAGTATCCGGTTGGCGTTCGACATGGGAAGTCCTCGACCACGGAGCCGTGTCGCTCACGGCTGTAGACTAAACCGCCGTCTCCCGGCAACAAGCGGCGGCAGGGAGTCGGGAGGGGTTATGCCCAGGCGATTGCCGGGAGACCCGCCGGGAAGGGAGGCCTCGATGCCGTCGCACACGCTCTCGCGCATCGCCGTATACCGCGCGGCCGGCCCGCGCCACCGCGGCCGGCTCGTGGCGGGGAGCCTCGTTCTGCCCTGCGCCCTGGGCCGCGGCGGCATCCGCCGGGACAAGCGCGAGGGTGACGGCGCGACGCCGGCGGGCACGGTGCGCCCGCTCGGCGCCTTCTTCCGCGCCGATCGCGGAAGCCGGCCGGCCACGCTGCTGCCGCTCGCGGTGATTCGCGAGGCGGACGGCTGGTGCGACGCGCCCGGCGATCGCAACTACAATCGCCCGGTGCTGCTGCCCTACCCGGCGAGCGCCGAGCGGATGCGCCGGGACGACGCGCTCTACGACATCGTGGTCGACCTCTCGGCCAACCGCGGGCCGATCCGAAAAGGGCGCGGCAGCGCGATCTTCCTGCACGTGGCGAAGCCGGGCTTCCTGCCGACCGAGGGCTGCATCGCGCTCGAGAAGCGGGCACTGCGGCGGCTTCTCGCCCGGATCGGGCCGCGCACGCGCTTCGTCGTGGGCTGACGCGCGACCCGGGCGGTCGGGGCTCAGTGCGCGCCGTGGCCCATCGGGGGTGTGCGCGAGCCGAGCGCGCCCACCGAGAAGACGACGGGCACCTCGCCGGCGCGCTCGAACACGAGCGTGCCGGCGAATGTCTCGCCCTCCGCGAGCGGCCGCTTCAGGCCCATGAGCATCACGTGGTAGCCGCCGGGCGCGAGGGCGACGCTCCCGCCGGGCGGGATCTCGAGGCCGCCCTGGACCGGCGCCATGCGCGCGACGCCGTCGACCGTCTCCATCGAGTGGACCTCGAAGCGCTCGGAGATCTCGGCGGAGCCGCCGAGGAGCCGGTCGGGCTCGGAGCCGGTGTTGACGATCGTCAGGTAGCCGCCGGCGACCGGCGCGGCGCCGGGTGTCGCGCGCGACCAGGGCGTCTCGACGCGGATGTCGCCGGCGCCGAACGTATCCGCCGCGAAGGCGGGGAGGAGGGGCGCGCCGGCGAGGCCGAGCGCGAGGGCGGCCGCGAGCGCGGCGCGGGTGAAGTGGGCGAGCATGGCTAGGGTCTCCGGGCGGATCGCTGCGATCCGGATCGCTCGAGGATGGGAAAAGGGAGGGCTCGGGGCGATCAGGAGACGGGCGGCGCACGGGCGCCGAGGGGAGCCGTGGACGGCCGCGGACGCGGGGCGTCGAGGCGCGCGGCGAACCGTGCGAGGGGCTCTGCGACGCGCATCGGCGGGGACGTCGCCGCCGACGGCGCCAGCGCCGGGCCGGAGGGGCCCGCACCCAGGCGGCAGGCGTGCCAGCAGGCGTCCGCCGGCGCATCGGCCGGCATCGAGCCGTCGACGGGGCACCAGACCGTTCCCCCCGCGCCGGCCCCTCCCGGGGAGAGGGCGAGGGCTCCCGACAGGCCGCCGAGCAGGCTCGCGAGAACGAGCCCGTAGAGCGCCAAGACGGCGATCACCGTGCGTGCGGGGCGGGCCAGTCGCGAGAGCGTCCTCGACAGCGTCCTCATGGGCGAGGCTCTACGCAAGCCCGGCGCATCGCGCAAGCGCGGACGGCGGGGCGCGAGGTCGCTAGGCGAGGATCACGACGCCCATGGCCACGATGGTCCACGCCGTGGCGTATGCGCCGAGCGCCAGGCGCCGCGTGGTGCCCGGCAGGCCCCCGGGCTGTGCCGGGACGGTCGCCGGCGTGACGAAGCGCAGGGCGAGCCACCCGCCGAACACGCCCCAGAAGCCGGTCAGCAGCAGGAAGAGGTGCATCACGCCCCAGCCGATCGTCTCGGGCCCGGCGAGGAGCCCGAACAGCGGCAGGATCGACAGGAGCGGCCAGAGCGCCAGGATCGGCGTCAGCGCGATCGTCGCGAGCTGCGCCTCGAAGTCCCGGCGGGGGCCGATCAGCCGCGCGCTCGCGTGCCTCTGCGGCTCGGTGAGGGTGCGATGCTCCATGATGCTGCTCCCGCGCTGGTGCGCACGTCGATCGTGCCTGCCACGCTTACGTCCTCCGCGGGTCCGCGGTCGCCCCGGGGAAGCGCGGCATTTCGTCCGCGCCCCCGGGAGGACGGTCGCGCCGCCGGGCCCGCTCGCCCCACCAAAGTGCGATATCCCCCTACCTTGCGGTGCGGCCTGCCCCTCCAGTAACGTGCCGCGCAACAAAGGTCCGACAGGCGCCGGCGCGGCGCTCGTGCGGCAGGTATCGCGGGGAGGACACGCATGGCTGAGAAGATCTACGACGTCTCGCGGGATTGGGCCGAGCGCGCCTATGTCGACGCCGCGAAGTATCGCGAGATGTACGAGGCGAGCATCGCGGACCCGGAGGCCTTCTGGGCCGAGCACGGCAATCGCATCGACTGGTTCACGCCCTTCACCAAGGTGAAGAACACCACGTTCGGCCCCGGCGAGGTGTCGATCGCGTGGTTCGAGGACGGCACCACCAACGTCGCCTACAATTGCGTCGACCGCCACCTCGAGACCCGCGCGGACCAGGTCGCCATCATCTGGGAGGGCGACGACCCGGGCGAGTCCAAGCGCATCACCTACCGCGAGCTGCACGAGCACGTGTCGCGCTGGGCCAACGTCCTGCGCAACCGCAACGTCGCCAAGGGCGATCGCGTCACGCTCTACCTGCCGATGATCCCCGAAGCCGCCTATGCCATGCTGGCCTGCGCGCGCCTCGGAGCCATCCATTCGATCGTGTTCGGCGGCTTCTCGCCGGACGCGCTCGCGGGACGCATCGAGGATTGCGCCTCGCGCTGCGTGATCACCGCCGACGAGGGCCTGCGCGGCGGCCGCAAGGTGCCGCTCAAGGCCAATGTCGACGCCGCGCTCGAGCGCCTGCCGAAGGACGCGGTCGACCACGTCGTCGTGGTGCGGCGCACCGGCGGCGCGGTCGCCATGGATCCCGGCCGGGACGTCTACTACGACGCCGCCGCGGAGATGGTCACGGCGGAGTGCCCCTGTGAGGAGATGAACGCGGAGGATCCGCTGTTCATCCTCTACACGTCGGGCTCCACGGGCAAGCCGAAGGGCGTGCTGCACACGACCGGCGGCTATCTCGTCTACGCCTCGATGACGCACCAGTACGTCTTCGACTACAAGGAGGGCGAGGTCTACTGGTGCACGGCCGATGTCGGCTGGGTCACCGGCCACAGCTACATCGTCTACGGCCCGCTCGCCAACGGCGCGACGACGCTGATGTTCGAGGGCGTGCCGACCTACCCGTCGATCTCCCGCTTCTGGGACGTGGTCGACAAGCACGAGGTCAACATCTTCTACACGGCGCCGACCGCCATCCGCTCGCTGATGGGCGCGGGCGAGGAGCCGGTGCGGAAGACGTCGCGCGCGAGCCTTCGCCTGCTCGGCTCGGTCGGCGAGCCGATCAACCCCGAGGCCTGGGAGTGGTACCACCGCGTGGTGGGCGAGGGCCGCTGCCCGATCGTCGATACCTGGTGGCAGACGGAGACCGGCGGCATCCTCATCACGCCGCTCCCCGGCGCCATCGCCCAGAAGCCGGGCTCGGCGACGCTGCCCTTCTTCGGCGTGCGCCCGGAGATCGTCGATGCCGAGGGCAAGGTGCTGGAGGGGGCCTGCGAGGGCAACCTGTGCATCGCCGATTCGTGGCCGGGCCAGATGCGCACGGTCTACGGCGACCACGAGCGCTTCGTGCAGACCTACTTCTCGACCTACCCGGGCAAGTACTTCACCGGCGACGGCTGCCGCCGCGACGAGGACGGCTACTACTGGATCACCGGCCGCGTCGACGACGTCATCAACGTCTCCGGCCACCGCATGGGCACCGCCGAGGTCGAGAGCGCGCTCGTCGCCCACCCGAAGGTCTCCGAGGCCGCCGTGGTCGGCTACCCGCACGACATCAAGGGCCAGGGCATCTACGCCTACGTCACGCTGATGGCGGGGATCGAGCCGTCGGAGGACCTGCGCAAGGAGCTCGTCAAGCACGTGCGCCAGGAGATCGGACCGATCGCCACCCCCGACAAGATCCAGTTCGCGCCGGGCCTGCCGAAGACCCGGTCGGGCAAGATCATGCGCCGCATCCTGCGCAAGATCGCCGAGGACGAGTTCGGCGCGCTCGGCGACACCTCGACCCTGGCGGACCCGGCGGTGGTGGACGACCTGATCGAGCACCGGCAGAACAAGCGCGGCGCGGCTGCGTGAGGGGGAGGGGCGAGGGCGCCGAGCGCGCTCGCCCTGAGGGAGACGACGAGCGCCCCGGTGGTCCTTGTGGATCGCCGGGGCGCTCTGCCTAGAGTCGGAATCGAAGACCGCTCCCGTCGCCACGCACGGGCCGCCGCCTGCGACAACCGCCGTGTCCCGATGTCTCCTCTCACGACGGTGTGAGCAGGGCTGTGCTCTACCTGCGCGGACGAACACCGCGAGGGAGCACCGCGATGAAGAGAACACCCGTCAATCCCTGGTCCTGGTCCCTGCAACTCGGCTTCAACCAGGCCGAGATCCTGCAGGGCGACGCGCGAACCCTGGTCTGCGCGGGCCAGACCGCCGTCGACGGCGACGGCAATCCGCAGCATCCGGACGACATGCGCCGCCAGGTCGCCCTGGCGCTCGACAATCTCGAAGCCGTGCTCGGCGCGGCCGGCATGAACCTGTCTCACGTGGTGCGGCTGGTGGTCTACAGCACCGATGTGGACCAAACCCTCGCGAGCTTCGATCTTCTGGGCAGCCGATTGGGGTCCGCCGGGGTCGCCCCGCCGATGACGCTGCTCGGCGTCACCCGGCTCGCGCAACCGTCCCTGATGGTCGAGATCGAGGCGACGGCGGCGGACTGACCGCGCCCCGCCGCAGCGCCCGTTCACCGGAAGGCCGGATCGGTCTATACCGATCGCACGGAAGCGGCGATCTCAACGGCGGGTGACGCGATCGATGCGGCGGGCGGAGCGGCTCTTCAGGCTCGTCAACGAGATGCGCAGCCGGCGCATCAGCCGGGCCCGCGATCTGGCGGCGGCGCTCGAGGTGAGCGTCGGCACGATCTATCGCGACATCGCCCAACTGCAGGCGTCAGGCCTGCCGATCGACGGCGAAGCCGGCGTGGGATACATCCTGCGGCCCGGCTTCGATCTGCCCAACGTGGCTTTCACCCACGACCAGATCGACGCCCTGGCCGTGGGCCTGTCCTTCGTCGAGCGCACCGGCGATCCCGTCCTCGCGACGGCGGCGAAGGAAGCGCGCGCGCTGATCCAGGCGAGCCTGCCGTCGCCCGAGGAGCGCAGGCTCGCCGACGCGCCGTTCTACAGCCTCCTGCCGATGCGGGCGGCGACGCAGCACGGAAGCCTCGTGCGCCGCGCCATCCGCGATCAGCGGATCGTCGAGATCGCCTACACGGACGCCGCGCGCAACACGACGCGCAGGCGGCTGCGCCCGCTCGTGATCTGGGATCTGCCGGACGGCTGGATGGTCTCCGGCTGGTGCGAGCTGCGGGGCGGCTTCAGGACCTTCCGCTACGACCGGATCTGCGAGCTCGTCCTCACGGACGACCGGTTCGAGGAGGACGAGCGGACCGGGCTCATCGCGTTCATGGCGGCGGAGCGCTGCCAGGCCTGGTGAGGCCCGGGCGGGGCGCGACCCGGACGCGCGCGAGGGCGCTGCTCGCTTGAAATCGGACGAGGGGCGTGGCCATCTCCCGGCGGCGCCCCGGCCGGAGATCGAACCATGCCCCTCGACGAGACCCTCCCCTTCATCCCCGTCCGCATCGCCGTCCTCACCGTGTCGGATACCCGCGACCTCACGCAGGACAAGTCCGGCGACACGCTCGTCGCGCGGATCGAGGCGGCGGGTCACCACCTCGCGGATCGGGCGATCGTGAGGGACGAGGTCGCGGCGATCCGGGCGGCGGTGCAGGGCTGGATCGCGCGCGAGGACGTCGACGTCGTGATCACCACCGGAGGCACCGGCTTCACCGGGCGCGACGTCACGCCCGAGGCCGTCGAGCCGCTGTTCGAGAAGCGCATGGAGGGCTTCTCGGCGATCTTTCATCGCATCAGCTACGACAAGATCGGCACGTCCACCCTCCAGTCGCGCGCGACCGCGGGCGTGGCGGGGGCGACCTACGTGTTCGTGCTGCCCGGCTCGCCGGGGGCGTGCAAGGACGCCTGGGACGGCATTCTCGGGCCGCAGCTCGACTATCGCCACCGCCCCTGCAACTTCGTCGAGATCATGCCCCGTCTCGACGAGCACCTCAAGCGCGGCAAGCTCAAGGGCTGATCAGGCCCGGCCTTCGCGCACCAGCGTCGCGGCGAGCCGCACGACCCGCGGGCGCGCACCCTCGTCGAGATGGGAGGCGTGGACGAGATCGCCCGCGCGGGGGCGCTGCGCGCCCGCGCCGAGCCGCGCGACAAAACCCGCCAGCAGGCCCGCCACCTCGCGCCGCATCCGGCCGAGCGCACCGGGCGCGTGCGCCGGCGCCGTCCCCGCGAAGCGCTCGAGTGCCCGGGAGAAGCCCTCGAGCGGCACGTCCCCGGCCTCGAGCAGCAGCAGCCAGTCCCGCCGCGCGGCGCGCGCGCCCGCGCGCCAGGGGGCCTCGCCCGGGGCGAGCGCGACGAGCGTCGCGCCGGCGGCGTCCGCCAGCGCCTCGATCGCCGGCGGCGGTGTGCCGTGCACGAGCACGACGGCGTCGGCGATCGCGCCCTCCGCCACGCCGGGCACGAGCGCCGCGATCGTCGCCGCGAGGGCCTGGGGGTCGCCGTCGGACAGGATGAGCGCGCTGATCATGGCGGCCCTATAGCGCAGCCGTGCGGCCGCGTAACCCCGCGTCCCCTGCGCGCGGCCGGCGCGCCCGAGGAAAGGCGGTGAGAGCCTCGGACGGAACCCGGATGGGGTTGCTTCGTTCTCATTTCGTTCGTATAAGGGACATTAGAACATAGGCGGAACTGTAGAGAACGTCCGTTCGGAGGTCGTCATGAGCCCGGTCGCCAGCACGGCGCGCGCACCGCGCCACATCCTCGTCCCCGGCCCGAGGGAGGCATCGCCTCGCGAGCCGCACCCCCGCGAGCCCTCGGCGCGCGATCTGCAGCGCCGTGCGCTCCTGCGCGACACGGGGCGCCCGGAGGCCGTGGCCGAGCGGCTGCGGCGCGGGCGCGGGGCGCAGACGAACGAGACCGGGCGTTTCGAGCGAATCACCCGCGAGGCCTTCGAGGAGGACCGGCTCCACGACGAGGAGGAGCGGGCGCTCGCGCTCGCCACCGAGGTGGTGGAGGAGCGCGCGCGCACGATCATCGCGCGGAACCAGTCGCCCGACATCGGCTTCGACTACTCGATCAACCCGTATCGCGGCTGCGAGCACGGCTGCTTCTACTGCTACGCCCGCCCGAGCCACGCCCACCACGGCCTCTCGCCGGGGCTCGACTTCGAGACGAAGCTCTTCGCCAAGCCGGACGCGGCGGCGCTGCTCGAGCGCGAGCTCGCGGCGAGGAGCTATGTCGCGAAGCCCATCGCGCTCGGCGCGAACACGGATCCGTACCAGCCGGTGGAGCGGCGCTACCGGATCACGCGCTCGGTGCTCGAGGTGCTCGCGAAGCGCTCGCACCCGGTGGGCATCGTCACCAAGTCGCATCTCGTCACGCGGGACGTCGACATCCTCGGGCCGATGGCGGAGCGCGGCCTCGCCAAGGTGGCGATCTCGCTGACCACGCTCGATCCGGTGCTGGCGCGGCGGATGGAACCGCGGGCGGCGACGCCGGCGCGCCGGCTCGACGCCATCAAGCGGCTCACGGACGAGGGCATCCCCGTTACCGTGCTCGTGGCACCGATCGTGCCGGCGATCAACGACCACGAGATCGAGCGGATCCTGGAGGCGGCGCATGCCGCCGGCGCGCGCGAGGCGGGCTACGTGCTTCTGCGCCTGCCCGACGAGCTCAAGGGGCTCGCCCGGGACTGGCTGATCGAGCACTATCCCGACCGGCTGGAGCGCGTCCTCTCGCTGGTGCGCCAGACCCGCGGCGGCAAGGAGTACGACGCGACCTGGGGCGTACGGCAGACCGGGACGGGCGCTTATGCCTGGATGATCGGGCGGCGCTTCGAGACCGCGGCGCGCCGGCTCGGGCTCAACGCGACACGCACGCGGCTGCGCACGGACCTGTTCGAGCCGCCGACCGTCGCCCGCCGCCGGGCGGCGGAGGACCAGCTCTCGCTGTTCGCGTGAGCCGGTCCCGGCGGGCCTCGCCTCACGCTTCCCCGGCGGCCGGCGCCGGGAGGCCCTCGACGAGCCCGCGCTTCTTGAGCAGCGGCCCGACGTCGGGCATGCGGCCGCGGAAGGCGAAGTAGGCTTCCGCCGGATCGCGCCGGTTGCCGGCGGCGTAGATGTGCTCGCGCAGCCGCGCCGCCGTCTCGGGGTCGAACGGGTCGCCGGTCTCCTCGAAAGCCTCGAACGCGTCCGCGTCGAGCACCTCGGACCACATGTAGCTGTAGTAGCCCGCGGCGTAGCCCGAGCCGGCGAAGACATGGGCGAAGTGCGGCGTGCGGTGGCGCATGACGATCTCGTCGGGCATGCCGATGCGCGCCAGCGCCTCGCGCTCGAAGGCCTCCGGGTCGAGGTTGCCGGCGTCGGGCAGGAGGTGGAAGTCGAGGTCGACGAAGGCGCAGGCGAGGTATTCCACCGTGGCGAAGCCCTGGTTGAAGGTCCGCGCGCCCACGAGCTTGTCGCGCAGGGCCTGCGGCATCGGCTCGCCGGTGCGCCAATGTCGCGCGAAGCGCTCCAGCACCTGCGGCGTCTCGAGCCAGTGCTCGTAGAGCTGCGAAGGCAGCTCCACGAAGTCCCGCGCCACCGCCGTGCCCGCGAGCGAGGGATAGGTCACCTCCGAGAGCAGGCCGTGCAGGGCGTGGCCGAACTCGTGGAAGAGCGTGCGCGCGTCGTCGAAGGAGAGGAGCGGGGGCGCCTCGGCGCTGCCGGCGGAGAAGTTCATCACGTTGACGATGATCGGCCGCACCCGCCCGTCGAGGTTCTGCTGCGAGCGGAAGGACGAGGCCCAGGCCCCCGAGCGCTTCGAGGGACGCGCGAAGTAGTCGCCGTAGAACAGGCCGACATGCGCGCCGGCGGCGTCGCGTACCGCGAAGGCGCGCACGTCCGGATGCCAGGTCGGCACGTCCGAGCGCTCCTCGAAGGAGAGCCCGAACAGCCGCTCGGCCACGAAGAAGGCCGCCTCGATCAGGCGGTCGAGGGGCAGGTAGGGCTTGATCGCGCCCTCGTCGAGATCGTAGCGGGCGCGGCGTACGCCCTCGGCGAGGTAGCGCCAGTCCCAGGGTGCGACGTCCGGGCTCTCCCCGCGCTCGGCCGCGAGCGCCGCCAGCGCATCGCGCTCCTCCGTCGCCCGCGCCCGCGCCGGCTCCCAGACGCGCCCGAGCAGGTCGCCGACGGCGTCGGGCGTCTTCGCCATGGCGTCGTCGAGCTTGTAGTGCGCGAAGGTCTCGTAGCCGAGGAGACGTGCGCGCTCGGCGCGCAGCCGCACGGTCTCGGCGACGATGCCGCGGTTGTCCCGCGCGCCCGCGTGCGCGCCGCGCTGCGTCCAGGCCTCGAAGGCGCGCCGGCGCAGGTCGCGCCGCGCCGAGAAGGCCAGGAAGGGCTCGACCGAGGAGCGCGCCAGCGTGATCACGTGCTTGCCTTCGAGGCCGCGATCGGCCGCCGCCCGCGCCGCGGCGGCGACGAGCCAGTCGGGCAGGCCGGCGAGGTCGTCCTCGCCCTCGAGGATCAGCGTGAAGCTGCTCTCGTCGCCGAGCACGTTCTGGCCGAAGGCGGTGCCGAGCTCGGCGAGACGCGCGTCGATCTCGGCGAGCCGCGCCTTCGCCTCCGGCGCGAGCTCGGCGCCGGCGCGCACGAAGCCCAGGTGCGTGCGCTCCAGGAGCCGCAGCGCCTCGGCGTCGAGCCCGAGCATCTCGCGCGCCCGGAAAACGGCGTCGACCCGCGCGAACAGGCCGGCGTCGAGCATGATCCTGGAGGAATGCCGCGAGAGCCGCGGCGCCATGCGCCGCTCGATCGCCTGGATCGCCTCGTTCGTGTGCGCGCCAGAGAGGTTGTAGAACACCATCGCGACGCGCCTGAGGTCGCGCCCGGCGCGCTCGAGCGCGACGATCGTGTTCTCGAAGGTCGCGGGCTCGGCCGTGTCGCGGATCGCGGCGATCTCCGCCTCGTGCGCCGCGAGCCCCGCCTCGAAGGCCGCCTCCATGTCCTCGGGCCCGATCTCGGCGAAGGGCGGGGCCTCGAACGGCGTGTCCCACGCCCGGAAGAAGGGGTTCTCGCTGTGCTCGGCATCCGCGGGCATGGGCCGGCGCTCCTGCTCTCGTGTCTCGCTCGCTTCGAGATAGGCGCTCCCCTCGGGCGCGTCGAGGCGCTATCGAGGGAGAGCCATGCGCATCAGCGATCCCCCCGCCTTCATCCGGGCCCATACGCGGCTCCTGCCGGTGCCTCACGCGCCCGAGCTCGTCGTCCACGTCGCCGACGAGGCGACGGCGCTGTGGGAGAAGACCGAGGAGGAGCTCGGCGAGATCGGGCTGCCGCCACCCTTCTGGGCCTTCGCCTGGGCCGGCGGGCAGGCGCTCGCGCGCTACGTGCTCGACCATCCGGAGACGGTCGCCGGGCGGCGCGTGCTGGACTTCGCGGCGGGGTCGGGTCTCGTCGGCATCGCCGCCGCGCGGGCCGGCGCGGCGCGGGTGGAGGCCGCCGACATCGACCCCTTCGCCTGCGCGGCGATGCCGCTCAACGCGGCTGCGAACGGCGTGACGATCCATCCGCGGACGACCGACCTCGTCGGCGTCGACGAGGGCTGGGACGTCGTTCTCGCCGGCGACATCTGCTACGAGCGCGACCTCGCCGCGCGCGTCCTCGCCTGGCTGCGGACGCTCGCCGCCCGCGGCGCGACCGTGCTCGTCGGCGATCCCGGCCGCGCCTACCTGCCCAAGGACGGCCCCGCGGCGGGCCTCGAGCGGCTCGCGACCTACGAGGTGCCGGTGACGCGGGCGCTGGAGGACGCCGAGAGCAAGCGCAGCACGGTCTGGCGGCTGCGCTGAGGCGCCGAGGCTCCCGCCGTCAGTCGCCCGCCCTCAGTCTCCCGCGATCGCCGCGCGCGCCGTCTCGGCCAGCGCCGCCCGGCTCGCGGGACGGGTGTAGAACATGTGCCCGCCGGGATAGGTCTCCTCGACGACCCGCGCCCGCAGGCTCGCGGGGAGCTGGCGCAGCAGCAGCGTCGAGGCGAAGTAGGGCGTGACGAGATCGGTGAGGCCGTGCGCGACGACGACGTCGAGGCTCTCGTCGAGCGCCATCGCGGCGGCGAGCTCGTCGAGCGCCTCGGGCGCGGAGCGCGCCGAGCCGTAGTCCCAGGCGCCGGAGACACCGCCGTTGAGGAGCACCCATTGCCGCTCCGGCACCCACGCGAGCTTCTCGCGGTAGAGCGTGAGCGCCGCCGCCGTGAGCGGTGCGGTGAGCGCGTCGAGGACCGGGTCGCGCCAGCGGGGCGCCACACGGGTGGGGGCAGGGTCGGGCGTGGTGACGCCGGTATCGTAGAGGCTGCCGACGCGGCCTTCCGCGCGCCAAAGCTCGCGGGCGAGGAGCCGCGCGTCGACCCGCCCGGCCTGCCGCCGCACGAGATCCTCCGGCAGCCCGGTGAGCTCCGCGAGCCGGGTCACGACCCGGTCGACCGCGGCCGCGTCGGAGAGGCCGGCGAGGAGGTCGGAGACGTAGGCCCCCGTGGCATAGGCCTCGACTTCCGCGAGCGCGCCGCGCGAGGCCTCCCCGGCCTTGTCGAGCGCGGCGGCGGCCAGCGAGGGCAGGAGCGCGACCCGGCCCATCAGGTTCGTGTCGGCGGGGCTGATCCAGGCGAAGTCGAGGACCGGGGAGACCAGCACGAGCGCCGAGAGCGCCATGCCCCGGTCGCTCGTCAGCGTGTCGGCGAGGAGCGGCATGCGAAAGCCGCCGTAGCTCTCGCCGACGGCGGCCTTGGGCGAGGCGGCGCGGCCGTTCTCGACGGACCAGCGGAAGACGAAGTCCGCGAGCGCCGCGATGTCGCCGGACACCGAGAGGTAGCGGTTGCGCGTGCGGTCGCTCGGCGCCACGAGCCGGGAGTAGCCGGTGCCCACGGGATCGACGAAGACGAGGTCGGTGAAGGCGAGCCAGGTGTCGGGGTTCTCCACCAGGGTCGGCGTGGCGGAGGGGACGATCACGTCCTCGCCGAACCCGATCGTCCAGGGGCCGAGCGCGCCGAGATGGAGGTAGGCGGAGGCGGCGCCGGGCCCGCCGTTGACGACGAAGGTCACCGGCCGGCGCGCCGGATCGGCGCTCTCCTCGCTCGGATCGTCGCGCAGGTAGGCGACGTAGGCGATGTCCGCCTCCTCCTCGCCCGACGACCCCGTGAGGGTCAGGACGCCGGCGGTGGCCGCGAAGGCGAGGGGTTCGCCGTCGACGACGATCTCGTGGCGGGTGGTCACGGGATCGGGGAGGCGCAGCCCGTCGGCGGAGACCGGACGATCGGCGCCGGGCGGTGCGGCGTCGCCCGCGGCGGCCTGCGTCTCTCGCGCGCGGTCGCCGCCCTGCGCCTCCTGGGCGAGGACGGAGGAGGGGAGCAGCACGAGGCAGGCCGTGAGGACGATCGCGTGCGGACGCGGAACGCGGGGAAAGGTCAAGGCGGGCTCCGGAGGACTGGTTCGGTGGTCCAGCCTAACGCATGGCGGCCCGTCCGGAGCCGTGCCCGCGCTCACGCCTTCGCGAGGCGCCGTCGCCGTCGCCGCGCGTGGTTCCACTCGCATGCATGGAGGGGTCGGATGGTGGGCGCGACAGGGATTGAACCTGTGACCCTTCGCGTGTGAAGCGAATGCTCTCCCGCTGAGCTACGCGCCCGTTCCGAGGCGCGCTTCATAGGCCGACGCGCGCGGGCCGTCAAGCGCTCGATCGCGGGTGCGCGCGAAGGATTTCTCGGCCTCGCGGCGCGGCGGCAACAGCACATTCACGAAAATCTGATTATGGTCCCCGCGTGGCGTTTCGTAGGCTGCACGGTGACGACGGATCGACGATCGCCGCCGGGATTCGGGGTCCCCTCCGCGGCAGGCGGGAACGGGTACCGCGTCCCGTGCGTCGCCGTGCGGCGGCCAGGTGTTCCGGCAAGCGTCAAGGACCAGGAGCTTCCATGCGGTTCGTTCTCTCACTCACCCTGGCGTTGGCCGTCGCGCTCGGCGCCCTCGCCCTGCAGCCGACGCGGGCGTCGGCGGAATGGATCAACCCCGCCCTCCTCGACGGCCCGGGCGGCGTCGGCAACGTGTTCCAGGGCTCCGCGATCCCCCGCCGCGTCGTCGACTTCGACGGGCGGTACGCGCCCGGCACGATCGTCATCAGCCATTCCGAGCGCCGCCTCTACCTCGTCCAGGAGGGTGGCAAGGCCATTCGGTACGGCGTCGGCGTCGGCCGCCCCGGCTTCGGCTGGCGCGGCTCCTACCGCCTGAGCATGAAGCGCGAATGGCCGGACTGGCGTCCGCCGGCGTCGATGCGCCGTCGCCAGCCCGACCTGCCGGTGTTCATGGCCGGAGGCCCGAACAACCCCCTCGGCGCCCGCGCGCTCTACATCGGCAGCACGCTCTGGCGCATCCACGGCTCCAACGAGCCGCAGACGATCGGCCAGGAAGTCTCGTCGGGCTGCGTCCGGATGACCAACGAGGACGTCACCCACCTCTACGAACGCGTGCGCGTCGGCGCCCGCATCGTGATGAAGGACTGAACGACCGGACCGCCGCCCCGGCTCAGCGCCGGCTCAGCGCCGGCGCGGCGGCTCGCGCGAGAGGCCCTTGGCCGCGAGCTCGGACAGGTATTCCGACCAGCGCTCGGCGTGGGTCTCGCCCAGGCGGCGCAGGTAGTCCCAGCCGTAGATGCCGGTGTCGTGCATGTCGTCGAAGACGAGCTTGACGGCGTAGTTGCCCACCGGCTCGACCCCGATGATCATCACCTCCATCTTGCCGGGCACGGTCTTGCGCTCGGCCGGCGAGTGGCCCTGCACCTCGGCGGACGGGCTCGTCACCCGCAGGTACTCCGCCGGCAGCGCGAAGGCGGCGCCGTCGTCGTACACGACCGTGAGGGTGCGCCGGTCCTTGGCGACGCGCAGCTCCGTCGGCCACGCCTGCGCGCCGCCCCCCGCGCCGGCTCCCGTCGCCTCGGACATCTCGATCGCGCTCATCGGGGATCCCTCGTATCGGTTCGCGCGCATGCGTTGACGCGGCTGGGCTTCTCTTCCATCCTCCCCCGCCCATATGGCGAGAGACGCCGGCAGACGATACAGAAGGCGCGGCCGCGGGAAAACCGTGGCCGATGCGCCCGGGAGGGAGTGGAGTGAGCGAGCCGATGACGACGCATGCGCCGAGCGCGGCGACCCCGGACGCGGGCGCGCCGCTCGTCGACCCGTTCGGGCGGGCGATCTCCTACCTGCGCGTCTCGGTGACGGACCGCTGCGACTTCCGCTGCGTCTACTGCATGTCGGAGAACATGACGTTCCTCCCCAAGCGCGACCTGCTCACGCTCGAGGAGCTCGACCGGCTCTGCTCGGTCTTCGTCCGCCACGGCGTGCGCAAGCTGCGCATTACCGGCGGCGAGCCGCTGGTGCGTCGCGACATCATGACGCTGTTCCGCAACCTCGGCCGCCACCTCGACACCGGCGCGCTCGAGGAGCTGACCGTCACCACCAACGGTTCGCAGCTCGCCCGCCATGCTGCCGAGCTCGCCGCCTGCGGCGTGCGGCGCGTCAACGTCTCGATGGACACGCTCGACCCGGACAAGTTCCGCGCGATCACCCGCTGGGGCGATCTCGGCCGCGTCATGGAGGGGCTCGACGCCGCCCAGGCGGCGGGGCTGTCGGTCAAGATCAACGCGGTGGCGCTCAAGGGCGTCAACGAGGACGAGATCGAGCCCATGCTCGAATGGGCGCACGGGCGCGGCATGGACCTCACCCTCATCGAGGTGATGCCGCTCGGCGAGATCGAGACCCACCGCGTCGACCAGTTCCTGCCGCTGTCGCAGGTCCGCGCCCGGCTGATGGACCGCTTCACCCTCACCGACCTGCCGGATCGCACCGGCGGGCCGGCGCGCTACGTGCGTGTCGAGGAGACCGGCGGGCGGCTCGGCTTCATCACGCCGATGACGCACAATTTCTGCGAGAGCTGCAACCGTGTGCGCCTCACCTGCACCGGCACGCTCTACATGTGCCTCGGCCAGGAGGACGCCGCCGACCTGCGCACGCCGCTGCGCCAGTCGGAGGGCGACGAGCGCGTCGCGCGGGCCATCGCCGACGCGATCACCCGCAAGCCCAAGGGCCACGATTTCGTCATCGACCGCCGCGTGAACCGCCCGGCCGTGGGGCGGCACATGAGCGTGACGGGCGGATGAGGGGCGCGACCGGCCCGCTTCGCTGCACCGCGGCATCTTCCGTTCCCCGCCCGATGCGCTAGTGTGCGCCGCGTAGCCGCGGGAGACGCACACATGAAAGAGCTCACGGACCGCACCGCCCTCGTCACCGGCGGCACGTCGGGGATCGGCCTCGCCATCGCCGAGGCGCTCGCCGGCGCCGGCGCCAACGTGATGATCGACGGCTTCGGCGAGACCGACGCCTGCGAGGCGCTCGCGAAGCGGCTCGCCGACGCGCACGGCATCAAGGCCGCCTGGACGGGCGCCGACGTGTCCAAGCCCGACCAGCTCGCCGCGGCGGTGGACCGCGCGGAGCGCGAGCTCGGGCCCGTGGACATCCTCGTCAACAACGCGGGCGTCCAGCATGTCGCGCCGGTGGAGGACTTCCCCGTCGCGCAGTGGGACCGGATCGTCGCGATCAACCTCTCCTCGGCCTTCTACGCGACGCGCCTCGTGCTCGCCGGCATGAAGGAGCGCGGCTGGGGCCGCATCGTGAGCACGGCCTCGGCGCATTCCCTCGTCGCCTCGCCCTACAAGTCCGCCTACGTCGCGGCCAAGCACGGGCTCGTGGGCTTCACCAAGACGGTGGCGCTCGAGGCGGCGGCGCAGGGGGTGACGGTGAACTGCATCTCGCCCGGCTACGTCTGGACGCCGCTCGTCGAGAAGCAGATCCCCGACACGATGAAGGCGCGCGGCCTCACCCGCGAGCAGGTGATCGAGGACGTCCTGCTCAAGGCGCAGCCGACCAAGGCCTTCGTCACGGTGGAGCAGGTCGCCGCCATGGCGCTGTTCCTGTGCTCGGACGCCGCGAGCCAGATCACGGGGGCGAACATCTCCATGGACGGGGGGTGGACGGCGCAGTGAGGGGCGGCGGGGCCGCGGTGTCTGCCAAGGCCTTGTCCTGATGCACTACGTGCACTAATCTCAGGCTTGTCGAGGACGTCGGCGATGCCGAGGATCGCCACGTTCGGACGGTACGGCGTCTACATCTACGCGGCTCCCGCGGAGCATCCGCCTCCGCATTTCCATCTGGTCGGACCGGAGACCAACATTGCTATCGCGATCCGGACCGGAACGGTGATGGAGGGTAGCTGCCGGGACCGTTCGCTGCTCGCGGAAGTTCGGCGTTGGGCGAAGCGAGAGCGTGAAATTCTGCTTGTGAAATGGGAGGAGCTGAATGGGCCGCGCTGAAGACATCGTCGTTGGGCGACGGCTTCCCGTGCTCGAGTCCGTGCGGCCCCTGGATCCTCTCCGTGTCGAGGTGACATGGGAATGCGGTGAGCGCGCGGGGGCACCGGAGATCGTCGATCTCGCACCGTTCATGGCCCGCTTCGCCCTCTACCGACCCCTCGAGGACAATTCGGCGCTGTTTGCGACGGCCCGCCTCGGCCCCTACGGCTCCTCGATCGAGTGGGGCGACGGATCGATCGATATCAGTTCGGTCGCCGTCGAGGACGTCGCTAGCGATGCCGAGGCCTCTCTCGAATTCAAGACGTTCCTCGCCGAGCAGGGATGGACGTTCGACGTCGCCGCGCGGCGCCTGGGGCTCGGGCGGCGAACGGTGGCCTACTACGCTGCCGGTCGACCGTTGCCGAAGACGGTGGCGCTCGCCTGCCGGTACTTTCAGCTCGCCAGCGCGCAGCGCCGGCAGGAGAAGGACGGCTTTCGCCGTAGAAGGCGCACGGCGGCATGACCGAAAGCCCCCTTCCCGGCCTCGCCGGCCCCCGTGCCGAGAAGGCCGTGTCCCTCGCGCTGCAGGGCGGGGGGGCGCACGGGGCGTTCACCTGGGGCGTGCTCGACGGGCTCCTTGAGGACGGGCGGCTCGCCATCGAGGCGATCTCCGGCGCCTCCGCCGGCGCGATGAACGCCGTCGTGCTCGCGGAGGGCTGGCGGCGCGGCGGCGCGGAGGGGGCGCGGCAGTGCCTCGCCGATTTCTGGCGCTCGATCAGCCTCGACGGCGACCTGCCCGCCTACAAGGCGCGGATCGTGCGCCAGGCGCTCGGCCTGTGGACGGACGAGCGCTCGCCCTTCCGCTTCTGGATGAACGCCTTCTCGCCCTTCACCACGCCCTACCAGAACATCCTCGACGTCAACCCGCTGAGGGACGCGCTCGAGGACCTCATCCGCTTCGACGAGGTGCGCGCCTGCGGCGACGTGAAGCTCTTCGTCTCGGCGACCAACGTCTGGACCGGCAAGATCAAGGTTTTCGCGCGCGAGGAGCTGACCGTCGACCATCTCCTCGCCTCCGCCTGCCTGCCGGAGCTGTTCAAGGCGGTGGAGATCGACGGCGTGCCCTACTGGGACGGCGGCTACATGGGCAACCCGCCGCTGTTCCCGCTGTTCTACGGCGTCGCCGCCGACGACGTCCTGCTCGTCCAGATCAACCCGATCGAGCGGCGCGAGACCCCGCGCACCCGCGCCGAGATCCGCGACCGGCTCTCGGAGATCGGCTTCAACGCGCCGCTCCTGCGCGAGCTGCGCGCCGTCGACTTCGTGACGCGCCTGCTCGACGAGGGCAAGCTCGCCGAGGGCGACTACAAGCGCGTGCTGATGCACCGGATCGAGCCGACGGGCCATTTCGACGAGTTTCCCGCCTCCACCCGCCGCGCGGCGGACTGGACGATGATGAAGACGCTGTTCGAGCGCGGCCGCGGCGCCGCGCAGGACTGGCTCGCCCGCCACTGGGACGATCTCGGCGTTCGCGCCACGATCGAGCTGAAGCGCGACTACGCCTGAGCGGCGGCGGGCGCGCGTGGCCGTGCCCGGGGCGCGGCGTCGTTCCCGCAGCGTCGTTCCCGTAGCTTCGTTCCCCGTGGACGACGTGCGGAATGTCGGGCCGCGTGGCGCCGGCGGCCTTGCGCGCGCATGCTTCTTGCTTGACGGTCGGCAGGCAACTCGACCGTGGGAGTCCGCGCCCCGTGTCCATCCTCGTCGCCCTGCACCACGTCACGCAGTACCGTTACGACCGGCCGATCGGCATCGGTCCGCAGGTGATCCGCCTGCGGCCGGCGCCGCATGCCCGCACACGCGTCCCCAGCTATGCGCTGAAGGTGCAGCCCGCCAATCATTTCATCAACTGGCAGCAGGACCCGCACGGGAACTGGCTGGCGCGCCTCGTCTTCCCCGAGCCCGCGACCGAGCTGAAGATCGAGGTCGACCTCACCGCGGACATGGCGGTGGTCAACCCGTTCGACTTCTTCGTCGAGCCCTATGCCGACGACTTCCCCTTCGCCTACGCGCGCGAGCTCGCCGAGGAGCTCGAGCCCTACCTCCAGGCCGACGAGCTGCTCGGCGAGACGGCGGAGGCGTTCGTCGCCGGGATCGACCGGACGAAGCGCAGCACGGTGACCTTCCTCGTCGAGCTCAACGCGCTCGTCCAGCGCGCGGTGCGCTACATCGTGCGCATGGAGCCCGGCGTGCAGACGCCGGAGGAGACGCTGGCGCTGGGTTGCGGCTCCTGTCGCGATTCGGCCTGGCTCCTCGTCCAGGTGCTGCGCCGGCTCGGCTTCGCCGCGCGCTTCGTGTCGGGGTACCTGATCCAGCTGAAGGCCGACATCGACCCGATCGAGGGGCCCAAGGGCACCGAGCACGACTTCACCGATCTCCACGCCTGGGCGGAGGTCTACGTGCCGGGCGCCGGCTGGATCGGCATGGACGCGACGTCCGGCCTGTTCTGCGGCGAGGGGCACATCCCGCTGTGCGCCACGCCGCACTACCGCTCTGCGGCGCCGATCACGGGTGCGACCGACCCGGCGAACGTCGAGTTCGGCTTCGAGATGCACGTGACGCGCATCCTCGAGGCGCCGCGCGTGACGCGGCCCTTCGACGAGTCCGCCTGGTCGGCGCTGGAGGCGCTGGGAGACCGGGTCGACCGGGACCTCGTCGCCCAGGACGTGCGCCTCACCATGGGGGGCGAGCCGACCTTCGTCTCGATCGACGATCCCGACGGGGCGGAGTGGAACATCGCGGCGGTCGGCCCCACCAAGGCGGGCCGCGCGGACACGCTGATCCGCCGGTTGCGCGACCGCTTCGCGCCCGGCGGCTTCCTGCACTACGGGCAGGGCAAGTGGTATCCCGGCGAGCAATTGCCGCGCTGGGCTTTCGGCCTCTACTGGCGCCGCGACGGCGAGCCGATCTGGCGCGACGCGTCGCTCATCGCCGGCGAGGGGCGAGCCGGAGCGAAGGCGCCCTCCGCGGCGGCGAGGAGCTTCGTCGAGGGCCTGGCGGAGCGCATGCATCTCTCCGCCGGCTACGCGCAGCCGGCCTACGAGGATCCCGCGCACTGGCTCCTGAGGGAGGCCGAGCTGCCGGAGGGCGTCGACCCGACGAACCCCGCCCTGGCGGATCCCGAGGAGCGCGCGCGGATGATGCGCGTCTTCGAGCGGGGGCTGACCGAGCCCGTGGGCTTCGTCCTGCCGATCCAGCGCTGGAACGCCGCGGACGGCGCGCGGCGCTGGCGCTCGGAGCTGTGGCGCACCCGTCGCGGCAAGCTGTTCCTGATCCCGGGCGATTCGCCGCTGGGCCTGCGCCTGCCGCTCGCCTCGCTGCCCTTCATCGAGCCCGAGCACTACCCGCACATCCACCCGCGCGATCCGCTGGAGCCGCGCGGCGCGCTGCCGCCCTATCCGCGGCCCGAGCGCGATCCCGCCGCGCGACGCCAGGTGGTTGCCGCGCAGAACACGGTGGGCGAGGCGGTGCGCACCGCGCTCTCGGTCGAGGTGCGCGACGGCATCACCCACGTCTTCATGCCGCCCGTCGAGCAGGCCGAAGACTATCTCGAGCTGCTCGCCGCGATCGAGGCGACGGCCCGCGAGACGGGGCTGCCGGTCCGCGTGGAGGGCTACACGCCGCCGCACGACCCGCGCATCGACGTCGTCAAGGTCACGCCGGATCCCGGCGTGATCGAGGTCAACGTCCAGCCGGCGCATTCCTGGCGCGAGGCCGTGGCGATCACGACGGGGCTCTACGAGGAGGCCCGGCTCTCGCGGCTCACCGCCGAGAAGTTCATGATCGACGGCCGCCACACCGGCACCGGCGGCGGGAACCATGTCGTGCTGGGCGGCGCGAGCCCGCCGGATTCGCCCTTCCTGCGCCGGCCGGACCTGCTCGAGAGCCTCGTCCTCTACTGGCAGCGCCACCCGTCCCTGTCCTACCTGTTCTCGGGCCTGTTCATCGGCCCGACCAGCCAGGCGCCGCGCATGGACGAGGCGCGCGACGACGCGCTCTACGAGCTCGAGATCGCGCTCGCGCAGGTGCCGGACCCGGAAGCCGGGAACATCCCGCCGTGGCTCGTCGACCGGCTGTTCCGCAATCTGCTCGTCGACGTCACCGGCAACACGCACCGCGCCGAGATCTGCATCGACAAGCTCTACTCGCCCGACGGGCCGACGGGGCGCCTCGGCCTCGTCGAGTTCCGCGGGTTCGAGATGCCGCCGGACGCGCGGATGTCGCTCGCGCAGCAGCTCCTGCTGCGCGCGCTCGTCGCCTGGCTCTGGCGCGAGCCGCAGGGCGGGCGCCTGGTTCGCTGGGGCACGGCCCTGCACGACCGCTTCATGCTTCCGCACATGGTCTGGGACGACTTCCGCGCCGTCCTCGCCGACCTGTCGGAAGCCGGCTACCGTTTCGAGGAGAGCTGGTTCCGCGCGCAGTGGGAGTTCCGCTTCCCGCTCTACGGCCGTGTCGAGCACCGCGGCGTCGCGCTCGAGCTGCGCCAGGCGCTCGAGCCCTGGCACGTCATGGGCGAGGAGGGCGCCGTCGGCGGCACGGTGCGCTACGTCGACAGCTCCGTCGAGCGGCTCGAGGTGCGCGCGCAGGGCATCGTCCCCGGCCGCCACGTCATCGGCTGCAACGGGCGCCGCCTGCCGATGACCTCCACCGGCCGCGCCGGCGAGGCTGTGGCGGGCCTGCGCTACAAGGCCTGGCAGCCGGCCTCGGGCCTGCACCCGAACATTCCCGTCCACGCGCCGCTCACCTTCGACGTCATCGATTCCTGGAACCGCCGCTCCCTCGGCGGCTGCGTCTACCACGTCGCCCATCCCGGCGGGCGCAACTACGAAACGATGCCGGTCAATTCCTACGAGGCCGAGGCGCGCCGCCTCGCGCGCTTCCAGGATCACGGCCACACGCCCGGGCGGATCGATCCGCCGCCGGAGGAGCCCGCCGCCGAGTTCCCGATGACGCTCGACCTGCGGAGGCCGCCCGCATGACGGCGCTCACCCGGGCGCAGGCGCGCGACCTGATCCAGGGCCTGAGCCACTGGACTCGAGGCTACGCGCCGCTGCCGGGGGCGGCCGACGAGCTGATCGGAACCGACGGGACGCCGCGCCCCGCCTGGGCGCGCCTCGCGGAGGCGCTCGGGCCGATGAGCCCGGGCGATCTCGCCCGCGGCTTCGGCTCCGCGGAGCGGCACATCCGCGAGGTCGGCATCTCCTACCGCGTCCACGGCGAGGCGGCGGACCGGGCCTGGCCGGTGGCGCATCTGCCGGTCGTCATCGACGCCGCCGAATGGAGGGCGATCGCGGCGGGAGTCGCCCAGCGCGCGCGGCTGATGGAGGCGCTCCTCGCCGAGATCCACGCCGGCGGCGAGGCGCCGGACGGCGCGCCGCCGGCGGCCGCCATCGTGGGGAGCCCCAACTACCTGCGCCCCCTCGTCGGGGTCGCGCCGCCCGGCGGGCGGCATCTCTCGCTCTACGCCGTCGACATCGGCCGCGGGCCGGACGGGCGCTGGTGGGTGCTGAACGACCGCACGCAGGCGCCGTCGGGAGCCGGCTACGCGCTCGAGAACCGCATCGTCCTCTCGCGGGTCTATCCCGCGCTGATGGAGCGCCTGCGCGTGCAGCGCCTCGCGCCCTTCTTCGCCGCCTTCCGGGACGGGCTCGCGGCGCTGGGCGCGCGCGAGGAGCCGCGCGTCGGGCTGCTCACGCCCGGCCCCTACTCGGAGACCTATTTCGAGCAGGCGACGCTCGCGCGCTATCTCGGCCTGCCGCTGGTCGAGGGCGACGACCTCGTGGCGCGCGACGGCTCGGTCTACGTGCGCACCGTGTCGGGCCTCAAGCGCATCGACGTGCTCTGGCGCCGCGTCGACGGCGACTATTGCGACCCGCTCGCCCTCGACGCCCGCTCGCGGCTCGGCGTGCCCGGCCTCGTCGCGGCCCTGCGCGCCGGCGGCGTCGCGATGGCGAACATGCCCGGCGCGGGCGCCGTCGAGCAGCCGGCGCTGATGGGATTCATGGCCCTGCAGTGCCGCCGGCTTCTCGGCGAGGACCCGCTCCTGCCCAACATCGCCACGTGGTGGTGCGGCGAGCCGGCGGCGCGGGAAGAGGCGCTCGGGCGGCTCGACACGCTCGCCTTCGCCGACGCCTTCGTGCCCGGCCCCTCGACCCTCGGCGCCGAGCTCGACGCGGCTGGCCGTGCCGCGCTCGCCGCGCGCATCCGGGCGCGGGGCGTCGACGTCGTCGGGCAGGAGGTGGTGCGCTTGTCGACGACGCCGGTGTGGCGCGACGGCAGGCTCGAGCCGCGGCCGTTCTCGCTGCGCGTCTACGCGGCGGCGACGCCGAACGGCTGGCACGTCATGCCCGGCGGCTTCGCGCGCATCGCCGAGCGGCCGGACGCGCGCGCCGTCAGCATGGGCGAGGGCACGCTCTCCGCGGACGTCTGGGTGCTCGCGGACGCGCCGGTGGCGCGGGTCTCGCTCGTCCCGCAGGAGCGCATCCGCCGCGTCTCCGGCCACCTGCCGAGCCGCGCCGCCGACGACCTGTTCTGGCTCGGGCGCTACCTCGAGCGCGCGGAGGCGACGACGCGGCTCGTGGCGGCGCTCGCGGCGGCGCGGCTCGAAGGCGGGGAGGGCGGGCCCGGCGACGAGACGGTGGTGCGGCTCGAGGGCCTCGTCCGGTCGCTCGGCGCGGTCCCGGAGGAGGAGGAGGAAGAGGAGGACGCCGGCGAGGACGGGGATCCGGTGGGGGAGGGCGCGGACGCCGCACCCGTTGCCGCGCTGCCCGCGTGCGACCTCGCCCGCACCGCCCTCGACGATGCGGCGGCGCCCGGCTCCGTCGCCGCCTCGATCGCCTTCGCCCGGCGCGCGGCCTCGCACCTGCGCGACCGGCTCGCGCCGCAGGCCTGGCGGCTCGTCGCCGACCTGTCCCCCGGCGCCCCGCCCGGCGAGGAGGCGGCGGCCTCCCCGGCCGACACGCTCGACCGGGCGCACGCGCTGCTCGAGCGCTTCGCGGCGATCGCCGGGCTCGTGCACGAGAACATGACGCGCTCCGACGGCTGGCGGCTGCTCGACATGGGCCGTCGCATCGAGCGCGGGCTCGCCGCGTGCCGCGTCACCGGCGCGCTGGCGGGTGCGGGCGCCACGAGCGCGGACCTCGACGCGCTCCTCGACATCGTCGACTGCCAGATCACCTACCGCACGCGCTACCTGTTCGGGCCCGCGCCGGCGCCGGTGCGCGACCTCGCGCTGATCGACCCGAACAGCCCGCGCTCCCTCGCCTTCCAGGCCGAGCGCATCCTCGAGCACGTGCGCGCGCTGCCGCGCCTCCACGAGGACGGCCTGCCGGAGCCGCCCGAGCGGCTCGCTGCGGCGCTGGCGCGCGGCCTCGCCATCGCCGACGCCGCCACGATCGACGCGCCGACGCTCGCGGGCTTCGAGGCCGACCTCGCCGATCTCGCGGACGCGATCGGCGCGCGCTACTTTCCCCGCGGGGCCGCGGCCGCGCGCCCCGAGAAGCTGAGCGGCCTCGCGTGATCTACCGCATCCGTCACGTCACGACCTATTCCTACGAGGCCACGGTGGCCTCGGCCCGCTGCGTGCTGCGGCTCACCCCCCGCGACGATGCCGGGCAGGCGCGGCTGTTCGGCGACGTGCGCGTCGTGCCCTCCGCGCGCCTGCGCGAGGAGACCTGCTTCTTCGGCGCGCGGCTGCACCATGCCGAGATCGACACGCCGCATCGCGAGCTGCGCATCGAGGCGCGCGCGCGGGTGCGGATCACGCGCGCGGCGCCGGCCGCGCCCGCCGAGGATCCCGCCTTCGAGGCGGTGCGCGCGGCCGCCGCGACCGGCACGAGCCGCGCGCCGGACGCGCCGGTCCACGCGCTGTTCCCGAGCCAGGCCGTGCCCGCCGCGCCGGAGATCGCCGCCTGGGCGAGCGCGTCGCTGCCCGCCGGCAGGGGCGTGTTCGCCGGCGCGAGCGACCTGATGCGGCGCATCCACGCGGAGTTCGCCTATGCGCCCGGCGAGACCGACGTCGCCACCCCCGCCCGCGAGGCGTTCCGCGCGCGCCGCGGCGTCTGCCAGGACTTCGCCCACGTGATGATCGCCGGCCTGCGCGGGCTCGGCCTGCCGGCGCGCTACGTCTCCGGCTACCTGCGCACCCTCCCGCCCGCGGGGCAGCCGCGGCTCGTCGGGGCGGACGCGACCCATGCCTGGGTCGAGGCGTGGTGCGGGCCGGATCTCGGCTGGATCGGCTTCGACCCCACCAACGCCGCCCTCGTCGGCCCCGACCACATCGTGCTCGCCGTGGGGCGCGACTACGCCGACGTCTCCCCCGTCGACGGCGTCGTGGTCTCCTCGGGCGGGCAGAGCCTGTCCGTCAGCGTCGACGTGGTCCCCGAGGAGGAGGCGCGCGGGGGCTGACGCGTCTCTCCTTGCGTTCCGGGCGAGCCTGGTGCTTGTGTCGCGCGAGGGGAAGGACACGATGACGACGCTGACCACAGACGGCATCCAGCCCGCCGAGACGATCCGTGCGCTCGCCCGCGAGGGCGCCATCGCGAGCACGCGGCCCTTCGTGGCGGACCAGGTCCAGCCGGCGAGCCTGGACCTGCGGCTCGGCGCCCGCGCCTGGCGGGTGCGCGCGAGCTTCCTGCCGGGCCCGCGGCGCCGGGTGCGCGAGCGGCTCGACGGCATCGCGCTGCACGAGATCGACCTCTCGCGCCCGGCCGTGCTGGAGACGGGCTGCGTCTACATCGCCGAGATCCAGGAGAGCCTCGCGCTGCCCGGCGACCTCTCGGCCTCCGCCAACCCGAAGAGCTCGACGGGGCGCATCGACGTCTTCACCCGCGTGATCGCCGACCGGGCGCAGGAGTTCGACGTGGTGGACGCCGGCTATCGCGGCCCGCTCTACGCCGAGATCTCGCCGCGCACCTTTCCCGTGCTGGTGCGCGAGGGCACGCGGCTGTCGCAGCTGCGCCTGCGCCGGGGCGAGGTGCGGCTTTCCGACGACGACCTGCGCGCGCTCCACGCCAGCCAGACGCTGGTGACGTCCGCGACGCCGTCCTTCCAGAACGGCATCGCCGTTTCCGTCGACCTCTCCGGCTTCGGCGAGGGGCGGCTCGTCGGCTACCGCGCCAGGCGCCACACCGCCCTCGTCGACGTCGACGCGGTCGGCGCGCACCGCACCGCGGATTTCTGGGAGCCGCTCAGCGCGGACGGGGCCGGGGAGCTGATCCTCGACCCGGGCCAGTTCTACATCCTGGCCTCGAAGGAAGCGGTCCACGTGCCGCCGGACTACGCCGCCGAGATGGTGCCGTTCGACCCGCTGGTCGGCGAGTTCCGCGTCCACTACGCCGGCTTCTTCGATCCCGGCTTCGGCCACGCCGGCGCCAACGGGGCCGGCGCGCGCGCCGTGCTCGAGGTGCGCTCGCGGGACGTCCCCTTCATCCTGGAGGACGGCCAGACGGTGGGCCGCCTCGTCTACGAGCGCATGGCCGCGCGCCCGGCCGTCCTCTACGGCGCGGGCGCCGGCTCGAACTACCAGGCGCAGGGACTCAAGCTTTCGAAGCACTTCGCCTGACGGTCCCCGCGCGTTGCGGCGTGCTCACCGCAGGCGCTCGTCGAGGAACGTCAGCATCTCGTTCCACGACTGGAGGTCCGCCTGCGGGTCGTAGTCGCCGCTGCCCCAGACCGTGAAGGAATGGCGCGCGCCGCCGTAGATCTCCATGCGATAGTCGATCTCGGCCTCGTTCAGCGTGGCGGCGAGCGCCGCGACGTCCTCCATGCCGGAGACCGGGTCGGCGGAGCCGTGCAGCAGGAGGAGGTCGCCCTGCACGGTGTCCCAGGTCGCGCCCTCGGGCGCCTGCAGGCCGCCGTGGAAGCTCACGAACGCGTCGAGATCGGCGCCCGCGCGGGCGAACTCGAGCACGGCAGCGCCGCCGAAGCAGTAGCCGATCACCGCCGCCGTCTCGGCGTCGACCCCCGCCTGCGCGCCCGCCGTCTCCAGCGCGGCCGCGAGGCGCGCGCGCATGGCGGCGCGGTCGGCGTAGAGCTTGCCGGACTCCGCCCGGCTCTCCTCGGTCGTCGTCGGGCGAACGCCCTGCCCGTAGAGATCCACCGCGAAGGCGGCGAAGCCGAGCTCGGCGAGCATGGTGGCGCGGCGCTCCTCGTAGTCGCCGAGCCCGTCCCAGTCGTGGATCACGAGGACGAGCGGGCGATCCTCGTCGTAGCCCTCGTTGACGGCGACGAAGCCCTCGTAGGCGACGCCGTCGACCTCGTAGACGACGGCCTCCGTGCGGATCTGCGCCTGCGCCGCGCCGGCGCCGAGCGCGAGGGCGGCGGTGCCCGCGAGCGTGGCCTTCAGGGTGCTGGACATCGGCGATCCTCTCGTTTCCGGGGGAAGGATGCGGTCGACATAGGGCGCGCTGCGCACGGGGAAAGATGCCGCAGCCACTCACGCGACCGTGATCGTCTCGCGCCTGGAAAGAATAAATGCAGGCCTATCTCGACCTCGTGCGCCGCTCGGGAGACCATCTCGGCGCACGTTCCCCCGATATCCAGCAAAAGAGAGGCCGACCATGCGTTTTCTCGAGAAGATGACGATCGCCGCCGCTGCAATTCTGATGACGGTCTCGGTGTCCAAGGCGCAGGACATCGTCGATACCGCGGTCGCAGCCGACGACTTCACCACGCTCGTCGCCGCGGTCGAGGCCGCCGGGCTCGTCGAGACGCTCGAGGGCGAGGGGCCGTTCACGGTGTTCGCGCCGACCGACGCGGCCTTCGCGGCGCTGCCGGAGGGTACGGTCGACAACCTGCTCCTGCCGGAGAACCGCGACCGGCTCGTCGCCGTGCTGACCTACCACGTCGTTCCCGGGCGGGTGATGTCCTCCGACATCGCCGGCCAGGAGGTCTCCCCGGAGACCGTGGAGGGCTCGACCCTGACGATCGACGCCACCGGCGACGCGGTAATGGTCGACGACGCGACCGTCGTCACCGCCGACGTGGAGGCCTCGAACGGCGTCATCCACGTCATCGACACGGTTCTCATCCCCGAGTGATCGCCTTCGGATACCCGAGAGTGAGGGGGCCGTCCGCACCGCGTGCGGGCGGCCTTCTCGCGCGCTCCCTCAGCCCAGCACCTCGCCGGGCGCATGCGCCAGCACCACGACGCGCGTGCCGATCGGCACGCGGCGGTGCAGGTCGACGATGTCCTGGTTGAACAGCCGGATACAGCCCGACGAGATGGCCTTGCCGATCGACCAGGGCTCGTTCGTCCCGTGGATGCGATAGAGCGTGTCGCGTCCGCCCTGGAACAGGTAGAGCGCCCGCGCGCCCAGCGGGTTCTCGAGCCCGCCCGGAAGGCCGCCGGCATAGGGGCCGTAGCGCTCCGGCTCGCGGCGGATCATGTTGGCGGTGGGCGTCCAGCGCGGCCACGCCGCCTTGCGCGCGACGATGGCCGTGCCCGCGAAGGCGAGCCCCTCCTTGCCGACGCCGATGCCGTAGCGCATCGCCTGCCCGCCACCCAGGGAGAGGTGGAGGAAGCGGTCGGTCGTGTCGACCGTGATCGTGCCGGCGGGCTCGCCCGTCGGGTCGCTGACGACCTGGCGCCAGAAGCGCGGGTCGACCACGCTCGGATCGACGGCGGGGATGGGGAACTCCTCGCCCGGCAGCGCGGCGTACATCGCTCGCACGTCCACGGGAATGGCGGGGGCGAGCGGCTCGACCGGCGCGCGTGCGGCCTGCACGCACCCGCCGAGCGCGAGCGTGCCGCCCATGATGAATCCGCGCCGGGTAATGTCCGCTATCATGATCGTCGACCTTCCTTTCTGTCGTCTCGTGTCGTTCGCGGGCCCCGCTGAATCGTACAGGGGCGCCGATAGTCAGTCGACGGCTTCACGAGAGTTTGAGGCGTTCGTGAGGCGTCCGTGACTCGGTGGCCCACACATGCGAAGGGCGTCGCCCCCAGGCCGGGAGCGACGCCCTTCGCATGGATCCCGCGCGCGGACGCGCGCGGGTCAGTTGCGGTATTGCTGGATGCGCGTGGTGCGCAGGCCGGCCAGGCCGTGCTGGTCGATCGAGTGCTGCCAGGAGAGGAACTCCTCGGTCGTCAGGGTGTAGCGCTGGCAGGCTTCCTCGAGGCTCAGCAGGCCGCCGCGGACCGCGGCGACCACCTCGGCCTTGCGACGGATCACCCAGCGACGGGTGTTCGTCGGCGGCAAGTCCGCGATCGTCAGCGGACTGCCGTCGGGCCCGATGACGTATTTCGCCCTCGAGCGAAGCGGTTCGGTCATGGTACTCTCACACACTCGACTGACCAATGTCGGGTGCGACGTTACGGCCCGGCGCTTAAGAAAGGCTGAAATGAAAACCTCGGTTTGGATCCCGAGGACTCGCGCTCCCGGCGCAATCACGATTGCGCGACTCCGGTCACCTGCGCGAGCGGCACGCGCACGTCCCCCGAGATCAGGACCGGGTCGGCGCCCGTGAGATCGAGCCCCGTCACCGTCCCGGAGAACGTGGTGGAGACCTCGACCGGCTGGCCCGCGGTGTCGAGGCCCTGGACGCGGATGGCGTAGCTGCCGGGCTTCGCCACGGCACCCGTGTCGGTGCGCCCGTCCCAGACGAAGCTCTGCTTGCCCGCCTCGAGCGCCTGCTGCTTCGTGGCGACGACCTGCCCCGACGCGTCGAAGATCTCGATCACCGCCCGCGAGGCCGCGCGCGGGAGGGTGAGGCTCCAGGTCGCCTTGCCGTCCTCGAGCTGCGCCTCGCGGCCCGTCGCCTCGATGCGCTTGCCGATGAAGCTCGACGCCGTCGAGACGTTGGCGGCGCGCGTGGAGGTGAGGAGCGAGCCCAGCATCTCGTTCGTCTTGATCTGCTGCTCGACCGAGGCGAACTGCACGAGCTGCTGGGTGAACTGGTTCGTGTCCAGCGGGTCGAGGGGGCTCTGGGCCTGGAGCTGCGTCGTGAGCAGCGTCAGGAACTGGTCGAAGTTCTGCGCGATCGCCTGCCGGTCGCGGCCGGCCTCGCTGGTCCCGCTCTGCGCGGCCGCCTGGGGGGCCGCACTCGTCACGCCGCTCGCCATCGCACGTCCTCCTCAGATCCGCATGTCGACGCCGACGAGCCCGCCGGCCAGGAGCCGTCGCGGCGCGAGCGCCTCGAGCGCGCGCGGCTCCGGCGCGCCGGCTCCGCGCTCACCGTCCCCGCGCCGTCCGCGCCCGTCGCGCCCGTCGCGATCGGCGAACGCGCTCTCGCCGCGGCCGAAGGCCTGGCCTCCGCCGCGGCTCTCGTCCTGGCGCAGGGACATCTGCACCGAGCTCTCGTTCGTCCTCAGACCCGCCTGCTCGAAGGCGCGCTCCAGCGCCTTCGCGTCGCGCTGGAGCAGGGCCAGCGTCTCCGGTCGCTCGACCTGGAGCTTCGCGGTCACCTCGCCCTCCTCGATCTCGAGCGACACGTCGATGCGGCCGAGCTCGACGGGGTCGAGGCGGATGGTGAACCGGTTGAGGTTGCCGAGGCTCTTGAGCCCGATCTCGATCGGCACCGCGCCGAGCGGCACGTTGGCGAGGACCGGCGGCTGCGGCGCGCCGGGCGGCGGCGCCGGGGCCGGGCCGGGGGCCTGCGCGGGCGGCGGGACCTGGATCTGAGGCTGCGGCAGGGCGGTGGTGCCCGGCGACTGCTGCGGCTGTGGTTGGGCCTGGGCCGGGCCCTGGGCTTGGGACTGGGCCTGGCTCGCGGACGGGTCCGCGGGCGCCGCGGCGCCGGGCTGCGCCGCCCCGGACGCCTGCTGCGCCCCGCCGGCGCCCGCCGGCTGGAGGGCGCCGGGCTGGCCCGAGGTCGCCTTCGCGTCGCCCTCGAGGGCGGCCGTCGCGTCTGCGGCCACCGCGCCCGCTGCGACGGTCGGCGGCTTGCCGGTCGCTGCGGAGCCGGGCGCCTCGGGCGTCTCGGCCTGCGCGAGCGCCTCGGCGAGCGGGCCGGACACGGCCGGGCCGGGCGACGCGGACACAGTGGCGGCCGGCGCGGACGCCGGCGAGCCTTCGCCCGCGGCCGTCGCACCGGGCGCGGCGGCCTCCGCCGCCGGCGGTGCGGATGCCGCGGCGCCACGGCCGCGGGCCGTCGCGCCCGGGGGACCCGAGCCGGTGCCCGCAGCCGCCCGCACTGCGGCCGCGATCGCCTCGCCGGGTGGACTCGTGAGCGGACCAGTGGGCGGACCGGCGGCCGCCTGGCCGGGAGCGTGCGCCAGGGCGACGGCGGCATGGCCCGGGCTCGGGACGCCGGAGGTCGGCGCGCCGTCCTCGAGCGCGTCGCCCGCACCCGCCTGCGCGGCGGCATCGTCCGGCGCGACGGCAGCCGCCGCGCGTGCCGGCTCCGCCGGCTGCGCCGATACCTCTGTCGTCGATGGCGGCGCCGACGCGTCCGTCTCCGGCGGCGACGAGGTCCCGGCGGTCTCCCGGTCGTCGCGCGCGGTCTCGGCGGGAGCCTGCTCGGCGCGCGGCCGATCGTCCGCCGCCCGCGTGTCCGCCCGCTCGCGGACCTCGCCGACGTCGTCTCTCCTGTCGGGCGTCTGCCGTGCGCGCTCCGCCCGATCGCGGGCGACGTCCTCACGCGGCCGCGGCTCGGGCTCGCGTGCACGCGTCTCGTCGTCGGGCCGGCGCGTCTCGAGACGCGGCTCGCGGCGCGGCTCCGGTCGCCCCGGCGGCTCGCCCGCGTCGACGCGGAACGCGGGCGCGTCCTCCCGCGGCCGCGGCTGCGGGCGGGGATCGAGGCGCCGAGCGGGATCGGCGGGAAGGGGGTCGAGACGCATCGTGTCCTCGTACCGGTGACGCGGGCGCCGGGGCTCTCGCGGTCCGGGCTCCGAGCACGACGCCGCAAGAGCCGGGCCAGCCCGCGGACGCCGGCGCCGGGGCGTGGCGCCCCCTCGAGAAGCCATGCCGCGCAACGCCTCGCGCGCCGCGAGCGGCGCCGCCGTCCGATCGGCGGGGGACCGCGGCCCGGCAGCTTCCGCCGGCCCGCGCGGCAGAAACTGCCGCCCCGCGCTGGAAAGAGCGGCCCCGCGTCGCTATAGAGAGGGGGTGCGCCGCGCCCCGGTGCACGCGCGCGAGAGCCGGGATCGGGAAGGGATCTGCAGCGGCATGACGAACAGCCTCGACATCGCCAAGGCTCCGTCGGCGACGCGCGTCGTTGTCGCCATGTCCGGCGGCGTCGATTCCTCCGTCGTGGCCGCGCTGATGAAGCGCGAGGGCTACGACGTCGTCGGCGTCACGCTGCAGCTCTACGATCACGGCGCCGCGGTCCACCGCGCCGGCGCCTGCTGCGCGGGCCAGGACATCCACGACGCCCGCCGCGTCGCCGAGACGATCGGCATCCCGCACTACGTGCTCGACTACGAGAGCCGCTTCCGCGAGGCGGTGATCGAGCGCTTCGCCGACAGCTACCTCTCGGGCGAGACGCCGATCCCCTGCGTCGAGTGCAACCGCTCGATCAAGTTCCGCGACCTGCTCGAGACCGCGCGCGATCTCGGCGCCGACGTGCTGGCCACGGGCCACTACGTCGCGAGCCGGCCCCTTCCGGGCGGGGGGCGCGGCCTCTTCCGCGCCGCCGACCCGGATCGGGACCAGTCCTACTTCCTCTACGCCACGACGCGCGCGCAGCTCGAGCTTCTGCGCTTCCCGCTCGGCGGGCTCGCCGACAAGGGCGAGACCCGCGCGCTCGCCCGCGAGCTCGGCCTCGCCGTGGCGGACAAGGCGGACAGCCAGGACATCTGCTTCGTGCCGCAGGGCCGCTATTCCGACGTGATCACCCGTCTCAAGCCCCACGCGGCGGCGCCCGGCGAGATCGTGCATCTGGACGGCCGGGTGCTCGGCCGGCACGAGGGCATCATCCACTACACGGTGGGCCAGCGCCGGGGGCTCGGCCTCTCGGTCGGCGAGCCTCTCTACGTCGTCGCGCTCGATGCCGACGCCGCGCGGGTCGTCGTCGGCCCGCGCGAGGCGCTCGCCACGCGCCGCATCCGCCTGCGCGACGTGAACTGGATCGGCGACGGGCCGATCGAGCGGCTCGACGACGGGCTGGAGGTCGCGGCGCGCGTGCGATCGACCCGCGCGCCGAAGCCGGCCCTGCTGCGCCGCGTCGCCGGGGAGGCCGGACCCGAGATCGAGGTGTCGCTCCTCTCGCCGGAGGACGGCGTCTCTCCCGGCCAGGCCTGCGTGCTCTACGAGAGCGACGATCCGCGCGCCCGCGTGCTCGGCGGCGGCGTCATCGCGAGGCGCATCGATCCGCTCGCGGACGGCAGGCCCACCGCCGCGCGCTCCGCCGCGAGCCCAGCCTTGGCCTGACGGACGGCCGCCCCACCCCGGAGAAGACCGAGAATGGCCGTCCAGTACGACCTCGAAGGCCAGCGTCGTGTTTACGAGCGCTGGGCCCCAATCTATGATCGCATCTACCACAAGTTCCTCTCGGACGCGCACCGCAGGACCGCGCAGGCGGCGGCGGCCTGCGGGCCGGACATCCTCGAGATCGGCGTCGGCACCGGGCTGGTGCTGCCCTACTACCCGAAGGAGAGCCGCGTCTGCGGCGTCGACCTGTCGATCCACATGCTGGCCAAGGCCCGCGAGAAGGTGCTCGCCGGCCTGCCGCAGGTGAAGCTCGTCGCGGCGATGGACGCCTGCCGGCTCGGCTTCGCCGACGCGAGCTTCGACGCGGTCGCCGTGCCCTTCGTCATCACCCTCGTGCCGGACCCGGAGGGCGCGCTCGACGAGTGCGCCCGCGTGCTCAAGCCCGGAGGCGAGATCGTCGTCGCCTCCAAGCTCGGGCGCGACCGTGGCGCCGTCGCGACGGTGGAGGACGCGGTGGCGCCCCTGATGGCGAGGATCGGCTGGTCCTCCGCCTTCAAGATCAGCCGCATCGCGGCGTGGGCGGAGCGGCGCGGCCTCGCCGTGGAGGAGGTCGCACCGCTGTTCCCGGCGGGCTTCTTCAAGCTGATGCGCGTCAAGAAGCCGGCCGCGTGAGGGCCGCGCCGCCCGGCGAGGCGGCGCGGCTCGGTGTGGATCAGGCCGCCTTCACCTGCGCGAGGAAGCCGCCGACCTCCTTGGAGAGGCCCTGCGCCTGCTCGGAGAGGGCGCGGGCGGCCTCGTTGACGTCGTCGGCGGCGGAACGGGTCTGGCCGGCGCCGTCCTTGAGCTCGACGACCGAGCCCGAGACCTCGTCGGTGCCGCGGGCGGCCTCCTGGACGTTGCGGGCGATCTCGCTCGTGGCGACGCCCTGCTGCTCCATGGCGGCGGCGATGCCCGTGGCGATGCGGCTCATCTCGGCGACGGTGCCGCCGATGCCGGCGATGGCCTTCACCATCTCGTCCGCCACGCCCTGGATCTGCGTGACGTGCGCGGCGATCTCCTCCGTCGCCTTGCCCGTCTGCTCCGCGAGCCCCTTCACCTCGGCCGCGACCACGGCGAAGCCCTTGCCGGCCTCGCCCGCACGCGCCGCCTCGATCGTGGCGTTGAGCGCGAGCAGATTGGTCTGACCGGCGATGCCGTTGATGAGCGAGACGATCTCCTCGATCTTCTGCGCCGAGGTGGCGAGGGAGCGCGCGACGTGGTCGGTGCGCTCCACGTCGGCGACGGCGGCGCTCGAGATCTCCGCGGACTTCGTCACCTGGCGGCCGATCTCCTGGACCGAGGCGCTCATCTCCTCGGTGGCGGTAGCGACCGCCTGGACGTTGGCGGAGGTCTGGGCGGCGGCCGCGGCGAGAGAGGCCGAGCGGCTGTTGCCGGCGTCCGCCGTGGCGGTCATGCCCTGGGCCGTGGCCTGCATGCGGTTGGCCGCCTCGGCGAGGCCGCCGGTGAGGCCGGCGATCGTCTCCTCGAAGCCGCGCATCAGGCGCTCGAGCGCCTCGGCACGGCGCTGCTTGGCCGAGGCCTCCGCCGCGACGGCGGCCTCGGCGGTCCGCTTGGCGCGCAGCGCCTCGGCGAAGACGGCGACGGTGCGCGCCATGGCGCCGATCTCGTCGCGCCGTGCGGTGTCCGGGATCGGGGCGTCGAGGTCGCCTTCGGCGAGGCCGTTCATGCGCGAGGACAGCCGGGAGACCGGCCCCGAGACGCTCCTGCCGAGCCCGAAGCCGATCGCCGCGAGGACGAGGCTAGCCGCCAGCGTGAAGACCAGGAAGGCGTTGCGCGCCCGCGCGGTGATCGCGGCGATGTCGTCGACGTAGATGCCCGTCCCGATCGCCCAGCCCCACGGGCTGAAGCCCTGCACGTAGCTCAGCTTCAGGCGTGCCGCCTCCTCGCCGGGGTTCTTCCACTGGTACTCGACGAAGCCGCTGCCCGCGCGGGCAGCCTGCGACATCTCGCGCACGAAGAACCGCCCGTCGGCGTCCTGTAGCGTGGACATGTCCCGCCCCTGGAGCGCGGGATTGAGCGGATGCATGACCGCGACGGAGTCCATCGTGTTGATGAACATGTACTCGCCGTCGCCGTAGCGGATCGCCCGGAGGGCATCCGCCGCACGCACCTGCGCCTCGGCCTCGGGAAGCTCCCCGCGCTCGGCCCGGGCGTGGAAGTCGGCGACGATCGCATGCGCGCTGGCGGTCAGGCTGCGGAGCAGGTCCTGCTTGCGCTCCTCGAGCTGCGTCGAGAGCGTGGCCGTCCCGAACAGGGCGAGGCTCACGAGGCCGAGGAAGGCGGCGAGGGCGAGCAGGTTGAAGCGCCCTCCAACCGTAGGATGAACGAGTTTGCCGAGGGCGTTCGAAGCAGACATGTGCGGGGCTCCTTTTCCGGCGTGACGTTACGGCACAATATGTTAACAGCCGGCTTTCGCAGGTGCGATTGCTTGGTCACTACCGGTTTTCGCGGGAGCGGCTCACTATCCGGCGATGCCGGCGCGGCGGGGCGCGGACCCGCCGGGCTCCGAAACCGGGTCGACGCGGTCGGAGCCTCGTCCTGCGATCGCGCGCCGTCTCGCGACGGCGTTCCCCGGGGTCGACGGCGCGGCGAGGGGATCGGGAGACGCGCGGGAACGACGGCGTGGTCACCCCGAGCACGGAGCCCTGGAGGGCGCACGCACTCGCTTGACAGCCCCCGACACCCTCCGTATATCCCGCCCACCGACGCGGCGCCGGGCGCGCCGCCGGCCGGGGGCGGAGTAGCTCAGCAGGTTAGAGCAGAGGAATCATAATCCTCGTGTCGGGGGTTCGAGTCCCTCCTCCGCTACCAACTCCCGATCTCCGAAATCCCTTACGGACCGACGACTCGAAGCCCGTCGGGGTCTTCGGTCGATGTGGAACGTCTCACGCGGACGTCCCACCTCCGACGGCCCGGTTCGACGGGGTCGTCGTGCGTGTGCTGAAGCTCGCTCCTGTCCGCATCCGGCTTGCTTCGAAACGAGGCCACGTCCTAGGGCACGTGGTAGCCCGCCTGCACCGCCGGGCGCGCGGCGATCGTCCGGTACCAGCGCTGCACGTTCGGGAAGGCGGAGAGGTCGATCTCCTGCCACTCGTGGCGCGAGATCCAGGGCCACAGCGCGATGTCGGCGATGGAATACTCCCCCGCGACGTAGTCCGCCTCGGTGAGCCGGCGGTCGAGAACGCCGTAGAGGCGCTCGGCCTCGTCGGAGAAGCGCGTCTCGGCGTAGGGCGCGGCCCCCTTGTTGAAGCGCAGGAAGTGGTGGAGCTGGCCGAGCATCGGCCCCGCGCCGCCCATCTGCCACATCAGCCATTCCAGCACCCGGTAGCGCCCCTCGCCGGAGGCCGGCATCAGCCGGCCGGTCTTCTCGGCGAGGTAGATCAGGATCGCGCCCGATTCCATCAGCGTCTGCCCGGTGTCGTGATCGACGATCGCCGGGATCTTGTTGTTGGGGCTGATCTTCAGGAAGTCGGGGGCGTGCTGCTCGCCCTTGCCGATGTCGACCGCGATGGGGCGGTAGGGCAGGCCGAGCTCCTCCAGCGCGATCGAGACCTTGCGGCCGTTGGGGGTCGTCCAGGTGTAGAGATCGATCATGGCCGGTCCTCGATGGAGCCTCAGAGCTGGAAGCCGAGCATGCGGTCACGCGAGCGCGAGATGTGGGTGCGCATGGCCTCGCGGGCGCGGGCGCCGTCCCCGGCGCGGATCGCGTCGAGCACCGCCGCGTGCTCCTCGAGCACCACCGGCAGGCGCAGGGCGGCGCTTTTCTGGGCGAGTCGGCGCGCGGTGGCGATGCCGTCGCGCAGCGGCCAGCGCAGCATCTCCATCGTGCGCGAGAACAGGTGGTTCTGCGTCGCGGTCGCGATGGCGCCGTGGAAGGCGACGTCGGCGGCCGCGCCCGAATCGGGGCCGTCGAACTCCCGCTCGAGCCGCGCCGCCTGCTCCTCGATGGCGGCGAGGTCGCGGGCGTTGCGGCGCTCGGCGGCGAGGAACGCGGCCTCGCCCTCGAGCGCGACGCGCATCTCGTAGCAGCGCAGCAGCTCGGCGATGCTGCCGCTCGGCGCCTGCGCGACGAAATCCGGCGAGAGCGTGCGAGCGACGAAGCTGCCCGCACCCTGGCGCGACGAGATCAGCCCGTCGGCGCGCAGCCGGGCGAGCGCGGTGCGCACGATCGGGCGCGAGACGCCGAAGGCGCGCGCGAGGCTCGTCTCCGAGGGAAGGCGGTCGCCGGGCCCGAGCCGGCCGGCGCCGAGCTGGAGCAGGATCTGCTCGTAGACCTGGTCGGGCAGCCGGTCCTGACGATAGGGGGCGAAGAACGCGGATTCCGCACCCGCCTCCACCTCGCCCGGCTCCGTCCCGTGGCTCTCCGCGCCGTCCACCGCTGTCGCCCCGTTCGCGCCCATCGTCTCCGATCCCGTGCGCAAAGACCATACCGGGACCGCGCGCGCCGACAAGTTGTCTTTCAACTTGACAGGTTTGCACGCCCCGGCGAACCTCTCGCCAGCGACGCCGGAAAACGGCGCGGACACAGGGAACGGAGACGTCGCATGAGTTCGGGCGCCGGGGCATCCGCTGCCGAGACGATCGCGCATGCCGGCCCTGCGGGAGATCTCGCGGTTCCCACGGAGCGCCTGCGCCGCCAGATCGAGGCGCTGTTCGCCGCCTGGTGCGGTCCCGATCACGCGCGCGCCAGCGCCGAGGTGCTGGTCGAGGCCGACCTGATGGGGATCGACAGCCACGGCATCACGCTGGTCCAGCTCTACGAGGAGCTCGTCACCGCCGGCAAGATCGCGCGCGACGCCCGGGTCGGCGTGGTGCGCGGCTTCGGCGCGGTCGCCGTCGTCGACGGGGGAGGCGGCTTCGGCCACGCGCCCTCCCTTCGGGCGATGGATCTCGCCGTCGAGAAGGCGCGCGCCTTCGGCGTCGGCGCGGTCGGGGTGCGCAACTCCAACCATTTCGGCGCGGCCGGGGTCTACGCGCTGCGGGCCGCGCGTGCCGGCATGATCGGGCTCGCGACGAGCGCGGTGCACATGCCCTCGATCGTCCCGGTCTTCGGCCGCGTCCCGCGGCTCGGCACGAACCCGATCGCCTTCGCGGCGCCGGGCGCCGAGGGCGAGCCCTTCCTCCTCGACATCGCGACGAGCACGATCGCCATCGGCAAGCTGAAGCTCGCCTCCCGCAAGGGCCAGCGCCTTCCCGACGGCTATGCCCTCGACGCGGAGGGGCGTCCGCAGAACGATCCCGATGCGGCGCTGCGCGACCGGCTGATGACGCCGCTCGGCGGCGATCGCGCCATGGGCGGACACAAGGGCTACGGCCTCGCGGCGATGGTCGAGGTGCTCTCGACGCTGCTCACGGGCGCGTCCTACGCGCCGCTGCGCGCTGCAGACGCGCCGCATTACGACGTCGGGCACTTCTTCCTCGCGCTGAATCCCGAGGCTTTTCGCGACGACGACGGTGCGGGCGCCGACGGCTTCGCGCACGACCTCGACGCCTTCGTCGCCTGCCTGCGCGAGACGCCGCCGGCCGCCGGCTGCGAGGCCGTGCTCGCCCCGGGCGACCCGGAGCACGCCGTGCGCGCGGTCCGTACGCGCGAGGGCATCCCCATTCCCCGCTCGCTGGTCGAGAGGGTGCGCGGCATCGCCGCCGAGCGGGGCGCGGATTTCCTGCTGGAGGAGCCAGCCGGATAGGCCGCCCGACAAGAGGCGGTCGTCATCGAAGCCAACGGGAGGAAACGACGATGAAGCATCTGACCAAGGTACTGCTGGCGAGCGTCGCCGCGACGGCGCTGGCCGGCGCCGCCCAGGCGCAGGACATCAAGCTGATGACCGGGCCGCAGGGCGGGTCGTGGTATCCGCTCGGCGGCGCGATCCAGCAGATCGTGCAGAGCGGCATGGACGGCGTGAACGTGCAGGTCCTCCCCGGCGGCGGCATCGCCAACGTCAAGGGCATCGCCACCGGCCGCGCCGACGTCGCCTTCGCCAACTCCGTCTCGACGGTGGACGCGATCGAGGGCCGCGGTGCCTTCGAGGAGCGGGCCGAGAACGTCTGCAACGTGGCGACGCTCTATCCGCAGTACTTCCAGATCGTCACGCTGGCGAGCGCCGGCATCGACAGCGTCGCGGACCTCTCCGGAAAGGCGCTGGCGACCCAGCCTCGCGGCAACACCGCCGAGGACATCACCCGCCAGCTCCTCGACGCGGCCGGGCTGTCCTACGACGACATGTCCCAGATGCACTTCGTCTCCTACTCGGACGGCGTCTCGCTGATGAAGGACAACAATGCCGCCGCCATGACGCTCGGCACCACGGTCCCGGCCTCGGCCATCATGGACCTCGCCAGCGGCTCGGACATCCGGATGCTCAGCCTCGACGACGCGCTCATGGACGAGATGCAGAGCCGCAATCCGGGCTACCAGAAGCTCACCATCCCGGCCGGCTCCTATCCGGGCCAGGACGAGGACGTGCAGGCCATCGGATACGCCACGCACGTGGTGGCGCGCTGCGACCTCGATGCGGACGTGGTCCACGGCATGCTCGCCGGCATGGTCGAAAACATCGGCGACCTGCAGGCGATCGCCGGCGCGATGCGCGGCGTCACGCCCGAGCAGATGGCGCAGGACGTCGGCGTGCCGATGCACGAGGGCGCCAAGCGCTACTACGAGGAGCAGGGCGTGATGTGATCGCGCCCTGATCCCGCGCGCCCGCCGGACTGCACCTCCCGGCGGGCGCGCGCCCCGTGCTCGAACAGGCGACGCCCCCCGCGATGTCCGACACCTCGCTCTACCTGAAGACCGTCCGTCGCATCGCCCTAGTGGTCGCGGTCGCGATGAGCTCGTACCACCTGTATGTCGGCTTCTTCGGCACGCCGGACGCGTTCACGCTGCGCGCCACCCATGTCGGCTTCGCGCTGACGCTGGCGTTCCTGACGCTCCCCGCCCGCGAGGCGGACGCCGGGCGCGGGCCGCGGATCTGGGACTGGGCGCTGATCGCGCTCTCGCTCGCGGCGGCCGCCTACCCGGTGCTGGTGAAGGACTACATCTACTCCCGCTTCATCTACATCGACGAGCTGCGCACGGCGGACATCGTCTTCGGCGTGGCGATGACGCTGCTCGTGATCGAGGCGGCGCGCCGGGCGCTGGGGCTCGTCCTGCCGGTCACGGTCGTGCTGTTCCTGGGCTACGCGCTGTTCCTGACGAACACCGAGCCGCTGCTGCTGCTCGAGCAGCTCTACCTCACGACGGAGGGCATCTTCGGCATCCCGGTCGCGGTGTCCGCGACCTACGTCGTGCTGTTCATCCTGTTCGGCGCCTTCGTCGAGCGCTCCGGCGCCGGCAAGCTGTTCATGGACTTCGCCATCAGCCTCACCGGCCACACGGCGGGCGGGCCCGCGAAGGTCGCCTGTGTCACCAGCGGCCTGTTCGGCTCGGTCTCGGGCTCGGCGGTGGCGAACGTGATGACGACGGGCGCCTTCACCATTCCCCTGATGAAGCGGCTCGGCTACCGCCCGGCCTTCGCCGGAGCGGTCGAGGCGGTTGCCTCCACCGGCGGGCAGATCATGCCGCCGATCATGGGCGCGGCCGCCTTCGTGATGGCCGAGTTCATGGGCGTGAGCTACCTCACGGTGGCGACCTACGCGCTGATCCCGGCGCTGCTCTACTACGTCGCGGTGTTCGCCGCCGTGCATTTCGAGGCACGCCGGCTCGGCATGCGCGGCCTGCCCAAGAGCGAGCTGCCGCGGCTCGGCGAGGTGCTGCGCGAGCGCGGGCACCTGTTCCTGCCGCTCGTCATCATCATCGCGACGCTGCTCGCGGGCTACAGCGCCCCCTTCGCGGCCTTGTGCGGCATCGCCTCGGTGATCCCGACCGCGCTGCTGCGCACGTCCACCCGGTCGGCCGTGAACCTGCGCATGATCGTCGACGGGCTCGAGGCCGGCGCCATCGGCTCGATCATGGTGGCGCTCGCCTGCGCGGCCGCCGGCATCGTCATCGGCGTGATCACGCTCACCGGCGCGGGGCTGACCTTCTCGAGCTTCGTCATCTCGGCGGCGAACGAGATGCTGCTCCCGGCACTGCTTCTCACCATGGTGGCGGGGATCATCCTGGGCATGGGCATGCCCACGACGCCCGCCTACATCATCCAGGTATCGCTGCTCGTCCCGGCGCTGGTGCGGCTCGGCGTGCCGGTCGAGAGCGCGCATCTCTTCGTGTTCTATTTCGCCATCCTCTCGGCGATCACGCCTCCCGTCGCGATCGCGGTCTACGCCGCGAACGGCATCTCCGGGGCGGCCTTGTGGCCGAGTTCGGTCGCGGCGGTGAAGCTCGGGCTCACGGGCTACATCATCCCCTTCATGTTCGTGTTCGGGCCCTCCCTCCTCATGATCGGGCCCTGGACCACGATCGGCGCCACCACCGTCACCGCCGTGATCGGGGTGATCTTCCTCGCGGCGGGGCTGAACGGCTGGCTGCTCACCGCGGCCTCGCGGCTCGAGCGGGTGATCCTGATCGCCGCCGCCTTCGTGCTGATCAAGCCCGGCCTGTGGACGGACGCCGTCGGCATCGGGCTCGGCGCAGTGGTGCTGGCCCTCCAGCTGCGCACGCGCCGGCAGGAGGCCCGCGCCGCGCCTGCGGCGGCCGAGACCCGCGCGCCAGAGAGCGCCCCCAACCCCGTCCGGCCCGCGGAGTGAACGCGTCGATGCCCGAGCGCAAGAAGACCCCCGAGACCCTGCGCAGCGCCCGCTGGTTCGCCCCCGACGACCTGCGCGGCTTCGGCCACCGCTCGCGGATGATGCAGATGGGGCTCTCACCGGACGACTGGGCCGGGCGCCCGGTCGTCGCCATCCTCAACACCTGGTCCGACCTCAACGCCTGCCACGCACATTTCAAGCACCGGGTGGAGGACGTGAAGCGCGGCGTGCTCCAGGCCGGCGGCTACCCCGTCGAGCTGCCCGCGCTGTCGCTGTCGGAGACGAACGTCAAGCCGACCACGATGCTCTACCGCAACATGCTCGCCATGGAGGCGGAGGAGCTGATCCGCTCGCATCCGATCGACGGCGTCGTGCTGATGGGCGGCTGCGACAAGACCACCCCCGCGCTGCTGCTCGGCGCGACGAGCGCCAACGTCCCGGCGATCTTCGTCCCCGCCGGGCCGATGCTGCGCGGCAACTGGAAGGGCAAGGTGCTGGGCTCGGGCTCCGACGCGTGGAAATACTGGGACGAGCGCCGGGCGGGGACCATCTCGGACGCGGACTGGCTGGCGGTGGAGGGCGGCATCGCGCGCTCCTACGGCACCTGCATGACGATGGGCACGGCCTCCACCATGACCGCGCTCGTCGACGCGCTCGGCATGACCCTGCCGGGCGCCTCCTCGATCCCCGCGGCGGACGCGAACCACATCCGCATGGCGTCGGCGGCGGGGCGGCGGATCGTCGAGATGGTCTGGGAGGACCTGACGCCCGACCGAATCCAGACCCGCCCCGCCTTCCTCAACGCCATCAACGTCGCCATGGCGCTCGGCTGCTCGACCAACGCCATCATCCACCTGATCGCCCAGGCGCGCCGCGCGGGCGTGGACATCGGCCTCGACGACTTCGACCGGGCGAGCCGCGAGGTGCCGGTGCTGGCCAACATCCGCCCCTCGGGCGAGCGCTTCCTGATGGAGGATTTCTTCTATGCCGGCGGCCTGCGGGGGCTGCTGTCCCGCCTCGCGCCGCTGCTCGACCTGTCCTGCCTGTCGGTGACGGGGAAGACGCTCGGAGAGAACCTCGAGGGTGCGGAGGTCTTCGACGACGACGTCATCCGCCCGCTCGACAACCCGGTCTACGCCGAGGGCGCGCTCGCGGTGCTGCGCGGCAACCTCGCGCCGGAGGGCTGCGTGATCAAGCCCTCGGCCTGCGAGCAGCGTTTCCTGCGCCATTCCGGCCCTGCGCTCGTGTTCGACGACTACCCCTCGATGAAGGCGGCGATCGACCGCGAGGATCTCGACGTCACCGCGGACCACGTCCTGATCCTGCGCAACGCCGGCCCGCAGGGCGGCCCCGGCATGCCCGAATGGGGCATGCTGCCGATCCCGACCAAGCTCGTGAAACAGGGCGTGCGCGACATGGTGCGCATCTCCGACGCGCGCATGTCCGGCACGAGCTACGGCGCCTGCATCCTCCACGTCTCGCCGGAGAGCTATATCGGCGGGCCGCTGGCCTTGGTGCGCACCGGCGATGTCGTGACGATCGACGTGCCGGCGCGCTCCATCCGGCTCGAGCTCTCCGACGACGAACTCGACGCCCGCCGCGCCGCCTGGGAACCGCCGCCGCCGCGCTACGAGCGCGGCTATGGCTGGATGTTCTCCCGCCACATCCGCCAGGCGCACGAGGGCTGCGACTTCGACTTCCTCGAGACCTCGTTCGGCCGGCCGGTCGACGAGCCGGTCATCTATTGAGGAGGATCGCGATGCCGCTCTCGGATGCCACCCGCGCCGTGCTGAAGACCGTGTCCACGGCGACGCTCTCCACCGCCCTGTTCAAGCGGGGGCTGCGCTCGCAGTTCATCCAGGACGTGCAGCCGCTGAACCCCGCCGCCGGGACCATGGTGGGCGAGGCCTACACGCTGCGCACCATCCCCGCGCGCGAGGACCTCAACCCGATCACCGTGTTCCAGGACCGCGGCCATCCGCAGCGCAAGGCGATCGAGGAATGCCCGCCCGGCGCGGTGCTGGTGATCGACAGCCGCAAGGACCCGCGCGCGGCGTCGGCCGGCGAGATCCTGGTGACGCGGTTGATGGTGCGCGGGGCGGCGGGCATCGTCACCGACGGCGGCTTTCGCGATGCGGCCGAGATCGCCCGCCTCGACTTCCCCGCCTTCCACCATCGCCCGACGGCGCCCACCAACCTCACGCATCACCAGGCGATCGAGATCGGCGTGCCGATCGGCTGCGGCGACGCGCCGGTGTTCCCCGGCGACGTGATCGTCGGCGACGGCGACGGCGTGATCGTGATCCCGGCCGGGATCGCGGACGCGATCGCCGCGGAAGCCGCCGAGATGACCGCCTTCGAGGACTTCGTCGTCGGCGAGGTCCGCCGCGGCCGCTCGATCCTGGGCCTCTACCCCCCCACCGACCCGGCGACGCAGGACGACTTCGCCGCCTGGCGCAGGGAGCATGGGCGATGAGGAGACGGACATGAACCGCGTACGCGAGATCTGGGACGGGGGCGGGCAGGCGGTGGGGGCCTGGCTGCAGATCGGGGGCGCGCTCTCTGCGGAGACGATCGCCGGCTGCGGCTTCGATACGGTGGTGATCGACCTGCAGCACAGCCTGATCGACTTCTCGACCTGCGCGGCGATGCTGCTGGCGATCGAGAAGCAGGGCGTCGAGCCCCTCGTGCGGATGCACTGGAACGAGCCCGCCGCGATCATGAAGCTGCTCGACGCGGGCGCCTACGGCGTCGTCGCGCCGATGATCGAGACCGCCGACGAGGCGCGCGCCTTCGCCGACTGCCTGCACTATCCGCCCCGGGGCAAGCGCTCCTGGGGGCCGCGCCGGCCGCTGATCCGCTACGGCAAGGACTACGCCGCGAAGGCGAGCGCGAGCGTCGTGTCGATGGCGATGATCGAGACCCGCCGGGGGCTCGACAATCTCGACGCGATCCTCGCCGTGGACGGGGTCGATGGGATCTTCATCGGCCCCGCCGACCTCGCGCTCGCGCTGGGCCGCGCGCCCCGCGCCGACCACGACGACCCGGAGGTCGTCGCGACGATCGCGGACATCCGCGAGCGGACGCATGCGGCCGGCAAGAAGGTGGGTGTCTTCACCGCCGCGCCGGCCTTCTCGGCGCAGAAGCTGCGTGAGGGCTTCGACCTCGTCACCATCACGCCCGACCTGATGATGCTGGAAGCCGCCGCGCGGCGGACGCTCGCGGAGGTCCGCGAAGGCGCACGCCGGACGTGAGGGTGCCCGGCGGCGTATTGCCGCTGGGTTGTGCGCGTGACACACTCCACCCGACCGGCGGATCGCTCGACAAGAGGCGACCCCGGTCCGAGACCCGCGACGAGCGGGAACGAGCGGCGTCCGGAAGAGGGCGGGCGGCGCGCCACCAAGCGGAGGAAACGCCATGAACCTCAAGCGCACCCACGGAGTCGCGCTCGGCGCGCTCGTCCTCGCCGCGGCGGCCACCGCGCCGGCGCAGGCGCAGCAGACGCTCAGCTGGGCGCACGTCTACGAGGCCTCGGAGCCCTACCACACCTGCGCGCTCCGGGCGGCGGAGGAGTTCGCCGCCCGGACCGACAACCGCTACGGCATCGAGGTCTTCCCCGCCTCGACGATGGGCAAGGAGGTCGACATCAACGAGGGCCTCTCGTTGGGCACGGTGGACATCATCTACACCGGCCAGCTCTTCGCCGGGCGCTCCTACGGCCCGATCGCCATCGGCGGCGCGCCCTTCATGTTCCGCGACTTCGACCACTGGAACGCCTATCGCAAGTCGGAGCTGTTCGGCGAGCTGGCGCAGGGCTACGAGGACGCGACCGGCAACCGGGTCGCCTCGCTGACCTATTACGGCGAGCGCCACGTCACCTCGAACAAGCCGATCCTCCAGCCCGAGGACATGGAAGGGCTGAAGATCCGCGTGCCGAATGCGCCGCTCTACACCATGTTCCCCCGCGCCGTGAACGCCAACCCGACGCCGATCGCCTTCGCCGAGGTCTATCTCGCGCTGAGCCAGGGCGTGGTCGACGCGCAGGAGAACCCGCTGCCGACGATCCAGGCCAAGCGCTTCTTCGAGGTGCAGTCCGACATCAACCTGACCGGCCACATCACCGACGCGCTGCTGACCATCGTCGGCGGGCCGGCCCGCGAGAAGATCGAGGACGCCGACGAGGAGATCCTGTTCGAGCTCCTCCAGGCGGCGGCGGACCGCTGCACCGACGAGATCACGACCATGGAGGCCGAGCTCGCCTCCTGGTTCGAGGAGCAGGGCGTCAACGTCAACGAGGTCGATCGCGGTCCCTTCCGCGAGGCCACCGTGGCGCTCCACAACGGCCCGGACGCCACCTGGGACCAGGCGACCTACGATCGCCTGCAGGCGGTCGGCGCGGAGTGATCCGCGCGACGTGATCCGCGGACGGGGAGGGCGCATGCCCTCCCCGCATGGCCGTCGTCCCCGACCGGAGGGGCCGTCGACGCCTCCCGTCACCCCCGGCCCCGGCGGCTTCCCATGCCCGACCCGCACCGCGACGCCGATCCCGACCCCGCCGCCTCCGTCGACCAGCTCTTCGAGGAGTGGCGCGAGGAGGAGGGTCATGTCGACCTCTCGGATCTGCGCTGGTCGGACGGGATCGTGTTCGCGATCTTCTGGGCGCTGTTCGCGATCGTCTTCCTGCAGTTCTACACCCGCTACGTCCTCAACGATTCGCTCGGCTGGACCGAGGAGATCGCGCGCTACCTGCTCATCGGCGTCACCTTCGTCGGCGCGGTCACCGCCATGCGCAAGGGCTCGCACATCGCTGTGGAGGCGCTGCTCGTCTTCCTGCCGAAGGGGCCGCGGCACTGGCTGCTCGTCGTCATCGACGGCGTGGTCGCCGCCTTCTGCGGCTTTCTCGCCTGGTACGCGTACCAGCTGGGGCGGCGGGCGCCGGGCATGATCATGTCGATCGACGTGCCCAAGAAGTACATCTACTGGGCCGTCGCCGCGGCCCTGCTGGCGATGACGGTCCACGCCGCGATCCGCTTCTGGCGGCGGCTGCGGCGGCGCGAGCCGGACGCGCCGCACGGCGCGGCGGTCGACTGATGCGCTCCCCGAACCTCGTGTAGAGGCCGCCCGCATGCTGATCGGCATCATGATCGCCGCCCTCGTCGCCATGATCCTGCTCGGCGTGCCGATCGCGGTCGCGCTCGCGGGCTCCTCGCTGCTCTACATCGTCATGTCCGGCACGATCCCCGAGATCACGGTGATCCACCGCATGGTCAACGGGGTGGACAGCTTTCCGCTGCTCGCCGTGCCCTTCTTCATCATGGCCGGCAACCTGATGAACTCCGCGGGCATCACCAAGCAGATCTTCGCCTTCGCCGTCGCCGCGGTCGGCTGGCTGAAGGGTGGGCTCGGGCACGTCAACATCGCCGCCTCGGTGATCTTCGCAGGCATGTCCGGAACGGCGGTGGCGGACGCGGGCGGGCTCGGCACGATCGAGATCAAGGCCATGCGCGACAACGGCTACGACGCCAAGCTCGCCGTGGGCATCACGGCGGCGTCCTCGACGATCGGCCCGATCGTTCCGCCCTCGCTGCCGCTCGTGATCTACGGCGTCGTCTCGGGCGCCTCGATCAACGCGCTCTTCGTCGCGGGCATCGTGCCCGGGCTCCTGATGGCGCTCTTCCTGTCCGGCGCTGTGACGATCATCGCCCACCGCCGCGGCATCGGGGCCGATGCGCGCTTCGACCTCTCGAGGCTCGGCTGGACCTTCCTCGACGCGATCCTGCCGCTGATGACGCCCGCCATCATCATCGGCGGCATGTCGCTCGGCCTGTTCACGCCCACCGAGGCCGCGATCTTCGCCTGCGCCTATGCGCTGCTGCTCTCCGTCGTCGTCCACCGGATCATGAACGCGGTACTGGTGAATGCCGGCAGGAAGCCGCGCTACTCGACCCTGTCGCTGCGCCAATTCGTGCGCGTGTCGATGGACACGATCGAGACGACGTCCGTGGTCCTGTTCATCGTCGCCGGCGCCTCGATCTTCGGCTGGATCCTGACGACGACCCGCACCACCGAGGCGCTCGGGGCGTTCATCCTGGAGGTGGCGACGAACCCGCTCGTCTTCCTCTTGATGGTCAACGGCTTCCTGTTGATCATCGGCTGCTTCATGGAGACGATCGCGGCGATCACGATCCTCACGCCGGTGCTCCTGCCCGTCGCCGTCGAACTCGGCATCGACCCGGTGCATTTCGGGATCGTCATGGTGCTCAACCTGATGATCGGGCTGCTCACGCCGCCGGTCGGCATGGTGCTCTACGTGCTCTCCCGCGTGGCGGCGATCTCGTTCGAGGACTGCGTGCGCGCCGTCGCGCCGTTCCTGATCCCGCTGCTCGCGACGCTGGCGCTGATCACCTTCGTGCCCGCGACGACGCTGTGGCTGCCCCGATTGTTGCGCACGATGGGCTATCTTTAGCCGACGTTCGGTCGCGCGACCCGCGATGTCGAGACGCTCCTGGGCTTCGCTGAGCCGACCATCGCCATCGTGGCGCAGACAACGACGGCGGCGAACCTCGCCCGATCTATGGCCGAGAACGCGGCCCGGCCGCCGGCGTGACACCGCCGTCGGCGCCCCGGTGGCGAGCGAGCGCGTCCTCCAGGCACGCGTGCATGGCCGCACCGATCGCGCCCGCCGTGAAGCGGGCGACACTCTCGCGCCCCCGCGCGCGCAGGACCGCGAGCGTCGGCCAGTCGTCGTGGGCACGGCGCAGGGCGGCGGCGAGGGCGCGCGCATCGATCTCGGCCCAGGCCGCCTCCGGCTCGTGCGGCGCGAAGCCGAAGCGCTCGCGGGTGTGCGCGTCCGCGATCGGGACGCACGCGAAGGGCACGGGCAGCGCGCAGCTGTCGTCCATGTAGTCCATGTTGCCGCCGTAGCCGGTGGCGACGACGAGGTTTCCGGCGGCCATCGCGTCGCTCAGGCACAGGCCCCAGCCCTCGGCGCGGTGGGCGCTGACGCAGCAATCGCCGAGCCGGTGCAGCGCCGCGATCTCGGCGTCGCGCGCCGGCCCGTGCCAGGACACCACCCCGCGCACCGCGGCGAGGGCGGGCGGCAGCGGCGTCGGCGTCTTGACGACCAAGGCGGGGTCGCCGTCGGGGAACGCGTCCGCGAACGCGGCGATGGCGGCCTCGACGTTCTTGCGGGGCTCGAGCCGGGCGACGAGGTAGAACACGAAGCGCCCCGGCGCGAGGCCGAGACGCTGCGCCAGCGCCGCCGCGTCCTTCGCGTCGGCCTCCGGCGGCGCGACCACGTGCGGCACGATCCGCACCGGCCGCCCGGCCGGCGCGAGGATATCGCGGCAGAAGCGCGAGGCCGTCCAGATCTCGTCCACCATCCCGAGCCAGCGCAGCATCTGCGCGGGCACGCGGTCCGGCTCCCAGACTGCGTAGCCGACGACGGGCCGGCCGGCGATGCCGGGCAACGCCCGCAGCCAGGTGGGATAGGACCACGGCTCGTCGTGCAGCACGACGACGTCGGCCTCCTCGGGCTGCGCGACGAGGCGCACACCGGCCGCGGCGAGCGCGGCACGCGCCTCCGCACCGGCGCGGCGATGGCTGCGGTAGCGGCCGACCCGGTAGCAGACCGAGATCGGTCCCGCGCCAGCCCGCGCCGCGCCCTCTCCGCTCACCACCCGAGGCCTTGGTCCGGCGACGGCTCGCGCACGGCGACAACGCCGTACTTGGCGAGCCACGCCAGGCTGCGCAGCCCCGCCGCGCGGCTCCCCTGCGGCAGTGTCTCGAGCAGCGTGTCGACCGTCGCCGCGCCACTCTCCAGGCGCGCCACGAGGCGGTCGACCTGGAAGTCGTCGAGCAGGATCGGGCGGGCGAGCACCGCGATCGGCAGGCGGCGCAGCTGGGCGAGGGCGAAGCGCGGGTCGGGATCGGCGAGGCTCACCCGCGATTCCGGCGTCAGCGCGCGGGTCGGGTGGCCCGCGAACATCGCGAACAGGTCCGGGAAGTCCGGGTGCACCGTGGTGCGCTCGGGCTCGCGCCCGCCGAGGACGGGCGCCTCGGCGCGCAGCGCGGCGAGCTCGGCCCAGAGCGCCTCGTAGAGCCGCACCACGCGGCGCCAGTCGTAGACGTCCTCGGCCCGCCGCCGCCCGGCCGCGCCCATCGCGCGACGCAGCTGCGCATCCCCCGCGAGCCGCGCGATCGCATCGGCGGCGGCGTCGACGTCGACGGCGATGCACTGCGCCGCGAAGGCGATGTGGGCGAAGTGGTCGAAGCTCGCGCGCGCGTGCTCGTCGGCCATGTCGATCCCCGCCCCGGGGGGCGCCATCAGGGTCGGCACGCGAAAGCCGGTCTCGCCGTCGACGACGGTCTCGCGATAGCCGTTCCAGTCCGCGACGACGCAGGGGAGCCCGGCCGCCATCGCCTCCACGGGCGTGAGGCCGAACGTCTCCTGGACGTTGTCGGGGAGCGACACGAACAGGTCGGCGGCGGCCCAGCTCGCGTCGGCCCGCGCCGTCTCGCGCCCGTCGAGCCAGTGCACGGCAACGGAGGGGCAGAACAGCCGGCTCGCGGAGCGGAAGTTCTCCTCGGCCTCCTGGTCGGCGAACTGCCCGACGAGGACGAGATGCAGCTCGACCTCCTCGCCGGCCCGGCGCGCCGCGAGTTCGATCGCGCGAAACAGCGGCACGGGGTGCGCCTTCGAGCGGTGGTCGAGCCGCCCGAAGCCGAGCGCGACGACGGCGTCCTCGGCGATCCCGAGCTCGGCGCGAAGCCCCCGCCCCGCCGCCTCGCGCTCGGCCGTGCGGGCGAAGCGGTCGAGATGCACGCCGAGCGGGATCACCGGGAAGCGCACCGGCGTGTCCGGCACGCGAAAGCCGCGGGCGCCGAGGTAGTCGCGCCAGCCGTCGAGGACGTGGCGGATCGCCTGCTGCGCGCAGGCGGAGGTGCAGATCAGGGCGTCCCAGGGCTGGGTCGGCGCGACGACGAGGTCGCGGATCGAGCGGATCACCCGCTCGGTCGCGACCGAGTGCGTGATCCCGCACAGGCTGTAGCGCCGCTCGCCGACGAAGCGGCGCATCCAGGCGCCCTCCGAGATGATCGGCCCCGGCAGGAAGACGCTGCCCGCCGCCTCCAGCGCGGCGGCGTCGAAGGGCCGGACCCAGCGCACCTGCGCGGCGTCGGCATGACCGGAGACGCGCCGCCGGAAGGCCTCGAACACCTGCGGGTCCTCGGCGAGGCAGGACAGGTGCGCGGCGCGGCCGTAGCGGGCGAGGGCGTCGAGGAAGCCGGCGCCGGCGGACTGGCGCCCGACGACGTTCGCCTTGTCGCCCTCGTAGGCCTCCGGCACGTAGAGGATGGCGCAACCGGGCGCGGGATCGCTCCCGACGCCGGAGGCGGGCGGGGCGGGCGAGGCGAGCGCCACGGCCGCCTCACTCCGCCGCGGGCGGCGCGGCGGCGCCGGAGGTCTGCGGATAGGTCTGGCTCGGCTGGAACGTGGTGTCGTAGCCCGGGTAGTCGTTGAAGGTGAAGCCGTTGTTGAACACGCCGCCCGAGTTGTTGACGAGGTGGATCACCGCATCGAGCGCCGTGCGCAGCGCCGGCTCCGTCCAGCCGCCCTCGACGCCATAGGATTCGCCGGCGAAGTACAGGTTGGAGGCGTAGGAGTAGGTCTGGTTGTAGGTCAGGAGATCGTAGCACTGCTCCCAGCCGCGCTGGCGGTAGAGCTTGGCGCAGCCGCGATAGGTCGGCTGCAGCAGCCAGTGGATCACCGTCGGCGTCTGCCTCGTGTCGACCCACTTGAGGATGCTCTCGCCCAGCGTCGATTGCGTGATCCGATCGAGCTCGGCCAGGACCTTCCCACCGAGGATCGTGTCGTTCGTGTCGGCGAGGACCTTGAGCGCGTCGTCCTCCCAGGTGTAGCTCGCGAGAATCGCCGCATCGTTGTTGTCGGTGCTCCACTGCACCGAGTACGCATCCTGCACGAAGGTGTCGGTGACGATCAGCTGCGGGATCTTCGAGCCCTCGTTCCAGTAGGCCTTGTAGAGGGGATAGAAGACCTTCGCGCTGGCGATGAGGTGCTGCTGGTGGAGCGCCTCGGGCACCTGCCAGGGCAGCATCGTCGTGGTGTCGAAGCCCTCGAAGTCGATGGAGAGCTGCGTCGCCCAGATCGGGGAGGTGATCACGACGTAGTCGGCGACGAGCGCGGGCGCCGTGCGCGCGTTGACGTGCACCGAGATCGTCCCGTCCGTGTTGCGCTTGAGCGCCGACACGGGCGTGTTGACGAAGAACGCCGCCGACGTGTCGTTCCCGTTCCGCGCCGCCGCGTAGAGCGAGCGGCTGGTGCCCGGTGCCCGCAGGTAGAACAGCATCTCCACGAGCGACTGGATGCCGCGATAGAACGGGGCCTCGAGCGGGGCGCCGTTCGTGTCGAACGGGGTCGCGTTGTACATCGGCAGGGCGAAGGCGTTGTTCAGCCCGCTCACCGTCTGCAGGTCGGAGCTGTAGCCGAACATCACGCAGCGGATGAACCACATGGCGCTGATCGAATAGAACGCGCCCCAGGACCCGTCGCCGGAGCCGATCGTGTAGAACAGGTCCGATTCGTAGGGCGTCATGCCGAAGCCGCCGAACCAGCCGTCGCCCGCGTATTGCGCGGGCGTGATCGCCTCGGTGAAGACGAGGTCCGAGAAGGACATCTTGTCGTAGTTGTTCGCGATCTGCTGCCAGAGCGTGTCCCACTCCGGCCCGTCCTGCGCGTAGACCGGCGCGACGATCGCGGTGAACAGGTCGATGAGCGCGTCGACCTTGCGCGCCACCTCCTGCAGGTCGGGGTTCTCCGGCTGGCCGCCGTCCGGCCAGGGGATCATCGTCGGCTGGTCGTAGACGTCGTTGGGCCCGAGCCCGTTGTTCATGTAGATGCCGGTGCCGCCCTTCGTCTGCCCCGGGTTGGGGAAGTCCGACAGGTTGGCGAAGGTCGGGTTCGGGTTGCCGGACCAGCGCTGGTCCTGGTTGAGGAAGTAGGCGAGCAGGCAGTTCGTCGAGTTGCCCGGCGCCTCGCCGCCCTTCACGTCGTTGAAGAACGGCATGCGCATGGCGCCGAGCTCGTAGGCGGTGGTGCCGAAGCTCTTGCGCTCCGTGTAGAGGCGCCCGCCGAGCCGGCTGGTCGCCTCGAAGATGCGCACCTGGTAGCCCGAGCGCCACAGCTCCCGCGCGACCGTCATGCCGGCGGCGCCGGCGCCGACCACCGCCACCGTCTTGGCCGTCGGCGCGCGGCCGATCGGCTGGCCCGTGGCCCACGAGTCGTTGAGCAGCTTGAAGTAGTTGAAGCGCAGGTCCGGCGGGTTGGGGAAGTCCGGCAGCCAGGGATTGGCGGATACGTTCCGCACGTAGGGGACCGACTTCTCGAAGCCCTGTCGCATGGCGAAGCCTCCTCGTTCACGCCGCGCGCCCGGCCCCTCGCCGGGTCGATTTGCTTGATTTGGAAAATAAACGCGAGAACGGCCGAGCTGTCAAACGGAGAGTTGCGTTTCGTCCGGATTGTGAGCGCGATTTTTCGCGCGAGGGTCGTTACCCGCGCGTCGTCACGCGCGGCGGCGGGGCCGGCGCGCGGGGTCGATGCGGGGAGACGCAGGGAGAACCGGCGCGATCGGCCGCAGCCGTCACGGCTCCTGGAGGACCCGCGGGCCTTCGGCGAGGTCTTCCAGCAGCGCCTTGAGCGCGGCGGTCTTGGAGCCGCCGAACAGGCGCTCGACGTGCCGGTCGTGCTCGGCGACGAGCCGGCGCAGCCGCGCCTGCATCGCCGCGCCACGCGCGGTGGCGTGGAGCAGCACCCGGCGCTGGTCCTGCGGATCGGCGACGCGATGGACGAGACCGCTCGCCACCATGCGATCCGCGAGCTTGGTCAGCGCGGGGTGGTTCATCAGAACCTCCTCGGCGAGCTCGCCCATGGCGCGGCCCTGCCGGTCCGCCAGAACCTCGAGCACGCGCCACTGCTCGACGCTCGCGCCTTCCTTCTGCAGGCGCGCCTCGAGGTCCGCGTGCAGCTGCCGGTGCGCACGCGCCAGGTGGTAGCTCAGGTGGCTGCGGATCGAGGTGCTGCTCAACGGGACGCGTCTCTTCGGTGGCGTGCGGCCGCGCGCGGGCGGCCAATCGCGATTTGATTCCGCGCTCGTCTTATTCTATTTTACGCGGAAAATGAAGTGCCCATCGCGATGGGGGGGGCGGCTTGCGGCCAGGCATCCTTCTGAGGGGCTCGCGTTCGCACGGGCTCGCCCGACCGACGATCGACCACGAGGCGCTCCGCCTCGGCGGGGAGCGGACCTGTCGCGTCGCCGTCCTCGTGCCGATGAACGGCTCCGCCGGCATCTGGGGACCCTCCTGCATCTCCTGCACGCAGCTCGCGGCCGCCGAGATCAACCGGCGCGGCGGCATCCGCGGCCTGCCGGTCGAGACGATCTTCCTCGATTCCGACGTCGCCGCCGCGGACGCGCTCGAGGCAGAGCTCGACGAGCTGATCGGCGCCGATGCGATCGCGGGCATCGTCGGCATGAGCGTCAGCTCGGTGCGCCGGCGCCTCAACGGCCTCGTGGCCGGGCGCGTGCCGCACGTCTACACCCCGCTTTTCGAGGGCAGCGAGCGCACGCCGAACGTCTTCACGATCGGCGAGACGCCGCGCGACCAGCTCGTCCCCGCGATCCGCCACCTGACGGAGCGGCTGCGCGTGCGCCGCTGGGCGCTCGTGGGCAACGACTACGTCTGGCCCCGCGCCTCGAACGCGCTCGCCAAGCGCTGCATCGCCCAGGCCGGCGGCACCGTGACGTTCGAGGGCTACGTGCCCTTCGGGCTGGAGGAGCCCGGCTGGCTCGTGGAGCGGATCGTCGCGACGAAGCCCGACATCGTGCTCATGTCCCTCGTCGGCCAGGATTCGGTCGAGTTCAACCGCGCCTTCGGCGCCTGGGACCTGCACCGACGCATCTTCCGCTTCTCCACCGCGATCGAGGAGAACGTGCTCATGGCGACGGGGGCCGAGCACACCGAGCGCCTCTTCGTCTCCGCCGCCTACTTCGCCGGGCTCGAGACCGAGCGCAACCAGTCCTTCCGCGAGCGCTACCACTCGCTCCACCACGACGTCGCCCCGGCGCTGAACTCGCTCGGCCAGTCGATGTACGAAGGCCTGAGCTTCTTCGCCGCGCTCGCGAACATGCGCCATCGCGGCCCGCGCACCCCGGTGCGCTACGAGAGCGCCCGAGGCGGCGTGTTCCACTCCAACGAGCGCAAGGAAAACCCCACCTACCTCGCCCGGGCGGACGGCCTGCGCTTCGCGGTCGTCGCCCGCCTCGCGTGAACGTCGCTCCTCCCCCGTCGGGGGAGTGGATCGGCGCCGAATGCGACGAGACGGAGGGGGCGCCGCAGGCGCTTCGCCGACAGCCGAAATCCCACGCATCGAGTGGCGGGCCCCCGCCCCTGGCTCGCTCCGCTCGCCGTTCCCGCCCCGAGGGGGGCGGATCGTGCGCCGATTATTGAAATGGAAAATTATTGCTTGAAACGGAAAATAGCCTGGGCTACGGATTCGGGACGCTTTCCGCCTGGGAGGGACCCGTTCGACACGGGCCGTCCCGAACGTCCGGGAGATCCGCGTGGGGTGGTTTCTCGCTCTCGTCGTCGCCCTCGTCGTCGCGTCGCTCGCCGTGCTCGTCCTGGGCCGCTGGTACGTCAAGTCCTCGCGGGACGTCGCCCTGGTGCGCACCGGCGCCGGCGGGCGGCGGGTCGTGATCGACGGCGGCGCGCTCGCGCTGCCGATCCTCCACCGGGTCGACCGCGTCAGCATGCGCTCGACCCGCCTCACGGTGGAGCGGGCCGGCGCCAAGGCGATGATCTCGGGGGATCGCCTGCGCGTCGACCTCGCCATGGAGTTCCACGTGCGCGTCGACCCGACGCCGGACGGCATCGCCACCGCGGCGCAGTCGCTCGGCGCCAAGGCCTTCCGGGACGAGGAACTGCAGCTTCTCGTCGAGGGCAAGCTGATCGACGCCGTGCAGGCGGAGGTCGCGCGGCGCACCCTCGACTCGCTGCACGAGGACCGCGCCGGGCTCTCCGCCGCCGTGGCCGAGCGCCTCGGGACGGTGCTCGGCCGCTCGGGCCTCCTCGTCGAGTCCGTCTCGCTGGTGCGCCTGGACCAGACGCCGTTCTCGGCGCTCGACGACGGCAATGCCTTCGACGCGGTGGGCATGCGCCGCCTGGCGGAGGTCGTCGCCGAGAACCGCAGGGCCCGCATCGAGGTCGAGGCGCAGACCGACATCGCCATCCGCCGGCGCCAGCTCGAGCAGGCCAAGGAGCGTCTCGCCATCGAGCGCGAGCAGGAGGAGGCCGAGATCGCCAAGCGGCTCGAGCTCGAGCGCCAGCGCATGCGCGCCGAGACGGACATCACCGCCGGGCGCCTGCAGGCGGGCCGCATCGAGGAGGAGGCGAAGATCGAGGCCGACCGCGAGGTCAAGCAGGCCGAGATCGAGCGCGACCTGCATCTGCGCAAGCGCGAGTCGGAGGCGCTCGCCGAGCTCGAGATCCACAAGCTCGACAACGCCATCGCGGTGGCGGGCAAGAAGGGCGTCGAGACCGCCGAGCAGGCCAAGGCGGAGGCCGCGCGCGCCGCCGTCGTCGAGGCGCAGGAATCGGTCCAGACCACGCGCGAGCTCGCCGCCGCCGAGCGCACCCGCCGCCTCGCCGCGCTCCAGGCGCTGCGCGAGGCCGAGATCGACGACACCCGGGTCAAGGCCCAGGTCGCCTCGATGCTCTCGCTCGCGAAGGCGGACGCGGAGGCGACCGCGGTCAAGGGTGCCGCCGAGCGCGACCGGCTCGTCGCCGAGGCCGCGGGGCGCAAGGCGCAGATCGAGGCGGAGAACCTGCAGAGCGAGCCGCTCCTGCGCGCGCGGCTCGACACCCACAAGCTCGACCGTCTGCCGGAGATCATGGCGCAGATGATGAAGCCGGTGGAGAAGATCGAGTCGATCCGCATCAACCAGATCGCGGGCCTGGGCCAGGGCGGCGGCCACGGGGACGGCGGCGGGGGCTCGCCGTTCAGCCAGGCGCTCGACTCGATCCTCGGCATGTCGGTGCAGCTGCCGCTGATGAAGAAGATCGGCGACGAGATCGGGCTCGATTTCGACGCCCAGCTCGCCGGCCGCACGGCCGATGCGGCCGGGCGTGCCGCCGCCGCCTCGCGGACGGGCAAGAGCGGCTGAGAACGAAGAGCGGATGAACCTGGCTCGAAGGGACGGGAGGACGTGATGGCGGCCCTGAACAAGCGCGACTTTCTCAAGGGGGGATCGGCCCTGGCGCTCGGCGCGCTCGCGAGCCCGGCGCTCGTCGGCCGCGCCGCCGCGGCCGAGCCGATCAAGCTCGGCTCGGTGCTCGACGTCTCGGGCATCTTCGACGGCTACGGCAAGCCCATGGACATGGCGCTGCGGCTCGCCGTCGAGGAGATCAACGCCGGCGGCGGCCTGCTCGACCGCCCCGTGGAGGTGACGGCCTACGACACGCAGTCCGACATCGCGCTCTACACGCAGTACGCCCAGCAGCTCGCCCGGCGCGACCGCGTCGACGTGGTGCACGGCGGCATCCTGTCGGCCTCGCGCGAGGCGATCCGGCCGATCCTGCGGCGCGCGGAGATCCCCTACTTCTACAACGTGCTCTACGAGGGCGGCGTCTGCGACCGCAACGTCGTCGTCACCGGCGTCACGCCGGCGCAGCAGGTCGCCGTGCTCGTACCGGCTGCCATCGAGCGCTGGGGCAAGCGGATCTACATCCTCGCGGCCGACTACAATTACGGCCAGATCACCGCGCGCTGGATGCGCAAGTTCGCCGAGGAGGCGGGCGGCGAGGTCGTCGAGACGGACTTCTTCCCGCTCGACGTCTCCGACTTCGGCTCGACCATCGCCAAGATCCAGACGGCGACGCCCGACATCGTGCTCTCGGCGCTGGTCGGCGGGGCGCACCTGTCCTTCTACCGCCAATGGGCGGCTTCGGGAATGAAGGACCGCATCCCGATGGCCTCGACGACGCTCGGCGTCGGCAACGAGCACCGGATCCTCGGGCCGGAGGCAGACGGCATCCTCGTCGCCTACAACTACGCGCCCGAGATCGACTCGCCCGCCAACCGGGCCTTCCTGGAGGCCTGGGGCGCGGCCTACGGCGATACCGGGCTCGTCAACGAGCTCGCCGTCTCGAACTACCAGGGCGTGACGCTCTGGGCCGAGGCGGTCCGCCGCGCCGGCACCGTCGAGCGCATGCCGCTGATCGAGGCGATCGAGAGCGGCATGGCGATCGAGGGCCCGGGCGGCACCGTCGTGATCGACCCGAAGACGCACCACGCCATCCTCGACGTCCACCTGATGGAGTTCCGCGACGGCGGCGCCGTGATCCTCGAGACCTTCGAGCAGCGCCCGCCCATCGACACGCAGGCCGTGTGCGATCTCGAGGCGAACCCCGACGACGACACGCAGTACGAGATCGAGATCTAGCACGCGTCCGCTGTCGCGCGGCGTCGCAGGGAGAGGTGAGCGTGGATCTGGCGGGCGTCATCGCGATCGAGGTGGTGTACTCGGTGGCCTCGCTGATCCTGATCAGCGCCGGGCTCGCCGTGATCTTCGGCATGATGCGGGTGATCAACCTCGCCCACGGCGAGTTCATGATGATCGGCGGCTACGCCACCATCGTCTCCGCGAACGCGGGCGTGAACGTCTGGGTCGCGATGCTCGTCGTCGCGCCCCTGACGGTCGGGCTCGTCGGGCTCGTCGTCGAGCGTCTCGTGATCCGCGTTCTCTACGGGCGGCTCGTGGACACGATGCTGGCGACCTGGGGTCTGAGCCTCGTCCTCGTCGGGCTCGCGACGATGATCTTCGGCAACACGACCGCGGGCATCTCGCCGCCGATCTCGGGCTTCGCGCTGGGCGGCTACCAGGTCAACGGCTACAACCTCTTCGTCGTCGTCGTCACCGTGGTGCTGCTCGCGTCGATGTGGGCGGTGCTGCGGCTCACGCGCCTCGGCCTCCTCGCGCGCGGCACGATGCAGCGCGCCGACATGGCCGCGGCGCTCGGCTACGATCCCGACCGCGTCTACATGGCGACCTTCTTCGCAGGCTCGGCGCTCACGGGGCTGGCGGGCGGCGTGCTCGCCCCGCTCGTCGGCCTCGTGCCGACGACGGGGGCGGGCTACGTCGCCGAGGCCTTCATCACCGTGATCACCGGCGGCGCCTCGCTCATCGTCGGCATCGTCTCGAGCGCCACGATCCTCGGCGTCGTCTCGCAGGCCTTCACCTTCGCGACGCGTCCCGTCGTCGGCGAGGTCGCGCTCCTCGTCACGGCGCTCGTCCTGCTGCGGCTCCTGCCGCAGGGCATCACCGGGCGCTTCTTCCGGAGGGCGACGTGAGCGCCCGCCCGCAGCTGCGCGGCACGTTCGTCGCGCTGGCGGCCGGCGCCGCAATCCTCGCGCTCGCGCCCCTCGTCGCCGAGACCTACACGCTCTCGGTGCTGGTCATCTACGCGATCCTGGCGCTGAGCCTCGGGCTGATCTGGGGCTTCGGCGGCATCCTGTGCTTCGGCCAGGCGGCCTTCTACGGGCTCGGCGCGTACACCTACGCCATCGCCGCCATCAACATCGGCGAGAGCACGCTGCCGGTCCTGCTCGGCATCGCGGTGCCGTTCGCCTTCGCCTTCGTCCTCGGCGCGGTGATGTTCTACGGCCGGCTGTCGGACGTCTATCTCGGGGTCGTCACCCTCGTCGTGACCCTGATCTTCTTCCGCTTCATGAACGCGACGGCGGGGCCGGCCTTCGCCATCGGCGAGGCGCGGCTCGGCGGCTTCAACGGCATTCCCGGCTTCCCGATCCTCAACGTGCCCGGCCAGCCCCGCTGGGAGATCTACGACGGCGCCTTCTATGCCGTCTGCGCGGTCGCGCTGCTCCTCGTCTACGGCCTCGTGCGCTGGCTGCTCGCCAGCCCCTTCGGCCGCGTCGCCGTGGCGATCCGCGAGAACGAGGGGCGGGCCGAGCTGATGGGCTACGACGCACGCCTACGCAAGACGGTGCTCTTCGCCGTCGGCGGCGGGATCGCCGGGCTCGCCGGCGTCCTCTACGCCTCCTGGGCGGAGATCGTCACGCCCGGCCTGTTCTCGCTGGCCCAATCGGCCGAGATCATCGTCTGGTGCATCGTGGGCGGGCTCGGCACGCTGGCGGGGCCGATCATCGGCGCGGTCGTGCTGGGCTACGCCAAGTTCCTGCTCGGCCAGCAATCCGTCATCGACAACACGCTGATCCTCGGCGCGATCCTGGTCCTGTCCGTCCTCCTGATGCCCCGCGGCATCGCCGGCGTGCTCGGCGCCGCCTGGGGGCGCGCGCCGCGACGCGCCCGGAGGCCGCGGCGCCGTGCGGGCGCGCCGCGCCGGCTGCGGAGCCTCGATCGTGCCTAGCGTTCTCGAGACCCGCGGCCTGACGATGACGTTCGGAGGCGTCGCCGCCGTCGACGGCGTCGACTTCACGCTCGGCCGGCGCGAGCTGCGCTGCCTGATCGGCCCGAACGGCGCGGGCAAGAGCACCTTCTTCAAGTGCCTCACCGGACAGCTCAAGCCGACCGCCGGCGAGATCCGCATCGGCGAGGAGGAGACCACGGGCTGGGACCCGCACGCCGTGGCGCGGCTCGGCGTGGGCGTCAAGACCCAGGTGCCGAGCGTCATGGACGGGCTCAGCGTGCGCGAGAACGTCTGGCTCTCCGCCTACCGCGGCCGCGGCAGGGCGGCGGCGCGCTCGGCGACCGACGCGGCGATCGAGCGCCTTGCGCTGGGAGAGATCGCGCGCGCCCTCGTGGGCCGGCTCTCTCACGGCGAGCGCCAGCGCGTCGAGCTCGCCATCGTCGTCGCCGCCGCACCGACCCTGATCCTGCTCGACGAGCCGGCGGCGGGCCTCACCTCCGAGGAGGTCGGGCGGCTCGCCGAGATCATCGTCGCGCTAAACCGCGAGGCGGCGATCGTCATCGTCGAGCACGACATGCAGTTCATCCGCACCATCGCGAGCGTCATCACCGTCTTCTCGCAGGGGCGCATCCTGGTGGAGGGGCCGGTGGAGGACGTCATGCGCGACCCGCGCGTGCGCGACGTCTACCTCGGACGCAAGGGCTGACGATGGACGATCCGGACGCGCTGACCATCACCGCGCTCGCCGCCGGCTACGGCCGGATCCCGGTGCTGCACGGGATCGACCTCACCGTCGGCCACGGCGAGATCGTCGGCATCCTCGGCCACAACGGCATGGGCAAGTCGACGCTCCTCAAGACGATCATGGGCTACCTGCCGGCGCGGGCGGGGACGATCCTTCTCGACGGCGAGCCGATTACGCGGCTGCGCCCGCACGACCGCGCGCAGCGGGGGCTCGGCTACATCCCGCAGGGACGCGGGATCTTCCCGCAGCTCACCGTACGCGACAACCTGCGGCTCGCCTTCCACGCCGACGGCCGGCGAACGGAGGAGGAGGCGCTCGAGGACGCGCTCGCGCTGTTCCCGCGCCTCGAGCGGCTCCTCGATCGCATGGGCGGCGCGCTCTCGGGCGGCGAGCAGCAACTCCTGGCCCTCGCGCGCGGGCTCGTCGCCGAGCCGTGGCTCCTGCTCCTCGACGAGCCGACGGAGGGCATCCAGCCGAGCATCATCGAGGAGATCGAGGAGACGCTCGGCCGGCTGCGGACGGAGCGCGGGCTCACCATCCTGCTGATCGAGCAGAACTTCGAGTTCATCACCACGCTCTCGGACCGGGTGCTGGTCCTGGAGCGTGGCCGCATCACCGCCGAGCTCGACGCCGCCGCCCTCGCCGATCCCGCCCGGATCGAGGCCTTCCTCGGCTTCGGCGGCCCGCGGCGCACCCGCGGCGGCGAGACCACGGGCGGGCATCGAGAGATCGCCCACGGCGTCCCCGCCGCCGCGCCCGGCGCCGTCGCCGCCGCGGATCTCGCCCGTGCGCGCGGCGACCACTCCCACCAGGCACGGCCGGCACCTGCGCCGGCCTCGGAGGCCTTCATGACCGTCAGACGCCCGACCCTGGAGCAGATGCGCGACCTCGTCGCCGGCCTGCACATGTCCATGAGCGACCGCGAGCTCATGGACTACCTCTCGATCATGGAGGGCACGTTCAAGGCCTACGACGAGATCGACCGGCTCCCCGACTACCTGCCCAAGGTCAAGTACCCGCGCACCCCGGGCTACCGCCCCACCGGGGCCGAGAATCCGCTGAACGCCTGGTACTACAAGAGCGAGGTGCGCGGCGCGGCGACCGGGCCGCTCGAGGGGCGCCGCGTCGTCCTCAAGGACAATGTCTGCCTCGCCGGCGTGCCGATGATGAACGGCGCCTCGACGCTCGAGGGCTACACGCCCGACATCGACGCGACCGTCGTGACCCGCATCCTCGACGCAGGCGGCACCATCGTCGGCAAGGCGCATTGCGAGTATTTCTGCCTCTCGGCGGGAAGCCACACCAACGCGACGGGTCCGGTGCACAACCCCTACCGCATCGGCCACATGGCCGGCGGCTCCTCCTCGGGATCGGGCGCGCTCGTCGGGGCGGGCGAGGTCGAGATGGCGATCGGCGGCGACCAGGGCGGCTCGATCCGCATCCCCGCCTCCTTCTGCGGCTGCTACGGCATGAAGCCGACCCACGGGCTCGTGCCCTATACGGGCATCATGCCGATCGAGCCGACGATCGACCACGCCGGGCCGATCACGGCGACCGTGCGCGACAACGCGCTGCTGCTCGAGGTGATCGCCGGCGCCGACGGGCTCGACCCGCGCCAATACGCCCCGCGAGTCGACCGCTACACACAGGCCGTGCGCCAGGGCGTCTCGGGCCTGCGCATCGGCGTGGTCGAGGAGGGATTCGGCCACGCCAATTCCGACCCCGAGGTGGACGCGATGGTGCGCCGCGCCGCCGAGCGGTTCCGCGCGCTCGGCGCCGCGGTGGAGGACGTGCGCGTGCCCGCGCATCGCCTCGGCCCGGCGATCTGGACGCCGATCGCGCTCGAGGGGCTCGTCGACATCATGATGCACGGCAACGGCTTCGCCACCGGCTGGAAGGGGCTCTACACGACGAGCCTGCTCGACTACCATGCGAACTGGCGCAGCCGCGCCGACGAGCTCTCCAAGACACTCAAGATCTCGATGTTCGTGGGGCAGTGGATGCTCGAGCGCTATCGCGGGCATTTCTACGCCAAGGCGCAGAACCTCAGCCGCAAGCTGCGGGCCGACTACGACGAGGCGCTCTCCCGCTACGACCTTCTCGTGATGCCGACCCTGCCGATCACCGCCCAGCCGATCCCGGCGCCGGACGATCCGCTCTCGACCTACATCCAGCGCGCCTTCGAGGCGATCGCCAACACCGCCCCTTTCGACGCCAGCGGGCATCCGGCGATGAGCGTGCCCTGCGGGCTCAGCCAGGGGCTGCCGGTGGGCATGATGATCGTCGGGCGCCACTTCGAGGAGAGCACGATCTACCGCGCGGCCGGCGCCTTCGAGGCGCTCGGCGACTGGCGGAGCATGTGAGGAGGCGCCCATGACGTCCTTGACCCAATCGCTGGCGGACTCGCTGCGCACGTCCCTGCGCGATGCGCCGCACGAGACGGCGGGTGCCGTGATCGCGCCGGTCGACGGCCGCGCCTACGTCTCGGGAGACCGCTCGGTGCCGCTGCGCCGCGCGACGATCCCGCAGGTCCTGGCCGAAACGATCGCCCGCCACGGATCGCGCGAGGCCGCGGTGTTTCGCGAGCCGGGGACACGCTGGACCTGGTCGGCCTTCGGCGAGGCCGTGGACCGGCTGGCGAGCGGGCTCCTCGCGCTCGGCCTCGCGCGCGGCGACCGCCTGGCGATCTGGTCGCCGAACCGCCCGGAATGGCTGATCACCCAGTTCGCGACGGCGCGGATCGGCGTCGTGCTCGTGACGATCAACCCGGCCTATCGCGTCGCCGAGCTGGAATACGCGCTGGAGACGGCGGGCTGCAAGGCGCTGATCACGGCCGCGCGCTTCAAGTCGTCGGACTACCTGGCGATGATCCGCTCGCTCGTCCCGGAGCTCGAGACCTGCCGGCCGGGCGCGCTGCGCTCGGGACGCCTGCCGCAGCTGCGCGTCGTCATCCGGATGGGCGGGTCGGAACCGGGAGAGGCGCGCACGCCGGGCATGCTCGGCTTCGAGGAGGCCTGCGCGCTGGGCGGGCCCGGCCACCGCCTGCGTCTCGACGCGCTCAGCCGCGACCTCGACCCCGACGAGCCGATCAACATCCAGTTCACGAGCGGCACCACCGGGTCGCCGAAGGGCGCGACGCTCACCCACTACAACATCGTCAACAACGCGGGCTTCACCGCCCGGACCATGCGGCTCGACGAGACCGACCGGCTGTGCATCCCGGTGCCGCTCTACCATTGCTTCGGCATGGTGCTCGGCACGCTGGCCTGCGCGAGCGTCGGCGCGTCGATGGTCTTCCCCTCCGAGGCGTTCGAGCCGCTCGCCACCCTGCGCGCGCTCTCGGAGGAGCGCTGCACGGCCTGCTACGGCGTGCCGACCATGTTCGTCGCCATGCTCGACCACCCGGAGTTCGCGCGCTTCGACTATCGCAGCCTGCGTACCGGCATGATGGCGGGTGCGCCCTGTCCCATCGAGGTCATGCGCCGCGTCGTGCGCGACCTCAACATGCCGCAGGTGACGATCGGCTACGGCATGACCGAGACGAGCCCGATCTCCTTCCAGTCGAGCGTCGACGACGGGCTCGAGGAGCGCGTCTCGACGGTGGGGCGCATCCACCCCCACGTCGAGGTCAAGATCGTCGACGCCGAGGGCCGCACGGTGGGCGTCGGCGAGCGCGGCGAGCTGTGCACGCGCGGCTACTCGGTGATGCGCGGCTACTGGAACGACGAGGCGCGCACGCGCGAGGCGATCGACCCGGGCGGCTGGATGCACACCGGCGACCTCGCCACGATCGACCCGCGCGGCTATTGCGAGATCGTCGGGCGAGTGAAGGACATGGTCATCCGCGGGGGCGAGAACATCTATCCGCGCGAGGTCGAGGAGTTCCTCTATCGCCATCCGAAGGTGGCGCAGGTGCAGGTCTTCGGCGTGCCGGACGCGCGCTACGGCGAGGAGCTCGCCGCCTGGATCGTGCTCCAGCCGGGCGAGCCCGCGACCGAGGAGGAGATCCGCGCCTTCTGTGCGGGGCAGATCGCCCACTACAAGATCCCCCGCCACATCCGCTTCAAGGACGCCCTGCCGATGACGGTTACCGGCAAGCCGCAGAAGTTCGTGATGCGCGAGGCGATGGAAGCGGAGCTCGGCCGGGCCTGAGCCTATCCCCTCGCGCTCCCGGCCGGCGGACCGGTGAGCCGGCTGTCCTACCGTGCCGAAAATCCCGGGGCGGCCGATGTGGGTGGGCGCGGGAGGTGAAGGGGCCCCCGCCGCCGCTGGACTTGGCGGTCCGGCTCGTGCAGACTGTTCCAAACGGTCGGACAGCCGACCAAGGGCAATCGAGCCTCGCACGTCCCCGGCTTCGCCGGGGCTGCGAGGCTTTTGCTTTTAGGGGACCTCATGGCGCTCAGGCTCGGTCTCATCTTCTCTACGAGCGGCAGCTATGCTGCGCTTGGGCAGAGCGCGCTGGCCGGGGCGCTCGGCGCCATCTCCGCCCTGCATCGCGCTGGAACGATCGAGATCGAGCCCGTGATCCGCGATCCCGGCGGCGATATCGCCGGATACGAGAGCGCCGCCTCGGATCTTCTCGACATGGGCGTGCGCCATATCCTCGGCGCGATCACCTCGTGGAGCCGCAAGGAGATCATCCCCGTTCTCGAGCGCAAGGACGGGCTGTTGTGGTATCCGTGCCCCTACGAAGGGTTCGAGTGCAACGACCACGTCGTTTACTTGGGCGCTGCGCCGAACCACCATGTTGTGCCGGCAACCGACTGGATCGCGACGCAGGGAATGCGGCGGGCGTATCTGGTGGGCTCGAACTACGTCTGGGGCTGGGAGACGCTGCGCCTCGCGCGCGAGCGACTCCAGGCGGCGGGGATCGAGGTGATGGGCGAGCGCTATGTGCCGCTGGGATCGACCGACCACGCGCATGTCGTCGACGAGATCCGCGCGTCCGGTGCGGAGTGCGTCTGCAACAGCCTGATCGGCCCGTCGAACGTGAGCTTCCTGCACGATCTCTCGACCCGCGATCTCGCGCGGCGGAACTGGCCGGGGCATATGGTCAGCTTCAACCAGACGGAGGCCGACCTGGACGCGCTCGGCCCCGCGGCCGACGGGCTTCTGTCGGCCGGCAGCTTCTTCGAGGAGGACGCAGGCCCCGCCCTCGTGCAGGCGGCTGCGGCCCACGCGCCGAACGGGCGCGCCTCGGCGTTCCTGGCCAACGCCTATGCCGCCGTCGAGATCTTGGCGGCCGCGGCATTGCGCGCCGGAACGGACGCGCCGCGCGCGGTTTTCGCCGCCGCCTCCCGGGCACCGTCGACCACGGCCGTGGGGGAGATCCGCATCGATCCCGTCATGCGCCACGCGGCGCTCGCCCCCCGGCTCGCGCTGGCCGAGGGCGGCCGCTTTCGGGTGATCGAACGCGCGCCGGCCGCCATTCCCGCGGATCCGTATCTCGCACGCCAGACAGGCTGCGCCACGCGCCGGAAGCCCGATCTGAGGATCGTCAGATGACGCGATTTCCGCTTCACAATTTCGCCGGGCGCACAGCCATCGTCCTGCATCCGTCCGAGGAGCCGATGCGTCGCGTGGTCGAGCGGTGCGATCGGCTCGGCATCCGAGCGCTGCCGCACAGCGGCGAGCTCGACCGCGACACCGCAGCGGCGGCGGACATGATCGTTCTCGACATCGACACCGGCCATGACGGCCTGTTTCCCTGGCCGGCCGGGCAGGCTCCGATGCCGCTGATCGGTCTCGTGGGATCGGAAAGTCCCGGCCGTCTCGCCTGGGCGCTGGGGCAGGCGGTCGACGCGTATCTGCCTCTCTCGGCACTGGGGAACCTGTTCTCGGCGCTGGTGGTCGCGCACGAGACATTCGCCCGCAAGCCGGAACGCTCGCGCCAGGAGCGGGAAATCGCGCGTCAGCGCGCGGGGCGCCTCGACGTGATCCGGGCGGTCCTGCTTCTCGTGCCGGAGTGCGGCGACGAGGCATCGGCGCTCAAGCAGCTGCGCACCATGGCGATGGTCGAGCAGGTTTCGATCGAGGAGGCGGCCACCCTCCTCCTGGCCAAGGGGCGGACGTCTCGGGCAGGCGGTCGATGAGCATGGCGACACATACGAGGCGGGTGGCGGGCGCAGGCCCGCGCCGCGGGGGCCGCGCCCGGGCGGTGCTGACGGAGCTGCTGCGCCGGCCGCGCGGGGTCTTCGGGCTCGGTGTCATCGCGGTGATGGTCTTCGCCGCTGTCTTCGCGCCCTGGATTATGCCGCACGACCCGTTCGAGCAGAGCTTCGACGGATTGAGCGTGATGGGGGGCCCGCTGCCGCCCGGTGGGGACTACCTGCTGGGCAGCGACCTCTTGGGGCGGGATCTGGCCTCACGCCTCATCCTGGGGACGCGGACTTCCCTCATCATCGGGGTGGCGGCAAACGGGATCGCGGTCTTGCTGGGCGCCGCGGTCGGGATCACGGCAGGCTATTTCGGCGGCTGGACGGCGGCGATCCTGATGCGGTTCACGGATCTCATGATGGCCTTTCCGGCCCTGCTCCTGGCCATCGTCCTGGCGGCGATCTTCCAGCCTTCGCTCATGATCGTGGCGCTCGTCATCGCCATGGTGAACTGGGTGCAGATGTCGCGGGTCATCTACACGGAGACACGCAGCCTGGCCGAGCGCGAGTTCATCCAGGTCCAGCGCGCCATCGGCTCGGGGCCGCTGCGCATCGTGGGCCGGCACCTTCTGCCTCATCTGCTGTCCTCGATCATCGTCTTCGGCACGCTCGGCATTTCCACGACCGTGCTTCTCGAGGCGACGCTCAGCTACCTGGGCGTCGGGGTGCAGCCGCCCATGCCGTCCTGGGGCAACATCATCTTCGAGAACCAGACCTATTTCTCGTCCGCTCCCTGGCTGGTGTTCTTTCCGGGCGTCTTGATCGTGCTGCTGGCGCTGGCGTTCAACCTGGTCGGCGACACCTTGCGCGACATCCTCGACCCGACGTTGAAGGGGCGGCACTGATGACGAGCTACATTCTCCGCCGCCTCCTGGAAAGCGCGCTGATCCTTCTCGGCATCACCTTCATCACGTTCGTGCTGCTCTACCTCGTGCCCGCCGATCCGGCCCGTCAGATCGCGGGACGCTCCGCCACGGCCGAGACCGTGGCGAACATCCGCGAGCAGCTCGGCCTGAACGACCCGATCTTCGTGCAGTACTGGCGCTATCTGTCGGGCCTGTTCCAGGGCGACATGGGCCGCTCCTACCTCCAGAGGGCCGAGGTGGCCACGCTGATCGCGGCCCGGTTGCCGGCGAGCCTGCTGCTGATGGTCTCGGCCATCGTGACCGAGCTCGTCATCGGGCTCACCATCGGCGTCGTCGCCGCCCTGCGCCGCAACCGGCCGGCCGACCATTCGCTGATGATCTTCTCCTTCGTGGCGATCTCGGCCCCGCAATTCGTGATCGGCATCCTGCTGCTCTACGTTTTCGCGGTGCAGCTGGGCTGGTTCCCCATCGGCGGCTACGGCACCTTCGCCCATCTGGTCCTGCCCTCGATCACGCTCGGGCTGCTGGGCGCGGGTTGGTATTCGCGCATGATGCGCTCCTCGATGATCGACGTCCTGAACCAGGACCTCGTCAGGACGGCCCGGGCCAAGGGCCTGTCGAAACTGCGCATCATCACCCGGCACGTCATGCCGAACGCGATCCTGCCGATCATCGCCATGATCGGGATCGATATCGGCCTGTTCATGTCCGGCATCGTCGTCGTCGAAAGCGTCTTCGGATGGCCGGGGATCGGCCAGCTCGCCTGGCAGGCCATCCAGCGCATCGACATCCCCGTGATCATGGGCGTCACCATGGTCTCGGCCACTGCCATCGTGATGGGCAACCTTCTCGCCGACCTGGTGGTGCCCCTCATCGATCCCAGAATTAAGACCAAATGATCAACCGGGAGAGAAACAGATGAAGACGCTCATGCTTTCCGGAGTCGCCGGACTGGCCTTCGTCGCGACGGGCGCGCTCGCCCAGGTCGACCAGGACGCCCCCCAGGGCGGCGAGATGGTGGTCACCTACCAGGACGACGTCGCCACGCTCGACCCCGCGATCGGGTACGACTGGCAGAACTGGTCGATGATCAAGTCGCTCTTCGACGGGCTGATGGGCTACGAGCCCGGCACCACCACGCTGCGCAACGAGCTGGCCGAGAGCCGCGAGGTCAGCGCGGACGGCATGGTCCACACCTTCACCCTGAAGGACGGGATCATGTTCCACAACGGCCGCGAGATCGTGGCCGAGGACGTGAAATACTCTCTCGAGCGGGTCACCAATCCGGCGACGCGCAGCCCCGGCGCGGGCTTCTTCTCGATGATCGAGGGCTTCGAGACATGGAGCGCGGGTGAGGGCGAGGGCCTGTCGGGCGTCGAGGTGATCGACGACAAGACGGTCCAGATCACGCTGTCGCGTCCCGACGCGACCTTCGATCACGTCCTGGCTCTGAACTTCGCCTCGATCGTGCCGCGGGAAGCCGTCGAAGCATCGGGCGAGGATTTCGGCCGCGAGCCCGTCGGCTCGGGCGCGTTCCGTCTGGCCGAGTGGACGCCCGGCCAGCGCGTGGTGTTCGAGCGGTTCGAGGACTACCACCGCGCCGGTGTGCCGAAGCTCGATCAGGTGACGTTCAACATCGGCCTCGACCCGACCGTGGCGCTGCTGCAGCTTCGAAGCGGCTCCGCCGATGTGCCGGGTGACGGCATCCCGCCTGCGCAGTTCCTGCAGGTGGTCGAAGACCCCGACTACGAGGACCAGATCGTCGAGGGCGGCCAGCTCCAGACCGGCTACATCACCATGAACACGCAGATGGAGCCGTTCGACGACGTGAACGTCCGCAGGGCGATCAACATGGCGATCAACAAGGACCGTATCGTCCAGATGATCAACAACCGCGCCGTTCCGGCCAACCAACCGCTGCCGCCGACGATGCCGGGCTATGCCGATGGCTACGAGGGCTACCCCTACGATCCCGAGGCGGCGCGGCAGATGCTGGCCGATGCGGGCTTCGCCGACGGCTTCGAGACCGAGCTCTACGTGATGAACGTGGACCCGAATCCGCGCATCGCGCAGGCGATCCAGCAGGATCTGCGCCAGATCGGCGTGAACGCCGAGATCCGCAGCCTCGCCCAGTCCAACGTCATCGCGGCGGGCGGCGAGCCGGACCAGGCCCCGATGATCTGGTCGGGCGGCATGGCCTGGATCGCGGACTTCCCCGATCCGTCGAACTTCTACGGCCCGATCCTGGGCTGCGCGGGAGCGACGCAGGGGGGCTGGAACTGGGCGTGGTACTGCAACGAGGAGATCGATCGGCGCGCGGCCGAGGCCGATGCCATGGTCGGCCAGCCCGAGGCGCGCGAGGAAGCGTGGCGCCAGATCTATCTCGACATCATGGAAGACGCGCCCTGGGTGCCGGTCTTCAACGAGCAGCGCTTCACGCTGCACTCGGACCGGGTGGCGGGCGACGACAGCCTGTTCGTCGATCCCGTGCATATCCCGGTGAACTACGACTACATCTACTCGACCGCGGCGCAGTAATCGGCCATGTGCAAATCCTGCGACTACACGATCCACGGCCGGCACCATTACGGGTGGGACAACACGATCCCACCCGCCGAGACGGTGGCCCCCGGCAGCCGCCTGCACCTCCGGTGCCTCGACAGCTCGGGCGGACAGTTCACCGAGGACAGCACCTCGGCGAACGTGCCCGATCTGGACTTCGGCAAGATCAATCCGGTCACCGGTCCCGTCTATGTCGACGGGGCCGAGCCGGGGGACATCCTGAAGGTGCGGATCGAGGCGTTCCATCCGTCCGGCTTCGGCTGGACGGCGAACATCCCGGGCTTCGGGCTGCTCGCCGACGACTTCAAGGACCCGCACCTGAAGGTCTGGAGCTACAATCCCGATACGCTCGCCCCGGCGCTGTTCTCGGACATCGCGAAGGTGCCGCTGAAACCCTTTGCCGGCACCATCGGCCTCGCCCCTGCCGAGCCGGGGCACCATTCGGTCGTGCCGCCGCGGCGGATGGGCGGCAACCTCGATATCCGGGACCTCGCCGCAGGAACGACGCTCTACCTGCCGGTCGAGGTCGCGGGCGCGCTGTTCTCCATCGGCGATACCCATGCGGCGCAGGGCGACGGCGAGGTCTGCGGGACGGCGATCGAAAGCCCGATGGACGTCGAGGTAACGCTCGACCTCATCAAGCAGGAGAAGCTGGCGTTCCCCCGCTTCTCGACGCCGGGACCCGTCACACGCCATCTCGACGCCAAGGGCTACGAGGTGACCACGGGCATCGGGCCGGACATGATGAGCGGTGCGAAGAACGCCGTCTCGGGCATGATCGATCTGCTCTGCAAGCAGTACGGTTTCACGGCCGAGGACGCCTATCTGCTGTGTTCCGTGGCCGGCGATCTGAGGATCTCCGAGATCGTGGACATGCCGAACTGGGTCGTTTCCTTCTACTTCCCGCGGATCGTGCTGGAATGACCGACGGCAACGAGATCGGAGGGGGCGCTCCGCGGCCCCTCCTCTGCGTGCGCGACCTTCGTGTTCAGGTCGCGACTGCGGATGGCGCGAAGACGGTGCTCGACGGCTTGTCCTTCGACCTGTCGCCCGGCGAGACGGTCGCCCTGGCAGGCGAAAGCGGCTCCGGCAAGTCGATGACCGCGCTGGCGATCATGGGGCTTCTACCGAAGCCCATGGCGCGGATCGTGGGCGGGTCGATCCGGCTGGGAGAGATCGAGCTGACCGAGCTGAGCGAGACCGGATACCGCAAGATCCGGTCCGCTCGGATCGCCATGGTTTTCCAGGAGCCGATGACCTCGCTCAACCCCTTGATGACGGTCGAGCGCCAGCTCTGCGAAGTGCTTCTCGAGCACGGGGTCTGCCGACGCTCGGAGGCCCCGAAGCGCGCGCTCGGGCTGTTGAAGGACGTACGCCTGACCGAACCCGAGCGGCGCCTCGGGCAATATCCCCACGAGCTGTCCGGCGGAATGCGCCAGAGGGTGATGATCGCCATCGCGCTGGCGTGCGACGCAGAGGTCCTGATTGCCGACGAGCCTACGACGGCCCTCGACGTGACCGTCCAGGCCGAGATCCTCGACCTGATCCGCACGCTTCAGGACGAGCACGGGACCGCCGTCCTCATGATCACGCACGACATGGGCGTGGTGGCGGAGATGGCCGACCGCGTCATCGTCCTTCGGAACGGCAGGCAGGAAGAGGCGGCGCCGGTGCGCGAGCTCTTCGCCGCTCCCCGGACGGATTATGCCAAGAGCCTCCTGGCGGCGGTGCCGCGCCTCGGCACCGCGCCCGCACGCCCCCCGGTCGAGGGACACAGCAAGATCGTCGATGTGGAGGATCTGAGCGTCCGATTCGACCTGAAGGGGGGCATCCTCGGCCGGACGGTCGCCCGCGTCTACGCGGTCGAGGGCGTTTCCTTCGCCATACGCGAAGGCGAGACTCTGGCGCTCGTCGGAGAGTCCGGCTGCGGCAAGTCCACCATCGGAAAGGCGCTCTTGGGCCTCGTGCCGTGGGAGGGCTCGATCCGCGTCGACGGCGTTCAGACGCGAGGACGCTCCCGTGCCGCCATGCGCCCCGTCCTGCGCAATATCCAGATGGTGTTCCAGGATCCCGGGGCCTCGCTGGACAGCCGCATGACCGTGGGCGAGCAGGTGATCGAGCCGATGCGCGTCCACGGGCTCGCCGAGGGGTCCGAGCTCGAGGACCGCGCAGAGTGGCTCTTCCGCCGCGTCGGCCTCTCGGCCGATATGCTGGCGCGTTATCCACACGAGTTCTCGGGCGGGCAACGGCAGAGGGTGTGCATCGCCCGGGCCCTGAGCCTGTCGCCGAAGGTGATCGTCGCCGACGAAAGCGTCTCCGCGCTCGACGTGAGCGTCCAGGCACAGGTCCTCGAGCTGCTGCAGGAACTGCAGCAGGAAGACGGCCTATCCTACCTTTTCATCAGTCACGACATGGCCGTTGTCGAGCAGATGGCGGACCGGGTGATGGTGATGCGGCTGGGCCAGGTCGTGGAGGAGGGCGCACGCGACGCGGTCCTGCGCAACCCGCGGCATCCGTATACGCAGCGCCTCCTCGCCGCCGTGCCCGTCCCCGATCCCACCCGGCCGCGCCCCCCGATGCCGGATATTGCCGGTGTCGAGGAAGCAAGCCCGATCTTCCCCGTCGGACGTGGTCCCGAGCGCATCGCGCTCCACGAACTCTCGCAAGGGCATCGCGTCGCCCTGGTCGCGGCGGTCACGCCGTAGGGTCGGGCACGGGCTCCCGGTCGCGATCCCGCTCGCCCACGTCGCCGCCGCCGGTCGTGCGCCGACGCGGCTCGCCCGGGCGCAGGGGCGTGCGCTGCCGTATCCCGCGCGAAACCGGAGCGCTTCTCGCGTCGTTTGCCTGCCGCACCCCGCGGCCGGACGAAAGAGAACGATGAGCGAGACCAGGACGAAGACGAGATCCCGCGGACACGACGCCGTCGCCTCGCCCCCCTGGTGGGCGAGCGCCGTCGTCTACCAGCTCTACCTGCGCAGCTTCCGCGACACGAACGGCGACGGGATCGGCGACCTGAACGGGGTGACCGAGAAGCTCGACTACATCGCGGCGCTCGGGGTCGACGCCGTGTGGCTGTCGCCGTTCTACAAGTCGCCGATGAAGGATTTCGGCTACGACATCAGCGACTTCCGCTCCGTCGACCCGACCTTCGGCGAGATCGCCGATCTCGACCGGCTCGTGCTCGCCGCCCGCGAGAGGGGCCTGCGCACGATCGTCGACTTCACGCCCTGCCACACCTCCGAGGAGCATCCCTGGTTCCGCGAGAGCCGATCCTCGCGCGACAACCCCAAGGCGGACTGGTACGTCTGGGCGGACGCGCGGCGGGACGGGGCGCCGCCGACGAACTGGCTCTCCTCCTTCGGCGGCAGCGCCTGGGACTGGGAGCCGCGGCGCAGCCAGTACCGCTACCACGCCTTCCTCGACTGCCAGCCGAACCTCGACCTGCACAATCCCGAGGTCGTCGAGGCGATCCTCGGGGAGATGGCGTTCTGGCTCGACCGGGGGATCGACGGCATCCGCCTCGACGCCGTGCAGTGCCTGCTCAGCGACCCGGATTTGCGCGACAACCCGCCGATCGCCTCCACCGGCCCCTCGATCCTCGTCGGCGGCGGGCCCAACAACCCCTTTCGCCAGCAGGAGCACCTGTTCGACCGCGGGCTTCCGGCCTCGATGCGGCTGTTCGAGCGCATGCGGGAGCTCGCCGACCGCTACGGCGAGGACCGCTTCCTGCTCGGCGAGGCGTCCGACGTCGATTCGATCCCCTTCTGCGCGGATGCGACGGCGCCCGGGCGCCTGCACGCCGCCTATCATTTCGACCTGATCAACTCCGACCTCGACGTCGGCGTCCTGCGCCGGCAGATCCGCGAGACCGCCACGCGGCCCGACGCGACCATCATGACGGTCGCCGGCAACCAGGATTCCACGCGGCTGATGAGCAACTGGGGCCTGCGTCCCGCCAGGCAGGGCTTCGGGCGCGCCTTCGCCGCGGCGATGTGCGCGATCATGGCGACCCAGAAGGGCGGCGCGCTGGTCTTCCAGGGCGAGGAGCTCGGCCTCACCGAGGCCGAGATCGGCTACGACGACCTGCGCGACCCCTGGGGCCTGCACCTCTACCCCGACTTCAAGGGCCGCGACGGCTGCCGCACGCCGATGCCCTGGGAGGCGGACGCGCGCTACGGCGGCTTCAGCGAGGAGAAGCCCTGGCTGCCGCTCTGCGAGGACCACCGCGCCCTCGCGGTCGACCGGCAGGAGGCGGACCCCGGCAGCGTGCTGAACGCCTACCGCCGCATCCTCGCCTGGCGCCGCGGCCAGCCCGCCCTGCGCGGCGGCACCCAGCGCCTGCTCGAGGAGGCGCCGGAACCCCTCGTCGTCTACGAGCGCGCGGCGAACGGCGCGCGCCTGCTGTGCGCCTTCAACCTCTCCGACCGCCCCTTCACCTGGCGCCTGCCGGAGGACGAGCGGGACGCCTGGGAGGTCGTCGACGGGCCGGGCTTCGGGGGAGAGATCCGCGAGGGCGGGGTGCTGGCGCTGGGGGCGTACGACGGGATGTTCGCGACGCTGCGGGGCCGATAAGGTCGGCCGCCCTCGCGCCCCGCCGCCCCGCCGGCGTGGCGCCGTGCGATCGCGCGCGTCCTCCGCGCGTGCGATCCGGTCGTCACGTGGCCGCATCCGGAACGCGCAGGCGATGCGTGCGGCGGCCTCTGCGGGCTACCCGACCGGGAAGCAACCCTGCGTGACATCGGGCTCCGCGCGCCCGACGAGGGTCGCATGTCGCGACGCTCCCCCGGCAAAACTTGCCCGCTCCGCCGCGGGATTAACCCACCGTTAACCCTATCCCGCCCAAATCGAGCGCGTCAGGATTCCTCCAGCCCGCCCGAGCCATGAACGCACTCTCAGCCAAGCGCGCCCCCGAGCCCGAGACCGGCGAGCCCGAGACCGCCGGGCCCGCAACCGCTCCCTCGTCGGCCCCGGCCCCCATCCGCTTCCGCGGCCGATCCTTCGTCGCGCTGGTGCTCGCGCCCGAGCTGCCGTTCGACGACTGGCTGGCGCGGCTCGATGCGCTGGCGGAGAAGTCGGCGGGCTTCTTCCTCGGGCGACCGATCGTGCTCGACCTGAAGGATCTCGCGGTGAACCGCGACGGGCTCGCGGAGCTCGTCGAGAAGCTCGGCGAGCGAGGCGTGCGCATCATGGGCGTGGAGAACGCCAAGCCCTCGCAGCTCGGCCCCGGCCTGCCGCCGGAGATGCGGGGCGGCCGCCCGGCGAACGACATCGATCCCGCGGCCGAGGCGGAGCGCGCCGCCACGGCGCGGGCCGCCGCGCAGGCGGCCGCCGAGAGCGCGACGTCCGCCGCCAGCGGCGCGGCGCCCGCCGTCGCCGCCGCCGAGGCCGCGGCGAAGGCCGCCGCCGACGCGGTCGCGGCGGTCTCGGGCGCCACCGTCCCCGACGCGCAGGCGCCGCAGGCCGTGCCCTCCCTGATCATCGACCAGCCGGTCCGCTCGGGCCAGTCGATCGTCTTCACCGAAGGCGACGTCACCGTGCTCGGCTCCGTCGCCTCCGGGGCGGAGGTGGTCGCCGGCGGGTCGATCCACATCTACGGCGCGCTGCGCGGCCGGGCGCTCGCGGGCGCGACCGGCGACCCGCGCGCGCGCATCTTCTGCCGCAGGCTCGAAGCCGAGCTCGTGGCGATCGACGGCCTCTACAAGACGGCCGAGGACATCGGGGCATCGCAGCGCGGCCAGCCGGCACAGGTCTGGCTCGAGGGCGACGCCATGAAGATTGCGGCGATCGGCTGACGAAAGACGCCGACGACGCGGGGGTGACAACGGAGGTGGTGGCGATGGCCAAGGTTCTCGTCGTGACATCGGGTAAGGGAGGCGTCGGCAAGACGACCTCGACCGCAGCGCTCGGGGCCGCTCTGGCTTCGCAGGGCAAGAGCGTCGTCGTCGTCGACTTCGACGTCGGCTTGCGCAATCTCGACCTAGTGATGGGCGCCGAACGGCGCGTGGTCTACGATCTGATCAACGTGGTGCAGGGCGACGCGAAGCTCGCCCAGGCGCTGATACGGGACAAGCGGTGCGACACGCTCCACCTGCTCCCGGCCTCGCAGACGCGCGACAAGGACAACCTCACCGCCGAGGGGGTCGCGCGCGTGATGGACGAGCTGCGCGAGAAGTTCGACTGGGTGATCTGCGACAGCCCCGCCGGCATCGAGCGCGGGGCGACGCTCGCCATGCGCCACGCCGATGCGGCGATCGTGGTGACGAATCCGGAAGTGTCCTCGGTGCGCGATTCGGACCGCATCATCGGGCTCCTCGACTCGAAGACGCTGAAGGCCGAGGCCGGCGAGCGGATGGAGAAGCACCTGCTGCTCACGCGCTACGACCCGATCCGGGCGGAGCGCGGCGACATGCTCAAGGTCGACGACGTCCTCGAGATCCTCTCGATCCCCTTGCTTGGCATCATCCCCGAGAGCCAGGACGTCCTGCGCGCGTCGAACCTCGGCAGCCCCGTGACTCTCTGCGAGCCGGGCTCGACGCCCGCCCGCGCCTATTTCGACGCGGCGCGGCGGCTCGAGGGGGCGATCCTGCCGGTGGTGGTACCCAGCGAGAAGAAGGGCTTTCTCGGCAAGCTCTTCGGAAGGAGGGCCGCATGAACCTGCTCAACCTGTTCACGCGTCGCTCGTCCGCGCCGGTGGCGCGCGAGCGGCTCCAGGTCCTGCTCGCCCACGAGCGGTCCGTGATCGGCAATTCCGATCTCGTCGCCGTGCTGCGCGAGGAAATCCTGGCCGTGATCGCCAAGCACGTGCCGGTCGAGCGCGACAAGGTGCGGGTCAAGATGGACCGCGGCGAGTCGATGTCCCTGCTCGAGGTGGACATCGAGCTGCCCGAGATCCCGGCGGGCACGAAGGCGGCCAAGGTGGCCTGACCGGTCGCCTCCCGCCTCCGACCAATGGCGGTCTTCCCACGGCCCGCGGCGCGCGCGACCATTCAGGACGAGGCGCCCGGGCCGGGACAAAAAAAGGGGCCGCTCCGGAGAGCGGCCCTAAGTCTAGGGAGGAAACGCCCAAGGAGGGCATGCGGGAGGGCAACGCCATGCCCTACCGCACTGCAAAAGATACATTGCGCCGCACAAAACGCAAGCCCCGGAATCGGCGGACGGCCCCGTCACGGACACGTGCTGCCATGCACTGAATGCATGGCGCGGCAACAACCGCTCGCCCGTGTTGCGTGGTGCGCCGGGGTGCGACCCGAGCGGCACCTCCGGCTTGTCCCGGCGGGCCCGTCGTGAGATTGAGGGCGCGGTTTCCTCACGCAAGGTGCGGCGGCATGGCCCTGTTCGATTTCGCAAGCTTCGTCGACGATCTCGCCACGGCCTCGGGCAAGGCGATCCTGCCCTTCTTCCGCACGGCGATGGCCGCCTCCGACAAGGGCGGGCGCGACGGCCGCTTCGATCCGGTGACGGAGGCGGACAAGGCGGGCGAATCGGCCATGCGCCACCTGATCAAGCGCGCCTTTCCCGGCCACGGCATCGTCGGCGAGGAATACGGGGCGGAAGGGGAGGACGCCGAGTACGTCTGGGTGCTCGACCCGATCGACGGCACCCGCGCCTTCATTTCCGGCCTGCCGACCTGGGGGACGCTGATCGGGCTGACCCGCAACGGCCGGCCCTGCTACGGCCTGATGCACCAGCCCTTCACCGGCGAGCGCTTCTTCGGCGACGGCGGCAAGGCGACCTATCGCGGCCCGATCCCGGGTTCGGGCAGTGGCTCGGGGAGAGGTCTGGAGACGGGCGAGCGACGGCTGCGCACGCGCCGCTGCGCCAGCCTCGCGGAGGCGACGCTGTCCTCGACGAGCCCTCGGCTGTTCGCGCCCGGCGCCGAGCGCGAGGCGTTCGAGCGGGTCGAGGCGGCGGCGCGCAACGTGCGCTTCGGCTTCGACTGCTACGCCTATTGCATGCTCGCCGCCGGCCATGTCGATCTCGTGATCGAGGCCGGGCTCCAGGTCTACGACATCGTGGCGCTGATCCCGATCGTCGAGGGCGCCGGCGGCGTCGTCACGCGCTGGGACGGGGGAGACCCGGCCGGTGGCGGCGCGATCGTGGCGTCCGGCGACAAGCGGGTCCACGAGGAGGTGCTGCGGCTGCTCGCGGGGTGAGCCCGCGACGGCGCCGCGACGTGCGTCAGGCGACGAACAGCCGCACGAGGTGGTGCGCGATCGCGACCGGTGGCGGCACGCGCAGGCCGTCGGGATGCGTGTTCGCGAGCATCAGCCGCACCTCGTCGCGGGTGAACCAGCGCGCGTCCTCGAGCTCGTCGCGGTCGATCGCCAGCGCATCGCCGAGCGCCTCGCCGACGCAGCCGAGCATCAGCGAGGAGGGGAAGGGCCAAGGCTGGGAGAGCGCGTAGGACACGGCGCCCACCCGCACGCCCGCCTCCTCGAAGGTCTCGCGGCGCACCGCGTCCTCCACCGTCTCGCCCGGCTCGAGAAAGCCGGCGAGGCAGGAGTAATTGCCGGCGGGAAAGCGTGCCTGGCGGCCGAGCAGGCAGCGGTCGCCCCGGGTGATCAGCATGATCACGACGGGGTCCGTGCGCGGGAAGTGCTGGGCGCCGCAGGCGTCGCAGTCGCGGCGGTAGCCGGAGGCGGACAGCCGCGTCGGCGCGCCGCAATTGGCACAGAAGCCGTGTCGCAGATGCCACGAAACGAGCGAGCGCGACTGCGCGAGGAGGCCGATCTCGCGCTCGGGCACCAGGCCCCGCGTCGCCAGCCCGCGCAGGTCGTGCGGCTCGACGCCGGGGCGCGCGGCGAGCGGGTCCAGCGCGTCCGCCGGCACGGCGGTCGCGAGGACGGGGCGTCCGTCGAGGGTGCCGAGATAGACCCGAACGGTGGTCTCGATCCCGTCGAGCGTCGCCTGCGGATGCAGCGCGCCGAGCGCATCGCCCTCCCGCCGCAGCAGCGGCGTGTCCCCGGCGAACAGCACGGTCAGCGCCTGCGGGTCGCCGGCGTGCCGCGCGAGCGCCGCGTCGCCGTGCTCGCTCGTGTGGCGCACGAGGCCGTTCGTCGCGAAGCCGAGCGCCGGGTTGGTATCGGACATGGGGGATCTCTCCGGTGCGGCGGCGGGTCAGGCGGCTGCGAAAGCCGCGCGCAGGCGCTCGAGCAGCGCCGGGGCCGCATGCGGCGGGTAGGGGATGCGCGCCCCGTGGCCCCAGGCGGGGCCGGGCCAGGCGGGATCGGACGCGAACCGCGCGAGCACGTGGACGTGCAGCTGGGAAACGATGTTGCCGAGCGCCCCGACGTTGACCTTGTCGGGGCGGGCGACCTCGAGCAGCACCCGCGAGGCGACGCGGATCTCCGCCATCAGCGCCTGCGCGTCGGCCTCGTCGAGGTCGGTGATCTCGACGAGCCCCGGCCTACGCGGCACCAGGATCAGCCAGGGGAAGCGTGCGTCGTCCATCAGGTGGACGCTGGAGAGGGCGAGATCGCCGACGGGGAGCGTGTCGGCGTCGAGGCGCCGGTCCAGGGCGAAGGCGGTCGGGGGCGGGGCGGGGGTGCTCATGACGGGCGAGGATAGAGCGCGGCGGGGCCGTCGGCTACGGGGCGCGCAGCTCGGACCATCCTCAGAGCTCCTCGTCCTCCGCCGGCGGCTCCATCGGTTCCGCCGCCTCCGAGATGCCGCCGCCGCCCGCCGCGACCGCCTCGTCCTCCGCGAGCACGCGCTCGCGCACGTCGACGATCTGCGCGCCGGGGAAGCGGGCCAGCACGCTCTGGACGAGCGGATGGTTCTGCGCGTCGCGCCGGCGCTCGCGGGCGGCCTGCGCCGCCACCTCGGCGAGCGGCGGCGCGCCCTCCTCTCGGGAGAGCGCCACCATCCAGCGCCGGCCGGTGAGCTCGGCGAGCTTGCGCGAGATCTCGTTGGGGAGGTCGCGCCGCCCCGAATCGGCGAGCGCGAACTCGAGCCGCCCGTCCTCGTAATGGACGAGGCGCACGTCGCATTCGAGCGCGCGCTTGAGCCCGATGTCGCGGCGCTCGCCCACGAAGGCGACGAGGTCCTCGAAGCGGGCGAGCTTCACCGACGGTGCCGTCTGCGCCGGCGCGGCGGATGCGGCCGGCGCGGCCTCGGGGCGCGGCGTCGACGGCACGGCGGCGAGCAGCGCCTTGGCCGGCGGCAGCGCGGCGCGCCCGCCTCCCGACGCGGCGGCGGCGGGCACGTCCACGGGCACGTCCACGGGCACGTCCACGGGCAGGTCCACGGGCACGCCCGGCGGCGTCTCGGCGTAGGCGCGCGCATCCGGGCCGGAACCGTCCCCGCGGCTCTCGGCGGGCCGCGACCGGGCGGGCGCGCCGCCGCCGGCGGTGATCGCGCCCGCGCCGTCCTTGAGCATCCGCAGCGCCTCGTCGGGCGTCGGCAGGTCGGCGGCGTAGGCGAGGCGCACCAGCGCCATCTCGGCCGCCGGCATCGGCCGCGGCGCCTGCGCGACCTCGGGAATCGCCTTGAGCAGGATCTGCCAGGCCCGCGACAGCACCCGCACCGAGAGCGTGCGCGCGTAGTCCGCCGCACGGGTCCGCTCCTCCTGCGAGAGCGTCGGGTCCTGGTCCGCCTGCGGCACGAGCTTCATGCGCGTCGTCAGGTGGGTGAAGCCGGCGAGCTCCTGGAGCACCATCGCGGGGTCGGCACCGCTGTCGTACTGCTCCTTCAGGGCGGCGAAGGCGCTCGCGACGTCGCCCTTCATCACCGCCTCGAACAGGTCGATGATGCGCGCGCGGTCGGCGAGGCCGAGCATGTCGCGAACGGTCTCCGCCGAGACCATCCCCGCCCCGTGGGCGATCGCCTGGTCGAGCAGCGAGAGCGAATCGCGCACCGAGCCCTCGGCGGCGCGGGCGATGGCGGTGAGCGCCTCGGGCGCCGCCTCGACGCCCTCCTTGCCGCAGATCTTCGCCAGATGCGCGACCAGCAGGTCGCCCGGCACGCGCTTCAAATCGAAGCGCTGGCAGCGCGAGAGGATGGTGACGGGGACCTTGTGGATCTCGGTCGTCGCGAAGACGAACTTCGCGTGCGGCGGCGGCTCCTCCAGCGTCTTCAGGAACGCGTTGAAGGCCGCGTTCGAGAGCATGTGCACCTCGTCGACGATGTAGACCTTGTAGCGGGCCGACACCGGCGCGTAGCGCACCGCGTCCGAGATCTGGCGGATGTTCTCGACGCCGTTGTTGGAGGCCGCGTCGATCTCCAGCACGTCGATGTGGCGGCCCTCGACGATCGCCTCGCAATGGCGCCCGGGCGCGGCGAGGTCGATGGTCGGGCCGCCCGTGCCGTCCTCGCGCTCGTAGTTGAGGCCGCGCGCGAGGATGCGCGCCGTCGTGGTCTTGCCCACCCCGCGCACGCCGGTGAGCATCCAGGCCTGCGGGATGCGCCCGGTGGCGAAGGCGTTGGAGAGCGTGCGCACCATCGCGTCCTGGCCGATCAGGTCGTCGAAGGAGCGCGGGCGGTACTTGCGGGCCAGCACGCGATAGGGCGCGAGCGCGGCGGAGGCGGTCGCCACCGGCGCCAGCCCGGGGAAGGCGGGCTCGTCGGCGGAGGGCGGAAGCGTCTGCGTCTCGTCGGTCATCGCGGCGCTGGCGGGGACTGGCGCGAGACGATGGGGCCGCGCGAGGAGAAAAGGGTGGGAGGCTGGACGAGAACCCGTTCGGTCTCGTTAGGGCTGCTTCCTTCCGGACCTGACCCAGTTGGCGAGTGAGACGTCCCTCGCCAACCTCCCGGAGCCACATATGGACCGGGCGGCGGGGGGATGCAAGCGCGATGGCAGCGGGCTGACGATGGGTGTGGACGAGCCCAGCGACAGCTGCGACGCGCCGCTCTCTCGCGCTAAGCGTCAGGCCGGATCGGCGGCCCAGTCCTCTTCGTGAGACGCCAGGCCACGGCTCGGCGTCACGACTCAGGGCGACTTCAAGGCTTCAGCGATCATGTCGTCGATCGATCGATCGCTGAACCCGCTCTCCAGCCCTTCCGTCACGAGCGCCTGGAATGCGGCGAGCTTCTCGCGTCGCTCCTGATCGCGGCGAATGAGGTCGCGCACATAGTCGCTGGAATTGGCGTAGCGGCCGGTCTCGGCCTGCGCCTCGACCCACTCCTTCATCGCCTCGGGAAGAGACACGTTCATCGTCGCCATGGCACACCTCCACCGGCCGATCATCGGTGTAATTGGCAAGGATTGTCAACGACGCCGAGGAGTGGGAGTTCCTCACCCCTCCTCGTCCTCCCCGTCCGCCGACTTGTCCTCCTCCACCACCGGCACGGCGTAGGCGCCGGTGAACCAGCGCTGGAGGTCGATGTCGGCGCAGCGCTTGGAGCAGAACGGGCGGTAGCGCACGATCGTGGTGTTGCCGCAGATCGGGCAGATGCTGCCCTCCATCGGGACGAGGTCGTCGGTCTTCTTCTTCGCGGGCAAGGCCGCCTCCTTCGCGGTCTCAGGCCGCGTTCAGCCACGACAGCCGCACGGGGTAGCCCTCGCCCTCGAGCAGCGCCGCGGTCTCGTGGACGGGGAGCCCCACCACGGCGGGATAGGACCCCACGAGGTTCGTGACGAAGGCGCCGGCCAAGCCCTGGATGGCGTAGCCGCCGGCCTTGCCGCGCCATTCGCCCGAGGCGAGGTAGGACTCGATCTCGTCCTGCGACAGGCGCTTGAAGCGCACCCGCGTCTCGACCACGCGCTCGCGGAAGCCGTCCTTGGGGGTCACCACGCACACGCCGGTATAGACCCGGTGCTGCCGCCCCGAGAGCAGGCGCAGGCAGCCGGCGGCCTCGTCGACGATCTCGGCCTTGGGCAGGATGCGCCGGCCCACCGCCACCACCGTGTCCGCCGAGACGAGGTAGGCGCCCTTCAGCGCCTCGTCCGCGCGGGCGACGCGCAGCGCGCCGCGCGCCTTCTCGGCGGCCAGCCGCCTGGCGAGGTCGCGGGGCTTCTCGAGCTTGAGCGGCGTCTCGTCGACGTCGGCCGGGAGCAGCGCGTCGGGATCGAGGCCGATCTGCTGGAGCAGCTGGAGACGCCGCGGCGAGGCGGAGGCGAGCACGAGCTTGGGGCGCCATTCGCTCTCGCGCGATCCGAACAGGGACACGGGGCTTCATCCTCCTCAGGCCGGGCGGGCGGGCTCTGGAGCGTAACCCGACCCGATGGGGTCAGGTCGGGTTACGCTCCAAGCTTCTTTGTGGAGCATCATCTGATCCAGCCGGTTTCCACTCGGTGGGATGATGCTCTAGCCGGCCTGGGCACGCTTGTGAACGGGCTCAGGGCCCCGCCGGCCGATCGTCGGGCTCGTCGCTGGCCTCCGGCAGCGGCGCCGGCGCCGCGGCCTGGCTCGCCGCGTGCGCCTCCGCGTGCGCCTTGGCGAGCTTGCGATAGCGCTGGATGCCAACGGGGATGGTCGCGAGATAGACGAGCACGGCGATCGCCAGCATGGCGAACGGGAAGGAGACGACGAGCGCCACCAGAGCCACGGCGCCGACGAACAGCGGCAGCACCCGCTCGCGCGGGACCTGCTTGCCCAGCGTCTTGCCGGAATAGGTCGGCACCGTCGAGACCATCATGAAGCCGATGGCGACGACGTAGGCCAGGTTGAACGGCGCCAGGACCTCGCTGTTCGTGGGGATGCCCAGGAAATACAGGTAGATCGGCAGGAGCGCCGCCAGCGCTCCGGCCGGCGCGGGCATGCCGACGAAGTAGTTCTTCTGCCACTCGGGCTTGTGCGGGTTGTCCAGCGCCGCATTGAAGCGCGCGAGCCGCAGGCACGAGGCGATGGCGAAGACGAGCGCCGCCGCCCAGCCGACGCCGCCCACGTCGTCGAGGGTGAAGGCGAACAGGATCAGCGCCGGCGCGACGCCGAAGTTGACGAAATCCGAGAGCGAATCGAGCTCCGCCCCGAAGCGCGAGGTGCCCTTCAGCAGCCGCGCCACCCGCCCGTCGATCGCGTCGAGCACGGCGGCGACCAGGATCGCGTAGACCGCGAGCTCGAGCCGGCCCTCGTAGCCGAGCCGGATCGCCGTCAGGCCCAGGCACAGGGCGAGCAGCGTGATCAGGTTGGGCGCGATGACGCGGAACGGCACCGGCTTGAAGCGGCGGCGGCGCGGCTCGTTCGGGTCGGGGGCGAAGGGGGCGAAGAAATCACTCATGGGTCGGTCAACGGCTGCGGCGCGGCCGCGGTTCAGCCGGCGCGGAAGCGCCGCGGCGGCTCCTGCGAGCGCAGGTCCGCGAGCACGGTCTCGCCGGCGATGGCGTTCTGCCCGAACCCGACGAGCGGCCGGGCGGAGAGGGGCAGGTAGACGTCCAGCCGGGAGCCGAAGCGGATCAGCCCGAAGCGGTCCCCCGCCTCGATCTCCTCGCCCTCGCGCACGAAGGAGACGATGCGCCGCGCCACCAGGCCCGCGATCTGCACCACCGCGATCTCGGTGCCGTTCGCGTCGATGACGAGGGAGTTGCGCTCGTTGTCCTCGCTCGCCTTGTCGAGCTCGGCGTTGAGGAACAGGCCCTTGGAATAGACCTGCTGCACGATCCGGCCCGAGACCGGAGCCCGGTTCACGTGGCAGTTGAACACGTTCATGAAGATGGAGATGCGCGTCATCGGCTCGCGCGGCAGGTCGAGATCGTGCGGGGGGATCGCCGTCGTGATCAGGCTGACGCGCCCGTCCGCGGGGGAGATCACCAGGCCCTCGCGCACCGGCGTCGTGCGCGGCGGGTCGCGGAAGAAGTAGCAGACCCAGGCCGTGATCAGGAGGCCGACCCAGAACAGCGGCTCCCACAGGAAGCCGAGCGCGATCGACGCGCCCGCCGCGATGGCGATGAACGGGTAGCCTTCCTTGTGGATCGGCACGAAGACCTTGCGGACGGATTCGGCGAGGGACATCGTTTTGGCTGACTCTGCGCGAGGGACGTCCAGAGCGCATGCGGGATCGCGCGCCCGGGGTCAACTCCCCGCGCGCGCGGAGGCTCCCGCGGCGAGCGGCCGACGGGACGTCCTCACCCCCGCGCGAGAAGCCCGCCCAGGCGTCGCACCCCCTCCCGGCACTCCTCGAACGAGCCCGCGAAGGACAGGCGCAGCCAGTGCGCGCCCTCGATCGGGTCGAAGTCGACGCCCGGCGTCGCCGCGACGCCGACCTCGTCGAGGAGGCGGCCGCAGAAGGCGAGCGAGTCGTCGGTGAAACGCGACACGTCGGCGTAGACGTAGAAGGCGCCGTCCGCCGGGTGGAGCGTGTCGAGGCCGATGCGGGGGAGCTCGTCGAGCAGCATGGCCCGGGTCCGGGCGTAGCCGGCCTTCACCGCCTCGAGCTCCTCGGTGGCATCGAAGGCGGCGAGCGCGGCGACCTGGGAGAGGTAGGGCGCGCAGATGTAGAGGCTCTGCGCCAGCCGCTCGACGGCCCGGGCGAGGCGCTCGGGCACGACGAGCCAGCCGACCCGCCAGCCGGTCATGCAATAGTACTTCGAGAAGGAGTTGACGATCACCGCGTCGGGATCGAAGCGCAGGGCGGTGGGCGCCGGCGCGCCGTAGGTGAGCCCATGGTAGATCTCGTCGGAGACGAGCCACATCCCCCGCGCGCGGCACACCCGCGCGACCTCGGCGAGGGTCGCCTCGTCCATCATCGTGCCCGACGGGTTCGCCGGGCTCATGGCGAGGGCGGCCGCGAGCGGGCGCTCGGCATGGGCGGCCTCGAGCGCGGCGCCGGTCATGACCCAGCCCGAGGCGCGCGCGAGCGGGATCGTCGCGGGCTCGGCGCCGAGCGCGACGAGGGTGTTGCGATAGGCAGGGTAGCCGGGCGCGGTGATGGCGACGCGGTCGCCGGGCTCCAGCATCGCCAGGAAGGCGAGCACGAAGCCCGCCGAGGAGCCCGTCGTCACCACGATTCGCTCCGCCGGGACGGCGACGCCGTAGGTCTCGCGGTAGTGCCGGGCGATGCGCTCGCGCAAGGGCGCGATGCCCAGCGCCTCGGTGTAGCCGACGCGGCCTGCGTCGATCGCCGCCTTCGCCGCCTCGCGCGCGGGCCGCGGCGCGGGGGCCGAGGGCTGGCCGACCTCCATGTGCACGATGTCCGCCCCCGCGCGCTCCTTCGCCGCGGCCCGGGCCAGCACGTCGAGTGCGAGGAAGGGGGCCACCGCCTCGGCGCGCGCGGCGATCGCGGGGGCGAGGGGGCGGCCGGGCTCGGAGGCGTGGGCGCGCTCGGAAGCACGGGCGCGTGCGAAAGCGAACGGTCCGTCCTGCATCGTGTCTCCCATCGTGGCCGGGCCCCGACGACGGGCGACCGAGACGATTTCGTCGCAGCGGCCGACGAAACCGTGATTTGACCATGTTCGGCGCTAGCCTGTACCCGTACGGTCCCCGAGGTCGCAAGCCGCGGCCGCGATCGGCGTTCGTGATCCCCGCGCGGTAATCGGCCGCAGTGCCCGCCGGGGGACACGGGCTTCGGTCGTCGGGGACGCCCACCGGGTACGACGATGACGATTCTGCCGCGCCTCTCCAACGCCTTCCCGTCCGCCCCGGGCCTCGTCCGTGGCGTTCGTGCAGCCCTCGCCGGCCTCCTCGCCGGCGTTCTCGCGCTCGGTCCGATGGCGCAGGCGCAGGCCCAGGGGCGCAGCCTCGCCATCGTGCGCGACGCGGAGATCGAGCGGCTCCTCACCGATTACGCCCGCCCGATCTTCCGCGCGGCCGGCATCAGCGCCGACGCGACGCGCATCGTGCTGATCAACGACACCAGCTTCAACGCCTTCGTCGCGGACGGGCGCCGGATCTTCATCAACATCGGCGCGCTGATGCAGGCGGAGACGCCCAACGAGATCATCGGCGTCATCGCCCACGAGACCGGCCATATCGCCGGCGGCCACCTGGCGCGGCTGCGCCAGGAGGTCGCCAGCGCGCAGATCCTCTCGATCGTCGGCATGATGCTCGGCGCCGGCGCCATGGCGGGCGCGGTCTCCGGCGGCTCCAACGTCGGCAATCCGGGGCTGGGCGCCGCGGGCATCTTCTCGGGCTCGCAGGAGATGGTTCGGCGCAACCTCCTCTCCTACCAGCGTTCGGAGGAGCAGGCGGCGGACGTCGCCGCCGTGCGCTACCTCGAGGCGACGGGCCAGTCGCCCGTGGGGATGATCACCACCTTCCGCCGCTTCGCCGATTCGGGCCTGTTCCGGTCGAGCGCGCTCGACCCCTACCTGATGAGCCATCCGCTCCCGGCCGAGCGCATCTCGCAGCTCGAGCGGCTCGCGGCGGACAGCCCCCATCGCGACAGGCGCGACCCGCCGGCGCTGCAGCGGCGCCACGACCTCGCCCGCGCCAAGCTGTTCGGCTTCGTCGACAGCCCCGAGAGCGTGCTGCGCCGCTACCCGCCCCACGACACGTCCGCCCCCTCGCGCTACGCCCGCGCCGTCGTCATGCATCGCACCGGCCGCTCCCGGGAGGCGATCGAGCTCGTCGACAGCCTCATCCGCGAGGAGCCGGGCAACGCCTATTTCCAGGAGCTGCGTGGCCAGCTGCTGCTCGAGAGCGCGCGCCCGCAGGAGGCGGCGGAGTCGCTGCGCCGGGCGGTCCAGCAATCCGACGGTGCGCCGACGATCCGCGTCCTCTACGGCCAGGCGCTGATCGCGCGCGGCGACGGCGCGAGCCTGGAGGAGGCCGTGCGCCAGCTCGAGCGCGCCACCCGCGCCGAGCCGGAGGCGCCCGAGCCCTACCGGCACCTCGCCATGGCCTATGGCCGCACCGGCCAGATCGGCCTCGCGGAGCTCGCCACCGCGGAGTACTACATGGCCGCGGGCGACGTCGTGAACGGCCAGACGCAGGCCTTCCGCGCCATGCGCAGCCTGGTGGAGGGCTCGCCCGCCTGGCGCCGTGCCAAGGACATCTACGAGTTCGTTCCCGAGAACCGCCGCTGATCCGCCTTCCAGACACACAGGACGCCCACCGCATGACCTCCTTCCTCGCCTCGCCGCTGCGCCGCGTCGCGCTCGCCGGCCTCGTCGCGGTCGCGCTCGTCGCCGCTTCCGTGCTCGCCCTCGCACCCGCCTCGGCGCCCGCCACGGCGCAGGACGCGACCTTCTCGGAGGGCGAGCGCGAGGCCATCGGCACGATCGTGCGCGAGTACCTGCTCGAGAACCCGGAGGTCATGCTCGACGTCTTCGCCGAGCTCGAGCGTCGCCAAGCCGCCGAGCAGGAGGCCCGCCAGCGCTCCGCCGTGGCCGAGCGCGGCGACGACATCTTCCGCGCGCCGCACGACGTCGTCATCGGCAACCCGGAGGGCGACGTCACGCTCGTCGAGTTCTTCGACTACAATTGCGGCCCCTGCCGGCGCGCGATGTCCGACGTGATGGCGATGATCGAGAAGGACCCGAACCTGCGTGTGGTCCTCAAGGACTTCCCCATCCTCGGCGCGCCCTCGCTCGAGGCGGCCCAGATCGGCGTCGCCGCCGCCGCGCAGATGACGCCCGAGCAGGCGCTGCGCTTCCACATGGATCTGCTCTCGACCCGCGGCCAGGTGGACGGTGCGCGTGCCCGGCAGGTGGCCGAGGAGCTCGGCCTCGACCTCGCTCGCATCCAGCAGGAGCTGAACGGCCCGCGCGTCGCCGACGTGATCACCACGAACCTCGATCTCGCCAATGCGGTCGGCATCACCGGCACGCCGGGGTGGGTCGTCGGCGACGGCGTCCTCGTCGGCGCGATCGGCGAGGCGCGGCTGACGGAAGCCGTGGCGAACGCGCGGGACTGCGGGGCGGTGAGCTGCTGAGGCGGCGGGACGGCGGCCGGCTGCGACGCGAGACCGCGCTTCCCCCTTTCGTCGCACGCGCCTTCCCGCTATGAGGGCGCGTCGGGTGCGCGCCCTCGCGCGTGCCCGCCGTCCCGTTCGGCGCCAGGCATGATCGCGATCCACGTCCTCAACGGCCCCAACCTGAACCTGCTCGGCCGGCGCGAGCCGGACGTGTACGGCCGCGCGACGCTCGCCGACATCGAGGCCGACCTGCGCGCGCGAGCCGAGGCGGAGGGGGTGGCGCTCGTCTTCCTCCAGTCGAACGAGGAAGGCGCCCTCGTCACGGCGGTGCAGGAGGCGGGGCTCGCGGGTGCGGGCGTCGTCCTCAACGCCGGCGCCTACACGCACACCTCCATCGCGCTGCGCGACGCCATCGCCGGATCGGGCGCGCGCGTGGTCGAGGTGCATCTCTCGAACGTGCACGCCCGCGAGAGCTTCCGCCATCGCTCGCTGATCGCGCCGGTCTGTCTCGGCGTGATCGCCGGCTTCGGGGCCGAGAGCTATCTCCTCGGCTTCGACGCCTGCCTCTCCGCGATGCGCCGGGTCGCAGGCGCGCCCGCCAGACAGTAGCAGGAGCATACGACACCCATGGCCAGGAACAGCCCCTTCGATCCCGAGCTCGTGCGCGAGCTCGCCGGGCTCATCTCCGAGACGGACCTGACCGAGATCGAGGTCGAGAAGGGCGACCTGCGCATCCGCGTCGCGCGCCAGCCCGCGCAGGTGGTGAGCGTCGCCGCGCCCCATCACTCGCCCGCGCCGGTGCCCGCGGCCGCCGCGGCGCCCGCACCCGCCGCCGCCATGGTCGCCCCGCCCGCCAAGCCGTCGGCGCGCGAGCATCCGGGTGCCGTCACCTCGCCGATGGTCGGCACCGCCTACCGCCGCCCCTCGCCCGAGGCGAAGCCCTTCGTCGAGGTCGGCACGCGGGTCGAGGCGGGCCAGCGGGTCCTGCTGATCGAGGCGATGAAGACCTTCAACGACATCGTCGCCCCGCGCTCCGGCACCGTTACCGAGGTCCTCTTCGAGGACGGGCAGCCGGTCGAGTTCGGCGAGCCGCTGATGATCATCGAGTGACGGCGGAGCGCATGTTCGACAAGATCCTCATCGCGAACCGGGGCGAGATCGCGCTGCGCATCCTGCGCGCCGCGAAGGAGCTCGGCATCGCGACCGTCGCGGTCCATTCCACCGCCGACACCGACGCCATGCACGTGCGCCTCGCCGACGAGAGCGTCTGCATCGGCCCGCCCCCCGCCCGCGACAGCTACCTCAACATCCCCGCGCTGATCTCGGCCTGCGAGATCACCGGCGCCGACGCGATCCACCCGGGCTACGGCTTCCTGTCGGAGAACGCCCGCTTCGCCGAGGTGCTGGCGGACCACAAGATCGCCTTCATCGGCCCCAAGGCCGAGCACATCCGCATCATGGGTGACAAGATCGAGGCCAAGCGCACCGCCAAGCGCCTCGGCATCCCCTGCGTGCCGGGCTCCGAGGGCGGCGTCGACGACGAGGACACGGCGCGGCGCGTCGCCGGCGAGATCGGCTATCCGGTCCTGATCAAGGCCGCCGCCGGCGGCGGCGGGCGCGGCATGAAGGTGGCGCGCGACGAGGGCGAGCTCGTCCACGCCTTCGTCACCGCCCGCACCGAGGCCAAGGCCGCCTTCGGCGACGACGCGGTCTACATCGAGAAGTACCTCGAGAAGCCGCGGCACATCGAGATCCAGGTGCTCGGCGACGGGCGCGGCAACGCCATTCATCTGGGCGAGCGCGACTGCTCGCTGCAGCGGCGCCACCAGAAGGTCTGGGAGGAGGGGCCCTCGCCGGCGCTCGACGCGTCCGAGCGCGCACGCATCGGCGGCATCGTCGCCAAGGCGATGCAGGACCTCCAGTACGAGGGTGCCGGGACGGTGGAGTTCCTGTACGAGAACGGGGAATTCTACTTCATCGAGATGAACACCCGCATCCAGGTGGAGCATCCCGTCACGGAGATGATCACCGGGATCGACCTCGTGAACGAGCAGATCCGCATCGCGGCCGGCGCGTCGCTGTCGCTGCGCCAGGAGGACGTGCGCTTCGAGGGACATGCGGTGGAATGCCGCATCAACGCCGAGCACCCGGCCACCTTCCGGCCCTCGCCGGGGACGATCACCTATTTCCACCCTCCCGGCGGGCTCGGCGTGCGGGTCGACTCGGCGGCCTACCAGGGCTACCGCATTCCGCCGCACTACGATTCCCTCGTCGGCAAGCTGATCGTGCACGGCCGGACGCGCAACGAGTGCCTGATGCGGCTTCGTCGCGCGCTCGACGAGTTCGTCGTGGACGGCGTCGATACCACGCTGCCTCTTTTCAGGACGCTGGTTCGCAACCAAGATATCCAGAACGGGCTCTACGATATCCACTGGCTCGAGCACTTCCTGAAGACCGGGGGCCTGGACGAGGGCCGGTGACCTGGGGGCACGCGCGGACAACCGGATGCACAGCGGCATCGTCCAGATCACGCCGGAGATCGTCCTGCGCGCCTACGCCGCGGGCATCTTCCCCATGGCGGAGAGCGCCGAGGATCCGGGGATCTATTGGGTGGAGCCGCGCGAGCGCGGGATCATCCCGCTCGACGGCTTCCACGTCGGCAAGCGGCTCGCCCGAACGGTGCGCGCCGACACGTTCGAGGTGCGCATCGACACCGATTTCGAGGGCGTGATCGACGGCTGCGCCGCGCCGGGACCGGACCGCGAGAAGACCTGGATCAACACGCGCATCCGCCGCATCTACGGCGACCTGTTCGATCTCGGCTACTGCCACACGGTCGAGGTCTGGGACGGGAACACGCTGGTGGGCGGGCTCTACGGCGTCAGCCTGGGAGCCGCCTTCTTCGGCGAGAGCATGTTCCACGTCGAGCGCGACGCCTCGAAAGTGGCGCTCGTCCACCTCGTGGCGCGCCTGAAGCGCGGCGGCTACATGCTGCTGGACACGCAGTTCGTGACGGATCACCTCGCCCAGTTCGGCGCGAGCGAGGTCTCCCGGCGCGAGTACAAGCGCCTGCTCGGGGAGGCGCTCGCCTACGAGGCGCGGTGGGACGCATGGCCGCCGGCCGAGCCGATCTCCGGCGCGCAGGCCCTGGAGACGATCGCGACGCCGCGCGCGGTGCCCTGAGCGGGCGGGCGTGGCTGCGGCTCTGGTCCGGTCACCGGCCGCCGGCGCGGGCCTCGATCGCGGCGACCTCGTCCGGCGTGAGGTCCATGCGCTCGGCCAGGAGCCGCAGGAACTCGCGCTCCTGCATCGTGTCGGGCTCGATCACGAGCCGTGCGGCGGCATAGGTGCGCGCGGCCCGCTCGGGCGTCTGGACCGCGTCCGCGATCTCCTCGATGTCGCGCGGCCAGGCGATCTCGTCGTCGAGGAAGGAGCGATCGTCCGGGTCGAGGCCCGCCTCGCGCATCGCCCCGTGGAGGCGGTCGCGCTCGGAGGCGTCGACGACGCCGTCGGCGGCGGCGGCCGCGATCATCGTGCGGACGAGGAAGAGCGCCTCGTCGGCGTCCACCCGCGAAACGTCGAGCAGCGGGCCGGCCACCGTCTCCTCGTCGCGCCGCCCCGCCACGGCCGCCGCGCCGTGCCGGGCGCCGTCGAGCGCGCGCCTCGAGCCGCGGCCGAGCGCATCCGTGAGCGTCGAGAGCATGCGGCGGGCGTCCATGGCGCGTCCTTTCGGCTGTGGGTCGTCCTGCGGTCAGCGAGACGAACGCCGGCCCCGGCACCGCCGTTCCGGATGCGCGAACGGCGATCTCAGCCGCGCGCCAGCGCCGCCGCCGCGCGCGCGAGCCGGCCGATGGCGGCGAGGTCGCCCGCCTCCACGAGCTTCGCGGGCGTCACCCACGTCCCGCCCACGCAGGCGACGTTCGGGCAGGCGAGGTAGGCCGGCGCGCTCTGCGCGTCGATGCCGCCCGTGGGGCAGAAGCGCAGCGCCGGCAACGGCCCCGCGATGCCCTTGAGCCACGCCGTCCCGCCGGAGGCCGCCGCGGGGAAGAGCTTGAGCAGCTCGAACCCGCGCTCGTGCAGCGCCATCGCTTCCGACACGGTGGCGCAGCCGGGCATCGCGGGGATCGGCGCCGCGGCGAGGGCGTCGGCGAGCCGTGCGGACGTGCCGGGGGTGACGAGCGCCGCCGCGCCGGCGTCCTTCGCCTCCCCGATCTGGCTCGGCGTCACGATCGTGCCGGCGAGCACGATCGCCTCGGGTGCGTGGCGCGCGATGGCGCGGATGGCGTCGAGGGCGCGGGGCGTGCGCAGCGTCACCTCGACGACCGGCAGTCCCGCCTCCACGAGGGTCGCCGCCAGCTCGGGCGCGATGCTCGGGTCGTCGATCGTCACGACGGGGATGACGGGCGCCCTCGCGGCGATGGCGAGGAGGGTGTGCGTGCGGTCGCGCATGATCTCGATCACTCCGGCGAGCGGCCCCCTGCGGCGGGCGGGCCCGGCTTTCGGGCGCGCACGATCCACGCCCGCGGCCGCGCCGTCAACGCGAAAGCCCACGCCGTTCAGGTGCAGTAGAGCCGGTACAGCGTGCCGATCAGCTCGCGTGCCTCGGGCGAGGCGAGGCGGTAGTAGATCGTCTGGCCGTCGCGGCGCGTGGTGACGAGGCCGAGCGCCCGCAGCTTCGAGAGGTGCTGCGAGAGCGCCGACTGGCCGAGCCCCACGGATTCGGCGAGCACGCCGACCGAGACCTCCTCGTCCATCATGCGGCACATGGCCATGAGCCGCTTCGAATGCGCCAGCGCCGAGAGCAGCTCGGCCACCTTGTCCGCCTTCGGCGCGAGCGCGCTGAGATCGTCCGTCGTCGCCACCCCGGTGACACCCTCCATGAGACGTCCGCAACATGGCGGCGTCGCGGGGTTCGGGCAAGAGCCGGGGAAGGAGCCCGCGCCCGGGGCGGGCGCCTCGGCGGAAGGCGTGGCGGCGTCCATCGGGTCAGCCTCGGTCGAGATAGGGCCGCAGGCCCGAGAGGTCGTAGCCCGCGCCCTGCGCGATCGACAGGATCTCGTCGGGTGCGCGCACGCCGGCCTGGGTGAAGGCCCACAGCGTCGCGGAGCGCGTGCCGGACCGGCAATAGGCGAGGGCCGGCGCCTCCGCCTCGGACAGGGCGGCGTCGAAGGCGGCGACATCGTCCATCGTCATCGCGCCGGAAACGACCGGAACGTGGCGATAGCCGAGACCGAGCCGGCGGGCCTCCGCCTCCATCTGCGCGCTGGAGGGCTGGTCCGGGCTTTCGCCGTCGGGCCGGTTGTTGACGACCGTCCTGAAGCCGGCCTTCTCGAGCGCGGCGAGGTCCTCGATCGCGATCTGAGGAGCGACGGAGATCTCGGGCGTCAGGCGGCGGATGTCTGCGGTCATGGTGCTTCGTCTCCCGTGTGGTCTCGTGCGCCGCGCGCCCTGCGCGCCGCATCCCGGAAGGATGGCGACGCGTGCGCCCGGGATCAACGGTGGCCCCAGACGGAGATAAGGCATCGGCGTCCGAAGTTCAAGGCATTGCTAATTTAGGGATATCTGATATGCAGGGCGTCGAAGCGAGGCGCGTCTCCCCCGGCGACCTCGCCCTCGTCCGCGAGCCCACAAGGGAGAGCCGCCATGCCCGAGCCCGTCATCCGCGCCTTCTTCGACGAGCCCACCAACACGGTGAGCTATCTCGTCTCCGACCCGGCCACGAAGAAGGCCGCCGTCATCGACCCCGTGCTCGACTACGATCACAAGGCCGGTACGGTCACGACCGATTCGGTCGAGGCGATCCTCGCCGCCGCAGACGAGGCGGGGCTCGAGATCGTCTGGGCGCTCGAGACCCACGCCCACGCCGACCACCTCTCGGGCGCGCCGTACATCAAGGCCAAGACCGGCGCGCGGATCGGCATCGGAGAGCACATCAAGGAGGTGCAGCGCATCTTCCGGCCGGTGTTCAACGCCACCGACCTGAGGACCGACGGCTCGGATTTCGACCACCTCTTCACCGACGGCGAGAGGTTCCGCATCGGCGACCGCGAGGCCGAGGTGCTCTACGTGCCGGGCCACACGCCCGCCGACATCGCGATCCGCATCGGCGACGCCGTCTTCGTCGGCGACACGCTGTTCATGCCGGACTTCGGCACCGCCCGCGCCGACTTCCCCGGCGGCGACGCGAAGAAGCTCTACGCCTCGATCCAGCGCCTGCTGGCGCTGCCGCCGCAGACGCGGCTGTTCATGTGCCACGACTACAAGGCACCGGGCCGCGACGACTACGCCTGGGAGACGACCGTCGCCGAGCAGCGGCGCGCCAACAAGCACGTCCGGGAGGGCGTGACCGAGGAGGAGTTCGTCGCCATGCGCACCGCCCGCGACGCCACGCTCGCGGCGCCGACGCTGCTCCTGCCGTCGATCCAGGTGAACATCCGCGCCGGCCGCTTTCCGGCCAAGGAGGCGAACGGCGTGCACTACCTGACGATCCCGGTGACGTTCAAGAAGGACGCGCACGCGTCGTGAGGTCACAGCCCAGCGCCAAGGTTGGGCGTGCGCTCAGAGGTCGTATGCGCGACATATTGCTTTCAACTTCGAGCGCTGCTACGCGAGTCGCACTAAAGTCACGTATCGGGCGGGGGCACGATTGAAGTGGGATCGTCGACGGCGGATCGCCGCAGGCCTGGTTGTGTTCGTGATGGTGCTCGCCGCCGTGCTCGTCCTGCAGCGCGGCGAGGAGCGACGCGCGGCGGAGCGGGCCGACGTCCGGCTCCTGGCGTTCGCAGCCTACGACGAGGGGCGCCACGACCAGGCGGTGGCGGGGCTCGCGACGTTCGCGGACGCGGGTGACGCTGCGGCTTCGCTGCGGCTCGCGCGCCTCTACGCCGAGGGGCTCGGTGTGTCGCGCGACCCTGCGCGCGCCCGCACGCTCTACGAGCGGGCTGCCGAGGCGGGCCTCGTGGAAGCGTTCCTGCCGCTGGCGCGCATGCTCGAGGCTGCGGCGCGCCGAAGCGGCGAGGCGCGGGACTGGGAGGCGGCGCGCGGCGCCTACCAGCAGGCCTTTGCGGCGGGCGCGGTGGCCGGCGCGGGAGAGGCCGCGACCCGGCTCGCCGACCTCCATGCCGCCGGTGACGGCACTCCCGCGAGCGATCTCGACGCGGCCGCGTGGTACCGCCGCGGCGCCGAGGCACGTGACCCGATGGCGCAGTTGCGCCTCGGCCTGCTGTATGTGGAAGGACGCGGCGTGCCGCAGGACCTCGTGCGCGCCCACGCTTGGCTGAACGTCGCCGCCGCGACGCTGCCCGCGTCGCAGGCGCAGCTGCGCGAGACTGCCATCGTCTCCCGCGACGCCGTGGAGCGGCGTCTCTCCCGCGCCGAACGGGCGGAGGCGCGGCGGTTGGCGCACGAGCTGTTCGGGTGACCACAGGCACACCGACCGCGTGGGAGTACGGCTCTCACCTAGCGTACCGGAGTCCCGTCTCTCAGCGCAGCAGCACCGTGCGTCCGTCGGGTGTCTCGATCTCGGCGGAGAACCGGATCGCGGGGCCGGCGACCACCGTCGGCGTTTGGTCGACGCCGAGCGCATCGTAGAGCGCGACGACCGCCTCGGGGTTCGGATGCTCGAGGACGAAGGCCTCCAGCCGAACGCCCTGGTCCTCGAGCCGCGCCGCCGTCGGTGGCTCGCCTGCGAGATCGATGGCGTACGGCAGGACGCCGCCGAGCGGGAGCGAACCGTCGGCCGGCACGGCGAAATGGAAGCTGCCCTCGAGCCATCGCTTCGATCCGAGCAGATGCCCGTGGCGCGCGAGGACGGCGTCGATGTCGTCGGTCCGGGCGACCCAGCCTCCGATGCGATGGCCCCGTGACCACGCTGTGCGGACCGCCTCAGCCCGATCGAGGCCGAACCACCGCGGGCTCGCGGGCGGCTCGGCGTCGGGGTCGACGGCGATGACCTCGAGATAGGTGTCGGCACCGAGCCGGACCCGCCTGTTGTGCGTGCCCATGTCGACGTGGGTCCGGGCGTTCGCCGGCGTGATGCCCAGGCTCTCGCCGATATAGGCGATCCCCTCGTCCAAGTCGGGCGCGACGACGGCGATGTGGTCGAACCGCAGCATGGGCGTGCCTTCACGGGTGGGGCGCAGCCCGCGTATCGTCGCGGACGTGCAGTCTCGGCCGAGCGTAGCAGGTCGGGGTTGCGGGCGCGAGCGTCGACCGCGCGGCTCTTCCGCGCGCTAGCCGCCGATGCCGTCCGCCTCCTCGCGCAGGAGCGGCGGAACGCTCGTCTTCGCCTCCGACGCGGCCGTCGCTCCGTCCCGCCGCTCCAGCGTCCGCACCGTCCAGAACGCTGTCGCCAGCGCCGCGATGCCGAAGCCGACGGCGCCGATGCCGACGCCCGCGAGCACGCCCTCGGGGCCGGCGAGCGCCGCGCCGGCGAGCGCGAAGGGCAGCGTGCCGAGCGTGGCGCGGCCCCAGTTGAAGGCGGTGGAGAACAGCGGATAGCCGAGGTTGTTGAACGAGGCGTTGGCCACGAACAGGAGCCCGTTGAAGAACCAGACCGGGCCGGAGATCAGGCAGAAGAACACGACCAGCTCGGCCGCCGCGCCGCCGATGCCGAACAGGGCCACGATCTCGTGGCGCAGCAATACGAGCAGCGCCCAGGTGACGAGCACGTAGACGCCCGCCACCAGCATCGAGTCGCGCAGGATCGCGCGCATGCGGTCGTAGCGCAGCGCCCCCCAGTTCTGCCCGAGGATCGGGCCGATGGCGCCCGAGAGCGCGAACAGCCCGCCGAAGGCGAACGGCACGAGCCGCTCCACGATGGCGTTGCCGGCGATGGCCTCGTCGCCGAAGCGGGCGATGACGGAGGCGGCGAAGCCGGCGGCCACGGGGCTCGCGATCGCAGTGAGCACGGCGGGACCCGCGATGTGCGCCATCGGCCCGGCGTGACGCCGCAGGTCCGGCCGGGTCGGCCGCGCGAGGAGCCCGTGCACGCGCAGGACGCCGTGGAGCCCGACGAGCGCGAAGACGAAGCGCGAGACGATCATGCCGATCGCCGCCCCCTGCCAGCCGAGCCCGAGCCCGAAGATCAGCACAGGATCGAGCAGCGCCGTGACGAGCGCTCCCGACAGCGTGACGTACATGGCCCGGCGCGCGTCGCCGACCGCCCGCAGCACGCCGGATGCGCCCATGCCGAAGGCCATCACGATGTTCGCCGGCAGCACCATCTGGACGAAGCGCGTCGCGACCGCGTGCGCCTCGCCGGTGGCTCCGAGCCAGGTCATGATCACCGGCGCGAGCGGCCAGATCGCGGCGGTGGCGAGCGTGGCCCCGAGGACCGACCAGGTCAGCGTCGAGGTCGCGAGCCGGCGCGCCCCCTCCCGGTCGCGGGCGCCGAGCGCGCGCGAGACCAGCGCTGCAGTGGCGATCATCAGCCCGACATTGATCGAGGTGACGAAGAACAGGAGGATCGTCGCGAGCCCGACGCCCGCGGTGACCGCCTTCACGCCCAGCCAGGAGATGTAGAGGAGGGAGACGAGGTCCACGAGGAAGATCGCGACGAGCCCGATCGCTCCCGTCACGGTCATCACGACCACGTGGCGCAGGGTCGATCCCCCGACGAAGCGGCCGTCCTGCGCTCCCGATGCGTCCAATGCGCCCCTCCTCGCCGCTCTCCCGGGCGGGTGCACCGTAGCGCGTCCCACAGCGGGGGAACATCCGGTGCCCTCCGCGGGATGCGGCGCGGCCTGCAAGCGCATCCTTGCAGACCCGTCTCGCGGGCGGGACCGCGGCGGCGCGAGTCGCGCAGCGCCCGTCCGCGCCGCCGGCCGGTTGCCCATGCGTCCTGCGGATTCCTGGGGGCTTTCCCCCGGCGCCGCGGGCGCCTAGGCTCGGCTTCTGCATTCGGACGGAGTCATCCCGTGCTCACCAATCTCGCCGCCCGCGACGTCGAAACCCTGATCCACCCTTACACCCATCTCGACAAGTTCCGCGAGACGGGCCCGCTCGTGATCGAGCGCGGCGAGGGCGTCCACGTCTTCGACGGGGCGGGCAAGCCCTATCTCGAGGGCATGGCCGGGCTGTGGTGCACCTCGCTCGGCTATTCCAACCGCGAGCTCGTCGAGGCCGCCCGCGAGCAGATGGAGAGGCTGCCCTTCCAGCACATCTTCTCGGGGCGCAGCCACGACCCTGCGATCGCGCTCGCCGAGGCGCTCAAGGAGATCGCGCCCGTGCCGATCTCCAAGGTGATGTTCTGCTCCTCGGGATCGGAGGCGAACGACACGCAGGTGAAGCTCGCCTGGTACATGAACAACGCGCTCGGCCGGCCGCGGAAGAAGAAGATCATCGCCCGGGTGAAGGGCTATCACGGTGTCACCGTCGCCTCCGCCTCGCTCACCGGCCTGCCGGCGAACCACGCGCTGTTCGACCTGCCGATCCAGAACATCCTCCACACCTCCTGCCCGCACCACTACCGCTTCGCGGAGGAGGGCGAGACCGAGGAGGCGTTCTCGGCGCGGCTCGCCGCCGAGCTCGAGGAGACGATCCTGCGCGAGGACCCGGACACGGTCGCCGCCTTCATCGCCGAGCCGGTGATGGGCGCCGGCGGGGCGCTGGTGCCGCCGAAGGGCTATTTCGAGGCGATCGGGGCGGTGCTCGCGAAGTACGACGTGCGGCTCATCGCCGACGAGGTGATCTGCGGCTTCGGGCGGCTCGGGACGATGTTCGGGAGCGAGCGCCTCGGCATGAGCCCGCACACGATCTCGGTCGCCAAGGCCATCACCTCGGCCTACATGCCGCTCGGCGCGGTGATGATCGACGAGCCGATGTACCAGGCGATGCTCGCGGGCTCCCGCGAGGTCGGCACCTTCGGCCACGGCTTCACCTATTCCGGCCACCCCACCACCTGCGCCGTCGCCTTGAAGACGCTCGAGATCTACGCGCGCGACCGGATCGTCGAGGGCGTCGCGGCCAAGGAGCCGCACTTCCTGCGCCGGCTGGCGCAGCTCGAGGCGCATCCCCTGGTGGGCGAGGCGCGCGGCATCGGGCTCATCGCCGGCATCGAGCTCGTCGCAGACAAGGCGACGAAGCGGCAGTACGACCCCAAGCTCATGGTCGCGGCGAAGGCGGTCGGCTTCTGCCAGGAGGAGGGGCTGATCCTGCGCAACCTGATGGGCGACCGGCTCGCGATCTGCCCGCCGCTGATCATCACCGAGGCGGAGATCGACGAGCTGTTCGACAAGCTCGGCCGGGCGCTCGACCGGACGCTCGACTGGGTGCGGACGCAGGCGGGCTGAGGGGCCCGCCGCCCGTCACTCGGCGGGCTCGCGATCCCGCAGGTTCGCCCGGAACGGGTGAGCCGGATAGGTGCCGAGCACCGAGAGCTGGCGCGAGAAGAAGGCCAGCTCCTCGAGCGCGCGCTTCAGGCCCGGCTCCTCGGGGTGGCCGTCGACCTCGGCGTAGAACTGCGTCGCGGTGAACTGGCCCTCGATCATGTAGCTCTCGAGCTTCGTCATGTTGATGCCGTTCGTGGCGAAGCCGCCCAGCGCCTTGTAGAGGGCGGAGGGGATGTTGCGCACGCGGAAGACGAAGCTCGTGACGCAGTCGCCGCCCGGCCCGATGCGCGCGGGCTCGGGCGAGAGGATGATGAAGCGCGTCGTGTTGTGCGCCTCGTCCTCGACGTCCTCCGCCAGCACCTCGAGCCCGTAGACCTCGGCGGCGAGCCGCGAGGCGATCGCCGCGCGGGTCGGATCGTTCGCCTCCGCGATCTGGCGGGCGGAGCCCGCGGTGTCCGCGCCGACGATGGCGTGGAGCCCGAGCTTGCGCAGCGTCCGCCGGCACTGGCCCAGCGCCTGGATATGGCTCTGCACCGACTTGATCGTGGCCAGCGTCGCGCCCTTGGGCGCCATCAGCTGGTGATGGATTGGCAGGAAGAACTCGCCGACGATGTGCAGCCCCGATTCGGGGAGGAGGTGGTGGATGTCCGCCACGCGTCCGGCGACCGAGTTCTCGATCGGGATCATGCCGAGCTGCGCCTCGCCCTCCGTCACCGCCGCGAAGGCGTCCTCGAAGGTGGGGCAGGGCTTCGCCGTCCAGCCGGGATAGACCTCGCGGCAGGCGATGTGGGAGTTGGCGCCGGGCTCGCCCTGGTAGGAGATGGTCTTGCTCATGGACTGCTCGTCTCTCGCTTTGGCTCAGCCGCCCAGCGCGGCGCGCGCGCGCGCCAGGGTCTCCGGCGTGTCCACGCCGAAGGGCACGTCGTCGATGATGGTCACGTCGATGCGCATGCCGTCCTCGAGCGCACGCATCTGCTCGAGCCGCTCGCGCAGCTCCAGCGGCGAAGGCGGCAGCGCCACGAAGCGCTCCAGCGCGCGGCGGCGATAGGCGTAAAGCCCGACATGATGATAGAGCGGCCCCTCGCCCCAGGGCGCGGTGGCCCGGGTGAAGGCCAGCGCACGCATGCGCCCGGGCGCGATCGTGCTGCCGATGATCTTCACCACGTTGGGGTCGTCGCGCTCGTCCTCCCGCGTGATGACGCCCGCGAGCGTGCCGATGGCGACCGCCGGATCGGCGAGCGGCAGGATCGAGGCGGCGATGGCGCGCGGGTCGATCGTCGGGAAATCGCCCTGCACGTTCACGACGACGTCGTGGCGACCCTGCGGGTCGAGCGTCTGCGCGGCCTCGCGGATGCGGTCGGAGCCGGACTGGTGGTCCGCGCGGGTCATCACGGCGACGCCGCCGGCGGCCTCGACGGCGGCGGCGATCTCGGGCGAATCGGTCGCGACCGCGACCGGTCCGATGCCGGCCTCGCACGCCCGGCGCCAGACGTGCACGATCATCGGCGCGCCGGCGATCGGCGCGAGCGGCTTGCCCGGGAGGCGCGTGGCGGCCATGCGGGCGGGGATCAGGACGAGGGGGTCCGACATGGGATGTTCGGCTGGGATCTTCGGCTGGGATCTGCGGCGCAGCCTGTCTGCGGGCGCAGAGGCTTTAGCAACCCGCACGCGGCTTGTCACCGCAGGCCGGCCCCGATGCGAACGCCCATGCGACGACGCGACCCGCCGTTTTTCGTTGTCGTCGCCTTGGAATGAGGCTAAGCAACCGCCGCCGTGAGCGCGCTGGCCGCTGCGCTCTCCGCGTCCGTGACACCGTACAGCGTCCGCCGGCCCGGCGGCTTGGAGTTTCGCATGAACTCGTTCGAGCTCAACAAGATCTTCGGCGCCGTGCTGGGCGTGCTCTTGTTCGTGGTCGGGATGAGCGTCCTCTCGGACATGCTCTTCACGCCGGAGCCTGCCGGCGTCGCGGGCTACGCGCTGCCGACGCCGGAGGGGGTCGAGACCGAGGTCGCCGAGGCGGCGCCCGCCGAGGAGCCGCTGCCGGTCCTGCTCGCGAGCGCGGACGCGTCCCGCGGCGAGGCCGCCGTGCGCAAGTGCGCCTCCTGCCACAGCTTCGATCAGGGCGGCGCCAACGGCGTCGGCCCGAACCTCTACGACGTCGTCGGCGGCCCGAAGGCGCACCTGGACAATTTCGGCTACTCGGGTGCGCTCGCCGAGCGCGGCGCCGCCGGCGAGGTCTGGGGATACGAGGAGCTCTACGGCTTCCTCGCCAACCCGCGCGAGTACCTCCCCGGCACCTCGATGGCCTTCGCCGGCATCCGCTCGGGCCAGGAGCGCGCCGACATCATCGCCTATCTCGCCTCGATCACCGAGAACCCGCCCCCGCTGCCGGAGGCGGCCGCCGCCGAGGCCGGTGCGGAGACGGACGCCGCTGCCGCGCAGTGAGCGCCGCTCGCAGGTCTGGACATCCGAAGGCCGGGCTCGTCCCGGCCTTCGTGCGTTTCGGCACCGGTGCCGATCGCGCGCGGCGCCGGACCGTCACGCGTTCGGCGGGGTCGCGCGGCCGCGTCGGCCCGTGTAGCCTGTCGCCGCCTCCTTCGGGGCATCCGACCCGCCCCCGCCACGACGTCGATCGATGAGCTCGCAGTCCCACCTCCGCCTCAGGCGCAACCTCATCTCCGGGCTCTTCGTGGTCATCCCGCTGTGGGTGACCTTCGTCGCCGTCACCTTCATCATCGACATCCTGGTGGCGACGGGCCGTCCCTTCGTCCTCACCTTCGCCCGCAATGTCCGCTCGGACTACGCCGTGCTGGCGGACCTGCTGGCGCAGGGCTGGTTCCAGTCCGCGCTCGCGCTGCTCGTGGTGCTCGCCGGTCTCTACGTCATCGGCGCGGCGGCGAACGCCGTGATCGGGCGGCGGATCCTGCGCATGGTCGACCGCGTCATCGACTACGTCCCGCTGGTGAAGACCATCTACTCCGCCACCCGCACGCTCCTCAACTCGCTCCAGACGGGCAACGCCTCGGGCCAGCGCGTCGTGCTGATCGAGTTCCCCTCCAGGGACATGCGCGCGCTCGGCTTCGTCACCGCGACCTTCATCGCCGACGACACCGGCGAGGAGATCGCCGCGGTCTACGTGCCGACCACGCCCAACCCGACCTCCGGCTACGTCGAGCTCGTGCCCACGAAGCGCCTCGTCTTCCTCGACTGGTCGGCGAACGACGCCATGTCCTTCATCGTCTCGGGCGGCGCGATGACCCCGGGGCGCATCGTGATGACGCCGGGGCGGCGCGACGGGCCGCCGATCACGCAGCCGGCCGCCCCGGTCGGCGAGCCGGTCGCCTCACCCGCGGCGTCGCCGCTCGACAACGCCGACGCGGCGCGCTGAGGGAGGGATCATGCAGGCGCTCGCGGCCGGGCTGCCGCTCGCGGCCATCCTCGCCCTGATGCTGGGCCTGCACTGGTCGGCGGTGCGGGCGGGAGCGGTGGGCCTCGTGCTCGCGCTCCTCGTCGCGCTCGTCGTCTTCGGCTTCGGCGACAGCGTGCTGCCGGCGCTCGGGCCCACGCGTGCGGTCGGCTTCTCGGTGCTGGAAGCCGCGTTCACGGCGGCGACGATCCTGTGGATCGTCTTTCCCGCCTTGTGCCTCTACGAGGCGCAGGAGCGCGCCGGCGCCTTCGTCGCCATCCGCAGCGCCCTCGCGCGGGTGTCGGACGACCCGCGCACGCTCGCGCTGCTGGTCGCCTTCTTCTTCGCGCTGTTCATGGAAGGGGCGGCGGGCTTCGGCACGCCGGTGGCGCTGGCGGCACCGCTCCTCGTGTCCCTCGGCTTCCCGCCGCTCAAGGCGGTCGCGCTCGCGCTGATCGGGCACGCGGCGGGGGTGAGCTTCGGTGCCGTGGGCACGCCGGTCATCGCCCAGGCGGAGATCACCGGGGTGGACGCCGGCGCGATCGCGGCGCGCACCGCGCTGATGCACGCGATCGCCGGCATCGTGCTCGTCGTCTTCGTGCTGCGGCTGGCGGCGGAGGGGCCTCTGCGGCGAATCGACTGGGCGCTCGCGCTCCTCGCCGCCGCCTGCTTCTTCGTCCCGTCGCTGGCGCTGGCATTGCTCGTCGGGCCGGAAGTGCCCACGCTCGGCGGCGCGCTCGTGGGCCTCGTCCTGTTCGTGCCGCTCGCGCGCCGGATCGCGCCCCGCACACGGGTCGCGGCGGACCCGCTCGACCTGCGCGCCATCGCGCGGGCCGCGCTGCCCTACGCCGTGCTGCTCGCGCTGATCCTCGCGACCCGCCTCGTTCCGCCGCTCCAGGAGGCGCTGCGCGGCGTCGCGCTGGCCTGGACGCTCGAGGGCGGCTTCTCCGGGCGCTTCGAGCCGCTCTACCATCCCGGCACGCTCCTGATGATCGGCTTCCTGGCCGGGGTCCTCGTCCAGGGCGGGGGCGGGCGCGACCTCGCCGTGGCGACCGGGGCCGCCGCGCGTCGCCTGGCCCCGGTGGTGCTGGCGCTCCTCGCCATGCTGGCGATCGCCCGGATCATGGTTCATGCCGGAATGATCGGCGCGCTCGCCGAGGCCGCGGCGGCGATCGGCCCGCTCTGGCCGCTGGCGGCGCCGGCGGTCGGCGTGCTCGGCACCTTCGTCACCGGCTCGGCGACGGCGTCGAACATCCTTCTCAGCGAGTTCCAGGCGGCGACGGCCCGCGCCCTCGCGCTCGACGCCGTGCCGCTGCTGGCGGCGCAGAGCTTCGGTGCGGCGGTCGGGAACATCGTGTGCCCGCACAACATCATCGCCGGTGGCGCGACGGTGGGCCTCGCCGGGCGCGAGGGGCCGGCGATGCGGCTCACCGTCGGCGCCTGCCTCGCCTACGCGCTCGTCGGTGGCCTGCTCGCGCTCGCCTTCGCGCGCTGAGCCGCCGCACGTCGGCTCTCCATGAGAACATTGCCGGCGATCGCGGCGACGACGAGGGCGACGCCGAGGATCTGCACGCCCGAGAGCCGCTCGCCGACGAGCAGCGCCGCGCCGAAGGCGGCGACCACGGGCTCGATGCAGAAGGACAGCCCGCTCGCCACCGCGCCGGCGCGGCCGAGCGCGACGAACTGGAGGGTGAAGGCGAGCACGAACGCCACGACGCCGAGCGCCACGACGACCGGCGCGAGCAGGAGCTCGCCGGGCGGGTTCATCACGCCGAAGGAGAGCGCGATGACGAGGCTCGCGGGCAGGGTCAGCGTGTTCATCCAGAACACCTTCGTGGTGAGCGAGATGTCGCGCGCCCGCACGCCGGCGAAGAACTGCGTCGCCGCGCCCACGCTCGCGACCCCCGCGAGCGCCACACCGCGCCAGTCGATGGCGGAGAACGCGGGCCCCACGACGCAGGCGACGCCGACGAAGGAGACGATCGCGACGACGACGAGCGGCGCGCCGAGCCGGCGTCCCTCGACGATGGGGCTCGCGAGCACGATGAGGACCGGGAAGGTGTAGAAGATCACCGCCGCGACGGTGACGGGGACGAAGGCGATCGCCGAGATGTAGCACACGGCGATGGTGACGCTCGAGACGACCAGCGTCGTCATCAGCGGCCAGCGCGCCCGCGGCACGACGACCGAGCGCCGCGTCAGCAGCGCGAAGGCGACGACGCCCACGACGACAACGAGGGTGCGCCAGAACACCAGCGACACGCCGCTGATGCCGGCGTCCGCCGCGAGCCGGGCGATGACGATGCTCAAGCCATAGAAGCTCGCCGCGGCCAGCGCGATCAGCGCGCCTAGCGGCGAGGACGGCGTCTGGGGCGGGGGCATCGTGCGGGCTCGCGAGCGGCGGGGCGTCCCCGACGGCTTAGCAACGCCCGGGCCGCAAGGCCAGCGGCACCCTCGCCGACGAGGTCCTCGCCGGGGAGAGCGCCGGGGGCCTCAATACGTGTCGTCGCGGTGCAGGCGCTCGTAGTTGATCCGGAACAGTCCCTGGTCGAGCCCGGCGTGGCGCTCGATGCCCGAGAGCGAGACCCGCGTCTCGAAGCCCTGCGCGTCGACGATGCGCCACTCCTTCAGCCGCTCGAGGCCCGCGTCGAAGGTGAGGCGGATGTCGGAGCTGCCGGCGAAGGTGGAGCGATCGCGCAGCAGCACGTCGACCTCGTCCCCGGCGCGCTCGACGCCGACCACCTCGACGTCGTGCCCGAGCCGGATGCGGTCGCCGAGCAGGAACTTCAGCGGCGTCTGCGAGATCGGGTACATGTCCTGCGTGCCGAGCTGCCGATCGCGCACCACCACCGAGCGGCCGTCGGCGACGACGTCGATCGTCGCCGGCGCGTCGTACTGGAAGCGCAGCTTGCCCGGGCGGTCGACATAGAGCACGCCCGAGAAGGAGCGTCCGTCGCTGCCCACCTGGGTGAAGCGGCCGGTGATCGCGTCGATCCCGTTGAAGTAGGCGTTGGCGGCGGCGACGACCTCGGCGTCCGTCGCCGGCGCCACCGCGGCGACGCGGGTCGGCTCCGGCGCGGCGACCGCCGGAGGCGGCGCGGCGATCGTGGGAGCGGCAGCGGGCGCCGAGACCGGCGCCGCGACGGCGGACGCGGTCACGACCGGGGCGGCCGGCGCGGCCGCGATCGCCGCGGTGCGCACCTCCGCGGCCGGCGCGGGGCCGCGCGGGAGATCGGCGGGCGGGCGCGGCGGAAGCGGTGCGGCGCCGAGGCGCGCGATCGTCGTCGCCGGAGGCGCGGCGGGTGCCACCGCCTGCGGCACGATGGCGAGCGGCGCGCCGGCCCGCGGCGCGGGTGCGGCGGCTGTCGCGCCGACGGTCGAGCCCGGCCGCGGCGGCGGCAGCACGGGGACGGGCACCGTCGGGGCGATCGCCGCCGGCGCGGGGGCCGGGGCGGGCGCCGGGTCGCGGCGCCAGAAGAAGGCGTCCGCCCCGCCGACGGAGCCGGCCAGCATCGCGCCCGCCAGCAGCGGCGCTGCCAGCAGCCTCGTGGCACGGTCTCGGGTGGTGCGGGTGCGCGTCATCGCCTGTCTCCCCGGCCTCTCTCTCGCAAGGCCACGATCCGTCGTCGAAGATCCCTCAACGAAGAAGGGCCGTGGTGCGTTCGCGGTCCCCGATAGCGACGGGCTGTGGCGAAACGGGGGCTCCGCTGCGCCTCAGTCGTCGTCGTCGCCACCCAGGTCGGCGCCGCCGCCGCGGCCGGCGCTCTCCATCAGGATCTCGCGCTTGCCGGCGTGGTTCGCGGGGCCGACGATGCCCTCGCGCTCCATGCGCTCCATCAGCGAGGCGGCGCGGTTGTAGCCGATCTGCAGCCTGCGCTGGATATAGGAGGTCGAGGCCTTCTTGTCGCGCAGCACCACCGCCACCGCCTGGTCGTAGACGTCCCCGCCGGGATCGCCGAAGGCGCCCTTGTCGAACACCGCGCCGTCGTCCCCGCCGCCGGCCGCCGCCGCCTCCTCCTCGTCGAGCGTCACCGCGTCGAGATAGGACGGCCGGCCCTGGCGCTTGAGGTGGGAGACGACGTGCTCGACCTCGTCGTCCGAGCAGAACGGCCCGTGCACGCGGGTGATTCGCCCGCCGCCGGCCATGTGCAGCATGTCGCCCTGGCCGAGCAGCTGCTCGGCGCCCATCTCGCCCAGGATCGTGCGCGAATCGATCTTCGAGGTGACCTGGAAGGAGATGCGGGTGGGGAAGTTCGCCTTGATCGTGCCGGTGATCACGTCGACGGACGGGCGCTGCGTCGCCATGATGAGGTGGATGCCGGCCGCGCGCGCCATCTGGGCCAGGCGCTGGATCGCGCCCTCGATCTCCTTGCCGGCGACCATCATCAGGTCGGCCATCTCGTCGACGATGACGACGATGTAGGGGAGGGGCTGGAGATCCATCTCCTCCTCCTCGTGGATCGCCTCGCCGGTCTCGCGGTCGAACCCGGTCTGCACCGTGCGCGTGATCACCTCGCCGCGCTCGGCGGCCTCGACGACGCGGGCATTGAAGCCGTCGATGTTGCGCACGCCGAGCTTCGACATCTTGCGATAGCGATCCTCCATCTCGCGCACGGCCCACTTGAGCGCGACGACCGCCTTCTTCGGGTCGGTCACGACGGGGGAGAGCAGGTGGGGGATGCCGTCGTAGATCGACAGCTCGAGCATCTTCGGATCGACCATGATCAGCCGGCACTGCTCCGGTGTGAGCCGGTAGAGCAGCGACAGGATCATGGTGTTGATCGCCACCGACTTGCCCGAGCCGGTGGTGCCGGCGACGAGCAGGTGGGGCATGCGCGCGAGGTCGGCGATCACCGGCTCGCCGCCGATGGTCTTGCCGAGGCACAGGGCGAGCTTGTGCTTCGTCGCCTCGAAGTCGTGGGAAGCGAGGAGCTCGCGCAGGTACACCGTCTCGCGCTTGGCGTTGGGCAGCTCGATGCCGATGGCGTTGCGCCCGGGCACGACGGCGACGCGGGCGGAGACCGCCGACATCGAGCGGGCGATGTCGTCGGCGAGCGAGATCACGCGGCTCGACTTGGTGCCGGGGGCGGGCTCGAGCTCGTAGAGCGTCACGACCGGGCCGGGGCGCACGTTGATGATCTCGCCGCGCACGCCGAAGTCCTCGAGCGTCGATTCGAGCAGTGTCGCGTTCTGCTCCAGCGCCTCGGCGGAGACCGCGGGCGTGCCCGAGCGCTTGGGCTCGGCCAGCAGCTGCAGCGGCGGGAGCTCGTAGTCGCTCTCGTCGAGGAAATTGGGCTGGGCCTCGCGCTTGATGCGCTTGCCGGGCTTGAGGGTCGCCACCGGCATCTGGACGCGGGAGGATTGCGCGGGCTCGTCGTCGACGGCCTCGTCGTCGGCGAAATCCTCCTCGGGCTCGGGCTCCGGGTCGGGCGCGCGGCCGCGCACCGGCTTCGGCCTGGCGGGTGCCTGGCGCGGGGCGGGGGCCGGGCCGGCGGATTGCCGGGGCTCCTCCCACGGCGCCTCGTCGAGGTCCTCGGCATCGTCGGGCTCGTAGGCCCCGTGGCCGTGCGGCGCCTCGTCCGCGGCCCAGCCGGGCTGGTCCTCCGGCTCGTCGTCGTCGTCGTAGGGGGCCTCCTCGCGCGCGGGCGCGGGGCGCGGCGCGGGACGCGGGGGAGCCGGACGTGGCGGCACGGGCCGGCCGGCGGCGGGGCGGACCGGCCGCTGGGGGCGCAGGAACTCGTCGTCGAGCACCGGTTCGCGGCGGTGGGGGCCGGCGAAGGCGAAGTCCTCCTCCCGGTGCCGGGCGGCCAGCGCCGCGCGGGCGAGCGCGAAGCCCCGGCGCAGCGCGCCCCGCGCGCTCATCACGCCGTGCGCCACCGCACCGAGCCAGACCAGCGCACGCCCCGGATCGTCCTCGCGGCCGGGCTCGTCGAGGTCGTCGAGGTCGATCGGCCCGCGGCGGCGCGGCGGGGCGACCTCGTCCTCGATCTCGTCCTCGTCGTCGGCGAAGCCGTAGCCGCAGGCGGCCGTGAGCGAGAGGATGGCGATCGCGGCGAAGACGAATCCGGCGAAGGCCGCGGCCGGGCCGTCGGCGATGCCGGTGACGGTGCGCACCGCGCCGAGCAGCGCGTCGCCGGCCACCCCGCCGAGCCCCGTCGGCAGCGGCCAGCGCGCCGTCGCCGGCAGCGCCGCGGCCACCGCCGTCGCCGCGCCGGCGCCGACCAGCAGGAGCCCGATGCGCAGCGACAGGCGCGGCAGCGCGCCGGCCCGCAGCAATTGCCAGCCCCACAGGGCGAGCGGCGCGATCAGCGCCACGGCGCCGAGCCCGACGAGCTGCATCACGAGATCCGCCGCCACCGCGCCGGGGAAGCCGAGCAGGTTGCGCACCGGCCCGTCCGTCGCGTGGTTGAGGCTCGGGTCCTCCACCGACCACGTCGCCAGCGCCAGCGCGAGCGCGAGCGCCGCGGCGAGGAGGACGAGCCCCGTCGTCTCGGCGAGCCGGCGGCGCAGGAACCCGCGCAGGGCGTCCTTGAGCTCGTCGGCGGGGGAGGGGGCGCGGCGTCGTGCGGGCATGGTCCGATCGAGGCTTGGTGGCGACGAGCGGAGGGTAGGCAGGGCGAGTTAAGGGGCGCTTAACCTTGCGGCGATGGGGCGCTGCGGGCCGCTCGCGCTGTTCCGGGCAGGTCTCGGGGGGCTGACAATCGCGAGGATGGCGATCCCGGGAGGACTCGAACCTCCGACCAACGGTTTAGGAAACCGCTGCTCTGTCCTGCTGAGCTACGGGACCGTCGCGGCCCTCATTTAGCACGGTCGGATCGACGGTTCCAGTCGGTGGGACCGATCCATTTCCGTTGAGAGGCATGGCGAAGCTCGCCGTTGCGGTCCAGCTTACCCCGACGCTGATCGGTTCCTCAGTCAGCGGGGCGGGCGGAGCACTTGAAGGCGGGCTCGGCACAGAAGTGCCGAGTTTCGTGCCAGCGCGAGCGACCGCGCGGTGCAGGTTATCGGTCAGGAGGTGGCTGTAGCGCATCGTCATCTCGATGGAGCGGTGCCCGAGGATGGCCTGCAAGGCGGGCAGGTCGCCGGTCTCCTGCAAGAACACGCTCGCGAACCTGTGCCGAAGATCATGACACCGATGTCGGAAGCCGACCCGCTGTGCGAGCCGCCGGAAGTGCCCGGAGAACCGGAGGTATCTCTCGCCGTTCCCATGCCAGAATACGTACGGCGAGTTCGGGTGGCGCGGCGCGGTCGCGAGGTTTGAAAGCGCAGCCACGCTTAGGGGCACGACCCTTGGCGAAGACGTTTTTGTGCGGGTCAGGAGAACCTCTTGGCGGTCGAGATAGACCTGTGACCACTCCATCGAGACCGCCTCTTCAAGGCGCATCCCGGTCTGAGCGAGGAAGAGAATGACGCGCCCCATCATTGGCGAAGCGTGAGCGACGAGATGTTCGATCTCCGCATCTGACGGGTAGGTCGTCTTCGGGACGGGCTCTCGAAGGTGGCGCTTCGAGAACTGGCTGATCGGGTTCGCCTCGATCATGTCGAGCGCCGCCGCGAAGGACAAGACGCTGCTCAAGGCCGTCAGATCGCGGCGAATCGTGCTGGCCGACGCTCCTGCCCTCCGCCTCGACGTGACGATCTCGGCCAGCCTCGCCTTGGTGACCTCGCTGAGAAGGCACCCTTCGAGCGCAGGGGCGATCTGGCGGAGGCTGATCTCGTAGCGTTGCCGGGTCGCTGGCTTGAGCGTCGGCAGGTAATCCGCGCGATAGCGAACGAGCGCGTCATCAAGGGTGTGGTGGGGCCGCTCCCCACGGTCGAGACGGCGATGCTCTTCAAGAACCTTCGCAAGGTAGCGCTGGGCGACGGTCTTCGAAACGGTCTTCGCGCTCCTTCTGATCTCCTGCCCCCGCCACGTAAATCGAATCCACCATGTCGCCCCACGCTTGTAGACAGCCGCCATGGATCACCTCCCCGGCGACGGTCCCATGGATTGGGGAGGCGTCAACGAAAAGAGGGATGCATGACAGGGGGGAATTGCTCCCGGCGGATCGTCACGACCACGGAAAACCAACGCGTTCAGCGACGCCCCGAGCGACGATCTCCGAGGAGGGTTTTGGGGACAGGCGGGACGGAGGGCGATGCGGGGAAACATCATCGCGCGAACATCCGGCAGCGCGAGGTCGGCCAGCTTGAGGTCGAACTCCTCCGCCCGAGGCCCCTCGTGCTCGGGGACGGGTCGGCGGGCGTCGCCGCCTCCTCGATGAGAAGAAGCTCGCCGTCGCCCGCGTCCTCCTCGCAGACGGTGCCCTCACCGTGGCCGAAGTCGCTCAGCAGGTCGGATGCTCGCCAGCGACGTTGTATAGGTCGATGCCGGGAGGGAGGAGGAA
>NZ_AUBC01000014.1 GCF_000429045.1 Salinarimonas rosea DSM 21201
TCCTGAAGCTCGTGTTGTCGCAAACCCAAGCTTCCGGGATCCCCGATCCCGTTCAAGTCCCCTCCGTCTCACTTCTGTCCGGCCCTACACAGGGGGGGCACGAGGGGGATCGCGAGAGGGATCGCGAGAGGGATCGCGGGGGATCGCGCCCGCCGTCCTCCGTGGCCCCCCGCCCGGAAGCCTCTCGCGTTACAATCGCTTACCGAATGTGAAGGCCTGCCGTGGCAGCCTGCGCTTGACGGCGCGCCCGGCGCGGGTGTTCTGGACCACCCCGGTCGGTCCGCGCCGCCGCCCGACCGACCCCGGGGCACGACCGGAGCACGACTCTTGCGCAAGCATTTCGGAACCGACGGCATCCGCGGCCGCGCCAACCTCACGATCACGCCCGAGCTCGCCCTGCGGGTCGGGCAGGCGGCCGGCCTCGCCTTCCGCCGCGGCGACCACCGCCACCGCGTCGTCATCGGCAAGGACACGCGGCTGTCCGGCTACATGATCGAGAACGCGCTCGTCGCCGGCTTCACGTCGGTGGGGATGGACACGCTGCTGCTCGGCCCGATGCCGACGCCGGCGGTGGCCATGCTCACGCGCTCCATGCGCGCGGATCTCGGCGTGATGATCTCCGCCTCGCACAACCCGTTCGAGGACAACGGCATCAAGCTGTTCGGCCCGGACGGCTACAAGCTCTCCGACGGCGTCGAGCGGGAGATCGAGGCGCTGATCGACGGCGACCTGACGCGCCGGCTCGCGCCCTCCGCGGGGCTCGGGCGCGCCAAGCGCGTCGAGGGCGTGCACGCCCGCTACATCGAGTTCGCCAAGCGCACGCTGCCGCGTCTCCTCGACCTCGAGGGCCTGCGCATCGTGCTCGATTGCGCCAACGGCGCCGCCTACCGCGTCGCGCCCGAGGCGCTCTGGGAGCTGGGCGCCGAGGTCATCGCCATCGGCGTCGAGCCCAACGGCTTCAACATCAACCGCGACGTCGGCTCCACCGCGCCCGAGGCGCTCGTCGGCAAGGTGCGCGAGCTGCGCGCCGACGTCGGCATCGCGCTCGACGGCGACGCGGACCGGGTGATCGTCGTCGACGAGAAGGGCCGCGTCGTCGACGGCGACCAGCTGATGGCGGCGATCGCGCGCAGCTGGCACGAGGACGGGCGCCTCGCGCGCCCCGGCATCGTCGCCACCGTCATGTCGAACCTCGGCCTCGAGCGTTACCTCGACAGCCTGGGGCTCGCCCTCGAGCGCACGTCGGTGGGCGATCGCTACGTGCTCGAGCGCATGCGCGAGGGCGGCTACAATCTCGGCGGCGAGCAGTCGGGCCACGTCATCCTCTCCGACTACGCGACGACGGGGGACGGCCTCATCGCCGCGCTGCAGCTGCTCGCGGTGGTCAAGCGCTCCGAGCGGCCGGTCTCCGAGGTCTGCCACTGCTTCGAGCCGCTGCCGCAGATCCTCAAGAACGTGCGCTACGCCGGCGGGCGCCCGCTGGAGGACGTCGCCGTCGCCTCCGCCATCGAGGCGGCGCGCTCGCGGCTCGGCGACGCCGGGCGCCTCGTGATCCGCCCGTCGGGCACGGAGCCGGTGATTCGCGTCATGGCCGAGGGCGACGACCGCGCCCTCGTGCTCGAGGTGGTCGACGAGATCGCGCTCGCGGTGACCCGCGCGGCGGCCTGACGCAGCTGGCGGCCGGTCACGGAGGCTTAACCCTAACGCTTAAGGTTAAGCTGTGCTTAAGGAAATTCTGCAATCGTCCCCTCCGTGAGAGCCGCGGGCGTTCGCCCGCCGCGACGAGAACGGGGACACCACGCCATGATTCGCCTCGAGCCGGCCCTCGTGGCCGCCCTCGCCGCCGTCGGCGGCGTCATCGCGACGAGCGCCAGCGCCGCCGACCTGCCGACCCTTCCGCCCGCACCCGTCCCCGTCGCCGTCGAGAGCTTCGCCGGCGGCTGGTACCTGCGCGGCGACATCGGCCTGTCGAGCCAGCGCTCCGACGACCCGAAGAACCCGCTGCTCGACGCGGCCCAGCCCGCGGCGGCGGTCGAGACGCTGCAGTCCGACTTCTCCTCGGCCGGGTTCGTGGGCGCCGGCGTCGGCTATCGCTTCAATTCCTGGTTCCGCGCCGACGTCACCGGCGAGTACCGCGGTCGCGCGAACTATCGCGGGCTCGACCGCGTGCGCTGGATCGGCGCCAACGGCTTCAACCAGACGAACGAGCTCTACTTCGACAAGTCCGAGTGGGTCGGCCTCGTCAACGGCTACCTCGATCTCGGCAGCTGGTACGGCATCACGCCCTTCGTCGGCGCCGGCATCGGCTTCGCCCACGTGACGATCGACAACTTCCGCGACATCGGCACGATCTTCCCGAGCAACGTCTCCGGCTTCAGCAACAGCGTCGTCTACGCCGACAAGGAGTCGCGGACGAACTTCGCCTGGGCGCTCTACGCCGGCCTGGGCTACGAGGTCTCGCCGAACCTCTCGCTCGAGCTCGGCTACCGCTATCTCGCCATGGGCGACGGCGGCACCGGCGAGACCTATCGCTTCGACGGCGTCAGCACCGTGCGCGACGAGTGGGAGATCGACGCCATCCGCTCGCACGACCTGAAGCTCGGCATGCGCTGGAACCTGCAGGCCCCGGCGCGGGTGCACCCCGCCCCGCTCAGCCGCAGCTTCTGATCCAGAGGGAGGTCCGCCCATGTCCGGCCGGCTCACGTCCGCGTCTTCGCTCCTCCGCCGAGGCCACGTCGCGGTCGCCGTTCTCGCGGGTGCGGTGGCCGTCGCGGTGCTCGCGCCGGCCCACGCCGCGGACATCGCAGACGCGGGCATGGGGGACCTGCCGCCTCTTCCGGAGATCGCGCCGGCGCCCGCGGCGCCGGTCGGCTCCGGCTGGTACCTGCGCGGCGACATCCTCCACGCCACGATCCGGGACCCGGACGTCACCGCCGGGACCGGGGGCGTCGCGGCCTTCCCGGGCGCGACGGTCGACGGCGGCGTCGGCTTCGGGCTCGGGGCGGGCTACAAGCTGAACTCCTGGCTGCGCTTCGACGTCACCGCGGATCACCGCGACGGGCTCGACGCCGAGATTTTCTCGGGCACGCCGGTCGCCGGGGCGCGCGGGACCTCGAGCTTCTCCTCGACGACGCTGCTGGCGAACGCCTATCTCGACCTCGGCACCTGGCATGGCTTCACGCCCTATGTCGGCGCGGGCGTCGGCTACGCCTGGAACACCCTCGACGGGCTCGCCGTCTCCGGCTGCCCCGCGCCCTGCACCGCCGGCGGCGTGCCCCTCGCGGGGCTCGAGCGGGCGCACGAGACCACCGGGAGCTTCGCCTACGCGCTCACCGCCGGCGTCTCGGTCGACGCGGGGCGCAGCCTGAGCGTCGACCTGAACTACCGCTACGTTCGTCTCGGCGAGGCGGCGACGGGCGTCGTCGCCGGCACGCGGATCGAGGCCGACGCGCTCTCCGCGCACGAGGCCCGCATCGGCCTGCGCTGGAGCTTCGCGGAGCCCGCGCCGGCGGCCTTCGCGGACCCGATCTCGCGCTCGTTCTGAGAGGCGATCGGCAACCAAGCGTTAACGTTACCGGAAGACTATCGTCGTCGAGAGATACACTCGCCACAGGGCTTCCGAAGGGGAATCCTCGCCATGCGTACGTCCATCGCGGTCGCCTTCGCCGCCGCCGTCACCATGCTCCCGGGCGTCGCCGGCGCCGTCGACCTCGGCCCCCTGCGTGGCTCGCAGGGCTTCGGCGTCACGCCGGTGACCACGTGGCAGGGCGGCTATTTCGGCCTCACCGCCGGGTACGGGCAGATGAACACCGACGCGACGGGCGTCTTCGCGGAGCCGATCGCACGGCACCTGCGCGGCACCGTGATGGAGAACGAGATGCGGGTCTCGAACTTCATCCAGCCGGTGGTGGGCGACTCGAAGGAGGCGGTGTACGGAGCCTTCGCAGGATACAATTTCCAGTTCTCGGAAGCCGTTCTCGGCATCGAGCTGGACTTCGCGCGCGGCAAGCAGCGGGTCTCCGGCAGCGACACGCTCGGGCGCTCGCAGCAGCTGAGCAACGGCTTCCTCGGGACGGCCGTCGCGAGCGGCACCTTCGACCTCGAGCTCGACAACGTGTTCACCGTCCGCGCTCGCGCCGGCTATACCATCGGCGACTTCCTGCCGTTCATCACCGGCGGCGTGGCGCTCGCCCAGTACGAGCGGACCCGTCGCACCGATCTCGCCTATTCCGAGACGAACCATCCGACGCTGCCCAGCCGCGGGCCGTTCTTCTGGAACGAGACCGCGCCGAGCAGCGGCACCGCGATCGGCCTCGCCGGCGGTGCCGGCGTCGACGTCGCGCTGACCGAGAACATCTTCCTGCGCGGCGAGTGGCAGTACGCCTTCTTCCCCGACGTGGGCGGGGCCGAGGTCTCGCTGAACACGCTGCGCGGCGCCGCCGGCGTGAAGTTCTGACGCCCCACGGCCTCAGCCGCGGCGCGCCTCGAGGATCATCGCGCTCGCCTTCTCGGCGATCATGATGGTGGGCGAGTTTGTGTTGCCCGACGTGATCCGCGGCATGGCGGAGGCGTCGACCACGCGCAGCCCCTCGACGCCGTGCACCTTCAGCCGCGCGTCGAGCACGGCGGCCGGATCCGACGCCAGCCCCATCTTCGCCGTGCCGACGGGATGGAAGATCGTCGTGCCGATCTCGCCCGCCGCCGTCGCCAGCGCCTCCTCCCCGTCGATCTCCGGCCCGGGGCGGTATTCCTGCGGCCGGAAGCGCGCCAGCGGCGGCTGCGCGACGATGCGCCTCGCGAGCCGGATCGAATCGGCCGCGACCCTCCGATCCTCGTCGGTGTCGAGGTAGTTCGGCTGGATCGCAGGAGGGGCGTGCGGGTCCGGGCTCGCGGCGTGGACCGAGCCGCGGCTCGTCGGGCGCAGGTTGCACACGCTCGCCGTGAAGGCCGGGAAGGGATGGAGCCCGTCGCCGAACTTGTCGAGCGACAGGGGCTGGAAGTGGAATTGCAGGTTGGGCGTCTCGTAGTCCGGCGCCGACCGGGCGAAGGCGCCGAGCTGCGAGGGCGCCATGGTCAGCGGCCCGCGCCGGAAGAGCGCGTACTCGATCCCCATCCAGGCGCGCCGCCAGAGCTCGCGATAGTCCGCGTTGAGCGTCCGCACCCCCTCCACCTTGAAGATCGGCCGCAGCTGGAGATGGTCCTGCAGGTTCTCGCCGACACCCGGGAGGTGGCGGCGCGTCTCGATGCCGAGCGCCTGGAGCCGCGCCCCGTCGCCGATGCCCGAGAGCTCCAGGATCTGCGGGGACTTCACGGCCCCGGCGCAGAGCACCACCTCTCCGGAGGCGCGCGCCCGGAGCGTCTCGCCGCCGCGGGAGAGCACGACGCCGGTGGCACGCCCGTCCTCGATCGTCACGCGCTCGACCGTGACCCCCGTCTCGAGCCGCAGGTTCGGCCGCGAGAGGGCGGGCTTCAGGAAGCCACGGGCGGTCGACCAGCGCCGCCCGCCCTTCTGGTTCACCTGGAAGTAGCCCACCCCGGAATTGTCGCCGCGGTTGAAGTCCTCGGTCGCCGGGATGCCGGCGGCGACGCAGGCGTCGATGACGGCGTCGAGCAGCGCCCAGCGCATCCGCGGATAGTCGACGCGCCACTCGCCGCCCGCCCCGTGATGATCGTCGGGCTTCGCGTGGTCCTGGTGCTGGCGGAAGATCGGCCGCACGTCCTCCCAGCCCCAGCCGTCGAGGCCGAGCTGGCGCCAGCCGTCGTAGTCCTGCGCCTGGCCGCGCATGTAGATCATCGCGTTGATGGCGGACGAGCCGCCGATCACCTTGCCGCGGGGATAGGCGAGGCTGCGCCCGTTCAGCCCGGGCACCGGCTCGGTCTTCAGCATCCAGTCGGCGCGCGGGTTGCCGATGGCGAAGAGGTAGCCCACGGGGATGTGGAACCAGATCCAGTCGTCCTTGCCCCCGGCCTCCAGCAGCAGGACGCGCACCGACGGGTCGCGCGAGAGCCGGTTGGCGACGACGCAGCCGGCCGAGCCGGCGCCGACGACGACGTAGTCGTATGTCCCGAGATCCTGCACGGCCCCACTCTCGTCCGATGGTCACGTTCGCGACGGGACCGTAGCGTGCGGGCGCGCCCGTGACGATGCGCATGTGCGCAAGCGCCGCTCGGGTGCCAGGCGGTGGTGGCGGCGGGGTGACCACCCGGAGACGTGCGGACGGCGCGCCGTGCCGCGGACGAAGCGCCACGCGGGTGGCGCGCGACATCCATATCGTGGTCTGGCCGATATATGGCCAGCGCGGGAACGCCTTGTTATAGGCTGGACGACATATGGCCTCGCCGAGCCCGCTTTATTATAGGCTGAGCGACATATGGCGGCTGCAGCCACGCCATGTTAAAGGCTGAGCGACATATGCGCCGCAGCGAGCCACCCAGGACGACCACCTCCGAGGTTTACGTCGCGGTGCTGCCCACTGCGCGCACAGGCCGTCTTGAAGAGAGAGTCACATGGTGTTGGCGGCACAGCGATCCGGCAGGTACGTGCGGCAGCCCACGGGCTACTCCGCGTTCGTTCCGAGCCCGCTGCCTCCGAAGCCGAGCCTTGAGATCGACGACGAGATGCAGACCCTGCTGTCCTCGGCAGACCGTGCTCTCGGACGGCTCGACGGCTCGATTCAGACGCTGCCGAACCCCGACCTCTTCGTTTTCATGTACGTGCGTAAGGAGGCCGTTCTCTCGAGCCAGATCGAGGGCACGCAATCGTCGCTCAACGATCTGCTCGAGGTCGAGGCGAGCGTCCTCGACCCCGAACATCCTCAGGACGTCGGCGAGGTGCTGAACTACGTCGGTGCCATGAACCATGGCCTCGCCCGGCTCTCCGAACTGCCCCTGAGCATCCGGCTCATTCGAGAGATTCACGAGAAGCTGCTCGGAGGTGTTCGGGGCCAGGAGAAGAATCCCGGCGAGCTGCGGCGCTCTCAGAACTGGATAGGGCCGTCCGGCTGCACGCTGCGCGACGCCACCTTCGTGCCGCCCCCGCCATCCGCCGTCATGGAGACGCTCGGCGACCTCGAGCGATTCATGCACGCCCGCGACAGCGTGCCGATCTTGATAAAGATCGGATTGGTTCATGCTCAGTTCGAGACCATCCACCCCTTCCTCGACGGAAACGGGCGTGTCGGACGCCTCCTGATCACCTTCCTGCTCTGCCAGGAGGGTGTCCTCACCCAGCCGGTCCTCTACCTCTCGCACTATTTCAAGCGGTACAGGATGGAGTACTACGACCGGCTTCAGAGGACACGCGACCTCGGTGACTGGGAGAGCTGGATCAAGTTCTTCCTGCAAGGAGTTGCCGAAGTCAGCGAGGAAGCGACGCGAACGGCGCGGGCGATCGTCGACCTCCGGGAGAAGCACCGGCTGCTGGTGACGCGCGAGATGGGGCGTGCGGCGGCGAACGGGCTGATCGTGCTGGAGCGCCTCTTCCAGCGGCCGATCATGACCGTCAATGAGATGAGCGTCACTCTCGGCGTGTCGTATGCCGCGGCCAACCAGGTCGTGCAGCGTCTTGCAGAGGCTGGAATATTGGAGGAGATCACCGGCCAACGACGAAATCGCGTGTATCGCTATACGCCGTATGTCGATCTGTTCAGCGACCGCGGCATCGATGTGCAGAGCGATCCGGACGCCACGACGCTCTCGTAGGGAGTTGCGCGCGGGCGGCTTGGCGTAGCGCGCCCGGTTCACCTCCACCGCGTCCGGCGCTGCGCCGGGTTCTTCACATGCGAGTCTACGCCGCTCACGCGCGGCGGTGTGCGTCCTTGCGCCGCAGGCGGACCACGACGTCCACGCGTGCGACCTCGAAGCCTTCCGGCGGCTCGGGCAGGTCCATAACGGTCACGCCCTCGGCCGGGACGTCCATCAGCTCCTCCTCGCCCTCGACGAAGAAATGGTGGTGCTCGGTCGGGTTCGTGTCGAAGTAGGCCTTCGATCCGTCCACCGCGAGCTGGCGCAGCAGGCCCGCCTCGGTGAACTGGTGGAGCGTGTTGTAGACGGTGGCGAGGGACACGGGGACGCGCGCGCGCATCGCCTCGTCGTAGAGCATCTCCGCCGTGATGTGCCGGTCGCCCTTGCCGAACAAGAGCCAGCCGAGGGAAACCCGCTGGCGCGTCGGCCTCAGGCCGACCCGGCGCAGCTTGTCGCGCAGGTTCGAGAGCGGGCAGCCGGGGCGCCCGGCCTGCGCACCGGCGAAGGGGGCGGCAGGGGACGCGGAAGGAGCGCTGTGATCCATGGCGGAGTCGTGACGCCTCGTTCGGGTGAGCGGCAGGAACGCCCGCGCGGGGCGCTCGTTCTCTCCTTTGTAGGGTTTGCGCACCGCGCCCGCAACCCGGTGAAGCACGGAAGCGCCGCGCCGGGACGAAGGGACGCGCCCGCCCGCCCGGGCCGATCGGAGGTGGCGCGCCCGCGCGCCCGAGACCGGCTCGCTCGGCGTGCGGGACCGATCCGCGCTTTCGCGCGGCTCGCAACGTGTGTTACCAGAGCCCTCCCGAGCCGCGGGGCCCCCCGCGGCGAGGACGGGATTCGTGAGACCAGAAGAGGACCGGCCGCACGCATGAGCCAGCCGCTCGCCAGAAAGCCCGAATACTCCTACGAGGAGCTGCTCGCCTGCGGACGCGGCGAGCTGTTCGGCCCCGGCAACGCCCAGCTTCCGCTGCCGCCGATGCTCATGTTCGACCGCATCACCTCCATCGGCGAGGACGGCGGGGCCTACGGCAAGGGCCATGTGCGCGCCGAGCTCGACGTGCGGCCGGACCTCTGGTTCTTCGCCTGCCACTTCAAGGGCGATCCCGTCATGCCGGGCTGCCTGGGCGTCGACGCGCTCTGGCAGCTGTGCGGCTTCCATCTCGGCTGGCTCGGCGCGCACGGTCGCGGCCGGGCGCTGGGCGTCGGCGAGGTGAAGTTCTCCGACCAGGTCTTGCCGAGCGTGAGCAAGGTGGTCTACGGCGTCGACCTGAAGCGCGTGTTCCGCTCGAAGCTCGTGCTCGGCATCGCCGACGGCTTCCTCGAGGCGGACGGGCGGCGCATCTACGAGGCGAAGGACCTGCGGGTCGGCCTGTTCCAGGCAGAGGCCGCGGGCGGCTGAGCCCGCCGTTGCGCCGGGACGGCGCGAGAGCGGGCCGGACAGGGAGGTATCAGCGAATGAGGCGCGTCGTCGTCACGGGGATGGGCATCGTCTCCTCGATCGGGGACGACATCCCCCAGGTGCTCGAGAGCCTGCGGCAGGGGCGATCGGGCATCGTCTTCGCCGAGGATTACGCCGAGCGGAACTTCCGCTGCCGCGTCCACGGCGCCCCGCGCGTCGTGCCCGAGGAGAAGGTCGATCGGCGCGCCATGCGCTTCCACGCCCGCGGCACGGGCTGGAACCACGTCGCCATGGACGAGGCGATCGCCGATTCGGGCCTCGAGGCGGGTGACATCTCGAACGAGCGCACCGGCATCATCATGGGCTCGGGCGGTCCCTCGACGCGCGTCGTCGTCGAGGCGGCGGCGATCACGCAGGACAAGGGGCCCAAGCGCATCGGGCCCTTCGCGGTCCCCAAGGCGATGTCCTCGACCGCCTCCGCCACCCTCGCGACCTGGTTCAAGATCAAGGGCGTGAACTACTCGATCTCGTCCGCCTGCGCGACCTCGAACCATTGCATCGGCAACGCCTACGAGACCATCGCCATGGGCCGGCAGGACGTGATCTTCGCCGGCGGCTGCGAGGATCTCGACTGGACGATGTCGAACCTGTTCGACGCCATGGGCGCGATGTCGACCAAGTACAACGACCGCCCGGCGGTCGCCTCGCGCGCCTACGACGTCAACCGCGACGGCTTCGTCATCGCCGGCGGCGCGGGCGTGCTGGTGCTGGAGGAATACGAGCACGCCAAGGCGCGCGGCGCCAGGATCCACGCCGAGATCGTCGGCTACGGCGCCACCTCCGACGGCTACGACATGGTCGCCCCCTCGGGCGAGGGCGCCGTGCGTTGCATGCGTCAGGCGCTCTCGACCGTGAAGGTCCCGGTCGACTACATCAACCCGCACGCCACATCGACGCCGGTCGGCGACGAGAAGGAGATCGAGGCGCTGCGCGAGGTCTTCGGCACGGGCGAGAAGTGCCCGCCGATCGCCGCCACGAAGTCGCTCACCGGCCACTCGCTCGGCGCCACCGGCGTGCAGGAGGCGATCTACTCGCTCCTGATGATGAACAACGACTTCATCTGCGCCTCGGCGAACATCGAGGAGCTCGACCCCTCCTTCGCCGACATGCCGATCGTGCGCGAGCGCCGCGACGGCGTCTCGCTCGGCTGCGTGCTCTCGAACTCCTTCGGCTTCGGCGGCACGAACGCGACGATCGTGATGAAGCGGCTGGAGGCGTGACGTCTCGCGGCGTCGGGCGATCGCCGTCGACATCGCGATCGTCCTGCACGCCCCACACCCCCGGCCCCTCTCCACGAGGGAGAGGGGAGGCCCGCGAGGCCGGCATGAGCGGCGCGCACATTCTGCGCCGGACGGAAAGTCGAGACGCCCGAGGCGAACTCGACGCTCTCTCCTCTCCCTCGTGGAGAGGGGCGGGGGTGTGGGGCGGCGGGTGAAGGCCCAACCGGCCACCACGCACCCGAGCGCCCACTCCAAAGACCAGAACAGCGACCAGGAGACCGACACGATGACCGGGCTGATGCAGGGCAAGCGGGGCCTCGTCATGGGCGTCGCCAACGACCACTCGATCGCCTGGGGCATCGCGCGCACCCTCGCGGCGCACGGGGCCGAGCTCGCCTTCACCTACCAGGGGGAGGCGCTCGGCCGGCGCGTCGCGCCGCTGGCGCAGTCGGTCGGCTCCGATCTCGCCATCCCCTGCGACGTCGAGGACGTCGCCACCGTCGACGCTGCCTTCGCGCGCCTCGACGAGGCCTGGGGCGGCACGCTCGACTTCGTCGTCCACGCCATCGGCTTCTCGGCCAAGGCCGAGCTGAAGGGCCGCTACATCGACGCCACGACGCGGGAGAACTTCTCGCGCACGATGGTGATCTCCGCCTTCTCCTTCACCGAGGTGGCGCAGCGCGCGGCGAAGCGGATGGGGCCGGGCGGGACGCTCTTGACGCTCACCTACGGCGGCTCGGCCCGCGTGATGCCGAACTACAACGTCATGGGCCTCGCCAAGGCGGCGCTGGAAGCCTCGGTGCGCTATCTCGCCAACGATCTCGGGCCGGACGGCATCCGCGTCAACGCGCTCTCGCCCGGGCCGGTGCGCACCCTCGCCGGTGCCGGCATCGCCGACGCGCGGCTCATGTACGCCCACCAGGCGGCGAACGCGCCCCTGCGCCGGACGGTGACCCTCGACGAGATCGGCGGCTCGGCGCTCTACCTGCTGTCGGACCTGTCCGGCGGGGTGACCGGCGAGATCCACCACGTCGATTCGGGCTACAACATCGTCTCGATGCCGCGCCCGGACGTGCTCAAGGCGCAGGACGACGCGGGAGTGACGGACGCCTGAGGATCGCTCTGCGCGCCGTCACCGCGGCGCGCGCTTGGCCAGGATTCGCTGCAGCGTGCGGCGGTGCATGTTGAGCCGCCGGGCCGTCTCGGAGACGTTGCGGCCGCACAGCTCGTAGACGCGCTGGATGTGCTCCCAGCGCACCCGGTCCGCCGACATCGGGTTCTCCGGCGGCTCGGCGCGGGCGCCGGGCTCGGCGCGCAGCGCCGCGTCGATCTCGTCGGCATCGGCGGGCTTGGCGAGATAGTCGAAGGCGCCGAGCTTCACGGCGGTGACGGCGGTGGCGATGTTGCCGTAGCCGGTCAGGACCACGCCGCGCGCCTCCGGGCGCTTCTCCTTGAGGCGGGTGATCACCTCGAGGCCGTTGCCGTCGTTGAGCCGCATGTCGATCACGGCGAAGGCGGGGGGCGCACCGTCGACGGCGGCGATGCCGTCCGCGACGCTCTCGGCCACCCGTACCACGTAGCCGCGGCTCTCCATGGCGCGCGCGAGACGCGTCGAGAAGGGGCGATCGTCGTCCACGATGAGGAGGGTCATGTCCTCCTGCGTCCGGATCGGGGCCTCCAGGCTCTGCGCTTCGACCATCGTCCTCGTACTCCTGCTGCTTCGGCGGGCCGGACAGCGCCCACGCAGCGCCCACCCCTCGGCGCCTCCCGCGCGCCGCGACGTTCCGTCGACTCGACATGTAGGACGCCGCGCGGGGTAATCCAGCACCGCGCGGTCGGTCACCGTTTCGTGATGAGCGCATGCTCGAGGGCGACGCTCAGCCGCCGGCCTCGAAAGCGGCGCGCGACCAGGCGACCCGCGCGATCGCGCCGACCTCCGGGGCGCGGCCGTTCGTCAGCGTGAGCTGCGCGCCGGTGCGCTCGATCAGGGTCTTGGCGATGAAGACGCCGAGCCCGTGGCCCGCGGCCTCCTCCTCCGGCCCGCGCTTGTCGTGCCCGCGGGTCGTGACGTAGGGCTCGCCGAGCCGCAGCAGCACCTCGGCGGGGAAGCCGGGGCCGTCGTCGCGGATCTCGATCCAGACCTGGCGTTCGTCCCAGCCGGCCTCGACCACGATCTCGTTCTCGGCGAAGTCGACGGCGTTGTCGAGGAGGTTGGTGAGCCCGTAGACGAGCCCCGCGTTGCGCCGCCCGCGCGGCGGCGCGCCCTCCCCGGCGCGGCCGACACGGATCGCGACGCCGATGCCGCGCATCGGGTCGACGATGTCCTCGACGAGGTGCATCAGCGTCATGCGCTCGAGGAACTCGCCGTCGGCCTCCTCCCCGCGCGAGGTGAGCTGGCCGAGGATGCCGCGGCAGCGCTCGACCTGCTCGCGCAGCAGCGTCATGTCCTCGGCGAGCTCCTCGTTGCCGGCGAGGCGCTTGGACAGCTCCTTGGCCACGAGCGCGATCGTGGCGAGCGGCGTGCCGAGCTCGTGCGCGGCGGCGGCGGCGAGGCCGTCGATCTGGGAGATGTGCTGCTCGCGCGCGAGCACGAGCTCCGTCGCCGCGAGCGCCTGCGAGAGCTGGCGCGCCTCCTCCGCCACGCGCCAGGCGTAGACTCCGGTGAAGCCGGTGCCGAGGAGGATCGCCGCCCAGACGCCCGCCACGTAGACGAAGGGCAGCTCCAGCACCTCTCCCTCGCGCCAGGGCAGCGGCAGATGCGCGAAGGCGAGCGCGGTGGCGCAGGCGACGACGAGCGCGCCGAGCAGCAGCGTGCGCCTGGGTGTGAGCGCCGTCGCCGAGATCAGGACCGGGGCGAGGAACAGGATCGCGAAGGGGTTTTGCAGCCCGCCCGTCAGGAACAGGAGGGCCGCGAGCTGCGCGATGTCGAAGGCGAGCAGGAAGGTGGCCGCGTCGTCCGCCAGCCGATGGCTCGCGGGGTAGCGGACCCGCAGCGCGAGATTGAGCCAGGCGGAGGCCGCGATGAGGACGAAGGAGGCGCCGAAGGGCAGGGGGTAGCCGAGCCCGAAATGCACGCCCGCCACCGCCGCGCTCTGGCCGATCACGGCGAGCCAGCGCAGGCGCACGAGCGTGTCGAGGCGCAGGCGCCGCGCGCTTCCGGTCAGGCGATGGGGCTCGATGGCGTTCACGGGGGCATAGGTAGCGTGCCGGAGGGCTCTCGAACAGGCGGCATCCGCCGCCCGCGCTCGCGGCGTCCGACGGACGGCGGTCTGTATCGCCACAGAGACGATGTGATAAGAGGTCCTATGTAGGAATGCGGTCGACCGATCGCCGCATTCCCGCCAGGATGGGGAACGGCCGGGGGATCGGGCGGGTTCGCGTCGCACCCGGCCGCCGAGGTCGGCGCGGCCCGGGATGCCGGGCGCCGTTCGCGAAAGGTTGGCAGACGATGGATCCCGCTTACTTCTGGTACGAAGCCGGTCACATGATGCTGGCCCCCGCCCGCGCGGCGACGGACGCGACGCGCATCGCCTTCAAGAACCCCGTCAACCCGCTCGCGCACACGCCCTACGGCAAGGCCATGGCTGCCGGCTGCGAGCTGTTCGAGCGCGTTACCCGGCGCTACGGCAAGCCCGCCTTCCTGCTCGACGAGACCCTCGTCGACGGCGTTCCGACGCCGGTCTGGGAGCGGGTCGCCTGGGAGCGGCCGTTCTGCCGCCTGCTGCATTTCGACCGGCGAATCACCGACCCCGACCGCCCGTCCGACCCGAAGGTGCTGATGGTCGCGCCGATGTCGGGCCACTACGCCACGCTCCTGCGCGGCACGGTCGAGGCCTTCCTGCCGGATCACGAGGTCTACATCACCGACTGGGCGGACGCCCGCGAGGTGCCGCTCGTGGAGGGCGCCTTCGATCTCGACACCTACATCGACTACGTGATCCAGATGTGCCGCCTGCTCGGCCCGGACGTGCACGTCATGGCCGTGTGCCAGCCCGCGGTGCCGGTGCTCGCCGCGATCTCGCTGATGGAGGCCGCGGACGACCCCTGCATCCCGCGCTCGATGACGCTGATGGGCGGGCCGATCGACACGCGCCGCTCGCCCACCGCGGTCAACCTCGTCGCCCAGGAGCGGGGTACGGACTGGTTCCGGCGCAACTGCATCGTCAAGGTGCCGCCGCCGAACCTCGGGCTGTGGCGCGACGTCTACCCGGGATTCTACCAGCTCTCCGGCTTCATGGCGATGAACCTCGACCGGCACATCTCCGCCCATTGGGAGATGTTCAACCACCTCGTCGAGGACGACGGCGATTCGGCCGAGAAGCACCGCGAGTTCTACGACGAGTACCTCGCGGTGATGGACCTCACGGCGGAGTTCTACCTGCAGACCGTCGAGACGGTGTTCGTCTCCCACGCGCTGCCGAAGGGCGAGATGACCCATCGCGGGCGCCCGGTCGACCCCTCCGCCATCCGGCGCTGCGCCGTCATGGCGGTCGAGGGCGAGCGCGACGACATCTCCGGCGTCGGCCAGACGCTCGCGGCGCTGGAACTGACGCCGAACCTGCCGGACGACCGCAAGCTCTACCACCTCCAGGAGCGCGTCGGGCACTACGGCGTGTTCAACGGCTCGCGCTTCCGCGCGGAGGTGGCGCCGCGCATCGGCGCCTTCATGCGCGAGCAGGAGGGCAAGGCGCGCGAGGCGCAGGGCCAGCGTCGCCGCGGACCGCGCGCGGCCGCGGGCTGACGTTTCCGGCATGAGCGAGGACGCCGACGCACCGCCGCCCGGCGCGCTGGTCGCCCCGGCGGCGGCGCGCAACCGCGACCCGATCCTGTCGGTGCTGCGCCGGGTCCTGCCGCCGGCGGGTCTCGTGCTCGAGGTCGCGAGCGGGACGGGGGAGCACGCCGTCCACATGGCCCGCGCGCTGCCCGGCGCGACCTGGCTCCCGAGCGATCCGGACCCGCAGGCGCGCACGAGCATCGCCGCCTGGCGCGCCCGTGCGGGGCTTCCGAACCTCGAACCCCCGATCGCGCTCGACGCCGCCGCGCCGAATTGGCCCGTGGCCCGCGCCGACGCGGTCGTGTCGATCAACATGATCCACATCGCGCCCTGGGAGGCCGGGCTCGGCCTGATGGCCGGCGCCGGACGGCTGCTGCCGCCCGGCGGGCCGCTGGTGCTCTACGGCCCCTTCAACCTGGAGGGCCGCTTCACCGCGCCGTCCAACGCGGAGTTCGACGCCTCGCTGAAGGCGCGCGACCCGCGCTTCGGCATCCGGGACGTCGCGGAGGTGCGCGCCGCCGCCGCGGCGCGGGGCCTGTCGCTGGCGGAGCGGATCGAGATGCCGGCGAACAACATGATCCTCGTCTTCCACCGCGACGCGTGAGGACCCTCAGTTCGGGTCGGCGGTGGGCACCGGGTTCCCCTCGTTCGCCGGGGAGTTGACGGCCGGCGTCTCCGTCGGTGTCGCCAGATCGGGCGACGCCTCCCACGCCCAGAAGATGTAGACGAGGAAGGCCAGCGTCGCGAGCGCCATGGAGATGACGAGGATCGCGAGGACGGGCCGGCCGCGCCAGCCCTGGCGGGCGCGCACGTCTTCGACTTTGCGGTCCATCGGGTACCCTTTCGTATCGGAACGTCGACGTGGCGCCGCGCGAGGCGGCGCCGTCGGGACACGAAGGGAGAACGCGGCGCGAGGCTCGGCCGTTCCGCTCGGTCGATCCGCGCGGGCGGCTCAGTCGCGCGCCTCGTCGCCGGAAGCGAGGATCGTCTCCACGAGCTCCTGCACCGCGAGCGCCTCGGACAGCGCGGCGAGGCCGTGCGGCGCGCCGCGGGTCATGGCGGCGACCTTCTCGAGCTGGCGCGCGAGGGTGAGCGGGCGCGCCTCCTCCTGCGTCAGAGCGCCCTCGGCCTGCCGCCAGGCGCCGTCGACGAGGCGCTCGGCGACCGACCAGTCGCGCAGGCGGATCGTGCCGTTCTCGCCGTGGAGCGTGAAGGCGTTGGTGTCCGCCTTCTCCGTCTCGCCGACGCGTCCGGCGACCCGCACGGGCAGGGTGCCGCAGGTCAGCTCCGCCGCGACCGCCCGCTCGCTCGCGCCGTCGACGGGGTAGCGCACGCTGGCCGGCCCGAGCGTGGCGGGGCCGAGCAGGCGCCCGGCCAGGAACAGGAAGTGCGAGAGCACCTCGCGGGTGAAGCCGCCCTGGAGGCGCCGGTCGAGCCAGGCGGCGGCGTCCTCCTGCCACGGGCGCGGCCAGGCGGCGAAGCCGACCTCGATGTCCGCCTCGCGCAGCCGACCCAGCGTGCCGTCCGCCATCCAGGCCTCGATCTGGTCGACGGCCGGCGACGAGGCGAAGGGGAAGTTCACCGCCGCCCGCATGCCCGCCGCGTCCGCGTCGCGCACGAAGGCGCGGGCCTGGCCGACGTCGACCGCGAGCGGCTTCTCGCAGAACAGGGCCTTGCCGGCGGCGAGCGTGGCGCGGGCGTGGTCGAGATGCGAGGCCGGCGGGGCCGCGACGTAGATGCAGTCGGAGGTCTCGATCAGCGGGGCGACGCCGTCGAAGCGGGCGATCTCCGGGAAGCCCTCGGCGAGCCGCGCCATGGCGGCCGGCGAGGGGTCCCACACGCCGCACACGCGCACGGACGCCGCACCCGGCCCGAGCGCCGCCCGCAGCAGCCGCTCGCCCATGATGCCGTAACCGATGATGCCGATCCCGATGCCGTCGCCGCGATCCATTGATCGTCCCGATGATGATGAAGCTCGCGCCTGATTGCCATGGCGCCCTCGTTTCGCCAAGTGGCGAAAACGCGACAGCGCTCGGGCGGAGCGCCCGGGCAGGATGCGGCCCTCGGCCCCTGGACAGGCGCGGGCGTGCGGCCGACACTCCGGCCTCCGGCGAGCTGCCGTGCACCGGCCGGCGATCGGGACGGCGGCCTATCGGCGTCGAGGAAGGCGAAGGGACGACATGCGCGAGACAGGACCCGCGACGGCTCCGCAGCCGGCCACGAGCCCCGTGCCCGGCGGGCGCGGGCCGCGCCGGCGCCCGCGCGGGCGCCCCCTCGACGAGGCGGCGCTCGCCGAGGTGCGCGCGCTCCTCGGCGCCATGCCGCGCCGGCGCGACCTGCTGATCGAGGCGCTCCACCGCCTCCAGGACGGCGTTGGGCACCTCGCGGCGCGCCACCTGAAGGCGCTCGCCGAGGAGTTCCGGATCCCCGAGGCGGAGGTCCACGAGGTCGCGAGCTTCTACCACCATTTCGACATCGTGAAGGAGGGCGAGGCCCCGCCGCCGCCGCTGACGATCCGTGTCTGCGACGGCGTCGCCTGCATGATGGCCGGCGCCGAGCGGCTGCGCGCGGCGCTCGCCGAGGGCGTCGACGCGGCCGCGATCCGCGTGCTGGCCGCGCCCTGCATCGGCCGCTGCGCCGGCGCGCCGGCGGTCCACGTCGGCACGCGTGCCGTCGAGCGGGCGACGCCGGAGGCGGTGCTCGCCGCCGCAGGGGCGGGCGACGTCGTCGAGCCGGTCCCCGCGGGAGCGATCGGGCTCGCGGCCTACCGGGCCGAGGGCGGCTATCGCCTGCTGGACGCGTGCCTGTCCGGCGCGCGCGACGCGGAGAGCCTCGTCGCCCTCCTCTCCGACGCGGGCCTGCGCGGGCTCGGCGGCGCCGGCTTCCCGGCGGGGCGCAAGTGGGCGATCGTGCGCGGCCATCCCGGCCCGCGGCTGATGACCGTCAACGGCGACGAGGGCGAGCCCGGCACGTTCAAGGACCGCTACCACCTCGAGCGCGACCCGCACCGCTTCCTGGAGGGTGCCCTCGTCGCGGCCTTCGCGGTGGAGGCCGAGCGGCTGTATATCTACCTGCGCGACGAGTATGCCGGCGTGCGCGCGCTGCTCGAGCGCGAGGTCGCCGCGGTGAAGGCGGCGGGGCTCGACCGGCACGCGCCGATCGAGCTGCGCCGCGGGGCGGGCGCCTACATCTGCGGCGAGGAGAGCGCCATGCTCGAATCGATCGAGGGCAAGCGCGGCCTGCCCCGGCACCGCCCGCCCTACATCGCCGAGCGCGGCCTGTTCGGCCGCCCGACGCTCAACCACAATGTCGAGACGCTGCTCTGGATCCGCGAGATCGTCGAGAAGGGGCCGGCCTGGTTCGCCGGGCTCGGCAGGCGCGGGCACAAGGGCCTGCGCTCGTTCTCCGTATCCGGGCGGGTGAGGGATCCGGGCGTCAAGCTCGCGCCCGCGGGCATCACCTGCCGGGAGCTGATCGACGAGTTCTGCGGCGGCATGGCGGAGGGGCACGGGCTCGCGGGCTACCTTCCCGGCGGCGCGTCCGGCGGCATCCTCCCCGCGCGGATGGCGGACCTGCCGCTCGATTTCGGCATCCTCGAGCCGCACAAGGCCTTCGTCGGCTCGCACGCGGTCGTCGTCCTGTCGGACCGGGACGACGTGCGCGCGATCGCGCTCAATCTCGTGCGCTTCTTCCGCCACGAATCGTGCGGCCAGTGCACGCCGTGCCGCACCGGCACGCAGAAGCTCGAGGCCCTCCTCGCCGCCGGCCGCTGGGACCTGCATCTGCTGGGCGATCTCGAGCAGGTGATGCGCGACGCCTCGATCTGCGGGCTGGGACAGGCGGCGCCGAACCCGGTGGCGAGCGTGCTGAACTACTTCGCGGAGGAGACGTGCTGAGCCCGCGCGCCCCCGTCGTTCTCCCGCGTGTCGCCCGCCGGGACGGGCGCGCCGGCGAGCAGGCGCGCGAGCACGACGTCCCACAGGAGCGTCTCGCGCCGCGCCGCGACGCAGGCGGCGTCGGCGTCCTGCTCGTGGCAGGCGCGCACGGTCTCGCCGCGCTCGGAGGCGATCATCGGCGTCACTCGGTGCGGGCGAAGGCGCGCCTCGGCGCGGTGGAGGCAGGCGCGCGCGGCGCACAGCCGCCCGCCCGAGAGGCGGTCGAGCACGAGCTCGGGAATCGCGTAGGCCGGCAGCACCCCCGTCGCCACCGGGACGCCCGCGTCGAGCACGACGAGCGGCGTCTGCATCATGCCGGGCTCGCCGGTCGGCCCCGCGACGAGGCCGTTCTCGGCGCGTCCGCTCGCCCGGTAGGGCGCGTGGTCGGCGCCGAGGGGCGGGGCGTGGTCCCCGAGCACGACGACGATTGCCTCCGGGTCGTGCGTCGCGAGCCACGCGAGATGCTCCTCGATGGCGACGAAGCTGTAGTGCACCGCATTGACGTAGTCGTGGACGGTCCCGTCGTGCGGCGACACCGCGGCGACGTCCGGGCGCCGGGCGCGATCGCGCTCGAAAGGAAAGTGCGCGGCGTTGACGAAGGTGTAGTCGAGGAACGGACGTCCGTCGGCCAGGCCCTCGGCCAGACCCTCGGCGATGCGCCGGCGGGCGTGCGCGAGCGTCGCCGCGGCGGAGAGCCAGCGCCCGTCGACGTCGCCCGGTTCGAAGTCGCGGTCGAACTCCGTGCGTGCGAAGCCGGCGTGGCGGTAGGCCGTCTCGGCGCTGAAGAAGCTCGGGTGGCTCGGCACGCGCCCGACGGTGTCGAAGCCGCGGGCGCCGAGGAGCCGCGGCAGGCAGTCGAGGGGCCGCGTGACGGCGTTGAAGACGAGGCCGGAGCCCTGCGTCAGCGCCGGCACGCCGCAGAGCACCTCGAACTCGGTGTTCGACGAGCGATTGCCGAAGACCGGCACGAGCGCCCGGTCGCCGCCGCCCCGCCCGCGCCAGGCGCGCAGGAAGGGCGTCGCCGGATCGGGAGCGAGGTCGTAGGCCGACAGCCAGGCCGGGTCGACGAGGCTCTCGGCGACGACGATGTGGACGTTGCGCGCGGCGAGCGGCGGCAGCGCCGCAGCCCCGATCGCGAGCGGCAGGTCCGCCGGGTCGACGTCGGCCGCGGCGGCCAGCACGTGGGCACGCTGCGCCTCGTCGACGAAGCGCGTCGTGGCCTGGACCCAATGGCCGTACGCGGGCAATCGGAACTCCGGCATCGGCAGGAGCCGGGCGACCGCCTCGGCGGCGATCGGGCTCGCGATCGCGCTCCAGAAGCCGAACAGGGCGAGGCACGGCCCCGCGAGCGCGATCACGCCCTCGCGCAGTGTCGGCAGCCGGACATTCGCGGCGTACGAGACCAGGAGCACGAGGAGCGCGGCGACGCCGGCGGCGACGAGCCAGGGCGGGAGGGTGCGCGCGGCGTCCGCCGCGAGCAGCAGGTCGCCGAGCTCCGCGGTGTCGCCGAGAGCGGCGAGCTTCGCGCTCGAGGCGGCGAGGGGCGCGGCGGCGAGCGCGGCGCAGACGAGCGCGGCGCGCCGGCTCGGTCGCTGGAAGGTCACGAGCGCGGCGGCCAGCAGGACCGCGATGGACGCGTCGGCGACGAGTCCCGTCGCGATCGCGCGGGTCGGCATCAGCCCGAGCGACACCGGCAGGGTGACGGCCGCCGCCGCGGCCACCGCGAGGACGACGCAGGCCGCGCGCGGGTCCCGACCGGCTCGGGTCACGGGGGTCGGCTCCTTCGCGGCGGCGGGATGCATGGCGTGCTCCGTCTCGGGCACCGCCTCGGTAGCATGCGCGCCTTAAGCGCCGGTTTGCGCCCCCACATGCGCCTCAGGGAGACCGTCCGATGACGATCCGCTTCACCCTCGACGGCCGCGCGGTCGCGGCGCGCGACGGCGAGACGATCTGGGAGGTCGCCCGCCGCGAGGGCACGACGATCCCGCATCTGTGCCACCGCCCCGAGCCGGGCTACCGGCCCGACGGCAATTGCCGCGCCTGCATGGTCGAGATCGAGGGCGAGCGCGTGCTCGCCGCCTCCTGCATCCGCACGCCCGCCGAGGGCATGGTGGTGACGAGCGCCTCGGAGCGGGCGCGCACCGCGCGCCGGCTCGTGATGGAGCTCCTCGTCGCCGACCAGCCGCCCCGGGAGATGGCCCACGACGCCGCCTCCCCGCTCTGGCGCTTCGCGGACGAGCAGGGAATCGAGCGGGCGCGCTTCCCCGGTCGGGAGCATCCGCCGGGGCCGGATCTCTCCCACCCGGCCATGGCGGTGAACCTCGACGCCTGCATCTCCTGCACGCTGTGCGCCCGCGCCTGCCGCGAGGTGCAGGTCAACGACGTGATCGGCATGGCCTTCCGCGGCGACCATCATCGCCCGGTCTTCGACCTCGACGACCCGATGGGCACCTCGACCTGCGTCGCCTGCGGCGAGTGCGTCCAGGCCTGTCCCACGGGCGCGCTGATGCCCGCCTCCATCGTCGACCGGGAGACGCAGGTCGGCACGCGCGGGGCGGACGAGAGCGTCCCGTCCGTCTGCCCCTATTGCGGCGTCGGCTGCCAGATCTCGTTCGAGCTGCGCGACGGGGCGATCGCCTACGTCGAGGGCCGCGACGGGTCGGCGAACGAGGGCCGGCTGTGCGTCAAGGGCCGCTTCGGCTTCGACTACGTGGCGAGCCCGCAGCGCCTGACCGTGCCGCTGATCCGCAAGGAGGGCGCGCCGAAGGGGCTGAACGTCGACCCCGCGAACCCGCTCACGCATTTCCGCGCGGCGACCTGGGAGGAGGCGCTCGACGCTGCCGCGGGCGGCCTCGCCCGCATCCGCGACGCGCACGGCGGCGAGGCGATCGCCGGCTTCGGCTCCGCCAAGGGCTCGAACGAGGAGGCCTACCTCGTCCAGAAGCTGATCCGTCAGGCCTTCGGCCACAACAACGTCGACCATTGCACGCGCCTGTGCCACGCCTCCTCCGTCGCCGCCCTCATGGAGGGCATCGGCTCGGGCGCCGTGACCGCGCCGTTCAACGACGCGCTGCTGGCCGACGTCATCGTCGTCATCGGCGCGAACCCGACCGAGAACCACCCGGTCGCCGCCACCTACTTCAAGCAGGCGGTGAAGCGGGGCGCCGAGCTCGTCGTGATCGACCCGCGCGGCAACACGCTGATGGCGAAGCACGCGACTCACAAGCTGCGCTTCCGCCCGGGCTCGGACGTCGCGCTCCTCAACGCGATGATGCACGTGATCGTGACGGAGGGCCTCGTCGACGCGGACTACGTCGCGACCCACACGGAAGGCTACGAGCGCCTCGCCGAGCACCTCGCCGCCTACACGCCGGAGGCGATGGCCGAGCGCTGCGGCATCGACGCGGGGACGATCCGCGAGGTGGCGCGGCTCTACGCGACCGCGGAGCGGTCGATCGTCTTCTGGGGCATGGGCGTGTCCCAGCACGTCCACGGCACCGACAACGCCCGCTGCCTGATCTCGCTCGCGCTGATGACCGGCCAGGTGGGCCGCCCCGGCACGGGGCTCCATCCCCTGCGCGGGCAGAACAACGTCCAGGGCGCCTCCGACGCCGGGCTGATCCCGATGGTCCTGCCGGACTACGCGCGCGTCGGCGACGAGGCGCAGCGCGCCCGCTTCGAGGCGGCCTGGGGCTTCCCGGTCTCGCCGCAGCCGGGGCTCACCGTCACCGAGATCATGGACGCGGTCCACGGGGGCGCGATTCGCGCGCTCTACGTGATGGGCGAGAACCCGGCGATGTCGGACCCCGACGTCGCGCACGCCCGCGACGCGCTGGCGCGGCTCGACCATTGCGTCGTGCAGGACATCTTCCTCACCGAGACGGCGATGTACGCCGACGTGGTGCTGCCCGCCTCCGCCTGGCCGGAGAAGACCGGCACGGTGACCAACACCAATCGCCAGGTCCAGATGGGGCGCCCGGCGCTCGCGCCGCCCGGGCAGGCGCGGGAGGACTTCGCCATCCTCGTCGATCTCGGCCGCCGGCTCGGGCTGCCCTGGGACTACGCGCACCCGAAGGACGTCTTCGCCGAGATGGCGGGCGTGATGCCGTCTCTGGCCAACATCTCCTGGGAGCGGCTGGAGCGCGAGGGGGCCGTCACCTATCCCTGCCCGGCGCCGGACGCGCCCGGGCACGCGGTCGTCTTCGGCGACGCCTTCCCGCGCGCCGGCGGGCGGGCGCTGTTCGTGCCGGCGGGCCTGCGCGATCCCGACGAGACGCCCGACGAGGCCTTCCCGATGGTGCTGACCACCGGGCGCCAGCTCGAGCACTGGCACACCGGCGCCATGACGCGGCGTGCCGGCATCCTCGACGCGCTCGAGCCCGCGCCGACGGCGAGCCTCAACCCGCGCACCCTCGCCCGCCTCGGCCTCGCGGCGGGCGCGCCGATCCGCGTCGAGACCCGCCGCGGCGCGATCACGCTCAGCGCCCGCGCGGACGCCGCGCTCCAGGAGGACATGGTCTTCGTGCCCTTCGCCTACGTCGAGGCGGCCGCGAACCTCCTGACCAACCCGGCGATCGACCCCGACGGCAAGATCCCCGAGTTCAAGTACTGCGCGGCCCGCGTGGTCGCGGGCTGATATGCTCCCGCCCGCCGAATCGAGAGGACGCCCGAGATGACCGACCCGCGCCACAACGCCCGCACCGTCCGCGCACCGCGCGGGCCGCAGCTCAATGCGAGGAGCTGGCTCACCGAGGCGCCGCTGCGGATGCTGATGAACAACCTCGATCCCGAGGTGGCCGAGAACCCGCACGAGCTCGTGGTCTACGGCGGCATCGGGCGCGCGGCGCGGACCTGGGGCGACTTCGACGCCATCGTCGCCGCGCTGACCGATCTCGGCGAGAACGAGACGCTGCTCGTCCAGTCCGGCAAGCCGGTCGGCATCTTCCGCACGCACCCGGACGCGCCGCGGGTGCTGATCGCCAACTCGAATCTCGTGCCGCACTGGGCCACCTGGGCGCACTTCAACGAGCTCGACCGCAAGGGGCTGGCCATGTACGGCCAGATGACCGCGGGCTCGTGGATCTACATCGGCACGCAGGGCATCGTGCAGGGCACCTACGAGACCTTCGCCGAGGCCGGCCGCCAGCATTACGGCGGCAGCCTCGAGGGCCGCTGGATCCTCACCGCGGGGCTCGGCGGCATGGGCGGGGCGCAGCCGCTCGCGGCCGTGATGGCCGGCGCCTGCTGCCTCGCCATCGAGTGCGACCCGGACCGCATCGATTTTCGCCTGCGCACCCGCTACGTGGACGAGAAGACCGACAGCCTCGACGAGGCGCTCGCCATGATGGAGCGCTGGACCAAGGCCGGCGAGGCGAAGTCCGTCGGCCTCCTGGGCAACGCCGCCGAGATCGTGCCCGAGCTGGTGCGCCGGGGCGTGCGCCCGGACATGGTCACCGACCAGACCTCCGCCCACGACCCGATCAACGGCTATCTCCCCATCGGCTGGACGCTCGCCGAATGGCGCGAGAAGCGCGAGAGCGATCCCGCCGCCGTCGAGCACGCGGCGCGCGCGTCCATGCGCACGCATGTCGAGGCCATGGTCGCCTTCTGGAACACCGGCGTGCCGACGCTCGACTACGGCAACAACATCCGCCAGGTGGCGAAGGAGGAGGGGCTCGAGAACGCCTTCGCCTTCCCGGGCTTCGTGCCGGCCTACATCCGCCCGCTGTTCTGCCGCGGCGTCGGCCCGTTCCGCTGGGCGGCGCTGTCGGGCGATCCGGAGGACATCTACCGGACGGACGCCAAGGTGAAGGAGCTCACCCCGGGCGACACGCACCTGCACAATTGGCTCGACATGGCCCGCGAGCGCATCGCCTTCCAGGGCCTGCCGGCCCGCATCTGCTGGGTGGGGCTCGGCCTGCGCGACAAGCTCGGCCTCGCCTTCAACGAGATGGTGGCCAAGGGGGAGCTGAAGGCGCCCGTCGTGATCGGCCGCGACCACCTCGATTCCGGCTCCGTCGCCTCGCCCAACCGCGAGACCGAGGCGATGAAGGACGGCTCGGACGCGGTCTCCGACTGGCCGCTCCTGAACGCGCTCCTCAATACCGCGTCGGGCGCGACCTGGGTGTCGCTGCATCACGGCGGCGGCGTGGGCATGGGCTTCTCCCAGCACTCCGGCATGGTGATCTGCGCCGACGGCACGCAGGCGGCGGCCGAGCGGATCGCGCGGGTGCTGTGGAACGACCCGGCCACGGGCGTGATGCGCCACGCGGACGCCGGCTACGAGGAGGCGCTCGACTGCGCCCGGGAGCACGGCCTGCGCCTGCCGGGCATCCTCGGGACCTGACGGGGGTCCTGGGAGCCCGATCGCCCGCCCTCAGCCGCGATCGGGCGACGCGCCGGCCGTCGCCGCGGCGCCCTTTCGCGCGCGACGGCGCACGGAGGCGAGGACCCGGGGCAGGAGCGACAGGAGGAGCAGCGCGATCAGGACGAGCGTGATCGGGCGGCCCAGCACGAAGGACGGGTCGCCCCCGGTGATCTGCCAGGAGCGCACGAGCTCGCCCTCGGCCATGTCGCCGACGAGGAGCCCGACCACCGTCGCCGCCACGGGGTAGCCGAAGCGCCGCATGGCCCAGCCGAGCACGCCGCCGGCGACCACGGTGATCGGCCCGACCATGTTGCCGGTGATGGCGTAGGCACCGACGATCGAGAGCACCATCACGACGGGGGTGAGGAGCCGCAGCGGCACCTTCACGATCGCGCCGGCCGCGAAGACGAGCGCCGTCCCCACGAACAGCAGCAGGAACGCCTGGGCCATGTTGCCGAGGATCAGCGCGTAGACGACGTCGCCGTTCTCGGCGATGAAGCGCGGGCCGCCGGTGACGTTGTGCATGGCGAAGGCGCCGAGCAGGATCGCCGTCCCGGCACCGCCGGGGAGCCCGAGCGCGAGGAGCGTGATCATCGAGCCGCCCTCGGACGAGCTGTTCGCCGCCTCCGAGGCGACCACGCCCTCCGGCGCGCCCTTGCCGAAGCGGGAGGGGTCGGCGTCCCGGCGCTTGGCGACCGCGTAGGAGGCGAGGTTCGCGACGCTCGAGCCGACGCCGGGCACCATGCCGATGCCGGCGCCGATCATCCCTCCCCGCAGGAGATCCATCGGCTTCGCCAACGCGAGGCGGATGCCGCCGAAGATGGCGGAGAGCCGCACCACCCGGTGCGCCCGCTCCTCGACGATGTAGTTGCGTCCCACGAGGCCGAAGAGCTCGGAAGCGGCGAACAGGCCGATCAGCGCCGCGATCGCGGGGATGCCGTCGAGGAGGTACATCGAGCCGAAGGTGCCGCGCATCTGGCCGGCGTCGCTGAAGCCGATGGTCGAGAACAGGAGACCGACGATGCCCGCCGCGACCCCCTTGGCGACGCTCGCCGTATTGAGAACGGCGATGAGCGTGAGCCCCCAGATCGCCACGACGAGGAGCTCGGTGGGCCCGAGCCGCAGCACCCATTCGGCCACGAAGCCGACGGTGAAGAGCAGGAGCGCATAGCCCACCAGCGTGCCCACCACGGACGCCGCGAGGCCGGCGCCGAGCGCCTCGCCGTGCCGGCCCGCGACCGACATCGGATAGCCGTCGAAGGCGGAGGCCACGGCCGACGAGGTGCCGGGGATGTTGATCAGGATCGCCGGGATCGCGCCCCCGAAGCCGCCGCCGGTGAAGATCGCCGTCAGGAACAGGATCGCCGTGAGGAAGTCCATGTAGAGCGTCGCCGGCAGGAACACCGCCATGGCGATCGAGATCGACAGGCCCGGGATCGCCCCGAACACCACGCCGATGACGAGGCCGGGCACCACGACGAGCCAGGCGCTCGGGGTGGAGGCGAGGAGGTCGAGGGCGCCGGAGAAGGCCACCGTGTCGATCATGGGGGGCTCGCCTCAGAACAGCAGCGTCGGCAGGCGCACCGAGAGGAGCGCGACGAAAATCCACACCACGGGCGCCGTCACCAGGACGGCGAAGCCGAGGAGCACGTGCGGGCGCCGCTCGCCCTGAAGGGCGAGGGAGGCGGCGAGGAAGACGACGGTGGCCGCGTCGAAGCCGGCGTAGGGGATCGCCGCGACGTAGGCCACGAGGAGCGCCATGAAGGCGAGGCTCGCTCGCGTCTGCGCGGCGTCCTCGCGGGCTTTCGCCTCGTCCGGCGCGACCCGCCGGGCAGCGGCGATGTCCTCCAGGATCGCGGCGAGGAGCGCGACGACGCCGATCGCGGCCGCGGGCACGATCAGGATCGTGTCGGCGATGCCGCGCGACTTCGAGGCGACGTCCGAGGCGTAGCCGGCCATCGCCAGGATCAGCGCCAGGGCGAAGAGCAGGGCGCCGATCGGCCAGGCCGGTCGGCGCGGGGCGGTGTCGGTTGCGTGGTCGGAGCGCGACGCATCGGAGCGCATGGGGCGGTCTCCCGGACGGGTGCCGTCCCGGGGCGGAGGCGCTCCGCGCCGGGACGGCGGCGCGCCTCAGCGCAGCTTCTCGGCGTGGGGCTCGAGGGCGGCGAAGGCCCCGTCGACGAGAGCCTGGCTCTCGTCGGGACCGACCCAGTCGGCACCGATCTTGGCCTCGCGGGCCCAGGCCTGGAAGTCCTCGCTCTCCACCGTCTCGCGATAGGCGTCGACGAGGGTCTGCCAGCGGTCGGGATGCTCCTCCTTCAGCGCCGCGTGGGCGATGAGCCCCGTGATGTTGCCGCCGATCAGCGCGACGGGCTCGACGCCCATCTCGGCCAGCGCCTCGTTGAGGAGCGGCGCATCGTGGTCGCCGGGATCCGACGTGTTGACGACCGCGAGAACGCGGATGCGATCGCGGATCGAGGCCGCCGCTTCCGCCGCGAGGATCTCGAAGTCGACCTGGTTGCCGGCCAGCGCCGCGCGCAGCGGCGCGCCACCGTCGTAGGTGACGAAGCGCACGTTGTCGGTGGGGATGTCGAGGGCGTCCATCAGGATGAAGGTCTGGATGTGGCCGCCGTTGCCGAAGACGATGCCCGAGGACACGGCACCCGGCTCGCGCATCGCCTCGGCCAGCTCGGCGAACGTCTCGTAGGGGCTCTCCTGGTGGACGGCCACGATGGCGTAGTCGTTCCACTGGGCGTTGAGGAGCGCGAAGTCCTCCCATTGGACGGGTGCGCCGCTGACCAGGATCGCGCTGGAGAGGTACGGCGTCGCCTGCATGAGCAGCAGCGTGTTGCCGTCCGCCTCCTGCTGCTGGAAATAGGTGGCGCCGAGCGCGCCGCCGCCGCCGGGGCGGTTCTCGACCGTGATCGGCACGCCCAGCCGAGGGCCCATGTGCTCGGCGAGGCCGCGCGCCATCCGGTCGGCGCTGCCGCCGGCGTTGAAGGGCACGACGATCGAGATCGGCTCGTCGGGCCAGGCGAGCGCGGTCTGGGGGGCGACGAGGGCGGCGAGGCCCAGGGCGGCGGCGCCGAGCGCGGCGCGCCCGGCCTTCGTCGCGAGCCCGAACCGGGCGCCGAGGCTGTCGATGAGCATGGTTTCCTCCGCTCGTTTTCTGGTCGTTGGTGGCGCGAGACTGCGGCCTGTGCTTAAGTCATGTCAATAAGACATCTCCGGAGGAGAAGGCATGTCGGAGGGGGATCCGTGGCCGAAGCACCACCAGCTCTACCTGGTTCTGCGCCAGCAGATCCGCGACGGCGCCTACAATGGCGGCGTGCCTCTTCCGAGCGAGCTCAAGCTCGGCGAGGCCTTCGCGGTCTCGCGCATCACCGTGCGACGGGCGCTGGAGCGGCTCGAGCAGGAGGGGTTCGTCGAGCGCCACCGTGGTCGCGGCACCTTCGTGCGGGACGGCGCGGGGATCTCGCCGGTCCAGGCGAGCATCGGCGGCTCGGTGGAGAACCTCGTCGCGATGGGGCTCGAGACGCAGGTGCGGGTGCTCGCGCTCGACTATGTCGTCCCGCCGCCGGCGATCGCGCGCCAGCTCGGCCTCGGTGCGGGCGCGGCGTGCCAGCGCGCGGTGCGGGTGCGTGCGCTGGAGGGGCGGTCCTTCTCGCACCTCACCACCTTCGTGCCGGAGGACCTCGGCCGCACCTTCGGCGCGGACGACCTCGCGCGGACGCCGATCCTGATCCTGCTGCAGCGCGCCGGCCGGCCGATCGCCCGGGCCGAGCAGAGCGTCTCGGCGACGCTGGCGACGCCGGACATCGCCCGCGCCCTCGCGATCGACCCGGGCGAGGCGCTGCTCGCCATCCGTCGCGTGGTGCGCGACGTCGACGGGCGCGCCGTCGAGGTCGTGCACGGCCTCTATCGGCCGGACACGTACGAGCACGAGGTCGCGTTCGAGCGCACGAGCGAGGGCGGCGTCGAGCTCTGGAAGGCGCGCTGAGGCGCGCGCCGGCGCCTCAAGGCCCGCGCAGGCGCGCCCCGCCGTGCGGGTCGAACAGGTAGGCGCGCGCGGGGTCGATCCCCACGTCGACCCGGGCGCCGGAACGCGGCGCGTCGACGCCGCGGGTCTCGACCACGAGACGGGTGCCGTCGGGCGCCTGGCAATGCACGTGGCAGACGGAGCCCAGGTTCTCGACGATGTCGACGCCGAGCCCCTCGCCCGGCACGAGCGTCAGGTCCTGCGGGCGCAGCCCGACGGTGACCGCCCCGTCCGGCGGGCGGACCGGCGTCGCCACGACCTGCCCGAGCGCCGGCAGCGCCACGCCGCCCGCCTCGGCCCGGCCCTCGAGGAAGTTCATCGAGGGCGAGCCGATGAAGCCCGCGACGAAGCGGTTGCCCGGGTCCTCGTAGAGCGCGATCGGCGCGCCGACCTGCTCGATGCGCCCCGCGCGCAAGACGACGATCTTGTCGGCGAGCGTCATCGCCTCGACCTGGTCGTGGGTGACGTAGACCATGGTCGCGCCCATGGACTTGTGCAGCCGGGCGATCTCGACGCGCATCTCGACGCGCAGCTCCGCATCGAGGTTGGAGAGCGGCTCGTCGAACAGGAAGACGGAGGGATGGCGCACGATGGCGCGGCCGATGGCGACCCGCTGGCGCTGGCCGCCGGAAAGCGCCTTGGGCTTGCGCGCGAGATAGGGCTCGAGCTGCAGCACCCGCGCCGCCTCCTTCACGCGCCGGGCGATCTCCTCCCTGGGATGGCCGGTCATCTTCAGGCCGAAGCCCATGTTCTCGCCGACCGTCATGTGCGGGTAGAGCGCGTAGGTCTGGAACACCATGGCGACGCCGCGCTCGGCCGGGTCGGCGCGGGTGACGTCCGCGCCGGCGATGACGATGCGCCCGTCGGTCGTCTCCTCGAGGCCGGCGATCATGCGCAGCAGCGTCGACTTCCCGCAGCCCGAGGGGCCGACGAAGACACACAGCTCGCCCTCGGCGATCTCGAGATCGACCCCGTGGATCACCTGGGTCGTGCCGTAGCGCTTGATCACGCGCTCGAGGCTCACGCCGGTCATGCGTTCGTCCCTCCGTGCATGGGGGCGCGACTCGCGCCGGGGAAGGTGAAGGCCGCCGCCTCGCGGGCGATGGCCGCCGCGGTCTCGGCGAGGCTGGGGGCGAGCGCGGCGAGGTCGGCCAGCGAGTGGCGCAGCGTCGAGGACGTGACCGACAGGGCGCCGAGCGGCCGCCCGGCCTCGTCGAGGATCGGCACGGCGACGCAGATGATCGTCGGCTCGTGCTCCTCCCGGTCGAAGGCGACGCCGCTCTCGCGGATCCCCGCGAGCTCGCGGCGCAGCGTGCCGGCCGAGACGTGTGTCGCGGGCGTGTGCGGGTACCAGCTCTGCTGGGCGAGCGCCTTCTCCAGCGCCGGCGCGTCGAGATGGGCGAGCATGGCCTTGCCGACGCCGGTGCAGTAGGCCGGCCCGATCTTGCCCGCGTCCGAGAACATCGGGATCGGGCGGCGCGCGTTGCGCTTGTCGATGTACAGGACCTGTCCGTTGTCGAGCTTGGCCAGGTGCACCGTCTCGCCGATCGCCTCGGAGAGCCGGTCCAGATGGGCGCGGGCGAGCGGCGCGAGCGTCGTCTGCTGCCAGGCGGCGTGCGCGAGGCGGATGAGGCGCGAGCCCAGCGCATAGGTGTGGTCCGCCTCGTCGTAAGCCAGCATGCGCTGGCTCACCAGCGTCTGCAGCAGGCGGTAGAGCGTGGCCTTGGGCAGGTCGGCGCCGGCGAGGATCTCGGCGAAGCGCACCGGGCGGCCGTAGCCGGCCACCTCGTCGAGCAGCGTCAGCGCCTTCCCCACCGTGCCGTCGGCCGGCTTGTCCATGCCCCTCGTCCCTCCGCTCGTTTCCATCCCGCGGCGCAGCAATCGCGGGCTGCGCTCTTCTGGTTGACAAGCCTAGCGAGCGGAGGCATCGTTTTCAATAATCAAAACATGGTTCCATTATTCGGAACAAATCCGATGAAGGAGCCGCCTGGGAGGAGACCAGAATGCCGTCCGTGACGAAGACCACGCTCGCCGTCCTCGCCGCCGCGACCATGCTCGCCGGCGCCGCCGCGCCGGCCGCCGCCCAGCAGGAGCCGCTATCGGGCGACCTGCGCATCTTCCTCGACACGTCGAACCCGGCGCCGCGCGCCGCGATGGAGGGGATGATCGCGCGCTTCCAGGAAATGCATCCCGATCTCGAGATCGAGACGACGATCATCGACCGCGAGGCCTACAAGACCCAGCTGCGCAACTTCCTCACGGCGAACGCGCCGGACGTCGCCACCTGGCACGCGGGCAACCGCATGGCCCCCTTCGTCGAGGCCGGCCTGCTCGAGGACGTCTCCGACCTCTGGGACGAGGAGATCTCACGCGATCTCGCCTCGACCAAGGGCTCGATGACGATGGACGGCAAGCAGTGGGGCGTGCCCTACACCTATTATCAGTGGGGCGTGTACTATCGCGAGGACCTGTTCGAGCAATACGGCCTCTCCGCGCCGGAGACCTGGGACGCCTTCAAGGAGAACTGCCGGACGCTGCTCGACAACGGTGTCAAGTGCTTCGCCATCGGCACCAAGTTCCTGTGGACCGCGGCGGGCTGGTTCGACTACATCAACCTGCGCACCAACGGCTACGAGTTCCACATGGACCTCACCGCCGGCCGCGTGCCGTGGACCGACGAGCGCGTGCGGGCGACCTTCGCCAACTGGCGCGAGCTCATCGACATGAACGCCTACATCGACAACCACACCTCCTATTCCTGGCAGGAGGCGCTGCCGTTCATGGTCCAGGGCGACGCGGCCATGTACCTGATGGGCAACTTCGTCGTCGCGCCCCTGCGCGAGGCGGGGCTCTCGGACGACCAGCTCGGCTTCTTCCAGTTCCCGGCGATCGACGCGAGCATCCCGATGGCGGAGGAGGCGCCCACCGACACGTTCCACATCCCGGCCCAGGCACAGAACAAGGAGGCCGCGCGCGCCTTCCTGCGCTATGTGGCCGATCCGGAGAACCAGACGATCATCAATGCCGAGCTCGGGCAGCTGCCGGTCAACTCGCGCGCCACGATCGAGGACGACGAGTTCCTGACCGCGGGCTTCGCGATGCTGTCCTCGGCGGAAGGGCTGTCCCAGTTCTTCGACCGCGACGCGCCGGCCGAGATGGCCAAGGCCGGCATGGAGGGCTTCCAGGAATTCATGGTCCGCCCGGACAACCTGGACGCCATCCTCCAGCGGCTCGAGCGCGTGCGCCAGCGCGTCTACTGAGCCGGACGCCCCGCGATCCCGGGCGCGCGCCGCCCGGGATCGCGGCATCGCATCCTCAGCGAGAACCCGAGGAGACCCGCCATGGTCGCCGTCGCGACCCCGCCGCGCGGCGCGACGCGCAAGGCCGAGGCGCCCACCGCCTTCGGCGGCTACTGGCGCCGCAACCAGCTCGCGCTCGCGCCGTGGCTGTTCCTGGCGCCGGGCGCGCTGTTCTTCGCGCTCTACGTCGTCGCGCCGATCCTGCAATCCTTCCAGATCTCGCTCTACGAGTGGGACGGGCTCGGCGCGAAGGAATGGGTGGGCCTGCGCAATTACGCGGAGCTGTGGTGGGACGACGCGTTCTGGACGTCCCTGCGCAACAACGTGATCTGGCTGGTGCTCTACCTGCTGGCGATCCCCGCGGGGCTGTTCATCGCGCTGTTCCTGAACCAGACCGTCGCGGGCATCCGGATCTACAAGTCGCTGTTCTTCTTTCCCTTCGTGATCAGCCAGGTCGTGGTTGGCCTCGTCTTCTCGTGGTTCTACGACCCGACCTTCGGGCTCTTCAACGAGATCCTCGGCGTCTTCGGGCTCGGCCCGATCGCGGTGCTGGGGGACCCGACCTTCGTCACCTACGGCATCATCGCCGCCGGCCTGTGGCCGCAGACGGCCTATTGCATGATTCTCTACCTCACCGGGCTGAACGCGGTCGATCCCGAGCAGATCGAGGCCGGGCGGCTCGACGGCGCCAGGGGCTGGCGCATGCTCTGGTACGTCGTGCTGCCGCAGCTGCGGCCCGCCACCTTCATCGCCTTCGTGGTGACGATCATCGGCGCCCTGCGCTCCTTCGACCTCGTCTCGGTGATGACGGCGGGCGGCCCCTTCGGCGAGAGTCGGGTGCTGGCCTACTACATGTTCGAGGTGGCGCTCTCCGAATATGGCTTCCGCATGGGCTACGGCGCCGCGATCGCGGTGGTGCTGTTCGCCATCATGATGATCTACATCGCGTTCTTCCTCGCCAAGATGTACCGCGACGAGAGGGGGGCATGATGGAGATCGCCCTGCGCCAGCGCGTCGCCGCGATCTGCGCGCGCCTTCCCGGAGCGGAGGTTTCCGACCCCTGGGGCGGCGGGCACGACGCCTGGAAAGTCGGCGGCAAGATGTTCGCCTGCATCGGCGCGGTGACGCCGGGCGTCGCCGTGAAGTGCGTCGACGTCGAAACCGCGCAGATGCTGATCGAGGCGGGTGTCGGCGCGCGGGCGCCCTACTTCCACCGCTCCTGGCTGCTGCTGCCGGAGGACGTGCCGGAGGACGAGCTCGCGCACCGGGTGGCCGGCTCCTACGATCTCGTGCGCGCCAAGCTGCCCAGGCGGCTCGTCGCCGCCCTGCCCGCGCGGGAGGGCGCCTGAGATGTTCCCGACACCCGTCCAGAAGACGTCGTCGGTCACGCGCCTCTCCTACCAGGCGCTGCTGCCGGTCGCCCTCGTGCTCTGGCTCCTGCCGCTGATCGCGGTCGCGGTCTTCTCGATCCGGCCCGACGCGGACTTCGCCAACGCCAACTACTGGGGCTGGCCCTCCTCGTTCAGCTTCGCGGAGAACTACGGCGCGGTGTTCTTCCGCTCCGACATGCCGCGCTACCTGCTCAACTCGGTGCTGATCACGGTGCCCACCGTGATCGGCGCGGTCGGGCTCGCCTGCATGACGGGCTTCGCGCTCGGCGTGTACAGGTTCAAGGCGAACCTCGCCGTGTTCTTCGTCTTCGTCGCCGGCAACTTCGTGCCCTTCCAGATCCTGATGGTGCCGGTGCGCGAGCTCACGCTGGATCTCGGGCTCTACGACACCAAGACCGGCCTCGTGCTCTTCCACGTCGCCTTCCAGGCGGGATTCTGCACGCTGTTCATGAGGAACTTCATCCGCGCCCTGCCGCGCGAGCTGATCGAGGCGGCGCGGGTGGAGGGCGTCTCCGAGATCCGAATCTTCTGGTACGTTGTGCTGCCCCTGATGCGCCCGGCCATCGCGGCGCTGTCGGTCTTGATCTTCACCTTCGTCTGGAACGATTATTTCTGGGCGATCGTGCTGACCCAGGGCGTCGACACCCAGCCGGTGACGGCGGGGATCACGGCCTTCAACTCGCAGTACCGCGCCGCCTACCACCTGATGAGCGCCGGCTCCATCGTCGCCGCGCTGCCGCCGGTCCTGATGTTCTTCCTGATGCAGCGCCACTTCATCGCCGGCCTGACCCTCGGGGCGGTGAAATGAGGCGGGCCTGGCGCCTCGACACGCCGGCGCAGACGCTCGTGCTGGCGAGCCGCGACGGCGGCCTGCCGGAGGTCGCCCATTGGGGCGCGCCGCTGCCGGCCGACGAGGACCTCGCCGCTCTCGCCGAGGCGCTGCTGCCGCGGGAGGTCACCGGCGGCATGGCGGACGTACGCCCGCCGCTGACGATCTGCCCGCTGGCGCGCGACGGGCACGGCGGCGCGCTCGGGGCCGATCTCGGCGACGCGCACCCGCGGCTCGTGCTCGAGGCCGACGACTACGGCCCCGGCCGGAGCCTGCGCGCCGTCTTCGCCGGCGACGGTCATCGCTACACGCTCGCGATCGAGGCGGATGCCGAGACGGACGTCCTCGTCCTTTCGGCGACGCTGGAGGCGCCGGCGCCGATCCGCCACCTCGCCGCGCCGGCGCTCCCCGGGCCGCCGCTCGGCGAGGCGGTGACGACCTTCGCCGGGCGCTGGACCTCCGAGCTCCAGCGCCGGGACGTGCCCTGGTCCGCCGGGCCGCACCTGCGCGAGATCCGGGAGGGGCGCAGCTCGCACGTCGCCTATCCCGGCCTGCTGATGCCCGCGGGGCCGCTGCGGCACGAGACCGGCGAGGTCTTCGCCCTCGTCCTGGGGCAATCCACCGGCCACCGCCTCGTCGTCGAGGAGCTGCCGGACGGGCGTCGGCAGGTGATGCTCGGGCCGGTGCTGCACCCCGCCGGCGCGACCCGCGTCGACGCCGGACCGCTCTACGCGACGCGCTCGGGCGCGGGCGTGAACGGCGTCGTCGACGCCTTCCATCGGCACCTGCGCGCGCGCATCGTGCGCTTTCCCGATCCGGCGCGCCCGCGACCGGTGCACTACAATTCCTGGGAAGCCGTCTACTTCCGCCACGACATCGATGAATTGAAGGAGATCGCCACCCGCGCCGCCGCGCTGGGCGCGGAGCGTTTCGTCCTCGACGACGGCTGGTTCGAGGGGCGCAACGACGACACGACGAGCCTCGGCGACTGGATCGTGGACGCCGACAAGTACCCCGACGGCCTCCACCCGCTCCTCGCCCACGTGCGTGCGCTCGGCATGCGCTTCGGCCTGTGGGTCGAGCCGGAGATGGCGAGCCCGGACTCCGACCTCGCCCGCGCGCACCCGGAGTGGATCCTCGGGCCCGCCGACCAGCCGCTCGCGCGCAACCAGGTCGTCCTCGACCTCGCGCGGGAGGACGTGCGCGAGAACCTGTTCGCCCGCCTCGACGCGCTGCTGCGCGAGTACGACATCGACTACCTGAAGTGGGACCACAACCGCGCGCTCCCCGGCCCGGACCACAGGCAGGCGGAGGGCTTCGCCGCGCTCGTGACGCGGTTGCGCGCGGCCCATCCGAGCGTCGAGATCGAGAGCTGCGCATCGGGCGGCGGGCGGCTCGACTGGGGGGCGCTGGCGCTCGCCCAGCGGGTCTGGCTGTCGGATTCGAACGACGCGCTCGAGCGGCTGCGCATCCAGCACGAGGCGCTGCCCCTCCTCCTCCCGGAGGTCACCGGCAGCCACGTCGGGCCGCGCAGCTGCCACACGTCCGGGCGCATCCTGCCGATGCGGCTGCGGGCCTGGACGGCGGCGCAGCGCCATTTCGGCTTCGAGATGGACCCGCGCGAGCTCGCGCCCGAGGAGGCGGAGATCCTGGCGGGGGTCTGCGCCTGGTGGAAGGCGCGGCGCGACTGGCTGATGCCGGCCCGGCGCCTGCGCATCGACACCGACGACCCGACCCGCCTCGCCGAGATCGCGATCGCGCCGGATGGCAGCCGTTTCGCGCTGTGGCTCGCGCAGGTCGCGACGCCGGGGCGCATCCTCCCGATCCGCCTGCGCATTCCCGGCCTCGAACCGCACGCACGCTATCGCGTATCCCTCGCCGACGAGGGGGCGGTCTCGCCGCTCTCGCGCGGCGGCCACCCGCTCGTCGCGGGAGCGGTCACGCTCTCGGGGGCGGCCCTCGCCGGGGCCGGCCTCGCGCCGCCCCTGCAGGAGCCCCAGAGCGTCCTCGTGCTCGAAGGAGAGCGTCTGCCGTGAATTCCGCCATGAAGGCCGAGACCATCGTTCCGCTCCATCCCGACCTCGCCGGCGCGAGCGTGTTCGTCACCGGCGGCGGCTCGGGCATCGGCGCGGCGCTGACCGAGGGCTTCCTGCGCCAGGGCGCGAAGGTCGCCTTCGTGCAGCGCTCGGACGCCGCCGCCTTCTGCGACCGCATGGCGGAGGAGACCGGCAACCGCCCGCTGTTCCTGCGCTGCGACGTGACGGACGCCGGCGCGCTCGAGCGCGCGATCGCCGACGCCGCCGCCGCGCACGGCCCCGTCGGCGTGCTCGTCTCCAACGCGGCGAACGACGTGCGCCACACCATCGCCGAGACCGACGCGGCGGCCTGGGAGGCGAGCCTCGCGATCAACCTCACGCCGTACTTCGTCGCCGCGCGGGCGGCGGCGCCGGGCATGCGCGCGGCGGGCGGCGGGGCGATCGTCAACATGTCCTCGATCAGCTACATGATGGGGAACGCCGGCTATCCGGCCTACGTCACGGCGAACGCCGGCATCACCGGCCTCACCCGGGCGCTCGCCCGCGAGCTGGGGCCGCACGGCATCCGCGCCAACGCCCTGATGCCGGGCTGGGTGCTCACGCAGAAGCAGATCTCGCACTGGGCGACGCCGGCGGATCTCGCCGCGCATCTGGACAAGCAGTGCCTGAAGCGGCACCTGGAGCCCGCCGACATGGTCGGCGGATGCCTGTTCCTGGCGTCCGGCGCGAGCCGGATGATGACGGGGCAGGCTCTGGTGATCGACGGCGGGGTCGTGGTGACGGGATGACGAAGACGATCGAGACGACGGGTGCGGGGAAGACGACGGTCGCGGCGCCGCAGCGGGTGGAGGCCGAGTGGATCGGCCTCGACTGGGGCACGACGAACCTGCGTGCCTACGCCATGGCGGGGGAGACCTGCCTCGCCGAGGCCCGCGCCCGCAAGGGCATGAATACGCTCGCGACCCGCGACGACTTCGAGCGCGCGCTGTTCGATACGGTCGGCGCCTGGCTCCCGGAGGACCCGGAGGCGCGGGTGCGCGTCGTCGCCTGCGGCATGGTCGGCGCGCGCCAGGGCTGGCGCGAGGCGCCCTACCTGCGCGCACCGACGAGGCCCATCGGCGAGCCGCGCGCGGTGCCGACCTCGCGGCCGGGCATCCTCGTCGAGATCCTGCCGGGCATCAGCCAGGACGAGCCGGCGGAGGTGATGCGCGGGGAGGAGACGCAGATCGCCGGGCTCCTCGCCGCCGAGCCCGACTTCGAGGGCGTCGTCTGCCTGCCGGGCACGCACACGAAGTGGGTGCGCGTCGCCGAGGGCTGCATCGTCGCCTTCCGCACGGCGATGACCGGCGAGATCTTCGGGCTCCTCTCCGAGCGCTCGGTGCTGCGCCACGTCATGGACGACGAGTGGGACGAGGGCATCTTCGCCGCCGCGGTGGTGGAGGCCGCCGCCGATCCGGCGCAGGCGCCGCTCGCCTTCTTCCGCATCCGCGCGCAGAGCCTCCTCCACGACACGATTCCCGGCGAGAGCCGCGCGCGGCTCTCCGGCCTCCTCATCGGCGCGGAGCTCGCGGCGCTCGGACCCTTCCGCGAGGCGGCGGCGGTACGGGTCGTCGGCAACGCGACGCTCGCGGGGCACTATGCCAAGGCGCTCGGCGCGCTCGGGCAGGGCGCGATCCTGCACGACGGCGCCGCCATGACCCGCGCCGGCCTCGCCGCCGCCTGGGCGGGAGCCGCCCCGTGAGCGCATCGTCGACGCACCGTCCGCTGATCGCCATCCTGCGCGGCATAACCCCGCGCGAGGCGGTGCCGGTGGCGGGCGCCCTCGTCGAGGCGGGGATCGGGCTGATCGAGGTGCCGCTGAACTCGCCCGACCCGCTCGCCTCCATCGCCGCCATGGCCGATGCGCTGGGGGACCGCGCGGACTTCGGCGCGGGGACGGTGCTGACGCCCGAGGAGGTCGGTGCCGTCGCCGGGGCGGGCGCGCGCTTCGTCGTGTCGCCCAACACCGACGCCGAGGTCGTGCGCGAGACGAAGCGGCGCGGGCTCGGCTCCTACCCCGGCGCCTTCACGCCCACCGAGTGCCTCGCGGCGCTGAAGGCGGGGGCCGACGCGCTGAAGCTCTTCCCGGCGTCCATGATGGGCCCCTCCGGGCTGAAAGCCGTCCGCGCGGTGCTGCCCGCCGGCACGCGCGTCTTCGCCGTGGGCGGCGCCGACGCGGACACCTTCCCCGCCTGGCTCGCCGCCGGCGCCGACGGCTTCGGCATCGGCTCGGCATTGTACGCGCCGGGCCTCGACGCGGCGGAGGTGGGGCGGCGGGCGCGGGCGATCGTGGGGGCGTATGATGGGGCAGTTGCAGGTGCTTGAAGCGGGTTCCTGCCTCGGCGGATCGTCGACTCCCTGCTCGATCGCGTGCGTGAGCACGCGCGGCGCGGCGAAGCCCGGACCCTGAAACGAGATCACCGACGATCTCCTCTCGCGAGTGAGCCATGCCCACCCCGAAGCTCGGCGTCTGCTACTACCCGGAGCACTGGCCGGAAGCCCGCTGGGCGACCGACGCGCGGACGATGCGCGAGGCGGGGATCTCGCTCGTGCGCATCGGCGAGTTCGCCTGGAGCCGGCTCGAGCCGCGGCCCGGCGCGCTCGAGTTCGGCTGGCTCGACCGGGCGATCGCGACGCTGGGCGAGGCCGGGCTCGGCGTCGTGCTCGGTACGCCCACGGCGACGCCGCCGCGCTGGATGCTGGCGCGCCACCCCGACATGCTCGCGCTGGACGCCGAGGGGCGCCCGCGCGGGTTCGGCTCGCGCCGGCATTATTGCTTCGCCCACGAGGGCTACCGCGCCGAGGCCGCGCGCATCGCCGGGGTCCTGGGCGAACGCTACGGCCGCAACCCGCATGTGGTGGCCTGGCAGATCGACAACGAGTACGGCTGCCACGACACGGTGGTGAGCTATTCGGACGCCGCCGCGCGGGGCTTCCGCCGCTGGCTGGCGGAGCGCCACGGCGCGGTCGAGGCGCTCAACGCCGCCTGGGGCAACGTGTTCTGGTCGATGGAGTACGCCGCCTTCGACGAGATCGACCCGCCGAACCTCACGGTGACGCAGGCGAACCCGGCCCACACGCTCGACTACCGCCGCTACCTCTCCGCCTGCGTCGTCGCCTTCAACGCGGCGCAGGTCGCGGCGCTGCGGCCGCACACGGACGCGCCGCTGTCGCACAACTACATGGGCCGCATCCTCTCCTTCGATCACTTCGCGGTGGGGCGCGACCTCGAGATCGCGACCTGGGACAGCTATCCCCTCGGCTTCCTGGAGGACCGCTCCGATCAGGGCGAGGACTGGCGGCGGCGCTTCGCGCGCCAGGGCGACCCGGACTTCCAGGCCTTCCACCACGATCTCTACCGTGCCGTCGGCAGGGGCCGCTGGTGGGTGATGGAGCAGCAGCCCGGCCCCGTGAACTGGGCCCCGCACAATCCCGCGCCCCTCGACGGCATGGTCGCGCTCTGGACCTGGGAGGCGATCGCCCACGGGGCGGAGGCCGTGTGCTATTTCCGCTGGCGCCAGGCGCCGTTCGCGCAGGAGCAGATGCACGCCGGGCTCCTGCGCCCCGACGGCGCGCCCGCGCCCGGCCTCGCCGAGGCGCGGGCCGTGGCGGACGCGCTCGGGGACCTGCCGGAAACGGGCACCGCACCCGTCGGCCTCGTCCTCGACTACGAGGCGTCGTGGGTGTGGGAAACGGAGCGGCAGGGGGCGGAGTGCGACTACTTCCGCCTCGTCCTCGACGTCTACCGCGCGCTGCGGCGCGCCGGGCTCTCCGTCGACATCGTGCCGCCGACGACCACCGACCTCTCGCCGTGGGCGATGGTGCTCGCACCGGGCCTCGCGATCTGGCCGCCGGCGCTGCGCGCCGCGCTCGCCGCCTACGAGGGCGTGTGGCTCGTCGGCCCGCGCGCGGGCGCGAAGACGCGCGACTTCCGCATCCCCGACGGGCTGCCGCCGGAGGCGCCGGGCCTCGACGTCCGCGTCGCCCGCACCGAGACCCTGCGCAGCGATTGCCCCGTGCCGCTCGCCGAGGGCGGCGCCTTCCGGTTCTGGCGGGAGTTCCCGGAGGGCGCGGCGCCGGTGCTGGAAGCCTGCGCCGACGGCACGCCGGCCCTCCTCGGCGACGCGCGCCGGGCCTATCTCGCCGGGTGGCCGGACGACGCCGCCCTCGACCGGATCGTCCGCCGTGCCGCCGCGACGGCGGGCCTCGCGACGCTGTCGCTCCCCGACGGCCTGCGCGTGCGCGACCGCGGCTGCGTGCGCTTCGTCACGAACTATTCCGCCGACGCGATCGCCCTCGACGGCGTCGTTCCCGGCGCGTCGGGCACGCTCCCGCCCGCCGGCGTCCTGCGCCTCGCGCGCGGCTGAGACGCTCCCGTCGCCGGGGCAGGACGGCGTCCGGCCGGCTCCCGCCCCCGACTCGCGCCCCCGACTCGCGCCCCGCCTCACGCCCTCGTTCGCGTCCTCGCTGCGGCCCGTGCCGCCCGCGCCCGACGCACGAGCGAGGCGGTGTAGACGACGAGCGCCGTCCAGATCAGCGCAAAGGCGATGAGCTGGGCGCCCCCGAACGGCTCGCCGAAGAGGAAGACCGCGGTGAGGAAGATCATGGTGGGCGCGATGTACTGGAGGATGCCGATCGTCGACAGCCGCAGGCCCTTGGCGCCGTAGGCGTAGAGGATCAGCGGCACGGCGGTGACGATGCCCGTCCCGGTGAGGAGCCAGCCGTCGGAGGGCGCGCCCGTGAAGAAATGGCTCTCCCCCCGCGCGGCGATCGTCGCGAGCACGACGATCGCGACGGGCGAGAGGACCAGAACCTCGAGCAGGAAACCCTGGTTCGGCCCGATCGGCAGCCACTTCTTGAAGAAGGCGTAGCCGCCCCAGCTGACGGTGAGCGCGAGCGCCGCGACGGGCACGCGCCCGCTCTGCACCGTGAGCAGGACCACCGCGGCCGCGGCGAGCGCGATCGCGGCGAGCTGCGCCGGGCTCAGCCGCTCCTTCAGCAGCACCGCGCCCAGGAACACCGAGAAGATCGGGTTGATGTAGTAGCCGAGCGCCGCGTCGAGCGCGTAGCCCGCGCCGACCGCCCAGACGTACGTCCCCCAGTTGACGGTGATGAAGGCGGCGGTGATCGCCGCCATGCCGAGCGTGCGCGGCGAGGCCAGCGCGCGGCGCAGGTCGCCCGTGCGCCCCGTCGCCCACAGGATCGCGGCGGCGACGGGCACGGACCACAGGATGCGGTGCGCGACCACCTCCACCGGCGGCACGTGGGCGAGCGCCTTCATGTAGAGCGGCAGGAAGCCCCACAGGACGTAGGCCGAGACCGCGAAGCCGAACCCCGCCGCCGTATCCTCGTTCGTCGCCGGTGCGGCCATGACGCTCTCCAGGAGCCGCCCCGCCGGGGCGCTCGCGGGGAGGAAGACCACCGAACGGCATGGGAGGCAAGGGCGCAGCGCGTGCGCGCGGCGCGCACCCGGGCTACGCGCGGGCCCCGTTTCGTCCGCCCCCGAAATGCTTTAGAAGCCGGCGGGACAGACGGCACCCGAGAGCTGCAGGAAAGCCCCCTCGACCGATGAGCGACACGATCGTCACCCGCTTCGCGCCCTCCCCGACGGGGTTCCTCCACATCGGCGGGGCGCGTACCGCGCTGTTCAACTGGCTGCTCGCCCGCCGGCACGGCGGCCGGATGCTGCTGCGCATCGAGGACACCGATCGCGAGCGCTCGACCGACGCGGCCATCGCCGCGATCCTCGACGGGCTCGGCTGGCTCGGGCTCGACTGGGACGGCGAGGCGGTGCACCAGTTCGCCCGCGCCGAGCGCCACCGCGAGGTGGCGCTCCGGCTGCTCGCGGAGGGCAAGGCGTACCACTGCTATGCCAGCCAGGAGGAGCTCGCCGAGATGCGCGAGCGCGCCAAGGCCGAGAAGCGCCCGCTGCGCTACGACGGCCGCTGGCGCGATCGCGATCCGTCCGAGGCGCCCCCCGGCGTGAAGCCCGTCGTGCGCTTCAAGGCGCCGCTCGAGGGCGAGACGGTGGTCGAGGATCGCGTGCAGGGCAAGGTCACCTGGTCGAACAAGGAGCTCGACGACCTCGTGCTGCTGCGCTCGGACGGGACGCCCACCTACATGCTCGCCGTCGTCGTCGACGACCACGACATGGGCGTCACGCACATCGTGCGCGGCGACGACCACCTCACCAACGCGGCCCGCCAGAGCCAGATCTACCGGGCGCTCGGCTGGGACGTGCCGGTGATGGCGCACATCCCGCTGATCCACGGGGCCGACGGCGCGAAGCTGTCGAAGCGCCACGGTGCGCTCGGCGTCGAGGCCTATCGCGCCATGGGCTACCTGCCGGAGGCGCTGCGCAACTACCTGGTGCGGCTCGGCTGGGCGCACGGCGACCAGGAGATCTTCTCGACGGAGGAGATGATCGCCGCGTTCGATCTCGGCGGCATCGGCCGCTCGGCGGCCCGCTTCGACTTCGTGAAGCTCGAGGCGCTCAACGGGCACTACATGCGTCACGCCGACGACGCGCGGCTCGTCGAGGCGCTGGAGACGATCCTGCCCGAGATCGGGCCGGAGCGGGGGCTCGGGCCCGTCTTCCCGCCCGAGCTGCGGGCGAGGCTGCTCGCGGCGATGCCGGGGCTCAAGGAGCGCGCGCGCACCCTGGTCGAGCTTCTCGACGCGGCCTCGTTCCTCTGGGCGGCCCGGCCGCTCGCGCTCGACGAGAAGGCGGGCAAGCTCCTGGACGACGGGGCGCGTGCGCGCATACGGGACCTGCGCCCGCGCCTCGCGGCGCTCGAGCCGTTCGACGCCGCCACCACGGAGGCGGCCGTGCGGGCCTATGCGGAGGAGGCGGGCGTGAAGCTCGGGCAGGTGGCCCAGCCCCTGCGCGCGGCGCTCACCGGGCGCACGACCTCCCCGCCGCTCTTCGACGTCATGGCCGTGCTCGGCCGCGAGGAGACCCTCGCCCGTCTCGCGGATCAGGAACAATCCTGATGGCGCACGCAATCCGCTCGGATTCCCGCAAGGCCTGCGTGACCTTGCCCATAAGGCGTGCTTGAACCCGGGAATGCGATCGGTTAACCCGTCCTCACCTTCGCGTCAGCGACAGCCGTCGGAGAGGGTCCGCACCGCGCCGGGCGCTTGCACGGCAGCGCCTTCGGCGGACGCTTCCCGGAAGGCGCTCAGCATGAAAGGGCCTTGCGCATGAGCAGCAACACGAGCACCCTGCAGATGGACGGCAAGTCCGTCGAGCTGGCGGTGAAGCCCGGGACGATCGGGCCGAGCGTCGTCGACATCTCGAAGCTCTACGCGCAGACGGGGGCGTTCACCTACGATCCCGGCTTCACCTCGACCGCGTCGTGCGAATCGAGCATCACCTACATCGACGGCGACGAGGGGACGCTGCTCTATCGCGGCTTCCCGATCGAGCAGCTCGCCGAGCACGGCGACTTCCTCGAGACCTGCTACCTGCTGCTCTACGGCGAGCTGCCGACCGCCGCGCAGAAGGCGGACTTCGACTATCGCGTGACCCGTCACACGATGGTCCACGAGCAGATGCAGCGCTTCTTCATGGGCTTCCGCCGCGACGCCCACCCGATGGCGATCATGGTCGGCTCGGTCGGCGCGCTCTCGGCGTTCTATCACGATTCGACCGACATCTCGGATGCGCAGCAGCGCATGATCGCCTCGATGCGCATGATCGCCAAGATCCCGACGCTGGCGGCGATGGCGTTCAAGTACTCGATCGGCCAGCCCTTCGTGTATCCGAAGAACGAGCTCGACTACGCCTCGAACTTCCTGCGCATGTGCTTCGCGGTGCCCTGCGAGGATTACAAGGTCAACCCGATCCTGTCGCGCGCGCTCGACCGGATCTTCATCCTCCACGCCGACCACGAGCAGAACGCCTCGACCTCGACGGTCCGCCTCGCCGGCTCGTCGGGCGCGAACCCCTTCGCCTGCATCGCGGCGGGCGTCGCCTGCCTGTGGGGTCCCGCCCACGGCGGCGCCAACGAGGCCGCGCTGAAGATGCTCGAGGAGATCGGCACGCCCGACCGCATCCCCGAGTTCGTCGCCCGCGCCAAGGACAAGAACGACCCCTTCCGCCTGATGGGCTTCGGCCACCGGGTCTACAAGAACTACGACCCGCGCGCCAAGATCATGCAGAAGACCACCCACGAGGTCCTGAGCGAGCTCGGCATCAAGGACGACCCGCTGCTCGAGGTCGCGATGGAGCTCGAGCAGATCGCCCTGCGCGACGAGTATTTCGTCGAGAAGAAGCTCTACCCGAACATCGACTTCTACTCGGGCATCACCCTCAAGGCGATGGGCTTCCCCACCACCATGTTCACGGTGCTGTTCGCGGTGGCGCGCACGGTGGGCTGGATCGCCCAGTGGAAGGAGATGATCGAGGACCCGTCCCAGCGCATCGGGCGCCCGCGCCAGCTCTACGTCGGCGAGGCGCAGCGGGACTACACGCCGATCGCTCAGCGCGGGTGATCCTCGCGGGTCGGGTCTCTGGACGCACGACGGAAGGCGGGCTTCGGCCCGCCTTTCGCGCATCCGGCGCCTGCCGCATCACCGCCCCAGCACCGCCTCCGGCAGCCCCGTGACGATCTCCGGGACGAGCCAGCAGATCGCGAGCCCGAGCGCCTGGAGCGCGACGAAGGCGGGGGCGGCGCGGTAGAGGTCGGCGAGGATGACCGCGGGCGGGGCGACGGATTTCAGGTAGAACAGGTTGTAGCCGAAGGGCGGCGTCAGGTAGGCCATCTCCAGGTTGAGGATGACGAGGCCGCCGAAGAGGATCGGGTCGAAGCCGATCGCGCTCACGATCGGGATGAAGATCGGCATCGTCAGGAACAGGATCCCGATCGGGTCCATGACGAAGCCCAGCGCGAACACGATCGCCATCATCACGAGGACGACGGCGGTCGGCGACAGGTCGAGGCCCTCGACGAGGCCGCGGATGAAGCTCTCCCCGCCGGTTCCGGAGTAGACCGCGACGAAGAGGAGCGCGCTCGGCCAGCCAGAGCTGCTCGCCGAGCAGCGGCGAGACGCCGAGACGGTGCAGTCCGTGCTCCGCGAGCACGGGGCGCAGGAGGTCGGCGCCGCCGGAACCGGATCACGAAACCGGCACGAGAACAGCTCGTGATAGATTCGCCCGCCGCTCCATTGGTGTTGCGCCCGTGTGCGCAGCAATGGCGGAGAGCCTCCACCGACGGAACGCGGCGCGGCTTTCATGCCGCACCGCAGCGAAAAGAGTCCTCGGCGGCGGCGTCCTCCCCTTGACAGCCTGTCGCAGCGGGCGCAAATGAACCGCCGTTCAGCCGCGCTGAATGAGCGTTCATTCAATCTTGGCCGCAGCAGCCGCGGCCGCCGACGATCGGGCACTTCGAACCGGAGCCACGCGACGCATGGACGACCAGGCACACGGCACGACCCATCCGCTCGCCCAGGACCGGCGCATCGCCATCCTGGATGCGGCGGAAGCGTGCTTCGCCCGCGCCGGATTCCACCGCACGACGATGCAGGACATCGCCGCCGCGGCCGCCATGTCCGTCGGCAACCTGTACCGCTACTTCGCCAGCAAGGACGCCGTGATCATCGCGCTCGGCGAGCGCGACCGCGCCGAGGTGGCGCGCGACTTCGCGGCGCTCGACGACGCCGAGGACTTCCTCGCGGCGTTCCGCGCCATCGGCGAGAAGCACCTGCGCGCCGTGCCCGCGACGCGCTCGGCGATCTGCCTCGAGATCTGGGCGGAGGCGACCCGCAACGCCGTCTTCGCGGAGATCACCCGCGCCTTCGAGATGGAGGTGACCGGCCGCCTGGAGCGCGCCTTCGCGCTGGCGCAGGCGCGCGGGGCGATCCGCTCGACCGCCGATCCCCGCGCGCTCGCGATCACGATCGGGACCCTCGCCGACGGGCTCTTCGTGCGGCGCGCCGTCTCGCAGTCCTTCGACGCGGGAGCCGAGATCGACCGCGTGCTGGCGCTCGTCGGCGCCATCCTCCACGGCGCGATCGACGGCGCCGCGACCATATCCGGGGCCGGGCCGGCGCGCCCGGCGACGTCGCCCCGGATCTCTTCCGAGGTCTCCTCCGAGGTCTCCCGCGAGATTTCCCCCGAGGTTCCCCAATGAACGCGTCCCGTATCGCATCGATCGCCATCGTCATCGGCGCCGTCGCCTGGGTGGCGTCCGGCCAGGCGGTGGTCACGGCACTCCTCGGCGAGCCGCAGCCCGCCGTCGCCGCCGCGCCCCAGGCCGAGAGCCGGTCGGCCGAGCAGGACCTCTTCGCGGTCGCCGTCCACCACGTGCCGGTGGTCGATCACGCCCGGACGATCACGCTCTCCGGCTTCACCCGTGCGGACCGGCGCGCCACCGCGGTCACCCGCGCGCAGGGCACCGTCGTCGAGCTCGCGGTGCGCCGCGGGACCGAGGTCGCGGAGGGCGACGTGATCGCCGTCCTGTCCGACGAGGCGCGCGAGGCGCAGGTCGTCCAGGCCCGCGCCCGCCTCGAGCAGCGCATCGCCGAGGCGGAGGCGCGCATGCGCCTCATCGAGAACGGCACGCTCCCGGCGCTCCAGCGGCCCGAGATCGAGGCGGACCTGAAGAGCGCCGAGGCGGCGCTCGCGCAGGCCGAGGCCGAGGCCGCCCGCGGCTTCGTGCGCGCGCCGATCGCCGGCGTCGTCGACGCGGTGCCCGCCGAGCCGGGCCAGGCCCTCCAGGTCGGCGCGCCGGTCGCCGAGATCATCGCGCTCGACCCGATGCTCGTCGTCGTCGAGATCGCCGAGCGCCAGCTCGGCGGCGTGCGCCCGGGCGATCGGGCCGAGGTGCGGCTCGTCACCGGCCAGACCGCGCGCGGCGAGGTGCGCTTCGTGTCGAACCGCGCCTCCGAGGGCACGCGCACCTACCGGGTCGAGATCGGCATCGACAACGCCGACGGCGCCATCGCCGACGGCATCACCGCCGAGGCGACGCTCGCGCTCGCCGCCGTGCCCGCCGCGGAGATCCCGCGCTCGGCACTCACCTTCTCGGGCGAGGGCACGCTCGGCGTGCGGATCGTCGACGCCGAGGCGCGCGTCGCCTTCGCGCCGGTCGGCCTCGTCGAGGACGGGCGCGAGACCTTGTGGGTGTCGGGCATCCCCGACGGCGCCGCGGTGATCGTGCAGGGCCAGGATTTCGTCGTCGAGGGCCAGCACGTCGCGCCGGTCCCCTTCGCCCTCGCCGCGCGCCGCTGATCCGGCGCGCGGGCATTCTCGAGACTGGAGCCCGGCGCCGAGCCGGGGCATGCCGATGGGCAAGATCGTCGACTACGCCATCTCGCACGCGCGCCTGACGCTCGCGATCCTGGCCTTCATCCTGATCGCGGGCTTCGTCGCCTACCAGGAGATCCCCAAGGAGGCCGAGCCGGACGTCCAGGTCCCGCTCGTCTACGTGGGCCTGCACCAGCGCGGCATCTCGCCGGAGGATGCCGAGCGCCTTCTGCTGCGTCCCATGGAGACGAAGCTCAAGTCGGTGGAGAGCGTCAAGGAGATGCGCTCGGCCGCCTACGAGGGCGGCGGCTTCGTGCTGCTCGAGTTCGAGGCGGGCTTCGACGGCGACGCGGCGCTCGCCCACGTGCGGGCCAAGGTCGACACCGCGCGCAGCGAGCTGCCGCGCGACGCCGACGAGCCGACGGTGGAGGAGGTCAACCTCTCGCTCTTCCCGGTCCTCGTCGTCGGCCTCGGCGGCGACATCCCCGAGCGCACGCTGCTGCGGCTCGCGCGCGACGCCGAGACGGCGATCGAGCAGGTGCCGGGCGTGCTCTCGGCGGAGCTGCGCGGCGCCCGCGACGAGGTCGTCGAGATCATCGCCGAGCCGATGCTGCTGCGCTCCTACGGGCTCGACCTCACCGACGTGATCAACGCCTTCGGCGCCGGCAACAGCCTCGTCGCCGCCGGCGCGCTCGAGGGCGACACCGGCCGCTTCGCCGTGAAGGTGCCGGCGCTGATCGAGAACGCGCAGGACATCCTCGACTTCCCGATCGCTGCGAGCGGGGACGCCGTCGTGCGCCTGGGCGACGTCGCCGAGGTGCGCCCCACCTTCAAGGACGCCGAGTCGATCACGCGCATCAACGGCAAGCCGGCGATCGTGCTGGAGGTCTCCAAGCGCACCGGCGCGAACCTGATCGAGACGGTCGACGCCGTGAAGGCCACCGTCGAGACCCTGCGCCAGACCTGGCCGGGAACGGTCGAGATCACCTTCTCGCAGGACAAGTCCGGCGACATCCGCACGATGCTCCACGAGCTGCAGAACTCCGTCGTGACCGCGGTGCTGCTCGTCATCGTGATCATGCTCTACACGCTCGGCGCGCGGGCCTCGATCTTCATCGGCATCGCCATTCCCGGCGCCTTCCTGGCGGGCATCCTCGCGCTCTACCTCGCCGGGCTGACCGTCAACATCGTCGTCCTGTTCTCGCTCATCCTGGCCGTGGGCATGCTCGTCGACGACGCGATCATCGTCTCGGAGTTCGCCGAGCGGCGCATGAGCGAGGGCATGGCGGCCTCGCAGGCCTACGCGCTCGCCGCCAAGCGCATGGCGGGCCCGGTCGTCGCGGCGACGGCGACGCGCGTCGCCGCCTTCTCGCCGCTGCTGTTCTGGCCGGGCATCGTCGGCGAGTTCATGATGTACATGCCGCTGACGCTGATCGCGACGCTCACAGCCTCGCTCGTCATCGCGCTGATCTTCACGCCGACGCTCGGCGCGCTGCTCGCCAAGCCTCCGAAGGAGACGCACGAGGAGGGGCACCTGCCCGAGCGCGGGGCCTATCTCGGCCTGATCCGCCTCGTCACCCGCCACCCGGTGGTGACGATCGCGCTCACGATCGCGCTCCTCGTCTCCGTGGTGCAGACCTACGGCCGCTACGGCAACGGCGTCGAGTTCTTCCCCGAGGTCGAGCCCGAGTTCGCCCTCGTCCAGGTGCGTGCCCGTGGCAACCTCGCCATCGCGGAGAAGGACGCGCTCGTGCGTGCGGTGGAGCAGCGGCTGCTGGGCATGGACGAGCTCGAGACGGTCTACGCCCGCGTCGGCTCGGGCCAGCGCGGCTCGCAGGAGGTGACCGAGGACACCGTCGGCACGGTCCAGTTCGAGCTCGTCGACTGGCGCGAGCGCCGCTCCGCCTCGGCCATCATGGCGGAGATCCGTGCGCGCACGGCCGACATCCCCGGCGCGATCATCGAGGTGACGAAGCCTGCCGCGGGGCCCCCCACCGGCAAGCCCGTCACCATCGAGGTCGGCGCGATCGATCCCACCCGCCTGTTCCCGGCGGCCGTGCGGGTCGCGGAGATGCTGCGCGGCGTCCCGGACACGCGGGACGTCGACGACGGCCTGCCGCTGCCGGGCGTCGACTGGACGCTCGAGGTCGACAAGGCCGAGGCCGCCCGCTACGGCGCCAACGCGCTCACCGTCGGCAACGCGGTCCAGCTCGTCACCAACGGGCTCAAGGTCACCGAGTACCGCCCCAACGACACCGACACGTCGGTCGACGTGCTCGTGCGCTTCCCCGAGGAGCGGCGCTCCCTCGACCAGCTCGACGAGCTGAGGGTGAACACGCCCGCGGGCTCGGTGCCGATCGCGAACTTCGTCACCCGCGAGCCGGTGGAGCGCGTGGGGCTGATCAACCGCGTCGACGGCCGCCGCGTCGTCACCGTCACCGCGAACGTGGCGGAGGGCGTGCAGTCCGCCGCTGTCCAGGCCGCGGTGGAGGCCGAGCTCGCCGGGCTCGACCTCGGGCCGGGCGTCACCTGGCGCATGAAGGGCGAGGACGAGGAGCGCGAGAAGGCGAGCGCCTTCCTCGTCACCGCGTTCGGCGCGGCGCTGTTCCTGATCTTCGCGATCCTGCTCGCGCAGTTCAACAAGTTCACGAGCGTGCTGATCACGCTGTCGGCGGTGATCATGTCGACGATCGGCGTGCTGATCGGGCTCATGGTGATGGGCCAGGCCTTCGGCGTGGTGATGACCGGCATCGGCGTCATCGCCAACGCGGGCGTGATCGTGAACAACAACATCGTGCTCATCGATACCTACGACCGGCTGCGCCGGGAGGGCGTCGAGGCGCGGCACGCGATCCTGCGCACCTGCCACGAGCGCGCGCGCCCGGTGCTGCTGACCGCGGTCACGGCCGTGCTCGGCGTGCTCGGCATCGCCTTCGGCGTGAACATCGACTTCGTGCAGCGCGCGGTCGACGTCGGCGCTCCCTCGACGCAATGGTGGGTCCAGCTCTCCACCGCGATCGTCTTCGGCCTGTCCTTCGCGACCATGCTGACGCTGATCGTGACTCCGGCGATGCTGATGGCGCTCGCGGATCTGGCGGCGTGGAACGCCCGGCGCAAGGCGCGGCGGGCGGAGCGCAGGGCCGCGCGGAAGGCCGCGCGGGCCGCGGCGGCGATCCCGGCCGAATGAGGCGCCTCAGGCGCTCTCGCGCACGGGGACACGCTTCACCCGGGCGCGGGCGCCGCGCTGCCAGCGCTCCGTGGCGACGCGCGCGGGAAACAGCGGATCGCCCGGCCGCAGGTTGACCGCGAGGTCGGCGATGGCGACCCGGTCCGGGTAGAGCGTCTCGAGGACGCTGCCCGGCAGCGTCGCCGAATCGAGCCGGTGGCAGAAGCGCTCCTCGTGGAGCGCGCGCACGATCGCGTCCTCCAGCATCACGCCCGGGCCGAGCGCGCCGTGGCGCTCGTCGTAGGCGGTCTTGACGAGGAAGGCGGTGCCGGCGCTGACGAGAGCGAGGCTCGCGGCGATCGGCTCGTCGTCGAGCGCGATGATGTCGGCGCGCGCCGTCACCGGGCCGCGGGCCGAGAGGAACAGCTCGCGGGCGAAGGTGCGGGTGACCGGGTTCGTCGCCAGCGCCGTGCCCATGCGCCCCTTCCAGCCGCGGCGCTCCAGCGCCAGGAAGTCGTCGACCGCCTGCGCCAGCGCCGCGCCGCCGCGCGCGACGCGGTGGTCGACCCGGCCCCGCTCGGCGAGGCGGCGCCGGCGGCGCTCGAGCCCCTTGCGGCGCGAGCGCCCGAGCGCCTCGGCGGCATAGGCCTCGTAGTGCGTCCGCACCGAGAGCACCGGCCGCTGGAACGGCGCCAGCGCCGCGACCTCCGCGCCCGTGCGCGCGAAGGCCTCCCGCAGGGCGATGCCGATCGGCGAGGCGACGGGCAGCATCGGGAACAGGAAGGCGCCGCCCCGGCAGGCGCGGCGGATCGCCAGCACGAGCGCGTCCGCCCACCCGTCCGGCGCGTCGCGGGCGACGAGCGGGGTCGACAGCGTGGAGAAGGGCGAGCCCAGCACGCCCGGCGCATCGCACCAGCCGAGCCGGCCCGCACGCGTCGTCACCGGCAGGAGCGCCACGAGCCGCGCGCCGGAGCGGACGCAGGCGAAGCGCGGGCGCGGCGCGGAGAACCGGTGGGCGAGATGCGTGTCGACGAGCGGGCGGGTGAAGAACGGGTTCGCCGCGCGGGCGTCCGCCGCGAGGGCGTCCCAGGCGTCCCGGTGGCGCTCCAGCGTTTCGCGGTCGAGGATGTCGATGCTGAGTGCGGGCATGGGTTCGGCGGTCCGTCCGCCGGCGGTCGCGCCGTCCGGCTCGCAGGATCGAACTTCCCCGGGGCACGGATGTTTCAGGGAAGAAGGGGGCCGCGGCTGCGACCGTCGGACGCTCCGAACAAATGTGAAGGATGGAACCCGGCGCCGGGTTCGCGGGTTGACCAGCGCTCGCGTGCGTGGCCGCTACGGCCGAGCTCATCCAGCGCCGAGCCCGCGCTTGGTGCGCACGGGAGGCGGAACTCTGTCGATGAACCCCTGACATGCTGCATAGGCTCACGCAGACCCCGCCTCCCGAGAGGCGCGACGCGGCCGATCCGGCGGCGACGCGGTTGCCTCGATTCCACCGGCCCGCCGCGCTTCCCTACTTCCTCGTGGTCGCGGTGCTCGCGCCGCTCGTCTTCTTCGGTTTCGCCGCCGGCGACGACTGGCGCACGATCGAGAGCGATGCGCGCGATCGGATCGTCTACATCCGCGACGCCGTCGCCGAGCACGCCAAGCGCGTCTTCCAGACGCACGAGCTGGTCGCCGTGTCGATCCGCGGGCGGATCGGCGCGATGAGCTGGGACGAGATCGCGTCTTCGGCGGAGCTGAACGCCTATCTCGGCGAGATCGAGCGGAACTTCGAGGAGGTGGACGAGATCTGGCTCGTCGACGACGAGGGTCGGGTGCGCGCCTCCAGCCAGGCCGTTCCCGTGCCGGCGCTCGACGTCTCCGACCGGCCGTGGTTCCGCGCGGCGGGGCGGGAGGGCGGCGCTCTGGTGGTCGGGCCGCCGGAGGACGAGGACGCCTATTTCACGCGCGCGCTGCCCCGCCTGAGCGGCGCGACCGAGAGCGACTTCGGCGGGGTGATCCGCATCTGGATCGCGCCGAGCTACTTCACCGACTTCTACGAGAGCGCCTATCCCGACGAGGGAGAGATCGCCCTCGTGCTCGGCAACGGCGAGGTGCTGGTGAAGCACCCCCCGGAGGCGCGCCTGCCCGGCGGCATCCCGCGGGCGCCGGTCGGCGCCGAGGAGGGCGACACGAGCGTGGCGGGCTACGATCCGCTGGACGCGGGCGGCGCTCCGCAGGGCGGCCTGCGCAGCGCCGTCTTCGACGGGGACGCGACCGGGGACGACGGGCCGCGCATCCAGACCTGGACGCGGCTGGGCGATCTGCCGGTCTACGCGGCCTTCGCGCTCGACCGGGCGAGCCTGGAGGATGCGTGGCGCAGCCGGCTCGCGGGCTACGTCGCCTATTTCGTGCCGGCGGTCGCGGCGCTCCTCTTCCTGGGCGCCCTCGCCTGGCGCAGCCATCGCGCGCTCGAGGAGAAGGTGGAGCTGCGCACCCGCGCGCTCTCCGAGGCGGTCGCCGAGAAGAACCAGCTCCTCAAGGAGGTGCACCACCGCGTCAAGAACAACATGCAGATCGTCTCGAGCCTGATCCGCATGCAGGAGCGGGTGCACAGCTCGCCCGACGAGACGATCCGCCGCGTCCAGGCGATGGCGCTGGTGCACGACCTGATCTACAGCCACGGCGAGTTCGCCAGCGTCAATCTCGGTGCCTACGTCCGCCGGCTCAGCGAAACGCTCGCGGGCGCGTCCCTCGGCGGCCCCCGCGTGCGCTTCGCCTACGACCTCGACCACGTCGCCGTGACGCTCGACCGGGCGATGCCCTTCGCGCTGATCCTGTCGGAAGTGCTCACCAACGCGATGGACCACGCCTTTCCCGACGGGGAGGGCCACGTCACGATCACCCTCGACCGGCACGACGGGCGCGTCGAGCTGCGGGTCGCGGACGACGGCCGCGGCTTCGATCCCGACGCGACGACCGGCGGCTTCGGGCTCAAGCTGATCCGATCGCTCGCCGTGCAGCTCGATGCCGAGGTGCGTTTCGAGCCCGCCGCCTACGGGGAGCCGTCGGAGGACGTCCAGTGCGAGGAGGACGGGCGCGGCTCGGTCTTCGTGCTGGCCTTCCCGGTGGCGGCCCCGGCCCACTCCGCCTGACGCCGCTCGAGGCGACGCTTGCGTCGCGCTCGCGCGGGCGGCACGATCCCGCTCCGCGCGAGAAAGGACAGGCCATGCCCGACGCCCACCCCGTCGTCGTCTTCGATGCCTTCGGCACGCTCTTCGACGTCCATTCCGCCGTCGCCCGCAACGCGGCGACGATCGGGCCCGCCTCGGTGCATCTCTCGGAGATCTGGCGGGCGAAGCAGCTCGAGTACACCTGGACACTGTCCCTGATGGGGCGCTGGGAGCCGTTCTGGCGGCTGACCGAGCGCGCCCTCGACCAGGCGCTCGCCCGGTCGCCGGAGGTGGACCCGATCGTCCGCGACACGCTGCTCGCGAGCTACCGCGCCCTCGACGCCTACGGGGAGGTGCCGCGCACGCTCGCGCGGCTGCGGGCGCGGGGTGCGCGCACGGCGATCCTGTCGAACGGCGACGAGGGCATGCTCGCCGACGCCGTCGCGTCCGCCGGCATCGGCGATGACCTCGATGCCGTCCTGTCGGTGGATCGCGTGCGGGTGTTCAAGACCGATCCGCGCACCTACGCCCTCGTCGAGGCCGAGCTCGGCTGTGCCCGCGAGGACGTGCTCTTCGTCTCCTCCAACCGCTGGGACGTCGCCGGCGCCGTCGCCTACGGCTTCGCCGCCGCCTGGGTCAATCGCTCCGGCGCACCCGACGAATACGCCGACCTCGCGCCGCAGGCGACGATCGCCGATCTCGACGCCCTGCCGTGAGGACCCGTCCCCTGTTGCGGGGGGCAGGCGGGGCGGGGCGTCACTGCGCGGCGGCGTCCTCGCTCGGCGTCGTCGCGCCGGTCGTGCCCGTCGCCTCCGGCGCGTCGTACGTGACGCGCCAGAGCGTGCCGGCGGTCTCGTCGGCGACGATCAGTGCCCCGTCGGGCATGACCACCACGTCGGTCGGGCGGCCCCAGACCACGGCGCGCTCGTCGCCCTCGACCCAGAAGCCGGTCATGAAGTTCTCGTAGCCGCCCTCCGGCTCGCCGTTCTCGAAGGGCACGCGCACGACCTTGTAGCCGGTCGGGTCGGCGCGGTTCCAGGAGCCCTTGAGCGCCACGAAGGCGTCGCCGCGATACTCTTCCGGGAACATGTCGGCGTCGTAGAAGGCGAGGTTCATCGCCGAGGAATGCGCCTCGAACAGGACGTCGGGCGTGATCGTCGCCTCGACCTTCTCCGGCGCGCGCCCGGCGAAGCTCGGCTGCTCGAGGCCGCCGGCGTAGGCCCAGGGCCATCCGTAGAAGCCGCCTTCCTCGACCTGCGCGAGGTAGTCCGGCACGAGCTCGTCGCCGAGCCCGTCGCGCTCCTGCACCACCGCCCACAGCTCGCCGGTCTGCGGGTGCAGCGCCATGCCGATGGGGTTGCGCGTGCCGGACGCGAAGGTGCGCTGGTTCGAGCCGTCGAGGTCGAACGCCTGAATCGTGGCGCGCGGCTCGGCCTCCTCGGCGATGTTGCCCGCCGAGCCGACGCCGACATACATGACGCCCGCCTCCTCGTCGCGTAGCAGCGAGCGCGTCGTATGCCCGATCGGGCGGCCGAAGACGCCCTCGTCGGTCACCGCGAAATGGTCCATCGGCGCCTGCGGCCGGCGCTGGTCCTCCGGCACGTCCGAGAGCGGGGAGGGATAGAAGATCTCCGGGCCGGTGGCGCGGATCTCGCCGTCGGCATAGGGCACGCGCCAGATGCCGCGCACGTCCGCGACGAGGATGTCGCCCGCGTTCTCGCCGCTCTCGATGCGGGCGATGCCGTAGGGCTGCTGGAAGCCGCGCGCGAACAGGCTCACGGTCTCGGCCGTGCCGTCGCCGTCCCCATCGCGCAGGAACATCACGTCGCCCTGCGCCTGGCGCGCGACGAGGAGGTCTCCGCTGTCGAGCACGAAGAGCTTGCGGGGGCCGTCGAGCTCCGCGAACAGCGCCGCCTCGAAGCCCTCGGGGACGTTGGGCGTGCGCCCGTCGCGGGCGATGGTGAGCGCGGGGTTGCGCACCGCCTCGTCGGGCTGCGGCGGCGGCAGGTCGGCGGGCTCGACCCGGAAGCGCTTGCCGATCTCCTGGTCCTGGAAGGCGGGGATCGCGGGGCTGACGGCGGCCTCGCCCGGCGCGGCGGCGCCGCCTTGCGCGTGGGCCGTCCCGGCGGCGGCGAGGGCGACGAGGCTCGCGGCGGCGAGGTGGGGGATGCGGTTCGTCACGAGGCGTCTCTCCATCCTGTCGCAGGAAGTCCTGCCCCGGCAACAGGAGGGCGAGCGGCGCGGTTCCCCGCGGGGGGCGCGCGGAACGGTCGCGCGGCGTCTCGCCGCGCGCTATACCGCCGTCGCCCGGAGCGGAGGAAACGACCATGGCCGACGAGCTCGTTCTCTACACGAACCCCATGTCGCGCGGACGCATCGCGCGCTGGATGCTGGAGGAGATCGGCACGCCCTACGAGACGCGGATCGTGCAGTACGGCGACGAGATGCAGGGGGAGGCCTACCGCGCGATCAACCCGATGGCGAAGGTCCCTGCGCTGCGGCACGGCGAGACGGTCGTCACCGAGGTCGCCGCCATCTGCGCCTATCTCGCCGACGTCTTCCCGGAGGCGGGGCTGGCACCGGCGCACGGCTCGCGGGAGCGCGGCACGTACTACCGGTGGCTCTTCTTCGGGGCGGGACCGATGGAGGCGGCGGTGACCAATCGCGCCCTCGGCTTCGTGCCGCCGCCGGAACGATCGCGGATGGTGGGCTACGGCAGCTGGGAGCGCATGCTCGACGCGCTGGAGGGCGCCGTCGCGGCGGGACCCTTCATCCTGGGCGAGCGCTTCAGCGCCGTGGACGTTCTGCTCGGCGCGCAGGTGAGCTGGGGTCTCGCCTTCGGCACGGTGGAGAGGCGGCCCGCCTTCGAGGCCTATGCCGAGCGGACGATGGGGCGACCCGCCGCCCGTCGCGCGCTGGCGATCGACGAGGCGGCCGCCCCGCCCGCGCAATGACGGCGCATCACGCCCGCCAGGTCGCGTCGAGCACCCGCAGCCAGTTGCGCCAGCAGATCTTCTCCAGCGCCTCGCCCGCATAGCCGCGCTCGGCGAGCGCCGCGACGAGGTTCGGCAGCCCGCGGGCGTCGCCGATCGCGTCCGGCATCGTCGCGCCGTCGAAGTCCGAGCCGAGGCCGACGCCGTCGATGCCGACACGCGCGACGAGGTGGTCGATGTGGTCGACCATCATCGACAGCGGCGTCGCCGCGTCGCGCCGCCCGTCGGGCCGGATGAAGGATGTGGCGAAGTTGAGCCCCACCATGCCGCGGCTCTCGCCGATCGCCGCGAGCTGCGCGTCGGTGAGGTTGCGGGCGTGCGGGCAGATCGCGTGGGCGTTCGAATGCGTCGCGACCAGCGGCGCGCGGCTGAGCCGCGCCACGTCCCAGAAGCCGCGCTCGTTGAGGTGCGACAGGTCGATCATGATCCGCAGACGGTTGCAGGCGCGCACCAGCGCCTCGCCCGCCGGGGTGAGCCCGCGGCCGATGTCGGGGCCCGACGGGAAGCGGAAGGGCACGCCCTCCCCGAAGATCGTCGGCCGGCTCCACACCGGCCCCAGCGAGCGCAGGCCCGCCGCGTGGAGGACCTCGAGCGTGCGCAGGTCCGGGTCGATCGCCTCCGCGCCCTCGAGATGCGCCACCATGGCGACCGCGCCGCGCGCCATCGCCGCCTCGATGTCGGGAACGCTCCGGCAGACCGCGAGCGCCCCCTCGGAGGCGCGCTCCAGCCGCAGCAGGATCGCGAGCATCGCGAGCGTCGCATCGCGGGCGTAGCCGGGATCGAGCGCAGGCGGCAGCGGCACGTCGTAGCGCGGGCGCGTCATCAGCGCGTCCGCCTCGACGCCGGCCCCGCTCGGGTCCGGGACGTAGATCGCGAAGAGCCCGCCGACGAAGCCGCCGGCGCGCGCCCGCGGCAGGTCGAGGTGGCACAGCCGCTCGCCCGCGAGGAACCCCTCCTCCGGACTCGGATGGCCGGAGAGGAGCAGGCGCAGGAGGGAGTCGTTGTGGCCGTCGAAGACGGGGACGCGAGGGGCGGGCATAGAGGAGGCGGGCATGGAGGCGGCGGGCTCTCGAAGACGAGGCTCCCGGGGCGACGCCCCGGAGGCGGTGGCGCCGGACGCTCGCACGGCGAAGCGGGGCCGGCAAGAGGAGCCGAGAGAGGAGGCCGCGAGCGCGCCCTCCGTCGGCTCTCCTCACGGGCCCCGCGTCTGCGTCCCGCGCGCCCCGTCCGTCTCGGCGCTGCGCGCGGATCGACCGTCCCCTACGGGGAAGGAGGCGGACTCGACGAGCCTCACGGGCAGGGGTTGGTGTGGCGCAGGTGGATGGCGTCGATGCGCGCCTCGAGCTCGGGCGGGATCGCGACGTCCATCGCGTCGATGTTCGTCTCGAGCTGCGCCATCGTCGTCGCGCCGATGACGACGGACGTCGTGAACGACCGCGAGGCGGCGAAGGCGAGCGCCATCTGCGCCGGGTCGAGCCCCCATTCGCGGGCGAGCGCCACATAGGCCGAGATCGCCGCGGGCGCTCCCGGCGTCTCGTAGCGCTGCATGCGGTCGAACAGCGTGCGCCGGGCCCCCGGCGGACGGGCGCCACCCTCGTACTTGCCGGTGAGGTAGCCCTGCGCCAGCGGCGAGTAGGCGAGGAGCCCGACGTCCTCGCGCCGCGCGATCTCGGCGAGCCCGCCCTCGAAGGTGCGGTTGACGAGGGAGTACGCGTTCTGGAGCGAGGCGACCCGCGGCAGGCCCTTCGCCTCGGCGTGCGCGAGGAACGTCATCGTGCCCCAGGCGCTCTCGTTCGAGAGCCCGACGTGGCGGACCTTGCCCGCCTTCACGAGCTCGTCCATCACCGCGAGCGTCTCCTCGATCGGGTGCTCGGGCCCGCTCGTCGGCTTGTAGACGATCGGGTTCGCCCCGAACTGGGAGACGGCGCGGTCGGGCCAGTGGATCTGGTAGAGGTCGATCCAGTCCGTCTGCAGCCGCGCCAGGCTCTTGTCGACAGCCTCGAGGATCTGCGCGCGCGAGAGCTCGGCGGGCGACCCGTCGTCGCGGAACCAGGTGTTCTGCGAGCGGCCGACGACCTTGGTGGCGAGGACCACGTCCGCGCGATTGCGCCGGGCCTTCATCCAGGTGCCGACGATGCGCTCGGTCTCGCCCTGCGTCTGCGCCTTGGGCGGGATCGGGTAGAGCTCGGCGGTGTCGATGAAGTTCATGCCGCGCTCGCGCGCGTAATCGAGCTGGGCGTGGCCCTCGGCCTCGCTGTTCTGCTCGCCGAAGGTCATCGTGCCGAGGCACAGCGCGCTGACCTCGAGGCCCGTGCGCCCGAGCGGCCGGTAGTGCATGTCTCTCGTGCCTTTTCTTCGTCGTGTCGTCGTCGCGAGGGGCCTGTGATCAGCCCTCGCCGGGGAGGACCCGCTCCTCGAGGAAGCGGATCACGGTGGGGAGCATGCGCTCCACCACCACCTCGACGCCTTCGACGCTCGGGTGGATGCCGTCCTCGAGCATCAGCCCGGGGTTCCCGAGCGCGCCCTCCAGGAAGAAGGGGTAGAGCACGAGGTCGTGCTCCTCGGCAAGACGCGGATAGATCGCGTCGAAGGCCGCGACGTAGTCCGGCCCCATGTTGCGCGCCGCGTACATGCCGGCGAGGAGGACGGGGATGTCGCGCTCGGACAGGCGTTCGACGATCGCGTCGAGCGTCTCTTCGGTGCGAGCGGGGTCGAGCCCGCGCAGCATGTCGTTGGCGCCGAGCTCGAGGATGACGCCGTCCGTCCCCTCCGGCACCGACCAGTCGAGCCGCTCCAGGCCGGCCGCGGCGGTGTCGCCGGAGACCCCGGCGTTCACGATCTCGACATTGGAAAAGCCCGCCTCGTCGAGGGCGCGGTCGAGGACCGCGGGGAAGGCGGCGCTGCCGGGGAGCTGATAGCCGGCCATGAGGCTGTCGCCGAACGCGACGATGCGGACCTCGTCGGCGCCTCGTTCCGCCGGCCCGTCGTCCTGGGCGGCCGCCGGGGCGGCGAGGCCGAAGGCGAGAAGGCAGGCGGCGGCGAGCCGTGTGGCGAGCGGGCGCATGTGGCGCATGGCGATCTCTACCCCATATCTGATGTCGCGGAAGGGCCGGGCGGCCCGTCTCCGCCGGTCGATGCCGGCGGGCATGTCAACGCATGAAGATCGGATCGTTCGCATGAGCGGCAAGAGCATCGTCCTCGAAAACGTCGAGCTGAGCCTCGGGCGCGGCGCGGCGCGGGTGCACATCCTCAAGGGCGTGTCGCTCGGCGTCGACCGCGGCGAGGCGATCGGCCTCGTCGGGCCTTCCGGGTCGGGCAAGTCGACGCTGCTGATGACGATGGCGGGGCTGGAGCGGCCCGATTCCGGGCGCGTGACGATCGAGGGCGAGGAGCTCACCGCCATGGACGAGGACGCGCTCGCGCGCTTCCGCGGCCGGCGCATCGGCATCGTCTTCCAGTCCTTCCACCTCGTGCCGACCATGACGGCGCTCGAGAACGTCGCCCTGCCGCTGGAGCTCGCGGGCAAGGGGGACGCCTTCGACCGCGCCTCGGCGGAGCTGCGGGCGGTGGGCCTCGGCGAGCGGCTCGCGCACTATCCCGCCCAGCTCTCCGGCGGCGAGCAGCAGCGCGTCGCCATCGCCCGCGCGCTCGCCCCCGACCCGGCGATCCTCGTGGCCGACGAGCCCACCGGGAATCTCGACGAGACCACCGGCGGGTCGATCGTCGACCTGCTCTTCGCGCTCAAGCGCGAACGCGGCGCGACGCTCGTCCTCGTCACCCACGACACCGGCCTCGCCACGGCCTGCGACCGCACGATCCGCCTGCGCTCCGGGCGGATCGAGGCGGATGCGGACGCGGCGGCGGCGTGAGGGACGAGGCGACCATGCACGGCACAGTTTCCGGCGCGGCCCCGAAGCGGGACGCGGGCACCTCCTCGCTCCCCCTCGTCCTGCGGCTCGCGCTGCGCGAGCTGCGCTCGGGCCTGCGCGGCTTCGGCATCTTCCTCGCCTGCATCGCGCTGGGCGTCGCCGCCATCGCCGGCGTCTCGTCGGTGTCGCGGGCGCTCACCGAGGGCCTCGCCCGCGAGGGCCGCACGCTGCTCGGCGGCGACCTGAGCTTCCGCCTGATCCACCGCGAGGCGACGCCCGCCGAGATCGCGACGCTCGAGGACTGGGGCGACGTCTCCCTCGTCGCGACGCTGCGCGGCATGGCCGTCGCCGAGACCGGCGCGGCGCTCGTCGAGATCAAGGCGGTGGATGCGGCCTATCCGATCGCCGGAGACCTCGTCACCGAGCCGCCGATGGCGCCCGCCGAGATCTTCGCCGAGGCGGACGGCGTCTTCGGCGCGGCGGTCGATCCCGTGCTGCTCGGCCGGCTCGACCTCGAGATCGGCGACACGATACGCATCGGCACGCAGGAGATATTGCTCCGCACCGCCCTGCGCTCCGAGCCCGACAAGATCCAGGCCGGCTTCGACTTCGGCCCGCGCCTGCTCGTCTCGCGCGCGGCGCTCGACGCGACGGGGCTCGTCCAGCCGGGAAGCCTCGTGCGCTTCACCTACCGTCTCGATCTCGCCGGCCCGGCGAACGACGACGCGCTGCTCCTGCGCGCGCAGGAGGCGATCGAGGCGGCGCAGCCGCAGGCGGGCTGGCGGGTGCGCTCGCGGCTCAACGCCGACCCGGGGCTGGAGCGCAACATCGAGCGCTTCGCACAGTTCCTGACGCTGGTCGGGCTCACGGCGCTCATCGTCGGGGGCGTCGGCGTCGCCAACGCGGTGCGCGGCTTCGTCGACCGCAAGCGCGAGTCGATCGCCACCATCAAGAGCCTCGGCGCGCCGGGCGGGCGGGTCGTGGCGATCTACCTCACCCAGGTCATGCTGATCGCCGGCATCGGCATCGCCATCGGGCTGGTGCTGGGGGCGGCGCTGCCCTTCGCCCTCGCCGCCGCGCTGGGCTCGATCCTGCCGATCCCGATCGCGCCGACGCTGGCTCCGGTCGAGCTCCTGCTGGCCGCGCTCTACGGGCTGCTCACGGCGCTCGCCTTCTCGCTCGCGCCGCTCGGGCGGGCGCACGACATCCAGGTCTCGGGCCTGTTCCGCGACCAGATCGACCCGGACCGGCGCTGGCCGCGCAAGCGCTACGTCGCGGGCGTCGCGATCGCCATCGCGGCGCTGCTCGCGCTCTCCGTCTTCGCCGCCTTCGACCGGCGGGTGGCGCTGATCTTCATCGGCGCGGCCGCGGCGGCCTTCGTGCTGCTGCGGGTCGTCGCCACCGGCATGATGGCGCTCGCGCGGCGCCTGCCGCGCCCGCGCGCCGCCGCCCCGCGGCTGGCGCTCGCCAACGTGCACCGGCCGGGCGCGCTGACGCCCTCCCTCGTGCTCTCGCTCGGCCTCGGCATCACGCTCCTCGTCACGCTCGCCGTGATCGACGGCAACATGCGCCGCCAGCTCACCGAGCGCCTCCCCGGCGAGGCGCCGAGCTTCTTCTTCGTCGACATTCCCTCCTCCGAGATCGACGGCTTCGCCGGCTTCCTGCGCGCGCAGGCGCCCGAGGGCGAGATCCAGCGCGTGCCGATGCTGCGCGGACGCCTCGTCTCGCTCGGCGGCGTGCCGGTGGAGCAGGTCGCCGCCGACCCGGACGCCGCGTGGGTGCTCGAGGGGGATCGCGGCATCACCTACGAGGCCGACCTGCCGGAGGGCTCCGAGATCGTCGCCGGCGAATGGTGGGGGGAGAACCCCACCGAGAACCTCGTCTCCTTCGACGACGAGCTCGCCGCCGGGCTCGGCCTCTCCATCGGCGACGAGGTCGTGGTGAACGTGCTCGGGCGCGACATCACCGCGACGATCGCCAACTTCCGCCGGGTCGAGTGGGAATCGCTCGGCATCAACTTCGTCATGGTGTTCTCGCCGAACACCTTCGCCGGCGCCCCGCACGCGCACATCGCCACGTTGTCGCTCCCCGACGAGGCCGCCGGCGAGGAGGCCGAGATCGCGCTCCTGCGCGAGGCCGCACGGACGTACCCGATGGTCACGTCGGTGCGGGTGAAGGATGCGCTCGAGGCGGTCAACGCCGTGGTCGAGCAGCTCGTGCTCGCGATCCGCGGCGCTTCCTCGATCGCCGTCGCGGCGAGCGTGCTGGTGCTCGCCGGGGCGCTGGCGGCGGGGCACCGGGCGCGGCTCTACGACGCCGTCGTGCTCAAGACGCTCGGCGCGACGCGGGCGAAGCTGGTGGGCGCCTACGCGCTCGAATACGGCCTGCTCGGCCTCGCCACCGCGGTGTTCGGGCTCGTCGCCGGCGCTCTGGCGGGGTGGGTGATCGTCACGCAGATCATGAACCTCGAGTTCGTCATGGTCTGGGCCGGCCCGCTCGCCGCGGCGGCGATCGCCATCGTCGTCACGGTCACCTTCGGCCTCGCGGGCACCTGGCGCATCCTCTCGCAGAAGCCGGCGCCGTACCTGCGCACGCTGTGATCCGATCTCGTCCGAGCGGGCTCGTCGATCCACGCATCGTCCTTCGCCGCTCGCGGTCTCGCACGCGCGGCGTCGCAGGTGCGACGTCGCGGAGCACGCTCGCAAACCGAGCGGGTCCTTCTCCTTCCCCTACAGGGAAGGAGAACGCCCGTGTCGGCTCCCGGCGCCAACGCGACGTCGACCGGGGCTGCAGGAGATATGTGCATACGCGAGCCCGGCAGGGAGAGGGCGGGGCGGATGGATCGTCGAATACACATACGACGCATGGAGATATACGCGCGCCCGCCGCCGTTCTTCACGATGGCGCCGGAAACTGTTCACGATTCTTCTTCCATGCGACGTCTCGCGCGCGGGAAGGCCTTGCGAAGCGTGGCGCGACCCCACATATTCCAACCCGAAACGCCGCCCTCGCGCGGCGACGGAGCGTCGACGCCTTCGAGACGTCGCGCGGACCGTGGCTCAATTCTCGAGAGGATGGGGTTCCGATGAACGACCAGAACCGCTTCGCCTACGGCACCGGCGTGGCGCGTCCGCAAGCCGAGATCGACCAGGGCCTGCGGGCGTTCATGCTCGGCGTCTACAACAACATGGCGCTCGGCCTCGGCATCACCGGCATCGTGGCCTTCGCGACCTATCTCGTCGCCTCGGCCTCGCCGGCGGTCGCCACGGCGCTCTACGGCAGCCCGCTGCGCTGGGTGGTGATGCTCGCGCCGCTGGCCTTCATCTTCTTCTTTACCTTCAAGATCGAGAGCATGAGCGCCGCCAAGGCGCGGTCGATGTTCTTCCTGTTCTCGGCGGTGATGGGCCTGTCGCTGTCGACGATCTTCCTCGTCTTCACCGGCGAGTCGATCGTGCAGGTGTTCTTCGTCACGGCCGCGGCCTTCGGCGGCCTGAGCCTCTACGGCTACACGACGAAGCGCTCGCTGTCGGGCATGGGCTCGTTCCTGATCATGGGCCTCATCGGCCTGATCATCGCCATGGTGGTGAACATCTTCCTCGCCTCGTCGGCGATGGCCTTCGCCATCTCGATCATCGGCGTGCTGATCTTCGCGGGCCTCACCGCGTGGGACACGCAGCGCCTGAAGGAGATGTACCTCTACGGGAACTTCGACGGCGAGACCGCCGGCCGGGTCTCCGTGATGGGCGCCCTGTCGCTGTACCTGAACTTCATCAACATGTTCCAGTTCCTCCTGGCCCTGATGGGCAACCGCGAGTGATCCGGATCCGGTGAGGCGGGCCGTATCGGCCCGCCGATCCCCACGATGCGAGACGCCCCGGCCTCCGACGAGGCCGGGGCGTCTCGTTTTTTGGCGGACGGGCGCCGTCAGCCGTGCGAGGGGAGCGGCGCGTCGGAGCCGTCGAGCGGGATGTGGCGGCGCGCGAGCGCGGGAAAGGCGAGCTGCTGGCCGATGCCGCGCGACGCCAGGAACGCCAGGAAAGCGATCCAGAGCCCGGTGTTGCCGAGGTCGCGCAGGAGGTAGAGCAGCACGAGGTAGAACGCGAAGGACGCGAGCATCAGGTTGCGCAGGGGCGCCGTCCAGGTCGCGCCGATGTAGACGCCGTCGTGCGCGAAGGCGAGCGCGCCCACGAGCGGCGAGAGGGCGGCGAAGACGAGGTAGAGCCGCGCGGTCTCGCGCACCTGCGGGTCGGTCGAGACGAAGTCGATGAAGGCGCCCCCGCCGACGTAGAAGCCGGCGGCGACCGCGACCCCGAAGACGTGCGCCCACAGCGCCGCGATGCCCGCCGCGCGGCGGAAGTCCCGCGGGCGCCGCGCGCCGTAGGCCTGCCCGCACACCGCCTCGGCCGCCGTGGCGAAGCCGTCGAGGAAATAGGCGCCGATGGCGAACATGTTGTAGAGAACGGCATTGGCCGCCAGCGTCTCGTCGCCGGCCCGCGCGCCGAGCGCGTTGAAGATCAGGAAGGCCGCGCCGAGCGCCATGGTGCGCACGACGATGTCCCCGTTCACCGCGAGCATGCGCGCGAGCGCCGCGCGGTCGAGGAGGGCGGCGCGCTGCACCGCGAACGGGTTGTCGCCCAGGCGCAGGACCACGACGAAGCCGAGCACGAGGCCGAGCGCCTCGGCGATCACCGTGCCCAGCGCCGCGCCGCCGACGCCCATGTCCAGCCCGACGACGAAGAGGATCGTGAGCCCGATATTGGCGACGTTCGTCGCGACCTGGGTCAGGAAGGCGAGGTCGGTGCGTCCGCGTCCCGTGAGCGAGCCGAGCAGGGCGTAGTTCAACAGGGTGACGGGCGCCGCCCAGATGCGGATCGTGAAATAGTCGAGGAGTGCGGCGTTGACCGCGTCCGAGGCGCCGATCGCCGCGAAGGCGGCCCAGCCGATGGGGATCTGCAGGAGGACGATCAGGAGGCCGACGGCGCCGCCCACCGCGAGCGCCCGGGCGAGCGTCTCTGCGACGCCGCGGTCGTCCCGCCGTCCCACGGCCTGCGCCGTCATGCCGGCCGTGCCCATGCGCAGGGCGCCGAAGCTCCAGAAGATGTAGTCGAAGATCACCGCACCGACGGCGACGGCGCCGAGCAGCGCGGCGTCGCCCAGGCGCCCGATCACGGTGGTGTCGACGAAGCCGAGCAGCGGCACCGTGATGTGCGAGAGCATCATCGGCAGCGCGATCAGGAACATGCGCCGGTGGGAGACCTCCGGCGGGGCGGCCGATCCGGGCGCCGTCTCGGCGGGGGCGCTCACGTCAGCGCAGCGCGGCGATGATGCGCAGCACGACGAACACGGGCACGACCACCATCGCCCCGTAGACCAGCCAGCGCCCCAGCGTGCCGAAGGCCTCGAACCCGGTCTCCCAGAGGTCGCGCACGAGCTCGAATGCGCCCTCGAACAGGCCCTGCGGCGTGATGCCGAGAAGCGCCATGAACGCGCCCACGAGGAGCGACAGGAAGACGAGCTTGACGAGGACGGCGGCGGGGGACCCGCCTAGGAGGCGCTGCATGGGGCTCGCTCCGGTGATCGACGCCGCCGGTCATCGCAGGCGCCGCGGGCGTTGGCAAGACGCGGGGCCGGCGGGGCCGGGCTCGTCAGGCCGCGCCGTCGCCCGACGCTTGGCCCGTCCCCTGGCCCGGTCCCTGGCCCGCCTCTTCCGTCGCCCGCGTCGCCGCGATCTCCGCGAGCGCCGCGCGCCACAGCTCGGCGGGCTGGGCGCCGGCGATCGCCCAGCGGTCGGCGACGACGAAGAACGGAACGCCGGTCACGCCGAGCGCCCGCGCGCGCTCCTCCTCGCGTGCCACGAGATCGGCGAGCGCGGCGTCGTCGAGCGCCGCGCGGGCATGGGCGGGATCGAGCCCGGCGTCGGCGGCGCAGGCGAGGAGGACGGCGTCGTCGGTCAGGTCGGCGCCGTTCGCGAAATACGCCCGGAAGAGTGCCTCGGCGAGGGCGTCGTCGCGTCCCTGCGCCGCGGCGAAGGCGAGGAGCGCGTGGGCGCGCCGGGTGCTGGGCGTGCGCGTCTGCGCGGCGAAGCGGTAGTCGAGCCCTTCCTCCGCGCCGAGCCGGGTCATCTCGGCGTCGAGCGCGTCGGAGCGCGCGGCGCCCATCTTCGCCGCGCGGTAGGCGGCGCGGTCCATGCCCTCCGGAGGCATGCCCGGGTTGAGCTCGAAGGGGCGCCAGGTCAGCGCGACGGGGATGCCGGCCTCGGCCGCCCCCCGCCGCAGCCGCGCGGCGCCGAGCCAGCACCAGGGGCAGATCGGGTCCGACACGACGGTGACGGGGATCGGGGTCGCGGGCGTCTCGGTCATCTTGCGTCTCCCTGCGCGTCGACCGCGAGCCTATACCGATCGCGCCGAGCGCGCACGCCCGCGATCGGCACGCGGCCGCGTCCTGCGACCGCTCGTGCGACATCGCCGAGGAGCAGGTTCCGCTTGCCTCGGGCGCGGAGTCGCGGCATCAGAACGAATGAGGAACCAAGCGAAACGGGGGTCGAACGATGGTGGTGCGCAGGCGGGTCTTCGACGAGGCCGAGCAGGCCGAGCTGCTCCTCACGCTGGGGCACGCGCGCAAGGCGCTCGTGCATGCGGCCGAGCGTCTGCCGCGCCGCTCGGTCACCCGCGCGGGGGCGGACCGGGTCGTCGCCAACATCGACGAGCTCGCCTTCCTGCTGACCGGCGCGCGCGAGCACTTCTGGGAGCCGCAGCACGCGACGCCGGGGGAGTAGGGCGTCGTCCGCGTTCCGCCCTCACCAGCCGATCGCCTCGGGCAGCCAGGTGGCGAGGCCCGGCGCTGCGAACAGGATGACGAGCGCCGCGAGCTGGAGCGCGATGAAGGGCACGACGCCGCGATAGATCGCCCCCGTCGTCACGCCCGGCGGCGCGACGCCCTTGAGGAAGAACAGCGCCCAGCCGAAGGGCGGCGTGAGGAAGGAGGTCTGCAGGTTCAGGCAGATCAGGATGCCGAGCCAGACCATGTCGACGCCCTCGCCCACGAAGAAGGGCAGGAACAGCGGCAGGGCGACCTAGGTGATCTCGATCCACTCGAGGAAGAAGCCGAGCAGGAAGACGAGGACGAGCAGGAAGACGAGGCTCCCGGTCACCCCGCCCGGCACCCACTCGAACATGCGCTCGACGAGGTGCTCGCCGCCGAGCCCCCGGAAGGCGAGCGCGAAGAGCTGCGCGCAGATCAGGATGAAGAAGACCATCGCCGAGATCAGCAGCGTCGTGCGCGCCACCTCCCACAGGAGGCGGCCCGAGAGCTTGCCGGCGACGAGCACCATCGCGAGCGCGCCGATGGCGCCCATCGACGCGGCCTCCGTCGGCGCCGCCACGCCGCCGACGATGGAGCCGAGCACGGCGAGGACGAGCCCGATCGGCGGCACGACGACGAGGAGCGCCTTCCGCGCCAGCGCACCGGCGGGCATCGCCGCACGCTCGTCGGCGGGAATCGCCGGGGCGAGGTCCGGCCGCAGCCGGGCCGTGACGAGGAGCGCGATCACGTAGAGGCCGGCCAGCATCAGCCCGGGGATCATCGCCGCCGCGAACAGCGTGCCGACCGACAGCCCCAGCACCTCGGCGAGCAGGATGAGCACCAGCGAGGGCGGGATGATCTGGCCGAGCGTGCCGGATGCGCAGATCACGCCGCAGGCGAGCGGGGTGGAGTAGCCGCGCCGGATCAACGCCGGGAGCGTGAGCAGGCCCAGCGTCACGATGGTCGCGCCGACGATCCCCGTCGCCGCGCCCAGCAGCACGCCCACGACGACGATCGCCACCCCCATGCCGCCGCCGACGCGCCCGAACAGGTGGCCGATGACGTCGATCAGCTCCTCGGCGAGGCGGGATTTCTCCAGCATCACGCCCATGAACACGAAGAGCGGGATCGCCATCAGGGTGTAGTTCGTCACCACGCCGTAGATGCGCGACGGCACGAGGTTGAACAGCATCGGCCCGAAGCCGGCATAGCCGAACACGATCGCCGCGGTCGCGATGGCGATGCCGACGGGGATGCCGATCATGATCAGGCAGAAGAAGGCGCCGACCATGGCGAGCGCCAGCATCTCGTTCGGCGACATGGCTCAGCCCCTGGATCGCATGAGGACGGCGTGGCGCAGCGCGTGGCAGAGCCCCTGCGCCGACAGGAGCGCGAATCCGAGCGGGATCAGGCTCTTGAGCGCGAAGCGGAAGGGCAGCCCGCCGGGATTGGGCGAGCCCTCGCCGAGCCGCCAGGACTGCGCCACGAAGGGCAGGGAGAGCGTCACCATCCAGGCGGCGAACAGCGCCAGCAGAAGGCCGGTGAGCACCTCCACGGCCCGCTTCAGCCCGGCGGGGAAGCGCTCGTAGAGCACGTCGACGCGCACCTGCTCGCCGGCGAGGAGCGCGTAGGACATGCCGAACAGCGCGATCGGCGAGATCAGGTGCCATTCGAGCTCCTGCAGCCAGATCGCGCCGGCGCTGAAGAAGTAGCGCGCGAGCACGTTGCCCGCGACGACGAGCACGAGCACGATGCAGGTGAGCGCGGCGAGGCGGCCGAGCAGCGCGACCGCCCCCTCCAGGGCCTCGACGAGGCGTTCGAGCACGATCACGGGTCAGCCGCCGAGGATCGTGCCGTGCCACGGCCCTTCGGAGATGCCGGCCCAGCGGTCGTGGTCGGCCTTGAAGGCCATGTAGGCCTCGTGGACCTTCTGCGAGAGCGGATCCTTGGCCGATTCGGTGGAGAGCACGTCAGCGGCCACTTCGCGCAGGCGCTCGACGACCGCCTGCGGCAGGACGGCGGCGGTGACGCCGTGGTTGGTGACGAGATCGGTGAGAGCCTCGCCGTTCACCGCTTCCGACCAGGTGACGCTCTCGAGCACGGTCGCCTGCGCGGCGGTGCGCACGATTGCCTTGAGGTCGTCGGGAAGCGCGTCCCAGGCGGCGCGGGAGATGGCGAGCTCGCCGGTGGTGGCGGGCTCGTGCCAGCCGGTCGTGTGGTAGAACTTCGCCGCGTTCTGGAGGCCGAGGCGGCGGTCCTGGTAGGGGCCGACGAACTCGGCCGCGTCGATCACCCCGCGCTCCAGCGCCGGGAAGATCTCGCCGCCGGGCAGGAGCCGCGCGTCGACGCCGAGCTCGCCGTAGATCCGGCTCGCCAGGCCCGGGATGCGCATGCGCAGGCCATTCAGGTCCTCCACGCTCTCGATCGGCTCGCGGAACCAGCCGGTCATCTGGACGCCGGTGTTGTTGAGCGGGAAGGCGACGAGGCCGAAGGGCTCGTAGACCTCCTCCCACAGCTCGAGGCCGCCGCCGTGGTAGAGCCAGGCCATGTGGCCGAGGAAGCTCATGCCGAAGGGCACGGTGGTGAAGTATTGCGCCGCGAAGCTGCGACCGGCCCAGAAATACGAGTTCGCGGCGTTGGCCTCGACCACGCCCGAGACGACCGCGTCGAAGCCCTCGAGCGCCGGCACGAGCTCGCCCGCGGCGAAGTGCTGGATCGCGAGGCGACCGCCGGACATCGCCTCGACCTTGGCGATGAAGGCGTCCGGGCTGCCGGGGCCCGTCGTGTAGAAGGGCGCGTTCGGGCCGTAGGCGTTCGTCATCCGCCAGGTGAAGCTCTCCTGGGCCCGCACGACGGCGGGCGCGGCCACGCTCGCGCCGACCGCGACGGCGCCGCCGGCGGCGCCGCGGGTGAGGAAGTCGCGTCTGTTCATCTCGGGGGTCCTCCGGTTTCGCCTCGCTGCGCCCGTCCCCGGCCGTCGCTCCCTGGCCCGCGACCCCTTCCCCGCGCGTCGCCTCGCGGCGTCCGCTGGGGGAGGTCGTCTCTCGTGTGGAGCCTCCTCTTGCATGGGCGATGCCAATCCCGCGCACGGCCCGCCGGCCGGCGTTCGCGCCAGCGCGTGGGTGCGAGGCTGCCGCGAAAGGCGACGCCGGCCTGCCCAGCTCGTATGCAGTTGCTATGGAACTGACATGTCAGATGCCGTCCCGCCGGGGCGGTGCCGAGCCGGCCCGGCGGCGGCTCACATCATCGCGTCGAGCGTGCGCCGGGTATAGTCCTCGACGTAGTCGACGAGCGCGTCCGAGGCCGCCTGCGCCGCCGCCTCGTCGCCGGCGGCGATCGCCCGGCAGATGGCGCCGTGCAGGCGCGAGACCCGCGGGATGTCGCCGAAGCGCTCGAAGGCGAGGAACCAGAAGCGCCGCGTCTGCGCCTGGATCGGCGCCATCGCCGCGGCGGCGTACTTGTTCTGCGCGCTCGCGGCGAGCAGCGCGTTGAAGTCGCGATCGGCCGCGATGAAGGCGGCCTCTGCCTCCTGCGCCTCGGCCTCGCCGAAGCGCGCGGCGAGGGCCGCGAAGCGCGCGCGCGTCTCCCGGTCTGCGAGGCGTGCGGCGCGCCCGGCCATGATCCGCTCGAGCCCGCGGCGCACCTCGATGAGCTTGAACTGGTCGGCGAGATCGATCTCGGAGACGATGGCGCCCGCCCGCGGCAGGATCCTCAGCGTGCCTTCGACGGCGAGCCGCTGCATCGCCTCGCGTACGGGGGTGCGCCCGAGCCCGAGCCGCTGGGCCATGGCGTTCTCCGAGATGCGGCTGCCGGGCGCCAGCGCGAGGGTGACGATCATCTCCTCGAGCCGGCGGTAGGCCTGCTGGGCCTGGGTCTCCGACCCGCGCGCCCGCGCCTCCGTCGGGCGCTCCTCCGCGGGAGTCCCGGGAGCGGGCGCGCGCGCCGCCGCCCCGCTCATTCCGCCGCGAGCCCCGCCTCGGCCGGCCCGGCGCCGATGCAGGCGGCGATGGCGGGCAGGACCTCGGCCATGGCGTCGATCAGGTCGCGGGCGATCGTCGCGAAGGCGGGGCCGCGCGCCAGCGTGCGCTCGTCCATGTAGAGCGCGCGGTTGATCTCGATCTGCAGCGCGTGGCGCCGCGCCGCCGGCTCGCCGTAGTGCTCGGTGATGAAGCCGCCGGCATAGGGCTTGTTGCGGGCGACCCCGTAGCCGCGCCGGCGCAGCGCCTCCTCGACGAGGTCGGTGATCGGCCCCGCGCAGCTCGTGCCGTAGCGATCGCCGAGCACGATGTCGGCGACGCCCATCTCCTCGCGGGCCAGCGAGGACGAGGGCATCGAATGGCAATCGATCAGGACCGCGGCGCCGAAGAGCGAGACGGTGCGCTCCACGAGCCGGCGCAGGGTGCGGTGATAGGGCTTGTAGAGCGCCTCGACCCGCGCGAGCCCCTCCTCGACCCCGAGCTTGCGGGCGTAGATCTCGTGCCCGTCCGCGACGAGGCGGGGGATGGTGCCGAGCCCGCCCGCGACGCGCATCGAGCGGGTGTTGGCGTAGCCCGGCAGCCGCCCCTCGAACATCCGCGGGTCGAGCTCGTAGGGCTCGCGGTTCACGTCGAGATAGGCGCGGGGAAAGCGCGCGCGCAGCAGCGGTGCGCCCAGCAGCGGCGCCTCCGCGAACAGACCGTCGACGTGCGCGTCCTCCGAGCGGCGCAGCGCGAGCCCGGACAGGCGGGCGGCGGCGAGGAAGGCGGGCGGGTAGACCGAGCCGGCGTGCGGCGCGTTGAAGACGACGGGTGCGCTCTGCCGCCCCGGCGCGTCCACCACGAAGGCGGGCGTGAAGTCCGGGTCGAGATCGGCGTCGCGCGCGAGGTCCGCGCCGAGATCCGTGTCCTGTGCGACGGGCATGCGGCCTGCCGGGTCTCCGAGCTGATGCGGGCGGCGGCGCCGTCGAGGCGGCCGCGCCCCGCGCGAGCCTACCAAGATGGGGCGTCTCGCCCCGTCTGTCCATGGCGCAGATCACCGCGGGCCGGTGGATCCGACGGCCCGCTTCATGGCCTGTTTACGGGCTGGCGGCTTTATGGAACAACGATAGCCGATTCGCACCAGAGCCGATCCGGACGACAGATGAAGATCCTTCTCGCGGAAGACGACGACGACATGCGCCGCTTCCTCGCCAAGGCCCTGCAGAACGCGGGCTACGACGTGGCGAGCTTCGACAACGGGCTGTCCGCCTACAATCGCCTGCGGGAGGAGCCCTTCGAGCTGCTCCTCACCGACATCGTCATGCCCGAGATGGACGGCATCGAGCTCGCGCGCCGCGCCACCGAGCTCGACCCGGACATCAAGGTGATGTTCATCACCGGCTTCGCCGCGGTCGCCCTCAACCCGGACACGCAGGCTCCCAAGGACGCCAAGGTCCTCTCCAAGCCCTTCCATCTCAAGGACCTCGTCAACGAGGTGGAGAAGCTGCTCGCCGCCTGAGGGCGGCGGGACCGGGCCGTCCCGGGCCGGGCTCGAAGCGGGGTCGAATGCGGTGCATCTTACCGCTTGCATCCCGCGAATCCCTCGGCTATACGGCCCTCCTCACCGGCGGCGCCCACCCGAAGTCGCCGGTCTCAGGGCGCGTAGCTCAGCGGGAGAGCACTACGTTGACATCGTAGGGGTCACAGGTTCAATCCCTGTCGCGCCCACCATTGTTTCCAAGGACTTAGCGCGAAATTGGCTCCTTCCGCCCGATAGGGCGTTGCCAACTGTTGCCAACTGTCCCGAGCCGGCCGCCGGCAGATTGAGAATCGCGTTGCGCTGCGCCTCGGTGCTCATGTGCACATAAACGGCGTTGGTCACCCGCGAGCCTCTGGCATGCCCGAGCCTGGACTGGAGCACCGTCTCCTCGATGCCGCGCTCCTTCTGCCACGTCGCGTGCGCCTTCCGGAGCATGTGCAGGGTCAGCTTCATCGGCTTTCCGCCGCGCGTGATTCGCGCAGTCCGGATGGCGGTCGCGAGCGCCTTACCCACACTGGTACGAACCACGCCGCCGCGCCCCGGGAAAACGAGCTGCCCCTCGCGCGGCAGCGCCGACAGGCTCTCCACCAGACCCGGCCCGATCGGAATGCGCCGCTCCGAATGGGCCGTCTTCGGCGTGAAGCCTTCCTTTTGCCTGATGGCGACGAGCGCCGCCTGGAGGTCGACGTCGTCCCATGTGAGGTGAAACACCTCGCCCTTCCGGCAGCCGGTCTCGGCAAAGAACCTGACCAGGGCCCGCTCCCGCTCCGGCAGGGCGTCGAGGATGCGCGCCATCTCCTCCTGGGAGGGTAGGTCGAGCAGCGGCGCACGGTAGGGGATCGCCTCGACCTCGGGCAGCCGCTGCATCAGCCCCTTGCGCTTCGCCCAGTTCAGCACCTGAAGCAGGGTCGCCGTCTCGGAGTTCACCGTCCGCGCCTTGCGGCCCGCTGAGAGCCTCAGGCGCTGGTATTCCGAGATGTCGTCGTCGGTGATGCCGGCGAGGTCGCGCGGGCCGAGGACGGGCATCAGAGCGCGAAGGTGATACGCGTTCGTCTCCAGCGAGGCAGCGCGCTTTTTCTGTGTCTCGACGCGCCGCGCCTGTTCCGTCAGCCAAGCCTCGCTCGCCTCTGCCAGGGTGACCCCCGCGTTCTCCGCCGCTTCGGCTGCGATGCGGCCCTGTAGCTGAATTTGCCGGAGCAGGCGCTTGGCTTCGGCCTCAGCGAGCTTCCGGCTTTCCGCCAGAATGCGCTTGCGCTTGCAACCGGGTGCAAAGCGGGCCGGAACGTCGATTTGCCACTGGCCGGTGGGCGTCCCGTTCCTGACGAAAGGTGCGAGCCGAAACGGCCCGACCTTGATGCTCGTTGTCAACCTTGATCCTCCTTGAGAAGCGTCCTGACTTGCCGTACCGGGTCGAACGACACCGCCCTGGCGGGCTGCACCCCGAGCGGCTTTCCTTTGATTGCCGGTGCGCCCCGGTCGAGCTTGGCGGCCACGTATGTCGCGACGTCGATGCGGCGATAGATGACGCGCTGCCCAACCCGCGCTGCCGGAAGCTCATTGCGCGGAATGCGCCGGACATGGTCGACAGAGCAGCCGAGGGCTGTCGCCACGTTCTCGACGAAAAGAAGATCGGGGTCTGCATACCAGTGGGGATGACGGCGTCGGTGTTCGTGCGCCAAGCGCGTTGCCGTCGTCAAGATACGGTTCGCCACAGACTTATCCTCGACTCGCTTTACTGCTGTCTACATGTGAAATTTCGATAGCGTTTGATCTCAAGTCAGTCAAGTGGAAGGCATTTTGCAACCCGTTGCAAATTCTGTCGGTGTGAGGGTTTTGTAGGTGAACGAAAATTGATCGACACAGAGGAAAAGTCGAATTTGCAACGGGGTGCAAAATGTTTCGTTTGACGGGCTGCTAGCCATCTTCTATCGCCTTTCTCTCTGGCGATCACTGTCGCCTGCCCAGAAATCTCGACCAGCGAGTGAATGCTCCAGCGTGGTGCAGTAGTTCGCTTGGATCCTGACTAGCAGCGGAGCAAAACCTTGGATCTAGAAATCGAAGCCGACGCGTGCGGCAGTGCGGGCGACGACACTCTGCGCTGGAGCGAACACGACCCGAAAAGTCCGACAAGGCAGCTTTACTACACCAGGAAGCTCTTTCGAGAGTGGCGCGCTGCACTGTCGGACCGAGAATTTGCGGTGTTCTCCTTCATTCTCGACCATACATGCGGGTGGGGACGTGATCACTTCCTCTTCACCTACCGCAGCTTCGACGAGGGGACCTACCACAGTCAGGGACTGAGCCGATCGAAGCCGCAGGTCCGCGAAACGCTGCGGGCGCTGGCCGAGAAAGGTGCGATCATCATCGGTAGCAACAAGAGAGATGGGCAGACTATCAAACCAAATCTACAGTGGAGTCCAGCTGTACTGCCGCCACCGGCTAAGCGGTGCCCACCCCCTCCGGAAAAGCGGGGGGGTGACGTAAGGAAATCCGGCGCGCAGGGGGAAGGCAATCCTTATCCCCTATTAGAAGAGAACCTAGAAGAGATATTAGAGGAAAGATCCTCGCCTTCGGCTCGGACGGCCGAGGGGGGCCAAGGCGAAGGGAGCGAGAAGGCTTCCGCCAACTCTCAACCGCCGAATTCGCCGACTTCGCGGCTTCGAGTTCGCCAGCGTCCGACCTCAATCGCTGAGCGCGGAGCTAGGGAAGGTTGTCGCGCGGGCAGATTGGCCGAGACCGCTTCCGCCGGCTCGCCGCTCGCTGTCGACCGCACGCGCACCCCAGCCGCGTTTGCGTCCGAGGCGACCTTTGACAGCACGGAACAGCCCCCTGTGCTCCGGCATCCTCCTGCCCCCGACATCCAGGTCACTTCCCTCTCTCGAAGCAAACAGGGACAGAGTTTCGAGGTCTTGCACCGCGTTGCAATCGCCGCAGCGCCTGAGGAAGCAAACTTGGTCCGTAGCGCGCCGCGCCTACCGGATTATCCGGGAGAACAGGTTCAGGGACACAAGATCACCCGCACAAGAACGAGTGGCGAAGACAGTGTACGAGGCTTGATGGAGCCCGGGTACGACTATTGACACCATGTAGACGTCGGAATAGCGTGAATTTCACCGGATCGAAAGCGGAAGGCATCGTTATGAAAACGCAGACGACTACTGTAGGGGTTCGCGTACCCGCGCCCCTGTTGGAGAAGCTGGATCGCGCGGTTCAGGACCGGCGCAGCCGGGGAGAGCGGGGCGCAAGCCGCGCCGGGGTCGTGCTCGACCTCGTGCGAGCCGGCGTCGGAGCCGTGCAACCCGTTGCGCAGGAGGCCGCCCGATGATCCCGACGTCGTTCATCGATCTGCCCGCACAAGACACGCCCAAGGACCGCGAGATGCGCCAGCGCGCGGCCGAGGCGACAAAGCTCTTCGGCGGCTCCGCTCGCGTCTCAGGGCGCGGCCTCGACTTCTCCCAGCCAAGCGCCGGCACGGTTCGGCCCTCGGGCATGGCTTCGACGCTCGATCTCTACGGCGAGGTGGTGCCCCATGCGGCCGCTCAGCGGGCCGAGGCGGAGCGGCGGCTTGACGCCATCCCGGCCGACATTCGTGAGCTGTCGCGCCGAGGGCTCGACCTCAGCGACCTGGAGGCCGTCGTTGTCCTGCGCCGCGACTACCGGGCCGGCGGTGAGCAGCCCATCCCGGTCCAACGGGGTGCTCTCGGGCGGGCGATCGGTGTCAGCGCCGACCGCGCCGAGGCCATCATCGATCGCCTGACGCAGGCGGGCGTGCTCCGCCGGCATGCGACAGCCGGCACCGTCCCGTACTTCCGCCTGATCGTCTGACCCTATCCCCGATCGGCGCGCCTCGGAGGGGTCACCGAGAGCGCCGCGCGCCCCCGCCTGCCCCGCCTTCACGTTCGCGGGCGGGGGCCACCCTTCTCTCCTCCCCCAGCACTACGAGGTCCCATCATGACGCCTCTCATCGAGAGGAGCGGCCGCGCTTGGCAGGCCCTCTCCGACGCCGCTCTCCTCATCCAGCAGCGAGGCGGCGACGCTGTGAACCTCGGCTTCGACCGCGTTCCCGGCTCCGCGCCCCATACCCTCTTCCTTCTCAGCGCCGTCTTCCGGGCCACCCGGCAACGTGCCGAGCAGCTTCTCGCCGATGCGCTCGCGGCCGCCGAGGCCGGAGGATGGCGCGCCTTCGGGCGGCTGGAGGATGAGGCCGCCAAGGAGAAGAAGGGCTTGGACACGCACGAGCATGAGCTTCTGATCATGGCGCTCGTCGACGTGCCCGAGCCGGAGACCGTGTAGCCATGGCTCGCCGGTGCACCATCTGCGCAAGCCTCGACCGGCTCGCGATCGAGCAGGAGCTGCGCGACGAGACCCGCTCCCTCTCGAAGCTCGCGGCCGCCTACGGGCTCAGCAAGACCTCCCTGCTGCGCCACCGCGATCGCCACATGGCTGCCGAGCCGGTGCAACGGGGTGCACGAACGCCGGAGCCTGCGCCGCTCTTCCTCGAAGGCGCGGCCCCCACCGTGCCGACCTCCCCGGCCAGCGAGCCGATCGACGAGGCCACTGCCGCCTTCCTCCTCGACCAGCGGCGCAGCAAGGCTCTCATGATGCGCGCCCGAGGTATCAGCGCCGTGGCGATCGCCCGGGCGCTCGACGTCTCCGACCGGACCGTGAGGGAATGGTGGGCCGAGGCCCGAGACGAACAGATCGCCCGCGTGCGCGCCGAAACCGCCGAGACCCTTGTTGCCCGGATCATCGGTTCCCACGACCAGCGCGCCCGGGACATCTACCACATCGCCGATCGAGCGAAGGCCGATGGCGACCTGCGTGCAGCCCTCGCGGCGCTGCGCCAGCTCAGAGAGGACGAGCACGCCACCTTCGACAGGGTCCACACCGTCGGAGCCTTCGACAGGTTCAGGCGCGCCGGCGCAGCCAGCGATGACGCGCCCGGGGCTCAGTCGGCCCGCTTCATCCAGGAGAGCCTAGCGGAGATCGCCGCCATCTTCTCGGGGAGCCCCGTCCGACCCGACTGGGAAGCATGCCTCATCAAGCATGAGGCCGGCGAGACCGAGGGCTGGCGCTCCGCGAGCGACCCGGCGTGACCAGCCCCGTCGAAGCGGACCGAGGATGCGCATCCGGCTCTCTCGCTGTAGCATCCTGCACGATGAACGGGGGGCGAGATGAGCGAGAAGGACGACCCGCATTACTGGGCCAAGCGCAGGCATGAGCGCTTCGACGAGGATTACGCGGAGGCGAACAAGGCCACCGCTGAGTCAGGCGTCCAGGCGGTCCGCGCCGCCTTCCTGCTCAATGGCGGAGCCTGTATCGCCCTGCTCACCTTTCTCGGCCGGAACGCTGGGACCGAGACCGCCGGCGACTTGTTCTGGGCTGCGGTGCTCTTCTCTCTGGGCGCGGCGCTCGCCGCCTTCGCCGCCGGCGCGACCTACCTCACGAACCATCTCTATGTGAGCGCCAAGGCGGAAATGACGCGCGATCTCACGCACCCGTTCGTTCACGAGACCAAGGCGTCGAAGCGGCTCGTAGGCTGGGGTGACTTCTTCAAGGTCGTCGCCATCATTTGCGTGCTCGCCTCCTACGCAGGCTTCATGGCCGGCGTATGGGCTGCTTACGCGGCCACCGTCCCATCCGCGTAGCCGCCGCAGATCAGCCGAAGCGGACCGGCCCGGTTCGGTCCGCTTCCGCCTCGGGTGTTTTCAAGCGGATCGGTCCGCTTCCTTGGGCGTCGTCTGGAAGTGGAAGCTTCGAGGACCCCCATTGCGTCCGGCCATCAGGGCCGCGATGATCGGATCGGCTGTCCCCGCCGCCGGCTCGTGCGGACGGCGGGGTGCCCCAGCCAGGAGCGTGGAGCGCTGGATTTATGTAAGCCTTCCTCGTCTCGTGTACGATCAATCCGGCCTGTGCTGGTACCGCCAGTGATCCTGCCAGAAACCTGCATAGAGATCGTGTAGCGCGTCATCTTCGACGCTGTACTTAAAGTTCGGGTAGTCGATTTCCTCGATGCGGTCAGCGATTAATTTGGCAAATCGGGACTTGGGGACAAAAACTCGGCATGCGTAGTCGGCGTTCGGCGTGTCGATAATGTCGTAATCAGGAAACAATATCTTCAAGTGAGCGCGCTTACGCCCTCTTATAACAAGTACGCTCAGATCGCTGCGATCCTGGACGGCCGAAATGAAGGCGTCATTAAAGCAAATCCACATTGATTCACCTCCTGGATCAAGACAACTAGGGATAAATGCTACACGATCAAACTTTTTCTGCTTCGGTGGTGCAAATTTCCTTCCCAGGTAACATTTTTAGCCTCGTGTACGGACGTAAGCGTGAAAACGATTTTCTTCTTGTCATCATATAGGACCTCATACGAAGTGATGATACCGCCAAAATATGAGACTTGTTTTTTACTCTGATGGAATAGAATAAGACCGCCTACTAACGTTGAAGCTTCATTCTCGGTTAAATCCCAGTTCCCGCTCTTGTATTCTGGGTGGCATGAAGCCCAAATAAGATTGCGATCCTTGCAGATAAGGTGAATCTTCGGCATCGTCCAATACTCCATCAAAGCTCTGGATCAGATAAGTTTACCGGACGGTCCGGATACGTTGCTTGTCGAAAAACTAAGCTTCGATGCTAATCTTAATTGCGGACGGATCGACACCGAACGTCAGTGCCAAGCCTTCCTTCGCCTCCTGGATGGTCAGCCGGCGAGACGGCGCGGTCACCTGCTCGATCTCGATTTCGGTCTCAGGCGACGGCTCGCTCGGCGTAGAGAAGGCCTCCCCGTCCCACTCGATGTCCTCCTCGGTAAAGAGCCGGGCAATCTCAAGCAGGTGCCCCGCTGCCTGCGCCGTCGCCGTCTTGCGCGTGAGCTCCTCGTCGAACGGGAGGAACTGGAGGCCGTGGTGGTTGAGCTCTTCGGCTTTGTCGTAAGCGATCCGCGCCTTCTCGATCAGCGCGGCGGGATCGATCTCGTAGACCTGCACCTTCCGTGCGTCCGGCCAGCGATCGAACGTCACCGTGAAGAGCACGTCGATCTTGTCGAGAAGTCCGAACTCGCCGGCGTCGTTCCTCGGGATGCTCAGCCAGCGATCTGCTGCGGTTTTCACCCCGACGCGCACGCGCTGGCCGTCGATCGTGGCCTCGAAGCCGTGCGCGCCGGGGACGCCGAGAGAGGCCCCCAGCTGATACCCCTGAGCGATCATCGCCTCCTTGGCGAAGTCGGTCAGGATGGAACGCCGACGGGCCTGCGCGGTCGCCTTCTCCTTACGGGACATTTCTGCGGTCGGAATATACTCATGATAGAAGCGCATGGTTCGTCTCCATTGCTGCGGCAGCACCTGACTGCGATGGACATACTAGTACCATAGTCCCGTACTGCGGGTCAAGTACCCTTGAAAACAAAAAACATGGAAAGGGGTAGTAGGGGGTTGCCGCCGTAAGTGCTGTCTGTTACATTATGTTCAACGTTGGTTCGATGGATTGAAACGGCCCTCTGCAACGGGGTGCACCGGCCTGAGGAGGGGAAGATGGCTCGCGGTCGGTTCGTCTCGTACCTGCGCGTCTCGACCGATCGGCAGGGTCGCTCGGGTCTGGGGCTGGAGGCGCAGCGGAAGGCGGTTGAGGATTTCCTGAACGGCGGGAACTGGCAGCTCGTCGCAGAGGTCGTGGAGATCGAGAGCGGCAAGCGCGACGATCGCCCCAAGCTTGAGGAGGCGCTTCGCCTGTGTCGGATGCATGGGGCCACGCTCGTGATCGCAAAGCTCGACCGTCTCTCCCGAGACGCGCACTTCCTACTCGGGCTGCAAAAGGCCGGCGTCAGCTTCGTGGCGGCCGACATGCCCGAGGCCAACGAGATGGTGGTCGGCATCATGGCCGTGGTCGCCCAAGCCGAGCGCAAGATGATCTCGGCGCGCACGAAGGCGGCGCTCGCGGCGGCAAAGGCCCGAGGGGCCCGGCTCGGCAAGCCAGAGAACCTGTCGAACCAGGAAGCCGGCCGCGTTGCCGGCCGCCTCGTCCGCACCGCCCTCGCCGACCGCCGCGCCACCGATCTTTCGCCTATCCTCGCTGAGCTTCGTGCCACCGGGCGCTCGTCCCTACGGGACCTCGCCGCGGGCCTGAATGCGCGAGGCATTCCGACCCCGCGCGGAAGGGCCTGGACCGCGGTTCAGGTCAAGCGGGTCATAGACCGCTTGGATCACCAAGCACCCTAACCTGTCGCGTTCGACGGGCCTTGCATGGCAGGCAGGCAAGCGTGAGGAGGCTTGCGCATTATCTGGCGTCATGGCCTGATGCGAAGCGGACGTGGCCCGCTGAACCAACAGTCTTCCCTCGACTGTGAAACTCTCTTAGATCGCCGCCAATCGTGGGCGTCGCGCCATGCGCACGCCGCGTCGCAGTCTTGTCCTTGAGCACTTCGCGCCCGACGCCTAGACTGACGATGCAAGGCCCCAAACAGCCTGGAGAGAAGCTTAGCAAATGCGGGACAATTTTTCCGCCGCCACTCTTCGCATCCTTGCGGCCCAGGTTGGGCACCACTGCTCCAATCCGAGCTGCACACGTTCCACATCCGGGCCTGCCGTCGCTGAGAATGCCGCTGTAAACTTGGGCGAAGGAGCACACATCGCGGCCGCAGCGCCAGGCGGAAAAAGATACGTCGCTGCCATGACGTCAGCAGAGCGGAAAGGCCCAGCGAACGGTATCTGGCTCTGCCAAACATGCCACAAGCTCGTCGACTCGGATGATCAGAGATATACGCTTGATGTCTTGCGACGCTGGAAAGCGGAAGCGATCGAACGTGCATTTCAGGCGGTCGCGACCGGACGTCCCATGGGCCGCGTCGTGCCGTCGCACGAACTCGATGACGTCGATGTCAGCTTCCTCAGCGGATTAGGCCTCCCAACGGGGGAGACGATCGAACACGTCGAGCACAAACTTCGGGAAGCTACGAGAAGAGATTTTGCCGCCTTCCGCTCGGCAAGCACGTGGCCTGGGCCTAGTGTGCCGCGAACAGTGAGCACGGAAGGCCCGCATTCAGAACAGGCGGATACTGCAAGCGTATCTCAGCTTCTCGCAATGGCTGAGCCGGTCATCCTTGTCGCGCCCGGCGGAGTGGGAAAATCAACATTTTTGCTTTCTGTCGGTGAACACATGTTAGAGGCTTGTCCTCAAATACCCGTTTTAGTGCCACTCAGCGAATGGTCAGAATTCAGTGAGAGTATTTTTGAATTCACGTTGCGGCGGTTTGCCTTTGCGTCATTTCGACGAGAGCATCTCATGCATATCGCGTATCGCGGCGGCTTAGCGTTGCTGCTTGACGGGTGGAACGAGTTGTCACCCGGAGCGCGGATGCGAGCGCAAAGTGAACTCAAGGGGTTGCGGCGCGATTATCCAACCACAGGCCTTCTAATAAGCTCCCGTCGTCAGCAGCTCCCGATAAAGGGCCGAGTTGTGTCTCTCGATGAGCTAACGTTCGAGGCTCAGGAGCAAATCGCCGTTTCAGCTGGAGGACAGGCTGGCGTTCAAATTCTAGACCGAGCGCGGCGGACGAAGGGCCTTCGTGAGATCGTCGCGAATCCCCTCTTTCTTCACGCCCTCCTTTCCACGACGGGTAGTCAGTCGTTTCCAGAAACCAAAGAGGCAGTCCTGAGCGCTTTCATTGAAGTTCATGAAAGCCAATCGGACCTAGCTGGGCGACTGCATCGGGACGCTCTCGGGCACCAAAGCTTGATTTTACAGAACCTCGCTGCATACGCGAACTCGACTGCCAGTACGGTCCTGTCCGAGGAGACTGCGAATCGGATCATCAGTACGACGATGAAGCGTCTCGCAGAGGAAGGACAAATCGGTCAACTGCCAAACCCCGGTGATGTCGTCGATGGCCTCGTTGGCGCACATGCTCTGGTGCGGCCCGCCGGAGACACAAAGGTCGTCGCATTTCAGCACCATCTCTTTCAGGAGTGGTACGCGTCTAGGCACGTAGAAGAAGTGATGAGGTCGGCAATTAACCAGAACGATCTAAGAATAGAGTTGCGTGAGAAGATAATCAATTTTTATAGTTGGCAGGAGGCAGTTTTGTTCGCCTGTGAACGTCTGTCACGCAGTGATCAGGAGGGCGCGGCCGCCGTCGAAGTTTGCATTCTGGAAACATTGGGCATCGATCCGGTTTTTGCGGCGGAGATGATTGCGCGGGCATCCAGCGACGTTTGGTCTCGCGTTGGTGCAAGCATTCTCCGCTTTGTGGAAAAGTGGCATTCTCCCGGCCAGATAGATCGTGCCATCCGGTTTGTGATCACGTCCGGAAAGCCAGAGTTTGCGGAGATCGTCTGGCCGCTCGCGGGAAATGTCGATGACCAGGTGCAGTACGCCACGTTTCGTGCTGCGGAACACTTTCGGGTTGGTGTTTTGGGTGACAGCAGGAAAAATAGGCTCCGAGATTTGGGGAAGCGGCAGCGAGAAATTGCTCTTGTCGAGATTGCAGCGTATGGCGATCTAGAAGCTTTAGATTTTGTTGTCGAGGTTACTGGCGCTGAGGAGGAAGCAGAAGTTATCGTTGAAGTTATACAGGCTCTTGAGTTCCGGCGAGCTGGTCATCACGTAGCTCAAATTCTCAAAAACGCATCGGATGATGTCTGGCGGCTTTTAGCTGACAGCGGATATCCATTGGATTTTTCTGACCCGCGGCTGCAAGCGCGTATCGAACACGAACGTGAAAAGCTCCGTGCCGCCGAGACCAGGGTCGATCGCCAGCTGGCATACTTTGTCTCGTCGAGAGCGACAGATGTGGCTACGCTTCGAAAGCTGCTGGTCGACCCAAAATTGAACATGCATAACGCTTACGTTCAAAATCTGATTGTTGAGGTCCACGCGAATTTTGGATCGGAAGTCGCAGAGGCTCTAGCCGTGCGCCTCGCCAATGGGTTCTCAATCCCGTACCGCGTTCGTGATTTTCTGAACGACGCCACTACCGTTGAGACCGGTCAGATCGCTGAACTAGTTCTCGACCTCTCCAGTGACCCCAGGCGGTCGGAGGCTGCCGCTTGCATGGTTGGAGCTGCCGTCGTCGACCGACTCGTTGAGCGGCTCATTATAACACGTCAAGAGGCTCTCAGCCGCGGCAGAGCCGACGCTGCCCGTTATGCAGAAGAGCGAGCGCTGATCGATAGAATAGCTCAAACCCGTGATGATGCCTTCTTCCCGGTGATACTCGAGTTGGCTGAAGATGACGATCTTGTCCGGATCGGCGTTGTTTCAGAATTGGTTGCGCGGCACGGGTGCGACGGCGAATCGTGTAGGCCAATACCCGACTTATACCAGGCACTTCTGCGCATGAAGCTTGAACGGTGGGCCGAATTACTTACCAAGTCGCCTGGCCCGAGGCATTTGGCGGCGAACCTGGCGCGTGCAGTTGGTCGGCTTGGAGACCCAGCGCTTGCGGATGTTCTCCTTGCGCTTCTGAGGCAAGACCTCGAAAAGTTGCAAGAAGCACGAGCCGCTCGGAACGCTGCAAAGTTGCGGAGTGATATCGACATCACTGGATATACACTATCGTACACGAGCGCATTCGCAGCAATGGGCAGTGGGCGAGCAGTTGATATCCTCAAGGCGAACCTTGCAGACCATCTCTGGGGCCATGACGCTGCGGTGGCGCTTTTCACCATATGGGACAAGTCGCGCGATAAGGAGAGCGCTCGCCGTTCAGTCTGGATCGACGACTACTCTCAGCATATGAAGCGGCGGGGCACCCGAGAAAAAGGATTGATGCCGACGTCTGAATTTGGTGAGGCAATATTCGATGTTATTCGCCAAATCGTTCGGTCGAAACCTGGACCTGCGGGCTGGACGCACGCAGTCTCTTTAGCTTCCGTTGGGCTTGCTCTTCCTCACGGAAACAAGCGAGCTGACTTAGAGCATTTCTTCGATGCGCAAGAACAGGCGCCGCTTATGCGTCGGATGCTCGCGGCAGCAGCCCGTTCAGGAGAGGTCATCCCTTCTGCCTTGCTTGTTGCGGGAGTGAAGGAGCTGCTCACGGCGGCAGATCAATCGCCATGGCGGCTGGATCGAGATCGAGGAGAGCTACTGGACTGGATGGTTCTGTTTCCTTTTGCAGACGATCCTTTCGCGCTAATCAAAATCGTCCAGGGGCTACCGGGGCCGTACCAACACGCGAGTACGTTCAAGCGGCTGCTTCACGTAATTCCTTACGGTCCGACAAGGCAAGGGCTGGCTCTACTTGAGCAGCTAGCTGTACAAGTTCCTTCTCTAAAACGCTGCCGGGATTGGCAGATTGCGATCACAAAACTTGATACATCCGAAGCTGCTGTGTTTTTGATAGAGCAAGTAGTTTCAGGAGAGATGCAGCCGCTTGAGCATAGCTTTTTGGCCAAATTCCTGGCTAACCACGCAAGCCGATCAGTTGAGGTCAGGTCGTTGCTGACCGGAGGTTTGCAGATGGTCCAAAAGGAGGATTCGCGTGCTTTGTTGATATCAGCAATCGAAGAAGTCCGCGGAGAGGAGCAATTTATGATCCTTTTCGATTCCTGCTTGCAGGGGCATTATTCGGAGTCGCGGCTCGTTCGAGCGCTGCGCGGCCTGGCAATCAATAGGCGGCCAGTCGATGAAAGTGATGTACTCTTCGAGGAGTATGGGACCCCGCTCCCGGAGCTTCGCATGCGTCTGTTCAGCATGCTTATGGCCGGTGATGCGGCTGGAACGCTTGCCGAAAAGTGCCTTGTGACGCTCGATCTGCTTCGGGACGAGAATGGGCGATTGAACGACGAGCCTCGTCACCCCGACATATCCGCTGGCCGACCGTGGCCGAAGGAGGCTGGCCTGTAAGGTGGGCCTCAGCAACGCAGATGCCGCACTCGCCAGCCAGCGGGTGTTGCGATGGGATCGGGATGACGTGTTTGGGCGCGCGCGAAGCTACGGCTTCGTTGCCAACTGTTGCCAACACCGCCACCAAATCGGGCCCAAATCGCCCACGAACTGGAGTTCACGCCCGATCTGTGTTTGCGCTAAGTGCCTGTGATTCCAAGGTAAAGCCGGTTGCGCGCTGCTCTGCGCATAGGTTGACATCGTAGGGGTCACAGGTTCAATCCCTGTCGCGCCCACCATCTTCCCGGATCTCCAGGTCGAGGCGCACGACGGGCGTCGGTGCGGGCTCCCGGAACGCCCGGGTTCATCACATTCACGCATGGCCGGACACCCTCGGGGCCGGGCGTCCTTCCGCTCGTGGGCCTCCTGGAGCCGGCCACCGTTCGCGCCGGCTCATGGTGGCGCACTCGTGCGTCCCGCCGCGAGCGGCGAGCGGCGCGTGCCGACCAGCGGCGTGACCGCCGTGGTGCGGATCGCCGGGAGCGCAGCGGCGCCGATGCACAGGGCGAGCGGATGCTCCGGGTCCGGGTCGCCGCGCCAGAAGCTCCAGGCGGCGGCGTCCTGGTCGGGCTCTCGGGTCGAGAAGCGGATCGCGCCGGGCGTGTCGAGGTCGAACCCGAAGGACGACAGGGAGAGCGAGAGCCCCATCCCGCGCGCCTTGATGTAGGCTTCCTTCAAGGTCCAGTGCTCGAAGAACCTGTACGCGCGCGCCACCGGGTCGACCCGTGCGAGCGCCTGCGCCTCCTCGGGCGCGAAGACGTGAGCGGCGAGGCCGGGGAGATTGCCCCGGTCACGGATCCGCTCGACGTCGACGCCCACGGTGCACCCGGCGGCCACCGCGAGCACCACGAGATCGCCGGAATGCGAGAGGTTGAAGGAGAGCCCCGGCACGGCAGCGGCCCCGTCGGCGTCGAGATGCGGCTTGCCGAAGCGATCCGCCGTGAAGCGCCACGCCCGCGCCTCGCGCGCCCCGTAGCGGGAGAGCGTCGTGCGCACGAGCGCGCGGGCGGTCGCGTAGCGCAGCCGGTCGGCCTCGAAGTGGAAGCGCCGCTCGCGTGCGCGCTCCTCCTCCGTCATCAGGTCGCGATAGGCGTCGACGAGGCCGTGCGTGGCGCGCACGTCGCCGATCCGGCTGATCCAGAGATCGACGCCGTCCCCCGGCCGGTCCCGTGCGTCGGCCGGCGGCGCGCTCATGTCTCGTACACGCACACGAGCTGCTTGCGCGCGATCCGCCGCTCCCGCGGATAGCCGAAGGCGTTGTTGACGTAGGTGACCCCGTCGCGCTCCGTGCGCTGGTTGACGTGGCTGTGGCCGTAGACGTGCAGGCGGCCGCCGAGCGCGCGCACCTGCTCGTCCAGGCGCCGGCTGCCGAGCACCGGGTGGAGGAAGCCGTAGGTGTCGGGAATGCGCCGCGACATCACGTCGATGCGCGGCAGGAAGTGGGAGAAGGTCAGCGTCACCGCGTCCGTGGCGGGACGCAGCGGCTCGTTGCGCCGCAGGAATTCCGAGGCGACCTCCGGCGCGCCGAAGCCGGCGGGCCAGCGGCAGGCGCGGAAGTCGGCCCAGGACGCGAGCAGCTTCGGTTCGGGCTCGCCGAAGCTGAAGTCGTACCAGCCGAGCAGGGGCACGATCCGCAGCGCCCCCTCGCGCCATTCGCCCAGCGTCGCGCCGCTCTCGCGGGCGACCCGCTCGACGGCGCGGTACTTGGCGAAGGAATCGCCGTCGGCGGGATCGGGGCCGACCCAGAGGTCGTGGTTGCCCGGCACGAACAGGACCACGCGGAAGCGCTCGGCCAGGAGCGCGAGGCCGGTGCCGACGAGCGGCAGCGCGCTCGAGACGTCGCCGGCCAGGATCAGCACGTCCTCGCGGTGGTCGACCCGCGACAGGCCCCGCAGCCAGGCGAGGTTCTCGGCATAGTCGATGTGGATGTCGGAGACGGCGAGCACCTTCATGCGTCGAGGTCCGGATGCATGGCACGGGAAGCAAGGATCACATATCCAGACGGCATCGGTCCTCCGGGGGGCGCTGCGCGCGCGACAACCTCGGATAAACGCTAGCGGATGCGCGGCGGCGTTTCCACCGCCTCCGTTCCGGTCGGCCCGACCATCTGCGCGCGCACGGCGCGGATCGCCTCGGCGAAGGCCTCCGCCAGCGCGCGGGAGCCGGCGCGGGCGGGGTGCACGACGAGGAAGCGGTGGGAGATGCCGATGTCGACCGGGCGGATCACCACGTCCGTGCGCGCCATCGCGTCGGCGAACCAGTCCGGCGTCAGTGCGATGCCGAAGCCGGCCGCCGCGAAGCCGATCGCCGAGGCGACGGACTGCGTCTCGACGGCGACGCGGACGGGCAGGCGCCGGCGGCGGAAGGCGACGTCGATCTCGTCGCGCCATGGCCGGCCGCGGCCGATCATGATCAGGGGCTCACCCGCGAGGTCCGAGAGCCGCAGCACCGGCTGCGCCGCGAGCGGCGAGCCCGCCGCCGCCACGGCGACGAGGCCGCTCGCGCCGATCTCCACCGCCTCCACCCCCGGCGCCAGCAGCGGCGCCTTGGCGATGCCGAGATCGACCTCGCGCGCCGCCACCATGCCGACGATGCTCTCGTAGCGCCCGAGCCGCACGTCGAAGCGCAGGCGGTCGCGCCCCGCGGCGAGCCGCTTCAGCGCCAGCGGCAGCAGCGTGCCCGCCGTAGAGTGCGGCGCGGCGATGCGCAGGAGGCCGCGCTCCAGCCCGCGGATGTCGCGGGCGAGGTTGACGACGCGCTCCAGCCCGTCGAAGGCGTGGCTCGCCTCCTCGTAGAGCACCAGCGCGCTCTCGGTGGGCGACAGCCGCCCGTTGGCGCGGGCGAACAGGGCGAGGCCGAGCTCGTCCTCGAGCCGGGCGATCTGCTGGCTCACGGCGGGCTGCGACAGCGACAGCCGCGCCGCCGCCTGCGTGGCCCCGCCGGCCTCGATCACGGCACAGAAGATCTCGAGACGGCGCAGGATCGCAGGCGTCATTCGCATAAGCTCCACTTATGGCCGGCGGGCATCAGACAATAAGATTGCGCGCTGGGGAAGCCCGACGCACGGTTCTTTTGACAAGCGACGCGAAGACGCGCAGGTGGCGCACCAAGCGCCCGGGAAGGGGAGCGAGCCGGTCCATGGTCCTGTTCATCGTCAGGCGGGCGCTGCAGGCGGGGCTCGTGCTCCTCGCGGTCTCGCTCGTCGTCTTCACCGGCCTCTATGCGGTCGGCGACCCCGCCGACATCCTGCTCCCGGACGACGCGACCGCCGCGGAGCGCGAAGCCGCCATCGTGGCGCTCGGCCTCGACCGGCCGATCTGGACCCAATACGGCATCTTCCTCGCCAACGCGCTCCAGGGCGACCTCGGCACCTCGTTCGTCTTCAACATCCCCTCGATCACGCTGATCTTCCAGCGCATGCCGGCGACGCTCGAGCTCGCCTTGTGCGCCATGCTGATCGCGCTGGTGATCGGCGTGCCGCTCGGCCTCTACGCCGGCCTCAAGCCCGGCTCGCGGGCGGATTCGGCGATCGTGACGGGCTCGATCCTGGGCTTCTCCCTGCCGAACTTCTGGCAGGGGCTGATGCTCATCCTGGTCTTCTCGATCTTCCTCGGCTGGCTGCCGTCGAGCGGCCGCGGGGAGACGGGGACGATCCTCGGCATTGAGACGAGCCTCGCGACCTGGGACGGGATCCGGCACCTGATCCTGCCGGCGACGAACCTCGCGCTGTTCAAGGTCGCGCTGATGATCCGGCTGACGCGCGCGCAGGTGCGCGAGACGATGCCGCTCGACTTCGTCAAGTTCGCCCGCGCCAAGGGCATGGGCGAGAGCCGGATCGTCGGGCTGCACGTCGGCAAGACCATCGCGGCGCCGATCGTCACGGTGCTCGGGATGGAGCTCGGCTCGGTGATCGCCTTCGCGGTGATCACGGAGTCGATCTTCGCCTGGCCGGGCATGGGCAAGCTGATCATCGACTCGATCAACAACCTCGATCGTCCGGTGGTCGCCGCCTACCTGCTGGTCGTCACCTTCCTGTTCATCGTCATCAACCTCGTCGTCGACGTGCTCTATTCCCTGCTCGACCCGCGGGTGCGGCTGGGGAGGCGGGCATGACGGCGCTCTCGCCCGAGAAGACCGCCGCGCCGCCGGCACCCGCGCCGAGGCCCGCACCCTCGCCGCTCGGGGCGGTGTGGGAGGAGTTCGCAGAGAAGCGCTCGGCGGTCGTGGCGCTCGGCGTTTGCGTCCTCTTCCTGCTCCTCGCCGTCGTCGGCCCTTGGATCGCGCCGCAGGACCCCTACGACCTGCGCGCCATCAGCTTCTTCGACTCGCGCCTGCCGCCGCTGACCGTCACCCCCGAGGGCACGCTCTACCTGCTCGGCACCGACGGGCAGGGCCGCGACATGCTCTCGGCGATGATCTACGGCCTGCGCACGAGCCTGTTCGTCGGCGTCTTCTCCGGCGCGCTGGCGATCGCGGTGGGCGTCTCGCTCGGCCTCGTCGCCGCCTATGCCGGGGGCGTGGTGGACGCCGCGATCATGCGGCTCGTCGACTTCATGCTGGGCTTCCCGACGATCCTCGTCGCGCTGATGGTGCTCGCCATCCTCGGCCAGGGCGTCGAGAAGGTGGTGTTCGCCCTCGTGCTGGTGCAATGGGCCTATTTCGCCCGTGCCGTGCGCGCCACCGCGCTCTCCGAGCGGGCGAAGGAATACGTCGAGGCGGCGCGCTCGCTCGGGCTCTCGCACACGCGCATCGTCTTCGGCCACCTCGCGCCCAATTGCCTGCCGCCGATCATCGTGATCGCGACGATGCAGGTGGCGAGCGCGATCTCGGCCGAGGCGACGCTGTCGTTCCTCGGGCTCGGCCTGCCGATCACCGAGCCGTCGCTGGGCCTCCTCATCTCCAACGGCTTCAACGTGATGCTGGCGGGGCTCTACTGGATCAGCGTCTTCCCGGGCCTGCTGCTGCTCGCGCTCATCTTCGCCATCAACGTCGTCGGCGACCGGCTGCGCGACGTGCTCAACCCGCGGGCCGTGGCATGAGCGCGCTCCTCGAGATCACCGGGCTCGAGACCCATTTCCACACCCGCGCGGGCGTGGTGCGCGCCGTCGACGGGCTCGACCTCGCGGTGCGCGCGGGCGAGATCGTCGGCATCGTCGGCGAGAGCGGCTCGGGCAAGTCTGTGGCGAGCTTCTCGGTGCTCGGCCTCGTCGACCCGCCCGGGCGCATCGTCGCGGGCTCGATCCGCTTTCGCGGCGAGGAGCTCGTCGGCGCCGACCCGGCGCGGCTGCGGCGCCTGCGCGGCCGGGAGATCGCCATGATCTTCCAGGATCCGCTGATGACGCTCACCCCCGTCCTGCGCATCGAGACGCAGATGGTGGAGGCGATCCGCGCCCACGAGCGGGTCTCCGCCAAGGCCGCGCGGGCGCGGGCGATCGAGGCGCTGGCGCGCGTCGGCATCCCGGCGCCGGCGGAGCGCATCCGCGCCTATCCGCACCAGTTCTCGGGCGGCATGCGCCAGCGCGTGGCGATCGCCATCGCGCTGCTGCACAGCCCGGCGCTGATCCTCGCCGACGAGCCGACGACGGCGCTCGACGTCACCATCCAGGGTCAGATCCTCTACGAGATGCAGCGCCTCGTCGCCGAGACCGGCGCGGCCCTGGTCTGGGTCAGCCACGACCTCGCCGTGGTCGAGAGCCTCGCCGACCGGGTCTGCGTGATGTACGCCGGCCGCATCGTGGAGGAGGGGCCGGCGGAGGAGGTGGTCGCCGCCCCGGCGCATCCGTACACCCGCGGGCTCCTCGACTCGCTTCCCGGTGGGGCGCTCGCGGGCGCACGCCTGCGGCAGATCCCGGGCATGACGCCCTCGCTGCTGGACCTCCCGCCGGGATGCCCCTTCGCCCCGCGCTGCCCGATCGCCACCGCCGCCTGCGCGAGCGAGCCGCCCATCGTCGCGATCGCGCCGGGGCGCAGCGTGCGCTGCCACGCGCCTCTCGTGCGGCAGGAGGCGGCATGACCGCGCTCGCGAGCACCCCCGCCGCCGCGCCCTTCGCGCAGGTGCAGGCTCCGCATCTCGAGGTGCGCGGCGTCACCAAGCACTTCGTGCGCAAGCCCGACGTCGTCGAGCGCGCCGCGATCGCGCTCGGCCTCCTGCCTCCGCCGCCGGTCCTGCGGGCCGTGGACGGCGTCTCCTTCGCGGTGGCGCGGGGCGAGGCGCTCGGGCTCGTGGGTGAATCGGGCTGCGGCAAGTCCACGCTCGGCCGCCTCCTCGCCGGCGTGCACGAGAAGACCGCGGGGGACTTCCTGTTCGAGGGCATGGAGGAGGCGCGCTGGGACGCGGCGCGGGCGAAGCGCGCCCGGCTCGAGGTCCAGATGATCTTCCAGGACCCGATGTCCTCCCTCAACCCGAGGAAGCGCGTCGGTGCCGCCATCGGCGAGGCGCCGGTCGCGCACGGGCTCGTCTCGCGCAGGGAACGCGACGAGCTGGTGGCGGGGCTGATGCGCGAGGTCGGGCTCGACCCGAGCTACATGCGCCGCTACCCGCACCAGTTCTCCGGCGGCCAGCGCCAGCGCATCGGCATCGCCCGTGCGCTCGCGGTCTCGCCCGCCGCCCTCGTCTGCGACGAGGCGGTGGCGGCGCTCGACGTCTCCATCCAGGCGCAGATCCTCAACCTGTTCATGGATCTGCGCGAGCGGCGCGGGCTCACCTACCTGTTCATCTCGCACGACCTCGGCGTCGTCGAGCACATCACCGACCGGGTCGCCATCATGTATCTCGGCCGCATCGTCGAGATCGGTCCGACGCCCGAGATCTTCGCCGCGCCCGCGCATCCCTATACCCGCGCCCTCCTCGCCGAGGCGCCGCGGGTCGGGCAGGGCCGGCGCGTCTACGCGCCGCTGACGGGGGAGATCCCCTCTCCGCTGGCGCCGCCCCCGGGCTGCGCCTTCCACACGCGCTGCCCCCGCGCCTTCGCCCGCTGCCGGGAGGAGGCCCCCGTGCTCGACGACGTCGCGCCCGGGCGCGCCGCCGCGTGCCACCTCGACGACCAAGCATAACGGAGGAACGGATGAAGCCCCTTTCCAGCCTGCTCCTGGCGGCCGCGCTGGCCGCCGCGAGCCTGCCCGCGCTCGCGCAGGACCTCACCATCGGCCGCGGCAACGAGCCCCAGTCGATCGACCCGCAATTCTCCCGCACCGGCCCCAACCAGATGACGGCGCTGCACGTCTTCGACCGGCTGCTGCTGACGGACGCCAACGTGCGTGCCCGGCCGGGCCTCGCCGTCGGCTGGGAGGCGATCGACGACCTCACCTGGGAGGTGAAGCTGCGCGAGGGCGTCAGCTTCCACGACGGATCACCCTTCACGGCCGCCGACGTCGTCTACTCGCTCGAGCGCGCGCCGAACGTGCCGAACTCGCCCGCCTCCTTCGCCCAGTCGGTGGCGGACATCGAGGCGATGGAGATCGTCGACGACCATACGATCCGCTTCACCACCAAGGCGCCGACGCCGCTCTTCATGGAGACGATCGGCACGATCTACATCGTCTCGAAGGCGGCGACGGAAGGCCGCGAGAGCGCCGACTTCAATTCCGGCGCGGCCGCGATCGGCACAGGGCCGTACGAGTTCGTGTCCTGGACGCCCGGCGACCGGCTCGAGCTCACCCGCAACGACGACTACTGGGGCGAGAAGCCGCATTTCGCCAACGTCACCATGCGCTTCATCGACAACGACGCCGCCCGCGTCGCGGCGCTCCTGTCGGGCGCGGTGGACCTGATCGATCTCGTCCCGCCCGCCGACCTGCCGGCGCTGCGCGCCAACGAGAGCATCGACGTGTTCGAGACGGCGACCGTGCGCCTCGTCTATCTCGCGCTCAACCAGCGCGAGGACGCGCCCTACCTCACGGACAATGCCGGCGCGCCGCTGCCGGAGAACCCGCTGCAGGACGCGCGGGTGCGCAACGCGATCTCGATGATGATCGACCGCGAGGCGCTGGTCGATCGGGTGCTCTACGGCTCCGGCGGTCCGGCGAGCCAGATCGTGCCCGAGGGCGTCTTCGGCTTCAACCCGGCGATCGGGGTGCCGCAGCCGGATCTCGAGGCGGCGCGCGCGCTCCTCGCCGAGGCCGGCTACCCGGACGGGTTCGGCATCACCATCCACGGCTCGAACGACCGCTTCAGCCAGGACGGGGACGTGGCCCAGGCGGTGGGCCAGCTCCTCGCACGGGGCGGGCTCACCGTGAACGGTGTCGAGACGCTGCCCTACAGCGTCTTCGCCAAGGCGGCGGGCGACAACCAGTACGGCGCCTTCCTGTTCTCCTACGGCAACTCCACGGGCGAGGCCTCGCGTGGCCTGGAGAGCGTGCTGCACTCCTACGACAAGGAGAACGACCGCGGCACGCTCAACCGCTTCCGCTACGCGAACCCGGATTTCGACGCGGCCATCACCGCGGCGAAGCAGATCTTCGATCCTGCGGAGCGCGAGGCGGCGCTGCAGGAGGCGGCGGCGATCGCCTTCGGGGAGTCGGGCCTCGTGCCGCTCTACTTCCAGTCCCTCGCCTGGGCGGCGCGCGACGGCATCGTCTTCGAGCCGCGGCGCGACGAGCGCACGCTCGCCATGGGCGCGCGGGAGGCCGAGTGACGCCATGGACGCGCGCACGCCCGAGACGCACGGCACCGCTGGCGACGTCGTCGTCCTTTCGGACGTCATGGTGCCGATGCGCGACGGCGTGCGGCTTTCGACCGACGTGACCCTTCCGGCCCGGGACGGCGTGCAGCTCCCCGGGCCGCACCCGACGCTCCTGCACCGCACGCCCTACGGCAAGGCGGAGGCGCGGCTCTCCGAGATCAGCGTCGCCGACCCCGTCCCGCGCCCCAACGGCCTGATCGCGGCCGACCTGGCGCGGGCGGGCTACGCCGTCGTGATGCAGGATTGCCGCGGGCGGTACGGATCGGAGGGCGTGTTCCGCAAATATCTCGGCGAGGGCGAGGACGGGGTCGACACGCTCGCCTGGATCGGGGCGCAGCCCTGGTCGGACGGGCGGATCGGCACGTTCGGGCTGTCCTACTCCGCCCACGTCCAGACCGCGCTGGCGGCGCTGCGCCCGCCCGGGCTCGCCGCGATGTTCCTCGATTCCGGCGGCTTCTGGAACGCCTACCAGGGAGGCGTGCGCAAGGGGGGCGCCTTCGAGCTCAAGCAGGCGACCTGGGCCTTCAAGCACGCCCGCCTCTCGCCCGCCGCCATGGCGGATCCCGTCGTCGCCGCCGCCCTCGACGCGGAGGACATCGCGGCCTGGTTCGCGGCGCTGCCGTGGAAGCGCGGGCACTCGCCGCTGCGGTACGTGCCGGAATACGAGGACTACCTCTTCGAGCAATGGGAGCGCGGCGCCTTCGACGGCTTCTGGCGCCGGCCGGAGCTCCACGCGGCCGACCACTACGACGCCATCGCGCGGGTGCCGACCTTCCTGATCTGCGGCTGGTACGACCCCTATGCCGAGACGATCTGCGAGCACTTCCGCGGCATCACCGCCGCGGGCGGGCGCGCCGAGATTGTGATGGGGCCGTGGCTCCACGGTCGGCGCAGCCAGACGCATGCGGGCGACGTCGACTTCGGCGAAGGCTCGACCCTCGACGCGGCGATCGCGGCGGACTACGCGAGCCTGCGCCGGGCCTGGTTCGACCGCTGGATGGGGCCGCGTCCCGCGCGCGGCGCGTCCCCGCCCGCCGCCCGCTGGTTCTGCATGGGCGGCGGCAGCGGGCGACGCGACGCGAACGGCCGGCGCGCGCACGGCGGCGCCTGGCGCGAGGCGGCCTCCTTCCCGCCGCCGGACGCCGTCGAGACGCCGTTCTTCCTCGACGCCCGAGGCCTCCTCGCCGCCGATCCCGCGCCGGAGGGCGCGATCACGATCCAGACGGACCCGGCGGACCCGGTGCCCTCCCTCGGCGGCGCGATCACCTCGGGCGCGCCGATCATGGAGGGCGGCGCCTACGACCAGGTGCCCGGGCCGGAGACCTTCGGCGCGCGCGCGCCCTTCCTGCCGCTGGCGGCGCGGCGCGACGTCCTCGTCTTCGCCACGCCGCCGCTGGCGCACGATCTCGAAATCGCCGGGCCGGTACGCGTCCACCTGCGGCTCTCGACCGACGCGCCGGACATCGACGTCACCATCAAGCTCGTCGACTGGGCGCCGCCCTCCGCGGACTACCCGCAGGGCTTCGCCATGAACCTGACGGACGGCATCCTGCGCCTGCGCTACCGCCGCTCCTTCGCCGAGCCGCGGCTGATGGCGCCCGGCGAGGTCGCCGACATCGTGGTCACGGCGCCGCCGGTGGCGAACCTGTTCCGCGCCGGCCACCGCATCCGCCTCGACATCGCGGGCTCGAGCTTCCCGCGCTTCGACGTCAACCCGCAGACCGGAGAGCCCGAGGGGCGGGCGCTCGGCCGGCGGATCGCGACGACGACGTTCCATCTCGGCGGCGCGAGCAGCCCGCCGCGGCTCGTCCTGAGCGTCGCGTCGTGAGCCGTCTCGTCGCCTTCGGGCAGGCGCTGATCCGCCGCCCGCTCGCCTGGCCGGAGTCGACTCTGGCGCTGGCGCGGGGCGCCGCGGCGGTGTTCTGCAACCTCGAGGGCTGCCTGCCGCCGCCGGGCGCGACGCGGATGAAGACGAAGACCGTGCATCCCGCCCCGCCGGAGGCGCTCGCCGCGCTCGCCGCGCTCGGGGTGACACACGTCTCGATCGCCAACAACCACGTCTGGGACTACGGCCATCCCGGCATCGTCGCGACCCGCGATGCCGCGCGGGCGGCGGGCTTCGCGGTCGCCGGTGCCGGGCGCGACGCCGCGGAGGCCGCGCGCCCGGCGATCCGGGCGGGCGTCGCGCTGATCGCCGCCGATTGCGGGCCGACCCCGGATTGGGCGATCGCGGGGGACGGGCCGGGCGTCAACCCGCTGAGGGTGCACCGCCGCCTCGTGCTGCCGCCGGCCGACGTCGCCCGTTTCGCCGCCATCGCCCGCGCCACCGGCGAGGCGGAGCGCGCCGCCCGGCGCGTCGCGATCGGCTACGACGCGCCGCCCGGCGGGGCGAGCTTCTACGGCCTCGCCCTCGTGGCCGGCGACGGCCCCCGCGAGGAGCACGCGATCGATCCCGCCGACGTCGACCGCCTCGCCGCGGCGATCGGCGCCGCGCGGCGCGAGGCCGACCGCGCCCTCGTCTCGCTGCACCATCACCACTGGGCGCCGGACTGGACGCGCCCGCCCGAATGGCTCGACGGGATCGCCGCCCGCCTTCTCGCGCTCGGCGCGGACGTCGTCGCCGCCCACGGGCCGCCCGTCGCCCATGGCCTGCTCACCGGCGAAGCCGGCGGCGTCGCGGCGCTGGGGCTCGGCAACCTCGCCTTCCACACCGCCCGCGCGGAGCGCTACGCCCGCGAGGGGCTCGACGTCTTCGCCGGCGCGGCGCTGGTGGTCGACGGGGCGGGGAGCCGGCTCGAGCCCGTCGCGGTCGCGCGGTGATCAGGCGTCCGTCGCCGGGCCGAGCCGCTCCAGCGGAACCTGCTGTTCGGGTGACCGGGCGTCGTGGTCGGGTGCGCCGCTGCGGATCGTGGAGCGTCATCGCCTCACGTCGCCAGCCCCGATCATCCCGCCCCCCGGTGGGCCTTCGCCCCCATGTAGCTCAGCATCCAGGGCGTGCCGTGCCCGTCGGTGAACATCGCGAAGCGCTCGGCCCAGAACGTCTCGCCCGGTGGCATGGCGACCTCGCGCGCGTCGGCGCTCAGCGCATCGTAGACGCGGTCGAACTCGGCGCGCGACGTCGCCTCGATGTGCACGCGGAAGCCCCGCGGCACCTCGTACCAGGCGCCCGGTGCGTCGACGCCATGATCGTGGCGGAGCCGAGCCGCAGGCTCATGTTCATCACGAGATCGTCGCCGCCCGGCATCCGGCTCTGCGCATCGGGTGCGTCGGCGTTGCGGACGACGCCCTCGATGCGGCCGCCGAGCACGTCCGCGTACCGGCTCATCGCCGCGTGGCAGTCGCCGTCGAAGAACAGGTAGATCGTCGGTTCCATGGTCAGGGTCCTTTCGTCGGAGCGTCGGGTGCGGCTCGGCTCGCCTCCGGATCGTCGACGCGAAACCAGAAGTGGCGAACACAGCGGCCATCGACGGGGAGGTCCTCGAAGCTGTCGAGCCCGTCGAAATAGTCGATCCTCAGGTCCGCGACGGCCTCGGGCGGCGCGAGCCGCACGTTGACCGCCATGCGCCGGCGGCCGTCGGCGTCGGGTCGGCGCGCCCGCCAGGCGAGGACGCAGGCGCAGGTCGGGCAGAAGCGGAACTCGAGATGCGGATCGCTCCGGTCCGCCCGCGTGTAGGTCGCGCTCTCGCCCGTGAGGTGCATGCGCTCGCCCTCCCAGTCGTAGGCCCACAGCACGCCCCAGCGTCGGCAGAGCGTGCAGTTGCAGACCGTGATCGAGCCGGGATCGCCCTCGAGCTCCCACCCGGTCGCCCGGCAGTGGCATGTGCCGATCAGCATGGTCTTCGAGCTCCCTCGCGTTGACGCCGGCCCGCTCGTCAGCGGGAATACGGCGTGCCGTCCTTGCGGAAGAACCGTCCGTCGGCATTGCTGCTCGTCATGTCGACATCCGAGCAGGTCGTCAGGTCGTCGGGATGGCGCGAGCCGACCTCGAGGTAGACCGCCTCGGCGTCCGACCGGTTGATCATGTGGTGGCCGTCGCCGGAGCCCTTCGGGAAGGCGGCGCAATCGCCCGCACGCAGAACGGTCTCGCCGCCGTCCTCGACGAGCACCAGCTCGCCCGCGAGCACCATGACGAACTCGTCCTCGTGCGAATGCCAATGCCGCTGGCTCGACCATTGCCCCGGCGGGAGCCGCGTCAGGTTCACCCCGAAGGCCGTCAGCCCCGCCGCATCGCCGAGGCGTCGGCGGCCCCGCCCTGCGCTGGTCGACTCGAACGGGTCCGGGTAGCCCACGCCGACACGCTCGGGTACGGAGCGGACGTCGATCTTCGGCATGAGGTCACGTCTCCTTCGAGCCTCCCGTTAGCGGGGCCGCCTCGGCCGCCCGCGAGTCCCCCCGGGACGGCTCGCGCCGGAGTGTCCTCGCGGGCGGCGCCCCGTGCGATGCTCACGGCTTGCGCACCAGGAGAATCACACCGGCGGGGTCGGATGTCCAATGGCCGGTCACGCCCTCCAGCGGCTCCAGCTCGTCGCGACGCGGCCCGCCGAGCGTCTCCAGCGCCGAGCCCGGATCGTCCGTGAACAGCTCGAGCCACACGTCGACCTGGCTCTGCGTCGCGACACGATCGACCCACAGCGTCATCTCGCCGAAGGCGAACGCGACGCTGTTCTCGAGCTCCTTCACCACCGCGAGCCCGGCGCGGTCGCGGTAGAAGGCCACCGTCTCCTCCCAGCGCCAGAGCGGTGCCTTGATGGCGATGTTCCTGCCCGGCCGGATCATCTGGCCGTCTCCTCGTTCACCGACCATCTCACGGCCCCACGATCATCTCGAACCCGCCGAAGATCATCCGCGATCCGTCGAAGGGCATCGGGTTCGCCTCCGGCGCCATGCGCGGATCCGCGAACACCTTCTGCAGGCCGGCGTCGCGGGTGGCCTTGTCCGGCCAGGTGATCCAGGAGAACACGACGGTCTCGTCGGGCTTGCGCAGCACCGCCGTGTGCAGCGAGTTGATCTTGCCCTCGGGGACGTCGTCGCCCCAGCATTCGACCAGAGAGAGCGCGCCGTGCTCCTGGAACACGACCGAAGCAGCCTGCGCATGGGCGCGATACGCTTCCCGGTTGGCGGTCGGGACGGCGGCGACGAAACCATCGACGTACATGAGCGATCCTCCGTTCGGATAAAGCAGGCCGCCTCGAGGGCGGCGATGTCGGTCGTCGTCGTCCGCTGCAGCGCGGACGACGCGTGGTCGCCGCTCGCCGGCATCGCCGGCGGACGGCGTGGGACGATCCGCCGGGACAGGCCCCCGGCATCCGTCGGACAGCCGCAGGCCGCCTCGGCCCCGTCGTCTGCACCCGACGCCGGTCGGCGTCCCGCTCGACGAGGCGGCCGATATAGGTTGATATCAACGTTCGAGGCGGGAGTCCAGCGGCATCGACGGACGCGCTGCTCTCCGTGCCTGCGCGGCGGCGCCCCTTCCGCTCGAGCGCTACGCTCTGTAGAGATACGGATGCCGCATCGATCGTCGGCGCCCGGATCCGCCGTGACCACGACCGCATCGCCAGCCCCGCTCGTGCCGCTCGACGTCGCCCTCGCGCGCTGGCTCGCCGGCGTGCGCCCGGTGGCGCCGATCGCCTGCGCGCCGGGCGACGCGGTCGGCGCCGCGCTCGCGCAGGACGTCGTCGCGCCGGCGGACGTGCCGGAGACGGCGCGCGCCGGGCGAGCCGGCTTCGCCGTCGCGGCGGCGGACACGATCGGCGCCTCGCCCTACGCCCCCGCCGCCTGCGCGGCGGCGCCCGCGCGGGTCGCTGCGGGCGCGGCGCTGCCGCCCGGATGCGATGCGATCCTGCCCGAGGGGGCGCTCTCGGAGGGGCCGATTCCCGAGGTTCTCGCCGAGGTCGCGCCCGGCACCGACGTGCGCCGGGCCGGCGAGGACGCGCGGGCCGGCGCGGTGGTCCTGCCCGCGGGGCATCGCCTGCGGGCGAGCGATGCGTCCGGTCTCGCCGCGATCGGCGTCGCGAACGTGGCCATCCGCCGGCCGCGGGTGCGGCTCGACGGCCCGGGACTGCTGGCGCCGCTCGTCTCGGCGCTCGGCGGGGCGGTGGTCTCCGGCGAGGCGGATCTCGTGCTCGTGCGCGGAGCGGACGCGCCCGGGGGAGGGGAGGCGGTCGTCGCCGACGGGCTCGCGCTGCGCCCCGGGGCGACGACGCGTCTCGCCCGCGACGCGCGGGGCACGCTCGTCGCCCACCTCCCGGCGCTGGAGAGCGACGCGCTCGGCGCAGCGCTGGCGCTGCTTCCCGGGGCGCTCGCCGCGCTGGCCGGCGCCGTGCCCGTCGCGCCGGCCCCCGTGCGGCTCGCCGCGCCGCTCACCTCCACCGTCGGTCTCACGGAGATCGTCCTCCTCGCGGCGGAGGGCGACGGCCGCCGGGTCCCACTCGCCGTCGGCGAGCTGACGCTCGCGGCGTTTGCGCGCGCCGACGCCTATGCGCTGGTGCCCCCCGACGCGGAAGGCTATGCCGGCGGCGCGATCCTCGACGCCCGGCCGCTGCCATGACCGATACGCCCGCCCCCCCCGCGCACGACCCGAGCCGCGCCGACCCGAGCCGTTCCCAGGAGCAGTTCCTGACCGTGCGCTCGCGCGAGGACGCCGCCGCGCGCTTCGCCGAGGCGCTTCGCCCCGCGCCCCTGCGGCGGAGCGAGGTCGCGCTCGCGGACGCAATCGGCCTGCCGCTCGCGGCGGACGTGCACGCCCCCATCGACGCGCCGCCCTTCGACCGTTCCGGCGTCGACGGCTTCGCCGTGCGCGCGGCGGATATCGCGAGCGCCTCCGAGGCGGCGCCGGTGCGGCTTCTCCTGAACGCCGAGACCATCGCCTGCGGCGTGGCGCCCACGATCGCGGTGACGCCCGGCCGCGCCACGCCGATCGCCACCGGCGGGCCGATCCCCCGCGGGGCGGACGCGGTCGTGATGATCGAGCACACCCGCCCCCTCGACGCGCCGGACGGGCCGGCCGTCGCCGTGCGGCGCGCCGCGAACCCGGGCCAGTTCGTCGCCTTCGCGGGCTCCGACATCGCGCGGGGCGAGATGCTGCTGCGGGCCGGTGTGGTGGTCGGCGCGCGCGAGATCGGGATGCTCGCCGCCGTCGGCATCGCGCGTGTGCCCGTCTTCGCCAGGCCGCGGGTCGCCGTGCTCTCCACGGGCGACGAGCTCGTGGCGCCCGGCGAGCCCCTCGCGCCGGCGCGGATCTACGACGCCAACGGCCCGGTGATCGCCGCCGCGGTCGCCGAATGCGGCTGCGAGCCCGTGCCCTGGGGCATCGTCGGCGACGATGCGGCGGCGCTCGAGGCGGCCCTGCGCCGGGCGCACGCCGCGTGCGACGCGGTGATCCTCTCCGGCGGTACCTCCAAGGGCGCCGGCGATCTGACCTACCGCGCCGTCGCCGGCCTCGGCGCACCGGGCATCGTCGCGCACGGCGTCGCGTTGAAGCCGGGCAAGCCGCTCTGCCTCGCGGTGTGCGACGGCAAGGCCGTCGTGGTGCTGCCGGGATTCCCCACCTCGGCGATGTTCACCTTCCACGACATGGTCGCGCCGGTCCTGCGCACCCTCGCCGGGCTTCCGTCGCGGACGGAGGCGTCGGTGCGCGCTCGCGTGCCGGTGCGCATTCCCTCGGAGCTCGGCCGCACCGAGTACGTCATGAGCGCGCTCGTCGCGGGGGAGGGTGGGCTCGTCGCCTACCCGACGGGCAAGGGCTCCGGCTCGGTGACGACCTTCGCGCGGGCGGACGGCTTCTTCGCCATCGAGGCTCTGGCGGACGCCCTCCCCGCGGGGGCCGAGGTCGACGTGCGCCTGCTGACGCCGCAGGTGCGGGTGCCCGATCTCGTGATCGCCGGGAGCCATTGCACCGGGCTCGACGCCGTCGTCGCGCGCCTGCCGGGCATGTCGGCCCGCGTGATCGCCGTCGGCAGCCTCGGCGGTCTCGCGGCGGCGAAGCGCGGGGAGTGCGACCTCGCGCCGATCCACGTCCTCGACCCGAGGAGCGGCACCTACAACACGCCCTTCCTGGCCGACGGGCTCGAGCTCGTTCCCGGCTGGCGGCGCATGCAGGGACTCGTCTTCCGCGTGGGCGACGCCCGCTTCGAGGGCGCGGACGCGCGGGACGCCGTGGCGGCCGTGAAGGACGACCCCGCCTGCCTGATGGTGGGCCGCAACCAGGGCGCCGGGACGCGCATCCTGCTCGACGGGCTCCTCGCCGGCGCGCGGCCGGACGGGTACTGGAACCAGCCGAACACCCACAACGCCGTCGCCGCCGCCGTGGCGCAGGGCCGGGCCGACTGGGGGCTCGCCATCGCGCCGGTCGCGGAGGCCTACGGGCTCGGCTTCCTGCCGCTCGCGGAAGAGCACTACGACTTCGCCCTCGTCGCCGCGCGGCGCACCCGGCCGGGCGTCGCGGCCTTCCTCGCGGCGCTGGATGCGCCCGAGACGCACGCCGCCCTGCGCGCGCTCGGCTTCACCGCCGCTCCGAGGAGCTGACCCGCCCATGCGTCTCGCCGCCGTCGCTCTCACGCTGATCCTCGCCGCCGGCGGCGCGTCCGCCGAGATGCGCGGCCACGGCGGGCCGGTCCGCGCCCTCGCGGTCGCGCCCGCGGGCGATCTCGCGGTGTCGGGCTCGTTCGACAACCGAGCCATCGTCTGGGACCTCGGGCGCGCGTCGGCGGCGCAGGTGCTGCGTCACCACGACGGCTCGGTGAACGCGGTCGCGGTCCTCCCCGACGGCGGCATCGCCACCGGCGGCGCCGACGGGCGGATCGCCCTCTGGCGCCTCGGCGCGCCGGACCCGGTGCGCGTCGAGAGCGCGCACGAGGCGCCGGTCGCCGGCCTCGCGGTCTCGCCCGACGGCGCGACGCTCGCCTCGGCGGGATGGGACGGGGTCGTGCGCCTCACGTCGCTCGCGGACGGTGCCGCACGCGTGCTCGCGGGCCACGGCGGCCCGGTCAACGCCGTCGCCTTCGCGCCGGACGGCACGCTCGTCAGCGCGGGCTACGACGCGACGCTGCGGATCTGGCCGGACGATGGCGGCCCGGAGCGGGCGATCCAGCTGCCGACGCCGCTCAACGCGCTCGCCATCGCCCCGGACGGCACCATCGCGGCGGGCGGCGCCGACGGCGTCGTGCGCCTCCTCTCGCCCGCGGGCGAGACGCGCGCCGAGATCGGGACGCAGCCGCTGCCGATCATCGCGCTCGTCCTGTCGCCGGACGGGACGCGCCTCGCGGCGGCGACGATCCGCGGGTCGGTGGCCATCATCGACGTCGCGGCGCGATCGGTGCTGTTCACCCTCGTCGGCCCCGGTCTTCCGGTCTGGTCGGCCGCCTTCGCCCCGGACGGCGAGACGCTCTACACGGGGGGCGGCGACGCCGTGGTGCGGGCGTGGGACGCGCGTACCGGCGAGCCGGTCGGCGGGCCGATCCTCGACGCGGCCGAGGACCCGCTCGCGCGCTTCGCCGGCTCGCGCGGGGCGGAGGTGTTCCGCGCCTGCGCCGCCTGCCACACGCTGTCGGCGACCGAAGGCGAGCGCGCCGGGCCGACGCTCGCCGGCATCTTCGGGCGGCGCATCGGCACGGCGGCGGGATACGACTACTCGCCCGCCCTGGTGGCGATGGACATCGTCTGGACGCCGGAGACGGTGGCCGCGCTGTTCGAGCATGGCCCGACGGCCTACACGCCGGGCTCGAAGATGCCCGAGCAGCGCATCCTCGCGGCCGAGGACCGGCAGGCGCTCGTCGAGTTCCTCGCCGAGGCCGCCCGCTGAGCCGCGCCGCGGCGATTGCGGGGACGGGGCGGAACGCACTAGATGAACCCGAGACGAACCCGAGACGAACGAGTTCCGGAGGCACGCCCGTGACGACGAGAGAACAGGTCCTGCAGGCGCTCGCCGCCGTCACGCTGCCCGCGAGCGGGGGCAGCCTCGTGGCGTCGGGCCGCCTCTCAGACGTCGTCGTCGAGGGCGGGCGGGTGATGTTCTCGATCGCCGTCGACGCGACCGAGGCGCAGGCGATGGCGGGCGTGCGCAAGGCCGCCGAGGACGCCGCGCGCTCCGTCGCCGGCGGCGCGACCGTGCTCGCGACCCTCACCGCCGATCGTCCCGTGCCGAAGGGCCCCTCCGCGACGCCGCCCTCCCGCGCCGGGGTCCAGCCCGGCCGTCCCGCGAGCCCGCCGCAGCCGAAGGCGCAAGGGATCCCCGGCGTCGCGCACGTCATCGCGGTCGCCTCCGGCAAGGGCGGCGTCGGCAAGTCGACGACAGCCTGCAACCTCGCGCTCGGCCTGCGCGCGCTCGGCCTGAAGGTCGGCATCCTCGACGCCGACATCTACGGCCCCTCGATGCCCAAGCTGTTCGGCCTGCACGGCAAGCCCCGCGTGCTCTCGGGCCGCATCCTCGAGCCGCTCGACGGCTACGGCGTCAAGGTGATGTCGATCGGCTTCATGGTCGAGGAGGAGACGCCGATGATCTGGCGCGGGCCGATGGTGATGTCGGCCATCACCCAGATGCTGCGCGAGGTCGCCTGGGGTTCGCTCGACGTGCTCGTCGTCGACATGCCGCCGGGCACCGGCGACGCGCAGCTGACCATGGCGCAGGCCACACCGCTCTCGGGCGCCGTGATCGTCTCGACGCCGCAGGACCTGGCGCTGATCGACGCCCGGCGCGGCGTGGCGATGTTCCAGCGCACGCAGATCCCGATCCTCGGCATCGTCGAGAACATGGCGACCTTCGTCTGCCCGCATTGCGGCGAGACGAGCCACATCTTCGGCCACGGCGGCGCCGCGGCGGAAGCGGCCAAGCTCGGCGTACCGTTCCTCGGCGAGGTGCCGCTGAACATGACCATCCGCGAGACCTCGGACGCGGGCCGCCCGGTGACGGCGCTCGACCCGGACGGGCCGCACGGGCGGGTCTATCGCGGCATCGCGGAGAAGGTGTGGGCGGGGCTCGCCGGAGGACGGGCGCGGGTCGCGCCGAAGATCGTGTGGGAGTGAGGGTGCGCATCCGGCGTATCGCCGAACGGGCAGCGTTTGCCTTGTGAAGCCATCGCGGTCGTGCGAGAAGCCTCGCAATGGGAGCGGGCTACGATGGCATTGACGCAATCCGCGTTGCTGCTGCGCGAGCGGCGCGAGGCCTGGACGGCGTTCCTCGCGTTCGTCGACATGCATCGGCAGGATCACTGGATCTTTCGCGGCGTCGCGGATGCGGCGACGCATCGGCTCGTTCCGAAGGTCGGTCGTGAACCGGTCGCCTACGCGGAAGAGAAGGAGCTCGCGATCTTCCGCAACTTCAAGCGTCGTGCCCATCAGTTCGTCGGCGTCTCGGTTCTCACGGACTGGGACGTCCTCGCCCTCGGGCAGCACCACGGTCTGCCCACCAGACTGCTCGATTGGACGACGAACCCGCTGGTCGGCGCCTATTTCGCCGTGACGAGCCATCCGAAAAGCACGACTGCCCGGGTCTATGCGGCTCAGGCGCCGCGACTCGTCGACATCGCGACCGAGCCGGACCCGTTCCTGGTGCAGCGCGTGCGGACCTTCGTGCCTCCGGCCGTCACGCCACGGATCGTGGCTCAGCGAGGTCTCTTCACGATCCACCCCGACCCGACGCGTCCGTGGGTCAGGCGTTCCTCTTCGATCGCGCGGATCGACCACTTCGACATCGATGCCGCCTTCAGGCAATATTTCGAGCGTAAGCTCTTCCAGCTCGCGATCGAATCGAGCGCGGTCGAGGCCGATCTGGATGGCATCGGCGGCACCCTGGCCTGGCAGTTCACGAACGGGGTTGCGGTCGGCGCGTTCAATTACTGAGGTGTCGCACATGTCGCTGAGATCGGCCAAGCAGAAGCACGCCCGGATCGAGGCCATCCTGGACGCGGCCGAGACCTACCGTGTCGAGGGAACGCCGGAGTGGCCCAAGCTGGCGGAGCTGTCCGAGGAAACGGTCGTCGACAGCGTTCGCGGAAACCCCGACTCCGTCATCCTGAAGGGCGATCGCTTCAGCGGCATCATGAACATCTACGTCATCCTCAAGGTGCATGGTGACGATCCGTTCGAGGAGACTGACGCATTCCCCGCCCGCTTCGAGGGCCATTTCGAAGGGCCGCAGGCGGTGATAGACACGGTGGACGTGAGCGTTCGGTCCTTTTACGTCGGGACCGGCATAGAGCCCCCATGAGCATCCGCACCCGATGAGCCACCCCCTGCGCATCGTCCCCGACCCCGCCGACCCGCGTCTCACCCGCAGGGTGACCGGCGTCGACGAGGCCGGCCGCCCGGTCGAGACCGCCGTCACCGTGGAGCGCGGGCTGACGCTGTACCTCAACGCCCAGGAGATCGTCACGATGATGACGATCGGCGACTATCCCGAGTACCTGGCGATCGGCTACCTTCTCAACCAGAACATGCTCCACCCCGACGACGTGGTCACGCAGGTGGAGTACGACGAGGATCTCGAGGTCGTCGTCGTGCGCACCGAGCGCGAGACCGATTTCGAGGACAAGCTGCGCAAGCGCACCCAGACCTCCGGCTGCGCCCAGGGCACCGCCTTCGGGGACCTGATGGAGGCGCTCGACGAGATCGTGCTGCCGCAGGCGACCCTGCGCACCTCCTGGCTCTACCGGCTCACCCACGCCATCAACACGACGCCCTCGCTCTACCTCGAGGCGGGGGCGATCCACGGCTGCGTGCTCGCGCGGGAGGACCAGCCGCTGGTCTACATGGAGGACGTCGGCCGCCACAACGCCGTGGACAAGATCGCCGGCTGGATGTTCCGCGAAGGCGAGAACGGCGTCGACAAGATCTTCTACACGACCGGCCGGCTCACCTCGGAAATGGTGATCAAGACCGTGCGCATGGGCATCCCCATCCTGGTCTCGCGCTCGGGCTTCACCGCCTGGGGCGTCGAGCTCGCCCGGCGCACGGGTCTGACACTGATCGGGCGTGCGCGCGGCAAGCGCTTCGTGGCGCTCGCGGGCGAGGAGCGGATCGTGTTCGACCAGGACCTCGCCTATGTCGGCGAGGAGAGCGCGAAGTCGCGGCGCAAGGGAGCCGGCGGTGACGATTGAGACGCATCCCCCGACGCTCGGCGTCCTCCTCGCCGGCGGGCTGGCGCGGCGCATGGGCGGCGGCGACAAGCCGCTGCGGACGATCGGCGGGCGCACGATCCTCGATCGCGCCATCGAGCGGCTGGCGCCGCAATGCGACGGGCTCGTGCTCAACGCCAACGGCGACCCGGCGCGCTTCGCCGGCACCGGCCTGACAGTGGTGGCAGATACGGTGGAGGGCTTCGCCGGGCCACTCGCGGGCGTGCTCGCCGGGCTCGACTGGGCGGCGGCGCACCGGCCGGAGATCGCCTACGTCGCGACGCTCGCCGCCGATACGCCCTTCGTCCCGCACGATTTCGTCTCGCGGCTCCACGCGGCGCGGGAGGCCGCGGGCACGCCGCTCGCCTGCGCCGAGAGCGGCGGGCGCACGCATCCGACGAACGCGCTCTGGCGGGTGGACCTGCGCGAGGACCTGCGCCATGCGCTCGTCGTCGAGGACATGCGCAAGATCGACCGCTGGACGGCGCGCCACGGCATCGCCCACGCGTCCTGGTCGGCCGAGCCGATCGACCCGTTCTTCAACGCCAACACTCCCGAGGACATCGCCGAGGCGGAGCGGCTCCTCGCCGCGGCGGGCCAGGCCGGAACGGCTCCGAAAGGCGGCGCAAGATCTTGAAAGCGGTGCCGTTTCGCGGCATGGATGGCGGACCGAAAAAGTCCGGGAGGACACCCCGATGAAAGCCTTCCTCTCCTCGCTCGTCGTCGCCCTCGTCGTCGCCGTCGGCGCCGCCTGGCTGCTCGAGACTACCTATCAGTCCACCGCCGCGGACGCCTATGCGACGACCGGTGCGCGCGTCGGCGATCCGGGCCACAACCTCGTCGGCACGGACTGGTACTCGTCCCGCAGCTGAGGACGCTCACGCCAGCGTGGCGTAGGGCAGGAACGCCACCGTCTCGCCCTGCGCGACGCGCGTCACCTCCTCGGGGAGCTCGACGAGCCCGCTCGTCTGCGTCAGCGAGGTGATCACGCCCGCGCCCTCGCGCGGGTGCTTGCGGGCGACGAGGCCGCCCGTCGCGTCCGGCGCGAGCGTGCAGCGCACGTACTCGCGCCGGCCCGCCTTCTTGGCGTAGGCGAAGCCGGCGCGCACGGGGAAGGACGTCGGCGGCCGCCAGGCCTCCCCGGCGAGCCGCGCGATCAGCGGGCGCGCCAGCACCGCGAAGGTCACGAACACCGCCGCCGGGTTCCCGGGCAGGCCGATGAAGGCCTTGCCCTCGACCACGCCCAGCGCCACCGGCCGGCCCGGCTTGATGCCAACCCGCCAGAAGGTGAGCGCGCCGGCCGCCTCCACCGCCGCCTTCACGTGGTCCTCCTCGCCGGTGGAGACGCCGCCGGAGGTGATCAGCATGTCGACCTCCTCCGCCGCCGCGGCCAGCGCCGAAGAGACCGCCTCGCGCCGGTCCGGCAGGATGCCGAGGTCGCGCACGACGCAGCCGGCGCGGCGTGCGAGTGCCATCAGCATGAAGCGGTTGGCGTCGTAGAGCGCGGCCGGGCCGAGCGGCTCGCCGGGCGCCACGAGTTCGTCGCCCGTGGAGAACACGCCGAGCGTCAGCGGCGCGCGCACGGCCACCTCGGCGATCCCGAGCCCGGCGAGGAGCGCGAGGTCGCGCGGGCCGATGCGGTGGCCGGCCGGCAGCGCCAGCGCGCCGGCCTCGATGTCCTCGCCGGCGGGGCGCGCGTTGGCGCCGGGCTTCAGGCCCGCCGGCAGCACCACGTCGCCTTCCTCGCGCACGGTGTCCTCCTGCATGAAGACCGTGTCGAAGCCGTCGGGCATCGCCGCGCCGGTGAAGATGCGCAGGGCCGTCCCGCCGGATTCGCCCCCGCCGGGCGCCGCGCCGGCGGGCAGGCGCCCCGCCACCGGCAGGCGCGTCTCGCCGCCGGGCGCGAGGTCGGCATGGCACACGGCGTAGCCGTCGACCGCCGCGTTGAAGAAGGGCGGCAGCGGGATCGGCGCCGACAGGTCGTCGGCGAGCACGCGGCCGTCCGCCGCGACGAGGGGGACGCGCTCGACGCGCGCCACCGGCGCGATCCGCGCGGCGATGAGCGCGCGTGCCTCGTCGACCCGCATCGGCGCGCCGCCGAAGGCGAAGCAATCGTCGGAGAGCTGGGCCATCGATCTCGCTCCTTCAGCCGCGGGCCGGTTTCAGCCGGGCGGGTGGCGGCACCTCGGCGAGGGCGACGCACAGCGCGTCGCGATCGACCGCCTCGCGCAGGGCGATGTCGGCGATCGCCTCCACGTCGTCGAGCGGCACCACCGGCACGGGCGCATCCGCCAGAGCGACGTCGCTCGCGATCGCGCGCACGGCAGGCGCCTGCCCGTAGAGATGCGGCTTGCCGTTCGCCGCCCGGAAGACCTCGATCTTCGGGTGCCCCCAGGCCTTGAACCCCTCGACGACGACGAGATCGACCGGCGCGAGCCGCGCGAGCAGCGCCCCGAGCGGCGGCTCCTCCTCGCCCGGCGCGTATTCCCGCATCAGGGCGAAGCGTCGCCCGGAGGCGACGAGCACCTCCCGCGCCCCGGCGGCGCGATGCGTGTGGCTGTCCTTCCCCGGCCGGTCGATGTCGAAGGCGTGGTGGGCGTGCTTCACCGTCGACACCTCGACGCCGCGGGCGACGAGGGCCGGGATGAGCTTCGCGAGAAGCGTCGTCTTGCCCGCACCGCTCCATCCGGCGAGCCCGATCACGCGCATGGCATCTTCCACGTCCTTGCCGACGAACCGGCGACGGTTCTAGCGCGCGCGCAGACGCTTGTCGCGGGGGAACGAGTTCCGCGGGTGCGTCGGGCGAGGAGGCCCGGAATCCGAAGGCGCGGCGGGCCGAAGAAGCGTGTTGTTCCGGTGGCGGAATGGACGCTCACGTCTGAATGAAAGTTGCGACGGTCTTCTGTGCACGCTCCGGCAAGTTTTGTGTTTCCGCCGTAGTTCGGCGGTATAGACACGATCTGCAGGAGATGAGCACTTATTCAAGAAGCCAACGTATATTCAAAATTTTCCCCGACCGAGGTTTAGCAAATAAGTCTAAATCTTGACCGGTTACATTATCTATACTACTATCTCTCGTATAATTTGTCGGATATCAGCGAATTTACTTATGTGAGACTGCTCAAAAATTACAATCTGGTGGATCTGATTCTGATCTTCGCTGCGGCAAATCTGCTCATGCGCCGGGTCAATGCAGCTGTTGTTGTGCGGACTGTCGAGGGGAGTGGACCTCGTGCCGACGACTCGATCGACGACGCGACGCTATAGCCCCTGCGACGTCGCCCGGGGCCGCTTCGCCCTCGACGGCGTCGCCGAGGAGGATCCGACATTCCGGTAGACGCCGGCGGGACGCTGATCTCCGCCGCCGACGGCACGTCCGTCTGGCTGATCGGCACGACGGGCGTGCAGCCGGATCAATGGGCCTTCGTGTGAGGCGGGGCGGGCGCCCGAGCCCGCCCCGCTTTCGCGGGCTCAGCCCTTCTTCTTGGGCGGGCTCGCGGCGGCGGGGGAGAGGTTGCCCTTGGCGAAGCCCGTGGGCGCCGCGGCGGGCTCCTTCTTCGTCTTGGGCTTGCGGACTTCCTTGTTGCCGCGCATCTGACCCTTGGCCATGGTTCTCTCCTCGATCGCCGGTCCGCGGATGCGGCCGGCAGGGCTTGCTGGGGCGGGTGGTCGTCCTCGCGTGCCGGACGGCGCGCGGCCGGCGGTCAGTCGCAGCGCGGCGCGGTGCGCCGCCTGTGCTCGCCGAGCGCCTGCGTGTGGGCGGGGCCGTCGCCGCCGCGATGTCCGGACATGGAGGCTCCTGGGGAGAGGGCTGCGAGCCGGCGGGGTGGGCGTCCACCGCGAGGGGCCGGATCTCTCACCTCTCCGGGCCGATGATGAGCGCCTTCGCGGCCGCGCACAAGCACAATCGCGGGCGCCGCCGTCGCGGTCACGGGACCGACGGCGGCACCCGTCCCCGCCGCGCCACGGCCCGCTCGCGCAGGAAGATGTACACCCCCGCCGCCACGATGATCCCCGCGCCCAGCATCAGCGCCGGGCGCGGCACGTCGCCGAAGACGAGCCAGCCGAGCACGGCGGCGAAGAACAGGAGCGTGTACTGGTAGGGCACGATGGTCGCCGCGTCGGCGAGCTTGAAGGCGCGATTGACCGCGATGTGGCCGATCATCGAGAGCACGCCGAGCAGCGCGAGCAGGCCGAGATCGATCGGGCTCGGCGCGACCCAGGCGAAGGGCGCGAGCACGAGCCCGGCCGCCCCGGCGCCCGCCGTCTGCCAGAGCACGAGCGTGGTGTCGGGCGTGCCGCGCAGGACGCGCGAGAGCAGCATCATGCCCGCGAAGGCGAGCGAGCCCACGATCGACACCCCCGCCGCCGGCGAGATCGTCGCACGCGAGGGCTCGAGCGCGATCACCACGCCGACGAAGCCGACCGCGATGGCGCTCCAGCGCCGCCAGCCGACCCGCTCCCCGAGTACCAGCGGCGAGAGCGCCGCGACCCAGATCGGCGCGGCCATCCAGTAGGTCAGCACGTCGGCGAGCGGCAGGTTCGCCACGGCGACGTAGAAGCAGAACACCTCGAGCGTCGAGAGCGCGACGCGCAGCGCCTGCAGGCGCGGGCGATCCGGCCGCAGCAGCGCCGCCGGGCTCGTGCGCATCAGGAAGGGCGCGAGCACGACGAGCGCCGCGAGGCTGCGGATCAGGAGCACCTGCCCGGCGGAATAGGTGGCGACCAGCCACTTGCCCAGCGTGTCGTTCACCGCGAACAGGAGCATCGCCAGGAGCATCACGAGGATGCCGGCGCGCGCGCCGGATGTCGTCGGGGCTGTCATCGTCGGGACGCTCGGAGCGGGCGTGAGGGAGGCCGAATCGCTGTCGGCGGCGCCAGCCTACCCGCGGCCGGGCACGCCCGAAACGCGCGCGCGTGCACGGCTCCCCCGCGCAGCGCGCGCCGGTCGGGGCGGGACGGCGGCGTCAGCGTTCCGTTAAGCCGCCTCCGGTAGATCCGGTCGGGACGGCTCGACGTCGGGCTGCGATGGAGGACGCGAGGGCGCGCTCATGCTCGGCAACTACTTCCGCTACGACGGCCGGATCGGGCGGCTCGACTTCGCCCTGCGCGGCTCGCTGATCGCGGTTGCGTGCTTCGTCGGCACGCTTCTCGTCTTCGCGGCGATCGAGCCGTACGGCCGCGGCGACGCCCGGCCGGCGGGCGTGGGGCTCGCGGCAATGGCGGCCCTCGTGGCGCTCGTCTACGTCTATGTCGTGGGCTCGACCGCGGTGACCGTGCAGCGGCTGCGCGATGCGGGGAGGCCCGCCTGGTGGGCGGTGTGGCAGCTCGCCATCCTGGCCTCGGGCTTCCTGGTCGGCCCGCTGGCGCTGCTCTTCTGGGTGTGCGCGTTCGTCTGGCTCGCGACGGCGCCGACCGCGGCCGCGCCGTCGGCGAGCACCTGACGCGCCGGCGTCGCCCGGCGCACCCGCCGCCTCTTGCCCCGCGACGCCCGCGCACGCACATTGGGCGAACAACGCCGCGCGCGCGACCGACGCCGCCCCGGATCCCGGAGAGAAGACGCCATGAGAGCCGCCATCGTGGGCTGGGCCCACACGCCCTTCGGCAAGCAGGACGCCGAGACCGTCGAGAGCCTGATCGTGCGCGTCGCCCGCGAGGCGCTCGCCCATGCGGAGATCGGCCCGGAGGACATCGACGAGATCGTTCTCGGCCACTTCAACGCGGGCTTCTCGGCGCAGGACTTCACCGCGGGCCTCGTGCTCCAGGCCTCCGACCTGTTCCGCTTCAAGCCGGCGACGCGCGTCGAGAACGCCTGCGCCACCGGCTCCGCCGCCGTGCAGCAGGCGTTGAAGACGATCGAGGCCGGGCGCGCGCGGCGCGTCCTCGTGGTCGGCGTCGAGCAGATGACGACGACGTCGGGGCCGGAGATCGGCAAGAACCTGCTCAAGGCCTCCTACCTGCCCGAGGACGGCGACACGCCGGGGGGCTTCGCCGGGGTCTTCGGCAAGATCGCCGCCGCCTACTTCCAGCGCTGGGGCGACCAGTCGGACGCGCTCGCCGGCATCGCGGCGAAGAACCACGCCAACGGCGTCGACAATCCCTACGCCCAGATGCGCAAGGATCTCGGCTTCGCCTTCTGCCGCGCCGAGAGCGAGAAGAACCCCTTCGTCGCCGGGCCGCTGAAGCGCACCGACTGCTCGCTCGTGTCGGACGGCGCAGCGGCGCTCGTCATCGCCGACATGGACAGCGCCATGACCATGCCGCGCGCCGTCGGCTTCCGCGCAACGGCGCACGCGCAGGACTTCCTGCCGATGTCCAAGCGCGACATCCTGAAGTTCGAGGGCTGCGCGGTGGCCTGGCAGCGGGCGCTGGCGGAGGCGGGGGTGACGCTCGACGACCTCTCCTTCGTCGAGACGCACGACTGCTTCACCATCGCCGAGCTGATCGAGTACGAGGCGATGGGGCTCGTGCCGGAAGGGCAGGGCGCCCGCGCCGTGGCCGAGGGCTGGACGCGCAAGGACGGCAAGCTCCCCGTGAACCCGTCCGGCGGCCTCAAGGCCAAGGGGCACCCGATCGGCGCCACCGGCGTCTCGATGCACGCGCTCTCCGCCATGCAGCTCGTCGGCGAGGCCGGCGGGATCCAGGTGAAGGACGCGCGGCTCGGCGGCATCTTCAACATGGGCGGTGCGGCGGTGGCGAACTACGTCTCGGTGCTCGAGCGGGTGCGGTGAGGGGGCGCCGACCTCTCCTGAGAGGGGGCGTCGGGGCCCAGGACGTCCTCCACCCAGCGCGGCACGGTCTCGCTGGCGCGGCCGTAATCCGCCGCGTCGAACAGATGGGCGGTGTCGGACGGCTCGAGGTTGATCTCGCGCGTGGCGATCCCCGCCCGGCGCGCGGCACCGACGAGGCCGGCGGCGGGATAGACGGCGCCGGAGGTGCCGATGGCGACGAAGAGGTCCGCCGCCATCAGCCGCTCCTCGATCTCGTCGAGGTGGAACGGGATCTCGCCGAACCAGACGACGTTCGGGCGCAGGACTCCGGTGCGCCCGCAGGCGCCGCAGGCGTCCGCCGTCGAGAGGTCCGAACGGACCTCCGTCACCGCCTCGCAGGCGACGCAGCGCGCCTCGAGCAGCGCGCCGTGCATGTGCAGCACCTCGCGATGGCCGGCGCGCTCGTGCAGGTCGTCGATGTTCTGCGTGACGAGCGTGAGCCGCCCGCCCCGCGCGGCGAGGCCGGCCTCGAGCCGCGCCAGCGCATGGTGTGCGGGGTTCGGCTCGGCCGCGAGCAGGTTGCGGCGGCGCGCGTCGTAGAAGGCCTGCACCGTGTCCGGATCGCGGGCGAAGGCTTCCGGAGTGGCGAGCGTCATGGGATCGAACGCGGCCCAGATGCCGCCCACGTCGCGGAAGGTGCCGAGCCCGCTTTCGGCGGAGATCCCGGCGCCGGTGAGGATGAAGACGTGATCGAGGCGCTGCATGGCCCCATGCTAGATCATTCCGACCCGACCGGGGAGGGGACGATGCGTTTGAGACCCGCCACCAGCGCCGACCTGCCGACCCTGCGCGCCTGGGACGACGACCCGGACATCGCCGCCTCGAGCGGGGCCGACGACGCGTACGATTGGGCCGCGGAGATTCCGCGCGTGGTCGACTGGCGCGAGATCCTGATCTTCGAGGCGCAGGGCCGGCCGGTCGGCGTCCTCGTCTCGATCGACCCGGCGCGGGAGGAGAGCCATTATTGGGGCGACTGCGGCCCGGGGCTGCGGGCGCTGGACGTCTGGATCGGCGCGGCCTCCGATCGCGGGCGCGGCTTCGGCGCGGCGATGATGCGCCTCGCCCTGGAACGCTGCTTCGCCGACCCGTCCGTCACGGCGGTGCTGCTCGACCCGCTGGCCGAGAACGTCCGCGCCTGCCGCTTCTACGAGCGTCTGGGCTTCCGCGCGGTGGAACGGCGGTTGTTCGGGGAGGACGATTGCGTGGTCTACCGGCTGGAGCGGGAGGCGTGGGAGAACGCGTCTCCTTCGCCGTGAGAGAGGGGGAGCGGCGGGATCGCTCCTCCCCCATCGGGGGAGGTGGATCGGCGGCGAAGCCGACGAGACGGAGGGGGTGCGCCGCAGGCGCGTTCGGCGACAGCCGAAATAGGACGCGTCGAGCCGGGGGACCCCGCCCCTGGCTCGCTCCGCTCGCCGTCCCCGCCCCGATGGGGCGGGAGCGCGCTCACAGCAATCCCAGCTCCGCCAGCTCCCGCCTGAGCCCCTCCGGCATCTCCGCGAGCCCGGCGGCGGCCTCGCCCGAGAGGTCCGCCGGCGCGTCCTTCTCCTCGAGGTAGCGCCAGCCCTGGAACGGGCGGCAGGGGCGCGGCGCGACAGGCACGACCACCGGCTCGAGCACGAGATGGCAGCGCCCGATGCCGCCCTCGTCGGTGAAGGGGCGGATCTCGAGGAGCCGCTGGCGGGCGCAGAGCTGGCCCTTGATCACCCAGTAGAGCGACCCGCGCCCGGCGATCTCGTCCATCCGCTTGGGCACCATCCGCGTCGTGTGCCGCTGCTCGTACGCGCGGCCCGCCCGGTTCGCGTAGAGCCGGCTCTCCTCGATCCAGCCCTCGAGATCGGCGATCGACTCGGCGCCGACGCAGAGCTTGAGCAGGTGCAGAGGGGCGCGCGCGTGCATGCGGGAGATGTAGCGCCGGCGAGGAGGGAGGGGAAGCGGGACACGTGGGGCTGTCCACGGCTATCGTGTCGCGGTCCAGCGGGGCGCGGTGATCGCCGCGCGCAGGCGTTGGGCAAGATGCGCAACGAAGGGATCGCCCGGACGCTGCTCGTCGAGCCAGCCGATGAACGCCTCGACGCCGGCGGCGTCGGCGGGGGTGAAGAAGCCGGCGGAGAGGACGGAATGGCAGGCGGTGAGGAGGTTTTCGTCGAATCGGACGCGCGTTCCCCGGCGATAGAGCGGAGTCGACCCGATCGCGCGGGAGACGAGGCGGTCGGCGGCGAGGGCAAGCGGGGGGTACGGCCGAGACAGGCTGTGGCAGTTCAGTACGAGAGCCTGAGCGGGGACGGCGCAAACAGGATCGGTGGCGAGGTGCGCGCCGAAGTGCCCGAGAACGGATTGTGTTCCCGCCAGGATCGCCCGGACACTCAGCTCGTCATGCGGTTCCGGCCGGTCCTTCGCGATGTTCGCGAGTCGATAGACGGCGTCGACGTTTGCCGGGTACTCCCGCGCCCACAAGCCGATGAGCACGATCGCCTCCTGCGGAAGATGCTCTACCTTCGACAGCGGCTTCGTGACGAAGGCGGCGTCCGCCCGACGCCAGTTGCGCCGCAGCCAAGCCACGGCCGGCTCCAGCACATCGTCGATCGAACCGCCGACATCGAGCCAGGCCTTGATCACGAAGTCGGACCGCTCATCAGTCTCGTTGGCCGTCAGCCATTGCCGGATTGCCGCCTCCACGCGGTCGATCTCGCCGCCGGCGTCGAGCCAGGCCTTGTAGACGAACTGCGCCTCCGGTGCCGCTGCGTAGTTGGCGAGCCAGGACTCGATCGGCGCCTCGACGTGGTCGATCGCGCCACCGGCGTCGAGCCAAGCCTGGTAGACGAATCCCGCCTCCTGCTCCGCCCCATGGCAAGCGATCCAGGCCTCGGTCGCCGCCTCGACGCGGTCGACCGCGCCGCCGGCGTCGAGCCAGGCCTTGTAGACGAACCCCGCCTCCGGCTCCGCCGCGTGTGAGGCGAGCCAGATCGCGATCGCGGCCGCGACCCCACCGATCGCGCCGTTGGCGTCGAGCCAGGCCTTGTAGACGAACCGCGCCTCCGGCTCCGCCGCGTGGCGAGCGAGCCAGGACTCGATCGCCGCCTCGATGCGATCGACCGCGCCGCCGGCGGCGAGCCAGGCTTTGTAGACGAACTGCGCCACCGGCTCCGCCGCGTGGCGGGCGAGCCAGGCCTCGATCGGAGCCTCGACGCGGTCGGGTGCGCCACCGGCGTCGAGCCAGGCCTGGTAGACGAACCGCGCCTCCGGCTCCGCCGCGTGGCGGGCGAGCCAGGCCTCGATCGGCGCCTCGACGCGGTCGGGTGCGCCGCCGGCGCCGAGCCAGGCCTTGTAGACGAACCGCGCCTCCGGCTCCGCCGCGCGATTGGCGAGCCAGACCTCGACCTCCGCCTCGACGCGGTCGGGCGCGCCGCCGGCGTCGAGCCAAGCGGCGAGGACGAAGCTCGTCTTGAGATTGCCGTCCGCATGGCGCTGGAGCCATGCCTCGACATAGGGCGCGAGATTGAGCGGCGGCTCGCCGCCGCGCAGGAGCGCGACGAGCAGGTAGTGCGTCTGGCTCGCCACCGGCTCCACGCCGACGCGGTCACGCAGCGCGTCCCGGAACTCGGCCGGGGCCAAACGGTAGGCCGACCGCAGGATCATGTTGCCGCTCCCAGGCGGAAGCAGTCGCGCCAGAGAGCTGGCGGTATCCAGAAGGGCCGAGAGATCGAGCCTCTCGTGGGCCTCGGGATCGAGATCCGCGACCGAGTCGCAGAGGTGCGCGACGACATTGGCGAGCATCACGTCCCCGCCCACCGCCGCACGCACACCCGCGTCGCCCAGCGCCGCGAGCCGTCCCGTCCAGCCGAGAAACCGGCTGCGCATGACGACGGGCGCGGCGTCCCGCATCGCGTCGGGCACCGCCCGCAGCAGGTCCGACACAATCCGGCCGCTTGCGGCCTCGCTCGCGCGCGGATGGGCGGCGAGCCGATCGAGGGCGACGAGGGCACGCGGCAGCCGGCCGTCGGCCGCAGCTCGGCGCAGCGCATCGCCGGCCCGGCGCGTCGGGTCCGCCCCCGGGCCGAACAGGTCGTGCGCCGCCAGCGCGTCGGCGAGGACGTCGTGCGCCGGCGCGATCGCCGCGCCGTCCTCGTCGCGCTCGATCCAGCCGTCGTCCTCCAGCCGCGCGAGCAAGGTCGCTCGCTCGTCCTTCCCGTCCGCGAGCGCGTCACGCTCTGCGAGCGGCAGGGGAAGGGAGAGGGCGAGGTCGCAGAGCGTGCTGCGGCCGACGCGTGCCTCCACGCCGCGCAGCAGGGCCGTGATCCGCCGCGTCGCCCAGCCCTCGAAGTCGGCCACGTCGTGAAGTGCTCCGAACTGCTCTTCGAAATCGGCAGGCCGCTCGCGCTTGAGGAAGACCGCGAAGGCCGCGAGGGCGGGCAGGCGGCAGATCGCGGCGAGCCGCTCGTCCACGCCGAGCCCCGCCGTGTCGAGAATGCGGCGGGCCACCCAGCGGGCGTAGCGCTCCTCCTCCGTCTGCCCGGCCGCCAGCCGCACCGGCACGACGGGCAGACCGCTGAGTGCGCTCTCGACCATCGCGGCGGCGCTCGCGCGGCAGTTCACGACGAGCCGCACGCGCCGCCGGCTTTCCTGGGCGACCTGATCGAGCGCGTCTGGAAGGCCGTCGAAGGCGGTTGCCGCCTCCGCATAGTCGAGGACGAACGCGATGCGGGCGTCTCCGCCGTAGCCGCGGACCAGCTGGAGAGCCGCCTCGGCGGTCGCCGTCTGGCCGAGTGCATAGACGTGCCAGCCCCTCGCGCGGAGCTGCGCGCCGATCTCGAGCGAGAGGCGCGTCTTCCCGACGCCGCCCGGCCCCGAGAGGACCAGCGCGGAGAAGGGGTCCTCGTCCTCGAGCGCGTCGAGGAGCGCCGTCTCGTCGCGCGGTCCGAAGCCCTCGTCCCGCGCGAAATCGGCGCGGGAGAAGTAGGGCAGCGCATTCTCACGCAGGAAGGCGCGGAAGCCGGTGGCTCGGCCCAGGACCTCGCCGAAGGAGCGCACGCCGGTCGGCCAGCCGCCGAACCAGGCGAAGCGCAGGCCCGGATCGTTGCCGAGGATGCGGGTGAAGTCGTCCCAGGACAGGACCTCGACGCCTTTCGCCTCGTCGGCGATTCGCGCGAGGTGCGGGCGCCCGGTCGCCTCGGCGAGGCTGCGGAACGTCGCGCGGATGTCCGCCTCGATCGCCTCCCGCTCTACGCCGGTCAGCGGCGCCGCCACGCAGAACGTGTAGGAGAGGATCGGATTGTCCGCGTCGAGCCAGCGGCGGTAGGGCGAGCCCGCCCGCTTGTCCAGGTCTCCAGCGAGCTCGGGCAGGCTCTCCGTCAGCGCGCCGGCGACGTCGCGCCAGACGTCCCGCGGCCGCGTCGTCGCATCGCGGCCGATGAACTTGCACTCGCCGACATGGAGGCCGTCAGCGCTCGCGCCGCGCAGGTCGATCGCGCCGTCCGGGCCGCCGCGGATGCTGCGCCAGAAGAGCCGGTCGCGGCGATGGCGCTCCAGGCAATCCCGGACAAACGCCTCGAAGTCACGGCCATTGTCGACGCCGCGCTTCGTTCTCTCATCGAACCGGGTCGTCTCCAGCCACACGTCTGCACGCTCCTTCGGCCACTCAGTATCGGCGTAGCCGCCGGGGGCGTGCAAGTGCGGCGTGCGGGCGAACGCCCTTCGTTGACACCCGCCCCCGCCTCGTCTATGTCGCCCCGGAAAGCGCGGGTCTCGCCAGGGGCCCGCGTTGTCGTTCACGCACCCGCGGATCCGGCCGGCAGGCCGGGCCTGTCGTCCCGAGTGGTTCACCGCGGAAGCGGCCCGCCACGAGGGAAGAGGAGGGCGCGTTCCTCGAAGACCAGACAACGCAAGAGGAACCGCGATGTCGAAGCGCATTGAGGCGAAGTACAAGATCGACCGCCGCCTCGGTCAGAACATCTGGGGCCGCCCGAAGAGCCCCGTCAACCGCCGCGAGTACGGCCCCGGCCAGCACGGCCAGCGCCGCAAGGGCAAGGTTTCCGACTTCGGCACGCAGCTGCGCGCCAAGCAGAAGCTCAAGGGCTACTACGCCAACATCACCGAGAAGCAGTTCCGCCGCTACTACGCCGAGGCGATCCGCCAGAAGGGCGATTCCGGCGAGAACCTGATCGGCCTGCTCGAGCGCCGTCTCGACGCGGTGGTGTACCGCTCGAAGTTCGTGGCGACGCCCTTCGCCGCGCGCCAGTTCGTCAACCACGGCCACATCCGGGTGAACGGGCGCCGCGTCAACATCCCGAGCTTCCTCGTCAAGCCGGGCGACGTGATCGAGATCAAGCAGGCCTCCAAGCAGCTCGTCGTGGTGCTCGAGGCCTCGCAGCTCGCCGAGCGCGACGTGCCGGACTACATCGACGTCGATCATTCGAAGATGGTCGCCACCTACGCCCGGATCCCGACCCTCTCCGAGGTGCCGTACCCGGTGCAGATGGAGCCGAACCTCGTCATCGAGTTCTACTCGCGCTGATCGTCCGCCTCCAGGCGAAACCGCTCGGGGCGAGACGGCACGACGAACGACGAAGCCGCCCGGGGGACCGGGCGGCTTCCTTCGTTTCGGGGGGACCCTGAGGGCTCGGCGTCAGCCGCGGCCGTGGTGATAGCGGCCGCCGCGATGGCCGTCGCCTCCGCGGCGCGGGCCGGCGTCGAAGCCGCCGAGCTCGCGCACGAGCACCGGCAGCAGGGCCTGCTGCTCCGCGTCGAGGCTCTCCCAGAACGGGCGCATCGCCTCGGCGAGGCGGCCGATCTCGTCGGCGTGCGCGCTCGACACCGCGGCGCGGCGATCCAGACGCTCCATGAAGTCGAGCCCGTCGCCGGGACCGCGATCCGCGTCGGGTCCCATGCCTCGGCCCGCGTCGGGCCCCATGCCTCGGCCGGCGGCCGGACCCATGCCCTGGCCCTGGCCCGGACCCATGCCCTGGCCCATGCCGTCGCGCGGGCCGCGGCCCGGACCGTCCCGATCGCCGAAGCGCTCCTGCATGCGCGTGCCGCGCTCGGCCCGCATCGCCTCGCGGCGCTCGGCACGGCTCTGCGCCACCGAGCGCCAGGCCTCGGCCACGGGCTCGAACAGCGCCGCCTGATCCGGGGACAGGTCCAGCCCGGCGCGGATGCCGGCGAGGCGCGCGTCGATCAGCGTCCCGCGGTCGATCGCGGCCGCCGGGGCGGCGCTCGCGGGTGCCTGCTGCTGCGCCAGCGCCGGCGCGGCGGAGAGCGCCGCGACGGTGGCGAGCGCGAGGAAGGTGGCGCGTGGGGATGCGAATTTCATGGCTGTCCTCGTTGTCCGCGTCCCTCCGGGACGCTTCGGGACGGATCGTCGCAGGTCCCGGCTGCCGCCGAGATGGCCTGCGCATGACCGTTTGGTCATGAACGTCCGAGGACGCGCCGGGTGCCTCGGGGGAGGCGGAGCGCCGTTCAGCGCGCCGGTGTCTGCCACTCCCCCTCGCCGGCGCGCCGCGCCTCGCCCCCGGCCCCGCCCGTGGAAGCCCCCGTGGAAGCCCCCGTGGAAGCCCCCGTGGAAGCGCCGTTGGAGCCGCCCGCTGCACCACCCATGAACCCGCGCAGAAGGTCGATCGGCACGGGGAAGACGATCGTCGAGTTCTTGTCGCCGGCGATGTCGTAGAGGGTGGAGAGGAAGCGCAGCTGCATCGCCTCGGGCGTCTGCGCGAGGATCCCCGCCGCCTCGGAGAGCTTCTGCGAGGCCTGCATTTCGCCCTCGGCGTCGATGATGCGGGCGCGCCGGTTGCGCTCGGCCTCGGCCTGGCGGGCGATGGCGCGCACCATGCTCTCGTCGATGTCGACGTGCTTGATCTCGACGTTGGCGACCTTGATGCCCCAGGCGTCGGTCTGGTTGTCGAGGATCTCCTGGATATCGGAGTTGAGCTTGTCGCGCTCCGACAGCATCTCGTCGAGGTCGTGCTTGCCGAGCACCGAGCGCAGGGTGGTCTGCGCCAGCTGGCTCGTGGCCATCATGTAGTCCTCGACCTGGATGATCGAGCGGTCGGCGTCGACGACGCGGAAGTAGATCACCGCGTTGACCTTCACCGAGACGTTGTCCTTGGAGATCACGTCCTGCGAGGGCACGTCCATCGTGATGGTGCGCATGTCGACCTTCACCGCCTGTTGCAGGACGGGGATGACGAAGATGATGCCCGGGCCGCGCACGCCGGAATAACGCCCCAGCGTGAAGACGACGGCGCGCTCGTACTCGCGCATGATGCGGATCGCGCTCGCGACGATGCCGAGCACGACCAGCGCTATGACGAGGTAGGCGACGAGATCGAGGCCCATCGGTCGGGTGCTCCTCACTGTGCCGGCGGCTGCGCGGCGGGGTGCATGGGGTCGCGGTGATCCGGGTCGCGGTGGTCCGGGTCGCGGTGGTCCGGGTCACGGTGATCCGGGTCGCGGTGGTCCGGGTCGCGGTGGTCCGCGCCGAGGCGCGCGACGGAGAGCGTGAGCCCGTCGCGGGCGCGCACGCGCACGGGCTCGCCGGGGGCGAGCGGCTCGTCGGCGACGGCACGCCAGCGCTCGCCGTGGATCTCGACCTCGCCGGCGAAGGCCTCCCAATGGAGCACCCGCGCCCGCTCGTCCACGAGCGCCTCGTCCCCGCTCGCGGGGCGTCGCCGCAGCGCGCGCACGGCGGCGACGAGGACGATCGTCAGCAGGAGGACGGTCGCGAGCGTCGCGGCGACGGCGACGGCGGGCGAGAGCGAGAAGCCGGGCACGTCGGTGTCGAACAGGATGAAGGAGCCGAAGCCGAAGGCCACCGCCCCTCCGATGCCGAGCGCCCCGAAGGCGGGCACGAACACCTCCGCCACCATCAGCGCGATGCCGAGCGCGATGAGCAGGACGCCCGTGACGTCGATCGGCAGGAAGTCGAGCGCGAACAGGCCGAGCAGCAGCGAGATCGCGCCGACGACCCCGGAGAAGATCACGCCGGGGTTCGCGAACTCGAAGACGATGCCGTAGATGCCGATCAGCAGCAGGATGTAGGCGACGTTCGGGTTGGTGATCAGCGCGAGCGCCTCCACCAGGAAGCCCGGCTCGTGGGACACGATCGCCGCGCCGTCCGTCTCGAGCCGCACGCTCCGCGCGCCGAGCCGCACGACGAGGCCGCTCGCCTCGCGCAGCATCGCCGGAAGATCGTCCGCCAGGATCTCGACGACGCCGTCCTGCACCGCGTCGGCGGCGGTCAGCGTCTCGGCCTCTCGCACGGCCGCTTCGGCGAAGGCGGCGTTGCGCCCGCGCAGCTCGGCGAGGCCGCGGATGAAGGCGGCGGAATCGTTGATCGCCTTGCGCGAGGCCGCGTCCCCGGGGTCGCCGCCGCCGAGGCTGACCGGCGTCGCGGCGCCCAGCGTGGTGCTCTGCGCCATGGCCGCGACGTGGCTCGCGTAGAGGATGTAGGTGCCCGCCGAGGCGGCCCGCGCGCCGGCGGGCGCGACCCAGGTCGCGACGGGTACCGGCGCGGCGAGGATCGCGGCGACGATGTCGCGCGTGGCTGCGTCGAGGCCGCCCGGCGTGTCCATGCGCAGGACGAGCATGCCGCCGGGCACGCGGGCGGCCTGCGCCAGCGCGTTCTCGACGAGGAGCGTCGTGGCCGGGCCGATCGGGCCGTCGACGTCGGCGACGACGACGGTCTCGACCCCGTAGCGCTCCGTGCGCGGCTCGCCCTGGGCGGCCGCCGGGACGGGGGCGGCGAAGAGAACGTGCGCGGCGGCGAGCGCCAGCGCACAGAGGCGCGCGAGCCGGTCGATGCCGCGGGACGGTCCGACGATGCTCACGAGCCGCCCTCCCGCCGATCCGTCTCGCCCCGATCCACCTTCGCGGCCCCGACCTGGTCGGCGACGACCGCGCCGCGGGCGCCGAGCGGCGCGTCCGGCGGGCGGGTCGTGTCGGCTGCCGTCTGGTGCTCCATCTCCGCGTCGACCTCCGCGCCCACGAGCAGGATGACCGTCGAGATCCAGGCCCACATCATCACCGCCGCGATCGTGCCGAGAGAGCCGTAGGTCGCGGAGAAGTCGGTGAGGTTCGAGACATAGTACGAAAACCCCGCCGAACCAACGAGCCAGACCGCCGAGGCGGTGAGCGAGCCCGGCGAGATCCAGCGCCAGCGCGCCGCCGCGCGGCTCGGGCCGTAGCGGTAGAGCGCGGCGATGCCGACATTGGCGACGAAGAACAGCACCAGCGTGGGGAAGGCGGCGATGAGCAGGCGCCCGACCCCGCCGAGCGGCAGCGCCTGGAGCAGGACGGGAACGCCGACCACGACGTTGACGAGGATCGTCGTGAAGACGAGCGTCGCCAGCGTGAAGGCGAAGGAGCGGCCGTAGAGCGAGACGAGCGGGCGTTTCTCGCGCTCGCCGTAGATGACGTTGAGCGCGTCGAACAGCGCCAGCACCGCCGAGTTGATGATCCACAGCGCGATGGCGAGCGTGATCGCGAGCGTCGCGGTGAGCGTGCCGGTCTGGGCCGCGATCAGGCGGTCGAGCTCGCTCGCGATCAGCTCCAGCAGCCCGCTCGGCAGGAAGCCCCGGAGATCGTCGAGCTGCCCGGAGAGCACCTGCGGATCGGCCACGAGGCCGAACAGGGCCACCAGAGCCGCGAGCGAGGGCACGATGGCGAAGACGAGGAAGAAGGCCGCGCCCGCCGCGTTGGGCGCGATACGGTCGCGCCCGTAGCCCTCGAGCACGCGCCAGAACACGTCGCGCAGGCCCCTCGCCGGCATCCGCCAGGGGCTCGTCGCGTCGCGTCCGCGGCCGTCCTCGCGGGCGCGGGCCTGCGACACCGGCAGCGGCGTGCGCCCGCGTCCCGGCGGCCGGCGTGGGGGCCGACGCGGGCCGGTTCCGGGCTCGCTCCTGGGGGCGTCGTCGTCGTGCACGGGTCCTCGCTGCATCGCCTGCGACAGAACCAACGCGGGCGCCCGCCGGGACGTTCGACGGAAGCGCGCGCACGGGTGCGCGAGGGGCCGCGTCGAAGCGTCGCCGTGGGCCGCCGCGGGCACGGAACCCTCGCACGGCTCGGATGTTGAGTGCCCGAACCGATGAGGAGTGCGATTTCATGACCGCCAGTGCTCAGAACGGCGAAGATCGTCCCCGCGCCGATTGGGACGAGCTCAAGCGCGAGGCCTCCGACGCCGCCCGCGAGACCGCAGACGAAGCGCGCGAGGCGGGCTACGCCTTCGTGCACGGGGCCCGCGACCGGGCGACCGACTACCTCGAGCGGCGCAAGGAGAGCGCCGTGCAATCGATCGACGATGTGGCTCACACCTTGCGTGAGAGCTCGGAGAACTTCGACGACCGGCCGAACCTGCGGCTCTTCGTCGACAGCGCCGCGGACGGGCTCGAGAATCTCGCCGAGGAGATCCGCGACCGCAGCTTCATCGAGGTCTACGCCGACGTCGAGCAGCTCGCCCGCCGTCGCCCGGCCCTGTTCGCCACCGCCGCCGGCGTCGCGGGCTTCATGCTCGCGCGATTCCTGAAGAGCTCCGCCGAGGAGGTCGAGGAGCGGCGCATGCACGGGGCCTACCAGCGCGAGCAGCGTCATGCCCGCCGCTACGGCGGCGCCGGCTACGCGCCGGGCGCGGCCCAGGCCGGCTTCGAGACGAGTGGTGGCAAGCCCGGCGGCCGGGATCCCGGCGGCCACGCCGCCGAGCGCCGGCCGCCCGGCGAGACCCACGAGGGTCCGGTGGGCACGCGCCCCAGCCGCAGCGAGACGACGAACGTCTCTGGCACCCGCACGCCGGAACGTTCCGGCGGCGCGCCGGGCACGTCCAACGCGGCCGCGGCGCAGGCCGCCGCCAACGCCGCCGCGCGCCCGCGCGGCGAGAGCTGAGGAGGCCCTCATGGACCACCGCGACCCCGCAGCAGACGCCGAGCAGGCGCGCCGTAGCGCCCGTGAGAACGCGTCGATCCAGGGCCTCGTCGCCGAGGCCCTGCGCGAGGCGACCGACCTCGCCCGCAAGGAGGTGGCGCTCTTCCGCGCGGAGATGAGCCACAACGTCAAGCTGCTCATCGCGGGCATCGTGGCGCTGCTCGCCTCGAGCGTCTTCGCGATCGCGACGCTGGTGCTGCTCACCGACGCGCTCGTCGACTGGATCGCCGTTCTCGTCGATTCGGCGGCCCTCGCCTCGCTGATCGTCGCGGGCGTGACGCTGGTGATCACGATCGCGCTGATCCTCTACGGCCGCTCGAAGCTGTCCTCGGCCACGCTCGAGCCCACGCACACCATCCGCTCGGTGGAGCGCGACGGCGACGTGCTCTCGCACCGCCGGCACTGACCGGGAGGAAGACGAGATGACCAAGATGACAGAGCTGGAACGCGACATCGAGGAGAGCCGCGCACGGCTCGACCGGACGATCGACCGGCTGCAGGACCGCATGACGGCGAGCGGCGTCGCCGACGACGTGCTCGGCACCGCGCGTCGCTACGGATACGGCTCGCAGCTCGACCGCGCCGCGGAGGCGATCCGCGAGAACCCGATCCCGGTCCTCCTCGTGGCGGCCGGTATCGGCTGGCTGGCGCTTTCCATGACCGACGGCGCGCGCCGCCGCACGGCGCGCCGCGAGCTCGAGCGGCGCGGCCTGATGGATCGGCCGCCCCGCCGCCACGTCGCGGGCGACCCGGTCCCGGAGGTCGAGCCGGGCCTCGGTGCCACGCGCCGGGCGGGCACGGTGCCGCCGGCGATGGTGCGCACGGAGGAGACCGCGACGGACCCGACGCCGCGCGGACGCCCGCCGGTCGAGCCGATCACGCCCGCGCGTCCCGCGCCCTACGAACCCACGCCCTACGAGCCGGTGACCGGCACGACATCGGGCGTGCGCCGCTGACGTCGGCGACGCCGACATCGGGGCGCGCGCCGCCGAGGCGGGGCGCCCCCGCGACCGAGACATCGAGGAGCGATCCTCACGAAAGGAGACCAGCATGGCCGAGATCAGGAAGGACGAGAAGCCGATCGTCGAGCCGGGCGACGCCCGCACGGATCGCCCGGCCCAGCCCGCCACGGCGGCGAGCCCGGTCTCGCCCGCGGCGCCGGGCTCGACGCCCGGCATGAGCCCGACGCCGATGCCCGCGACCCCGGGCGCGGCGGGGACGCCGCCCTACACGCCGAACCCGGCGCCGGGCGCGGGGACCTACACGCCGCATCCGACCTATGCCGCCGCCCCCGCGGGCGGGCGCGTCGAGTCGGGCGGCTCGGGCTCTTCGGGCTCGTCGGATTCGGTGCGCGATCGCGCCGCCCGGGCCTACGAGGAGACCCGCCACCGCGCCGCCGGCGCGCAGGAGCATACCCGCGAGCGTCTCGGCGAGGCCCGCGCCCGCGGCGAGGGCGCCTACGAGGAGGCCCGTCGCCGCGGCGAGGGGTACTACGAGGAAGCCAGCCGCCGCGGCCAGGCCGCCTGGGATCAGGCCCGCCACTACGGCGAGGAGTACTACGAGGACGCCATGGCCTACGGCCGCGAGGCCTACGACGCCAGCCGCGGCATCCTGCGCGAGAACCCGATCCTGATCGGCGTGCTCGGCCTCGCCGCCGGCCTCGCGCTCGGCGCGCTCCTGCCGCGCACGCGCCAGGAGGACCGGTACTACGGCCCCTACGCGGACGAGGCACGCCGGCGCGGCTGGGACTACGCCCGCGACGCGCAGGAGCGCGGCATGGGCTACGCCCGCGACGCGATCGATCGCGGCCGCGACTACGCCCACCACGCCTTCTCCGAGGAGGGCGGCCACCCGGTCCACGAGGACGAGTGGCGGCGCGAGCGCAGCCCCGAGGAGGACGCCGCGCGGCGCACGAGCCCGGGCGGCAACGGGCGTCACTGACCGTCCCGCGTCCCTGCGACCAACGAGGAGGCCGCGTACCCCGCCGGCGGCGGCGGTGCGCGGCCTCCGCGCGTTCCCCCCGCCGCACGCCTTCCGCAGGCTTGTCGATACCGCGGCTTCGTCGTACACACGGCGGCGCGGCCTTCGCCCCGCAGGGCGGTCCGAACCTCTCACGACCGTGCGCGGCTCCGCGCGCGGCGGACGATGAACACGCGACGGGCAGGGCATGAAGATCGTCGTCTGCGGCGCCGGGCAGGTGGGCTCCACCATCGCGCGCCATCTCGCCAACGAGGGGATCGACGTCACCGTCGTGGACTCCGATCCCGGCCAGGCCAGGCGCGTGGACGAGAGCTACGAGGTCCGCGGCATGGTCGGCCACGCCTCGCACCCGGAGGTGCTCGAGCGCGCCGGATGCCGCGAGGCCGACATGCTGATCGCCGTCACCCGCTCGGACGAGGTGAACATGGTGGCCGCCCAGGTCGCCTATTCCCTCTTCCGCGTGCCGCGTCGCATCGCCCGCGTACGCCACCACGGCTATCTCGATCCCTATTCCCGCGCGCTCTACGCCGCCGACCAGATGCCGATCGACGTCGTGATCTCGCCCGAGCTCGAGGTGGCGAACGGCGTCGCGCGGCGCCTGCGCACGCCCGGCGCCTTCGACACGGTGCCGCTCGCCGAAGGCCGCGTGCAGCTGATGGGCATCCACACGGACACGCCGGGCTGCGTGCTCACCGGGCGCACGCTCTCCGAGGTGCCGCAGGTGATGCCCGATCCGCACATGATCGTGGTGGCCATCGTGCGCGACGGGCAGGCCTTCGTCCCCAAGGGCGCCGACCGGATCGAGAAGGGCGACGACGTCTACGTCGTCACCGAGCCCTCGCGGGTCGACCGGGTGATGGCGGTGTTCGGCCACGAGGAGCGTGTGGCGCGCCGCGTCGTCGTCGTGGGCGGCGGCAATGTCGGGCTCAACCTCGCCAAGATGCTCGCCCGCGAGGCGCCCTACGTGCGCCTCAAGATCATCGAGCATTCCCGCGAGCGCGCCGAGTTCGTCTCGCGCGAGCTCGGCGACCGCGCCGTCGTCCTGCACGGGGACGCGCTCGACACCGACGTGCTCGAGGAGGCGAATGCCGGCTCCGCCGAGACGGTGGTCGCCGTCACCAACGACGACGAGACCAACATCTTCTCCTCGGTGCTCGCCAAGCGGATGGGCTGCAAGCGCGCGATCACGCTCGTCAACAAGACGAGCTACGAGCCGATCATGCCCTCGCTCGGCATCGACGCGGTGGTCTCGCCCAACGCCATCACGATCTCGACCATCCTGCGCCACGTGCGCCACCGCTCCGTCTCGGCGCTCTACACCCTGCGCGAGGAGTTCGGCGAGGTGATCGAGGCCAAGGCGCAGGCCGGATCGAAGCTCGTGTCGGGGCCGATCAACGAGATCGGCCTGCCGGATGGCATGCTCATCGGTGCCGTCGTGCGCGGCGAGCAGGTGGTGATCCCCCACGGCGACTTCCGGGTGCAGGCGGGGGATTCGGTCATCGCCATGGTGACCTACAAAGCGCTGAAGAAGGCGGAGGCCTTTCTGGCGGGCAAGGGACCCGACATCCGCACCGGCGAGCGCTGAGCCGATGGCGCGCGTCTCGCTCGACACCTGGGCGCCGCCGGCCTTCCGCCCGATCATGCTGCTCGTCGGCGGCATGCTGCTGTCGCTGTCGGCGGCGATGCTGATCCCGGCGGGGTTCGACCTCTACGCCCGCAACGAGGACTGGCGCGCCTTCGCGCTCTCCTCCGTCGTCACCTTCGTGTGCGGCATGTCCCTCGTGCTGATGGCGCGCACGAAGCTCGCCGGCGGGCTGACGCTGCGCCAGGCCTTCGTGCTCACCCCGCTGACCTGGCTCACCGTGGCCGTGTTCGCGGCGCTGCCGCTCTACTTCTCGGACTACGCGCAGCTGCGCGAGAGCTTCGCCAACGCCTTCTTCGAGTCGATGTCCGGCCTGACCACCACGGGCGCGACCGTGATCGTCGGGCTGCAGGACGCGCCGCCCGGCGTGCTGATCTGGCGGGCGCTGCTGCAATGGATGGGCGGCATCGGCATCATCGCGACGGCGATCGCGATCCTGCCCGCGCTCGGCGTCGGCGGCATGCAGCTCTTCCGCACGGAGAGCTCGGACCGCTCGGAGAAGGTGCTGCCGCGGGTGCGCGAGATCGCCACCGCCATCGTGTCGCTCTACCTCGCCTTCACCGTCACCTGCGCGATCGCCTACTGGATCGCGGGAATGACGCCCTTCGACGCGCTGGCGCACGCGCTGACCACGATCTCGACGGCGGGCTTCTCGACGCACGACAACTCGCTCGGCAACTGGGTGAACCCGGCCGTCCACTGGATCGCGGTGGCCGGCATGCTCGCGGGCGCCGTGCCCTTCGTGCTCTACGTGCGCCTGTTCCAGGGCGAGCTCGACACGCTGCGCAACAGCCAGGTCCGCATCCTGTTCGGCTTCCTCGCCGTGGTCGTCGCGCTGATGGCGCTCTGGCTCGTCTCGAGCGAGCGATACGCCCTCTCCGACGCCATCCGGCACGCGTCCTTCAACATCGTCTCGGTGGTGACGACGACGGGCTTCGCCTCCACCGACTACGGCGCATGGGGCAACGTGGCCGTGGGCGTGTTCTTCGGCCTGATGTTCGTGGGCGGCTGCACGGGCTCCACGGCGGGCGGCGTGAAGATCTTCCGCTACGAGGTGATGGCGCGCCTCCTGCACAGCCATTTCCTGCACCTGATCTACCCGCGCGGCGTCTTCCCCCGCACCTACGCCAACCGCCCGCTCCCCGACGACGTCGTCGCCTCGGTGGTGGTGTTCTTCTCGCTGTTCTTCGTGTGCTACTCGATCATCACCATCGTGCTGATGGCCTTCGATCTCGACTTCCTCACCAGCGCCTCGGCGGCGGTGAGCGCCCTGTCGAACGTCGGCCCGGGGCTCGGCCCGATCATCGGCCCGGCGGGGAACTTCTCCTCGCTGCCGGACCCGGTGAAGTGGGTGCTGGCCTTCGCGATGCTGCTGGGGCGGCTCGAGCTGTTCACGGTGCTGATCCTGTTCATGCCGCGGTTCTGGCGGGGGTAGCGCGCCTCTCTCGGAGGCGAGTAGGGGCGCGCGGGTCCTGCGCGATGGTCTTCACGTACCGGCGTGCCGCGGTGCTCGAGGCGGCCGGGGAGGCCTGCTGGATCGAGCCCTCCTCGCGTCCCTCCGGGAGCGGCTCACCGCGCCTCGCCGCCGCGGGCGTGCGGCACGCCTCGCGCCACCTCACCCCATTGCCCCGCCTTGCCCGCCGCATTATGCTCCGTTCGACCTATCGAACGAATTCGATCGTTCGGTCGGCTCATCCCGCAACCCGGACCCCGAAATCCACACGCCGCCGAAGGCAGACCGCCGCCCATGACAGCCGCCGCCCCGATCCCGGATTCGACCCTCGCCCGCGAGGCGCGCTCGCAGGCCGACGAGCCGCAGAGCCTCGTCATGCGCTTCTCGGGGGACGAGCCGCTGATGATGGATTGCGGCACGGCGCTGGCGCCCTGGCAGCTCGCCTACCAGACCTACGGGACGCTCGACGCGCAGCGCTCCAACGCGGTGCTCGTCTGCCACGCGCTGACGGGAGACCAGCACGCCGCCAACGTGCATCCGGTCACGGGCAAGCCCGGCTGGTGGTCGAGCTTCGTCGGGCCGGGCCGGCCGATCGACACGGAGCGCTTCTTCGTGATCTGCGCCAACGTCATCGGCGGCTGCATGGGCTCGACGGGCCCGGCCTCCACCAACCCGGCGACCGGAGCGCCCTGGGGGCTCGACTTCCCGCTCGTGACGATCCGGGACATGGTCCGCGCCCAGGCGATGCTGGTGGAGAAGCTCGGCATCGACGACCTGTTCTGCGTCGTCGGCGGCTCGATGGGCGGGATGCAGGTGCTCGAATGGGCGGCGCTCTACCCGCAGCGGGTCTTCGCCGCCATGCCGATCGCCGCCTCGGCGCGCCATTCGGCGCAGAACATCGCCTTCCACGAGGTCGGCCGGCAGGCGGTGATGGCCGATCCGGACTGGCGCGGCGGGCGCTACCTCGAGGAGGGCGCGCGCCCCCGCAAGGGGCTCGCGGTCGCCCGCATGGGCGCGCACGTCACCTACCTCTCGGAGAGCGCGCTGCACCGCAAGTTCGGCCGGCGCCTGCAGGAGCGCGATGCGCCGACCTTCTCCTTCGACGCCGACTTCCAGATCGAGAGCTACCTGCGCTACCAGGGCATCACCTTCGTCGAGCGCTTCGACGCCAACTCCTATCTCTACGTCACCCGGGCGATGGACTATTTCGACGTCGCGGACGCGCACGGCGGCAAGCTCGCGGATGCCTTCCGCGGCACGCGTACGCGCTTCTGCGTGATGAGCTTCACCTCCGACTGGCTGTTCCCCACCGAGGAGAGCCGCGCCGTGGTGCGCGCGCTCAACGCGGCGGGAGCGTCGGTCTCCTTCGTCGAGATCGAGAGCGACAAGGGCCACGACGCCTTCCTGCTCGACGAGCCGGACATGTTCGCGGCGGCGAAGGGCTTCGTCGACGGCGCCGCCGCGGCGCGGGGGATCCCGGGATGACCGCGCACCTGCCGCCGCCGAACCCGCCTCCGCCGCACCTGCCGCCGCCGCTGGGGCCCGCCGACACGGCGGCGCGGCCGCGCAAGGACCATCTGCTGCTGGCGGGCATGGTCGCGCCGGGCGCGCGCGTCCTCGACGTCGGCTGCGGCGACGGCTCGCTCCTCGCGCTCCTGCGCGACCGCAACGGCGTCGACGGGCGCGGCATCGAGATCGCCCGCGACAACGTCGCCGCCTGCCTCGCGAAGGGCCTCTCGGTCATCCAAGGCGATGCCGACACGGATCTCGCGGACTATCCCGACGACGCCTTCGACTACGTCGTGCTCTCGCAGACGATCCAGGCGACGCGGCACCCGCGCGAGGTGCTCGAGCACATGCTGCGCATCGGCAACCGCGCCATCGTCTCCTTCCCCAATTTCGGGCACTGGCGCGTGCGCGTCGACATCGGCCTGCGCGGGCGCATGCCGGTGAACGAGACCATGCCCTACACCTGGTTCGATACGCCCAACATCCACTTCTGCACGATCCGCGACTTCGTCGGCCTGTGCGAGCTCGTGGGCGCGCGCATGGAGAAGGCGTGGGCGCTCGACGGGCGCGGCGAGCCGGTGCGGCTGCCGCTGCCGTGGTGGGCCTGGAACCTGCTGGGCGAGCAGGGCGTGTTCCTGCTCAGCCGCACGTGATTCGAGCCGTCATGTTTCGTGATTGAACGCTCGGCGCCTTCGCTCGTTGTCACGCCGAAATTCGGACGCATCCGAAACGGACACACGAGAGGTGATGCCATGCGCACCATGACCTTCGCGAAGCTGACGCCCATCGTGGCGCTTCTCGCGCTCGCCGCCTGCGAAAACGAGCCGACCACGGCCGAGGCGCCGGTGATCGAGGAGGAGACCGCCGTCGTCGAGGAGGAGACCGCCGTCGTCGAGGACGACGCGGCTCTCGTCGAGGAGGAGACCGTCGCGGTGGAGCCGCTGGAGACGGAGACCGAGACCGAGGTCGGCGCGATCGAGCCGCAGGTCGGCACCACGACCGGCACCGAGACCGCCGGGACCGAGATCGAGCCGATCGTCGAGGAGACCGGCGAGGCCGAGGTCACCGTGATCACGCCCGATGCCGGGACCGAGACCACCGCCCAGGCGACCGGCACCGGCGCGGGGACGGGGTTCGGCGCCGGGACGACGGGCGAGGCGACCGGGGCGCTCAGCGCCACCACCGCCGCGATGGTCGATCCGGGCACCTATTCCTCCGACCAGCTCTCGCTCGAGCTCGCCGAGGGCGGCACGTTCGCCCTCACGGGTCCGGACGGCAACACGGTCGAGGGCGACTGGCGCGTGTTCGACGACACGCTGACGCTCTCCAACGTCGAAGGTGCCACGGGCGACGCCTCGTTCCCGATGACCTGCACCATCGCCGAGGAGGGCGAGGGCTTCCGCATCTCGGCGCAGACCTCGTCGTGCGAGATGCTCGACGGCCAGGTGTTCCAGCCCCAGGGCTGACGCGAACGCCGACGCGACGCCGTCCTCAGGACGCGTGACGCAGCAGGAGGCCGGCCTCGTCGCCGGCCTCTTTCGCGTGCGCGCTCTCCAGGGCGGCCCGCTCCGCATCGCCGAGGTGTGCACGCACCGGCGCGAAGCTGCGGCGGTGGGCGGGGCAGGGGCCGTGCGCCGCGAGCGCCGCGAGGTGCTCGGGCGTGCCGTAGCCCATGTGCCGCGCGAAGCCGTAGGCCGGGTGGACGGCGTCGAGCCGCGCCATCATCCGGTCGCGCGTCACCTTGGCCACGATCGACGCCGCCGCGATCGCCGCGACCTCGCCGTCCCCGCCGATCACCGCGCGGCCCTCGCAGGAAAGGCCCGGCGGCACGTCGCGCCCGTCGACCAGCGCGAGGTCCGGCGCGCAGGGAAGCCCGAGGAGCGCGCGGCACATGGCGGCGAGCGTCGCGCCACGGATGTTGCGCCGGTCGATCTCGGCGGGCGAGGCGCTCGCCACCGCCACGTGCGCGCGCGCCAGGATCGTGCCGTAGAGCTCCTCGCGCCGCTCGGGAGCGAGCTTCTTCGAATCGGCGAGCCCGCGCGGGACGGGCCCGTGGAAGACCACCGCCGCGCAGACGACGGGCCCGGCGAGCGGACCACGGCCCGCCTCGTCGATGCCCGCGACGAGGGCGCCCGGCGCGGCCGCACGCTCCCGCCGCCCGTCGAGACGGGGCAGGGCCTTGTGCGCGGCACGGGTCCGGGCGACGGCGGGGGGCATGCGTCCTCACGCTCGGGCGCCGCGAATCGGCGCCGGAGCGCCCATCCTACCCGTCCCGATTTGCGTGCGCGACCCGCCCGCGCTACCCCGCGCAGGCACGCGATCCTCGAGGACGCGTTTACCGCCCGTTCAGCACGAGGCCCGACGCTCTCGCCCATGGGCGCCGCCGGAAAGGGATGATCTCATGAAGCACGTCGCGGTCCTGATGGGCGGCTCCTCGGCCGAGCGGCCGGTGAGCCTGAGCACCGGGCGCGCCTGCGCCGCGGCGCTCGAGGGCGAGGGCTTCCGGGTGACGCAGGTGGACGTGACGCCGGAGGTCGCGCGCGACCTCGCCGCGCTCGCCCCGGACGTCGCCTTCAACGCGCTGCACGGGCCGATGGGCGAGGACGGGCGCATCCAGGGCCTGCTCGAGTACCTGGCGATCCCCTACACCCATTCCGGCGTGCTCGCCTCCGCGCTCGCGATGCAGAAGGACAAGGCGAAGATCGTCATGGCCGCCGCCGGCGTGCCGGTGGCGACCGGCGTCGTGTGCACCCGCTTCGAGGCGGCGCGCGCCCACGTCCTGCCGCCGCCCTACGTGCTCAAGCCCGTGGCCGAGGGCTCGTCCTTCGGCGTCGTCATCGTGCGCGAGGACCGCTCGCATCCGCCCCAGGAGATCGCCCGCGAGGACTGGCCCTACGGCGATGTCCTCCTGGCCGAGGAATACGTGGCGGGGCGCGAGCTGACCTGCGCCGTCATGGGCGACCGGGCGCTCGGCATCATCGACATCCGGCCCGCCTCGGGGGCCTTCTACGACTACGACGCGAAATATGCCGCGGGCGGCTCGATCCACGTCCTGCCCGCAGACCTTAAACCGAAAATTTACCATCAGGTCCAAGAGTCGGCGTTAACGGCACATCAAGCTCTCGGCTGCCGAGGGGTGACGAGGACCGACTTTCGCTACGACGACGGCCCCGGCGGGACCGGCAAGCTCGTGGCGCTCGAGGTCAACACCCAGCCCGGCATGACACCGACGAGCCTCGTGCCCGAGATCGCAGCCCATGCGGGCTACAGCTTCGGTGAGCTTGTACGATGGATGGTGGAGGACGCCTCGCTGAACCGCTGACCGCCGGATCGCCCGGCGGCGCGACGGCGCGTGCCGGGCTCCGCGCGGCCCTGCGGCTCGACGCGCTGGGCTCCGCTCTCCCCGCCGCCTTCCGCCGCCGCGGGCCGATGGCCCGCCTCGAGCGGCGCCTGCCGCGCTTCGCCGGCACGGTTCTGCTCGGCGTCTTCTTCGGCGCGACGGCGGTCTCGGGCCTCGCGGCGGGCGGCCGGCTCGACGCCTTCTTCGCGCAGAACGGGTCTCCCCGCGACGTGCTCGCCCGGGCGCTCGGCTTCGGGATCGACGCCGTCACGATCTCGGGCATCGCGCGGCTCGACGAGCGCGAGGTGCTCGCCGCCGCGGGCATCGACCCGCGCACCTCGCTGCCCTTCCTCGACGCGGGCATCGCCCGCGAGGGGCTGGAGGCGCTGCCCCTCGTCGGCCACGCCTCGGTGCGCAAGCTCTTCCCGAACCAGGTGACGATCGGCATCGAGGAGCGCGAGCCCTATGCCCTGTGGCAGGTCGACGGGCGCGTCTACGTCATCGCCGCGGACGGGCGCGTCATCGACGTCTTCCGGGACGATCCGCGCTACCGCGTCCTGCCGCACGTCGTCGGCGAGGGCGCCAACGAGCGGCTCGAGGACTATTTCGCCATCGTCGACGCCGCCGGCCCGCTGCGCGCGCGCATCCGCGCCGGCAGCCTCGTCGCCGAGCGGCGCTGGACGCTCACCCTCGACAGCGGCATCGACCTGCGGCTGCCCGAGCGCGACCCGATGGCGGCGCTTTCGCGCTTCGTCGCGCTGGAGCGCGAGCACGGGCTTTTCGACAAGGACATCATCGCCGTGGACCTGCGCATGCCCGATCGAATCGTCGTGCGGCTCACGGAGGAGGCCGCCGCCGCGCGCGCCGAGGAGATGAAGGACCGCGCGCTGCGCGGCCGGGGGGTGCGCACGTGAGCGCGACCGTCGTCCTCCCCCGCCTCAAGCCGCTCTCCGCCCGCAAGGGCGCGATCCTCTCGGTGCTCGACGTCGGCACCTCGAAGATCGTCTGCCTCGTCGCCCAGCTCCAGCCCTGGGAAGGCGCGGAGGGGCTGACCAACCGCACGCACCTGGCGCGCATCCTCGGCATCGGTCACCACCGTTCCACGGGGCTCAAGGGCGGCGCGATCGTCGATCTCGAGGCCGCCGAGACGGCGATCCGGCACGCGGTCCACGCCGCCGAGCGGATGGCGAAGGTCGAGATCCAGTCCGTCATCGTCAACCTGACCGGCGGGCGGATCGCCTCGCAGCGGCTGTCCTCGAGCGTCGTCGCCCGCGGAACGGTGGGGGACTCCGAGATCCAGCGCGCCCTGCGGCTGGCGACCGCCGGCGGCGTCGGGCAGGGCCGGATCACGCTCCACTCGATCCCGCTGGCCTACACGCTCGACAGCCAGGCCGGCATCGCCGACCCGACGGGCATGCTCGGCGAGAAGCTCTCGATCGACCTCCACGTCGTCGGCGCCCAGGCGGCGGCGGCGCGCAACCTGATGCTCGCGATCCAGCGCTGCCACCTCGACGTCGAGGCCGTGGTGGCGACGCCCTACGCGGCGGGGCTCTCCGCGCTCTCGGACGACGAGGCCGAGATGGGCGTCGTCGTCGTCGATTGCGGCGGGGGGACGACCTCGGTGGGCGTCTTCGAGGCGGGGCATCTCGTCCACGCCGACGCGCTGGCGGTGGGCGGCCATCACGTCACGATGGACGTGGCGCGCGGCCTCGCGACCAAGCTCTCCGCGGCCGAGCGGCTCAAGACGCTGCACGGCGCCTGCATCGCGTCCGCCGCCGACGAGCGGGACCTGATCCACGTCCCGACCGTCGACGAGGACGAGCGCGCGCTCGCCGCGCATCTGCCGAAATCGCATCTCGTGCGCATCGTGCGGCCGCGGGTCGAGGAGATCCTCGAGCTCGTGCGCGACCGCCTCGGCGAGGCCGGCCACGGCCCGCGCCCCGGCCGGCGCATCGTGCTCACGGGCGGGGCGAGCCAGCTCGCGGGGCTGCCGGAGACGGCGCGTCGTATCCTCGAGGGGCCGGTCCGCGTCGGCCGTCCGCTCGGGATCAAGGGACTGCCGGAGGCGGCCAAGGGTCCCGCCTTCACGGCGGCGGTGGGGCTCCTCGTCTATCCGCAGGTGGCGCACGCGGAGCGCTTCGACACCCGCGGCGGGCAGGCCGGGGGCGCCGAGGGACAGGGTTACATCTCGCGGGTCGGGCGATGGCTGCGCGAGAGCTTCTGAGATGAACCGGACCGCGCCGGCGTAACGGGTGCGGGGCACGGTCGGGACACGGAACAGGGGCGGCGCCCACAGAGCGCCGCGGGACACGGGACAGGGCACGAGAGGGCAAGCCAATGGCTCAGATCAATCTGCAGGCTCCGGACATCCGCGAGCTCAAGCCGCACATCACCGTCTTCGGCGTGGGCGGCGCCGGCGGCAACGCCGTCAACAACATGATCGACTCGGGCCTGCAGGGCGTCGAGTTCGTGGTCGCCAACACCGACGCGCAGGCGCTCGCCTCCTCGCGGGCGAGCCGCATCGTGCAGATGGGCGTCGCCGTCACGGAGGGGCTGGGCGCCGGCTCGCAGCCGGACGTCGGCCGCGCCGCCGCCGAGGAGGTGATCGACGAGATCCGCGATCAGCTGTCGGGCGCGCACATGGTGTTCATCACCGCCGGCATGGGCGGCGGCACGGGCACGGGCGCCGCGCCGGTGATCGCGCGGGCCGCGCGCGAGATGGGCATCCTCACGGTGGGCGTGGTGACCAAGCCCTTCCAGTTCGAGGGCTCGCGGCGCATGAAGCTCGCCGAGGCGGGCATCCAGGAGCTGCAGTCGAACGTCGACACGCTGATCGTCATCCCCAACCAGAACCTCTTCCGCGTCGCCAACGAGCGCACCACCTTCGCCGACGCCTTCGCGATGGCCGACCAGGTGCTCTACTCGGGCGTGGCCTGCATCACCGACCTGATGGTGAAGGAGGGCCTCATCAACCTCGACTTCGCCGACGTGCGCGCGATCATGCGCGGCATGGGCAAGGCGATGATGGGCACCGGCGAGGCGTCCGGCGACAACCGCGCGCTCCAGGCGGCCGAGGCGGCGATCGCGAACCCGCTGCTCGACGACGTGTCGATGAAGGGCGCGCGCGGCCTGCTGATCTCCATCACCGGCGGCCCCGACCTCACCCTCTACGAGGTGGACGAGGCGGCGACCCGCATCCGCGAGGAGGTCGACTCGGAGGCGAACATCATCCTGGGCGCCACCTTCGACGAGACGCTCGAGGGCGTCATCCGCGTGTCGGTGGTGGCCACCGGCATCGACCACGAGCTCGCCGCGGCGGCGCTCGAGGTCTCCGCCACCGAGCAGCGGATCGCGGAGGTGGCCGAGCGCCTGCGCGCCGAGGCCCGTGCCCGCGCGACGCAGCAGGGGCAGGCTCCCGCGACCACGACCGTCGTGCCGCAGGTGCCGGCGCAGCGTGCCGCCGCGCCGGCCGAGACGGCGGCGCCCGCCGCCCGCCCGGCCGCCGAGGCGCCGTCCGCCCAGGTGGCGGCCGAGCCCGAGACGCACGTCCCGGCGCCCGCCGCCGCGCCGGTCGTCCAGGCGCACGCCGCGCCCCAGCCCGCGCCCCAGCCCGCCACGCATGCCGCCGCGCCGGCGCCCGTTCACGCGCCGTCGCCGGCGGTCACCGCCGCCGAGCGCGCCGTCGCCGAGGCGATGGCCGGTCTCGCCGTGGAGCGCACGCCGGCGCCGCAGCCGGAGCCCGAGGCTTCGCACGACGACATCTTCGTGCCGCCGCAGGCGGAGCGCGTGCATCGCGCGCCGCGCATGCCGCGGGTCGACGAGCTGCCGATGCCGGCGCAGAACCAGCTGCGCGCCCGCGGGCCGCAGCCCGAGGCCGAGCAGAAGCGCGGCCTCCTGCACCGCCTCGCCACGGTCGGTTTCGGCCGCCGCGAGGACGCGCCGGCCCAGCCGCACGGCCAGGTACCCGGCCAGGCCCCCGGCCAGCAGCACGCCCAGCCCGCGCCGCAGGCGCAGGCTCCCGCGGCGCGCCAGCCGGCTCCCGCCCCGCGTCCCGCGCAGCCGGCCGCGCAGGCTCCGGCGCAGCCGCAGCAGCCGCAGCAGCCCGGCATGTCGCCGGTCCACGCCGAGTACACCAAGCGTCCGGCGGCGCCGCAGGGCTACCGCCCGGCCCAGGGCAATCTCGACCCGCACGGCCGCGCGCCCGCCCAGCCGCGCCCGCTCGACGACGACCAGCTCGAGATCCCCGCCTTCCTGCGCCGCCAGGCCAACTGAGGCGGCCGTTCCCGGCGGCGGCTCGCGGTGCGGACCCGCGGCCGCCGCCCCCTTCCCGAGCCCGCCCGATTCTCGCCCAGGATCGCCCCGGACGCCCGCGTCCGGGGCGTTCGCTCTTCCGGCCCCGAGCTGGAAAACCTCAACGAAATCAACGTTCGTCACGGGTGTGGCGAAATCGCGGCGACTTGTAACAGAACGTTAGACAACGTGATTTGGCCGGCCCCTCGGGCGCGACTATGGTGCGCCGCATACAGGAAGAGGCGGTCGGGCTCCCGCTCGAACCGTCCGGGGCCGAGAACACGGACAGGCAGGCCGATTGCCGGGGGCGCTCGCGTCCACGCCGAGAGCCTTTGTCCTGGAAGAGAACGATGAGCCAGATGCATCAGGTCACCCTGCGCGCGCCCGTCGAGATCAGCGGAACGGGCGTCCATTCCGGCGAGAGCGTCTCGGTGACCCTGCATCCGGCGGAGCCCAACCACGGCGTCGTCTTCCTGCGCACGGGCCTCCCCAACGGCATCGACCGCCTCATCGAGGCGCGCCACATCAACGTCTCGGCCACCGAGCTGTGCACCGTCGTCGGCGTCCGCGAGAGCGGCTGCGTGGCGACGATCGAGCACCTGATGGCCGCCCTCGCCGGGCTCGGCGTCGACAACGTCCTCGTCGAGATCGACGGAACCGAGGTGCCGATCCTCGACGGATCGGCCGCGCCCTTCGTGGACGCGATCGAGGCGGTCGGCACGATCACCCAGGCTGCCTCCCGCCGCGTGCTCAAGGTCCGCCGCCCGGTGCGGGTGGAGAAGGGCGCCTCCTTCGTCGAGCTGCTGCCGGCCGACAAGGGCCTCAAGCTCGACGTCGAGATCGACTTCGCCGACGGCGCCATCGGCCGCCAGCGCCGCGTCTGCGACCTCACGCCGGCGACGTTCCGCCGCGAGATCGCCGCCGCGCGAACCTTCGGCTTCATGCGCGACGTCGAGGCGCTGTGGAAGGCCGGCTTCGCGCTCGGCGCCTCGCTCGAGAACACCGTCGCCGTGGGCGAGGACGGGGTGATCAACCCCGAGGGCCTGCGCTTCGCCGACGAGTTCGCCCGCCACAAGCTGCTCGACGCCGTGGGCGACCTCGCGCTCGCCGGCTACCCGCTGGCGGCGCATTACCGCGCCCATCGCGGCGGCCACCGCCTCAATTTCGCCGTCCTGGAAGCTTTGTTCGCCGATCGTGCGAACTACGAGATCGTCGAGGTCGGGACACGCCGGGAGCCGGCCGAGGCCGTGCTGCCTCTGCCGCTCGCTGCCTTCGGCGGCCGCGCCGGCTGACGCCTCCACCGCTCTCTCGCGACCGTCGGGCGCATCTCGCGCGATGCCGCTTTGCGGATCGGCGGGTCTGAGGTAAACAGCGCGGAAATCCAGGTGCCGGCGCGGGACGCGCGGGGCGCGAATCCCTTCGGAGGTCGATCGAGGCATGTCTTTCGCGAATGCGTATCGAGGCGCGAAAGCCGCCGCCGTCCGCTCGGTCGCGATCGCCGGGCTCGCGCTCGCGCTCGCGGGCTGCGAGACCGTCGCCTCGCTCAACCCCTTCGGCCGCGGCGAGACCTACGAGCCCGAGATCGTGGAGACGCGGCCCGCCGCCGAGCTCTACAACGAGGGCCTCTCGCTGATCGACCGGGGCCAGTACCAGACGGCCGCGGAGCGCTTCGAGGAGATCGAGGAGGCCTACCCGTTCAGCGACTTCGCCCGGCGCGCGCTGATCATGCAGGCCTACGCGCAGTTCGCCGGCGGTGCCTACGACGACAGCTCGAACACCGCGCAGCGCTACCTGCAGCTCTATCCGGGCCAGGAGAGCGCGGACTACGCGCAGTACATCCTGGCGATGTCGAACTTCAACCAGATTCCCGACATCACCCGCGACCAGTCCCGCACGGCCCAGGCGCTGCGCGCCTTCCAGGAGCTGATCGACCGCTACCCGAACTCGGACTACGTCGAGGACGCCCGCGCCAAGATCGTCTTCGCCAACGACCAGCTCGCCGGCAAGGAGATGGAGGTCGGGCGCTTCTACCTCGAGCGGCGCAACTACACGGGCGCGATCAACCGCTTCCGCACCGTGGTGGCCACCTACCAGACGACCCGCCACTCGGAAGAGGCGCTGGCGCGCCTGACCGAGGCCTACATGGCCATGGGCATCGTCGACGAGGCGCAGACCGCGGCCGCCGTGCTCGGCCACAACTTCCCCGAGTCGCAGTGGTACCGCGACAGCTACGCGCTCCTGCAGTCGGGGGGCCTCGAGCCGCGCGAGAACCGCGAGTCCTGGATCAGCCGCGCCTTCCGCGGGTTCACGCGGGCGGTGGTCGGCGTCGGCGGCTGAGCCGCGCGCCCATGCTCGTCCAGCTCTCGATCCGCGACATCGTCCTGATCGATCGCCTGGAGCTGCAGTTCGGCGACGGCCTCTCCGTGCTCACCGGCGAGACCGGTGCCGGCAAGTCCATCCTGCTCGATTCGGTCTCCCTCGCTCTCGGTGGGCGCGGCGACGGGGCGCTGGTGCGCCACGGCGAGAAGCAGGGCGTGGTCACCGCAGTGTTCGACGTATCCCCCGATCACCCCGCCCGCGCGATCGCCGCGCAGGCGGAGATCGACACCGAGGGCGACCTGATCCTGCGCCGCGTCCAGATGGCGGACGGGCGCACCCGCGCCTTCATCAACGACCAGGCCGCGAGCGTGCAGGTCCTGCGCGCCATCGGCTCGATGCTCGTCGAGATCCACGCCCAGAACGCCGACCGTGCGCTCGTCGACCCCGCGACCCACCGTGCCATCCTCGACGCCTATGGCGGGCTCGGGGCGGATGCCGCCGCGGTCGCCTCGGCGGCGGACCGGGTGCGCGAGAGCCGCCGGGCGCTGGAACGTCACCGCGCCCGGATCGAGGCGGCGCGCAAGGAGGCCAACTTCCTGCGCCACGCGGTCGAGGAGCTGACGGCGCTGGCGCCGAAGCCCGGCGAGGAGGAGAGCCTGGCCGAGCGGCGCAGCACCATGATGCAGGCCGAGAAGGTCGCGAGCGACCTCTCCGAGGCCTTCGATTCGGTCGCCGGCAACGCCTCCCCGATCGCCGCCCTCTCCGCCGCCGTGCGCCGGCTCGAGCGCCGCGGGGCGCAGGCGCCCGCCCTCGTCGACCCGCCGGTGAGGGCGCTGGACGCGGCGCTCGTGGCGCTGGACGAGGCGCGTGCCGCGCTCGAGGCGGCGATGCGCGCCGCCGAGTTCGACCCGCACGAGCTCGAGCGCGTCGAGGAACGGCTGTTCGCGCTGCGCGCCGCGGCGCGCAAGCACGACGTCCCCGCCGACGATCTCGCGGCGCTGGCGCAGCGCTACGCCGGCGATCTCGCCGAGATCGACGCCGGCGAGGAGACGCTGCATCGGCTCGAGGCGGCGCTGGCGGAGGCCGACGTCGCCTACGTCGCCGCCGCGCAGACGCTCAGCGAGAAGCGCCGTGCCGCCGCCCACGCGCTGGATGCGGCGGTGCTGGCGGAGCTGCCGCCGCTGAAGCTCGAGCGCGCCGCCTTCATCACCGAGATCGCCGTCGACGAGGCGAGCCGCGATCCGGCCGGGTTCGACCGCGTCGAGTTCTGGGCGCGCACCAACCCCGGCACGCGTCCGGGACCGATGATGAAGGTCGCCTCCGGGGGCGAGCTCTCGCGCTTCATGCTGGCGCTGAAGGTGGTGATCGCCGACCGCGGCTCGGCCCCGACCCTCGTCTTCGACGAGATCGACACCGGCGTCGGCGGCGCCGTGGCGGACGCCATCGGCCAGCGCCTCGCCCGCCTCGCCGGGCGCGTCCAGGTGATGGCGGTGACCCACGCGCCGCAGGTCGCGGCCCGCGCGGGCGCGCACTACCTGATCTCGAAGGAGCCCGTCGACGGCTCGGAGCGCGTCGCCACCCGCGTCACGCCCCTGCGCGAGACCCCGCGCCGCGACGAGATCGCCCGCATGCTCGCCGGCGCCACCATCACCGACGAGGCCCGCGCGGCCGCGCGGAAGCTGCTGGAGGCGGCGGTTCGGTGAGGGGGAGCCCCCGGGCTCAATGCTTCGGTTCGTGGTGCTCCAGGCCCGCTTGCATGGCGATCATCGCGGCGCGCTCGATGGCGCGCGCGTCCGCACTGGCCAGCCTCTGCGCCAGGAGCGCCGAGGCCCGTCGGTAGGCGGCGTCGCGTGAGCGCGGTTCGCGCGCCTCCAAGCGTTCGGCCGCCGAAGCAGCCAGCCTGTGCGCGAAGTCTGCGACGAGCCCGAGAGCGTGGCTCGCGTCGGGATCCGCCTCGGCGAGGGACCGCGCCGAGCACGCCATCGCCCCGGCGCAGTCGAGCGCGACGCGCGTCACCTCCGCCAGCCCCTCGATCGATTCGCACATCGCGACGAGACCCGGGAGCGAGGCCGCTTCCAGGGAGCCCGGTACCGGACCCGGCAGCGGCGGCTCGGACTGGGCGCTTCCGAGACCGCCTTCCAGCCACAGGTTAGCCTCGTATCGTGCCTTGGAGCGGGTCGGGCACGGCTCGCACCGCTCCTCCAGGATCGCACGAGCGGCGGCGTCGGCGCGCTTCCACGCCTGCGCGAGCTCCTCGTGATCGCCGATGCTGCCGACGAGGGCGAGACGCTCCAGGGCGCATGCCGTAGCGGCGGCAGCCCTCAGTTCACCGAGCAGCCTCACGAGTCCTGGGGCGTCATGCATGCTCATCCTCGGATTCCTGGGATTCACGTCGGCCGCGCGCAGTGGATCTGTCGAGCCACAGTCTTAGGCTGCACATGACGCGCTCGCGTAGTACGCCTTCGCGTACTACCTTTCCGTTGTCGCTACCGCACCAGCCCCAGCCGGATCGCCTCCGCAACCGCGTGCGTCCTGTTGCGCGTGCCGAGCTTCCGGCGGGCGGAGCGCAGGTGACGGTCGACACCGTGGTCGGTGATGCGCATGCGCGCGCCGATCTCGAGGTCGGTGAGGCCCTCGGCCGCCCATTGCAGCGTCTCGCGCTCGCGGGGCGAGAGGGAGGGGCGCGGGGAGGGCTCCTCCTCGTCGACGCGCCGCAGCTGCAGGCTACGGGCGAGCGCGTAGGTGGCGAGCAGGGTCAGCATGCCCCGCGCCTCCGGCGAGGACTCGCTCCGGGGGCCGGCGAGCGAGAAGCCGGCGACGTCGCCCTCCACCGTGACGAGCGGCACGGTGAAGCCGCACTTCAGGTCGAACTCGCCGGCCTCGTCCATGACGCGGCGCGCCGCGGCGTCCTGCGCGCAGTCGGCCTCGAGCTCCGACCAGAAGAAGGGCGAGGCATTCGCGTTGACGCGGCGGATCGCCGGGTCGCGGTAGAGGTAGCCGTGCGAGAAGTAGCGGCGCGCCCATTCCTCCGGCCAGACCGCCAGCAAGACGTGCGCGACCTGCTGGACACGCGAGGCGCCCGGCCGCGGCATCGTGCCGGCGAGCAGGTGCTCGAAGCCGAAGCGGCGCGCCGGCGCGAGCAGCGCACGACAGACGTCCTCGTGCGTGCGCGCACGATCGACCTCCTGGATGAAGGCGAGCGTCTGATCGAGCGACTTGCGGGACATCGAGCGACCTCCCCCGGGAGTGTCGCCCATTGCGCGCGAGGCGGCAAGACGTGCAACCGGCGTCAGGCCGGCGGCGCCGCTCCGGCGAGCCGCTCCAGCGCCGCCACCAGCGCCGCGACGCCCTCCTCCGGCGTTCGGTCGTTGACGATGGTCGCGTCCGCGGCGATCGGGGCGAGCGCGTCGGAGCGGGCGAGGCGCGCATCCGCGTCGGCGTCGCGGCCGCGCGCGGCGATGCGGGCGGCCAGCACCGCACGCGGGGCGGTGACCTCGATCACGACGACGCCCGGCAGCGCCGCGCGCGCCTCGGCGACCCGCGAGCGCGAGCCGTTGACGACGCACACCGCCCCCGCCGCGGCCGCCTCCGCCACCGCGCGCGGCACGGCGTAGCCGAGCCCGTGGGCGCGCCACCAGAGAGCGAAGCGCCCCGTCGCGATCCCCGCCTCGAAATCGGCCTCCGAGATCGTGTCGTGCGCCTCGTGGGTGCCGACGGGCCGCGTGACGAGCCGATGCGGGAAGCGGATGCGCGGGTCGCCGGCGAGCGCCCGGCGCGCGCCGGCGATGAGCGTATCCTTGCCGGCGCCGCTCGGCCCGACGACGAGGACGAGGGCGCCGCTCACGCCACCCGCTCCCCCTCGCGCCAGACCTGGCGCACGACCGGCGTCTCGCCGGCGATGCGCACCCGCACGAGATCGGCGCGCAGGCCCGGCGCGATGGCGCCGCGGTCGCCGAGACCGGTCGCACGGGCCGGGTTCACGGTCACCGTGCGGATCGCGGCGGGCAGGTCGATCGCGGGCACGCGATCCGGAAGGCGGAAGGCGGCCATCAAGAGGCTCGCGGGCACGTAGTCCGAGGAGAGGATGTCGAGGAGGCCCTCCTGCGCCAGCGTCTGGGCGGCGACGTTGCCGGAATGCGAGCCGCCGCGGATGAGGTTGGGCGCGCCCATCATGACGGTGATGCCGCGGTCGTGGCAGGCCTGCGCCGCCTCGACGGTGGTCGGGAACTCGGCGAGCGAGACGCCCGCCTCCCAGGAGGCGCCGACGTCCTCGCGGGTCGTGTCGTCGTGGCTCGCGATCGGGATGCCGCGCGCCCGCGCCAGCGCGATCAGCGCCGGGCGGTTCTTCTCGGCGATCGCGCCGTTGCGCGCGACCCGCCGCGCGACGAGCGCCTCGGTCTCCTCGCGGCTCGTCGCGTTCTTGCCGCCGTAGTAGACGAAGTACTGCTCGAGGTCCCGGAACTGCCGCTGGCCGGGCGTGTGATCCATCAGCGACAGGAGCCCGACCGGGAACACGGCGGCGAAGTTCTCGACCGATTCGATCAGGTCCGGCGAGGGGATCTCGCAGCGCAGGTGCGTGTAGTGCTCGGCCCGGAAGAGCTTGTGCCGGCGCGCCTCGTCGAGCGCTTCCGCGATGGTGAAGAGCTCGCCGCCGAGGCTCGGCGCGTCGAGATCGGTGCCCGCGCGCAGCGAATCGAACACGGTGGTGATGCCCGAGGTGACGATCTGCGCGTCGTAGGCGAGCACCGCGCCGAGCGGATGCCAGCGCACCTTCGGGCGCGGCGCGTAGTGGCTCTCGAGGTGGTCCGTGTGCAGCTCGACGAGGCCGGGGATCAGCGTCTCGCCGGCGCAGTCGATGCCCCGCTCGGGCGCGCGCCCCTCGCCCACCTCGGCGATCCGCCCGTCGGCCACGGCGACGAAGCCGCGGATCACGGCATCGGGCAGCACGATCTCGGCATTCTCGAGCACGAAGCTCGCGGGGCTCTGCGATGTCATCTCTCGGGTCTTTCGGGAAGCAATGGTCAGGCGGCGGGTCTAGCCCTGAAGCGTGTCACATCCACGACGCGGGTCGCGACCGCGTCGCGGACGTCGGCGTCGTGGAAGATGCCGAGGAGCGCGCAGCCGGCCTCCCGCTTCTGCCGGATCAGCTCTATCACGACCGCGCGATTCGCGGCGTCCAGCGAAGCGGTCGGCTCGTCGAGGAGCAGCACGCTGCGCGGGGCGATCAGCCCGCGGGCGATGTTGACGCGCTGCTGCTCGCCGCCGGAGAAGGTCGCCGGCGGCAGCTCCCACAGGCGCTCGGGCAGGTTCAACAGCGCGAGCAGCTCGCGGGCGCGGGCGTCGGCGGCATCGGGCTCGAGACCGCCCTCGCGGCCCTCGGCCGCGACGACGTCGCGCGCGCCGACGCGCGGGATCACCCGCAGGAACTGGCTGACGTAGCCCATCGTCGTGCGCCGCAGCCGCATCACCTCGCGGGGCGCCGCGCGCGCCACGTCGACGACCCCGCCGTCGGCGTCGCGCACGCGGATCGCGCCGGCGTCGCAGCGGTAGTTGCCGTAGATCATCTTGAGCAGCGACGACTTGCCCGCTCCCGACGGCCCGCCGAGCACGACGCATTCGCCCGGATGGACGTCGAAGGAGACGTCGGCGACGACCTCGAGCCGGGTGCCCTCCCGCAGGTGGAGGGTGAAGGTCTTGGAGACGGTCTCCAGGGAGACGAGGGGATCGGTCATCGGTCGGTCCTCACGCCGCCAGCACGGACGAGACGAGCAATTGCGTGTAGGGCTCGCGCGGATCGTCGAGCACCTGGTCGGTGAGCCCCGTCTCGATGACGCGACCCTGGCGCATCACCATGATCCGGTGCGACAGGAGGCGCGCCACCGCGAGGTCGTGCGTGACGATGACGACCGCGAGCCCCAGCTCGGCGACGAGGCCCCGGATCAGGTCGAGGAGGCGGGCCTGGACGGAGACGTCGAGGCCCGACGTCGGCTCGTCCATCAGCACGAGCCGCGGATGGGTGACGAGGTTGCGGGCGATCTGCAGGCGCTGGCGCATGCCGCCCGAGAACGTGGTCGGCCGGTCGTCGATGCGCCCGACGTCGATCTCGACGCGCGACAGCCAGTCCTCGGCGGTGGCGCGGATCCGCCCGTAGTGCCGCTCGCCGATCGCCATCAGCCGCTCGCCGACGTTCCCGCCGGCGGAGACGCGCATGCGCAGGCCCTGGCGCGCGTCCTGGCGGATGAAGCCCCAGTCGGTGCGCATCAGCACGCGCCGGCGCGCCTCGTCGAGGTCGAACAGGCTCTCCACCGAGCCGTCGCGCATGCGGTAGGAGACGGAGCCCGCCGTGGGCTCCATCTCCGTCGAGAGCACCGACAGCAGCGTCGACTTGCCGGAGCCCGATTCGCCCACGATGGCCAGGACCTCGCCGGGAAAGATCTCGAAGGAGACGTCGGTGCAGCCGACATGGCCGCCGTAGAGCTTCGTCAGGCCCCGGGCCTCGATGAGCGCGCCCTCACGCATCGGTCGTCTCCCCGTCGACGGTGCCGTCGGCGAGCATCGTCCCCCGATGCCCCGCCGCCCGGCGCTCCTCGCAATGGTCGCTGTCCGAGCACACGAACATGCGCCCGCCCCGGTCGTCGAGGATCACCTCGTCGAGGTAGACGCCGGTCCCCGCGCAGAGCGCGCAGGGCTCGGCGAAGCGCTGGACGGTGAAGGGATGGTCCTCGAAGTCGAGGGAGCGCACCCGCGTGTAGGGTGGCACCGCGTAGATGCGCTGCTCGCGCCCCGCGCCGAAGAGCTGGAGCGCCGGCGACATCTCCATCTTCGGGTTGTCGAACTTCGGCGTCGGCGAGGGGTCCATGACGTAGCGGCCGGCCACCTCCACCGGGTAGGCGTAGGTCTTGGCGATGTGCCCGTGGCGGGCGATGTCCTCGTAGAGCTTCACGTGCATGAGGCCGTACTCGGCGAGCGCGTGCAGCGTGCGCGTCTCCGTCTCGCGCGGCTCGAGGAAGCGCAGCGGCTCGGGGATCGGCACCTGGTAGACGAGCACCTGCCCCTCGGCGAGCGGCTCCTCGGGAATGCGGTGGCGGGTCTGGATCACGGTCGCCGCGCGGGTGCGGGTCGTAGTGGCGACGCCGGCCGTGCGTGCGAAGAACTTGCGGATCGAGACCGCGTTCGTGGTGTCGTCCGAGCCCTGGTCGATGACCTTGAGCACGTCGGAGGGGCCGATCACGGAGGCGGTCACCTGCACGCCGCCCGTGCCCCAGCCGTAGGGCATCGGCATCTCGCGCGAGGCGAAGGGCACCTGGTAGCCGGGGATGGCGATCCCCTTGAGGATCGCGCGGCGGATCATCCGCTTGGTCTGGTCGTCGAGATAGGCGAAGTTGTAGCCGGTCTCGAGGGCGGCGGGCGTGGAGTCGGATGTGGACGTGGTCGCGACGGCGGCGCTCATTCCGCGGCCTCCTTGTTCGCGTCGCGCTCCCGCCGTTCGGCGATCTCGGCGCGCATGCGGCGCACGAGGTCGAGCTCGGCCTGGAAGTCGACGTAGTGCGGCAGCTTCAGGTGCTCGACGAAGCCCGTGGCCTGGACGTTGTCGGCGTGAGCGAGGACGAATTCCTCGTCCTGCGCGGGGCTGGTGCGTTCCTCGTCGAGCTCGTCCGCCCGCAGCGCCCGGTCGACGAGGGCCATCGCCATCGCCTTGCGCTCGCTCTGCCCGAAGGCGAAGCCGTAGCCGCGGGTGAACTGCGGCGGCACCTCGGCGGATCCGACGAACTGGTTGACCATCTGGCACTCGGTGACGACGACCTCCCCGAGGGGCACCTCGAAGCCGAGCTCCTCGGGCACGAAGCCGACCTCGACCGTGCCGATGCGCACCTCGCCGACGAAAGGGTGGTTGCGGCCGTAGCCGCGCTGCGTCGAGTAGCCGAGCGCGAGGAGGAAGCCCTCGTCGCCGCGCGCCAGCGCCTGCAGGCGCAGGTCGCGGTCGGCGGGGAAGGCGAGCGGCGCACGGGTGAGGTCGGCGACGGGCGCGTCGTCCGCGGGGCGCGCCTCACGCTCGATCAGGTCCTCGCCGGCGAGCAGGTCGGTGACCCGCGGCATGCGCGCGGCCTCCTCCGCGACCGGGGCCTCCGGCGGGGGCGGGGGCTCGACGCCGGCGGCCAGCGCGAAGTCGATCAGGCGATGTGTGTAGTCGAAGGTCGGGCCGAGCACCTGGCCGCCCGGCAGGTCCTTGTAGGTCGCCGAGACGCGCCGGCGCACCCGCAGGGCCCCCGTGTCGACCGGCTCGGCGTAGCCGAAGCGGGGGAGCGTGGTGCGGAAGGCGCGCAGCAGGAAGATCGCCTCGATCAGGTCGCCGCGCGCCTGCTTGATCGCGAGCGCGGCGAGATCGCGATCGTAGAGCGACCCCTCGGTCATGACCCGGTCGACGGCGAGCGCGAGCTGCTCGGCGATCTGGTCCGTGCCGATCTCGGGCACGGAGCGATCCCCGCGCCGGGCGTCCGCGAGGAGCGCGTGGGCGTTGTCGATGGCGGCCTCGCCGCCCTTCACCGCGACGTACATGGTGCGCTCACTCCCTGATCGTGGTGGTGCGCGGCAGGCCGACGACGCGATCGCCGGCGGTGAGGATCACGTCGACGCCGCGGGGGAACAGCGCGCCGTTGGCTCGCCATCGGGCGACGAAGCCGTCCGGCAGGGGCGCGGCGTCGAGCCGCGCGGTCTCGCGGATGCCCGGGCCTTCGAGCACGAGGCCGCGGTCGGTCGCGAGCCGCTCGCAGGCGAGGACGAGGGTCGTCGAGCGGTCGGGGTAGGCGAGCTCGCCGAGCGCGAAGCGATCGAAGGGCGCCAGCGCGGCGGGATCGGACACGAGGGCGAAGGCGGCCTCGCGGCCGTCCGCGACGATCCGCGCGCCGGTGTGGAAGCGCAGCCATGCCGCCACGGCGGGCTTCGCCGCCAGCGGGGCGTCGAGCCAGAGCGGCGCCTCGTGATCGGCGAGCGTCAGCGCGATCGCGGCGAGCGCGGGGGACAGCGGCGCCGGCGGCGCGAGGCCGACCGGGAGCCGCTGCGGCGTGCCGGGCCGGGCGAGGGCCTCCATCACGGCGCGGAACGCGGCCTGGGCGTCGAGCACGGGATCGGCGAAGCCGGGCGAGAGGGCGTCCGCGGGGGCGGCGTTCCCGGGGGTCTCCTCGGGGGCGACAGGGACGGCGTGCATCTCAATCCTCCCCGCGGACCATGGTGAAGAAGTCCACCTTCGTCGCCGCGACCCGGCGTGCCTCCGCCGCACGCTCTGCCGCGACCCGCACGCCGATCGGCGCGAGCGCCGCCTCGACGGCGTCGGGCCGGGCCTGGAACAGCGCGTCGAGGATCGCGGCCTTGCGGGCGCGGGCGGCGTCGCGGCCGAGATGCCAGGCGAAGCCCGCCTCGCCCGACGAAAGCCGCACGGCCGCGCGCGTTACCGTGGCCTCGCCGGCGTTGAAGGGCCGGCCGTCGCCGCCGACGCGACCGCGCAGCATGACGAGCCCGGTCTCCGGCCGGCGCAGGTCGGCGACGGCGTCGGGCGGGCCGAGGGTGGCGAGGGCCGCGTCGAGCTCGTCGGCCCGGGCGAGGGCGCACAGCGTCATCGCGGCACGGCGGGCGGCGATATCCGGCGAGGATGTGGCGTCGGGTGTCATGCGCCGCTCCGGAAGGGCTTGGCGGGATGTGTTGTCTAGTGATATAGACAACCATTCAACCGGGTCAAATGAAGTTTCGATGACATGCCCGTCTCCGATCGCGCCGCGCCGCCGGACCCCGCCTCCCTCGTCCGCGGCGAGGGCGTCGCCGCCTGGCGGCAGATCGTCGACGGGCTCGAAGCCGACGTCGCCGCGGGCCGCCTCGCACCCGGCGACCGGCTTCCCGCCGAGACGCAGCTCGCCGAGCGCTTCGGCGTGAACCGGCACACGGTGCGCCGGGCGCTCGGCGTGCTGTCCTCGCGCGGGCTCGTGCGCGCGACGCAGGGTCGCGGCACCTTCGTCGAGGCCCGCCCGCTCGCCTACCCGATCGGCCCGCGTACCCGCTTCACCGAGATCGTCGCGGGCGCCGGGCGGCAGGCGTCCGGGGAACTGATCTCGGCCCGCGAGCGCCGGGCCGACGCGTGGATGGCGGAGCGGCTGGGGGTCGCGGAAGGCGCGCCGGTGCTCGAGCTCGTGACCACGCGATCCGCCGACGGATCGCCGATCGCGCTCGCCACCAACGTCTTCCCGCTCCCCCGCTTCGCCGGCCTCGACGCCCGCTTCCGCGAGACCGGCTCGCTCACGCGCGCCTATGCACTGATGGGAGTCGGCGACTACCGCCGCCTCGCCAGCACGGTCTCCGCGCGCCCCGCCGGCGGGGACGACGCGGCCGCCCTCGACCTCGTTCCGGGGCGCATCCTGCTCGTGCTCGAGAACGTCAACGTCGATGCGCACGGCGCGCGCATCCAGGCGACGCGGGCGCTGTTCCCGGCGGACCGGGTGGAGATGGTGATGGAGTGGTGAGGTGGCCCGACCCTCACCCCCCGTGCCGCTCCAGGAACGCCTCCACCTCGAGCCTCCGGAAATCCCCGAGCGCCCGCCGCAGCCGCTCGTGGTCCCAGTCCCACCAGGCGAGCGCGAGGAGGCGCTCGGAGACGGCTTCCGGGAAGCGGCGGCGCATCGGGCGCGCCGGGTTTCCGACGACGATCGTGTAGGGGGCGACGTCCTTCGTGACGATCGCGCCGGCGCCCACCACCGCGCCCGTGCCGACGGTGCGCCCGGGCAGGATCACCGCGCCGTGGCCGATCCAGACGTCGTGGCCGATCGCGACCGGGAACGAGCGGCGCCAGGCGAAGAGCGCCGCCTCGTCCTCCTCCACGTCGGGCCAGTAGGCCGAGGCGCGGTAGGTGAAGTGCGCCTGGCTCGCCCGCTCCATCGGGTGGTTGCCCGGGTTGATGCGCACGGCGCGGGCGATCGAGGTGAACTTGCCGATCGTGGTGTAGGCCACCTCACCGTCCTCGACGATGTAGCTGTAGTCGTCGAGCACGCTCTCGACGAGCCGCGTGCGCGCGCCGACCTCGGTGAAGCGGCCGAGCCGGCTCTCGACGATGCCGGCGTCGGGGTGGACGAGGGGCGTTTCGGACAGGCGTTTCATCGGCGGGCTCCGGGCAGCGGCGGGCGCACGTGGCCACGCGGGTGACGGCGAGCCGGGTTCCTAGCGCACGTCTCCGACGGTTCGGTGACGACGCACGCGCCTTCCGCGAAATTCCCGTCGAGATCCCGCCCGAAATCCCGCTCTTGCCCTTCGCCGCCGGATTGGCGACAAACCGGTCCGTGACAGACGATCGCCTCGCCCCCACCCGACCCTTCCTCGCCGCGAGCGTCGCCGTCGTGCGCGACGGGCGGGTGCTGCTGGCCGCCCGCGGCAAGGAGCCGATGCGCGGGCTCTTCACGCTGCCGGGCGGGCTCGTCGAGGTGGGCGAGACGCTCGCCGAGGCCGCCTTGCGCGAGCTGCACGAGGAGGTGGGCGTCGCGGCTTCCGTCATCGGGCCGATCCGCCCCGTCGAGATCATCCTGCGCGACGAGGCCGGGCGGGTCGCCTCGCACTTCGTCATCCAGGCCCATGCCGCGCATTGGCGCGCCGGCGAGGGGGAGACCGGCCCCGAGGCGCTGGACGTCCGCTGGGCCGACGCGGCGGAGGCCGAGCGCCTGCCCACCACGCCGGGCCTGCCGGACATCGTGCGTGCGGCGATCGCCATGGCGGAGGCGACGCGATGAGGCGCCTCTTCGCCCCGGCGCTCGCCGCGCTGCTCCTCGCCGCGGCCCCGGCTCCCTCGAGCGCGCAGGACGCGCCGCCCGCGGAGCAGGTTCCCGCACCGGCTCCCGCCTACGAGCCCGAGCTCCTGCGGCTCTCCGAGGTGATGGGCGCGCTCGCCTTCCTGCGCGACCTGTGCGGCGCGGCGGACGCAGCCGAGTGGCCGGCGCGCATGCAGGGCCTCATCGACGCCGAGGGCGAGACGCGCGCCCAGCGGCTCGCCGGAGCCTACAATCGCGGCTACCGCGCCTTCGCGCTCACCTACCGCGTCTGCACGCCGGCCGCGGAGCGCGCGATCACGGGCTACCTCGTCGAGGGCGAGCGCCTCTCCCGGGCGGTGGCGCGGCGTTTCGGGGGCTGACGCCGCGCGGCTGGCGCGCTCACCGCGGCTGGCAGCGGGCGCAGTAGAAGGTGGAGCGGCCCGATTGGACGATCCGCTCCACAATCCCGCTGCAGCCCGGCGCCGCGCAGGGCTCGCCCTCCCGGTCGTAGACCTTGAATCCGTGCTGGAAATAGCCGAGCGAGCCGTCGGCATGGGCGAAGTCGCGCAGCGTCGAGCCGCCGGCGGCGACGGCCTCGTTCAGCACCGCGCGAATCTCCTGCGCCAGCCGATGCGCGCTCGCGCGCGGGCGCCCGGTCCTCGTCGCGACGATTCCCGCCGGCGCCTCCGGATGCAGCCCCGCGCGGTGGAGCGCCTCGCAGACGTAGATGTTGCCGAGCCCCGCGATCAGCCGCTGGTCCAGGAGCGCGGCCTTGAGCGGGGCGATCTTGCCGCGGAAGAGCGCCGCCAGGGTCTCGCCCGACAACGCGTTCCCCAGAGGCTCGATGCCGAGCCCGGCGAAGTGCTTGCACGCGGCGAGCCCCGTCGAGGGCACGAGGTCCATGTAGCCGAAGCGGCGCACGTCGTTGTAGGTGACCCGCGCGCCGGTGTCGAAATCGAAGACGACGTGGTCGTGCAGCGGCATCGTGCCCGGCGCGTAGTGGAACTCGCCCGGCGTGATCACCCCGTGGGCGTGCTCCACGGTGAAGCGGCCGGTCATGCCCAGGTGCATGATCAGGCTCTCGCCCGTTGAGAGATCCGCGACGAGGTACTTCGCCCGGCGCGACAGCGCCTCGACCCGCGCGCCTGCCAGGCGTGCGGGAAAGCGCGGCGGGAAGGGAAAGCGCAGGTCCGCGCGGCGCTGGTCCACCTTCGTGAACCGCGCGCCCACCATGGCGGGCTCGAGCCCACGGCGGACGGTCTCGACTTCGGGAAGCTCGGGCATATGTCTCGGCGTCGGGTGCGTGTCGCGGGGGCGCGCGGGTGGGAAAAGCGGCCCGCGCGCCTAGATCAGATAGCCTCGGCCCGCGCCTTTCGCTATGTCTCCCGGCGACGCGGGGCGCGAGCGCGAGAACGGTGGACGCGATGGTGGACGAGACGACGACCCATTTCGGCGAGAGGACGATCCCGCTCGAGGAGAAGCAGGGCCTCGTCGACGACGTGTTCCGCTCGGTGGCGCGCCGCTACGACCTGATGAACGACCTGATGTCCGCGGGCCTCCACCGGGCCTGGAAGGACGCGATGGTCGTGTCGCTGCGCCCGGCGCGCACCCGCCCCTTCGCCCATCTGGACGTCGCGGGGGGCACGGGCGACGTCGCCTTTCGCGTGCTCGACGAGGCCGGGCCGGCGGCGCGGGTCACGGTCCTCGACATCAATCCCGAGATGCTGGCGGTGGGCCGCGATCGGGCGGGGGCGCGCTACGGCTCGCGCGCCACCTTCGTCGATGGCAACGCCGAGGTCCTGCCCTTCCCCGACAAGAGCTTCGACGCCTACACGATCGCCTTCGGCATCCGCAACGTGCCGCGCATCGAGGCGGCGCTCGCCGAGGCGCACCGCGTGCTGAAGACCGGCGGACGCTTCCTGTGCCTCGAGTTCTCGATGCCCGACATCCCGGGCTTCGACCGGATCTACGACGCCTATTCCTTCAACGTCATCCCGCGCATCGGCAAGGCCGTGACCGGGGATGCGGAGAGCTACCGCTACCTCGTCGAGTCGATCCGCCGCTTCCCCACGCCGGGCGTCTTCGCCGACATGATCGAGGAGGCGGGCTTCCGGCGCGTGTCGCACCGGCCGATGACCGGCGGCATCGTGCGCCTGCATTCGGGCTGGAAGATCTGATGGGCGCGCGCTCGTGATCGGTGCCGCCGTCCATATCGCGCGCATGGCGCGCGCCGGGTTCGTGCTCGCCCGCGAGGGCGCGCTCGGCCTCGTCGACCCGTCCGTCCTGCCGCCGCTGCCGCGGCTCGGGCTGAAGCTCGCCCGCCTCGTCGAGCGCATGGACGCGGGGTCGTCGCGCAGCCGCCTCTCGGCGGCGCTCGTGCGGCTCGGGCCGTCCTACGTGAAGTTCGGCCAGTTCCTGGCGACGCGCCCCGACATCGTCGGCTTCCAGGCCGCGCGCGACCTCGAGAGCCTGCAGGACCGGCTGCCGCCCTTCCCGCGCGAGGAGGCGGTGCGCGTCGTCGAGGAGGCGCTGGGGCGCCCGATCGAGGCGATCTTCTCGCATTTCGGCGAGCCGGTGGCTGCCGCCTCCATCGCCCAGGTCCACCGCGCGGTGATGAAGACGCCCGAGGGCGGCGAGCAGGTGGTCGCGGTCAAGGTCGTGCGGCCCGGCGTTCGCCAGCGCTTCGCGCAGGACTTGCAGGACATGCGCTTCGCGGCGCGCGTCTTCGAGGGCTACGACCCGGAGGCGCGCCGCCTGAAGATGGTCGAGGTGGTGGAGACGTTGGCGCGCTCCGTCGTCATCGAGATGGACCTGCGGCTCGAGGCCGCCGCCCTCTCCGAGCTCGCCGACAACACCAAGACCGATTTCGAGTTTCGGGTGCCCAAGCCCGAGTGGGACCTCACCGATCGCGAGGTGCTCACCCTCGAGTGGATCGACGGCATCAAGCTCAACCGGCCCGAGGACATCGACGCCGCCGGGCACGACCGGGTGGCGCTGGCGCGCATCGTCATCCAGAGCTTCCTGCGCCAGGCGATCCGCGACGGCTTCTTCCACGCCGACATGCACCCGGGCAACCTCTTCGTCGACGCGCGCGGGCGGCTCGTGGCGGTGGACACCGGCATCATGGGCCGGCTCGGGCACCGCGAGCGGCGGTTCCTCGCCGAGATCCTGCTCGGCTTTATCCAGCGCGACTACGTGCGCGTGGCCGAGGTGCATTTCGAGGCGGGCTACGTGCCCCCGCGCCATTCCGTGCTCGATTTCGCCCAGGCCATCCGCGCCATCGGCGAGCCGATCCACGACCGGCGCGCCGACGAGATCTCCATGGCCCGCGTGCTGGCGCTGCTGTTCGAGGTCACCGCCATCTTCCAGATGCAGACGCGCACCGAGCTCGTCATGCTGCAGAAGACCATGGTCGTGGTCGAGGGCGTCGCGCGACGCCTCGACCCGCATCTCGACATGTGGACCATCGCCGAGCCGGTGGTGCGCGAGTGGATCGAGCGCAACCTCGGCCCCATCGGCAAGATCGAGGACGTCGGCCGCGGCGCCCGCACGCTCTTCGGCGTGCTCCAGGATCTGCCGGACATCGCGGTGCGCGCCGAGCGGCTCCTGGTGCAGCTCGAGCAGGGCACCGAGCGCGGCATCGCGCTCGCGCCCTCGTCCATCGAGCGCGCCGGCGAGGCGGCGGCGGGCCGCGGCCGGGCGCTGGTGATCGGGGTGTGGGTGATCGCGATCGCGCTGGTGGTTTCGCTGTTCTGAGCGAGGGCGCGGCGCTTGCGGACGCGAAAGCGGCGCGCTCTTCTGCGCGGATGAACCACGCTCCCACCTTCCTCGGCCTCGACCTCGGCACCTCCGCCCTCAAGGCCGTGCTCGTCGACGAGGCGCAACGCGTCCTCGCCAGCGCCGAGATCCCCCTCGACACGCAGCGCCCCCGCCCGCTCTGGTCGGAGCAGGATCCCGACACCTGGTGGGACGCCGCTGTCGCCGCGCTCGCCGCTTTGCGCGCACAGGCGCCCGACGCCTATGCCGCGACCCGCGCCATCGGCCTCTCCGGCCAGATGCACGGCGCGACGCTGCTCGACGCCGGCGACCGCCCGATCCGCCCGGCGATCCTGTGGAACGACGGCCGCGCGCACGAAGAGGCGGCTTCGCTCGCGGCCGGGCACCCGGGTCTCGCCGCGACCGTCGGCGTGAAGCCGATGCCCGGCCTCGGCGCGCCGAAGCTCGCCTGGCTCGCCCGGCACGAGCCGGAGGCCTTCGCCCGCATCCGCACCGTCCTCCTGCCGAAGGACTACTTGCGCCTGCGCCTCTGCGGGGAGCGCGCCACCGACATGTCGGACGCCGCCGGGACCTGGTGGCTCGACCAGGCGCGCCGCGACTGGTGCGACGCGGCGCTCGCCGCCGGCGGCCTCGACCGCGCGCGCATGCCCCGTCTCGTCGAGGGCACGGAGCCGACGGGCGTCGTGAGGCCGGCGATCGCGGCGCAGCTCGGCCTCACCGAGGGCGTGATCGTCGCGGGCGGCGGGGGCGACGTGGCGGCGGGGGCGGTGGGCCTCGGCGCGGTGGACGAGGGCGCGGCGTTCGTCTCGCTCGGCACCTCGGCGCAGATCTTCGTCGCGAGCGCGGCGTATCGCGCGGCGCCCGACGCCCTCGTCCACGCCTTCTGCCATTGCGTGCCGCAGCGCTGGTTCGCCATGGCGGCGATGCTGAACGGCGCGAGCGTGCTCGCCTGGGCCGCGCGCCTTCTCGGCCTCTCCGTCGCGGACGCCCTCGCCGCCGCCGCGCGCGAGCCCGACGGCCCGAGCCGCGTCCTGTTCCTGCCCTATCTCGCCGGCGAGCGAACCCCGCACGACGACCCGCACGCGCGCGGCGTGCTCGTCGGCCTCGACACGGATGGCGGCCCCGGCGCGGTGATGCGCGCCGTGCTCGACGGCCTCGTCCTCTCGATGGTGGACGGCCGCGACGCGCTCGCGGGCGCGGGCGTCGCGGTGCCGGGTGCGGGGCTGATCGGCGGCGGCGCGCGCAGTGCGTTCCTCGCGCGCCTGCTCGCCTCCGCCCTCGACGCGCCGCTGACGCGCTACAGCGGCGGCGAGGCCGGCCCGGCCGTCGGCGCGGCGCGCCTCGGCAGGATCGCGGCGACGGGCGCCTCGGTGGCGGAGATCGCGACGCCGCCGCCGATCCTCGACGTCACGGCGCCCGACCCGGCGCTGCGAGACGCCTATGCCGAGCGCCTGCCGCGCTGGCGGGCGCTGTACCGGGCGCTGCGGGAGGAGTTCCGGCGCTGAGCGCCTTCACGCCCGCATCAGCGTGTTCTGGTCGATCAGGTACCGCTCCGACAGCGCCAGCCCTGCCGCGCCGAGCGCCCGCGCGAGGGGGCCGATGCGGCCGGGCCGCAGCGTCGGGCGCGCGATGCCGGTGTCGGGCAGGTGCGCCACCTCCCGCGCCGTGGCCGAGATCAGCCTGTCACGCACCGCGGACGGGAAGATGCCGTCCACCACCGCCGTCTCGATCTCGACGAGGGCCGCGGCGGAGACGATCGCCATGGCGAGCGCCTCCGCGGCGCGGTCGATCCAGGCCGTCAGGTGCGGCTCGAAGGCGGCCCAGTCGCCGTCCGGGCGCCAGATGCCGGCGGTGTCGATCCCCGCCCGCTCGAGGCGTCGCTCGAGCAGGAGGAGCGAGGCCTCGTCGAGGAGCTGGCGCGGGCGTCCGTCGGGGCCGCGCAGCGGCAGCGAGCCGATGGCGGCGGCGTTTCCGGTGCGGCCGACGAAGAGGCCGTCGTTGAGGGCGAGCCCGCCGCCGACGAAGGTGCCGACGAAGATCGTCAGGGCGTCGCCCACGCGCTCGGCGCCGCCGAACAGCATCTCCGCCGCGCAGGCGGCGGTCGCGTCGTTGTGGAGCCCGACCGGGCAGCCGAGCCGGGCGGCGAGATGCCGGCGCACGTCCGCCTCCCGCCAATCGTCCATGACGCCCGGCGGCGCGCCGACGATGTCGCTCCAGCTCCAGATCTCGAAGGGCATTGCGATCCCGGCCCCCGCCAGCCGGCTCGCCCGGGCGCCGAGCTGGGCGACGAGCGCATCCGTCGTGTCGTCGATGAAGCGCGTCACCTGGGCGAGGCGTGGATAGGGATAGCCGATCGTCTCCCGCGCCCGCACCCGGCCCACGAGGTCGACCAGCACCACGTCCGTGGAGCGCCGCCCGATCTTCACGCCGATGGCGTAGGCGCCATCCGGGTCGAGCGACATCGGCACCGAGGGCTGGCCCACGCGGCCGCGCTGGGGCGCGCCGCGGCGCACGAGCCCGTCGGCCTCGAGATGGCGCACGATCACCGAGGCGGCCTGGGCCGAGAGGCCGGTGAGGCGGGCGATCTCGGTCTTGGTCAGCGGCCCGCCTCGCCACAGGAGCGAGAGAACGAGCCGCTCGTTGTAGGCGCGGACGCCCGTCTGGTTCGAGCCCCGATGCAGGGTCGAGGCGTCTCGTCTCGAGGGGCCGGCCAGCATGGTTCCGCATCTCTCCTCGCGCGCAGGATGCGCCGGCCCGGCGGACCGGTCAATAACTAAATCATAATGAATTAGTTATTGACAGCCGATGCGTGCCGGTGTGCACTCGGCGCACGGCCGCGACGAACGGTCGACAGGAAACGCCGACGGGAGGAGAGACGATGCGCAAGACGATCGCGTTCGCGCTGGCGGGTGTCGCCGGCGCGGCCCTGATGCAGGCCGCTCCGGCGGTGGCGCAGGAGACCACCGCCTGCCTGATCACCAAGACCGACGCCAATCCGTTCTTCGTGAAGATGCGCGAGGGTGCCGAGGCGGCCGCCGCCGAGAACGGGATCGAGCTGCAATCCTATGCCGGGCGCATCGACGGGGACGTCGACAGCCAAATCCAGGCGATCGAGTCCTGCATCGCGGCCGGCGCCAAGGGCATCCTGATCACGCCCTCCGATTCTGCCGGCCTCGTGCCGCTCGTCGAGCAGGCGCGCGGGCAGGGCATCCTCGTCATCGCGCTCGACACGCCGTTCGAGCCCGCGAGCGCTGCGGACGCCACCTTCGCCACCGACAACCGTCTCGCCGGCGAGCTGATCGGCCGCTGGGCGGCGGCGCAGCTCGGGGACGCGGCGGCGGACGCGAAGATCGTCTCGCTCGACCTCAACGCCATGACGCCGAGCGTGGACTACCTGCGCAATCAGGGCTTCCTCGCCGGTTTCGGGGTCGACGTGAAGGACCCGAACGTCATCGGCGACGAGGACGACCCGCGCTATGTCGGCCGCGACGTGACCAACGGCAACGAGGAGGGCGGGCGCACCGCCATGGAGAGCCTGCTCCAGGCACATCCCGACCTCAACGTGGTCTACACGATCAACGAGCCCGCGGCGGCGGGCGCCTACGAGGCCTTGCGCGCGGTCGGGCGCGAGGACGAGGTGATGGTGGTCTCCGTCGATGGCGGCTGCCCGGGGGTGCGCAACGTCCAGGAGGGCGTCATCGGCGCGACCTCGATGCAGTTCCCGCTGCTCATGGCCTCGCTCGGCATCGACGCGATCGCGCAGTACGCGCAGGACGGCACCCTGCCCGAGCCCTCGCCGGGCCTCGACTTCTTCAACACCGGCGTCGAGCTCGTCACCGACCAGCCGGTGGAGGGGATCGAGTCGATGACGGCGGAAGAAGGCCTCGAGCGCTGCTGGGGCTGAGGCGTCGGCATCGTCCTGCACGCCCCACACCCCCGGCCCCTCTCCACGAGGGAGAGGGGAGCACGTCGCACCTGTCATCGGGCATGGCGGCCGGACGGTCGACGTCGTCGATTTCGGCCGCCACGGATCTCCCCTCTCCCTCGTGGAGAGGGGTCGGGGGTGTGGGGCGTCGCGGTCGGGCGATCCGTCGATGCAGCGCGAGCGGACCCGCCTGAGACTCGTACGATGAGGGAACGAGGATGCATCCGCCTGAGACCACCGCCGAGGGTCCCGCCTCCTTCGGGCACAAGCGCACCGCGCTCGGGCGCGTGCAGGCCTTCCTGCACGCCTACCCGACCATGGTGCCGGTCGTGGTGCTCGCTCTCTCGCTGGTCGCCTTCGGCTTCATCGCCGGCGAGCGCTTCTTCTCGCCGTTCAACCTGTCGCTGATCATGCAGCAGGTGACGGTGATCGGCATCCTCGCCGCGGCGCAGAGCCTCGTCATCCTCACCGCCGGCATCGATCTCTCGGTCGCCGCGATCATGGTGCTGACGACGGTCGCCATGGGCCAGCTCGCCGTCGAGCTCGGCCTGCCGGCGGGGATCGCGATCCCCATCGGCCTGATAGTGGGCATCGCCTGCGGCACGCTGAACGGGCTCCTCGTGACGCGGCTGAAGCTGCCGCCCTTCATCGTCACGCTCGGCACCTGGAACGTCTTCTTCGCGCTGAACCTCTGGCTGTCCGGCGCGCAGTCGATCCGCTCGCAGGCGATCGATGCCGAGGCGCCGGCGCTGAAAGTCTTCGGCCAGAGTTTCGGCCTGTTCGGGACGCAGTTCACCTTCGGCTCGATCCTGCTCCTCGTCCTGTTCGCGACGCTCTGGTACCTGCTCAACCGCACCGCCTGGGGCCGGCACGTCTACGCGGTCGGCGACGACAAGGACGCGGCCGAGCTCGCCGGCATCCGCACCGACCGGGTGCTCGTCTCGGTCTACGCGCTCGCCGGCCTCGTCTGCGCCATCGGCGCCTGGGCCGCCATCGGCCGGCTCGGCTCGATCTCGCCGCAGAGCTTCTACGAAGGGAACCTGCAATCGATCACCGCCGTGGTGATCGGCGGCATCAGCCTGTTCGGCGGGCGCGGCTCGATCATGGGGGCGCTGATCGGCGCGCTGATCGTCGGCGTCTTCCAGTCGGGGCTGCGGCTCGCGGGCGTGGACGTGCTCTGGCAGGTCTTCGCCATCGGCTGGCTGATCATCGTGGCGGTGGCGATCGACCAGTGGATCAGGAAGGTGGCGTCATGACCGAGCCCGTGCTTCTGGCCCGCAACCTGACCAAGCGCTACGGCCGCGTGGTCGCGCTGGACGGCGCCGATTTCGAGCTCCTTCCCGGCGAGATCCTCGCCGTCATCGGCGACAACGGCGCCGGCAAGTCGACGCTGATCAAGGCGCTCTCGGGCGCGGTGCAGCCCGATTCCGGGGAGATGCGGCTCATGGGCGAGCCCATGCTGTTCCGCTCGCCGATGGAGGCGCGCACGGCAGGGATCGAGACCGTCTACCAGACGCTCGCCTTGTCGCCCGCGCTCTCCATCGCCGACAACATGTTCCTCGGCCGCGAGATCAGGAAGGGCGGCCCGCTCGGCAAATGGCTCGGCGCGCTCGACCGCGGCGCCATGCGCAGGATCGCCCGCGAGAAGCTCTCCGAGCTCGGCCTGATGACCATCCAGGACATCGACCAGGCGGTGGAGACCTTGTCCGGCGGCCAGCGCCAGGGCGTGGCGGTGGCCCGCGCCGCCGCCTTCGGCTCCAAGGTCGTGATCATGGACGAGCCGACGGCGGCGCTCGGCGTCAAGGAGAGCCGGCGCGTGCTCGACCTCATCCTGGAGGTGCGCGCGCGGGGCCTGCCCATCGTGCTGATCTCGCACAACATGCCCCACGTCTTCGAGATCGCCGACCGCATCCACGTCCACCGGCTGGGCCGGCGGCTGTGCGTGGTGCGCCCGCAGGACGTGTCGATGTCGGATGCGGTCGCGTTCATGACCGGCGCGAAGGAGCCGCCGGCGGCGCTCGCGGCGTAGGATGCCGGCGGCGGCCCACCGGCGGCGTTCCGCGCGCGGGTCACGCCCGAGAGCGAAAGGTCGCCGCGGCGGCTCGCCTGCCCGGCCTCACCGCTTCGTCATCGCCTGGGTCAGCGGCCCGGTCGCCTCTCCGACGAGCTTCGTCGTGGTGTCGGCGATGGCGCGCAGGTGGGCGCTCGTGGTCTCGTAGGCCTGACGGGCGCCGGAGGTCTGGAGCTTCACCGCTTCCGACAGCGATCCCGCGGTGAGCGTCGAGCGCATCAGCGACAGCGTCAGGTCGGTGTTGGCGCGCATCAGGTCGAGCACCTGCGCGTTCAGCGCCGCCATCCCGCGGGACGCGGCCGTGGCGCTCTCGAAGCAGGCCTGGGCCAGCGCCTCGTTGCTCTCGCGGGCCTGCGTGTAGGCGGTCCGCGCGCCGTCGGCGCCGGTCTCGAGCAGGCGCCCGTAGGGCTTCACCAGCTCCTCGGCGGCCGGGATGTGGGCGATGCCGACCGCGGAGAAAGCCTCTCCGCGCGGATCCGGGGTCTCGTCCTCGACCGGGGTCGGGGCCGGGGAGACCGACGCGGCGGCGGGAGAGCGCGGCGCGAGGGACGGAGCCGGGATCTCGGCCGGCACGCGCGCGGCCGCAGGGGCAGGGGCAGGGACAGGAGCGGGGGCGGGATCGGCGGGGGGCGCGATCTCCGCCGCCTCGGTCGCCACGGGCTCGGGGCGCGGCGCGGCCGCGGCCTTGAGCGCGGCGGACTTCAGCGCCGTGGTCTTCGGGGCGGCGGCCCGGCGGGCCGGCTTCGGCGCCGGCGCGGCGGGGGCGGGCGCGGCGGCGACGGGAGGCTTCTCGGGGACGCGCGCCTTCGCGGGCGCGCCGCGCGGGGTCGTGCGGCGCGCAGGCGCCTTCGTCGACGCCGCGACCGCGGTCTTCGGCTTGCTCGTGGTCTCGTCGCTCATCGCTCGCTCCTCGTCTGCGCGCGCTCGTGCCCCGGCACGATCCCGGCGCGGTCGGCGCGCCGGAATCGTGCACCCGGGCTCGGAGCCGGTCCTCAGGCCTTCTTGGCGGGGCCGCCCGTCGGCGCGGCCTTGCCGGCCTGGGTGGTCGCGGCGGTCGCCGCGTCGCCGGCCTGCTTCATCGCCGCGCCGGCGTCGACGCCGAGCTGGCGCATCTGCTCCTGCATCAGCACGAACTGGGCCTGCATGAACTCCATCTGGAGCTTCATGGCCTCGGCCGGGTCCTTGGCGCGGATCATCTTCTGGGCGTGCTCGAAGCTCGCCTTGAGGTTGGCCTCGGCCATGCCGAACGTCTTCTCGCGCATGTCCTTGGGGTTCATGCCCATCCGCTCGGCGGGGGCATCGAAGCTCTCCATCGCGCGCGCGGCGGCGCTGACGAAGCCCTCCATGGCCATGCGGGCCTGCTCGACGCTGCGCTCGGCCATCTCGCGCATCTCGGCGGGGATCTCGAAGGTGGTGCTACGCTCGTTCGCCATGGCGATCCTCCATCGTTCGGCTGCACCGGCGCCGCGACGGCGGCCCGGATCGTTGTGCGGCGCAACATAACTCTTGTGCGCCGCAAAATCAACAGGTGGCCCGCGACGTTAAGGTTGATGCCGGCTTACCGCCGGGGGCGGGGATGCGTTGCGGGCCGACCTGCGTTAAACGATGGTTAAGTATGCGCCCGCGACCGCGTTCGCGAAAGGGTCGGGGCGGTGGACAGGGTGCCGAGCGATGGGCGAGGGCGGAGAGGCGAGGGTGGACGAGGCGGCGCGCGAGGCGCTCGTGGCCTTCGTCGCGCGGGCGGGGGCCGCGAGCCCGTTCGCCGTGCGCCCGGTTCTCGTCTGGAGCGCCGACGCGGGACGCATCCTGCACGCGTCCGAGGAGGCGCGCGCGCTCGCCGAGGCGCTCGTCGTCGATGCGCAGGGGCGCGTGCGTCCCGATCTCGCCGCGCGTGATCGCCTCGCCGCGCTGGCCGGCGGCCTCGCGCCCGAGGGCGCGGAGCGGCTCGAGCGCCTGCGCTTCCGGTCCGGGCGCCTCGCCGCACCGACCACGCTCGCCTGCCGTCGCCTGGTGCTGGAGACCGGCGAGACCGTGCTGCTGACGGCGTTCCTCGACAAGCTCCCGGTTCCGCCGCCCGTCGCGCGCGGGCCCGATGCCGTCGAGTCGCGGCCGGCGGAGGCCGCGCCTGCCGTCTCGGCGGAGGCGGAGCCGGGCGCCGATCCCGTGCGCGCCGCACCCGAAGACACGCTGCCCGACCTCGCCGCACCGGAGGACGCCGCGCGAGATCCGGAACCCGAGCCCGCGCCCGAGCCCGAGCCCGATCCGCTCGCCGAGGCGCGCGCGCGGCTCGCCGGGCGCGGCGTCGTGCGCTTCGTCTGGCGTGCGGACGCACAGGGGCGGGTGCGCGAGGTGTCGCCGGCGCTGGCCGACACGGTCGGCGTCGAGAGCGCCGCGATCGTCGGGCGCGACTTCGCCGAGATTCTCGACGACGTCGCCCGCGACCCGCGCGAGATCGTCGCCGCGCTCGTCGCCCGCGGCGAGACCTTCAGCGGCCGCACGGTGCTCTGGCGCGTCTCGGGGACGCCGGCCGCCGTCGAGATCGACCTCGCCGGCCTGCCGGCGAACGAGCGCGGCGGAGGCGGGCGCGAGATGCGCGGCTTCGGCCTGATCCGCACCGACGCGATCGTCCTCTTCCCGGCCCGTCCCGAGCCCGCACCGCAGGCGCAGGGCGTCGAGGAGCCGGCGACGGATCTCGATGGCGCGGAGCCGGACGTCGCCGGCTGCGAGGTCGCCGAGGCGGCCCCGCCCACCGTCGATGCCGACGCGCCGGAGAGGTTCGAGGGCGAGGCGCAGGGGCCGGAGGCGCAGGGGCTGGAGTTCGAGGAGCCGGAGGCGCAGGAACCCGAGGAGTCCGCGAGCCCCGAGCCCGAGCAGGTCGCCGAGCCCGAGCAGGTCGCCGAGCCGAAGCACGTCGCCGAACCCGGACACCCGGCCGAACCCGAGCCGGCCGCGCGCCTCGCAGCCGCCGAGGCGCTCGCGCCGCAGGCGCACTTCGCCGTCGCCGCGGGCGAGCGCTACGAGCCCACGGCCGAGCTCGCCGCGCCAGTTGCGCTCGCCTCTCTCTCCGCGCCCGCGCAGGGGCGGCTCGGCGAGGTGCAGCCGGACGCCGTCGCACCGCTCGCCGCCGCCGAGCCGCGGGAGGACCTCGCTCCCAGCGCGCCGGCGAACGACGTCGATCCCCGCGCGCCCGGTGGCGTCGACGTCCCGCAGGAGGCGCAGAGGCCGCCGGCGCCGTCCGCCGCCGGCCTGCGCCTGTCCCCCAGCGAGCACTCCGCCTTCCGCGAGATCGCCCGTGCGCTGGGCGCACGCTACGCCGGCGACGAGGAGCCCGAGAGCCGGCCGGCCGCCGCCGCCGCGGCCTCCGCCGTCGCGGCCTTCCCCCCGCGCCCGGCGCGGCCGGCCGGCGAACCGCTGGCCTCCGCGGCGCTGGAGCGCATCCCCCTCGGCGTCGTCGTGCATCGCGGGGAGGAGACGCTCTACGCCAACCGGCATCTGCTCGATCTCCTCGGCCATGCCGATCTCGACGCGTTCCGCGCCGCCGGCGGCGTCGCCGGCCTGGTGAAGGGCCGGCCCGGTGCGCTGGCGCGCGTCGAGGCGCTCGACCCCGCGCCGGTGGCGCTCGCCGGGAGGGACGGCGCCAGCTTCGCCGCCGAGGTGCGGCTCGGCACGCTCGAGCTCGAGGACGGTCCGGCGAGCCTCCTCGTGGTGCGCCGCCTGCCCGACGGCGACCCGGCCCATCGCGTGCGCGCGCTGGAGATCGAGGCGGCGCGCCGCGAGGCCGAGCTCGCCGAGCGCGACGCCATCCTCGACACGGCGACGGACGGCGTCGTCGTCGTCGACGGCGAGGGGCGCATCCACGCGCTCAACCGCGCGGCCCAGGCGCTGTTCGGGTACGAGGCGAACGAGATCGCCGGCGAGCCCTTCACGACGCTGTTCGAGACCGAGAGCCACGCCGCCGCGCTCGACTACCTCGCGAGCCTGGGGCGCGCCGGCGTCGCGAGCCTCCTCGACGGCGGGCGCGAGGTGCTCGGGCGCGTGCGCCAGGGCGGCGCCATCCCGCTCTTCATGACGCTGGGGCGCGTGAGCGACGGCGGCACGGGGGAGGACGAACGGGGGGAGCCGGCGCGCTTCTGCGCGGTGCTGCGCGACATGACCGCCTTCAAGCAGGCGGAAACCGAGCTGCTGGAGGCCAAGCGCGCCGCCGAGGCGGCGAGCGCGCAGAAGTCCGACTTCCTCGCCCGCATCTCGCACGAGGTGCGCACGCCCTTGAACGCGATCATCGGTTTTGCCGAGGTGATGCGCGAGGAGCGCTTCGGCGCCATCGGCAACGAGCGCTACAAGGACTATCTCGCCGACATCCACGCCTCGGGCCAGCACGTGCTGAGCCTGATCAACGACCTGCTCGACCTCGCCAAGATCGAGGCGGGGCGCATGGACCTCTCGTTCCGCGCGGTGGGCCTCAACGAGCTCGTCGGCGCCTGCGTCGCTCTGATGCAGCCCGAGGCCGCGCGCGAGCGCATCGTCATGCGCACGAGCCTCCTCGCCAAGCTCCCCCATGTCGTCGTCGACGAGCGCTCGCTGCGCCAGATCGTGCTCAACCTCCTCTCCAACGCCGTTCGCTTCACGGATCCCGGAGGCCAGGTCATCGTCTCGACGGCGCTGACCGACCGCGGCGAGGTCGCCTTCCGCGTGCGCGACACCGGCATCGGCATGTCCGAGGCCGAGGTCGAGGCGGCGCTCGAGCCCTTCCGCCAGCTGGCCACCTCCCGCCGCTCCGGCGGCACCGGGCTCGGGCTTCCCGTCACCAAGGCGCTGGTCGAGGCCAACCGCGGCGCGATGACGATCTCCTCGCGCAAGGGCGAGGGGACGCTGGTGGAGGTGACGTTCCCGGTGACGGTGGGGGCGGGAGGGTAGAGGGAGAACGCTAAAGCGCTCCTTCGCGAGTCACAGTCTCTGTTTCGGGCCAGCGACGCATTCCCCAGGTGTAGATCGCCCCGTATGTCCCGACGGCGAGCAGAGCGAGCCCGCAGAGCCCGACCACCAGTGGTGGAGCCAGGATGCTCAGCAGAACCGGCGCGCTGATCATCGCCACGCGCATGCCGAGATACTCCACGATGATCTTCACGCGACAGAGCTTCGCGACGTCCCCCCACTGGTACCGCGACTGGATGAGCTTCAGGAACGCGAGGTCCGCGGGTGGCGTGCCCGACGCAGCGAGCGCGGCGCACAGGAAAAGCCAGGCGGCCCCGAAGTCGAGGGACAGCAGAAGATAGCCGAAGCCGGCGACGAGCCGGCCCGCGGTGATGTACTTGGCCGGGTCTCGCAGCGGCATGCCGGACGTGAGGATATTGGCGGCGACGTTTCCCAGCCCATAGAACAGGACGGCGGTGCCGAACCCGCCCAGCCCACTCGCCTCGGAGCCGCCGGAGCTCGCCTCGAAGATCAAGGCGGTGGTGAAGATGAACCCGAGGTACCAGGCCCCGGCGTTCACGGCCTGCGACAGGAAGGTGAAGGCGAGGAGGGGAGATCGGGCCGCCACGACGAAGCCCCTGGTCGAGTCGCTCAGGAAGCTCGCGCGTCTCGCATCGCCGGTCTGCCCTCCGACTTGCCCCATCGAGGCGACCAGAACGGATGCGAGGACGAAACACGCTGCGGCGAATGCGAAAACGGTGACGCTGCCGCCCGCGAGCGCCACTGCGGAGGCTGCGATCGGGCCGGCGATGCGCGCCATCCGGAAGGTGCTGTCGACGAGGGCGTTCGCCCCGGCGCGCGCCTGTTCCCCGATGTCGAGCCGCGCGATGCCTCCGAAGGCCGCCGCGTCGATATGGGGGCGCGTCATCACGACGAGCGCGGCACCCGCCATGATCGTCCAGAGCGGCGCGTCCACGAAGACGAGGTAGACGGACGCCGCGCCCGCAACGGCGCGCGCGGCGTCCAGCAGGGCCAGCGTCCGGAAAGGCGGCGCCCGATCGAGAAGCGCGCCGCCGGCAATTCCGGAGAGAGCGGTGAGGAGGATCACGGCCGCGAGGTAGAACCCGCCGTCTATTCCCGCGCGTTCGACCACCGACCAGATCAGGGCGATGTTGAATGCCTCCGCTCCGAGAGCGCCGAGGCTGGTTCCTGCCCAGAGACGGCGCACGTTTCGATCGCGCAGCGGCTCCGTCGGAAACGACCAGGCGAGACGCCGCACCCATGCGAACCCGGCCATCCGACGTCTCCCGGTAGGCTTCCGAGCCTCGGCCTCGAACGATCGGAGGACGAGCGGGACGGCGTCGTCCGACGGGTCGACACGGTCGTGCGGAAAGCGTAGTCAAACCCGCTCGGGTAATCAAGATGTGTTCCGAGCACGCAACAGTAGGGTCTATTGTTTCGCCTCGGCTCGACACCCACGCCTTCGGCAGGGCTCGGTTGCCAGGGGCAGCCGACACCGATGCGTTCGCCGTCCTCGGGATTGCACCGTCTCTCACGCTGGCAGGACAGACGGTGGGCGCCACAGCCCCCTCAGAACGCCCCCCGATACCCCTCCTCCCCCACCTGCACCGCGATTACCCCGAACGTCTCACCCGCCAGGGCCTCCCCCAGCGCCGCCCGCAGCGCGCCCTCCGAGCCCACGTTCCACCCCCGCCCGCCGAACGCCCGCGCCACCGCGGCATAGTCGGTGGCTCCGAGCCCGACGCCGGCCCGCGCGAGCCCGGCCTGGGCCTGCTTCAGCGCGATCAGCGCCAGCGAGCGGTCCTGCAGGACGAGCACCGTCACCGGCAGCCCCTCGTCGCGCAGGGTGCCGAGCTCGCCCATCGCCATTTCGAGCCCGCCGTCGCCGATGACGGCGACCGCCGGGGCCTGCGGGCGGGCGAGGCGGGCGGCCATGGCGAGCGGGATCGCCGGGCCCATCGTGCACCAGCCGGCGGACTGGATCAGCGCGAAGGGGCGCGGCGCATTCCACATCTGCGAGAGCAGGATGCGGTGCGCGCCGGAATCGACGCCGACCGTCGCGTCCGCGGGCAGCGCCGCGGCCAGCGTCCGGAACACCGCGTGCGGGCCGAAGCCGTCCTGCGGCCCGGCGAAGGCGCCGGCGAGCGCCGCCCGCGCCGACGCGATCGCCTCCGCCCGGCCCCCGCGGCGCGGCGCGAGACCGTCCGCCAAAGCGTCCAGGACCGGCGCCACCGGACCCGGGAGGTGCGCGTCCACCCGGTGCATGCCGTGATCCACCGGCGCCTCGCCGATCTCGACGACGTGCGCGTCCTCCGCGAACGGGTCGAGCCAGCCCGGGCGCATCTCGATCGGGTCGTAGCCCACGCACAGGACGAGATCCGCCGCGCGCGCCAGCGGCAGCAGCACCGCGTCGGCCCTGGGCGAGAGACCGGCGGCGCCCAGCGCGAGCGGGTGCGCCTCGTCGATCAGGCCCTTGGCCTTGTAGGTCGTCACGACCGGCGCGCCCGCGGCCTCGGCGAAGGCGACGAGCGCGCCGGCCGCCCCGGCGCGCGCCGCCTCGAAGCCGGCCACGATCAGCGGCCGCTCGGCCGTCGCGACGCGCTCGCGCAGGGCGGCCAGCGCCGGGTCGTCGCGCGCGGGGGCGGGGAGGGCGCGCGTCGGCGCCGGCGCGATCGCCGCCTCCGGCGCCGGGTCCGCGCGCGCGGCGATGCCCGGCGCGAGGTCGAGATGGACAGGGCCCATCGGCGCCGTGGTCGCGAGGGCGATCGCCCGGCGCACGGTCGCCTGCGCGCTCCCCGGCTCGATCTCGAAGCTCCCCTTCACGAGCGGGCGCAGCAGCGCCGCCTGGTCGAGGATCTGATGCGTGTAGCGCCCGCGGATCTCGCGGTCGACGACGCCGGTGAGGACGACGAGCGGCGCGCGCTCCTGCGCGGCGTCGGCGATGCCGTTCACGGCGTTGGCGAGGCCCGGCCCGAGCGTGGTCACGAGCACGCCGGGCGTCCCCGTCAGCACGCCCACGCCCGCCGCCGCGATGGCGCCCGCGCTCTCGCCGCGCACGAGCAGGAAGCGCACGCCCGCCGCGCCGAGCGCGTCGACGAGGGTGACCACCTCGCCCCCGGGCATGCCGAAGGCGTGGCGCACGCCGTGCGCGTGCAGCGTGAGCGCCACGGTGTCGGCGACGCGTCTCATGGGGATCTCCTGGTTCGTCGATGTCACGTCGTGAGCGCCGGCTCGGCCCGCGGATGCGGCGCACCGGTCCCCGCCGCCCCGGTCCGGACGGCCGAGACCTGCGCCGCGAAGCGGTCGGGACGCCGCAGACGATGGCGGGTGGCGAGCACCGCGTCGAGGCCGTCGTGGCCCGGCGTCCGGGCGGCGCGCAGGGCGAGCGTGCGCAGGAAGACGTCGCGCTGGGCGTGGCTCCCGCCGATCGCGGGCAGCCGCCGGGCGATCCGCGCGAGCCGCGCCGGCGGCAGCGGGGCGTCGGACGCGAGCGCGCGGGCGAGGTCGAGCCCGACATGGCGCAGCACCTCCGCCTGCTCGCCGGCGCCTTCGGCCCGCACCTCGAGCGCGGCGAGGCAGGCCCGCGCGCCGGCCCCGTCGCCGGCGCCGAGGAGCGCGAGCAGCGTGTGGAGCGCGGCGAAGACGAGGGTCGCGTCGCACCGGCGCGCCTGCGCGACGCGACGCAGCTCCTCCCAGCGATCGCCGACGGGCACGCCCTCCTGCGCGAGGCGCCACAGCAGCGAGGCGGCGTTGGCGACGTCGCGGAAGTCGTCGCTGGGGCAGGGGCGCACCTCGCTGTCGTAGAGGGCGAGCACCGCATCGTGCGCGCCGCGCTCGAGATGGAACAGCGCGAGGTGCCAGGCGACGTGGAAGGCGAAGTTGTTGCAGCCGCTCCAGGCCGGCCGTGCGGCCTCGATCCAGGCGACGCCCTCGCCGACGCGCCCGTCAGTCTCCATCACGTGCGCGACGGCGTGCAATCCCCACGCGTCCGCCGGCTCGGCCGCGACGGCGCGCCGGCCGGCGGACTCCGCCTCGTGGAGCCGTCCCGCTTCCTCCAGCGCGAAGGCGCGGCAGCCGAGCGCGAAGCCGAAGCCCGGCGCCGCCTCGTCCCAGCGCGCGAGCGCCGCCGACGCGCCCGCGAGCATCCCGGGCAGGTCGCCCGCCATGAAGCGCAGGGACTGCGCGAGCTTGAGTGGCAGCAGCAGGCCGTCACGCGCGGCGCCGCACGCCTCGAGCCGCGCGGCGGCGGCGCGGAAGCGGCCGTCGAGCGCCATGGCGAGCGCCTCGACGAGCGCGACCTCCTCGGGCGTGCCGCCGCGGGCGCGTTCCAGAGCCGCCCGCGCCTGGGCGAGCGCCCGGCGGGCGGGTGCGTCGAGCTCGGCGCGGGCGAGGACGAGGCATGCGAAGCCCTCGAGCGCCCGGCCCGCGACGAGATCCGCATCCGCCGCGAGCGCCGCGGCCAGCGCCGGCGCTGCGCCGGGCCGATGTGCGGCCACGGCGAAGGTGGCATCGGCGAAGGCCGCCACCGCGGCGGGATCGTCGCAGGCGTGGCGCAGGCCGTATCGATCGGTGAGCATCGGCCACTCCCGCCGGGTCGGATGCGATGGGCGGGAGGCTAGCCCCTCCGGGAGGGCGGGTGAACGAGGCGGGCGATCACGAAGGGTGCGCGCGGCCTCACCTTCGCGTGAGACCGCTCGGCGGGGTTGCGGCGCCCCGTCTCAGGCCTCCTCGGCGACGACGGCGTCGGCGCGCAGGCGCCAGTCGCAGCGCTCGGCCAGCACGTAGAGACGCTCCGCCTCCTCGATCGCCGCGTCGCGGTCCTCGGCGAGCACCGTCAGCTCCTTCTGGACCGCGCGGTGCTCGTGCCCGGTGTCGTCCGAGATCGTCTTGTAGAACGTCACGCACCAGCGCGGCATGGCTTCCTCCGTCGTGAGACCAGTCGAGGAGGGAACGCGCGAGCGGCTGCAGCGTTTCGCGCCGTTGCGCCTCCGGTTCCGCTGCGACGCGAAAAAAGTTCGCGCGCGCTGTTGACCCGGCCGGCGGAGCCTCGTATACCCCGGCTCCCGACGCGGCGAGGCCTTCTCACGGAGGTTTCGGCGGATCGGGCAGCTCTTTGAAGCGTCGCGCGTTTTTCCGGCTTGCGGGCATTCCTTTCGGGGATTGCGCGGGGGATCGGGGGATGCCGGGTGGCGCTTTTCGGGTCTTCGGCGGGACGGCGAGAATTTCGTCGCGAACGCGGTTGACAGGGGGTTGGGGGATCGCTAGATAGCGCTCCTCACCGCGGCGGGGTCGCCCCGCCGGGTTCTCCGGACAGGATGTAGGGTGGAACGCCGATCCCGGTCGGTGCACCCGTCGTGTTCCGGATCGCTCTTTGACATTGTCGAGAAGGAAGAAGGAGAAGCGTGGGCGGCCTTTTCGTCCTTGCGGATCCGGTTCCGTGGCCTTGCGAGAGCGGGTCCGGGGTCGGATCGTGAGATGAGAGGCGTACTGCTCGCGACTTTTTCTGAAGGTCACATCGGCTCGTTCCGCGAGGAGCGGGTCGAACATGTGACCCTCGTCTATTTCGCTGAGTAGTGAAGCCTTTGGATCACATCTCTTCAACGTGAGAGTTTGATCCTGGCTCAGAGCGAACGCTGGCGGCAGGCTTAACACATG
>NZ_AUBC01000015.1 GCF_000429045.1 Salinarimonas rosea DSM 21201
GCTTCTGGGGGACCGCGGCTATGACGCCGACTGGTTCCGCGAAGCCCTGCAAGATAAGGGGATCAGGCCCTGCATCCCGGGCCGGAAGGCACGAAAGAAGCCCATCAAATACGACAAGCGCCGCTACAAGCGCCGCAATCGTATCGAAATCATGTTCGGGCGTCTGAAGGATTGGCGGCGGGTCGCCACCAGATATGACCGCTGCCCCGAAGTCTTCCTCTCGGCCATCGCTCTCGCCGCAACAGTCATGTTTTGGTTATGAGTCCTGAGCCTAGCCCGGAACCGCCTCGCGCGCCACTCGTGCCGCTCACGCCCCGCCGATCCCCTCCTCCACGACGCCGGTGCCGCCGCAGGTCGGGCAGGGCCGGCTCTCGAGGCGGCCGGTGCCGCGGCAATCCGGGCAGACGTTCTCGCCGACGCCGGCGGTGCCCGGCGCCGCCTCGTCGCCGGGCGAGAGCGGCGTCGTCGTCTCGGGCGGTCCGTGGGAGGTGCGCTCGCGATCGGCCATGGCTCGCTCCTTTCGTGACCTCGAGCCAACGCCGACGGCGACGACGGGTTCGCTCCCGCGTCAGCGCCCGGGCAGCGGGATGAACTCCGTCTCTCCGGGCACCATGGCGAAGCGGCCCGCGCGCCAGTCGTTCTTCGCCTCCTCGATGCGCTCCCGCCGGGACGAGACGAAGTTCCACCAGATGTAGCGGGGGCCGTCCATCGGCTCGCCGCCGAGCATCATGAACCGCGCGGGTGTCGCCGCGCGGATGGCGATCCGGTCGCCGGGACGGAAGACGAGGAGCCGGCCGGGGCCGAACCGGTCGCCCGCGATCTCGACCTCGCCGGAGACGGTGTAGATCGCCCGCTCCTCCCAGTCCGTGTCGAAAGGGACGACCGCTCCGGCCTCGAGCGCGGCGTCGGCGTAGATCGTCTCCGTCGAGGTCCGGACGGGCGAGCGCGCCCCCAGCGCGGCGCCCGCGACGAGGCGCACGCTCTTTCCCTCGCCCTCGACGATCGGGAGCGCGTCGGCACCGTAGTGCACGAAGCCCGGATCGCCCTCCTCGTCGCGCTCGGCCAAGGCCACCCAGCTCTGGATGCCGAACAGCTTGGAGCCGGTCGTTCGCAGATCGGCCGAGGTGCGCTCCGAATGCGTGATGCCACGCCCCGCCGTCATCAGGTTGAGCGCGCCGGGCCGGATCGGCAGCTCCGTGCCGAGGCTGTCGCGATGCACGATCTCGCCGTCGAACAGGTAGGTGACGGTGGCGAGCCCGATGTGCGGATGCGGGCGCACGTCCATGCCGGCCCCGAGCAGGAACTCGGCGGGACCCATCTGGTCGAAGAAGATGAAGGGGCCGACCATCTGCTTCCTCGCCGAGGGCAGCGCACGGCGCACCTCGAAGGAGCCGATGTCGCGGGCGCGGGGAACGATCACGGTCTCGATCGCGTCACAGGAATGGGGATCGCCGGGAACCGGATCGTCCGCGTGCTCGGTGCTCATGGCCGCTCTCCTCGCGTGGACGCGTGGGTCCGGCTCGCATCATGGCCGAGGCGGAGCGGTTCGGCGAGGGCGCGGACCGCAATCCTTTGATGGCACGAACGCAAGCTGTTCCGGAGATCGTGACGATCGGCTCCGCGTTACCGCAAGGCGACACCGCCGTGCGGCTTCCCCTTTCCCGCCCGCGGCGCTACGAGCGATGCGCGCGACCGAGCCGCGCAGGAGGCCCCCGCATGATCACCCTCTACGGCGCCCGCGACGGCACGCTCGTGCGCCTGCCCGAGACCGAGCCGCACCCCGACGCCGTCTGGATCGACCTGTGCGAGCCGAGCCCCGGGGAGGAGGAGGCCGTCGAGCGGATGATCGGCGTCGAGGTGCCCACCCGCCAGGAGATGGCGGAGATCGAGGAGAGCTCGCGCCTCTATCGCGAGGACGGCGCGCTGGTCGTGACCGCCACGATGATCGAGGGCTTCGGCGAGGGCCGCCCCGGACGGACGCAGGTGACGTTCGTCGTGTCGCAGAGGTACCTGGTCTCGATCCGGTACGGAGACCCCCTGCCCTTTCGCACGTTCGAGGCCAAGTGGGCCCGTCAGCCCGAGGCGCACCCGACGAGCGACCTCGTCTTCGTCGCGCTGGTCGATTCGATCGTCGAGCGCGCGGCCGACGTGATGGAGACGGTCGCCGCCGACCTGAACGCGGTCTCCACCCATCTCTTCGTCGAAAGCGGGCCACGAAAGGGCAAGCAGGTCGAGACCGACCTGCAGGAGATCCTCATGCGCCTCGGGCGGCGCAACATGATGATCTCGGTCCTGCGCGAGAGCCTCCTCTCGCTCACCCGCCTCGTTCCCTACGTGCGCCAGGGCGGCGAGGCCTGGCTGTCGAAGGAGGCGCCTCACCGCCTCAAGCAGCTCGAGCGCGACCTGCGCTCGCTGTCGGCCTACGAGGGCCAGCTCACGGCGGAGATCGTCTACCTCCAGGAGGCGACGCTCGGGCTCATCAACCTCGCCCAGAACAGGGTCATCAAGGTCTTCTCCATCGCCGCGGTGCTCTTCCTGCCCCCGACGCTCGTCGGCACGATCTACGGCATGAACTTCGCGCACATGCCGGAGCTCGACTGGGCCTTCGGCTACCCGGCGGCGCTCGCGACCATGGTCCTCTCCGCGGTGGGCTCGTTCTACTGGTTCAAACGCAAGGGGTGGCTGTGAGCATCCCCGCGTGGTGACGCGGCGCACCCGGGCGGCTATGGATGACCGCGAACACCGGATACGCCCTCGGAGACCGATCCCATGACGGACCATCGCCTCGACGCCGCCCCCGAGACCGTCCACTGGGGCTATTTCGACGGCGCCCTCCCGCCGCGCCTCGTGGTCGACAGCGGCGACCGGGTGACGATCTCCACCGTCTCGGGCGCCCCGGAGATGATGCCGCCCGCGCCGTTCGAGGTGCCGCCGGCGCTCTCCGCCATCCACGCGGCGCTCTCCCCGAAGCTGCCCGGCCACATCTGCACCGGCCCCGTCGCCGTGCGCGGATTGAAGGCCGGCGGCGCGCTCGAGGTGCGCATCGAGGCGATCGACCTCCATTACGACTGGGGCTACAACGCGCTCGGTCCCCAGCGCGGCGCCCTGCCCGAGGACTTCGCGACGCACCGCTGCGTGCACATCCCGCTCGACCGCGAGCGGAACGTCGCACGCCTCTCCTGGGGGCTGGAGCTGCCGCTCGCCCCGTTCTTCGGGGTCATGGGCGTCGCGCCGCCGCGGGAATGGGGCCCCCTGTCGACGCTGCCGCCCCGGCGCAACGGCGGCAACCTCGACAACAAGGAGCTCGTCGCCGGAACCACGCTCTACCTCCCCGTCTTCGTCGACGGCGGCAGCTTCTCCGTCGGCGACGGGCACGGGGCCCAGGGCGACGGCGAGGTCTGCATCACGGCGATCGAGACGGGGCTCGTGGGCACGTTCGAGCTCCACGCCCGCAACGACATGCGGCTCGCTTGGCCGCTCGCCGAGACGCCGACGCACTGGATCACCATGGCCTTCGACCCGGATCTCGACGATTGCGTCGTGATCGCGCTGCGCCAGATGATCGACCTCGTCGTCGACCGCGCCGGCATCTCGCGGGAGGACGCCTACATGCTCGCGAGCCTCGCCGCGGACCTGCGGATCACGCAGGTCGTCAACGGCAACAAGGGCGTCCATTGCATGCTGGCGAAGGACTTGCTGCGCCGCGGCTGACCGGCGCACCGGCCCGGAACCACCGCGTCGCACCTCCCGTTGGCGAGCGCGGGAGGAGCGGGACCATGGCCGAGGACACGACGCGCACGCAGCCGGCACGACGCTTCGGCCCGGGGGCGCGGCCCGCGCAGCCGCGCGGCTTCGCCGGGGCCGAGACGCCGTTCGTGCGCAAGGTCCTGATCGTGCTCCTGGTCGCGGCGCTCGCGTTCGCGACCTACCAGTTCGCCTACGTCCTGGTGCTCGCCTTCGGCGCGCTCCTGCTCGGCGTGATCATCCGCGCCTTCGTCGACCAGGTGGCGCGCATCCCGGGTCTCTCGGGCGATGCGGCCTTCTACGTCGGGCTCGTCCTGCTCATCGCCGTCATCGGCGGCTTCGGCTACTTCTTCTGGGTGACGATGCAGGGCCAGGTGCGCGACGTCGTCGAGCAGCTGCCCGAGGCGATCCGCACGCTCGGCGAGCGCTTCGACATTCCCGATCCCGTCGAGCGGCTGGAGGAACGCTTCACCTCGGCGGCGGGCGACGGCTCGTCGCTGATGAGCCGCGCCGCCAACATCGGCTTCACCGTGCTGGGCGGGATCGTCGACGCGCTCATCGTCGTCGTCGCGGCGATCTACCTCGCCTACGACCCGGGTCTCTACCGGCGCGGGCTCGTGCGGCTGTTCCCGCACGAGCACCAGGAGCGCATCGACACCGCTCTCCTGACGACCGGGAACGCGCTGCGTCTGTGGTTCTTCGGCCAGCTCGTGTCGATGGCGCTCGTCGGCGTCCTGACCGGGCTCGGCTTCTGGTGGGTCGGCCTCCCGGCCCCCGCGGCGCTCGGGCTGATCGCGGGGGTGACCAACTTCATCCCCTTCCTCGGTCCCTTCATCGGCTCGGCGCCGGCGGTGGTCTTCGCCTTCAACGAGGGGATGGACGCGGTGCTCTGGACGATCGCCGTCGTCACCGTGGTGCAGCAGCTCGAGGGCAACGTCTTCCTGCCGCTGATCCAGCGCGCGGCGGTGCGCCTCGCCCCCGCCTTCGCCCTCTTCGCCATCGTCGGCTTCGGCCTGATCTGGGGCTTCCTCGGCGTCTTCCTCGCCGTGCCGATGGCGGTGACGATCATGGTCCTCGTCAAGATGCTGTGGATGCGCGAGACGCTGGGCGAGGAGACGAGCGTGCCCGGGGAGGACAGCGGGGAGGACGAGGACGAGGACGGGGAGGAGAACGGGACGCGTGAGACGGTGGAGGAGGATGCGGAGGATAGCGGGAGGCCCCCCGGGTGATCGCAGCGCCCGAGGCGCTCACTCCCCCCAAGGCCACCCCACCACCCGCTCCACCAGCTCGGCCAGCCCCACTTCCTCCTCCGTGCCCGACACCCGCCCGCGCACGGACACGCCGGCCGCGTGAACCGTCTCCGGGTCCCCGGACACCAGAGGGTGCCACCAGGCGAGCCCCCTGCCCTCCGCCACGCGGCGATAGGCGCAGGTGCCCGGCAGCCAGGAGAGCCCCTCGACCGCCTCCGGCGTCAGGCGGACGCAGTCGGAGACCTCCGCCTGGCGGTTCGCATAGTCGCGACAGCGGCACGAGCCGTCGTCGAACAGCCGGCAGGCGACGTCGGTGTAGGCGATCTCCTCGGTGTCCTCGTCCTCGAGCTTGACGAGGCAGCAGCGCCCGCAGCCGTCGCACAGGCTCTCCCATTCCGCCTCCGACATCTCGGAAAGGGACTTCGTGCGCCAGAACGGTGCATCGGCGGCGGTGGGCGTCTCGCGGCGGGACATGGGGCGATCCTCGGCGGGCGTTCACCGCCCGTCAACCTCAACGAATTCCGAACGGAGCAGGCCCGTTTCGCGGCGAATGCGACCGGCACGGGCCTTGCGGGTCCATCCGCGACGGGAAGCGGGCACCGGCGACCGGTGCGCCGCGCCCCGGGCGGAAGGAAGGCGGCGGGACGGCCGATTCAGGGCGAACCCGGACCGTGCCGAACCGTTAGAAGCTGCGGAGCGCGGCGGATTCGAGGCGGATTCGAATCGCCGCCGGCTCGGAGTTCTGGTAGGAAGCTGGGCGATTAACCTTCGGTTAAGCGCTCCGGGCGGGCAGCGGGGGAAGCGGGTGCGTTTCGATCGAAAGATCAGCGTCTGGACACGTGTCAAGCGGGCTGCGCTCGCGCTCGACGCCTGGCTTTCGGCCTCCGCGTTCGACTCGCGCCGCGACCTGGAGACGCTGTGGCGCCGCTACACCGCCTTCACGGACCTGTTCCGCGCCCGCGGCGCGGCGCGCGTCGTGCTCGACCTCGCCTCGGAGGGCGTGACGCTCGGGCTCGCCGGCGCCACCGTGATGCTCGCGCTCGCCATTCCCGCCTTCTACGAGACGCAGGAGGATTGGCGCCGCACCGACGAGCTCGCCGTCACCTTCCTCGACCGCTACGGCCAGGAAGTCGGCCGGCGCGGCATCCGCCACGACGATTCCGTCGCCATCGACGAGATCCCCGAGGTCGTCATCAAGGCGGCGCTCGCCACCGAGGATCGGCGCTTCTTCTCGCATTGGGGCATCGACCCGATCGGCACCGCGCGGGCGCTGGTGGCGAACTCCCGCGAAGGCGGCGTCGTCCAGGGCGGCTCGACCATCACCCAGCAGCTCGCCAAGAACCTGTTCCTGTCGAACGAGCGCACCCTCGATCGCAAGATCAAGGAGGCCTTCCTCGCGCTCTGGCTCGAGTTCCAGCTTTCCAAGAACGAGATCCTGAAGCTCTACCTCGACCGCGCCTACATGGGCGGCGGCAATTTCGGCGTCGTCGCGGCCGCCGACTTCTACTTCGGCAAGCCGATCGGCGAGGTGACGCTCGCCGAGGCGGCGATGCTGGCGGGCCTGTTCAAGGCCCCCTCGCGCTTCTCGCCCCACGTCAACCTGCCCGCGGCGCGCGCCCGCGCCAACGACGTCCTCACGGCGATGGTCGATGCCGGCTTCATGTCGGAGGGCCAGGTCCAGATCGCCCGGCGCCGCCCGGCGAGCGCGATCGACCGCGGCCGCGAGACGACGCCGGACTACTACCTCGACTGGGCGTTCGAGCAGGTCCGCGACATGGCCCGGGACGGCTATTTCGACGGTCAGCGGGTGCTCGTGGTGAAGACGCCGCTCGACCAGGCCATGCAGCGCCGCGCCGAGCTCGCCGTCGAGGACACGCTGCGCCAGCACGGGGAGCGCTACCGCGTCGGGCAGGCGGCCGCGGTGCTCATGGAGCCGGACGGGGCGGTGCGCGCCATCGTCGGCGGGCGCGACTACGGGCAGAGCCAGTTCAACCGCGCGGCGCACGCGCGCCGCCAGCCGGGCTCGTCCTTCAAGCCCTTCGTCTACGCCACCGCCCTGTCCTACCTGCCCTATCGCCCGGACTCGACGGTCGTCGACCGGCCGATCTGCCTCGGCAATTGGTGCCCGAACAACTACAATCGCTCGTTCGCCGGCGCGATGCCGTTGATCACGGCGCTGGCGCGCTCGATCAACACGATCCCCGTGCGGCTCTCGGTCGAGATCGGCGAAGGCAACGCCAAGCGCGGGCGTGCGCGCATCATCGAGACGACCCGGCGCATGGGCGTCGAGACGCCGCTCGCGGACACGTCCTCGCTGCCGATCGGCGCCTCCGAGATGACGGTGCTCGACATGGCGGCGGGCTATGCCGTCTTCGCCAACGGCGGAGAGCGCGCGCGGCCCCACCCCGCCGTCGAGGTGACGACGCCGGACGGCCGGGTGCTCTACTCGCACGACCGCGACGCGCCGCGCGAGCGCGTGCTCTCCACGGGCGTCGTAGCTGACATGAACACCATGCTCGCCGCCGTGCCGGAGCGCGGCACGGGCCGGCGCGCCGCGCTCGACGGCATCCGCTCGGCAGGCAAGACCGGCACGACCAACGCCTACCGAGACGCCTGGTACGCCGGCTACACCGGCAATTTCGTCGCCGCCGTGTGGTTCGGCAACGACGACTTCACCTCCACGAACAACATGACCGGCGGCTCGCTCCCGGCCATGACCTTCAAGGAGATCATGACCTTCGCCCACGGCGGCGTCGAGCCGCGCCCGATCCCGGGGCTGGAGGGCGACGGCCCCGCCGTTGCCGGCGGCCCGGCGACGACGGCGAGCATCGACCCGCAGGTCGCGGCGCTCCAGCGCAACACGCTCTCGCGCCGCTCCTTCGAGGTCGTCACCGGCATCGGCTCGCTGTTCGAGGAGGCCCGCACGCCGCGCGGCTTCCGCGAAGGCCGCGCGCCGGGCCCGGCCGCGCTCGCCGTCCAGCCGACGGGCGCGGGCGGCTTCCAGTCCGTGACGCGCTGAGCGCCGGGGCTCTTTGGGAACGCGGTCATGTTCGAAGCCCTGCGCCGGGCGGCCCGGAACGCCTACCACCTCCTCCTCCTCGCCTGGGCGGCGGCGCTCGGTGCCGGGATCGGGCTCGGCTCCGCCCTGTACGTGCTGGAGGGCGAGTATCCGTTCGGCGAGCGCCGCGTGCAGGCCTGGGTCGCCTGGCCGAGCGTCGGCTCGCCGGCCTCCGACCCGTACGCCCGCGCCATCATGGCGCGCTCGGCCGACGTGCCGCTCGCGCAGGGCGAGGGCATCGCCTTCCACGCCGACGCCGACGAGCTCGGCCGGCCGCTCGACGCCGCCTGCAGCTATGTCGTCGCCGGCGAGACGCCGGTGGCGCGCGCCTGGACCTTCACGCTCTACGACCTCGACGGCCGGCTGCTGGAGACGCCGCAGCGCCGCGCCGGGCTCGCCTCCGCGCAGATGCTGCGCGACGAGGCCGGCGGCGTGACGATCGCCCTCGCGCCGCGCCCGCGCCCCGGGAACTGGCTCCAGCTCCCCGGCACCGGGCGCTTCCAGGCGGTGCTGCGCCTCTACGACAGCCCCGTCTCCGGCGCGCTCGGCTGGCTCGACGACGGCGCCATGCCGCGCATCGTGCGGATGTCGTGCCCCGGGGAGGCGCTGTCGTGACGCCCCGCGCCCGCGCCGTCCTCGACAGCCTCGGCCGCAACGCGGGCAAGCTCGCGCTCGCGACCACGATCGGCCTCGTGCTCGCGGCGATGACGCACATCGCCGCCATCCTGATGCTGCCCTGGCTCGCCCGCCAGGACGCCCACGCGCGGCTCGCGCCGACGACGACGTCGGAGGCGGCGGTGCTCGTCGCCGCGCCGCGCGACGCGGGCTTCGGCGCCGTCGACGCGAGCCCGCCCGAGACCTGGCTGCCGCTCCACGACCCGGCGACGGCGGTAGGCGCCTGCGCCTACGATCTCGCCGAGGGGCCGCTGCGCGTGAGCGCGCCCGACGGGCGGCTGTTCCAGACGATCTCGCTGCACGCCCGGGGCGCCGGCGCCTACTACGCGGTGACCGACCGCGCCGCCGTGCGCGGGCGGCTCGAGCTCGTCGTCGCCACGCGCGAGCAGCTCGATGCCCTCCTCGCCCGCGAGGCCGCCCGGGAGGAGGTCGCGGACGCGCCGGCGGACGGTTTCGGCGACCTGCGGGTGGTGGCGCCCGGCCGCCAGGGATTCGTGCTGGTGCGCACGCTCGCCGCCTTCCCGAGCGAGGCGGGGCTCGCGCGCGCGCTCGTCGAGGGCGTGTCCTGCACGATCGAGCCGCTCTGAGCGCCAGCCCTCCCGAACCCTCCCGGCACGGGTCCGTTCTTGCGCGCATTGCTCCCGCCGCATCCCCGCGGCATGGTCGGCCGGACCGGAACCGTTCCGAGGTGCGACCACGGCGCCGTTGCGAGGGAAAGGCGGGCTCGCTACATCGAGCTGGTGCCGAGGGAGCCGCATGCTGACGAAACTCGCCAATCCGAGCACGTTCCTGCGCTGGTCAGGAGCCCTGCTGCCCTGGCTCGCCGGGCTCACCGTCGCGACGCTCGGCATCGGCCTGTGGATGGCCTGGTTCGTCGCGCCGGCGGACTACCAGCAGGGCGAGACCATCCGGATCATGTACATCCACGTCCCGGCCGCGTGGCTGGCGCTCTTCCTCTACGCGATGATGAGCGCCTCCGCGATCGGCACGCTGGTCTGGCGCCATCCGCTGGCGGACGTGTCGCAGAAGGCGGCGGCTCCGATCGGGGCCGCCTTCACGCTCGTGTGCCTGATCACGGGGGCGCTCTGGGGCAAGCCGATGTGGGGCACCTACTGGGTGTGGGACGCGCGGCTGACCTCCGTGCTGGTGCTCTTCCTGGTCTATGCCGGCATCATCGCGCTCTGGCGCACCATCGAGGACCCCTCCCGCGCCGCGCGGGCGGTGGCGATCCTCACGCTGGTCGGGGCGCTCAACCTGCCGATCGTGAAGTTCTCCGTCGACTGGTGGAATACGCTCCATCAGCCGGCGAGCGTCTTCCGCATGGACGGGCCGACGATCTACCCGACGATGCTCTACCCGCTCCTCGTCATGGCGCTCGGCGTCACCTTCCTCGCGCTCACCATGCACATGTACGCCATGCGCACGGAGGTCTACCGCCGGCGCGTGCGCACGCTCTCGATCCTCGAGGCCGAGCGCCTCGACGAGCGCCGGCTGGCGGCCTGAGGAGTCGGCGATGGGCGATCCGCACACCCCCTTCATCCTCGCGAGCTACCTCGCGACGGTCCTCGTCGTCGGCGGGCTGATCGTGCGCATGGTCCTCGACCAGCGCGCCCAGAAGCGGGCGCTCGCCGAGCTCGAGGCGCGCGGCGTCGCCCGCGGCCGCCGCCGCGGCGGCGAGCGCGCCGCGGGATCGTCGGGAGCGCCCGCCGACCGGCCCCGCCCCGCCGCCACCGAGAGCGCATGAGCATGGACGAGCGCCCGCACTTCGAGCCCGGCGACCCGACGAGCGACCCCGCCCCGCGGACCCGGATCCGCGTCCTGTTCCTGCTGCCGGTCCTGATCTTCGCCGGGCTCGCGCTGGTGTTCCTGGTCGGGCTCTTCGGCGACCCCTCGCGCGTGCCGTCGGTCCTGATCGGCCGTCCGGCGCCGCAGGTGAGCCTGCCGCCGCTGGAGGGCCTCTCGGAGGCCGGGGCCCCGATACCCGGCTTCTCGACCGCCGATCTCGCCGGCACGCCGGAGCGGCCGGTGACGATCGTCAACGTCTGGGCCTCCTGGTGCGGCCCGTGCCGGATCGAGCACCCGGTGCTGATGGAGCTTTCGGAGCTGCCCTACCTCACGATCGTCGGCATCAACTACAAGGACGCGCCCGAGAACGCCCGGCGCTTCCTCGGCGCGCTCGGCAACCCCTACGACCGCGTGGGCGTCGACGCGAGCGGCCGATCGGCCATCGACTGGGGCGTCTACGGCGTGCCGGAGACCTTCGTCGTCGATCGCGAAGGCATCGTTCGCTACAAGCACATCGGGCCGATCGAGCCGGGCCGGCTCGGCCCCTTCCTCGACGCCATCCGCGCCGCGCTGCCCGAGGACATGCGCGACAGGCTGCCCACCGGCTGACGGCGCGCCTCACCCGCGCGGGCGCGCCCAGGGCCGACGCTCGGCGTCGGCCGCGGTGAAGGCCGCGATCGCGTCCGCCCGGCTGAGCGTCAGGTCGAGATCGTCCCAGCCGTTGAGGAGCTTCGTGCGCACCACCGGGTCGACCGAGAAGGCGATCGCCTCGCCCGCTCCCTCGATCCGCTCGGCCTCGAGATCCACCACGAGCCCGGCGAGCCCGCTTTCGAGCGCCAGGAGCAGCCGTTCCGCGTCCTCCTCGGCGACGGCGGCGGGAAGCAGGCCGTTGTTGGCCGCGTTCGCCGCGAAGATGTCGCCGAAGCTCGGCGCGATCACGCAGCGGATGCCGTAGTCCACCAGCGCGTACACCGCCGCCTCGCGCGAGGAGCCGGCGCCGAAGTTGCGCCGCGCGACCAGGATGCGCGCACCCGCCCGCGTCGGGTCGTCGAGGGAGAGCGCACCGGTCGGGCGTCCCTCGGCGTCGTGGCGCAGGTCGTGGAGGAGGAAGCGACCGTAGCCCTCGGATCGCGGCGTCTTCATGAACCGCGCCGGGATGATCTGGTCGGTGTCGACCGAGGCGAGCGGCAACGGGCAGGCGATCGCCTCGAGACGGCGGAACGGCTCCATCCTCAGATCCTCCCCTCGAGATAGGGCCGCGCGTCGGCGAGCCGGCCCTCGATCGCCGCCGCGGCCACCATCGCCGGCGACATCAGGTGCGTGCGGGCCCCGGGCCCCTGGCGGCCCTTGAAGTTGCGGTTCGTGGTCGAGGCGCAGCGCTCGCCGGGCGCGACGATGTCGCCGTTCATGCCCACGCACATCGAGCAGCCCGATTCGACCCATTCGAGCCCGGCCTCGACGAAGATCCGGTCGAGCCCCTCCTCCTCCGCCTGGCGCTTGACGAGGGAGGAGCCGGGCGACACCAGCCCCGGCACACGAGCCTTGCGGCCGGCGAGGACGGCGGCGGCGGCCCGCAGGTCCTCGATGCGGCTGTTGGTGCACGAGCCGATGAACACGCGATCGACCGCGATCTCGGTGAGCGGCCGCCCCGGCACGAGGCCCATGTAGGCGAGCGCCTCGCGGGCGTGCGCGGCACGGCCCTCGTCGGCCATCCGGCCGGGGTCCGGGGTCTCCCCGGTGATCGGGAGCGCGTCCTCGGGGCTCGTGCCCCAGGTGACGACGGGCGCGATCTCGCCCGCCGCGAGCACGATCTCGCGGTCGAAGGCCGCGGACCCGTCGCTCGCCAGCGCGAGCCAGTCTTCCGCCGCGCGGGCGAAGAGGTCGCCCGTCGGCGCGAAGGGCCGGCCCTCCAGGTAGCGGATCGTGGTCTCGTCGGGCGCGATCATGCCCAGCCGCCCGCCGCCCTCGATGGAGAGGTTGCACAGCGTGAGCCGGCCTTCCATCGAGAGCGCGCGCACGGCCGAGCCGGCATACTCGATCGCATGCCCGCGCGCGCCGTCGGCCCCGAGCCGCGCGATCCAGGAAAGCGCCATGTCCTTCGCCCCGACGCCGGGCATCAGCTCGCCCTCGAAGGCGATGCGCATGCGCCGGGGCCGCTTCTGCCAGAGCGTCTGGGTCGCGAGCACGTGGGCGACGTCGGAGGCGCCGATGCCGAAGGCCATCGCGCCGAACGCGCCGTGGGTGGAGGTGTGGCTGTCCCCGCACACGATGGTGAGGCCCGGCAGGGTGAGCCCCTGCTCGGGCCCGACCACGTGGACGATGCCCTGGCGCGGGTCGTCGAGACCGAAGAGGCGGATGCCGTGCGCACGGGCGTTCTCGGAGAGCTGGTCCACCATGCGCCGCACGCCCGCGTCCGCGAGCCCGCCGGATCGGTTGCGGGTGGGCACGTAGTGATCCGCGACGCCGAAGGTGAGGTCCGGCCGCGCCACGGGAAGACCCTTCTCGCGCAGCTTGGCGAAGGCGTGGTGGGAGCCCTCGTGGACCAGATGGCGGTCGATGAACAGCAGGTCGGGCCCGTCGTCGCGGGACGCGACGACGTGCTGGTCCCACACCTTCTCGAACAGCGTGCGCGGGGCGGAGCGCGGATACGGCATCGGGCGGTTCCTCGAAGATGGCGCTTGACGCGCTACTCTTGTCTTATAGTCTCACCAGCAAGCTGTCTGATACATAGCGCAAAGCGCGTCGCGAAGAAAGCCGCGAGCGCTCCGGAAGGTGGATCGCGATGGAGGCGGGGGCGGAGACACGGGCACGGGTGGAGCCGTCGAAGACGCAGCGGCTGTACCTCGTCCTGCGCGATCGCATCGTCGGCGGCGCCGTGCCCGCCGGCTCCCGGCTGCCGAGCGAGCCCGAGCTCTCGCACGTGCACGGCGTGTCGCGCGTCACCGTGCGCCGGGCGCTCGACGGCCTTGAGCGCGACGGGCTGATCCGCCGCCAGCCGGGCGCCGGGACGTTCGTCACCGGCCGCGGCGGCGGGCCCGCGATCGTCGCGGACTTCTCCAACATGCTGGCGCACCTCGTCGAGATGGGCCGCGCCACCTCGGTGCGCCTGATCTCCTTCGCCTACGAGACGCCGGCGGCGCCGATCGCGGACGCGCTGCGGCTCGACGCCGACGAGCGCGCCCAGCGCTCCCTGCGCATCCGCCTGATCGACGGCGCACCGTTCTCGTACCTCACGACGTGGGTCCCCGAGCGGATCGGCGTCACCTATTCCGAGGCCGATCTCGCCACGACGCCCCTGCTCGCGCTGCTCGAGCGCTCCGGCGTCGTCTGCGCCCGCGCCAGCCAGACCATCGCCGCGGCCCTCGCGGGTCCGGAGACGGCGCAGGCGCTGGACGTCGAGGTCGGCTCGGCACTCCTCTCCCTCACCCGCACGGTCTTCGACGAGGACGGGCGGGGGGTGGAGCACCTGCACGCCCTCTATCGGCCGGATCGCTACGCGTTCCAGATGGAGATGACGCGCACCGGCCGGGACGGCGCACGCCGCTGGAGCCCGATCGCCACCACGACGAAGCCGTCCCCAGAAGACGGCTCGGGAACGGACCGTTGAGCCCCGCATCGAGGAGACTTCAGCCGTGAGCCACACCAATCCATCGATCACCCGTCGCACGCTGCTCCAGGGCGCGGCGGCGACCGCCGCCCTGATCGGCGCGCCGGCCTACCTGCGCGCCCAGTCCGCGCCGATCAAGGTCGGCATCCTCCAGCCGATGACCGGCGCCCTCGCCTTCGACGGCCAGCAGGGCCGCATCGGCGCCGAGCTCGCCATCGAGATGATCAACGCCGCCGGCGGCGTGAACGGGCAGCCGATCGAGCCGGTCTTCGGCGACGCCCGCTCGACGCCCGAAGGCGGCACGGCGGAAGTCGAGAAGATGCAGGCCGAGGGCGTCGTCGCGATCGTCGGCGGCTTCGCCTCGCCGATCTGCCTCGCCTCCTCCCAGGCGGCCTCCCGCTACGACCTGCCCTACCTCGTCGACGTCGGGGTCTCCGACCAGATCGTCTCGCGCGGGCTCACCAACACGTTCCGCTTCGGCCCCGGCTTCGGCAAGGTGACGCAGCAGGCGCTGGAGAACCTCGTCAAGATCAACGAGGCCGCCGGCAACCCGGCCAAGACCGTCGTTCTCGTCCACGAGGACGGGCTGTTCGGCTCCGGCCTCGCCCAGCTCCTGCAGAACGAGCTGCCGAAGCGCGGCTTCGAGGTGCTGCAGACGCTCGCCCATCCGACGCCCGCGCGCGACATGTCGAACATCGCGCTCCAGATCCGCGCGGCGAACCCCGACATCGTCATCCCGTCGAGCTATTACGGCGAGTTCGTGCTGCTCGCCCGCACCATGCAGCAGCAGCGCATCCGCCCGAAGGGCATCTACGCCGTCCTCAACGGCGCGGCCTCGAACTTCCGCTTCGTGCAGGAATTCCCCGACGCCGCCGAGAACGTGATGGACTGCAATCACTGGCACGATCCGCGCAAGCAGGAGTCCCAGGCGCTGCTCGAGCGGGTCCGCTCCGACGGGAACGTGTGGACCTACAACATCCCGCTCAACTACTCGAACGTGAAGCTCCTCGCCGACGCCATCGCGCGGGCCGGCTCCACGGAGCGCACCGCGATCCGCGACGCGCTCGCGGCCTCCACCTACGAAGGCCACGTGATGCCCTACGGCCCGACGGTGTTCGTCGACGGCCAGAACCAGGGCGCCGCGCCGGTGAACACGCAGGTGCAGGGCGGCGACATCAAGGTGATCTTCCCCGAGGACTTCGCGGACGCCGAGCCGGTGTTCCCGGTGACGTAATCGCACGAGCGACCTGATCCCGCGCTCGCCCCGGGCTTCCTTCGGCCCGGGGCGAGGACCGCCGTCTCGTGAACGAGGCCGCATTCCCGCATGTTCTCGCCCGACATCGTCCTCACCGCCACGATCAACGGCCTGATGACCGGCGCGGTCTACGCGCTGATCGCGCTCGGGCTGACGCTCGTCTACGGCGTCCTGCACATCATCAACTTCGCGCACGGCGCCACGCTGACGGCGGCGATGTTCGGCGTCCTCGTGCTGCACCAGGCGCTGGGGCTCGATCCCTACCTCGCGATCCTGGTGCTGACGCCGCTGTTCTTCGCCGTCGGCTATGCGGTCCAGCGCCTCGTCATCGGGCCGGCGAGCCATGGGGAGGACGTCAACATCCTGCTCGTCACGCTGGGGCTCGCGATCATCATCGAGAACGCGCTCTTGGGCATCTTCCGCTCCGACACGCGCAGCGTCGACACGCCCTACGGGTTCTCCGTGATCGAGGTGGGCGACCTGTTCCTGTCGACGCCCCGCGTGATCGCCTTCTTCGGCTCGATCGCCGTGGCGGGCCTGCTCTGGCTCGCGCTGGCGCGCACCGACACCGGCAAAGCGATCCGTGCGGTCGCCAAGGAAAAGACCGGCGCGGCGCTGGTCGGCATCGACGTGCGCCACGTCTACGCGGTCACTTTCGGGCTCGGGGCGGCCTGCGTCGCCATCGCGGCCTGCCTGCTGATGCCGACCTTCTACGTCAACCCGCGGGTCGGCGGCGCCTTCGTGCTCGTGGCCTTCACCATCGTGGTGCTCGGCGGCATGGGCTCGATTCCCGGCGCGCTCCTCGGCGGCCTGTTCATCGGCGTCGTGGAGAGCCTGTCGGGCCTCTATCTCGGCGAGAGCCTGGGCCAGATCGGCATCTTCCTGATCTTCATCCTCGTGCTCCTGTTCCGCCCGACCGGCCTGTTCGGAGCCAAGGCATGAACGCGCGCGACCTCGCCACGGGCTTCGCCCCGATCCTCCTCGTCGTCGCGCTGCTCGCGCTCGTGCCGCTGTTCGTGTCCTCGAACACGGTGCTCAACTTCCTCGTCTTCACCCTGATCATCGCGCTCGCGGCGCAGGGCTGGAATCTGCTGGCGGGCTACGGAGGCCAGTTCTCCTTCGGGCACGCCGCCTTCTTCGGCACGGGCGCCTACGCGGCGGCGATCCTCCAGGTGAACCTCGGGCTCAACGCCTATGTCGCCTTCCTCGTCGGCATCGGGCTCGGTGCGCTCGTCGGCTTCGTCATCGGCTATCTCTCCTTCCGCTCGGGACTGAGGGGCTCGTATTTCGCCCTCGTGACGCTCGCCTTCGCGGAAGTGCTGCGCATCCTCGCCAATTCCGCGGGCTTCACCGGCGGCGCGGCGGGGATCCTGATCCCGCTCGAGGTCTCCGCCTGGAACTTCCAGTTCGAGAGCCGCGCCGCCTACTACTGGGTCGCGCTCGCGCTCGTGGGGGCCGTGCTCGTGCTCGTGCGCGCCATCGAGCGCGCCCGCTTCGGCGCGCAGCTCGTCGCCGTGCGCGAGAACGAGGCGGCCGCCCGCGCCCTCGGCGTCGACGCGCTCGCGGTGAAGCTGAAGGCCATCGCGATCTCGGGCGCGATCACGGCGGCCGCGGGCGGGCTCTACGCGCAGTACTTCCTCTATCTCGACGCCCTGATCGCCTACGGGCCGTGGATCTCCATCGAGGCGCTGCTCGCACCCATCGTGGGCGGGCTCGGCACCGTGTTCGGCCCGCTCGTGGGGGCGCTCGCGCTGCACGGGCTCTCCGAAGGCTCGAAGATGTTCACCGGCGAGATCCCCGGCATCGACCTCGTCGTCTTCGGCGTCGTGCTCATCCTGGTCGTCGCCTTCACGCCGGACGGGATCATGGGCGTGCTCGGCCGGCTGCGACGGCGCCTCGCCGGATCGACGGCGAAATCGACGGCGAACGCCGCCCCGCTCCCGGCACGCGAGGAGCCCGCGGCATGAGCCTCCAGACGAGCCACCCGACAGGCCTCCCGACGAGCCTCCTGCGCGTCGAGCACGTCACCAAGCGCTTCGGCGGCCTCGTCGCCGTGGACGACGCCTCGCTCGCCGTGGCGCCGGGATCCATCACCGGCCTGATCGGCCCCAACGGCGCCGGCAAGACGACGCTCTTCACCGTGATCTCCGGCTTCGAGCCGGCGACGACCGGCCGGATCGTCTACGACGACCGCGACGTCACCGCCCTGCCCGCCCACGAGCGGGCGCGGATCGGCATCGCGCGCACGTTCCAGATCGTCCAGCCCTTCGCCACGCTCTCCGTCGTCGAGAACATCGCGGTCGGCGCCTTCCTGCGCCACGCCGCGCGCGCCGACGCGCTGGCGCTGGCCCGGCGCGTCGCCGACCAGGTGGGGCTCGGCGGCATGCTCGACCAGCCGGCCCGTGCGCTGACGGTCGCCGGCCGCAAGCGCCTCGAGCTCGCCCGCGCGCTCGCCACGGGCCCGCGGCTCCTCCTCCTCGACGAGGTGCTCGCCGGCCTCAACCCGTCCGAGATCCGCGACATGATCCCGGTGATCCGCGCCATCCGCGAGCGGGGCGTCACCATCCTCATCGTCGAGCACGTGATGCAGGCGGTGATGAGCCTGTGCGACGACATCTACGTGCTCGCGCAGGGACGCATGATCGCGCAGGGCCCGCCGGCCCGGATCGCCCGCGACCCGCACGTGGTCGAGGCCTATCTCGGGCACGGCGCGGCGCAGCGCCTCCAGGGGAAATCGACGCCCGTGACGCCCGCGGACGAGACGGAGGACGGCCATGCTCAGCGTGCGTGATCTCGTCTCCGGCTACGGCGGCATCTCCGTCCTGCGCGGCATCTCGCTCGACGTCGGTCCCGGCGAGGTGGTGGCCGTGCTCGGCGCCAACGGGGTCGGCAAGACCACGCTCAACGCCACGATCTCGGGCCTCGTGCGCGCGACCGCCGGCACGATCGCGTTCGACGGCGAGCGGATCGACGGCCTCGCGGCGCCCCAGATCGTCCGGCGCGGGCTGATCCACGTCCCCGAGGGCCGCCGGATCTTCCCCAACCTCTCGGTCCGCGAGAACCTGGAGCTCGGCAGCTATGCCCGGGCCCGCTCGTCCCGCGCGAAGAACCTCGAGCGGGTCTTCGAGACGTTCCCGCGGCTGCGCGAGCGCGCGGCGCAATCCGCGGGCACGCTGTCGGGCGGCGAGCAGCAGATGCTCGCCATCGGCCGCGGCCTGATGGGCGAGCCGAAGCTCCTCATCCTCGACGAGCCGTCCCTCGGCCTCTCGCCGCTCCTCGTCGACGAGCTGTTCCGCCTCGTCGCGACGATCGCGAAAGGGGGGCTCGCGGTCATGCTCGTCGAGCAGAACGTGGTGCAGTCCCTCGAGCTGGCCGACAGGGCCTACGTGCTCGAGAACGGGGCCGTCACCATGGCCGGCGCGGCGCGCGACCTCGCGGCCGATCCCGCGCTCGAAAAAACCTACCTGGGCATGTGAGGATGGAGTTCCCGATGCGCATCGTCGCCGAACCCGTGCCGGCCCGCCCCGCGACGCCCGGCTGGGCGCTGGACTGGGGCCGTTTCGCGGAGAGCCTGGCCTGGGAGGACCTGCCGGGCGAGGTGGTCTCGCGCACGCGCCTCGTCGTGGCGGACTGCATCGCCGCGATCGCGGCGGGCGCGCAGGAGCCCGAGACGAAGGCGCTCGCCGAGCGCCTCCTGGCCACCGTCGGCGTCGGCCCGCACCCGCTCATCGGCGCGCGGCTGCGCGGGTCGGCGGCGGCCGCGGCCCTGTTCAACGGCACGGCGGGGACGACGCTCGAGCTCGACGAGGGCAACCAGTACGCCCGCGGCCATCCGGGCATCCACGTCGTGCCGGCCGCGCTGATCGCCGCGCAGCGAGCGGGCGCGACGGGCCGCGACCTCATCACGGCGATCGCGCTCGGCTACGAGGTGGGCGCCCGCATCGGCATCGCCTCGAAGCTGCGGGTCAGCATGCACCCCCACGGCACCTGGGGCACGGTGGGGGCGGCCGTCGCCGTGGCGAAGCTCCACGGCGCGTCCGCGGCCCAGATCGTCGAGGCGATGAGCGTCGCCTCCTCGCTGGGGCTGACCACGAGCCGGCGCACGATGCTCGAGGGCGGCACGGTGCGCAACAGCTTCGCCGGCTTCTCCAACCAGATCGGGCTCACCGTCTGGGACCTGGTCTGCGCCGGGTTCACCGGTGAGGCGGACGGGGTGGGCACCGTCTACGGCACCGTGGCCGCGGACGACTGGCGGCCGCAGGAGATGACGGCCGAGCTCGGCACACGCTGGGAGATCGCGCGCAACTACTTCAAGCGCCACGCCTGCTGCCGCTACAATCACGCCGCCCTCGACGCGCTGGCCCGGATCACCGCCCGCGAGCGCGTCGCGCCCGACGCGATCGAGCGGATCGAGGTGGACACCTACGTCTGGGCCGCGCAGCTCGCGAGCCCGCAGCCGCACAACATGCTCGCGGCGAAGTTCTCGCTGCCCTTCTCGATCGCCACGACGCTCGTCCACGGCGCGGCCACGGTCGACGCCTTCCGCGACGCCGCACGGGCGGACGAGCGGGTCCTCGCGCTCGCGCGGCGCGTCGTCGTGCGCGAGGACGAGGCGCTGACGGCCCGGCTGCCGGCGGAGCGTGCGGCACGCGTCCGGATCGACCTCTCCGGCGGCCGCACCGTCGAGGAGACGACCTTCACGAACCGCGGCGACACCGAGGATCCCTACGACGAGGGCGAGATCGCCGAGAAATTCCTGGAGCTCGCGACGCCCGTCTGGGGCGCGCGATCGGCAGGCTTGCTCCTCGCCACGCTGGGCCGGCTGGAAGCAGCGACGGGCCTGAACGACATCTACGCGCTGATCGCGCGTTGACGGAGAAGAGAATGGGAAATCCCACGACGCTCAAGGACCGCCTGAACGCGGACGCCATCACCGTCGCGCCCGGGGTCTACGACGCGCTGACGGCGCTCATCGCGGTCGAGGCCGGCTTCTCGGCCCTCTACCTCTCCGGCGCGGCGCAGGCCTACACGCGCCTGGGCCGCCCCGACATCGGCCTCGTCTCGATGAGCGAGGTCGCCGACCAGCTCGCGCTCATCCGTGACCGGGTCGACGCCAGCCTCGTGGTCGATGCCGACACCGGCTACGGCAACGCGCTCAACGTGCAGCGGACCGTGCGCGTCTTCGAGCGGGCGGGGGCGAGCGCTCTCCAGCTCGAGGACCAGACCTTCCCCAAGCGCTGCGGGCACCTCGCCGACAAGGGCGTGATCTCGGCGACCGAGATGGCGGGCAAGATCAAGGCCGCCGTGGACGCCCGCGCCAGCGAGGACACGCTGATCATCGCCCGCACGGACGCGGTCGCGGTCGAGGGCTTCGAGCCCGCGATCGAGCGGGCGCATCTGTACGCCGAGGCGGGCGCGGACGTGCTCTTCGTGGAGGCGCCGCGCAGCGAGGCCCAGCTCGCCGGCATCGTCTCGGCGCTCGGCGGCGTCGCGCCCCTCATGGCGAACATGGTCGAGGGCGGCCATACGCCGCTCACCGAGGCGGACGCGCTGCAGCGGCTCGGGTTCAAGCTCGTGATCTTCCCCGGCGCGATCGTGCGCGTGCTCGCCCGCACGGCGCAGGAGTTCTACCGGACCCTCGCCGCCCACGGCGCCTCGTCTCCGTTCGCCGACCGCATGTTCAGCTTCGACGAGCTCAACGCGCTCATCGGGACGCCGGAGATGCTGGCCCGCGGGGCGCGCTACGAGGCCGGCGGGACGGGCTCGGGGGGCGACGCGTGAGCAGCCTCGACCCCGTCACCTTCGCCGTGCTCGAGGGGCGGCTGTCGCAGATCGCCGACGAGATGGACGCGACGCTCTACCGCTCGGCCTTCAACCCGATCATCGCCGAGGCGCGCGACGCCTGCCACGGGCTCTACCACCGCGACACCGGGGACACGCTGGTGCAGGGGGCGAAGGGCCTGCCCATCTTCGTCGGCGCCATGGCCTTCGCCGTGCGCGCCGTGATCGACCACGTCGCGCGCTCGCGCGACCTCGCCCCCGGCGACGTCTTCCTGTTCAACGATCCGTACGCCGGCGGCACGCATCTCAACGACTTCCGGCTGGTGCGGCCCATCTTCCGCGACGGCGCGCTGTTCTGCTGGCTCGCCTCCGTGGGCCACTGGCTCGACATCGGCGGCAACGTGCCCGGCGGCTACAATCCGCGCGCGGTCGAGTGCTTCCAGGAGGGCGTGCTGATCCCGCCGGTGCGGCTGTTCCGGGCGGGCGTGCTGCAGGACGACATCGTCGCCATCCTGCGCGCCAACTCCCGCGTGCCGGACTCGAACTGGGGCGACCTCAACGGCCAGCTCAACGCCCTCGACCTCGGCGAGCGGCGCCTCCACGCGCTCGTCGACGAATACGGCGAGGCGACGATCGAGGCGGCCTTCGAGGCCTTCTCGGCACGCGCGGAAGCGCTGATGCGCGAGGCGATCCGCTCGCTGCCGGACGGGACCTACGCCTACGAGGACTACCTCGACAACGACGGCATCACGGACGAGCGGCTGACCATCGCGCTCGCGGTGACCATCGCCGGCGACGAGATGCGGCTCGACTTCTCCCGTTCGTCGCCACCCTGCCGGGGCCCGGTGAACATCGCCCGCTCGACCGCCGTCGCCGCCTGCTACGTCGCCCTGAAGCACGTCTTCACCGAGGTGCCGGCCAATGCCGGCTGCCTGCGGCCGATCGCCTTCGACATCCCCGAGACGACCTTCCTCGGCGTCTCGGCGCCCCGCCCCGTCGCCGGCTACACGGAGACGATCCTGCGCATGATCGGCGTCGTCTTCGGCGCGCTCGCCGAGGCCGATCCGGCGCGGGCGACGGCGGGGCCGTTCGGGACCATCAACGCGCTCTCGCTCTCGGGCCACCGCCCGGACGGAAAGCGCTGGGTGATGTTCACCTTCTTCGGCGGCGGCCTCGGCGGCAACCCGCAGAGCGACGGGCTCAACCACGCCAACAACCCGATCTCGACGGCGACGATGCCCCCCGCCGAGATCCTGGAGGCGTCCTATCCGGTGATGTTCACGCAATGGGCGCTGCGGCCCGACTCGGCAGGGCCGGGCGAGCATCGCGGCGGCGTCGGTGCGGTCTACGAGGTCGAGGCCCTGGCCGAGGACGGCGCGGAGGTGTCGCTGCTCGGCGAGCGCGGCAAGTACCCGCCCGCGGGCGTCGCCGGCGGCGCGCCGGCCGCTACCAACCGGTTCACCTGGGACACGGCGGACGGCCCGCGCGAGCCGCCCTTCGTCTCCAAGGTGACCGGCGTGCGCATCGAGCCGGGCGGACGCGTCCGTCTCGAGAGCCCCGGCGGCGGCGGCTGGGGCGACCCGTTCCGGCGTGCGCCGTCCGCAGTGGCGCGCGACGTCGCCAACGGGCTCGTCGGCCGGGAGGCCGCGCGGGCGGCGTACGGCGTGGCGGTGGACGTCGACGGCGTGGTGGATGCGGCGGAGACCGCTCGGCTGCGGGAGGTCGGACGATGACGGGCGCACCACCTGTTCGAGGAACACGCACATGACCGCCTCCCGCACCCTGGTCGGCGTCGACGTCGGCGGGACCTTCACCGATCTCGCCTGTTTCGACGAGGCGACCGGCACGTTCCGCACCGCGAAGGTGCCCTCGAACCGCGGCGACGAAGCGTCGGGCTTCCTGGACGGACTGTCCGCGTTCGGCGACGTCGCCGACCTCGGCGCCATCGTCCACGGCACCACGGTCGGCACGAATGCGCTGCTCGAGCGCAAGGGCGCGACGATCGGCGTGATCACCACCGCCGGCTTCCGCGACGTGCTGGAGATGCGCCGGCGCGATCGCCAGCACACCTGGGGCCTGTGGGGCGACTTCGAGCCCATCGCCGAGCGGCGCATGCGGCTGGAGGTCGCCGAGCGGACGCTGGCCGACGGCACGGTCCGGCAGGCGATCGACCCGGCCGAGGTGGCGGCTGCGGCCCGCGCGCTGCTGGCGGAGGGCGCACAGGCGCTCGCCATCGTCTTCGTCAACGCCTACGCCAACCCCGCGAACGAGCGCGCGGCGCTCGAGGCCGCCCGCGCCGTGTGGCCGAACCCGCACGTCTGCGCCTCGTCGGAGATCCTGCCCGAGATCCGCGAGTTCGAGCGCTCCTCGACGACGGCGCTCAACGCCTACCTGATGCCGGTCGTCGCCTCCTATCTCGCCAAGCTGGAGGAGGCGCTGGGCTCGGCCGCCTTCCCCGGCTCGTTCCACATCGTCCAGTCCAACGGCGGGGTGATGTCGACGGGGACCGCCCGGCGCCTGCCCGTGCGCACCGCGCTGTCTGGCCCCGCCGCCGGCGTCATCGCCGCCGCCGCCATCGCCCGGGCGGCCGGCTACGAGAACGTCATCACGGCGGATCTCGGGGGCACCTCGTTCGACGTGTCGCTGGTCGCCGGCGGCGAGGCCGCGCTCGCGGCGCAGACCACGATCGACTTCGGCCTCGTCATCCGCACGCCGATGATCGAGATCGCCACGATCGGCGCCGGCGGCGGCTCCATCGCCTCGGTCGACGCCGGCGGGCTGATCACGGTCGGGCCGGAGAGCGCGGGCTCGCGCCCGGGGCCGGTCGCCTACGGCCAGGGCAACGAGCGCCCCACCCTCACGGACGCCAACATCGTGCTCGGCCGCATCAATGCCGAGCGCCCGATCGGCGGCAAGCTCGCACGCCTCGACGTCGAGGCCGCGACGGCGGCCATCGCCCGCACCATCGGCGCGCCGCTCGGGCTCTCGCCCATGGACGCGGCGGAGGCGATCGTGAAGGTCGCCAACGCCAAGATGGCGGGCGCCATCCGGCTCGTCTCGATCGAGCGCGGGCACGACCCGGCGACCTTCGCGGCGGTGCCCTTCGGCGGCGGCGGCGCGCTTCATGCCGGGGCGCTGATCCGCGACGTCGGGCTGAAATCGGCGCTCGTGCCGCGGTATCCGGGCGTCACCTCGGCTCTGGGCTGCATCATCGCCGACATCCGCCACGATCAGGTGCTCACCCTCAACCTGATGCTCGACGGTCTCGACGAGGCCGCCCTGCAGGAGCGCCTCGCCGCGGCCGCGCGAGAGGCCCGCGCCGTCGTCGCCCGCGCGGGTCTCGCCACCGAGGGGATCGAGATCGTCACGGAATTCGACATGCACTATCTCGGGCAGACCCACACGGTCGCCGCGCGGCTCCCGGCCGGCACCGGCCTCGACGGCCGACCGGTGACGGCGGACATCGTGCGCGCGGCCTTCGAGGCGGCCTACGGCGCTGCGTTCAGCCGGCTGCTGCCGGGCATTCCGGTGAAGATCGTCTCCATGCGCACGGCCGCCATCGGCAGGCGCCCGGCCTTCGACCTGAAGGCGCTCGCCCCCGCGGCGGACGCGCGCCTCGACACCGCAGCCCGCGGCACGCGCCCGGTCTTCTTCGAGGGCGCGTTCCACGAGACCGCGATCTATGCCCGCCTCGACCTTCCCGTCGGCGCGGTGATCCCCGGGCCCGCCATCCTCGAGCAGCCCGACGCCACCACCGTCGTCGATCCCGGTCTCGTGGCGCGGGTCGACGACTTCGGCAACCTGATCGTGGAGAGGGCGCAATGACGCCGATCGATCCCACCCGCACCGCCCTCCTGATCGTCGACCTCCAGAACGACTTCCTCCACCCCGACGGCGCCTATGCCCGCGGCGGGCAGACCTCGGCGGCGATCGCCGCCCTCCCCGATCGCGTGAAGCCGCTGGCCGAGGCGATGCGCGCGGCGGGCGGGCTCGTGATCTCGGCGCAGTTCACGCTCCAGCCCGGCCGCGGGGGCGAGCCGATCGTGTCGCCGCATCTCATGGCCATGCGGCCGTTCCTGCGGCGCGGGGACTTCCTCCCCGGCTCCTGGGGCCACACGCTGGTCGACACCCTCCAGCCGGCCGACGTGGTGATCGAGAAGGTGGCCTATTCCGCCTTCTACATGACCCGCCTCGACTGGGTGCTGCGCAAGCTCGACATCGACCGGCTGCTGGTCTGCGGCATCGTCACCAATGGCGGCGTGGCGTCGACCGTGCGCGACGCCCACGTGCGCGACATCGACGCGACGGTGCTGACCGACGGCTGCGCGGCCTTCTCGCAGGAGGTGCACGATACGGCGCTCGCCGCCCTCGCCCCGGTGGCGCGCCTCGCCACGATCGCGGACGCGCTGGCGGAGATCGCGCGATGAGCACCGTCCGCTTCGAGACCCCGGACTACGACGCCGAGGCCCCCGTCCTCGTGGTCGGTGCCGGCGCCGCGGGGCTCGTCGCGGCGCTCGCCGCACGGGGTGACGGCGCCGACGTCGTGGTGCTCGAGCGCGACCCGCTGCCGCGCGGCTCGACCGCGCTCTCGGCCGGGCTCATCCCCGCCGCCGGCACCCGCTGGCAGGCAGCGGCGGGCGTCGAGGACGACCCGGAGCGCTTCGCGCGCGACATTCTCGCCAAGGCGGAGCACGAGCCCGATCCCGCGGACGTCGCGCGGCTCGCGTCCCTCTCCGCGCCCGTGCTGGAATGGCTCGCGGATGCGCATGGGCTCGATGTCTCCCTCGTCGACGACTTCCGCTATCCCGGCCATTCCGCCTTGCGCATGCACGGCCTGCCGAGCCGCTCCGGCGAGGAGCTGGTCGATCGGCTGCGGGAGGCCGCCGAGGCGGCCGACGTCGCGATCCTCACCGGCGCGCACGCCACGACCCTCTTCGCGACAGGCGATCGCCGGGTCACGGGCGTCGAGATCGCCCGGCCCGACGGGTCGTGCGAGCGCATCGGCTGCGGGGCGCTCGTGCTGGCCTGCAACGGCTACGGCGGCAACCGGGAGCTCGTCGGCAGGCACATCCCGCAGATGCGCGACGCCCTCTATTTCGGCCATCCCGGCAACCAGGGCGACGCCGTGCTCTGGGGCGAGGCGCTCGGCGCCGCGACGCGCCACCTTTCCGGCCACCAGGGCCACGGCTCGGTGGCGCATCCGCACGGCATCCTGATCACCTGGGCGTGCCTCATGGAGGGGGGTGTCCAGGTCAACGCCGAGGGCCGCCGCTTCGCCGACGAGAGCCACGGCTATTCCGAGGCGGCGGCCGGCGTGATCGCGCAGCCCGGCGGCATCGCCTACTCGATCTTCGACGCCCGGATCGCCGGGATCGCCCGCCAGTTCGAGGACTTCCGGCAGGCCGAGGCGCAGGGCGCCGTGATCGAGGCGCCCGATGCGGCGACGCTCGCCGCGCGCCTCGGCCTCCCCGCCGACGCGCTCGCCGGGACGCTGTCCGAGGTGGAGCGCCTGAAGGCGCAGGGCGCCGCCGACGCCTTCGGCCGCGATTTCGCGGGCGTCCCGCCGCTCGTTCCGCCGTACCGTGCGGTGCGCGTGACGGGCGCGCTCTTCCACACCCAGGGCGGGCTCGTGGTCGATGCGAACGCCCGCGTGCTCGACCCCGCCGGCACGCCCCTGCCCAATCTCCACGCCGCCGGCGGGGCCGCCTGCGGCATTTCCGGCTCGAAGGCGTCCGGCTACCTCTCGGGAAACGGGCTTCTCACGGCGGTCGGGTGGGGGTACGCCGCGGGGAGAGCGGCGGCCGCGCTCTCCCGCCGGCGGCCGCTCAGCTCTTCAGCCGCCATCCCGTCCTGAAGATCCAGGCCACGACGGCGAGGCAGACGAGCATGAACACGAAGGTCATGGCGAGGCTCACCGCGGGCGCCACGTCGGCGACGCCGTAGAAGCTCCAGCGGAAGCCGCTGACGAGATACAGCACCGGATTGAACAGCGCGACCGTGTCCCAGGGCTCGGGGAGCATCGTGATCGAGTAGAACGTGCCGCCCAGGAAGGCGAGCGGGGTCACCACCATCAGCGGGATCAGCTGCAGGCGCTGGAACGAGTCCGCCCAGATCCCGATGATGAAGCCGAACAGGCTGAAGGCCGTGCAGGTCAGCACCAGGAAGGCCGCCGTCCAGAGCGGGTGGAGGATCGTGTAGTCGACGAAGATGCGCGCGGTCGCCAGGATCAGGCAGCCGATCAGCACGGACTTCGTCGCCGCCGCGCCGACGTAGCCGATCACGGTCTCGACCGCCGAGACGGGCGCGGACAGGAGCTCGTAGATCGTGCCCTGGAACTTCGGCAGGTAGATGCCGAAGGACGCGTTCGTCAGGCTCTCGGTGATCACGGTGAGCATGATCAGCCCCGGCACGATGAAGGCGCCGTAGGCGATGCCCTCCACCGTGTCGATGCGCGAGCCGATGGCCGAGCCGAAGACGATGAAGTAGAGCGAGGTCGAGAGCACGGGCGCGGCGACGCTCTGCATGATCGTGCGCCGGAAGCGGTTCATCTCGAACATGTAGATGGCGCGGATGCCGTTGAGGTTCATGACGGGCGCCCCTTCACGAGCGAGACGAAGATCTCCTCGAGCGAGCTCTCGGAGGTGGCGAGGTCGCGCACCTCGATGCCGGCCTCGGCCAGGCGGCGCAGCAGGTCGGCGATGCCGGTGTCCTCGCTCTGGCTGTCGAACACGTAGGTGAGCGTGCGGCCCTCCCCGTCGAGGGAGAGCGCCGGCCGGGCGACGGCCTCGGGAATCGCCGCGATCGGCTCGCGCAGGTGCAGCACGAGCTCGCGACGGCCGAGCTTGCGCATCAGCGCGGTCTTCTCCTCGACGAGCAGGATCTCGCCCTTGTGGATGACGCCCACGCGGTCGGCCATCTCCTCGGCCTCCTCGATGTAGTGCGTCGTCAGGATGATGGTGACGCCGCGCTCGCGCAGGCGGTGCACCATCCGCCACATGTCCCGGCGCAGCTCCACGTCCACGCCGGCCGTCGGCTCGTCGAGGAACAGGATGTCGGGCTCGTGGGCGAGCGCCTTGGCGATGAGCAGGCGCCGCTTCATGCCGCCCGAGAGCGCGATGATCTTCGCGTCGCGCTTGTCCCAGAGCGAGAGGTCGCGCAGGACACCCTCGACGAAGGCGGCGTCGCGCGGCTTGCCGAACAGTCCGCGGGAGAAGGCGACCGTATCCATCACCCGCTCGAACGAATCGACGTGGAGCTCCTGCGGCACGAGGCCGATCTTGGTGCGGGCGACCCGGTAGTCGGCCACTGCGTCGTGGCCGTCGACGAGGATGCGACCCGCGCTCGGGCGCACGAGGCCGCAGATCGCCCCGATGAGCGTCGACTTGCCGGCGCCGTTCTCGCCCAGGAGCGCGAAGATCTCGCCGCGGCGGATGGCGAGGTCGACGTTCCTCAGCGCCGTGAAGCCGGAGGCGTAGGTCTTCTCCAGCCCCTCGACACGGATGACGGCGTCGTCCGCGCCGAAGGGCGGCGGCGCCGGGTGGGCATGCGCGGCGGGTCTCATGGGGTCTCCCGGGGGAGGTTCGGGGGATGCGTCTCGTCGCCTCACATGGAGGAGCGGCGCCGCTTCGTCCAGGGCTCCCGCCGCAGGGGTGCGGCGGGAGGGACCCGCTCACGGCATGACACGGCCCTCCGGCACGAGGCCGAAGCCGTCCGCGATCGCCGCGACGATGGCGTCGTGGACGGCGGCGCGGTCGGTGCCGGGCGGGTCGGTGCAGACCGCGTCGTCGCCCTCCTCGGCGAGGAGCGCGGCGCCCTCCGGCGTGCAGACCGGGAGCGCCGTGAAATGGTTCGCCGGCGCGAGCACCACGACGTCGGCCTGCGGCACGGCGCCGGCGAAACCCGAGCCTCCGGCGGTGAAATCGGTCGCGATCAGCCGGTCGCCCGCCTCCCCCAGCCCGACCAGCACCATCGTCTCGACGAGGTCCGCCGCGTGCGCTGGGCCGAGCCCGGCGTGGAGGCCCGGATCGATGGCGGCGACGCCGACGACGCGCGGGTCCCGGTACGACGCGTCCCACAGCGCCGCCTCGCGGGCGGAGAGGTCGACGCCGGCGGCGCGCAGCTCGCGGCAATGGGCGACGTGTGGCGCGGCGCTCCCGCAGAAGGCGGTGTAGGCGCCGAGGTCGCCGCGCAGCCCGCCGATGGACAGCGCGGTGAAGCCGCCGAACGAGAAGCCCGCCGCATAGATCCGGGCGGGATCGGCATGCGGCCCGAAGGTCGGGTGCGCCAGGAGCGCGTCGAGCGTGGCGGAGAGGTCCTGAGCGCGGGTCCAATGATCGAGGGCGCGCGCGTGCTCGAAGTCGCCGAAGGTGCTGCCCGGATGGTTCACGCCCACGACGATGGCGCCGCGCTCGGCCAGCCCCGCCGCGAGCCAGGCGAGCGAGCGCACGTGCCCGCCGATCCCGTGGGAGAGCAGGATCACGGGGTGCCGGCCGTCCGCCGGCGCGCCGCCCACGCGCGCATCGAGGCCGACGAAGACGGCGTTCTCGGCGACGCGGGCGCGCCTGCCACCGGCGCCCGCCGGATAGAACACGTCGCCGACGAGCGGCGCGCCGTGGTGGGCGGCGGGGGCGGTGAAGGGCGAGGTTCCGACGGGCTGGGCGGCGGCGGTGGTGCCGAGGGCGAGGAGCGCGACGGCGGCGGCGAGGCGCATGGTGGGAAGGGGCATAGTGGGAAGGGGCATGGGGCGAAGCTCCGAAGGTGTGTTCGTGACCCTTCCGGCATGCCGCGGAGCGCGGACGGGCGCGTCCGAGAACCGGTTCGAGGTCGTCCGCGAACCGGTTCTCGGTCTAGGGTGGCGCGTCCGTCCGGAGTTCCGCCGCCCCGATGCTCGTCCTGCCCGTCCCCCTCGTCGCCTCGCTGGTGCTTCTCTTCCTGCTGGTGCGGGCGCTCGCGCGCGGCGAGGGCACGCCGCTCCTCCTCGCGCTCATCGCCGCCGGCGCGGCGCAGGGCACGCTCGTCGCCCTCGTCCAGCACTACGGCGCCGCCTCCCTGCGCCCGCTCCAGCCGATGACGGCGACCCTCCTGCCGCCCCTCGCCTGGCTCGCCTTCGTCGCCGCCGCGCTGCGCCCGCTCGGCCCGCGGGACGCGGCGCACGGCGCGGTTCCGCTGCTCGCCGCGGCGAGCGTGGTGCTGGCGCCGGCGGCCGTCGACGTCGTGGTCGTGGCGACCTTCGCCGGCTACGGGCTCGCCCTCCTCCGCGCCGCGCGCCCCGGCGCCGCGCTCCCGGGCACACGGCTCGAGAGCGGCGAGGTCCCACGGCTCACCTGGCGCACGATCGGCGTCCTGCTTCTCGGCTCGGCGGCGAGCGACGCGCTGATCGCGGCGGACCAGGTGCTGCTCGCCGGCGCCTGGCGCGACCCGATCATCAGTGTCTTCACGGCGCTGGCGCTCGTCGCCATCGGCGGGCTCGCCCTGTCGCGCGACCTGCGCCCGGCCCCGGGCGAAGCGGAGCCGGCGGCGCGCGAGGCCCCTCCCCCGTCGCGCGGTCCGCGGGAGGAGGAGCAGGACGCCGCCCTCGTCGCGCGGCTCGAGGCGCTGATGGCGCGCGACGCGCCGCATCTCGACCCGGACCTCACGCTCGCACGCCTCGCCCGCCGGCTCGGCGTGCCGGCGAAGGCGCTGTCGGGCGCCGTCAACCGGGTGCGCGGCGAGAACGTCTCGCGCTTCGTCAACGGCCATCGCGTCGCGCGCGCCTGCGCGCTGCTCACGGACGGCGCGGACGTCACCCGGGCGATGCTGGAGAGCGGCTTCGGCACGAAGTCGAACTTCAACCGCGAGTTCCTGCGCGTCACCGGCGCGAGCCCCAGCGCCTGGCGGGCCGCACGCGCCGCCGTCTCCCCTATCCCATCCGGATCCGCGCCGCCGCCTCCGGCAGCAGCGCCGCCGCGCGGGCCTGCGCCGTCTCGTCCATCCGCTCCCGCGGGCCCGACAGCGTGAGCGCACCCAGCAGCCGGCCATCCTCCGCGAGCACCGGCGTCGCCACTGCGACGAGGCCCGGATTGCGCTCGCCGCGGGAGACCCGCACGCGGTCGAGCCCGTGGCGCGCGTGCGGCTCGGCCCAGCTCAGCAGAACCCAGGACGAGGCGCCCGGGCCGAGCGTCAGCCGCTGGCCCTCGTCGAGCCGCTGCCCGCCGCCGCGCGGGGAGAGCTCGCGATAGAGGCAGATGCGCTCGTCGCCCTCGCGCACGTAGTAGGACGCGCTCTCCCCCGTCTCGGCGACGAGGGCGCGCAGCACGGGGCGCACGGCGTCCCCCATGCCGAAGGTGCGCCGGTAGAGCGTGCCGAGCCGCCACAGCGACGGACCGAGCCGGAACGTGCCGTCGCCGTCCCGGCGCAGGTGGCCGAAGCGGATCAGCGAAGCGGACAGGCGCAGGATCGTCGGCTTGGGCAGGCCGGTCTCCTCGGCGAGCCGCGCGAGGCTCATCGCCCGGCGCTCCGAGCCGAAGGCCTCGAGGATCGACAGCGCCCGCTCGACGCTTTCCACCCGCTCCTCGCGCATCGCGCCCTCCGTTCCGCCTGGCGGAATGCCGGCCGTGACGTCTTGTGGCATCGCGGGCGCCGCGTCTAGCGTGGAGGCAGGGAGGAAGACGGCATGAAGCCGCTCGCAGGCATCCGCGTTCTCGACCTGACCAACGTGCTGGCCGGGCCGTTCTGCTGCCATCAGCTCGCCCATCTCGGCGCCGACGTGATCAAGGTCGAGGCGCCGGGCACCGGCGACCTCGCGCGCCAGCTCGGGGCCGACCCGACGCTCAACGCCGCGCTGATGGGGGTGTCCTTCCTGGCGCAGAACGCCGGCAAGCGCTCGATCGCGGTCGACCTCAAGCAGGAGGCCGGCCGCGAGGTGCTGCGCCGGCTGGTGGCGGGCGCGGACGTGCTCGTCGAGAACTTCCGCCCGGGCGTGATGGACCGGCTCGGCGTCGGCTACGAGGCCCTGAAGGCGGTGAACCCGCACCTCGTCTACTGCGCCATCTCCGGCTTCGGCCAGGACGGGCCGTGGACCGACCGGCCGGCCTACGACCAGATCGTCCAGGGCGTCGCCGGCGTGATGTCGATCACGGGCGATGCCGAGAGCGCCCCCTTGCGCGTCGGCTTCCCCGTGGCGGACACGATCGGCGGGCTCACGGCGGCCTTCGCGGTCGCCGCCGCGCTCCAGGCGAAGCCGCGCGGCGCCTTCCTCGACGTCTCCATGGTGGAGAGCGTCCTCGCCTCCATGGGCTGGGTCGTCTCGAACTGGCTCGTCGCGGGTGTCGCGCCGGCGCCGGTCGGCAACGAGAACGTCACCTCGGCGCCGTCCGGGACGTTCCAGGCCGCGGACGCGCCGCTCAACATCGCCGCGAACAAGGACGCGCAGTGGCGCGCGCTGGCCCGCCATCTCGGCCGCGAGGACCTGCTCGACGACCCGCGCTTCCGCACCCGCGAGGACCGCAAGGCCAACCGCGCCGCGCTCAAGGACGAGCTCGAGCGCGTCCTCGCGACGCGCCCGGCGCGGGACTGGGCACGCGAGCTGAACGGGCTCGGCGTGCCCGCGGGGGCGGTGTTCACCGTGCCGGAGATCCTCGCCCATCCGCTGGTGGCGGCGCGCGGGCTGCTCGGCAGCTTCGCCGACCCGCCGGGCGTCGGGCGCGACATCCGGCTGATGCGCACGGCGGTGCGGATCGACGGGGAGACGCCGTCGGTCGAGGCGCCGCCACCGCGGCTCGGCGAGCACAGGGAGGCGATCCTCGGCGAGCTGGGCTACGGACCCGACGAGATCGAGCGGCTGGCGCGGGAGGGTGCGGCATGAGCGAAGTGCGCAACGACGTCGCCGACTGGTGGTCGACCGCCATCATCGACATGGAGCCCGGCCGCATCGCCATCCGCGGCCGGCCGATCGAGGGCCTGATCGGGGCCGCCACCTTCCCCCAGATGATCTGGCTGATGCTGCGGGGCGACCTCCCGAGCGAGGCGCAGGCGCGGCTGCTCGAGGCGGCCCTCGTGGCGGCCGTCGACCACGGCCCGCAGGCGCCCTCGATCGCCACGGCACGCATGGCCGTGACCTGCGGCCTCGGCCTCAACGGCGCGCTGGCCTCGGCGGTGAACATGCTCGACGACGTCCACGGCGGCGCCGGCGAGCAGGCGGCGGCGCTCTACGGCGCGATCCGCGCAGCGGGCGGACCCGACGCCGCGCCGGCCGTCGTCGATCACTTCCGCGCCGAGACGAGCCGCTACGTGCCCGGCTTCGGCCACCGCTTCCACAAGCCCGTCGACCCGCGCGCGCCGCGCCTCCTCGCCCTCGTCGACGAGGCCGCCGCGGCAGGCGTGGTGGAGGGCGCCTTCGCGGCGATCGCCCGCGCGGTCGAGGCGCATCTCGCGCGCGGCGCCGGAAAGCCGGTGCCGATGAACATCGACGGTGCGACGGCGGTGATCTTCTGCGAGCTCGGCTTCCCGCCGCCGCTGGCACGGGGGCTGTTCTGCCTCTCGCGCGCGGTGGGCTGCCTCGCCCACGCCTGGGAGCAGATGGAGCAGGGCGGGCGCAACAAAGGCCCGACGCCGCCGGGCTATCGCTGGACCTACACGGGCCCCCGGGAAGGAGGTGCACCGCAGGATTGATGGACAAGACGGCGGTAGGAATGCGAGCCTGCCCCTTCGCTGCGGCCGCCGAAGGCGCGCCGCGCCAACGATAATCGACATGAAGACGGGAGAACGACCATGGCATCCATCACTCTCACCCGCCGCACCGCGCTGTCCGCCGCGCTCGGCGTCTCGCTCGCGGCGCTCGCGCTCGGTGCGAGCGCGCAGGAGAGCGCGCCGCAGATCGACAAGATCCACTTCATCGTTCCCGGCGGCGCCGGCGGCGGCTGGGACGGCACGGCCCGCGGCACCGGCGAGGCGCTGACCAACGCCGGCCTCGTCGGCACCGCGACCTACGAGAACATGTCCGGCGGCGGCAGCGGCGTGGCGATGAACTACCTGATCGAGAACGCCGAATCGAACTACGGCACGCTCCTCGTCAACTCGACGCCGCTGATCATCCGCGGCCTCAACGGCGAGATCGACACCACCTTCCGTGATCTCACCCCCGTCGCCGGCACGATCGGCGACTACGCGGCCTTCGTCGTGCGCGCCGACAGCGAGCTCGACGACATGACGGAGCTGCTCGAGGCCTTCGAGGCGAACCCGGCGTCCGTCTCCTTCGGCGGCGGCTCGGTGCCCGGAGGGATGGACCACCTCGTCGCGGCGATCGCCATGCAGGCGGCGGGCATCGACCCGCTGACGGTCAACTACATCCCCTACGATGCGGGCGGCGAAGCGATGGCGGCGCTCCTGTCGGGCGAGATCCAGGCGCTCTCCACCGGCTTCTCGGAGGCCGTGCCGCTCGCCGAGGCCGGCGAGATCAAGATTCTCGCCGTGACCGCGCCCGAGCGGGTGCCGGCGGCGCCCGACGTGCCGACGCTGCGCGAGCAGGGGATCGATTCGACCTTCATCAACTGGCGCGGCTTCTTCGCGGCGCCGGGCCTGCCGGAGGAGCAGCTCACCGCCTACCAGGACGTGCTCGAGGCGATGTACGACACGCCCGAGTGGGAGGAGGTTCGCGCCCGCAACGGCTGGGTGAACATCTTCAACCGCGGCGACGAGTTCACCGCCTTCCTCGAGGCGCAGGAGAAGGAGATGGGCGACCTGATGAAGCGCATGGGCTTCCTCTGATCGCACCCGACCGCCGAGGGCGGCCCGCCGGGTGGCGGGCCGCCCTCCCCCGTCCTCGTCGCTTCCGGGAGCCACCGTCATGGCGCTCGACCGCTGGGTGGCCGTCGTCTTCCTGACGATCTGCTGCGCCTACGGCTACACGGCCTTCTTCCTCATGGATCAGGCGGTTCCGCCGTTCATGCAGCGCAACCCCGTCTGGCCGAGCTCCTTCCCGAAGATCCTCGCCGTCGCCGGCGCCGCGCTCGCGCTCGTCGTTCTCGTCACGTCGAAGGAGAGCGCGCCGAAGGAGGGCGAGATCGACTATCGCCGGCTCGGCGAGTACGAGCTCGGGCGGGCGCTGGCGCTCGTCGGGCTGATGGTGCTCTACGCCTTCGGGCTGCACGAGGTCGGCTTCGTGGCCGCGACGGTCCTGTTCCTGGCGGTCGGCGGGGCGCTGCTCGGCGAGCGGCGCTGGCACGTGCTCCTCCCGGTCGCCCTCGTCGCGACGGTGGTGATCTGGTACCTCGTGCAGGAGGTGCTCGGCATCTACCTGCGGCCCTTCCCCGGCTTCCTCTGAAGGCGCGCGCCATGCTCGACCCGATGCTCGACGCCCTGCAGATCGTCCTCCAGCCGCGCATCCTCCTGATGGTCGTGGGCGGCTGCGTCATCGGCACGCTGATCGGCATGCTCCCCGGCCTGGGGCCGATGTCGATCATCGCCATCATGATCCCGATCGCGATCTCGATCGGCGACCCGTCGGCGGCGCTGATCCTGCTCGCCGCGGTCTATTACGGCGCGATCTTCGGCGGCTCGACCTCGTCCATCCTGATCAACGCGCCGGGCGTCGCCTCCACGGTCGCGACGAGCTTCGACGGCTTCCCGCTGGCGCGCCGCGGCGAGGCGGGCAAGGCGCTCACGGTGGCCGCGATCGCCTCCTTCGTCGGCGGCACGGTCGGCGCCGTGCTCCTGATGATCTTCGCGCCGATGCTGGCCTCGGTGGCGCTCTTGTTCCACTCCGCGGAATATTTCGCGATGATGGTGGTCGGCCTCTCGGCGATCGCCGCCTTCGCCGGCACGGGCCAGGTCGCCAAGGCGCTGACGATGACGGTGCTCGGCCTGATGATCGCCACCGTCGGCCAGGGCGCGTTGTTCAACTCGACGCGCTTCACCGGCGGCATCCTCGAGCTGCAATCCGGCATCGGCTTCATCACCCTGGCGATGGCCATGTTCGCGCTGCCCGAGGCGCTCTACCTCGTGCTCGATCCCAAGCGCTCGAAGCGTGGCGAGGGCGGCGGCTCGAGCGAGATCAAGGGCCTGCGCATCACCCGCGCGGAGGCGCGGCAGATCGCGCCGGTGATCGGGCGCCAGTCGATCCAGGGATTCCTCATCGGGGTCCTGCCCGGCGCTGGCGCGACGATCGCCTCCTTCCTCGGCTACGCGGTCGAGCGCAACATCGCCAAGGGCGCGGACCAGGCCGAGTTCGGCAACGGCTCGCTCAAGGGCCTCGCCGCGCCGGAGGCGGCGAACAACGCCGCCTGCACGGGCTCCTTCGTGCCGCTGCTGACGCTCGGCATCCCCGGATCGGGCACGACGGCGATCCTGCTCGGCGCGCTGATCGCGCTCAACGTCACGCCCGGCCCGCGGCTGATGACCGACCAGCCGGACATCTTCTGGGGCGTGATCATGTCGATGTACATCGGCAACGTCGTGCTGCTCGTGCTCAACCTGCCGCTGATCCCCTACATCGCCAAGCTGCTCGCGGTGCCGCGCACCTACCTCATCCCGTTCATCCTGTTCTTCACCCTGATGGGCGCCTATATCGGCCAGAACAACACCACCGAGCTGCTGCTGCTCGTGGGGCTCGGCGTCATGGCGACGATCCTGCGCTTCGCCGACTACCCGCTCGCGCCGCTGCTCATCGGCTTCATCCTCGGGCCGATGCTCGAGAACAACTTCGCGCGGGCGATGCAGCTCTACGGCGGGCCGAGCTTCATCCTGGAGCGGCCGATGACGCTCGGGCTGTTGGTCTTCGCAGCCGTCCTGATCGTCCTGCCGAGCTGGCGCGCCCGCCGCGCCCGGCTGCGCAAGGCGGGCGTGGCCGAGGGGGACTGATCACGCTCGGCCGCGGCGCAGCATCTCGCGCAGCCGCGCCAGGAGATCTCCGGGTCGGCAGGCTCGAGCCGCATGCCCTCGGCGGTGACTGGCGCCGGCCACGCCTCCGGGCTGCCGAGCGGCGGCGCGAGCGGCCAGACGCCCGCCTGTGGCATCTGGTCGAGCACGTCCCACAACAACGTCGCCTGGATAACGCGGCCCTCGCCGTCGGGCTGCCGGACCTCGCGGCGACGGCCTCGAGACGATCGACTTCGACGACGCCGGCACGCGGGTCTACTTCGACGACGACGCAGATTTCTTCCGCGAGCGCACCGGCTGGCTCGACGCGGACGACGGCTTCCTGGCGCTGGACCTGAACGGCAACGGCCGCGCACCCCCGGTGGACCCGACGACCCGCCGCTCCCCGACCCTCTCCGCCACGCCGCTGCCACTCCCGGACGCGGCCAACGACGATTTCGCGTTGCGCGCGGCAGCTGGGTGATCCGACGAAAGCACCTACCGAAGGTAGTGCAGCTTTCAAGCGTGAAATGTCGGTAAAAGCACGAATTAATTGCTTGGCGGCATAACCGCCGGCTTGGTAGCAGTGGGGAGCTTAGACTGGCGAGAAGTTGCGGTCAGTGGGTGAGGCGTCCGATCGATCGCTCGGGGCTGCACGCCCGATGCTTGCCCCGAAGCCAACGTCGCTCGATCCTGTCGGGAGGGGTGCGCCACGTAAATGCAGGCGGGCAGGAGTGAGTACGATGCAATCGGAAACGACCTACACCGCTTGGAAATTCCCGAGCGTCGACGATACGCTCTGGTTCACGGAGCAGGTGCGAGCCCACCCGACCTTCGGGCCGATGCTCGCGCAAGCGGGTGTCCACGGCGACATTTCCGCGGCGGACGAGAAGGCGATCGACGCCTATCTCGCCGGGCTCGCCGACGAGCGCAATCTTTCGCCGGCGCACCCCTTTACGCTGGCGGTGCCGCCGGCGTTGCTTCGCCGGATGGCCGACGGGTGGATCGACCCGAACGACGCCGCCGCGGTGCGGGCGTTCGTGGATTTCAACATCATTCGCTCGACGATGGGCAGAGCACCCGCGCCGCACGTGAGGGAACTGCTCTTCGTGACGAAAGCGATGCTCGACGACCGGTATATGAATTCGGTCGTTCGACGCATCACAGCCACTGAATTTCCTAAAGGAAAAGACATCAATCGCTGGGGCGATTTCGTCCAACAGCTGTGCAAGAAGCATGGCTTCTTGTATCGGAGCAATTTCAGCACATCCCTTGCCGTATGTCAGGGGCTATTGAATGGCAAGTATGCTGATTTTGATGATCCTGTTCTGTACGTATTTTTGAAACAGCGTGCGGATTCTAGGGTTATGCAGTGGGTTCGCTTCGGGGGTCCAAGCAATGTCTGAGAAGATGATCATTGTCGATGCGGGATCCCTCATCAACCTGTTTAAGGGCGGTGGAATACAAGGCTTGGCGCAATTGACCCGCGAAGGTAGTCGGGTTGTAATTCTACCAGATGTTTTGGCCGAGATCGGCCGGAAAGACGACGCACGCTTTTAGCCGTCGAAGCGCTGATCGAGAGCAGCCCGAGAGTCGTTAAGCCGGACTTTGATCTTTCGACGCTCGATTCGTCAGTTCCCAGCACCGACCGCGGCGACGAGGCGATCAAGCGCTTCATGGCCGGCTCCATGCCGGAGGCGCAAGCAGCTCTCGACGCGATCACCAACGGCCAGGGTGCGAAGTTCCGGCTGCTGACCGACGACGGCGCCTTCTATCGCCGCCTTCTCGCCGACGGAGCGTTCAAGCCGGGCGCGCTCGATCGGCTCGGGATGCATACCGAGCCCTACAAGGGCACCTTCGAGTTCCTGAACGAGCGTGTGGCCAACGGTCACCTCTCGGCTGACGATTACATTCTGATCCGACAGAACATCGAGGCAGACCCTGATCGCCTCAGCTCCTACAGCACGAACGCAAAAAGCGACTTCCGCTCGCAGCTGATCGACGATGCCAAGATCAAGACGCTGTATCAGCCGAGCCTCTGGCAGAAGGTCACCGGGCTGATCGACGATCCGATCGTCCTGAAGGGCGGCTTCGTCGGTGTCGCGGCGGTCATCGCCGACAAGCTCGGCATCGTCGGGGACGTCCTCTCGTTCGGGATCACCGCCGCGTACGCGGCCGACCTTCGCGAGCAGGGCGACGAGGACGCCGCCAACGAGACTTGGGTCAAGTACGTTTTCGAGACGATCGGCGGCTTCATCGGAGGCGCGCTCGGCCTCGGCGCGGTGCAGGCGTTCACCAAGGGCGTCGGCGGGCCGCTCGCGCCGATCCTCGGCGCCGTCGTCGGCGGACTGTTCGGGTCGAAGGTCGGCGCCGAGCTCGGCGAGGCCGCCTACAAGACGTACAAGGAGCTTTTCGACCCCTTCTTCGAGCGCGTCTACGACGAGATCGAGGCCAGAGCAGCTGCCGGGGAATCCCCGTCCGAAGCCTATGCCAATGCGGTCTTCTCCGCGCTCGGCTTCGATCTCACGCGTGTCGAGGGCAGCGAAGGGGAGGATTGGCTCGTCGGGCAGAAGTGGGGCGATCGCGCTGGGAATGGTGGGGACGACTTCCTGGTCGGTTTCGCGCCGGAGGCCGTGGAGGCGGGAGAACCCTTCGATCCTCAGAACCCGAACAGCGCCATCGCGGAACGAGAGTACGTACTCACGCTCGACGGTGGAGCCGGCAACGACTTCATCGTCACCATCGGCGGCGAAAAAGCCGTCACCATCGGCGGCAACGGCCGCGACTGGATCTTCAACACGTCGAAGGGCGGCATCCTCTACGGCGACACGATCGACGGGCGCAGCCCGGACGGCACGAGCCTGACCGAGAAGGAGAATTCCGACAATTTCTGGTGGTGGCCGAGCACCACCATCATGGACGCCAAGCCCAACGACGTGCTGAAGTTCTTCGGCTTCACGCTCGTCGGCGGCACGAACAACATCCCCTTCCTCGTCTCCGCGGCGGTGGGCGGGGCGCTGTGGTCGTCGGCGCCGGGGCTGGCGCTGGCGAAGAGCCCGCTCTACTTCGACAACATCCTCGTCTTCATCAACTACATCAAGAAGGGCGACGATCTCTACGTCGTCAACATGTTCGACGGCCTGGCGTCGCTGTTCGGCAATTTCGAGTTCGGCACCGCGGCGGGCGTCGACGAGGACGGCAACGCGACCGAGGTCGGCATCCGCGGCGCCATGCGCATCGTCGACTACGACGAGGCGGCCTCCGCCTGGGGCGTGGCCATCCTCAACGCGACGATCAACGACATCGCGCAGAAGGGCGGCACGCTCGGCGATCTCGGCATGGTGTTCAAGAACGCCAACCCGTTCCTCGCCATCCTCCAGATCCTGCCGCTGCCCGGCGGGCTGGGCGCGCTCGGCAAGGTGCTGGGCCTCGTCGACGAGATCACCAACCTCCAGGCGGCGCTGCTGCGCATCGCCAAGTCCATGGCCTGGGCCGCGGGCAAGGACCCGCTGGTGCTCGACCTCGACGGCGACGGCATCGAGACCATCGATTTCGACGACGCCGACACCCGCGTCTACTTCGACGACGACGGCGACTTCTTCCGCGAGCGCACCGGCTGGCTCGACGCAGACGACGGCTTCCTGGCGGCGGCCGCGCGGGCGGCCAACGACAACCTGTCCTTGCTCGCGCGCTGCGCCTGAGCCGGCGGTTCGTGGGACGTGGGGTGGTGCCGCTGTCAAGCCTAAAAATTGCGTAGAATTACGAATTTGTCGCTTGGCTGCACAACCATGGGCTTGGTAGTGGTGAATACGGGTTGGTTGTTCGGAGTTGGGCGATGGCGGGGGGCGCGCGAAAGGCGGCAAGGCCGTTGCGGATGTCATGCCGCCGCTTCGCCGCGCGTTCAGTGCTTGTAAGCTCCTCTCAGATGGCAAAGATGCTTGGTCCACCCCCGCGACCAGGAGAGAAGCCATGAGCGAAGCCGTCTGGGTCAGCAACGCCTACAGCGACACGTCACTCGTGAAGCCGTTCAATCCTGAAAACTTCGCCCGTGACAAAGGCGCAGTCACCGATCTCGCGATCCGCCACACCCGTGGCGAGACGCTGGGCTCGAACGATTTTCCGAAAACTTTCGTCTGCAAGTACCGCGACAAGAAAATGGGACGGCAGCCAGACTTCTTTGCCGCCGGCAGCTTCTGGTGCGTCAGCTCTCGTTTCGCCGACGTTCTGCGCGATTTCGATCTCGGAGGCGGGGGGCTCTACCCGGTCCGCCTGCAGCAGTACGACAGGGAGACCCCCGTCGAAGGGAGTTACTTCGGCCTGGACCTGGGATCTCAGAAGCGCTGCATATCAGAAGCCCGTTCCAGGTTACAAATTCTCGGAGCCGGCGTTCCGCCGGCAGTGCCAGCCGATCACCATGACGACGACATCGCGGTGACGGAAGATGCGCTTCTCGGTGCCGATCTCTGGACTGACCCCGGCCTATTCAAGTGTCTCTTTTTCAGCGATCGCCTCGCGACGGCGCTGAAGAGGCAGAAGCTCGCCGCGCGGTTGAAGCTCAAGCGTTGCCGCATAGTCTCAATCTAGGAAGGCCTTCGTGATGTCTTACGCTGTCCTGCGCTTCCAGGTCCATCACATCTTCCCGCGTGAGATTTTCACCCCGGAGAGACTGACGCAGCTGGAGGCGCTCGGCATTGCCGAGGACATGAACGGGAACAAGGTCGCGTTGGTCGAGGACGCGGCGGTCGCGACGAATTTCAGGGACGCCGACCAGAACGCTCGAAACGCCCTTCACGATGCGGGGTGGGGCTTCGCTCGTCACGGGGGCTTTCACGCGGAGTACAACAAGTTTATCGGAGACCGAATCGACCTGGTTCTCAGATCGAACTATTCCGACGAGGCCAAACGCCTCGCAATATTGGACCTTCACCGCTTCGCGACCGAAGTTTCGAATGGCAGCGCCTCTCTTTCTAGTGGAGTTGACGTCTACAGCAGCGAGGCGGCCTTGCTGCAGGCCTTCAACAGCCGCCAAATTGACTACGCCAATCCGAGCGCCGCTCAGGTGAGCGCCATCGAAACGTATGCGAGTCGGCTCGATACGACGCTCAGTGATGTAGAATCGGGCAACAACTACGAAGCTCGTAACGCCTTGTGAAGTCCCTTGCGGAAACTGCCTTCGCCCGCGGGTACATCACCGCGGACCAGTACGCGAACATCCAGGAAAAGCTCGCCAAGGCCGGTGACGGCGGCTCGTCGGAGTTCCGCAGCTTCACGTCCTCTGCCGCGGCAGCGCTGATCTACGACATGCAGAATGGAGTCGGTGCGCCCGACAACAGGATCGAAGCCGTCATCGAGCGCTTTTCGGCTGGAATGCACACAGTCCTGGGTGATCAGTACGGTCTGGCCAACATCTTGTCGGATGCGCGCACGCTCTTCGACAGCTGGTCGAATCGTATCGATGCCAGCCTTCAGTACCTCGGCCTACCCAACGGCGTTATCGACGACTCGAAGCGTTCGCACATCCAGCTTACCGTCGGCGTCGCCGGCGGTACGGCCGGCGACGTCGCCGAATTCCTCAATGTCGCCTACGACGACATCAAGACCGGCTTCCGCGACGGCGATTGGACCCCTCTCTGGACCACAGTTGGTCAATTCGGGATCGGCGTCGTCTTCAGCGCCATCATGATCACAGTGACGACCGCGGCCGCTTACGCCATTCACCCCGTTCTCGGTCGGATCGTGTCGGCCGGTTGGGCAGCCTACGGAGTGGCCGACGCCTTCGCCAACGGCTCCGAACTCACCGGCAAGATTACCGCGGACCTTGCGCCGATCATTGCCGGTCAAGGCCTCCTCCCGGCCGGCGAGGCCGCGACGAACTTGTTCGCGGCGATCGCCGACGGCATCCTGGCGCGCTACGGCGTCGGCAAGGAGCCGCCGATCACCATCGGCCCGCACGACTTCGTCTACGTCATCGACGACGAGGACGACCGCTTCCCCGACGCGATCGAAGGCACGGACGACGGCGAGATCTTCTTCGGGCGCAACGGCGCCATCATCGACGGCCGCGGCGGCGACGACGAGATCCATCACAACGGCTACGGGGAGGTCCGCGGCGGGGATGGCGACGACCAGCTGCTTCTGTCCGGCACTGTGGACATCGTCGCCGACGGCGGGGCCGGAGACGACTGGATCCTGTCGCGCGACGGCGAAGGCGGCGCGTTCATCGGCGGCAACGGGCGCGATTGGATCTTCGTCAAGACGCCGGGCGCCGAGCTCTACGGCGACACGATCGACGGGCGCAGCCCCGACGGGACCGACCTGAACGGTCGAGAGAATTCGGATAACTTCTGGTGGTTTCCCAGCACCACCATCATGGACGCCAAGCCCAACGACGTGCTGAAGTTCTTCGGCTTCCCGTTGGTCGGCGGAACGAACAACATCCCGTTCGTGGTCTCGGCGGCGCTCGGCGGGGCGCTGTGGTCGTCGGCGCCGGGGCTGGCGCTGGCGAAGAGCCCGCTCTACTTCGACAACATCCTCGTCTTCATGAACTACATCAAGAAGGGGGATGATCTCTACGTCGTCAACATGTTCGACGGTCTTGCGTCTCTGTTCGGCGACTTCGAGTTCGGCAAGGCGGCGGGCGTCGACGAGGACGGCAACGCGACCGAGGTCGGCATCCGCGGCGCCATGCGCATCGTCGACTACGACGAGGCGGCCTCCGCCTGGGGCGTGGCGATCCTCGACGCGACGATCAACGACATCCGCGCCGGCGGCGGCACGCTCGGCGACCTCGGCATGGTGTTCAAGAACGCCAACCCCGCGCTCGCGCTGCTCCAGATCCTGCCGCTTCCGGGCGCCTTCGGTGCGCTCGGCAAGGTGCTCGGCCTCGTCGACGAGATCACCAACCTCGCGGCGGCGACGCTGCGCATCGCCAAGTCGATGCAATGGGCCGCCGGCAAGGACCCGCTGGTGCTCGACCTCGACGGCGACGGCCTCGAGACGATCGACTTCGACGACGCCGGCACGCGGGTCTACTTCGACGACGACGCAGATTTCTTCCGCGAGCGCACCGGCTGGCTCGACGCCGACGATGGATTCCTGGCGCTGGACCTGAACGGCAACGGCGTCGTCGACGACATCTCCGAATTGTTCGGCGGCGTGGGCGAGCGCGGCTTCGCGGCGCTCTCGGAGCACGACGACAACGCGGACGGCGTGATCGACGCGAACGATGCGGTATTCGCGCGCCTGCTGGTCTGGCAGGACCGGGATTCCGACGGGGTGAGCGAGGCGGGCGAGATCACGGATCTCGCCGATCACGGCATCGTCTCGATCGACTTCGGCAGCGCCGTCGACATCGGCGTGACCACGCCGCAGGGCGTCCAGCTCCTCGCCGAGAGCCGCTTCACCCGCGACGACGGCTCGACCGGGGACGTGCTCGAGGCGATCTTCGAGTCCGACGACGTCGACACCGTCTACCGCGGCGAGAGCGGCCTCGCGCCCTGGCTCGCCGGGCTCGGCATCGACGCCAAGGGCTTTGGGCGCGTCACCGACCTGTCGGTGGCGATCTCGAACGACTTCGAGCTCGGCGCGACGGTGGCGGCGACCGCCGCCGCCATGACCACGCCGAAGATGAAGACCCTCGTCGAGCAGGCCGGCACGGCGCTCGGCGAATGGGGCTGGTCGCTCGACCTGACGCGCGAGCTCACGCCCGTGCTGCTCGAGACGGACGCCGAGGGCGCCGTCGTGCTGCGCGACCGCGGAGTGTGGGTGGAGGACGCCGACGGCGGCTACTGGACGCTCGCCTCGGGCGCCGCGGTCGTGGACGCAGACAGCGTCGCGATCGCGCGCCCGACGCTCCAGGACGTGCTGGCGCAGGCGACCGACGCGGGCGCCGGCTGGCGGCTCGAGCAGGTCTGGTCCCCGGCCACGCGCGCGGCCCCCCTCGCCCATCGGGAGGCGGCCCCCTACCTCGCGGAGGTGGTGGACGGCCGGGTCGTGGTGCACGACTGGGGAATCGAGAACCCCGACGGCTCCTGGCGGCTCGCCTCGGGCGCGCCGGTGCTCGACGCGGACGGCGTCGCGATCGCGGCGCCGACGCGCGAGGACATCGTCGCCGGCGTCGCCGCGGCGGGCCGGGAATGGCGGGTCGAGGCGCTGGGCTACAACCCGTACGCCGCGATCCCCGTGGAGCGGGTCGGCGTCTACATGATCGACGGCATCGCCGTCGACTACACCGTGGAGGTGACGGACCGCGACGGGACGTTCTACGTCTGGGCGCGCAACCTCGACCGGGCGCTGGAGCTGCAGCACAAGGTCGGCACGGCGCGGGAATTCGCGCTGCGCAACTACGAAGTGGATTTCGACTCGCTCGACGAGGTCGGCTCCACCGACGACAGCAGCTTCCGGGTCGAGATGCTGACCCCGGCGCTGTTCCACTTCGCCCTCTCGCTCGGCGGCCTCGACTTCCGGCCCGAGATGCTCTCGGCGACGATCGACGAGACGACCGGGGTGATCTCCTACTCGGTCAACGAGAGCGGCGAGGCGAGCCTGTCGCAGGACGGCTATGTCTCCGGCATCAAGGCGGCGATCGAGCTGCTCGAGGTCGCCGTCGACCAGTACATCCTCGTCTCACGCGCCTTCGCCGCGCGGCTCGCCCTGCAGGGCGGGCTGTCGGGCTATGCGGAAGGGATCGCCTACGACATCTCCGCCGACGCCTGGCGCCCGACGGGCGAGCGCGGCCTCATGGACATGTTCGAGGCGATCTTCGCCGGTGCCCCGGCGGGTTTCGAGCCGGCCTATGCCTGGCTGCAGGACTGGAACGAGATCCTCAACCAGGTCTACTCGGACTACATCCCCGACACGTCGATGAACCCGCTCGGCAATGCGGTGCCGATCGACCAGGCCTTCGTCATGCAGCAGATGCTGCCGGCCTTCGAGACGGTGGGGATCGACCTCGACCTCGCGGCCGTGATGAACGCGCTCGGCATCGACGAGGGCAAGCTGCGCGCGCACGACGCGGACGCCACCGAGGTCGCCGGCACCTCGCGGCCGGACTTCTTCTACATGACCGCGGGCGACCAGACCTACACGGGCGGCCTCGGCTCGGACTACTACTTCGTCTCCAGCGTCTCCGGCGCGGACGTGATCGACGAGAAGGACGTCGGCGGCAGCCACGACGAGCTGCGCTTCATCGATGTGACGCCCGACCGGGTGACCGCGGTGCGCGACGGGCGGGACTTGATCCTGACCATCGCCGGGCGCCCGGATTCGGTGCGCCTCGTCGACCAGTTCCTCGGCGAGATGAACGCCTTCACCACCCGCGGCGAGCGGATCGCGAGCGGCGTCGACGCCATCGTCTTCGAGAACGGAGCGATCTGGGACCGCTTCCGCATGGCGCTCGAGGTCGCCGACCCGCGCGAGACGAACGACGTCTACATCGGCTCGGGCGAGGCGGACGTGCTCTGGGGCGGGCCGGGCAACGACGCCAAGCGTGGCCTCGTCGGCGGCGACATCTACGTCTTCGCCCGCGGCGACGGCCAGGACGTGATCCACGATACCGGCGGCTTCTCCTTCGGGCCGATCAAGGCGGGCATCGACTTCCTGAAGTTCCGCGGCGACGACATCACCTCCGACGACCTCAAGCTCGTCCGCGACGGCCCCTCCGACGACCTGCTGATCGTGCTCCTCGACGAGACCGGTGCGGAGACCGACGACACGATCCTGATCAAGGGCCAGTTCGGCGGCGTGCGGCTCAACCTCAACGCCTTCGCGGCCTTCGACCCGAGCCTGGCGGTCGACTACGTCGCCCCCGACCTGATCGAGCGCTTCATCTTCACCGACGGCACCTCGATCGACTTCGAGGAGATCGTCGAGCGGGTTCTGGAGAACGCACGCACGGACGGCGACGACGCGATCTACGGCCTGCTCAACGCCAACACCCTCGACGGCGGCGCGGGCGACGACTACCTGTCGGGCCGCGAGGGCGGCGACACCTACGTCTTCGGGCGCGGCTACGGGCGCGATGTGGTCGAGGACGAAGACTACTCGGTGAAGCTGTTCGGCGAGGATCCGGACACGCTGCGCTTCGCCGACGACGTGCGCTGGACGGACATCGACTTCCTGCGCGAGGGCCCCTCGGACACGCTCGGCCTGCGCATTGCCGGCACGACGGACGAGGTCATCCTCGTCGACTTCCTCGAGTCGCTGCCCTTCATCGGCTATATCAACCGCATCGAGACGATCGAGTACGGCGACGGCACGAGCTGGTCCTGGCTGAAGCTCCTGCAGCACTACGTCGCCATCGCCAAGACGGCCGGCGACGACGTGATCTACGGCTTCGACATCTCCGACACGCTCGACGGCGGAGCCGGCGACGACCGGCTCGAGGGGCTCGGCGGCAACGACACCTACGTCTTCGCGCGCGGCTACGGCTCGGACACGATCCTCGACGCGAGCGGCGGCGAGCGGCTCCTGCTGGAAGGCATCCTCACCACCGACGTCACCTTCTCGCGCACGGCGCTCGACCTGATCATCACGGTCGACGACACCGGCGACCGGATCGTGCTCGAGAACCAGTACGTCCGCGATCGCGGGCAGATCAACGCGATCGAGTTCCTCGACTTCGCCGATCGCAGCCTGGTCTTCACCGACCTGAACCCGGAAGATCTCGATCTCGTCGGCACCAGCGCCGGGGAGACGATCACGGGCTCCGACTTCGCAGAGACGATCGATGGGCGCGGCGGCGACGACACTTTGATCGGCGGCGACGGCGGCGACCGCTACAGGTTCGACGTCGGCTACGGCCAGGACACGATCATCGACGCGCGCAGCCGCGCCTCGTGGCAGGACCGCGCCGGCGTCGTAGTGCCGGTGGACGATGTCGTCGTCTTCGGCGACGACGTCACCCGCGACAACGCCGTCTTCTCGAAGGACGGGCTCGACCTCCTCGTCACGGTGACCGGGCGCAGCGACACGCTGCGGATCAAGAACCAGTTCCGCGAGACGACCGACGGGGTCGAGCGCTTCGAGTTCGCGGACGGGACCTGGCTGTCGATCACCGACGTCGAGGCGATCCTGCAGATCGTCGGCGGCAACCGCGGCGACAACGTCATCGAGGGCTCGGAGAGCCAGCCCTCGACGCTGGACGGCCGCCAGGGGGACGATACGCTGATCGGCGGGACGGCGGGCGACACCTATGCCTTCGGCGCCGGCTACGACTTCGACCGCATCGTCGAGCGGTCCGACGCGGCGGGCGTGATCGACCGCATCGTCTTCGGCGCGACGGTCTCGCTCGATGCGCTCGCCCTGCGCCGGGACGGCGACGACCTGCTGATCGACCTGGGCAGCGGTGCGGACGTCGTCACCATCGTGGGCGGCCTCGCTTCGACGCGCGTCGAGGAGTTCCACTTCGCCGACGGCACGATCATCGGTATCGAGGCGCTGCTCGATCGGCTCCTGATCGGCACGGGCGGGGACGAGCGGATCGTCGGCTTCGACGGCCGCGCCGACGTGCTCGCCGGCGGCGGCGGCTCGGACGCGCTCGAGGGCGGCACCGGCGACGACGTCTACCGCTTCGGCTTCGGCGACGGCAGCGACAGCATCACCGAGACGGGCGGCGTCGACCGCATCGCGTTCGGCGTCGGCGTCACGCGCGACGTCGTCCGCTTCCGCGACATCGACGGCGATCTGCTGATCACCCTCGCCGAGACCGGCGAGCGCCTCGTGGTTCTCGGCGGGGCCGGCTCCACGAGCACCGCCGCGAGCGTCGAAACCTACGTCTTCGCCGATGGCGAGACGCTCACCCGCGCCGAGGTCCTCGCGCAGATCCGCGCCGAGACTGCGAACACCGGGCAGGACCTGATCGACGCGCGCGGCCTCGACCCGAGTCTCGTCGTGCGCCCGGGCATCGGCTTCGACACGGTGATCATGGGCGGCGACACGACCGTCGTGATCGAGCGCGGCGGCGGCGTCGACCGGATCGTGCTGCCGGCGTCCCACCTGGTGAACACGGCGCAGATCGTTCTCGACGGCTTCAGCGCGTCAGAGGCCGTCGTGCGCCCGGCGGGGCCGAACAGCCGCGACCTGATCGTCGCCTTCCCCGAGACGGGCGACCAGCTCCTGCTCGTGCGCGCGCTCGACTTCTCGACGACCCCGGAGCTCGTCTTCTCCGACGGCACGACCTGGGACCGGGCGACGCTCGTCGCGCGGTCGATCTCGGACCAGGCCGGCGCCGAAGCGGACTACCTGCTCGGCAGCGACGGTGCCGACACGCTCGAGGGCGGGCGCGGCGACGACGAGATGCGCGGCGACGTGGGCAACGACACCTACGTCTTCACCCGCGGCGACGGCCGCGACGTCATCGTCGACACGAGCGGGACCGACACCTTGCGCCTCCTCGGCTACCTGCCGCAGGACGTGCGCGTGGTGCGCCCCATCGCCGACCGCAACGAGCTCGTCCTCCGGTTCGCCGGGACCGAGGACGAGATCGTGCTGTTCGACCAGTTCGGGACCGCCGCCGGGCGCGGCCTCGAGCGCATCGTCTTCGGTGACGGTACGGAATGGAACCGCGCCTTCCTCGTCGACGCCGTGCGGACCGAGGGCACCGACGCGGACGACAATCTCGCCGGGACGACGGGCGTGGACACGCTGGTCGGCGGGGCGGGCGACGACGTGCTCAGCGGCCTCGACGGCTCGGACACCTATGTCTTCACGCGCGGCGACGGCGTCGACATCATCGACGAGAACGGCTGGCTGGACACCGACGTGCTGCGCTTCGTCGGCTACGCCCCCGAGGAGGTCCTGCTCTCTCGGCCAGTCGACCAGACGAGCGACCTCCTCATCCGCTTCACCACGAGCGACGACGAGATCCGCATCGTCGGCGGCCTCGACGGCGCCAGCCGCGACGAGATCGAGGAGTTCCGCTTCGAGGACGGGACGCTGTGGACCTTGGCGGCGGTGCGCAACCGCGTCTTCCTGGAGCAGATGACGTCGGGCGACGACGTCGTCCTCGGCTTCGCCGGCAACGAGGTTCTGCAGGGCGGGCGCGGGGCCGATCTCCTCAAGGGCGGAGACGGGTCGGACATCTACGTCTTCGCCCGCGGCGACGGGCACGACACGATCGACGACGACGGCGCCCGGGACACGGACGTCGTCGAGATCCGCGGCTGGCTCTCGGGCGAGGTGCGGATCGCCCGCAGCCCCGTCTCCTCGGAATGGCTGGACATCTTATTCCCGGGATCGAGCGATCGCATCACGATCGCCAACACGCTGGATGGCAGCATCGCCGACGAGATCGAGCAGATCCGCTTCGCCGACGAGGGCGTCACCTGGACGATGGCGGACGTCCGCGCGCGACTCCTCGCGCAGGAGGCGACGGCGGGCCGCGATGAGCTGCGCGGCTTCTGGTACGACGAGACCCTCGCCGGCGGCCCGGGCGACGATTGGCTCAGCGGCGGCGACGGCTCCGACACCTATGTCTTCGCGCGCGGCGACGGGCGCGACGTTGTCGAGGATGGGGGCAACCGCGACACCGACGTCGTCCTGATCCGCGGCTACGCGCCCGCCGAGGTCGCGGTGGCACGCAGCATCTTCGGCCCGGACGCGATCGACCTCGTCTTCGCCGGGACCGACGACCGCCTCACCCTGCTCGACAGCGCCGATCAGAGCAGCACGAACGAGATCGAGCAGGTCCGCTTCGAGGACGGCACCGTCTGGACCGCCGCCGAGATGAGCCGGCGCCTCCTCAAGGTTCAGACGACCGACGGGGCGGACAGGATCGAGGGCCTCGTCACGGGCGATACGCTGACCGGCGGGCCGGGCGACGACCTCCTCGTCGGCGGTGACGGGTCCGACACCTACGTCTTCACGCGCGGGGACGGGAGCGATCTCATCCGCGACGACGGCAACCGGGACACCGACGTGCTGCGCATCGTCGGGTATTCGCCCGACGAGGTCACGCCGAGCCTGCATCCCTGGTATTTCGCGAGCCTCGTCCTCGACTTCGCCGGGACCGACGATCAGGTCGAGATCCACATCACGCTCGACAACACGAGCGCCACCGAGATCGAGCAGATCGTCTTCGACGACGGGACGATCTGGACGACGGCGACCCTGCGCGCGCGCCTCGACGCGGAGATGGTGACCGACGGCAACGACCGCGTCGTCGGCTACCCCGCCAACGACACGCTCCGAGGCGGGCTCGGCGACGACATCCTCTACGGGCGCGACGGCTCGGACACCTACCTGTTCGCCCGCGGCGACGGGCGGGACCGCATCAGCGACGCCGGCTTCGGCGACACCGACGTCCTACGCATCTCCGGCTACGCGCCGGGCGAGGTCTCCATCTTCCGCTCCGCGGACGAGTGGTCGGACGTCGAGCTGCGGTTCGCAGGGACGGACGATCGCATCACCATCCTCAACCCCTTCGATACGCTCGCGAACGACATCGAGCAGATCCGCTTCGACGACGGGACCGTGTGGACCGGGAGCCAGGTGCGGGGGTGGGCCGTCACCTACGCGGTCTCGGGGATCGTCGGAACGAGCGCGGCCGAGACCTTCGCAATCGAGGCGGACGACGTCCTCGTCGACGGCAGGGCCGGCAACGACACCTACGTCTGGGCGCGCGGGGACGGCGACCTCGTCGTCGGGGAGACCACCTTCAACGGCCGCGACCGGCTCGTGCTCGAGGGCCTCGGGCCCGAGGATGTCTCGATCTGGCGCACGGGCGACCATGTCGTGCTCACCATCGCCGAGAGCGCCCCCGGCGCCGGCGACGGCGGCCGCATCGTCCTGCGCGACAGCTTCGAGAACACCGATGGCGCCGGCGTCGACGAGATCGCCTTCGCCGACGGGACGATCTGGCTCCCCTCTGATCTGCGAACCGCCGTCCTCGACGCCTCGCGCCACGAGACCAAGGCGGGGCTGATCGGCTTCGACGCCGACGACATCTACACCTGGGGCCACGGCGACGGCGACGCGCGCATCCGCGAGGCGACGTTCCACGGAGCGCGGGACCGCCTCGTGCTCGAGGGCGTGACCGAGGCGCAGGTGACGCTCCTGCGCGACGGGTCCGACATCGTCGTGACGATCGCGGAGAGCGCGCCCGGCACGGCGGACGGCGCGCGCCTGATCATCGAGAACCAGGCGGACGTCGGGAACGAGATCGGCATCGAGGAGATCGTCTTCGCGGACGGCGCCGTCTGGACCGCGGCGAACATGCGCGCGCGCCTGATGGACGCCGCGAACGCGACCGATGGCCAAACGCTGGTCGGCTTCGGTGCCGACGACGTGTTCACGTGGACGCGCGGCGATCCGGACGTGCGCGTCAGCGACAACTCGACGTGGAACGGCAAGGATGCGCTGGCGCTGCGCGGCGTCGAGCCGGCCGCGGTCTCTCTCGTGCGCTACGGCGACATGCTCCTGCTCGAGATCGCCGAGAGCGCTCCCGACGCGGGCGACGGCGGGCGCGTGCTCGTCGCCAACGGGCTCGATCCCTATCTCGAGCGCGGCATCGAGGAGATCCGGTTCGACGACAGCACGGCCTGGACGATGCCCGACCTGCGCACGAGCCTGCTGGCGTCGGAGGCGAGCGACGGGAACGACACGATCGACGGCTGGGCCTCGGCCGACACGCTGGCGGGCGGGCTCGGCGACGACCGGCTGCTGGGCGAGGACGGCAACGACACCTATCTGTGGAGCCGCGGGGACGGCGACGACACCGTCGTCGACCGCTCGAACCAGGGTGCCGGCGATCGCCTCGAGTTCACCGGCGTCGCGGTCGCGGACGTGTCGGTCCTGCGCGACGGAAGCGACGCGATCCTCGTGATCGCCGAGAGCGCGCCGGGCGCCGGCGATGGCGGACGCCTGCGCCTCGCCGACCAGTTCGTGTCCGGGCGCGAAGCCGGCATCGAGACCATCGTCTTCGGTGACGGGACGACCTGGTCATTCCAGGATCTGCGCGCCGCCTATCTCGCGCGCCTCGACCGCCCGGGCGAGGACACGATCGCCAGCGACTGGTGGGGCGATGTCATCGCCGGCGGCCCCGGCGACGACCTGCTCGTCGGCGAGACCGGCGACGACGTCTTCGTCTGGCGCTACGGCGACGGCGACGACGTGGTCCGCGAGGCGCAGTGGCAGGACTACGACCGGCTGCGGCTCGAGGGCGTCGATCCGAGCGCGGTGATCCTCGGTCGCGGGCTCGGCTCGGACCTCGTCGTCATCGTTCCCGACAGCACGCCCGGCGCCGGGGACGGCGGGCGCATCACGCTCGAGGGCACGATCGACGCCGTCCGCGAGGGTGGCGTCGAGGAGATCGCCTTCGACGACGGCACGGTCTGGACCCAGGCGGACTACGGTGCGCTGCTCGTCTCGACGCGCCAGACGGACGGGCCGGACGTCATCATCGGCGCCGGCGCCGGCGACGTGATCGAAGGCGGCGGTGGCGACGACACGATCCGCGGCCTCGGCGGCGACGACGTCTACGTCTACCGCCGCGGCGACGGCACCGACACGATTCGCGACGAGGGCGGCACATCCGGCGACCGCATCGAGATCCACGGCTACGCGCTCGACGAGGTCAGCTTCGATCGGCGTGGTTCGGGATCGAGCGACCTGATCATCCGCCTGGCGGATGCGGGCGACGAGATCCTCGTAATCGGCGGGCTGTCGCGCTCCGGCGACGACGAGATCGAGAGCGTGGTCCTCGTCGATGCGGGCGTCACCCTTTCGCTCGCCGACGTCCGCGCGCAGCTCGTGCTCGGCCTCGCGACGACCGCCGACGACCTCGTCGTCGGCACGGACGGCGACGATACGATCGTGGGCGGCCAGGGCAACGACCTGATCGTGGGCGGGTCCGGTAACGACGTCTTCCGCTACGCCGCCGGGGACGGCGACGACCGGATCGGCGACTCGAGCGGCACCGACCGGGTCGAGCTCGTCGACTACGACGTCGCAGACGTGCTCTACGCCTTGCGCGGCGGACCCGAGAGCCTCGACCTCGTGGTCCGCTTCTCGGGTACGCGCGATCGCCTGATCCTGGAGAACGTGCTCGGATCGGGCGCGGGCGTGGAGGAGATCGCCTTCGCGGACGGGACCGTCTGGACCCGTGACGACATGCGCGAGCGCGCGCTCGTGGACGTCTCGACGCCCAACGACGACACGATCGTCGGCTTCACAGGAGACGACGTGCTCGTGGCCGGCGCCGGCGACGACCTGATGGCCGGCGGCGGCGGCGCGGACACCTACCGCTTCGGCCGCGGCTTCGGCGACGATACGGTCGACGACGACGACACCGGCTCGGCTCAGGACACGCTCGTCTTCGACAGCTTCGTCTCCTCCGAGGTCTATGCCGAGCGCCTGTTCCGCGGCTCGGACTCGATCGTGCTGCGCTTTGCCTCGGCGCCCGGCGAGCGTCAGCATCGTCGACGCGCTGGCCGCCGACGGGCGCGGCGTCGAGCAGATCTTGTTCAGCGACGGCGTCGCCTGGGACAAGGCGGCTCTCCTTGCGCTCCTCGACAACAATGCGCCGGTGGCCGGCGAGGACGGCTACTTCACCGTCGTGACCGGCGAGACCGCGACGATCCTCGCCGCCACGCTGCTGCGCAACGACTTCGACACGGACGAGGACGGGCTTCGCATCATCGCCGTCGACGGCGGCCCGCACGGCACGGCCGAGCTCGACGCCGACGGGAACGTGGTGTTCGCGCCGGTGGACGGCTTCACCGGCCCGACCCGCCTCACCTACAGCGTCTCGGACGGCCGCAACGGCATCTCGCAGGGCACCGTCGACATCCGCGTGCGGCCGGTGGCCGAGGCGCGCGAGGACCGCGGCTTCACGGTCGCCGAGGACGGCGTCCTCGGCATCCGAACCGAGCGGCTGCTTTCCAACGACGTCGACGGCGACCGGATGATCGTTGCCTCCGTCTTCGGTGCCGAGAACGGCACAGCGTCGCTGGCCTCCAACGGCGAGATCACCTTCACGCCCACACCCGACTTCAACGGCACGGCGCGCTTCGTCTACGTCGCCAACACGCCGGAAGGCGGCCGCGCCGAGGCGCAGGTGATCATCGACGTCACGCCCGTGAACGACGCACCGGTGGCGCGCATCGACCGCGGCTTCGCCACGCTGGAGGACGCGCCCGTCGAAATCGACGCGCGCACGCTGGTCGCGAACGACACCGACATCGACGGCGATCGACTTCGCGTCGTGTCCGTCACCTCCGGCGTCGACGTCCAGGTCTCGCTCACGGCCGACGGGTTCGTGCTCGTGGACCCGCGCGACTATTTCTTCGGGAACGCCTCCTTCGAGTACGTCGTCGCCGACTCCTCCGGCGCCACGTCGATCGGTCGCGTCGAGCTGACCGTCGCGCCCGTGAACAACGCGCCCGAGGCGCAGGACGACCGCATCGAGACCCGCGCCGGCGAGCCGATCCGCGAGGACGTGCCGATCGTCGTGGGCACGGACGAGCTGATCGCCAACGACATCGAGCGCGACGGCGACGCGATGACCGTCACCGCGGTCCTGCGGGCCTTCGGCGGCAGCGCGCGCCTCCTCGACAACGCCACGGTGCTGTTCACGCCGTGGGCGAACTTCAACGGCGATGCGGGCTTCGACTACGTCGTCGACGACGGCCAAGGCGGCACGGGCACGGCCCGCGCGACGATCGTCTACCAGCCGGTCAACGACATGCCGGTGGCGCGCGACGACCTCTGGACCCGGGACGGCTACACCTTCCTCTCCGGCATCGAGGACACGCCGCTCGAGATCCCGATCAGCGATCTCCTGAAGAACGACACCGACGTCGAGGGGCTGGCGCTCCTTTTCGAGAGCGCGTCGAACGCGCTCAACGGAGACGTCGTGATCACCGATCGCGGCACCATCATCTTCACCCCCGACCCGGACTTCTGGGGCGAGGCGAGCTTCGACTACCTCGTCTCCGACCCGGAGGGCGGCGTCGACGACGCCAAGGTCACGCTCTGGTTCGAGAACGTCGGGGACGCGCCTCCCGAGGCCGTCACCGACACGATCCAGGTGTTCGAGGACGTGCCGACGATCATCCCGATCGCGGCGCTCCTCGCCAACGACACCGACATCGACCGCGACACGATCACCTTCGCCTATGCGCGCTACGCCAGCGGGCTGGAGAGCCTGCTCGTAGGCGGGCCGCTCAACGGCACGCTCGAGTACACGCCGGACGGTGACCTCCTGTTCACGCCGGACCTGAACGCGACGCGCTCCGGCGGCTTCTTCTACGGCGTCAGCGACGGGCAGGACGGCACGTCCGAGGGCATCGTCGACATCGTCATCATCCCGGTCAACGACGAGCCGACGGTGGTCGGCGACGACGGCGGCACCACGCCGCTCGACGTGCCGCTCGTGCTGCGCGTCTCCGAGCTGATCGGCAACGACTTCGACGTCGACGTCGGGCCGGCGGGCGCGGGCATCGCCTTCGTCGGGATCGACGCCGTCAGCATCGGGACGTTCGAGATCGTCGAGACCGCGGGCGACCGCTTCGTCGCGCTCGAGACGCCGCTCGGCTTCACGGGCGAGCTCACGATCACCTACCGCATCCGCGACGCGGAGGGCGTGGAGGACACCGGCTTCGTCACGGCCGCGGTGGCCAACGCCTATTCCGGCGTGCTCACCGGCGATGCACGGGGCGAGCTCCTCGTCGGCGCTTTGATCGGCGAGACGATCCGGGGCCTGGGCGGCGACGACCTGATCCGCGCCCGCGACGGGAACGACACGATCGAGGGCGGCGCGGGCAACGACACGATCGACGCCGGCGCCGGCGACGATCTCATCCTCGGCGGCCCGGGCGCCGACACGATCGACGGAGGCGCCGGCTTCGACACGGTCGACTTCGCGGAATCGAACACCGGCGTGCGCGCCGACCTCGCCTCGCGCGTCGGCCAGGGCGGGACCGCGAACGGCGACGTCTACCTGAACGTCGAGGCCCTCTCCGGCACGGGCTTCGCCGACATCCTCGGTGGCGACGACCGCGCGAACCGGCTCGATGGACACGCCGGAGCCGACCGGCTGGAGGGTCGCGATGGCGACGACGCGCTCGTCGGCGGCGCCGGCGACGACACGCTCGAGGGCGGCGCGGGCGCGGACCTGCTCGATGGCGACGAAGGGTCCGACACGGCGGACTACTTCCTCTCCGGGGCCGCGGTGGCGATCGACCTCGCCGCCGGCACGGCGACGGGCGGCGACGCCGAAGGCGACACGCTCGTCTCGATCGAGAACCTGATCGGCACCGACTTCGACGACGCCCTCATCGGCGACGGCGGTGCGAACCGGCTCGTCGGCGGACGCGGCGACGACCGGCTCGAGGGCGGCGGCGGCGACGACGTGCTCGTCGGCGGGCGCGGCGCGGACACGATCGTCGGCGGGGCCGGCATCGACATCGCCGACTACGGGCTCTCGCTCGAGGGCGTCGTGGTCGACATGGCGAGCGGCGCCTCAGGCGGCGGCGACGCGGCGGGCGACACGTTCTCGGGCATCGAGATCGTCCAGGGCTCGTTCCACGACGACGCGATCCGCGGCGACGCGAGCGACAACATCCTGCGAGGGCGGATCGGCGCGGACCTGCTCGACGGCCGCGCCGGCTTCGACATCGCGGACTACGCGATCGCAGACGAGGCGGTGAGCGTCGACCTCGCCCGGGGGATCGGCCTCGCCGGCGAGGCTCTGGGCGACACGCTCGTGTCGATCGAGATGCTGATCGGCTCGAACTGGGCCGACACCTTCGTCGGCTCCGCTGGCGACGATTGGTTCGACGGCGGCTTCGGCGACGACGCCATCGCCGGCGGGACGGGCTCGGACAGCTACGTGCTCGGTTTCGACAGCGGCGCGGACACGGTGAGCGAGAACGGCGACGCCGCCGACGTGGACCGCGTCGTGATCGAGCCGGAGCTCGCACCCAAGGACGTCTCCGTGGTGCGCCAGGGCGACGACCTGCTGATCGAGCTCGAGCGCGACGACGGGCTGCTCATCGACACGATGCTCGTCGCGGGCCACTTCCTCGGCCGCGAGACCGGCATCGAGGAGATCGTCTTCGACGACGGCACAGTTTGGGACCGCGACACGATCGACGCGCTGCAGAGGCTCGGCCGCTTCAACGCCGAGGACGACATCTTCCGGCTCGGCATCGAGGACGAGCCGGCGCGGATCGAGATAGCCGACCTCATCGCCAACGACGCCACGGAGGGCGTCGACGATCTCGAGCTCGTCTCCGTGCAGGGCTTCGTCGACGGCGTCGCTACGATCGAGGCGGACGGCTCGATCTCGTTCCTGGGCGCCAAGGACCACAACGGCGACGCGTTCTTCACCTACACGGTCCGCGACACGTTCGGCCGCGAGTCGACCGCGCGGGTCGAGGTCAACCTCGCGCCCGTCAACGATGCGCCCGTCGCCGCCGACGATCCGCCCTTCACGGGCTTCGAGGACACGATCCTGCGCATCCCGGTCCACGTGCTGCTGGCCAACGACAGCGACGTCGACGGGGACCCGCTGACAATCGTCGGGCTCTCGGCGCTGCTCGACGCGGACGGCAACCCGCTCCACTCGTCCGGTGGCTGGCCGGCCACGAACGGCCGCGGAAACGTCTCGGGCGGCTATATCGAGTTCGAGCCGCTGCCCGACCACTTCGGCTTCGCCGGCTTCCGCTACATCGTCTCGGACCCGTCGGGCGCGACCACCACGGCAGCGGTGGAGCTGTGGATCGAGCCCGTCAACGACGCGCCGCGCGCCTTCGGCGATCTCGGCCGGGTGCGGCTCGAGACCACGCGCATGCTCACGATCGAAGAGCTGCTCGCCCAGACCTTCGACATCGAGGACGACGCGATCACCTTCGTCGGCCTCGTCGGCGACACGAACGGGACCGCCGTGCTCGATGCGGACGCCGGCACGATCGCGTTCACGCCCGAGGCGCTGGGCGCGGCGTCGATCACTTTCGACGTGATCGACGAGCGCGGCGCGGAGGCGCGGCTCACGCTGGACCTCACCGCCATCCCGCTCAACGATCCCCCGCGAGCCCGCGACGATTCCGGGTTCGTGACGATCGAGGACACCCCGCTCGTCATCGACCCGGACACGCTGCTCGCCAACGACAGCGACCCCAACGGCGACGTCCTCACCATCACCGCGCTCCAACGCTTCCCGGACAACGGCCGCGTCGCCTTCGGCGCGGACGGCTCGATCGTGTTCACGCCGCGGGCCGACTACAACGGCGGGGCGGGCTTCTGGTACCGCGTCGAGGACGGCCGCGGCGGCTGGGACGAGGCCTTCGTCTCGATCACCATCATCCCCGACAACGACGCCCCGATTCTGCGCGACGACCTCGCGATCGGCATCGAGGACGAGCCGCTCGTGATCCTGCCGGGCGAGGCCTTCGGCAACGACATCGAGCCCGACGGCGACGTGATCTTCTTCGAGGACGTCCGGGTCGTCGGTGTGCTGACGCAGGCCTTCACGGCGGCTCCCGTGGTGATCGAGGCGCTCGCCCGCGACGGCGGCGGGCTGCCGGATTGGCTGACCTTCGACTCGCAGACACTGACCTTCTCGGGCACGATGCCGGCGGACCTCGCCGCGCCGGTGGAGATCGACGTCTGGTTCCGCTACGCGGAGGTCGGGCGCACCTTCAAGGAGCAGGTCTCCCTCGATGCCGAGGATGCCGGTGCGCTCGCCACGGGCCTGCGGCTCGACGTCGATCTGCCGGACTACGTCGTGCGCACGCCCACGAGCGCACAGCACGAGTTCGGCGCCGACGACCTCACGGACGCCGTCACCGTCGCCGCGACGCTCGCCGACGGCACGACGCTGCCGGCGTGGCTGACCTTCGACACCGCGACGCTGACCTTCACCGGCACGCCGCCGGAAAGCGATCCCGCCGAGCCGCCGCCGGCGCCCCTCGAGGTGGCGCTGACCTTCACCCGCACCGACCCCGACACCAGCGTCGTCACGCAGTTCGTGGACACGGTCGCGATCGACCCCGCCGACGCCGGCGCGCTCGCCGAAGGGGTGCCCTACGACAGCGACGTGGTGCTCCTGGAGCTCGGGGAAGGCAGCTTCGCGGCGACCCTGGCCAACGGCCGCCCGCTGCCCGCCTGGCTCGCCTTCGACGCCGAGACGATGCGCCTCGTGCGCACCGCGATCGAGCCGGAGCCCGAGGCAGAACTCGCCCGCGTGCAGGTGATCTTCACGCCGACGCCGACCGACCTGCCGGACGGGACCTACGCCTCGACGGAGCGCGGCTTCGCGCTCGAGTTCCTGATCGACCCGGCCCAGCCGCTCGACCCCGCGATCGAGACGCTGCTCTCCAACAACGCCTTCTTCGCGGCGCAGGGGCTGTTCGCGCTCGACCTCTCGGCCGCGACCACGATCGAGGCGGCGCGCGAGAGCCGCGCCGACCTCCCGACCTGGCTCGCCTTCGATCCGGAGAGCCTGACCTTCGAGGGCACGCCGCCACCGGTCTACGTCGGTGCGGTGCCGGTGCGCATCGACGTGACCGGGGATGGGGCCGGCCTGCCGAGCTTCTCCGTCATCACCGACGTCGTGGTCGACGAGACGTTCTCCGTCGCGGGCTTCGGCGGCTTCTCGGCGACGACCGACGGCGAGTACGTCTTCGTCGACGCGCCGGAAGACTTCAACGGCGCGGTCGTCGTGTCCTATACGGCGGGCGACGAGAAGGGTGCCGTCTCCGAGGAGCCCGCACTCATCGTCCTCAACGTCCTGCCCCGGCCCGAACGACCCGACGCCCTGACCGACGCGCTGACCCTGCCCGAGGACACGGCGATCACGATCTCGGTCCTCCAGCTCCTCGCCAACGACCGCGACGACGACGGCGACCCGATCCGGCTCCTGTCGATCTCCCAGCCGGCGAACGGCACGGTGGCGGTCACGCTCGCCACCGTGGAGATCGACCCGCCGGCGGAGCTTCCGTCGCTCTCGGAGGCGACCTATTCGGCGACGCTCGCCGACGGCGCGGCCCTCCCGACCTGGATGACGATCGACCCGGCGACCGGGCGGATCACGGCGATGCCGCCGCTCCACGTGAAGACGACGCTGGCGATCCTCGTCTCGGTCGCCAACGCCGACGAGAGCGCGAGCGCGACACTCGAGCAGTCCTTCGACGGGAACGCAGGCGCGACGCTGACCTACACGCCGAAGCCGGCCTACACCGGCGCGGACGGCTTCACCTACACGATCACCGACGACGCGCAGGGCACCGCACAGGGCGCGGTCTCGGTCACCGTCTCGCCGGTGAACGACCCGCCCGACGCCTTCGACGACCGCCTCGCCGGGGTGGAGGACACGGTGCTCGTCATCGACCCGGCGACGCTCCTCGCGAACGACACCGACGTCGACGACGACCCGCTGACCGTGCTCTCGGTCTCGAACGCGGTAAACGGGACGGTCATCCTGGAGAACGGCGCAATCATCTTCACGCCGACGCCGAACTTCGACGGCGAAGCCTACTTCGACTATGTGGTCGACGACGGCGCCGACGGTTCGGACACCGGGCGCGTACGCGTCAACGTCGCCTCGACGAACCGGGCGCCGATCGCCGTCGCCGACGCCTTCGACGGCGTGGAGGACACGCCGCTGACGATCGCCATCGCCGATCTCCTGGCGAACGACAGCGACCCCGATCTCGACGCCTTCACCTTCGTCGACGTCTTCGGCGGCGACGACGGCCGTGCCTTCGTCCGGCCGGGCGGGCTGATCGAGTTCCAGCCCGACGAGAACGTCACCGGCACGATCGTCTTCACCTACACGATCGGCGACGGGCGCCGCTCGGACACGGGGGAGATCTGGATCACGCTCGCCCCCGTCAACGACGCGCCGATCGCCAACCCGGACGACGGGTTCGTCGGCGAGGAGGACGTGCCCCTCGTCATCGAACCGGCGGCGCTGATCGTCAACGATCGCGACGTCGAGGGCGACGCCTTCACCGTCGTCTCCGTCTTCGACGGCGACAACGGCGAGGTCGCCCTCGTCGATGGGCGGATCGTGTTCACGCCCCGGGCGGACTACTTCGGCAACGGCGGCTTCTCCTACGTCGTCGAGGATACCAACGGCGCCCGCGGCACCGGCTACGCCTCGCTGTCGATCCGCCCCGGCAACGACCTGCCGATCGCGGTCTCCGACGCCGGCTTCACCATGCTCGAGGACGGCCTCATCGACCTCGAACCCGCCGTGCTCATGGCCAACGACGTCGATCCCGACGGCGATGCGCTCGTCTTTCTCGGCGTCACAGGGGCCGAGCTGCTCGACAACGGCCTTTGGCGGGTTACCCCGGCGGCGGACTTTTTCGGCGAGCACGTCGTCACCTACCGCATCGCCGACGCCTCCGGCCTCGGCGTCGCCACCACGGTCACGATCGAGGTCCTGCCGACGCCGGACGACCCGGTGGCCGGAGACGACAGCTACGCCATGTCCGAGGACACGCCGCTGACGATCCTCGTCTCGGCGCTGCTCGCGAACGACGACGACGCCGATCTCCAGGCGTTGGTGTTCTCGCGGATCATCGCGGCGGAGGGCGTTTCCGTCGCGGTGGACGACGCGGGGCGGATCACCGTGACGCCCGACGCCGATCTCGCCGGCCCGGCGCACTTCGTCTACGAGGTGGTCGACTCGTCGGGGGCCACCGCGCAGGCGCGGGTCACCCTCTCGATCGCCGGCGTCAACGACGCGCCCGGGATCGACCCGGTCCCGGTCCTCGCCGGCGTCGAGGACGGCGACTTCTCCATCACGTTCAACTGGGCGATCTTCCGCGACACCGAGGGCGACCCGCTCGCCCCCGACATCCGCGCGGAGGGCGGCGGGCCCCTCCCCGACTGGCTGTTCTTCGAGCGCGGCCTGCTCACCCTCTCCGGACGCCCGCCGCAGGACTTCCACGGTGCCGTGGCGCTCGAGATCGCCGTCTCCGACGGGCAGGCCGAGACGGTCGTCCCCGTCACGCTGACCATCGCGCCGGTGAACGACGCGCCGATCTCGGCGATCCCGCTCGCCGACGTGGCGCTCGACGAGGACGGCCTCCTCGACGCAGCGCTGCCGGCGGACGCCTTCACCGACGTCGACGGCGACGCGCTGACGCTCTCGGCGATGCTCGCCGACGACACGCCCCTCCCCGCATGGCTCGCCTTCGACCCGGCCGCCGGCCGCTTCACCGGCCAGCCCCCGGCGGACTTCAACGGCACCCTCGACGTGCGCGTGGTCGCAAGCGACGGTGCCCTCGAGGTTTCCGATTCCTTCCGCATCGCGATCGCGCCTGTCGACGATGCGCCGGTGGCCGCGGACGACGTCTTCGACGGTGGCGACCAGCGGATCGTCACCGTGCCGCTGGCGCTGCTCCTCGCCAACGACACCGACGCCGAGGGCGACGCGCTCTCGATCGTGAGCGTTGCCGGCGGGCCAGGCTTCAGCGTCGCGCTCGACGGCGCCGGCAACCTCGTCATCGATCGCGATCCGGCGCTGTCGGGTGAGATCGAGATCGGCTATGTCGTCACCGACGGCGCGCTCACCGACACGGGCACGCTGCGCGTCTCGCTCGTGCCGTCGAACCGTGCCCCCGAGATCGCCGAGATCGCGGCACTCGTCACGGACGAGGACGCGGACGTCGCCCTCGCTCTGCCGGCGGACGTCGTCGTCGACGCGGACGGGGACGCCCTCACGCTCGGCGTCACCCGCACCGGCGGATCGACGCTCCCCTCGTGGCTCTCGTTCGATGCGGCGACGCGCACCCTCACGGGCCGCCCGCCGGAGAACGTCAACGGCACGATCTCGCTCACCTTGACGGCCTTCGACGGCCTCGTCTCCACGAGCCGCGACTTCGACCTCGTGATCGCGCCGGTGAACGACCTGCCGGTCCTGTCCGCGCCGTTCTCGAACCGCTTCGCCACCGAGGACACGGCGTTCTCGATCGCGCTGCAGACCGGGCTCGTCTCCGACGTCGACGGCGACACGATCACCTACGACGTGCGCCGTGCCGACGGCACGGCCCTGCCCTCCTGGCTCGTCTTCGATCCGCAGGCCTTCACGCTCTCCGGCACGCCGCCTTCGGACTATTCCGGCACGATTGCGCTGCGCATGGTGATCTCGGACGGCGCGGCGACGATCTCCGACGCGTTCGACCTTACGATCGGCGCGGTGAACGACGCGCCGGTGGTCGGGGCACCACTCGCCGACGTCGCCTTCGCCGAGGACACGCCGGTCTCGATCACGATCCCGGCCGACACCTTCGCCGACGTGGACGGTGATCCGCTCGCCCTCACGGCGACGCTGGCGGACGGCGCGGCGCTGCCGGCCTGGCTCGCCTTCGACCCGGTGACGGGCCGCTTCACCGGCCAGCCGCCGCGCGACGCCAACGGCGCACTCGACATGCTCGTGACCGCGAGCGATGGCGCGCTGTCCGTCTCCGACGGCTTCCGCCTGGAGATCACGCCGGTGGCCGACGCACCGGTCGTCGCGACCCCGCTCCCGGACGTGACCATCGCCGAGGACACCTTCGTCGACATCTCGATCCCCGCCGGCAGCTTCCGCGACGGCGACGGGGATGCGCTGACGCTCGCGGCGAGCCTCGCCGACGGGAGCGCCCTGCCGGCCTGGCTCGCCTTCGATCCGGCGGCGGGCCGCTTCACCGGCCAGCCGCCGCGCGACGCCTACGGCGCGCTCGACATCCGGGTGAGCGCATCCGACGGCACCAACACGATCGCCGACACGTTCCGGCTCGCGATCGCCCCTGTGAACGACGCACCGGTGGCGACCGACGACACCGTGGCGAACGTCGCCGCCGGCCAGGCGATCACGCTCACCGGCGCGGCGCTGATGGCCAACGACGGCGATCCCGACGGCGACGCAGTCCGCATCGTAGACGTCCAGGGCACCGGCAACGCCAGCGTCTCGCTCGACGTCGCCGGCAACGTCGTCTACCAGGCCGCCACCGGCTTCGTCGGCCAGGACACCTTCGTCTACACGATCTCGGACGGCGACGAGGTCGCCACCGCGACGGTCCTCGTCGAGGTCGTCGACCCCTATGCCGGCTGGGAGCAGGGCGGCGCGGGCGACGACGTGCTCCTCGGCAGCCTCTTCCGCGAGAATGCCATCTTCGGCGGCGACGGGAGCGACCTCCTCACCGGCGGCTTCCGCAACGACCAGCTCGCGGGCGGTGCGGGCGACGACGTCCTGCTGGGCCTCGGCGGCAACGACGTGCTCTCCGGCGGCGAGGACGACGACCTCCTGCTCGGCATGGCCGGCGCCGACGTCCTCTCGGGCGACGCCGGCGACGACCTCCTCATCGGCGGCGCCGGGTCGGACACCTTCCGCTTCGCCTCGGGCGACGGGTCCGACATCATCCTCGACTTCCGCGAGACGCGGTCGGGCCGCTTCTTCACCATCGCCGGCGACGCGATCGAGATCGACGTCGAGGGCATCGACACCTTCGAGGACCTGATGGCGACCGCCGAGCAGGCCGAGGGCGGGGTGCTGTTCGCCTTCGGCGGCGGCGACGAGCTCTTCCTTTCCGGAACCCAGCTCGCGGCGCTCGACCGCGACAGCTTCAGCTTCTACTGAGTGGAGCGTACCCGCGTGCCAGCGTCCCCGTCCGGACCCACCCAGCTCGCGGAGGCGATGCGCTCCGTGCGCTTCGCCTTCGTAGGCGCGCTCGTGCTCGGGGCAGCGGTCAACGTCCTGATGCTGACCGGCCCGCTGTTCATGCTCCAGGTCTACGACCGGGTGCTGGCGAGCCGCTCGGTGCCCACCCTCGTCGTCCTGTTCGGCCTCACGGTCGGGCTCTTCGCCTTCATGGGCCTGTTCGACCTGCTGCGCCAGCGGGTGATGTCGCGGGTCGGGCACGCGCTGGAGCACAAGCTCGGCAACCCGACCTTCCAGATCTGGATCCTCCAGGGCCTGTCGACGACGGGCGCGAGCGCGCGGCCGCTCGCGGACCTCGCTACCGTGCGCGGCGTGATGAGCTCGCCCGGCTTCGTCGCCCTGTTCGATCTGCCCTTCGTGCCGCTCTTCGTCGGTGTCGTCTTCCTGCTCCATCTCGACCTCGGGCTCCTCACGCTCGCCGGAATCGCGGTGGCCGTCGTGCTCGCGATCATCGGCGAGGTGGCGACCCGCAACGCCTTCGGGCAGGCCGCCGTGGCCGAGATCAAGGCGAGCCGCTTCGCCGAGCAGAGCCTGCGCCACGCGGAGAGCATCCTCGCCATGGGCATGCTCGGGCGCGTGCGGGACCATTGGGGCGCAACCGCTGGCGCCGGCGGCGCCGTGGCGCAGACGGGTACCGAGCGCACGGAGGCGATCGGCGCCTTCTCCAAGGCCTGGCGGCTCCTGATGCAGTCGGCGATCCTCGGGCTCGGCGCCTATCTCGCGATCCACCAGGAGATCACGCCGGGCATGATCATCGCCGCCTCGATCATCGCCGGCCGCGCGCTCGCGCCCATCGACCAGGTGGTCGGCCAATGGCGCATGCTGGTGAAGGCGCGCGCCGCCTATCGCCGGCTCGGCGAGCATCTCGGGCGGAGCGATACGGCGGAGCCGAAGCTCCAGCTGCCGGCGCCGCAGGGCCAGATCTCCGTGCGCGGCCTGCGCAAGCTCGCGCCGGACGGCGGCGCGCGCGGCCAGCCGCGGGTGATCCTCGACGGCATCACCTTCGACCTGAAGCCCGGCGACGGGCTCGGCGTCATCGGGCCGAGCACGGCGGGCAAGTCGACGCTCGCGCGCCTCCTCGTCGGCGTCTGGGAGCCGGATTCCGGCTCGGTGCGCCTCGACGGCGCGCCCTACGACCAGTGGGACCGCGACGTGATCGGCCGACACATCGGCTACCTGCCCCAGCAGGTCGATCTCCTGCCCGGCACCATCGCGCAGAACATCGCGCGCTTCGACCCGCAGGCCTCGAACGCCGACGTGGTCGAGGCGGCGAAGCTCGCGGGCGTGCACCGCCTCGTGCTCGGCCTGCCGGAGGGCTACGCCACGCGCATCGGCTACGGCCCGAGCCCGCTCTCGGGTGGGCAGACGCAGCGCATCGCGCTCGCCCGCGCGGTCTACGGCACGCCCGCCCTCGTCGTGCTCGACGAGCCCAACGCCAACCTCGACGCCGAGGGCGACGCCGCCTTGCGCGACGCCATCCTCGCCCTGCGCAAGCGCGGCACGACGGTCGTCGTCATCGCCCACCGCCCGAGCGCCATCGCGGCGGTGGACACGATCCTGATGCTCAACACCGGGCGCCAGGCCGATTTCGGGCCGAAGTCCGAGGTGCTCTCGCGCGTCGCCCGGGTGGTGGAGGCCTGACCATGAGCGAGCGCGTCCCGCCCAGCGAGAACGACGACGAGAAGCGCCCTATCGGCGCCGCCGAACCGACTCCCTTCCCCGGCGTGCGCACCGCAGCCGCCCACGCCGCGGCCGCCGCGAAGGACCGGACGGACGAGGGCGAGCCGTCTGCGGCCACGCCGCCGGCTCCCGCCGAGCGCGGCCCGCGCACGGGCTATCGCGGCGCGATGATCACCGGCGCGGTCGCCTTCGTGGCGCTGTTCGGAGGCGTGGGCGCCTATCTCGCCCATGCCGAGATCGCCGGCGCGGTTGTCGCGCCGGGCACGGTCGCGCTCGAGGGCCGCCCGCGCAGCGTGCAGCACCTCGACGGCGGCGTCGTGGACGAGATCCTGGCCGCCGAGGGCGACCTCGTCGCGCGGGGCGCCGTCCTGGTGCGCCTCGACGACACGGCGCTCGCGGCGAACCTCGCGATCTACGAGAACCGCTGGCGCGAGGCCATTGCGCGCCAGGCGCGGCTCGAGGCCGAGCGCGACGGCGCGCGGGAGGTCCGGCCGCTAGCGGGGCCAGACTCGGTCGTCGCCGTCCTGCCGCGGGACGCGCACCTCCTGGCCCAGGTCTCGCTGTTCGAGGCGCGCCGGGCCGCGCGCGAGGGGCAGATCCAGCAGGCGCGCGAGAAGATCGAGCAGCTCGCCAACCAGCGTCGCGGCGTCGAGGGCCTCGTCGCCTCGCTGGCCGAGCAGATCAGCTCCTACGACGACGAGATCGGCGGCCTGCGCGACCTCGTCGAGAAGGGCTTCGCCCAGCGCACGCGCCTGCTGGCCATGGAGCGCGAGCGCTCCGACCTCGTCGGCGCGCGCACCCGCGAGGAGGCCGAGCTCGCGCGCATCGACAACGCCAAGGCGGAGACCGAGATCGCCGTCCTCCAGATCGAGCGCGAGTTCAAGGAGGCGGTCCTCTCCGAGCTGCGCGACGTATCGCTCGAGGCGAGCGAACTCGCCCAGCAGATCGTCGCCACCCGCAAGCAGCTGGAGCGCATCGAGATCCGGGCGCCGGTCGCCGGCGTCGTGCACGAGCTCGCGCTCAACACGATCGGCGGCGTCGTCGCGCCGGGCGCAACAGTGGCGCAGATCATCTCCCGCGAGGACGGGCTCGAGATCGAGGCGAGCGTCGAGCCGATGGCGATCGACCGCGTGGCGGTGGATCAGAGCTCCTTCATCCGCTTCTCCGCCTTCAACGCCCGCACGACGCCCGAGCTCGTCGGTCGCGTGTCGCGAATCTCGGCGAACAGCGTCGTCGACGAGGCGACGGGCGCCTCCTTCTACCGCGTCGTCGTGCGGCTCGAGGCCGAGGAGCTGGCGCGGCTCGAGGGCCGCGTTCTCGTGCCCGGCATGCCCGCCGACGTCTTCATCACCACCGAGCAGCGCTCGATCCTCAGCTACCTGTTCAAGCCGGTCACCGACCACCTGGAGCAGGCGCTGCGCGAGCGCTGAGCCCGCCTTCGAGCGGCGGTGTCGGCCGCCGCTTGCACCCCGCGACACCGTCGGATAGCGATGACGCGCCGACCACACGAGAGGACCTTCGCCCATGACCGGCCAGACCAACGGGCAGACGAACGGCCACGCCAACGGCCGCGCGGCCGAGACGCCTGCCGCGACCCCGCCCGCCGATGGCGCGAAGCCGCAGGCCTCCGCGGAGGCGCTCGCGAAGATCGCGGAGGTGCGCGGCCGGCTGCTCGGGGCGGTGGGCCAGGTGACGCTCGCGCTCGCCGGCCTGCCGCGCTATCGCCACCAGAGCCTCGCCGACCTGCAGTCCCTCGTGCTCGAGCCGCTGGTGCGCGACCGCATTGCCATCGCGACGCCCCGCGCCGGCGAGGGCGACGAGAGCGCCGAGAAGCCCAGCGTCGATCTGGGCGCGCTCGCCGGCATCGCCATCTGGGCGAGCGTCTCGCCCGAGGTCGACGCGAAGATCCGCGAGCAGATCAAGGCCGGCGTCTTCCCCGTCCGCCTCAAGCCCGAGGACTGGGCGAGCGGCGACGCGGTCTGGCTCCTCGACGTCATCGCCCCCAACCAGCGCCTCGCCACCTCCGTGCTGGCGAACTTCCGCCAGGTGGCCAAGGGCCGCGCGGTGCTGATCCACCCGGTCGTCGCCCGCCAGGTCGACCGCGAGGCGCTGGAGAAGCTCGGCGCACGGCGCGCGGACGCGCCGGCGGCGGAGGATGGGGGTGGGGGGCAACGGTGAGGATGCCGTCACGATCGCGAGGCTAGGGCTCGATCACGACGCGCATGCGGATGAGGTCGTCCGCGAGGCCGCTGCACTCGGCTGTGCGATGCCTTGCCGCTGACGAAGGCGCGCGCGCTATGCGGCTTCCAGATGTCGTCCGCTCGCGCGACCCGAGCCATGAAGCGCCCCATGTCTCGTTAAGCGCGGGACAGGGCCGCTCCGCCCCAGCGCGAGCATTTTGGTCAGGGGTCGAAATACGAGCGAACCGCGGCAATCACGACATCGACTTCCGCATCGCCCATGCCCGCGAAAAGCGGGAGCCTGAGCAGCCCGCCGGCGACTTGCTCGGTAACCGAAAGCCGCCCGGACTCGCGCCCGAAGCGACGCCCAGCGGGCGCCGAATGCAAAGGTACGTAGTGGCTCGCCGCTCCGATGCCACGCGCCTTCAAGAAAGCCCTAAGCGCTTCGCGTTCCGTCTCATCTCTAAGAAGGAGCGCGAAGATGTGGGCATTATGCTCGGCATAGCTTGGTGGTCCCAGGACGCCGAACCGCCGGCGCTCGACCAGCTCGGCGAACGCCTCGTCGTAGCGCCGCCAGATGCGTCGGCGCTCCGCGGTAATTGCTGGAGCCGCGTCGAGCTGGGCGAGAAGGACCGCCGCGACGATGTCGCTCGGCAGATATGAGCTGCCTATGTCGATCCAGGTATATTTGTCGACTTCGCCGCGAACAAAGCGGGTCCGGTCGGTCCCTTTCTCCCAGATGATCTCCGCGCGCTCGACGAGTCCGGGATCGTTGACAAGGAGCGCGCCGCCCTCGCCGCTGACAACGTTCTTCGTCTCGTGGAAACTCAGCGCCGCGAGCGCGCCGATCGAGCCGAGCGGCCTGCCCTGGACCCAGGCGTTCAGTCCCTGCGCGGCATCCTCGATCAGGGTCAGGCCGTGGCGGCGCGCGATCCCCTCGATGGCAGCCATGTCGGCACCGACTCCGGCGTAGTGAACGACGCAGATGGCGCGCGTCCGCGGTCCGATCGCCCTCTCGATCTCGGCCTCGTTCAGGTTCAGCGTGTCCTCGCGAATATCCACGAAGACCGGCGTCGCGCCCCTCAGCACGAAAGCGTTCGCCGTGCTCACGAAGGTGAACGACGGCATGATCACCTCGTCGCCCGGACCGACGTCGGCGAGCATCGCCGACATTTCCAGCGCCGCGGTGCAGGAATGGGTCAGCAGGACCTTGGCCGAGCCGATCTGGTCGCGCAGGCGATCTTGGCAGGCCAGCGTGAAGGGGCCATGGCCCGAGACCCGTCCCGAGGCGAGCGCCTGCGCGACATTTTCCGCCTCGCGACCGGCGATGAGGGGCTTGTGGAGGGGAATCAAGCAAACTGCTCCCATGCGCTTCGGCGACGGAGCAAGGCGCCGCCTGCTCCAGTTCACCGATGCGAGCGTTACGCGCGCCGGCGGCCCGGTGCAAGCGATGCCACGCGGCCGAAGGCCTTTACGAGGATCGGTGCGCGTGCGAGTGGAAGGCGGTCAGTGCCGCGGCGAGCGGGAGCAGGTGCAGATGGGAGGATACAGCGGGCGAGCTAGCGGTCGGGCCCTCGTGACCGGCGGATGCGGCTTCATCGGCTCGAGTCTCGTGAGGAGGCTCGTGCTCGACGAAGGCATGCCGGTTCTCAATGTGGACAAGCTGACCTACGCGAGCGATCCGCAAAGCCTCGGCGATGCCAGCCGCTCGCCGCTCTACCGCCATGCCCGGATCGACATCTGCGACGGCGAGGCGCTGGCTGCGTCGCTCGCCGACTTCCAGCCCGACGTGATCTACCACCTCGCCGCTGAATCCCACGTCGATCGCTCGATTGACGGGCCCATGGACGTCGTGCGTACGAACCTCCTGGGCACGGCCTGCGTGCTCGAGGCCGCGAGGGCATACTGGTCCGCGCTCGACAGCCAGCGGCGGGACGCCTTTCGCCTCGTCCACGTATCGACGGATGAGGTCTTCGGAACGCTGCCGCTCGAGGGAGAGGCGCGGTTCCGGATCGGTGATCCCTACGCCCCCAACTCGCCCTACGCGGCGTCCAAGGCCGGAGCGGACCACCTCGCGCGAGCCTGGTGGCGGACCTACGGCCTGCCGGTCGTCGTCAGCAACGCCTCGAACAACTTCGGTCCCTGGCAGCATCCCGAGAAGCTGATTCCGACCATCGTCCTCGCAGCCCTCTCGGGAGCCCCGCTGCCCGTCTACGGTCGCGGCGTCAACGTGCGTGACTGGCTGTTCGTCGAGGATCACGTCGATGCGTTGCTCGCCGTGCGGCATCGGGGCAGGCCCGGGGCCCAGTACCTCGCGGGCGGCTACGGCGCCACCAGCAACATCGCCCTCGTAAGCATGATCTGCGCCGCCCTCGACCGCATTGCGCCCGACAAGAACGGTCCCTACGAGCGGTTGATCGCGTTCGTCGCCGATCGCCCGGGTCACGACTTGCGCTACGACGTGGATCCCGAGCCGCTACGCACCGAGCTCGGCTGGCATCCGCGCTTCACCCTGAGCGAAGGGCTCGAACGCACTGTTGCCTGGTACGTCGCGAACTTTGGGCGCTACGCGTCGCGGCTGCGGGAGAGCGGGCTCGTGCGTCGCGGGATCGTCTCGTCCCGCGAGAAGGCGGCGGATTCATGAGCGTGCAGGCGAGCAGGCTGGGCATCATCCTCGCGGGCGGGACGGGCTCTCGCCTCTACCCGCTGACGAGCATGGTCAACAAGCAGATCCTTCCGGTCTACGACAAGCCGCTGATATATTACTCGCTCTCGACACTGATGCTCGCGGGCATCCGGCGCGTGGCGATCGTGTCGACGCCGCAATGGCTCCCGGAGCTGCGGCGCTGCCTCGGGAACGGCGAGCACCTGGGGATCGAGATCCACTACGTGGTCCAGCCGAGCCCGGATGGAATAGCGCAGGCGATCCTGCTGTGCGCAAGTCTCATCGACGGTCCGGTGGCGCTGATCCTGGGTGACAACATCTTCTTCCGGACGGGGCTCGGGGACATGCTCCGCAAGGCCGCGGAGGTGGAGGACGGCGCGACGATCTTCGCTCTTCCCGTAGCCAAGCCCGAGCGCTTCGGCATCGTCGTGCTCGACGACGACGGACGGCCGCTGCGGCTCGTCGAGAAGCCCAAGACCTTCGTCGGGAATCATGCGGTGCCCGGACTCTATTTCTATGGCGCGGACGCCTTGGAGCTGGCGCGCACGCTGCGTCCCTCGGCTCGCGGCGAGCTCGAGATCACCGATCTCAACCGGATCTATCTCGAGCGCGGCGACCTGCGGCTCGAGATGCTCGGACGCGGCTGCGCCTGGCTCGATTGCGGCACGCCCGAGGATCTGTTCGAGGCGGGGCAACTCGTGCGGGTCCTGGAGGAACGCACCGGCATCAAGATCGCCTGCCCGGAAGAGGTCGCGCTCAACATGGGCTTTATCGACGATGCACAGTTCGCCGCGCTCGTGGCCGGCATGCCCGCGAGCAGCTACGCGGACTACCTCAGTGTCGTGGCCGGCGAGCGCACGCGGCGCGAGGTCGGTGTCCTATGATGCAGGAGCCTGCGGGGGAAACCGTCGTCGTCGCCACCCAGTCGAACTACGTGCCCTGGCGCGGCTACTTCGCCCAGATGCGCCGAGCCTCGACGTTCGTTCTCCTCGATTGCGTTCAGTTCACGCGACGGGACTGGCGCAACCGCAATCGGATCAAGACGCCTAATGGGCTCGCCTGGCTGACGATCCCGGTGGAGAGCAGGGGCCGGTTTCAGCAGGCCATCGACGAGACGCGGGTCTCCGACCCATCCTGGGCGCAGGCTCATCTGCGGTCCCTGGACGCGAGCTATCGGCGCGCGGCTGCGTTCGAGGCCGAGTTCCGCTGGATCGCCGACGCGTACGAGGCGGTGGGGCGCGAGGACATGCTGAGCGTGATCAACCGCGAGCTTCTGGTCGCGTTCGCCCGGCGTCTCGGCATCGCCACGCCGATCGTGCCGTGCGATGCCGTCTTGCCGCGTGCGGATTTGCTCGCCATGGATCCGAGCCGGCGGCTCCTGGAGCTGTGCCGCGCGCTCGGCGCCACGCGCTACCTCAGTGGCCCGGCAGCGCGCGACTACCTCGACGTGGCGCTCTTCGAGCGCGCGGGCATCCTCGTGGAATGGATGGACTACAGCGGCCTGGCTCCCTATCCCCAGTGCTGGGGCGGGTTCGAGCCGGCGGTCTCGATCTTGGATCTCGTCCTTAACGTCGGCTCCGCCGAGGGAGGTCGCCGAATCACGGGCTAGGATGCGCGACCCGCAGGACCCGCCAGACCAGCTTGCCCGTGGAACGACATTCCTGTAGGGCGGGATCGCGGGTGAAGGCCACCAGCAGGAGGACGCCGATGCCGTCTGACGTCGCCCGCGAGGACTCCCGCGCGGCACCGCTCGGGACCACCCACCTCGAGCGGATCGCGCGCTACTACGCCGGGACGCTGTCTGCCCACGGCCCGACGGCGCGTGGTGTCGACTGGCGGGACGAGGAGGGGCAGGAGCGCCGCTTCCGCGAGCTGTCGCACGTCATCGGCCACGACGCGACCGCGTCCGTCGCCGAGATCGGCTGCGGCTACGGCGCACTCGCCCACCACCTCCGGCGCCACGGGCTGAACGGCCCCTACCTCGGGCTCGACGTCGCTCCCGAGATGATCGCGGCGGCGATGCGCCATTGCGAGGGCCTCACGGCCGTCCGGTTCGTCGTCGGCTCGGTCCCGAGCGAACCGCATGACTACCTGCTCGCAAGCGGCATCTTCAATGTGCGGCTCGACATCCCCGACAAGGACTGGGAGGCTCACGTCTTCGCGACCATCGAGACGATGGGCGAACGCGCGCGCAAGGGGATCGCCTTCAACTGCCTCACGCGATACTCGGACGCGGACCGCATGCGGCGGACGCTGTGGTATCCGGACCCCGGGATGATCCTCGGCCGCTGCATCGCGCGTTTCGGCAATCGCGTCACCCTTGCCCACGATTACGGAATGTGGGAATTCACCGTCCGCGTCCGCTTCGAGGAGGCCGCAGCGTGACCCGTCCGATCGTCGTTTTCGGGGCCGGCGAGATCGCCGAGGTCGCGGCCTTCTATTTCGAGCGCACGCTGTCGCGTACCGTCGCGGCCTTCACAGTGGATGCCGCCTACCTGAAAGAGCCGACGCATTTCGGCCGGCCCGTGCTTCCCTTCGAGGAGGTGGCGCGCCGTTTCGATCCCGCCGAGCACGACGGCTTCGTCGCCTTGTCCTACGCGCGGATGAACCGGGTCCGTGCGGATAAGGTCGCGGCCATGCGTGGCGCCGGCTACCGGCTCACCAGCTACGTCAGCCCGAAGGCGAACGTGTTCACCGACGCGATCGGCGACAACTGCCTGATCCTGGAGAACAATACCGTCCAGCCGTTCACGCGCATCGGCGAGAACGTGGTCCTTTGGTCCGGCAACCACATCGGCCATCATTCGATTATCGAGGACAATGTCTTCGTGTCGTCGCACGTGGTCGTCTCCGGCTCCTGCCGTATCGGCGCGAACAGCTTTCTCGGCGTCAACGTGACGGTTACGGATCATGTGACGATCGCGCCCTTCACGCTCGCCGGCGCCGGCGTTCCGATCGCGAGCGACACCGAGCCGGAGGGAGTCTACGTCCTGCCGTTCAGCGCCGAGAAGCGTGCGGTGCCCTCCACGCGCCTGAAGCGGCTGTGAGCATGCGCGGGGGGCGGCAGACTTGGCTACCCCTGGGGCGCGTGCTGGAGCCGCGGCCGACCGACGGGTGGTGGACGAGCCATGCCGCCTACCCGACCGCCGTCACACGCCAGGACGGGACCGTCGACATCTACTTCTCGGTTCGCGACGGGGCGCAGCGATCCTCGCTGGCGTGCGTGCGAGTCGCGCTCGACGGCACCCGGTACGAGCGGGTCGGGCCCGTCGAAGGGCCGCTCCTCGAGCCGGGGCCGCGCGGCGCGTTCGATGCCGACGGCGTGACCGTCGGCTGCGTCCTCCCGATCGGCCGCCGCCTCCACGCCTACTATCTGGGCTGGACGGTTGGAGTCTCGGTCCCGTTCACGAACTTCATCGGCCTGGCCGTCGCCGATCGCCCCGGCGCACCTTTTGTGCGCGTCGGCGCGACACCGATCGTCGGCCGTTCGGAGGCGAACCCGCTCACCGTCGGCTACCCATGGGTCGTCGAGATGGGAGTGGGCGATTACAGGATGTGGTTCGGCAGCCACCTCTCGTGGGGCGAGGAGCGGCTCGCGATGGAGCATGTCGTCAAGGAGGCGCGCTCGCGCGACGGGCTGTCCTGGACGCAGTCGCCGCGCGTCGTGATCGGGCTGGCGGGCACTGCCGACCCGGGGGAGTTCGCGATCTCGCGGCCCTGCGTCGTGCGCGAGCCGGACGGGACGCTGTCGATGTGGTACGCGCGGCGCCGGCCCGGCTACGCCCTCGGTCATGCATGGTCTCCCGACGGCGGCGAGACCTGGGAGCGGCGCGACGATGCGCTCGTGATCTTCGGGGCTCCGGATGCCTGGGAGGCGACCGAGCGAACCTATCCCATGGTGTTCGACCATGGGGGCGAACGCTACATGCTCTACAACGGCGACGGCTACGGCCGGACCGGCTTCGGCCTCGCCGTCCTGCAGCGGTAGGCGCGCGACCTCAGCGCGCGCCGAGACCGACGAAAGCGACGCCGCCGACGATGAGCGCGACGCCGGCGATCTGGAGCGTCGAGACCGTATCGTCGAAGAAGGCCCAGCTGCCCAGCACGACCATCGGGAACGTCAGAGCCATGAACGGGTAGGCCAGGCTGAGCGGCAGGCGGGTCATGGCGACGAACCAGGCGGCCGCGGCGGTGCCGGCCATGAGGAAGGCGGCCACCACGTACGGATCCGTGAACACGCGCAGGATCCACAGCGCATAGTCGCCCGCTCCGCCAGCTGGGGGCGCGACGCTACCCACGCGCCATTTCACCAGCAGCTGGGCGACCACCGTCAGCCCGATCGTCGAGACCACCATCGACCACGCCAGCAGCATGCTCGCTCCTCGTTGCGCCCGGGGTGGGCCGTTCGCGCGCCGCTCAGGCGCGCCAGGGTGGAGGGGCGACGAGATGCCCCGACTCGGAGAGACGCCGCGCGACCGAGTCCACGCTGCGCGCATGCACACACAGCAGCAGGCGCGAGCGCGGAGGGATTGTCTCCAGGGCGACGAGTGGCCGGCCGTGGACGGCGGACCGGGTCGGCGCGTCCACGACGAAGGCCTCCGCTGCGGCAACGATGTCCGGAGCGTATCCGGCGAGCAGGTCCGCCGCCTCGCCGGCGCCGAAGACGAAGAAGGGCCGCTCCAGCGCAACAGCATCGCCGATGCGTCCCAGGAACGCCGCACGGTCGCGGGCGACCGCTGCGGCGTCCGTCGTCGGGCGATCCGCAGAACAGGCCGCGTTCGGCGTACACGTCCGCAGGCGCATGCAGCTCGCCCGGAACTCGCTCAGGTCGCCGTCGAGCGCGACGCTCGACACGAGCGACAGGCCCGCGCGCCCTGCGACGTGAGAGAGCGACGCGGCCGTGAACGAGGAGACATGGTCGGCGAAGAGGAGCTCGATCCCCGCGCGCTCGCCGTCCGGGGTGATCGAGAGGAAGACCCCGTTCGGCTCCAGCAGCGCCGCGACCAGGGCGTGGCTCCCGACGGGATCGAACATGTGCTCCATCACGTTGACCGCGACGATCGCGCCAAACCGCTCGCCCGCGGCACGCGCCCGATCGGCGCGGGCTTCGAGCCCACCTTCGCAGACGATCACGCCGCGCTCGCGCGCCTCGCGCGCCAGCGCCGTAGCCGGCTCGATTCCCTCCACCCGTGCATCGGGGTAGGTGGCGCCGAGCTCGGCGAGGAGATGACCGCGTCCGCTGCCGATCTCGAGGATGCGCCCGGGCCGCCTGCCGCCGAGCGCGTCCCGAAGGAGGTCGCGGACGAGCCGGGCGCGGCCCGCCTCCACGCCTGCCTCCGCGCCGAGCGTGTAGCCGTCCGCATAGATTGCCGCCGTGTCCTCGGCGGTCGGCTGCGGCACCTGATAGCCATAGCCGCACGCGAGGCAGGTCGCCCGGTAGAGCCCTCGGGCGATTACCCGACCGCTGCTGAGCACCGATCGGCACTGATGCGGCGATCGATGGAGCGCGGGCAGTGTCCGGGCGCCGCAGGCGGGGCAACCGTCCATCACGCGCCCGCCGCGTCGAGGGGCCGGGTGGCGACAACCTCGCGGATCAGCGTGCGCGGGCGCCGCTTCACCTCGAGGAAGATCGTGCCCACGTAGATCGCGATCAGGCCGGTGAACGACGTCGTCACGCCCATGATCAGGAAGAGCGCAGCCATGACCGACGTCCAGCCCTCGACGCCGACGCCGAAGGCGGCGTAGCGCACGAGGAGGTAGGCGACGAAGAGCGCGGAGAGCGCGCTGATCGCCAGCCCGATGAAGAACACCATCAGGAGGGGGCGGATCGAGAAGGCCGTCACCGCCATGATGAACAGCCAGGCGAGCTTGCGCAGGGTGTACTTCGTCGGGCGTAGGGACGGCTTGTGCATGGCGCAGGGCTCCTGCCGGAAGCCGGCCACGTGCATCACGCCCACGAGGAAGAGCTCGCGCTCCTCGAAGCGCAGCAGCTGATCGAGGTAGCGACGGCTCATCAGTCGCGCCGTCATGACGTCCTTCGGGAAGCTCACGTCGCTGAGCGCGGCGAGCAGCCCGTAGAAGGCGCGGCGGCACTGACGATAGACGAAGCCGCCCTTGGGCTTGCTCTGCAGCCCGTAGACGACGTCCGCACCGGTCTCGCGCATCCGCTCCCTGAAGGCGACCGCCCAGCCGGGGTCCTCCTCGAGATCGCCGTCGAGCATCATGACGAGATCGCCGCCGGCGTGCTCCAGGCCGGTCCAGAGCGCCTTGTGCTGTCCGTAGTTCCGGGCAAGTGCCACGAGGATCACGCGCGGGTCCCGTTCGGCAAGCGCGCGCGCCACGGCGGCCCCGTCGTCCGGCGAGCCGTCGTCGACGAAGACGACCTCGCACGCGCAGCCCATTTCCTCCGCGGCGGCGAAGGCCCGCTGTGCAAACGGCTCTATGCAGCCCGCCGTGCGGTAGATGGTGGTCACGAACGAGATCTTCACGGCCGCGTCTCGACTCCCGAATGACATGCGCTGCGGAGCTTGGCGGCTCGCAGCAGGCGATCGAAACGGGGGACGCGCATCGGGTCCGTCCAAAGGTCGGCGATCCCGCGATGCCCCGAGAGGTGCTTGAGACGACGAACCCAGCCATCCCGAACGCGATCGATCTCCGCGGCGGGTTTCCCCCCGAGCCATTCCACCACGATCGATGCCATGCTGCGGCTGCCTCGATCGTAGCCGACGAGGCGCTGGACCGCCTCGTACTGGGCCGGCATGGTCACGCTGCGGTGGAGACCGCTCATCCGTTCCGCCATGGTGCGCTCGATGGTTCACTTCGCCCAGGGTTCCGCATAGCCGCGCGGGACTTTCGTGGCCAGCGAATTCGAAGCGGAGTGCGGTGGGGCGGTCCCGACTGCAGCCGTTGTGCGACGCGCCATCTCCTTGACTCGCCGGGTGCAGCCGGCACATGTTCCGCGCGAGGCGACGGTGTCCCTGAGGTGGTCGCATGAGCGTTCGGCGCTACGGTATCCTGAAGCAGCGGGAGATCGCGGGCGAGGTCCAGAGGGCGGCAGAGGAACTTGCGACCTTCGGGTACACGCTCGTCGACTCGGGCTACCCCGACGCCGCGCTCGACCGGATCGAGGCTTCCTTTATGCGAGCGCGTGTAGCGAGCGAGGAGCGGTTCGGGCGCTCGCGCCTGGAGGCTGTCGACGAGCACAACACAATTCGCTTGCCCATGTTGTACGACCGCGTGTTCCTGGAACTCGCGACGCACCCCATGATCCTCGCCTTGTGCCGTGAGATGATCGGGCCGGTGGTCCTCAGCCAGCAGAACGGCGTCGTCAACCCCGGCGGCGGCGGCCCCTACAACCAGGGTGCGTTCCACCGCGACCTGCCCTATCAGCATTTCACGTCGAGCCGTCCGCTCGCGATCAACGCGCTCTTCTGCGTCGACGATTTCACCGTCGACAATGGCGGCACGATCGTCCTGCCCGCCAGCCACCGTATCGAGGAATTCCCGTCGGAGCCGTTCATCGCTGCGCACGCGCTGCCGATCTCCGCTCCGCGGGGCACGTTCATCGTGCTCGACTGCATGGCCTTCCACTCCGGCGGGAGCAATGCGACGGAACGGGACAGGCGGGCGGTCAACCACGTCTACACGACGCCCGTGATCAAGCAGCAGATCGACATTCCCCTAGCTCTCGGGCCGAGCTTCACCGAGGACACCGAAACGAGATGGCTGCTCGGCTACGGCATGAGTGTGCCGCGGGGCGTCGAGGCATACATCGCGCAGCGCGAAGCGAAGCAGTGAGCGGCGCCGCCGCGGCCGGCAGTCTTCGGGACCCGTCCACTCTCGTCGGGTGCGAGTGACATCGCCCCACCGGGACGTTTCCCCACGATGCGGAAAGCGGTATCGACGTGCGTTCTCCCCCTAACTCGTCCCTGGTCCTGTCGCGACCGGTTCTAGTCGTGCTGATCATCCTCGGCCTCATGGCGATGGCGCTGGAGCCAGCGCTCGTCTATCTGCTGCGCCCCTACCTGGCCTACGAGAACGGGTGGGACGAGACGACCTACCTGACCTATCAGGGGGCCCGCGCGGCGGCGCACCATCCCGTGCGGTTCGCCTCCGGTCACGTCGTCACGTGGCTCCACGAGCTAGGCGTCTCCGGGGAGATCCAAAACCTGGTGATGGACGGGCTCGCGCTCCTCGTCGGCAGCGCCCTCACCTTCGCCCTGGTGCGACGTTTCGCAGGCCCGTCCGCCGGGCTCCGTGCGGTGTGGTTCGGCTTCATCGGCCTCGTCCTGTTCAACCAGTCGAATCCACTGCTCCTGGGGGCATTCCCCAACCTGCGCTTCGAGGACACATTCTGGGCCGTCGCCTGGGAGGGGTTCCACCCCTTCCTGCGAACGCCCGAGCCGCAGCTCAGCCTGCTCTGGGTCGCGCTGGCCGTCGCCGCCCTTGGACGGTTCCGCCAGCCCGCGATCCTGCTCCTGCCGGTGCCGCTCCTCTATTTTCCCGTCGCCGTGGGGTACGGCTATGTCGTCGGGGTCTTCATCCTGTGGCGGGGTCTCGAGCGCTTCGGCATCGGGACCGCGCACCCTCCCGTCGTCCGAGTCCTGGCGTGCAACGCACTCGTCTGGCTCGCGGGCGTGTCCGCCTTCGTGGCGGCACGCCTCGTCGTCGACTTCGACGAAGCCGGAGAGTTCGGCCTCGGAGCACTGACCCACGCACCCTTCCTCTCCGTCAACCTGATCTGGACCATCGCGGCCGTGGGTGCCGCACTCGCTGCCGCGTCGCCGATCCTGGACGGCACACGGCGCACTCGGTGGATCGTGGCCGGCGTCACCGTCGTCCTGCTCCAGGCCTTCATCGCGTTGCAGCAGGTGCTCTCGGGAGCCGCGATCCATCCGACCATGCTGCAGTCGGTCGTCGGCACCTGCGGCTCCGCCTTCGCGCTCGTGCTCCTGCTCGAAGCCGCTCTGCTGCGCGCGACGCGCCCGGACGCGCGGGCGGCAGTTGCAGTCGGCGCCGCCGCCTGCTCGCTCTGGATCCTCGTCTCGCATCATTCCGCCCAGGGTCTCGACCTGGAGCGTGGGCGGTACTTCATCGTGATCAATCACGATCTTCCGCCCGAGGACCTCGCGCGCCTGCGCGAGGCCTCCCTGACCACGATCGTTCCGAGCCCTGTCCTGTCGGGCTACGTCGCGCTGATGGCGCCGCGGGCGCTCGCGCCCCCCTTTGCGCATACCTACGCCTATCCCTGGTACCTGAAGGCGTGCCCGGAAGCCGTGCCCGCGCTGCGAGCGGCCGCGGCCTATGTCGAGGCAAACCGCGACGACCCGCGTCTCACCGAGTGGCTGCCCGACCTCGACAGGTGGATGAGCGACGTCCTCTCGGTCGCCGACACGCTCTCGCCCGAGGATCTCGAGGGTCCCCCCTGCACCGACGTCGACCCGACGCGGGAGATCACCATCCAGCCGCTCGACGGAGACATCTTTGCATGGATACTGCGATGAACCCTCTTCGCGCGCTCCGCTCGACGGCGGCAGCGGTGTCCTGATGCCGATCGACGAGCCCGAGAGCTTCATCGAGGACGTCGGCGAGCGTGCTCGCATCCGGGCAGAGGCCGGTTTCGGCCTGCGCGAGATCCGCGACGAGATCGAGCGGCTACCCGCGGGGGCACGGGTCCTCGAGATCGGCTGCGGGACGGGATGCCTCCTGGCCCGGCTCTCAGTCCTGCGGCCCGACCTCGCGTTCGAAGGGCTCGAGCCGATCGGGAAGGGATTCGCCAAGTTCGAGCACGCGTTGACCCAGGTGGCGGAATCATACCGCGGCATCAGGATCCACCGCGCGCCGATCGAGGGCTTTGGTCTGGAGCCCGGCGCAGGCGAGTTCGACCTCGTCTTCTCCGTCAACGTGTTCGAGCACCTCACCGACTGGCGCCAGGCGCTCGATCGCTCCGTAGCGCTCCTGTCACCGGGGGGGCGCATGCTCGTCCTGTGCCCGAACTATGCGTTTCCCTACGAGTCGCACTTCGGCATACCGATCGTTCTAGGACCGGGCCCGACGCGCGCGCTCTTCCGGCGTCGCATCGAGCGGCTCGAGCGGGAGCTCGACGCGGCTTCGCTCTGGGATTCGCTGAATTTCATCACGATCCCTGCAGTGCGGCGCCATTGCAGGGCGCGCGGCGTCAGCGTCACCTTCGATCGTGGCATCATGGAACGGATGCTCGCTCGACTGGACAACGACCCCGAATTCGCCCGACGCCAGGGCGCGATGGCCAACGTCGCACGCCTCCTCGTGCGCATGCGCATCGCACGGCTTCTCCAGGTCATGCCGGCCGACATCGCCCCGTACATGAAGGCTGTCATCCACATCTGATCCGGCTGTGAACTCGATGGTCCTGCGCACACGGGTGCGAGAGGTCGCACAATCGGGCATCGCTCACTCGACGCGAGGTGCGGAGCGGCGCTACCACCCTCGTTCAGCATTCGTTTTGGCGCGTCGCAAGGCGCGGATTTGCCCTGGACACCGCGTCTCAAAGACTGTCGACGAGAGTCAAGCGCAACTACAAAGACGCCATCGTGTGCCGCACGGTGGCGCACAAGGCGAAGCGGACTGGCGCCTTCGGCTCGCTGATCGGCCGTGCCGACGTGGGCTGTGGCCGCGTCGTTGAGCGCGAATGCGAGGCTTGTTGCGAACGGAGCCTGCGCCCCCGACCGGCGCAGCTCGACTTGGTGCAACATAATCGACGAGGTTCACGGCTATGGCGAAACAGTCGGTGAATTTCCGCTCGACGAGCTGCAGGCGTACCCGACTGTTTCCCCTGTGCGGCGAATCTTGTCCATATCGCTCGGGCTCATCTCCGTTTCGATCCAGTCGCGCTCCCAAGGGCAATTGGTCGAAGCGACGGAGGAAACGTGTCGAAACGCTCCACATTCCGGGCGCCTGGTACGCTTCGGTGCTTCCGCGACGGTCTCTCAGGAAGCAGGCAATATCCAGGCGATCGAAAACTGTTTCTTCTGAAGGGCTTAGGTGGTGAGCGCGCTGGGGCTCGAACCCAGGACCTACAGATTAAAAGTCGGTTCCGGCTCCCTCACCTACCCTAACAAATCTGCGCATCCGCTCCCCTTCAAGCCCTTGCGGCGTCTGATTTTTGGCTCTATGTTCGGCACTGTTAGTCACTCAGGGTAACGGCCGCTAACACCCCCGATCCGTTACCCCGGCGTTACCCCGGGAGCCGATCCGATGCCGAAGGCCCTCACCGTGCGCGCCGTCGAGAGCGCCAAGCCGAGCGACGCTCGACGCGAGATCCCGGACGGGGGATGCGCCGGCCTGTACCTCATCGTCCAGCCGAGCGGCGTGAAGTCGTGGGCGGTGCGCTACCGTTCCCCCGTCACCGGGAAGCCGGTCAAGCTCACCTTGAAGGGCGTACCGCCCGAAGCGCTCGCGGACGCCCGCAAGGCCGCGCGCGACGCGCTGGCAGCCGTGAGCGAGGGACGCGACCCGAGCGCCGAGCGCAGCGCCGCCAGGGCCGCGACGATCGCGGCCGCGCGGGACACGTCCGACACGGTCGCGGTGCTCCTAGACCGCTTCCTCTCGACCCGTCCCTTGCGCGAGCGCACCGCGGCCGAATACCGGCGGCTCGCCGAGCGCCTGATCAAGCCCGCGCTCGGCTCCCGCAAGGTCCAGGACGTGCGCCGGCGCGACGTGATCGCCCTTCTCGACGGCATCGCCGAGCGCGCGCCGATCTCGGCGAACCGGACACTCGCGCTCGTGCGGGTGTTCTACGGCTGGTTGGCAAGCCGCGACATGGTCGAGACGTCGCCGGTGCTCGGCGTGAAGCCGCCGGCGCGCGAGACGAGCCGGGATCGGTTCCTCGAGGATCGGGAGATAGCGGCCCTCTGGAGCGCCACGGGCGGCATGGGCTACCCGATGGGGCCGCTCGTGCGCGTGCTGCTTCTCACCGGCCAACGGCGCGAGGAAGTCACCGGCATGCGGTGGGAGGAACTGGACCTCGACGGCGGCGCCCCGCGGTGGACACTGGAGCGCAGCCGGACGAAGAACGACACGGCGCACGTCGTGCCGCTCTCCCCCGCCGTGGTCGAGATCCTGCGCGGCCTCCCTCGCTCGACCTTCGCCGCCGAGAACGGCGCGGAGAAGCCTTCGCCCTTCGTCTTCACCACGACCGGCAAGACGCCCGTCTCCGGGCTGTCCAAGGCGAAGGACATCGCCCATCGGGAGATGACGGCGGCGCTCGGCGCAGAACCCGCGCCCTGGCGGCTCCACGACCTGCGACGCACGGCTTCTACCCTCATGGCCCGGCTCGGCATCCCGCAAGAGCACGTCGAGGCCGTCCTGAACCATCGCACGGGGAAGGCCGGCGGCGTCGCTGGCGTCTACAACCGATTCTCCTACGCCGACGAGAAGCGCCGGGCCCTGGCGGCGCTCGCCGGGCTCGTCGCCGAGATCACCGGCAACGCCCCGGCGAACGTCGTGGCGCTTCGGAGGGCCGGGTCATGACGTTCACGATCGCGCTCTCGCGGACCTGCATGCATGCCCCGTCGGCGGTGGACGTCGCGGCCGTCGCGGCGGCGATGATATGGCCGGATGACGAGCGGGCACGCGCGGCATGGATTCGGGCGGTCATCGTCGAGGATTGGGGGAACCGGCTCGACACGATGAGCGCCGACGAAGCTCGTGCCTTCGCCCGGTTCGTCGTCGAGACGCGCGACCGGGTGCATCACCTGCAGCCGGTCGCCGAGACGCGAATGCTTCAAGGCGTCTTCGTCGGCGACGTCGTCGGCTTTGCGATCTTGCGGCATACCAACGACGGCTCGCCATCGATCGCGACCGAAATCGCACGTGCGATCAGGGCTTTCAGCCGTTCCGAAGGCGCGGCGCGGGCGGCTCGCCCCGATTTGCACGACGGACGCAAGCGCTATTTCTCAGTATCGGAAGCGAGTTACAGGAAAGCTAATCAATTATTTAGGCCCGTTCTACATCTATGGGCGGCGTATCGATATATGTGCGAGAACACATCTGCACCTCAGAACGTGCCATGTTTACCTGAACATCTTCCTTCTTTCCTCAGTATAGCCGAGCGGTTCCGGCTTGCCGGGGAAGCCGCGACCCCGGCGCGTAGCGCGGAAGGTCCAATCATCCGCGGCGCGGCCCGGCTCCCTGATCTCGTCCAGGTCGAGCCGGCGACGTTCACCGAGCCCGCGGCCTGATCACGTCTCGACTGGTAGAGATTCCGTTTCCAGCGGACGCCGCTCAAGGCGTTCGCCATCAATCGCACACGTCCTAACAACGGAGTGTGCTCATGGCTTCGCCCGTCCCGACGCCGCAGGCCGGCCCGGTCTACCTCACCGCCTCGCAGGTTCGCGCCCGATACGGCGGCGTCGCCGATATGACCATATGGCGTTGGTTGCGAGATCCGGCGCTCGGCTTCCCGCAACCCGAATACCGTCGGAAGCGCCGCTACTGGCTCGCCTCGGATCTCGACGCCTTCGACGCGAAGCAACGCGAGGCGAGCCGCCCCGGGCCTTCCGGCGCCGTCCAGGCCGCGCCGGCGACCATGGGGGCGTGACCATGGCCGCGCCGACCTTCACCCACTGCGCGGGCTCCCTCGCGGTCTACGACGGCACGCGCCGAATCGGGAACCTCGTTCCCCGCGCCGGCAAGCTCGAGGCGTACGACGCCGAAGGGATCTACATCGCCTCGTTCCCTGAGAACGACCGCCGCGCCGCGATGCGCGCCGTCTCGGCAGCCGACGCCAAGGCCCGCGAGATGCGCGAGGCCGCGGCATGACGGCGCTCGCCGAAGCTCCCTCCCCCGCTGCGAGCTCGCGCGAGGCCCGCGCCATGTTCGCCGATCGCCAGCGACAACGGCTCGACTTCGTCGCCGAGAACGCCGCGATGCTCCGGACCTATGCCGAAGTGCTGGAACGGCTCGCCGCGGCCGGTGACAGGCTCGGCGCGACGCATGCCACCAACGAGGCGACCCGGCGCCTGCGCGTGATCCGCGAGACCATGGCCGAAGCAGCGGAAGACGCCGCCGAGATCGGCGCCACGACGGGGGCGGACCCGAGATGAGCGACCCCCTCGACGAAGCGGCCGTGCGCGCGCTCGCCACGCTCGACGCGTCGGCGCTCTACGGCAAGCCCGTCCCGCCGCGGGCCTGGCACGTCGACGGGCTCATTCCCAGCGGCACCGTGACCATCGTCAACGGCGACGGGGGAACCGGCAAGAGCCTCATCGCGAAGCAGCTGGGCGCCGCGACGATCCTCGCGCGCCCGTGGCTGGGCAGGCCATGCGTCGGCGGCCGTGTGCTGTACCTTTCGGCCGAAGACGATCGGGACGAAATCCACCGCCGGCTCGTGGACATCGCCAGGGCCGAAGACGTGAGCCTCGCGGATCTCGACGGCCTCGTGATCGCGCCTCTCGCTGGTGAGGATGCCGTGCTCGCCGCGCCGGACGGACGCAACGGGCTCATCAAGGAAACGCCCCTGTGGCGCGGGCTGCGATTTCAGGCCGTGACGCTCGAGCCCGCGCTGATCATCCTCGACAACAGCGCGGACGTCTTCGGGGGAGACGAGAACAACCGCGCGCAGGTGCGGCAGTTCGTCGGGATGCTGCGCGGCCTTGCGATCGAAACGGGGGCCGCGATCGTCCTCCTATCGCATCCGTCCGTCGCCGGCATGGCGAGCGGGTCGGGCACGTCGGGGTCGACCGCCTGGAGCAACAGCGTGCGATCCCGCCTCTACCTCAAGCGCGTGACCACGAACGAAGGCGGGTCGATCCTCGAGCCCGATCCCGACTTGCGCACGCTCTCGACCATGAAGGCGAACTACGGCCGCACCGGCGAGACGATCCCGCTCCGCTGGCGAGACGGGGTGTTCGTCGCCGAAGAGACCGCGACCCCCTCGACCCTCGACCGCATGACGCAAGCCGCCCGCGCCGAGCGTGTCTTCCTCGACCTGGTCGACGCCTACAGCGCAGAGGGACGGGCCGTCTCGCCGAGCCCAAGCGCCTCCTACGCCCCCACGCAGTTCGCCCGCGACCCCCGCGCTCAGGGCATCCCGAAGGGCGCTCTCATCGCAGCGATGAACGCCCTGTTCGCAGCCGGCACGCTCGCCACCGCCGAGACAGGCCCCCCATCCAAGCGGCGTCAACGCATCGTGCGAAATACCAACCCGGAGGCGAACTGATGCCTTCCAACGCCCTTCCAACGTCAGCAATGGTTGCATGCCAACGCCCTTCCGACGCCCTTCCGACAGGCTTCGAACGGGGTGCCAACGGCTTCCAACCCCCTGTGTGTTCCAACCCCCATACCCCCTACACGCGGGCGCGCTCTTCCGAGCGAGCCGCGCCGCGTGAACCGGTGGCGACGACGCACCGCTCGCCGGCTTCGGCGTGTCCTGATCCTTGCACGAGAGCCGAACCGATCGCGCCGCGTCCATGCTCGCCTTGCGCCGACGCCCTCAAGGGTAGGGGGTGCGACGACCTCAAGGACCGCGCCGAGTCCGGACCGGCGGGGGACAACACGCACGGGTTTTTTTCTTCCGCGGTTGATTTTCCGGGGCTGTCGGCATGCTCGCTCGACGTGCTCAAGCATCTCTCTCGCAAGGGAAATCCCGGCTTCACGCGCCTCGCAGCGTTTGATTTTTTCGCGTCGCCGCGAAATCAAGCGACCGGGCGCGCCGCACGCCATCGATCATCGGAGGTGGCGCCGTGACGGCGCCCGATGACGATCTCCTGGACCTGCTTCGGCGGATCGATCCCACCGCGCCCGTGTCGGCGCCGCTGGCGAGCGCGGCGCGGGCGGCTCGGGTCGCTGCCATCCTGGAGCGGCTGGACGATCCCGACGCGCGTGCGCACGCTAGGGGCCTGCGCGCATTCCTCACCGACGCCCCGCTCGGCGTGGATCTCGACCTCGCGCTCGGCGTCTCTCCCGCCCCCGGGTGTCGGGCCTGGCACGAGGAAGCCCGGCGGATGCGGCGCGACGACGCCCTGCGCGCGCTCGCGGCGATCGTCGAGGGCTCGACGGCACGGCGCGCCGAGCTGATCGCCGAGCGGCTGGAGCGCTACGCCGCCTCGACCTTCCGGCACGATCGGCGAGCCGGCATGCCGGCGACGACCCGAGAGACGCGGCGCCTGGAGTTCGCGGCGCTCGTGGAGAACGGCGGGCAACCACCATCGGCCCGGACGATCCGGCGAGCGCTCGGCGAGCGCATCGGGGTCGAGGCGGACCCTGGGTGACCGGTGCGCGAGCTTGGCCACGAGCGGCGCGGGGCGCTGGCCAGCCGATCGCGGCACGGTGAAGCTCACGGAGGTTCACCCGATGCCCTTCCTCGACTGGTTCCGATCCGCGAAGCCCGAGACCGAATCCGCCGACGCACTCGCGCGCCGCCTCGACGAAGCCCGTGCCGAGCGGCGCGCCGCGGAAGATCGCGTGCTCGAGCTGCGGCGCGAGCGCGAGGCGCGGCTTCTCGACCTCGACGATGACGCCGTGCTCGCGATGGATGACGAGCGGGCGCGCCTGTCGCTGGCGCTGGAGCGCCTGGACGTCGCCGTTCCCCGTCTCGAGGAAGCCCATGCGGCGGCCGTGGGGCGCGAGACGGCAGCCGAGCGCCGCGCGGTCCGGGAAGCCTACGCCGATCGCCTGGAGACCCTGGAACACGCGCTCGTCGAGTTCGAGTCGGCGCTCGCCGAGTGTCGCGAGTTCCGCGAGCGCCCGGAGCATCAAGCCCACTTCCTGCCGAACGGCGACCACCCGCCCCACCGCACCCACGAGCGCGCCGCGGAAGCGCTGCGCGAGATGATCACGACCATGCGCACGGAGGGCGCCCGATGAGCTTCGAACGCTGCGCGGACTGCGAAGGCCCCCACGTCTGCATGAAGGTGAGCCGCTGCTACCTCAAGGGCGCCACGCCCGCCGTCAAGCACAACGGCGGCGGCGCGCCTTCCACGCCGCTCCCCGTCCCTTCCACGATCGGCGCGAGCGCGCCGGCGAGCCCGGAGGCCGCACCCATGAACGATCTCTCCCGCGAGGCGCTGGCGAAGGCCGGCCTCGCCCTTCTCGCCGCGAAGGCCATCGATGCCGACCTGCGCGACGCGCTCGGCGGCTCGTCGCCCGGCGTGCTCGCCATCGTCGAGAGGGCGTACCCCGCCGACGTCGTAAAGACGGTGAAGGCGATCGGCGACGCGATCGCGTCGCGCAAGGGCACGCACGCGCTGTCCGACTTCGCCAGCGGCGGCGCGCTCTCGCTTCCCGACTTCGCCTCGACGCTGATCGCCGGCCTCGAGAATCGGACCGTCGTGCGCCGGATGAATCCGCAGATCTTCAACATAGCCGGCACGCTGATCATGCCGCGCGAGGACAATGCGCCGGCGGGCTCGTGGCTCGGCGAGAACGACCGCCCCACGCCCGGCAATTTCGAGTTCGGCGACGTCCGCCTCGACCCGCGCCGCCTCGCCGTGGAGATCGTCGTCTCGCGCTCCCTCATTCGCCAGTCGACGAGCGGCATGTCGGCGGTGCGGAACCTCGAGCAGACCCTCATGGCGCGCCTCGTCGAGAAGCTGCGCGTCAACGAGGATGCGGGCTACCTGCGCGGTTCGGGCACCGCCTACGTCCCGCTCGGTCTGCGCTCGCAGGTCGCGCCGGCGAACGTCAACGCGATCACCGGCACGACGTCGGTGAGCATCGAGGCGGACCTCTCCGCCGCGACGGTCGCGCTCGCGAACGCGAACATTCCGCTGACCCGCGAAACCGGGTTCTGGATCATGCCGCACCGCACGCGGTCTCATCTCGCGGACCTTCGCGACGCCAACGGCAACAAGGTGTTCCCGTCGATCGAGATCAACGGCACGCTCAAGGGTCACCTGATCCTCGACACGAACCAGGTGCCGAGCAACCTCGGCGGCGGCGGCAACGAGGGCGAGATCATGTTCTTCCACGGGCCGAGCATCGTCATCGCGCAGGGCGGGGACGCAGAGGCGCGGATCTCGACCGAGGCGACGTACATCGACGCCGCCGGGAGCCCGCGCTCCTGCTTCCAGCACAACGAGATGCTCTTCCACGTCGAGATGGCGGGCGACTTGCGGCTCCAGCGCGCCGCGGCCGGCTCCGTGATCACCGGCGTGACCTACTGACCGGCTCCCCTGAGGGGGATATGGCGGGGCGTAGGGCCGGCCCCGAAACCGCGCGCGTGACCCTCAGGGGTGCGCACCTCGCTCCCGCGCGCGGGCGGTCCAGGCGGGCGGGTTCGCCAGGCACACGGCCCCCGGGCCGTGAGGACCCGCCCGCCGCTCCCTCTCGCGAATGAGGAATGCTGACCATGGCGAGCAACGCGGTAATCGGCGCCCTGCGCGTCGACCTCGGGATGGATAGCGCGCAGTTCGGCCGTGACGCCAAGAAGGCGCAAGGCACGCTCGCGGGGCTCGGGAAGTCGTTCGCGAGCGTCGGGACCATGCTTGCCGGCGCGCTCTCGACGGCAGCAATCGGCGCGGCGGTCCAGAATGCGGTCGCCGCCTACGCCGAGTTCGATCGCGCGCAGCGGACGATGCAGGCCACCCTCGAGGCCACGGGCTTCGCCGCGGGCCGGACGCGGGAGCAACTGGAGAACCTCGCGCGTGACGTCGGATTCGAGAGCCTCGCGTCGACGGAGGGCGTCCGCAACGCCATCGCCCAGCTTCTCACCTTCAAGTCGGTCCAGGGCGACACCTTCGATCGCACGATCCGCGCCGCGCAGGATCTCGCCGCGGTCGGGTTCGGCACGCTCGAATCCTCGACGGTCCAGCTGGGCAAGGCGCTCGAGGACCCGATCAACGGCCTCACGGCGCTACGCCGCGTCGGCGTCTCGTTCACCGCCGATCAACGGGAGCTGATCCGCGGGTTCGTCGAGATGGGGCGCGTCGCCGATGCGCAGCGCGTCATCCTGGAGGCCGTCGAGGGACAGGTCGGCGGCGCCGGCAACGCGGCCGGCGGTGGGCTGGCCGGCGCCTTCGATGGGCTCTCCGAAGAAATCGCGCAGACCACGCGCAGGGCCGGCGCGGCCATCGCCGAGTTCACGCGGCTCGGCGAAGTCGTCGCGGGCGTGACCGCGATCCTGCGATCGGACAACCTGCGCGCCGATGGTGGGCTCCGGGGGACGCAGGAGGAGATCCGCCTCACGACGCAGGCGCTCGGCGAGTTGCGCGCGCAGTACGATCGGCTGACCCGCGGCCGCGTCTCGCCGTCCGGTGCCGCGCTCGAGGAAGTCCGGCGGCTCGAGGCGGCCATCGCGACGCAAGAGGCGCGCCTTCGCGGCATGCGCCAAGCCGAGAACGCCTATCGCGTCCAGGACGCGCACGCCGAGATCATCGTGGCGCGCCGGGCCGAAGCCGCGGCCGCGCAGGAACAAGCGCAGCGGATCGGCGACGTCATGGGCGCGCTCAACGAGGAGATCGCCGCCGCGAGCCGCTCGGCTGCCGAGAACATGGCCCGCGCTCGGATAACGGAGGCCGGCGTCGCGCTCGACTCGGCGGAGGCGCAGGCCATCCGGGCGAAGGTGTTCGAGCTGGACCGCCTCACGGCATCCACCGGCGCCGCGGCCTCTCAGGCGAGCCGCGTGCAGGAAGAGATGCGCGCCGCGGGCGAAGCCGTCTTCGAGTCGACGCGCACGCCGCTGGAGGCGCTGAACGCCGAGATGACGCGCCTCGGCGAACTGGTGCAAGCCGGCGCGATCAACCAGGACACCTACTCGCGCGCCGTCAAGCAGGCGCAGGACGCGTTCAGCGAGGCGCAGCTCGCCGGGAACGACTTTGCGCAGACGCTCGAGGGCTCGATCAACTCCGCGTTCGACTCGATCCTTCAGGGCACGTTCGATCTGGGCAAGACGCTTCGGGCGTTCGCGAACGACGTGGCGCGGATGTTCTTCCGCCGCGGCGTTTCTGCGCTCATGGATGGCATCTTCGGGAGCGTCGGCGGCAAGGCCGGCGCGCCGCTCAACCTCGCTTCTTTCATCACGCCCCGCGCCATGGGCGGGCCGATCGCGGCGGGGAGTCCCTACCTGGTTGGCGAGCGTGGCCCCGAACTCATCGTGCCCCGCGCCGCGGGGACGGTGATCCCGAACCACGATCTCATGGGCGCCGCCGGGGGAGGCAACGTCCAGGTCAACATCATCAACAACGCGAAGACGGACGTCCGGACCCGTGAGCGGCAGACCGCGGGCGGGAAGACCCTCGACGTGATCGTGGATGAGATGGTCGCGGACAAGATCGGCACCCCGGGCTCGGCGTCCAGGCGTGCGCTCCAGGCCAACGGCGGGCTTTCGCCGCAGCTCGCGAGGCGCTGACCATGACCACGCCGACGTGGCCCGCGGGGCTCACGCCTCGCGCGTACCAGATCCTGCGCGGCCCGCGCTCTCTCGGCGCGGGTCAGACGATCCAGATCGTCCAGTTCAACAACCGGGCGATCCCCGGCATCGTGGCGGACGTGCAGAAAAGGAGCGGTTGATCATGCCGTGGAAGGACCCGCCTCCGAACGTCACCCTCTCCCACGATCGCGCCGAGATGGCGCGCCTCATGGGCAGCGTGACGGCGCTCCGTTTCATGCTCGCGCTCTTCCTGTCGGCGTCCTTCTCGCGCCCGGGCGGGCTCACGGCGCTCGCGGACCTCGAGGGGCAACTCGCCGCGCAGCCGATCGCGCACCCGTCCGGCTCCGATCCGATCATGCGCAGCGCGATCGACGACGCGACCCGCGCCGAGATCCGGCGGATCTGCGCGGACGCGCGCGCTCGCATCTCGGCAGCCGACGACGCCGCGGGCCGGCGGCCGAACTGAGGACGGCGACGATGGCGCGTGACGGGATGGTCCGCATGAAGGTCGAAGGGCTGCGCAACGTCGACCGCGCCCTCGCAGCGCTGGGCAAGAACCAGGCGCGGGGGATCATGCGCCGCGCTCTCGTGGCGGCGGCGAAGCCCATCGCCGACGAAGCCGCGAGCCTCGCTCCCGAGTTCCGGGGCGACCTGCAGGAGTCGATTCGCTACGGGTCGCGCCTCAGCCGTCGCCAGGCCGCGCAGCAGCGGCGGGCGGACCGCGCGGCGGGTCGGCGCGACTTCGTCAAGCTCTACGTCGGCGCCGGCCCTCTCCCGCAAGCCCATCTGCGCGAGTTCGGGACCGCGGACATTCCGCCGTCGCCGTACATGCGCCCCGCCTGGGACAAGCACGGTGGCGCGCGTGCCCTGTCGACCATCCTCCGTGAGCTGCGCGCCGGCTATGTCCGGGAGCTCGCCCGCGAAGCGAGGAAGGCAGGCGGCGGCCGGCGCCGCCGCTGACGCCCGGCTCGCGCTTCCCAGATCGGCCCCATGCCGATGCCGGCGCGTCCGGCCCGACGCCCGATGCACGGGCCGCGCCGGGCGCGCCTCCCCCATCGTCATCATGATCACGAGGAAGCCCGCCATGCCTCGCGCCGCCGCGATCCCCGAAGACGACTACGCCACCCCCGCCGCCGCGCAGATCCGGGCCGCGCTCGCGCTTCTCGGCTGGAACGCCGCGACCGCCGCCCGGGAGACCCAAACGCCAGTGGACCGCGTGCGCCGCGCCATGAAGGACGATGACCAGACCGCGCCGCACGAGAGCCGGGCGCGCGCCATGGTCGACCGTCGACGGGTCGCGCGCATGATGCGGGGCGACTTCGTCGAGTTCATCCCCGCGGCGGGGCGGTTCGGGCCGGGCGTGCGGCTCGCGCGCACATACCCGGGCGCGGAGAGCGAGCTCGCCGAAAGGACACGCGAAACGTCGCACCACCCCGTGAGGGGCGGCTCTTGACTCTTGCGGGGCAAATCAGGGAACGTGATCGCGGAGCCTGAGAACTCCCGAGGTGGGCCCTTGCCGGGGCTGGCACCTCTCTCGCGATAGGCGCTGCGGCGGCTTGCCGGCCATCCGTGCGCTGAATACTGACGCGCCCATTGCCGTGGGCGTGACCGGCACCACTATGCCGGGAGTGCCACGGCTATACAAGAGCCTTCGCGCGAAGGCCGTGGCGCACGTTCTCGCGAGCGTGTTCTCAGGCTCCCGGCGCCAGTGCCGATCGCTGGCACCCGGCCCTGAGAAGCCGGCTATCTCGCGAGAACCACCATGAACACCAACACCCACATCCCAGCGGCGCCGAGTGCGCGTGCCACCTCGCCGCTTGGCGGCGTCGCGGCACGCCTTCTCGAGGCGGTAGACACCCTCTACCGCGGGCGGCACCTGATCAACGCCGCCGCGATGGCGACCGAGGAGCTTCCCAGCGGGCGCGAAGCGGAAGCACTCGCGGCCGTGATCGGCTCGGCGACGCACGTGCTGACGAGCGCCCGGGAGACGCTGGAGGCGGCGCGGCACGAGCTGCGCGAGATCGCCGACGCCACCACGGCGCCCGCGCATTACGACCGCGGCGAGACCGAGCGCCACGTCATGGCGGACGCCAAGGCGGGCCTGGAGCGCATGTTCGGGCGCGAGGCCGCGGCCCCGTCCCGCGAGCCCCGCACGGCGGGCGACAACGTCGGAACGGGCTTCCTCGACCCGGCTCTCGCCGTGAAGGTCCTTCCCGCGGCAGCGGGATTCCCCGAGTTCTCGATCGCGCTGCTCGATCCCGCTTCGAACGAGACGCTGCTCGCCACCCTCTTCCGCGCGTGGCGCCGTGAGGACATGCGGTGCGGCATGCTCGCGGTCGACGCCGAGCGTGACGAGGACGTCGACGCCATCGTCGACGCGCGATCCGCGCGGATCGCGCTGCTCGAGGCGACGATGATGCAGGTTCGCGCCGAAGGGCCGCACGACATCATGGTGCTGCTCGACGTCGTCCAGGCCATCTACACCGAGAACGACGGGACCGTGTGCGATGAGGATGTGGGGGAGCGCGTCCGGCGGCTCGTCAACGCGGCGCGGGTGGCGTCCGCCAATCTCGTGGCGCCGACACCGGGGGAGGCCGCCCATGCGCGCGTTGCCGGTTGATCTCGACCTCGACGCCCTCGCGCGTCCCGTCGGTCCGGAGGTGCGAGCCCGCATCGAAGCGCACATCGAGCGCATGATGGCGGTTCTCGACGATCTGGACGGCGACCCGGACGCCGAGCCCTATCTCGCGGCGACGGTGGGCGAGGACCGCTACGGCTGCCACACGCCCGGCGACGACCTGGAGCACGAAGACGATCGCGAGCACGAGATGACCGACGACAACGGCATGGCCGATCTCGACGGGCTCCTCGAGCAGGGCATGCGGTTCTCGACGGTGCACGTCGAGTAGGTCCCGCCGCGCGCTGACGATCCGGCCGACCTGTCACCCGCCCCGCCCGGTTCGCCGCGGCGGGGCTTCTCTTGACGCACATCATCGGTGCATGCTGTCCCCGGCCCTCGACATTGGAGAACCAGCGGATGCGCGTCTTCCCCCTCATGTTCGCGGCGCTGCCCCTTCTGACGTCGCCGACGTCGGCTCAGGACGCGTGCGTCGAATGCAGATACGCACCGGCGCTGATGGGCCTTTCGCGCGATGCACTCGTCGAGAAGTGCGGCGCGCCGGCCTCGCGAAGCGCGACGACCACCTCCATCGGAACGCGTGAGCAACTTGGATTCTGCAGGGTGTACGGCGTCCCGATGGTTTACGTCTCGATCGAAGATGGACGCGTCGTTTCCGTGCATCAGCGATAGGCGCGACTTGTTGCGGGCATGCCCTCAGAATTGAGGAATCCCCCTCCCGGAACGCCTGCGCAATTCTGAGCGCACGTCGCATCCCCGCAGAATTGCGGGCATGTGCCGCCGGCCGAAGGGTGTTGTCATCATGGCAATCCCTCCGCCTCGGCCCGGGGGGGCTGCATGATACAGGCACCTCGGCGGGAGAGGTGTGGCCATGGTGGCCATCCCCTGGGTGGGGCCGCGACCGACGGCGTGTGCGTGACGCACATCCCCCGGACTTCCACCTCCGACACGGCGGTGCAGGTGCCGCGTCTCCGTAACGGAGATGCAGGTTCGATCAGCACGGTCGAAACGACCGCGCAGACCTGAGGGGCTGTGACAGCCGCGCAGGTTCTCGCCGGATCGGGCGAAAACCAGATTGTCGGCATCCTGGGAAATTCCCACATTGTCGTCGAGGGCGACAATTATGGGCAGCGCCCAAATTCCCCAGATCCGGGGAAAACCTGACAGCTGGGCAGGTTTGCGCCCGGCGAGCGCGAACTCGCTCGCCCGATTTGGCGAGCAAGTCCCCCACTTATTCGTCACCGGCGGGGGCCGGGAAGGTCGGGCTCTCGAAGAGCGGCACATCTGCCGGTCTACGGTCTGCGCGGACGCCGTGATTAAGGTTCGCCAGCTTCGCCGCGACCATCGCGCGCTGGCTCTCGTTCAGATGCCGGCGCGCGGCGCGCCGCTCGTCACCCGTGACACCCCGTCGCGCGTTACCCCAGACGTTACCCCGACACTCAATCGCATGCGGAGTTACCCCGGCGGCGATGCTGATCTTCGTTTCTGTGCAAGGGTTTGCGTGGTGAGCGCGCTGGGGCTCGAACCCAGGACCTACAGATTAAAAGTCCGTTGCTCTACCAGCTGAGCTACGCGCTCCCCGAGGGGCACTGGTTAAGCGGATCGGGCCTGCGGGTCAACACGGATGCGCGGGAGAGGGGGCGCGGCGGGGGATCGCGTGGGGACGGCCCGGTGGCGCGGCACGCCCCGAGGGTTGCGTACCTGGACGTTCGTGCCATGATGCCGCTGCGGCACGCAACGGGGGCGGGCATGGTGCGGATCTTCGTCAGCCATTCGAGCAGGGACAACGCCGAGGCGAAGGCGCTGGACGGCTGGCTCATGGCCAACGGTTGGAACGACGTCTTCGTCGACTTCGAGCCCGCGCGCGGCATCGCCGCCGGCGAGCGCTGGGAGCGGGCACTGCACGAGGCGGCGGACCGCTGCGAGGCGGTGGTCTTCCTGGTGAGCCGGAACTGGCTCGCCTCGGGCTGGTGCGGGCGCGAATTCGACCTGGCGCGGAAGCTCGACAAGCGCCTGTTCGGCGTGCTGATCGACGACCTGCGCCCCGGCGACCTGCCGGAGCGCTTCTCCGGCACCTGGCAGCTCACCGACCTGTGCGCGGGCGAGGACCACGAGATCCACCGCGTCGCCGTGCCGCTGGACGGCCGGGAGGCGCACGTCACCTTCTCGCGCGCGGGCCTCGCGCGGCTGAAGGCCGGCCTGACCAAGGCCGGGCTCGACCCGCGCTGGTTCGCCTGGCCGCCGGAGGGAGAGCCGGACCGCGCGCCCTATCGCGGCCTCGCGCCGCTCGAGGCGGAGGACGCCGGCATCTTCTACGGGCGCGAGGCGGCGCTCATGGGGGCGCTGGACACGCTGCGCGGCCTCGCCGAGCGGGCGGCGCCGCGGCTCCTGGTGGTGCAGGGCGCATCGGGAGCGGGCAAGTCCTCGCTCCTGCGTGCGGGGCTGATGCCGCGGCTGGCCCGCGAGGACCGGCTGTTCCGCCCGTTGCCCGTGGTGCGTCCCGCCGGCGCGGCACTGTCGGGCACGACCGGTCTCGTCGAATCGCTGGTCCGCGCCTTCGCGGAGGCCGGCATGCCGACGGCGCGCGCGGCCGTGAAAAATCTCACCGATGACCAGGAGGCGCTCGCCGGCGCGCTCTCGGCGCTGGCGGAGGCGGTCGCGGTGCCGCCGCTGCCGGGCGAGGCGCCGGCGCCCCCGCCCCTGATCGTGCTGCCGGTGGACCAGGCGGAGGAGCTGTTCCAGGCCGACGGCGCGGACGAGAGCGCGCGCTTCCTCGACCTGCTTCGTACGCTGCTCGAACGGGACGTGCCCGCGGGCGCGCGCGGCGCGGCGCTGCGCGTGCTCGCGCTGGCGACGATCCGCACCGACGCCTACGCGCCGCTCCAGTCCGCGCCGGCGCTGGAGGGGATCGCGCAGGCGACCTTCAGCCTCGCGCCGATGCCGCGCGGCGCGTTCGAGACCGTGATCGAGGGCCCCGCCCGCCGTCGCACGGCGGCGACCCGCAGCCCGCTCGTCGTCGAGCCGGCGCTGACGGCGGCGCTGCTCGAGGACGTCGAGCGCGACGCCGGCCCGGACGCGCTGCCGCTCCTCGCCTTCACGCTGGAGCGGCTGTATCGCGACTTCGGCGCCGCGGGCCGGCTGACGCTGGCGGACTACGAGAGCTCCGGCCGGCTCGGCGGCGCCATCGAGGCCGCGGTGGCCCGCGCCCTCGCCGCGGCGGACGCCGACCCGGAGGTGCCGCGCGATGCCGCCGAACGGCTCGTTCGCCTGCGCCGGGGGCTGATCCCCTGGCTCGCCGGCATAGACATGGCGACCAAGGAGCTGCGCCGGCGCATCGCGCGGCTCTCGGAGATCCCGGAAGAGGCGCGGCCGCTGATCCAGCGGCTGGTGGAGGTTCGCCTGCTCACGACGGACGTCACCGCCGACGAGGCGCGCGAGCCCGTGGTGGAGCCGGCGCACGAATCGCTCCTGCGGCAATGGGGGGCGCTGCGCGGCTGGCTGGCGGAGGATGCCGGGCGCCTGGTGACCCTCGAACGCGTGCTGCAGGCCACGCGTGAATGGGAGGACGCCGGCCACGCCGACAGCCGCCTCGCCCACGCGACCGACCGCCTGCAGGACGCGGAAGCGCTGAGCGAACGGCCGGACCTGTGGGCGCGCCTCGGGATGGTGGAGAGGGCCTATCTCGCCGCCTGCCGGAAGGCGGACGACGCGCGGCAAAGCCAGAAGATCGCCGACGCTCGACGGATCGCCGACGAGCAGCAACGGCGCGCCGAGGCGGAGCGGCGCGAGCGGCAGTGGCTGGTCGGCGGGCTCGTCGCATCGCTGTTCCTCCTGGCGGTTTCGGCCGGAGTCGGAGCATATGCCTTCACGCAGCGGAATGCAGCACTTGTGGCACTCGATACTGCAAAAGAAGCGAGTGCTAGAGAGAGAACCGCACTTCGTGACGCGACGAATGCGGCAAATACGCTCGTATTCGAGCTAGCGATTGGATTTCGAAACAGTGGAATTCCTGCTGCGACGCAGACGACCATCCTCAACGTGGCGCGCCAGCTACAGGAAGATTTGAGCAAGAACTTCCCGGACGACCCGGAGCTTCAGCGCAGCCGCGCTGTAGCCTTGAGTAGACTCGGGAATGTTTACTCGTCCATGTTCGATGTCGAATCGGCAAATGATGCATACGATGAGAGTTTAAGTATTTTTGCGAAACTTTCAGAAGCGGCTCCTGACAAACTTATTCTCTCGCACGACATAAGCGTCGTTTTGTTGAACCGTGCCGACCTTAAGCGTATGAGTGGAGATTATCCAGGAGCATTGGCAGATTATGAAAAATCTCTTGAGATAATGGAGCATCTTGCCAGTAAGGAGCCGGGGAGCTTGGACTGGCAACGAGGTATTTCGATTGCGCACGCGAGGATCGGAGATATGCACGCACTGCACAAAGAACTGCCTCGAGCACTCGCCGCCTTTCAAGAGACCGCACGAATACAGGAACAGATCCATAGCCAATATCCGGACTACCCCGAACCGAAACGTGATTTAGCAATCACTTATTATAAAATTGGCCAGGTGATGCAGGATCTCGCAGATCCTCGGTCAAAAACTTTCTACGAACAAGGGATAGATCTTAGTCGAGGACTTGTTGACTCCGACTCGAGCAACACCCTTTGGAAGCGTGACCTTTCGGCCGGATACTCGTCCCTCGGAGATCTTTTCGTAGCGCTCGCTGAATTGGACGCTGCACGCGAGACATATGCCAAGAGTCTTGAAATTGCACGGATAGTATCCGCTTCTGATCCGGAGAATGTTCTATGGACAATAGATGTTGCCTTGAAGCTCGTGAGAATTGCAGAGATCGATACTGATCCAGGAGCGAAACGTAATCTCCAAGAGGCGTTGTCCTTGATCGCGCCCCTCGAATCGAGCGGCAAGCTGCCGTCCCAGTACGACGCCCTGCCGACGTTTGTGCGGGCCAGGCTGACCGCGCTCGATTGAGTCGCCGCTCGATCATCCGCCGCTTGACGAACCGCCCCGCCCCCCGCATCTCCCTCCCGCGCCACCCTCGCGCTTCGGAGACCCGCCCCCGTGGACCGCCTGAAATCCTTCGTCGAATCCCGCGTCGTCGAGCGGGTGATCATGGTGCTCATCCTCGTCAATGCGGTCACGCTCGGGCTCGAGACGGTGCCGGCGGCGATGGAGCGGTTCGGGGCCGTGCTGCTGGCGCTCGACAAGGCGATCCTCGCCGTGTTCGTGGTGGAGATCGGCGCGCGGCTTCTCGTGCATCGCCTGCGCTTCTTCACGAACGCCTGGAACGTGTTCGACTTCCTCGTCGTGGGCATCGCGCTGGTGCCGGCGACCGGAGCCTTCTCCGTGCTGCGGGCGCTGCGCGTGCTGCGCCTGCTTCGCCTCGTCACCATCGTGCCATCGCTCAGGCGCGTGGTCGGGGCGATGGTGGGGGCGCTGCCGGGGATGGGGTCGGTGATCGTGCTGCTGACCCTCGTCTTCTACGTCTTCTCGGTGATGGCGACGAAGCTGTTCGGCGCCTCCTTCCCGGACTGGTTCGGCTCGATCCCGGCCTCGGCCTACACGCTGTTCCAGGTGATGACCCTGGAGAGCTGGTCGATGGGCATCGTGCGCCCGGTGATGGAGGTCTACCCCTACGCCTGGCTGTTCTTCGTGCCCTTCATCGTGGTGACCACCTTCACGGTGCTCAACCTGTTCATCGGCATCGTGGTCTCGGCCATGCAGGCGGTGCACGAGGAGGAGACCAAGGCGGAGCGCGCCGAGGCGATCGCGGCGGAGAAGGCCGCGAGCGAGGAGGTCGCCGCCGCCGCGGGCGCGATGCAGGAGGTGAACTCCGTCTTGCTCGACGAGATCAGGGCGCTGCGGCGCGAGGTGGCGGCGCTGCGCGACCACAGCGGGCGCAGCGACGCTGCGGAATAGCCGGCCTCACAGGCCGTGGAAGGCGCGCTCGCGGTAGACCAGCGCGCGCGCATGCCGGCCCACCCGCACGTCCACCACCTCGCCCACCGCCACGTGGTGCGTGCCCACGATCTCGGCGGAGACCAGCCGGCAGTCGAAGGACACGAGCGCGCTCTCCAGCACCGGTGCCCCGGTGGTCAGCGCGCTCCAGCGGCCGTGGGCGAAGCGGGCGTCGCCGCGCAGCTCCGTGCGTCCGGCGAACAGGCTCGCCAGCGGCTCGTCGTCCCAGGACAGGGTGTTGACGCAGAAGATCCCGCTCTCGACGAGCGCCTGCGTGCTCTCGCTGCCGGCGTTGGCGCACACGAGCAGCGACGGCGGATGGTCCGAGACGGCGGTGACGGCGGTCGCCGTGAAGCCGGCGCGCCCCTGCGGCCCGCGCGTCGTCACCACGTGGACGGCGCCGGGCACGCGGCTCATCGCCTCGCGGAAGGCGCCGGCGTCCAGGGCCTCGGGGTCGGCGGCGGCATCGGGGCGGGCGCTCAAGGGCGATCCTTCTCGCGGGCTGTGGGCGCGGGCGGGCGCGGGATCAACGGACGTCTCTGCCCCAATATGGCTTTCCCGCCCGCGAAGGGAAGGCTCGAGGACGCGCGCGCGGGCGCTCTCAGTCGAGGGCGAGCACGCTCTCGCGCGAGGAGAACAGCTTCACCGACCGGTTGCGCACGAGCGCGTAGACGAGCGCCTTGGCGCCCTCCGTCGCGCCGACGAGCGCGCGCGCCCGGTCGGCGTTGGTGCCGCGGGTCGCCTCCGCGCCGCCGATCTCGTAGAGATGCAGGAGCGCCGCGCTCGAGATCAGCGAGAGGTGCGTGAAGGCCTGCGGGAAGTTGCCGAGGAAGCCTCCGGTGGCCGGGTCGATCTCCTCGGCGTAGAGACCGACGTCGTTGGCGCGCGCCAGCAGCCGCTCGAACAGGGCGCGCGCCTCCTCCCCGCGCCCCATCGTCAGGTAGGCCTCGACCAGCCAGAAGCTGGTGATCATGAAGGCGCCCTCCCCGCCGGTGAGCCCGTCCTCGCCGCGGTAGCGGTAGACGAGGTCGCCGACCCTGAGGTCCGCCTCCACCCGGCGCACCGTCTCGGCCAGGATCTCCGCGTCGAGCGGCAGGCCGAGCAGCGGCACCTGCAGCAGCGCGGCGTCGACCGCGTCCGTGCCGAAGGCCTGGGTGAGGTAGGGCGGGTCGCCCGCCGTTCCCTTCTCCAGGATGGCGGCGAGGATCGCGTCGCGGTTCTCGCGCCAGAGCGGGCGGTCGCCGAGGATCTTCGCCGCGCGGTCGAGCGTGACCCAGGCCATGGCCTTGCCCTGGACGAAGTCCTGCGGCCCGGAGCGCATCTCCCACAGCCCCTGGTCGGGCAGGTGCCAGGTCAGGCAGACGTGGTCGGCGATCGAGGCCATGAGCGAGCGCTCGTCCGCGCCGAGGTCGGCGCCGAGCGCCCGGCGCAGGTCCGCCCAGTCGAGCACCTCGCCGAAGACGTCGAGCTGGCGCTGCTCGGCCGCCTCGTTGCCGACGCGGACCGGCCGTGCGCCGCGATAGCCGGCGAGGTCGTCGCGCGTGCTCTCGGGCAGGAAGGGCTGGCCGTCGATGCCGTAGACGATGCGCATGGTCGAGCCCTCGCGCAGGCAGCGCCGGGTCAGGAAGTCCGAGAACCGCGCCGCCTCGCCGCTGAATCCGAGCGTCGAGAGCGAGAACAGCGCGAAGCACGCGTCGCGCAGCCAGGAGAAGCGGTAGTCCCAGTTGCGCCCGCCGCCGAGCTCCTCCGGAAGCGAGGTCGTCGCCGCGGCGACCAGCGCGCCGGTGGGCGCGTAGGTCAGGCACTTGAGCGCCAGCGCCGAGCGCGTGACGTGCTCGGCATAGGGACCGCGATAGCGCACGTAGGCCGCCCATTCGCGCCAGAAGGCGCAGGTGACCTCGAGCAGGTGCTCCACCCGCTCGCGCGGGTCGAACAGCGGCATCACGTGGGTGAGGACGGTGGGCACCACCTCGCCCGCGGCGATCTCGTGGCGGATCAGCGCCGCGCCGTCGCGCTCGGTGACGTCTCCGCCGCACCAGAGCATCAGCCCGCCCCGGGCGGCGATGCGCCCCTCCTCGGCCACGAGCCGGAGCGGCTCCTTCGAGAAGCCGGGTCCGCGCGGGGAGAACCGGGTGGTCACGCCGACGCGCCCTTCGGTGCAGGCGAGGCGCCGCACCAGCCAGCCCGGGGCGTTCAGGTCGACGTAGTCGTGCACCGTCGCGGCGCGGGTGCGCCCCACGGGCATGAAGTCGGTGACCTCGAGCACGCCGGTCTCGCAGACGAAGGTGGTGCGCAGCACGTTGGTACGCTCGACATAGGCGCGGCGGACCTCGCGGACGCCGTCGGGCAGGATCTCCCAGGCGCCGCCGCCATGGTCGCCCATCTGCCCGCCGTCGAGCAGGCGGAAGAAGGTCGGGTCGTCGTCGAAGCGCAGGAGCGCGAGCCAATCGATGGCGCCGGCGCGCGACACGAGCGCGGCGCCGTGGCAATCGCCGATGAGCGCATAATCCTCGATCGGCGGCTGGACGTAGGGCGGGACGTCGTTCGGCGGTATCTCGGCGGCCATGCGCTCTCCTCGATCGCGGGACGGACGGACAACGCATGGCGAGCGTGGCCGTTCGCCTGCGCCGTCGGCGCGGGAGAGGCCGGAGGTCGCAGTGCCCTCGCGCGATGCGCCGCGTCGCGCTATGTGCCGCCGATGCGCCCGATCACGACCGCCCTCCTCGCCGGCCTCGCCGCCGCCATCGCCTCGCCCGCCGCCGGTGCCCCCGCGCCTCCCGCCTTCGTCGGCGGGACGCCGGCGGACGCGCCGCTCGTCGGGGCGATCCGGGACGCCCGCACCGGCGCGGCGCTGACGCCCGCCGACGTCGCCGCGCGGATCGCGGGCGCGGAGATCGTCCTCCTCGGCGAGCGGCACGACAACCCGGACCATCATGCCCTCCAGGCCTGGGCCGTGGCGGTCGCCGCGGCGGAGGCGCCCGCGGGCGGGCTCGTGCTGGAGATGGTGCGCCGCGACGAGGGCGGGCCGCTCGCCGAGGCCGAGGCCGGTGACGTCACGGCACTCGGGGAGGCGCTCGGCTGGGAGGAGAGCGGCTGGCCGGACTTCTCGATGTACGCGCCCGTGCTCGAGGCCGCCCTCGACGCCGGCTGGACGCTCCACGCCGGCGACGTCGAGCGCACCCTGATGACGGCGCTGGCGCAGGGCGACGCCGACGCGCTCGCACCGGACGAGCGCGCCCGCCTGGCGCTCGATCGGCCGCTGCCGGAGCCGGGCCGGCTGCGCATGGAGCAGGCGATCGTCGACGGTCATTGCGGGCTCCTGCCGGAGGCGGCGGTGCCGGGCTTCGCCGTCGCCCAGCGCCTGCGCGACGCCGTGCTCGCCGACGCGCTCCTCGCCGCCCCCTCCCCCGCCGTCCTGATCGCGGGCGCCGGTCACGTCGGCACCGAGGCGGTGCCCTTCTATCTCGACGCCCGTGCGCCCGAGCGCGAGGTTCTCTCCATCGCCTTCGTCGAGGTGCCCCCGGGTGTCGTCGAGCCGGCGGATCTCGTCGCCGGCTTCGGCGGGCCGGATGCACCCTACGACGTCGCCTGGTTCACGCCGGGGGTGGAGCGCGGCGACGTCTGCGCCGACCTGCGGGCGCGCTTCGGCGGGGGCTGAGGCGCCTCCCGCCGAAGCACGGCCGTTCCTTGCATTCGCGGACGTCGCACGTACGATGTCCGTCCGCCCCGGGCGCCACCGGAGCGGCGAGAAGAACGACGCACCGGGAGGCACGCATGACCGCACGCCAGACGCTCACCGACCTCGCCGCCGGGCTGGCGGGCGGGTCCATCACCGTCGTCGACCTCTCCGCGCCGCTGGGGCCGGACACGCCGGTGCTCTACCTGCCGCCCGAGATCGGCGTGAACACGCCGAACGTCGAGATGCACGAGATCTCCTGGTACAATGAAAAAGGCCCCTACTGGGCCTGGCGCTGGCTCAAGCTCGGCGAGCACACCGGCACGCATTTCGACGCCCCGATCCATTGGATCTCCGGGCGCGACCACACGAGCGACGGCTCGACGGACACGATCCCGCCGCGCAACTTCGTCGGTCCCGTCAACGTCGTCGACTGCTCGCGCGAGGCGGCCGAGAACCCGGACTTCCTGCTCACCGCGGAGGGCGTGAAGGCCTGGGAGGGCGAGCACGGGCCGATCGAGCGCGACAGCTGGGTGCTCATGCGCACCGACTGGCATCGCCGCAACGGCAGCGCCGCGACGTTCCTCAACGCCGACGAGAACGGGCCGCATTCGCCGGGACCGTCGGTCGACTGCATGGAATATCTCGTCTCGAAAGGCATCATGGGCTGGGGCACGGAGTGCGTCGGCACCGACGCGGGCGCGGCCGCGGGGATGAACCCGCCCTTCCCGGCGCATTACCTGATGCATCAGGCCAACCGCTACGGCCTCGCCAGCCTCGCCCATCTCGACCGCCTGCCGCCCAAGGGCGCGATCCTGGTCGCCGCGCCGCTGAAGCTCGTCAACGGCACCGGCAGCCCGGTGCGCGTCCTCGCCCTCGTGCCCGGCTGACGGGCGCGGGACCTCGCCGAGGCGCTGCGCGCCTCCGAACCCGACGACGAGCGCGCACGCCCGTCGCGCCTCAGGCGCCGTCGCGGCGGTGCAGGTTGTCCTCGACGAAGCGGGCGATCACGCGCGCGAGCCGGCCGCCCCCGCGTCCGCGAAGATAGCCGTACCCGGCGAGCGCGCCGACGAGACCGCCGACGCAATCGACGATCAGGTCCCACATCGTGTCCCGCAGGCCGGACTTCTGCATGTTCAGCCCGAAGACCTGGTCCATCGTGTACTCGAAGATCTCCCACAGCGCGCCGATCGCCACCGCGAAGGTGAAGGCGAGGAGCCCCCCGAGGAAGGGCGGTGCCCGCAGGCGATCGCCGCGCACGATCAGGAGCACGAGCACGGTGCCGATCATGCCGAAGCCGACCGCCGAGCCGCTGTGCATCAGCACGTCCCACCACCAGAACCGCTCGTAGAAGTCGCCGACCTCGCCGAGAAAGAGCGTGCCGACGATGAACACCGCGACGGCCCCGACGAAGCCCGCCGGAAGCCGAACGCCGGTCCAGTCCTGCGCCAGGATCGGCAGCAGCGTCAGCGCGAAGGTCGCGAGGGCCACGAAGGCGGTGGCCCAGTTGCCGACCCAGGCGGACCCGCCCGCCGCGATCCCGAGCAGGGCCCAGACCAGGTAGGTGACCCCGTGCTGGCGGCGCGCCCAGGACGGCTCGTCTCGCGGATCGTCGCTCATGCGGAGCACTATACGCGAGGCGCTCGCGGGGTGAAGCCGGCCGTGGCGCTGCTCAGTCCGCCAGCGACTGCACGGTCCTCAGCGCGCCGTCGAGCGCGGTGCCCTCCTCGTCCATCAGCGCGGCCTGCTTCAGGCGTCGCAGCCAGTCGGCCCCATCCTCGCGGGCGACGAGGAGAGGCACCGCGGAGAGAACCCTGTCGAACTTGGCCTCGCCCCGGGCGTGCGTGCCGGAATAGCCCTTCACCAGCCGGCGGCAGCCGACCATCTCGACGGCGAGCGCGTAGTTCCGCGGCAGCACCTCCAGCGCCCGGCCGAGCCAGGCGTCGATATGCGCCGTCTCGCGGGAATGGCGCAGCGTCTTCAGGCGCATGCGCTTCAATCCTGCCACGGCGTAGAGGGTGAGGTACCAGCGGATCGTCCCCGTGCGCACCCGTCGTCCGCGCGAGACGACGCGATCGAGGCGCCGCACCAGCCCCGGGCGCGCCTCGAGCCAGCGGCCCAGGCGTGCGGGCATCGTGCCGATCACCTCCTCCATGCGCGGATGCATGAACTCGGTCGTGTAGAGGATCTCCTCGCCCTTCACGCCGACCTCGCGCGACACCCGCTCGTGGCGGCTGGCGCGGGTCTTGAGATCCGCGACGCGGATCACGTCGTCGTAGGCCATGGCCACGGCGAGATACTTGGCGCAGGCCGTGCCGAAGGCGTGGCCCTGCGCCGCGCCGCCCGCGGCGCGATCGGCGGCGAGGAGGTCGCGCATCCGGTCGAGATAGGCGCCGCCATAGGCGAGATCCTGGAAGTCCACCACCTTGCGCAGCCCCGCCGCGAGCAGCGGCTGCGCCTCGGCGGGGAAGTCCGCGCGCACCCGCGCCAGCAGCGCGTCGTAGCCGGCGTGGCCGACGTCGCCGAGCGGATCGGGCTTCGCCGGCGCCGGCGGCTCGGCATGGGCTTCGGCATGGGCCTCGGGGTGGCGCGCACGGTCGAAGGCGGCGGAGAACGCGGCGAGGCTCGCGCTCACGCCCTTGCCGCCGGCGCGGATCGCGCCCTCGAAGGCCTCGCGCGGGAAGGGCAGCACGTCGGCCCCCGCCAGCGAGCCGAACAGCGCCGCCGAGATCACGCTGCCGTGGCGCGCCGCGAGCGCGTCCAGGTCCGAGGCGATCACCCGCTTCGACGCCACGCGGGCCGCCCGGACGACCGCCTGCGGGTCGGCGGCGCCGTCGCCGGGCTTCTGCTTCTCGGCGACGGCGTAGGACCGGTGCGTCGAGGCGATCAGCGTCGTGCGGTCGGGGGTGACGAGACCGCGCAGGATCGAGCGCCCCGCCTCCATGAACTCCGCGGCGAGCACCACGTCGACGTCGCCGGGCGTGGGCATCAGCGCGAGGATCGGCACGGCGCCGTCCGGCGCCTCGACCATCTCGATGTAGTAGATCGTCGCGCCCGTGCGCTGGGCGACGCCGGGGACGGAGGTGGACTGGGCCGTCCAGCCCTGCGCCTCGGCCATGCCGACGATCCAGTCGGCCAGCACGCCGCCGCCCTGCCCGCCCATGGCGAGGATCGCGATCGTGATCGGCCGGTCCGTGGAGAGCGCTTGTGCGAACGTCTCGTGGCGGGTCATCGCGCGCGTCCTCAGCCCGGGAAGGCGATGCGGCGCCGGTCGCGGCGCGCGGCGAGCCAGGAGATCACGGCGCGGCGCACCCGCGCGAGGAGGCGGTCGCGCCCCGTCGGGTTCACGATCACGTCCGCCCGGTAGAAGGACGGGCAGAGCACGGCCGCCTCCGCCACCTCGCCGCAATTGCCGCAGCCGACGCAGGACTGGTCGATCGACGCCACGGGATCGTCCCGCAGCGGGTCGTCGAGGTGCTTCATCGACAAAGACGGGCAGCCGGAGAGCCGGATGCAGGCGTGATCGCCGGTGCAGACGTCCTCGTCGACGCCGAAGCGTTCCCGCACCAGCCGCTTGCCCGCCTTCGCGGCCTCGGCGAGGAGCGGCTTCACCCGACGCTGCTTGTTGAGCATGCATTCGGAGGAGGCGACGATGACCTTCGGGCCCTTCTCCTCGGTCGTCAGCGCCTCACGGAGCGTATCGCGCATCTTGGCGACGTCGTAGGTCCGGTCGATCTGGCGCACCCATTTCACGCCAACGCCCTTCACCGCGTCGACGATCGAGTTGTTCGTCGCGCGCCGTTTGCTCTGCGCCCGCGAGGACATGATGTCCTGCCCGCCGGTGGCGGCGGAATAATAGTTGTCGACGATCATGATGACGCCGTCGTGCTTGTTGTAGGCGGCGTTGCCGACGGAGGAACTCAGGCCGTTGTGCCAGAAGCCGCCGTCTCCCATGATCGAGATCGGCCGCTTGTCCGCCTCGACGTTGAAGGCCGAGGCCGAGGCGGGCCCGAGCCCGTAGCCCATCGTCGTCGCGCCGATGTCGAAGGGCGGCAGGATCGAGAACAGGTGGCAGCCGATATCGGCGGCGACGTGGTGCTGGCCGAGCTCCTGCTCCACGAGCTTCATCGCAGCGAAGATCGGCCGCTCCGGGCAGCCGGTGCAGAATCCCGGCGGGCGCGGCGGCACCACCTCGGCCAGCGCCTTCACGGTCGGGTCGGAGAGCACCGGCTCCGGATCGGGGATCGGCGGCTCGTTGCCGAGCACAGGGCGATCGTGCGCGGCGAAGAAGGCCTCGAGCCCCTTCAGCAGCACCTGGGTCGTGTACTCCCCCGCCATCGGCAGCACGTCCTTGCCCGACAGCTTCGTCTGGATGTCGCGCTTGCGCAGGATGTGGGCGAGCGCCTGCTCGAGGAACTCGGGCTGGCCCTCCTCGACCATCAGGACCGCCGCCTTGCCGGCACAGAAGGCGGCGAGCTCGTCCTCCACCAGCGGGTAGGTGACGTTGAGGACGTGCACCGGCACCGTCGTCTCGCCGTAGAGGTCGGCGAGGCCCAGCAGCTGGAGCGCGCGCATGGTGTTGTTGAACATGCCGCCCTGGACGATGATCCCGGTCTCGCCCTCGGCCGGGCCGAAGTGCTCGTTGAGCTTGCGCTCCGCGACGAACCGGACGGCGGCGGGCCAGCGCTTCTCGATCTTCTCCTTCTCGTGCAGGTAGGAGGCGGGCGGCAGCACGATGCGGCCGACGTCCCGCTTGGGGTTCTCGAGCGCCTGGCGCAGCGTGAAGCTCGGCTTCCTGTTGTCCTTCGTCCTGAAGTGACCGTGGACGTGGCAGGTGCGGATGCGCACCTCGAGCATGACGGGCGTGTTCGACGCCTCGGAGAGCTCGAAGCCTTCCTCGACCATCTTCACGATGGTCTCGAGATTGGGGCGCGGGTCGAGCAGCCAGATCTGCGACTTCATCGCGAAGGCGTGCGAGCGCTCCTGCATGATGGAGGAGCCCTCGCCGTAATCCTCGCCGACGATGATCATCGCGCCGCCGGTCACGCCGCCGGAGGCGAGGTTCGCGAGCGCGTCGGAGGCGACGTTGGTGCCGACCGTCGACTTGAAGGTGACCGCGCCACGGATCGGGTACATCACGGACGCCGCCAGCGTCGCGGCCGCGGTGGCCTCGGAGGCGGAGCTCTCGAAATGCACGCCGAGTTCGTCGAGCACGTCCTCGGCGTCGGCGAGCACGTCCATGAGGTGCGAGATCGGGGCGCCCTGGTAGCCGCCGACATAGGAGACGCCCGCCTGCAGGAGCGCCTTGGTGATGGCGAGGATGCCCTCGCCGCGGAAGACGTCGCCGTCTCCGAGCTTCAGGTGCTCGACCTCGCGCGCGAACGAGCGTTCCGCCATCGCCTCCCTCCCGCCGGAGCGCGTACCCCCGGCTGGGTGCGCCGACATAGTCGTATTGTGGCCCCGCCCGCTTGTCACGGTCGGCCTTCCCAGCGGTCGTGCACGGTGCTTTGATCGCCGGCGCATCGAGACCGACCGAAGGCGAGAACCGGAATGGACGAGGACAAGCTCGCGCGCCTGCGCGCCCGCTACGGCGAGGCCAAGGGCGGGGACATCCACGATCCCGCCTTCAAGGCGGTGGCGGACACGCAGTTTCGCGACGGCGAGCGCCGGCGCTGGCCCTTCGCCGATGTCGCGACCTTTCTCGGCGCACCCTGGCGCCCGAACGCGCTCGAGGACGGCTTCTCCGATCTGGACGTGGCGATCTTCGGCGTGCCGATGGACCTCGGCGTCACGAACCGCACGGGCACGCGCTTCGGCCCGCGGGCGGTGCGCGGCATCGAGCGGATCGGCCCCTACGAGCACGTCCTGAAGGCGCTGCCGACCTACGAGCTGCGGGTCGCCGACGTCGGCGACGTGCCGATGGAGAGCCGCTTCTCGCTCGCGCGCTGCCACGTCGACATCGAGGCCTATGCCCGGCGCATCGTCGAGGCGGGCGTGCGCACGCTGGCGGTGGGCGGCGACCATTCGATCTCGCTGCCGATCCTGAAGGCGGGCGGCGCGAGCCGTCCGGTGGGCATGATCCACATCGACGCCCACGCCGACACGTCCGGCCCCTACGAGGACACCAAGTTCCACCACGGCGGCCCCTTCCGCCAGGCGGTGCTCGACGGCGTGCTCGATCCCGAGCGTACGATCCAGATCGGCATCCGCGGCTCGGCGGACTGGCTCTGGGAGTTCTCGACGGAGAGCGGCATGACGGTGATCCACGCCGAGGAGGTCGATACGCTCGGCATCCCGGCCATCGTGGAGAAGGCGCGCGCCGTCGTCGGCGAGGGGCCGACCTATCTCTCCTTCGACATCGATTCGATCGACCCGGCCTTCGCGCCGGGCACGGGGACGCCCGAGGTCGGCGGGCTCACGCCGCGGGAGGTGCTCGCGCTGATGCGGGGTTGCGCCGGGCTCGACATCGTCGGCGGCGACGTGGTCGAGGTCGCTCCGCAATACGACGCCACCACGAACACCGCCCACGTCGCCGGGCAGATGCTGCTGGAGATTCTGTCGCTGATGAGCAGGGCGCCGTCTGAGCGCGATTGACCGCGGGCGCCCGAACGGCTTGAGTTGCGCCATCCGCGGGCCGAGGGGGCCCGCCCCGCCCCGTTCGGGGCCGGAAAACCAAGAGATACGAGGGAAGAACGACATGCGCTTTCTCAAGACGCTCGGCCTCGCGGTCGCCGCCTCCGCCTTCGCGCTCGGCGCTGCGACGGCGCAGGAGAAGGTCACGATCGCAACCGAGGGCGCCTACGCCCCGTGGAACTTCTCCAATCCCGACGGCACGCTCGACGGCTTCGAGATCGAGCTCGCCCGCGACCTGTGCGAGCGCATGGGCGTCGATTGCGAGATCATCGCGCAGGACTGGAACGGCATCATCCCCGGCCTGACCGCCGGCCGCTACGACGCCATCATGGCCGGCATGTCGATCACGGAGGAGCGCGAGGAGGTGATCTCCTTCTCGAGCCCCTACACGCTCTCGCCCAACGGCTTCCTCGTGCCCAACGGCTCGGACCTCGCCGAGATGCCGGGAACCGGCGAGCGCTTCAATCTCGACACCAACACCGAGGCCGCCATGGCGGCGCTCGAGGAGGTGAAGCCGCTGCTCGAGGGCAAGACGATCGGCGTCCAGGGCTCGACCACGCACGCCAACTTCGCCCGCGAGTACCTCGCCGACATCGCCGAGATCCGCGAGTACGGCACCACCGAGCAGCACGACCTCGACCTGCAGGCCGGCCGCATCGACGCGGTGCTCGCCGACGCGCCGACCCTCCAGGCGACGATGCAGAAGCCGGAATTCCAGGGCGAGTTCTCGATCGTCGGGCCGGGCTACGTGGGCGGCATCCTCGGCCGGGGCGTGGGCGTCGGCATCCGCCAGGAGGACGAGGCGCTGCGCAACCGCTTCGACGAGGCGATCGCCGCTGCGGCCGCCGACGGCACGATCAAGGAGCTCTCCGAGAAGTGGTTCGGCACGGACCTGACGCCCGCGATGTGAGCCGTTGGGGCTTCGGTACGAGGTGGCGGAACCCCTGGTTCCGCCACCTCGAGTTTCTAAAGCCCGTTTTTTCGGCGGTTCGTCGCCTCCCTAGCAAAAAAGTAGTGCTTGCCAGCCCGCGGCCGCTGCCTGTTAGGTAGGCAGCAACGGACGCCCGGAGCGCCCGGGACAGGAGATCCGCGGGAAGCGGATCCCTCCAGAGGGGAACGAAAGCATGTCGAAGTCGAAGGCCTTCGGGCCGGGGCTCGCGGGCGCCGTCGTGGCGCTCGCGCTCGCGACGCAGCCGGTCGCGGCGCAGGGCTGGGAGACCGTCCGCATCGCGACGGAAGGCGCCTATGCGCCGTGGAACTTCTCCAACGCCGACGGCTCGCTCGCCGGCTTCGAGATCGATCTCGCCAACGACCTGTGCGCGCGCATGGAGGTCACCTGCGAGATCGTGGTCCAGGACTGGGCGGGCATCATCCCCGCGCTCCAGGCCGGCAAGTACGACGCCATCATGGCGGGCATGAACATCACCGACCAGCGGATGGAGGTGATCGACTTCTCGATCCCCTACGCCGGCGGCCCGCACGGGCTCGCGGTGATGGCCGACAGCCCGCTCGCGGACCTGCCGGGCGAGGGTCGCCTCTCCCTCGACAGCGATCCCGACGCGGTCGCGGCGCTGATCGCCGAGTGGACGCCGATGCTGGAAGGCAAGGTGATCGGCGTGCAGGGCTCGACCACGAACGCGAACTTCCTCACGGAATACCTCGGCGACATCGTCGAGATCCGCGAGTACGGCACCACCGAGCAGCACGACCTCGACCTCTCCGCCGGGCGGCTCGACGGCATCTTCGCGGCGCATTCCGCCTTCAACGCCACGATGCAGAAGCCCGAGTTCGCGGACATGAAGATCGTCGGGCCGGGCCTGTCGGGCGGCGTGCTCGGCCGCGGGGTGGCGGTGGGCCTGCGCCAGGAGAACGACGACCTGCGCGACATGTTCACCAAGGCGATCGAGGACGCCAAGGCCGACGGCACCATCAAGGAGCTGTCGGAGAAGTGGTTCGGCCTCGACATGACCCCGGCGGGCTGACGCCGCCCAACGGACGTCCCGGCACCGCGCCGGCGCCGGGACGCTGCGGGACCACATGACACCACTCGGTTTCTTCGAGATCGTCGGGTTCGGTGAGCGCGGCTGGGGGCCCGCGCTCCTCTTGGCGACCGGCGTCACGCTGGCGGTCGCGGTGTGCGGCTTCCTCGTCGGCTCGGTGCTGGGCGCGCTCGCCGCGGCCGCGAAGCTGTCCGGGCTGCGGCTCGCCGCCGCGATCGGGGACTTCTACACCACCGTCCTGCGCGGCATCCCGGACCTGCTCGTCATCTACCTGTTCTATTTCGGCGGATCGCTGGCACTGACCAATATCGGCCGGATGCTCGGCTACGACGGCTTCCTGGGCCTGCCCGTCTTCGTCACCGGCGCGCTCGCGATCGGCGTCGTCAACGGCGCCTACCAGGCGGAGGTCTTCCGCGGCGCCTATCTCTCTCTGTCGAAGGGCGAGCTCGAGGCGGCGCGCTCGGTCGGCATGAGCCGCTTCCTGATGTTCCGGCGCATCGTCGTGCCCCAGGTCATGCGCTACGCCATCCCCGGTCTCGGCAACGTCTGGCAGCTGGCCCTGAAGGAGTCGGCGCTGATCTCGGTGATCGGCCTCGTCGAGCTGCTGCGCCAGGCGCAGATCGGCGCGGGCTCCACCCGCCAGCCGTTCTACTTCTTCCTGGCGGCGGCGATCCTGTATCTCGCCCTCACCACGATCTCGACCATCGCCTTCCAGAAGGCGGAGAACCGCGCCATGCGCGGCGTGCGGAGGGCGGGCTGATGGATCTCGCCTTCATGGGCCGCACCTTCCTGACGCTGATCGAGGGCGTGCCGCTGCTGCTCGAGCTCGCCGGCCTGTCGCTCTCGATCGGCGCCGTGTTCGCGCTGCTGCTCGCCACGATGCGGCTGTCCGGCGTCGGCGTGCTCGACTGGACGGCGCAGTCCTACATCTTCGTCTTCCGCGGCACGCCGCTCCTCGTGCAGATCTTCCTGATCTACTACGGCCTCGGGCAGTTCCGCCCGGCGCTGCAGGAGGTCGGGCTGTGGTGGTTCTTCCGCGAGCCGTTCTACTGCGCCGTCTTCGCGCTCACCCTCAACACCGCCGCCTATGCCGCCGAGATCTTCCGCGGCGGCCTCCTCTCGGTGCCGCACGGCCAGATCGAGGCGGCGAAGGCCTGCGGCATGTCGCGCCTCCAGCGCTTCCGGCGCATCACCCTGCCCATCGCCGTCCGCCAGGCGCTGCCGGCCTACGGCAACGAGATCATCCTGATGGTCAAGGCGACCTCGCTCGCCTCGGTCATCACGCTGATGGAGGTCACCGGCCTCGCCCACAGGCTGATCGCGCAGAGCTTCCGCGCGGTGGAGGTGTTCGTCGTCGCGGGTGCGATCTATCTCTTCATCAACTTCGCCGTCACCCGCGCGATCCTCGTCATCGAGTGGCGCCTGTCGCCGCACCTGCGCCAGGCGCCGGAGGGCGAGGCGCCGATGAAACCCGCCCCCGCCCACGCCCGCGGGGCATGACCCGCCAGGAGGCGAAGAAGCCGCCATGACAGACGTCGCCGTCAGCGTCCGAAACCTGCGCAAGAGCTTCGGCGCGCTCGAGGTCCTCAAGGGCGTCTCGCTCGAGGCGCGCGAGGGCGACGTGATCTCGATCCTCGGCGCATCGGGCTCCGGCAAGTCGACGATGCTGCGCTGCATCAACATGCTCGAGATCCCCGACGACGGCGAGGTCACGATCGGCGGCGAGACCATCGGCCTCGAGCGCACCCGCCGCGGCATGCGGCCGGCGGACGGACGCCAGGTGGACCGCATCCGCTCCGAGGTCGCCATGGTGTTCCAGAGCTTCAATCTCTGGTCCCACATGACCATCCTCGAGAACGTCGTCGAGGCGCCGATCCACGTGCAGAAGCGCCCCAGGCAGGAGGCGCTCGACGAGGGCATGGCGCTGCTCGAGAAGGTCGGCATCGCCGACAAGGCGAAGCACTACCCCTCCCATCTCTCCGGCGGCCAGCAGCAGCGCGCCGCGATCGCCCGGGCGCTCGCCATGCGCCCGCGGGTGATGCTGTTCGACGAGCCGACCTCCGCGCTCGACCCCGAGCTCGTCGGCGAGGTGCTGCGCGTCATGCGCTCCCTCGCCGAGGAGGGCCGCACCATGCTCGTCGTCACCCACGAGATGGGCTTCGCCCGCGACGTCTCGAACCGGGTGATGTACCTGCACCAGGGCGTCGTCGAGTGCGAGGGCGAGCCGCAGGCGATGTTCGCGAACCCCGAGAGCGAGCGCTTCCGGCAGTTCATCTCCTCGCATCGCTGAAGCGCTCGCGGTCGCGGGTCGCCTTGGAGACGACGGCGGCGACGCCGAGCGTGATCGCGCTCGCCACGAGCCAGATCGCGACGATGGCGGCGAGGCCGAGGTCGCGCAGTGTGTCGAACATCCAGGCGATCCAGGCCACCTGCTCGGGGTCCCGCGCCGCCATGTCCGCCCGGTCGACCGCGAAGCCGCCGACGAGGTCGACGGCGCCATAGGTGGCGAGCGCCACGAGCGAGAAGACGGCGACCAGGATCCAGGCGATCGTCCAGGCGAGCCGGCGGGTCCCACGCGTCGTCATGATTTGGCCTCCCTCGGCGGGTTTGTGCTGCGTGTCCGGCAAGAACGGCCGAGCGGAGGCAATCGATCCGCGACGGCCGCACCGGCCCGTACGAACGGCCCGCAGAGGCCGCGCCCCGGCTCTCGGGGGCGCCCCCACAAGGACGTCGACCGCATGCGATGTACTCATCCCCGTCGCAGGCGCGCGCGAACGCGTGCCCTGCTCCATCCCGCCGCCCTCGCCCTGACGGCCACTCTCGTGATCGCGCCGCTGTCGGCGCCGACGGCCGAGGGGCTCTCCCACGTATACGCGACGATCAAGCCGCCGGTGGACCCCGAGCCTGCTGGCGAGGCGGCCGCCGACGAGGCCGCTTCGGCACCCGCCGAGAGCGAGATGGCCGAGACGGAAGCCACCGTCGAGGCCACCGCCGAAGCCCCCGCGCCCCCCGCCGCGGGCGACGGCGGTCTCGCCAACGTCTACGCCACGCTCAAGCCGCCGGGCGGCCTCGACGTCGAGACGACGGGCTCGGTCGCGCGCGCGCAGCCGGCCTTCGCGACGCAGGTCGAGCGCGGCGCGATCTGGGTGCGGGCACGCACGCCGACGCGCTGCCTGCCGGGCGATCTCACGGAGGTCGTAGCCGAGGTGGCTGAGCGCTTCGGCGAGGTGCGGATCATGTCGACCCACCGCACCCGCGCGCACAACCGCCGCGCCGGCGGGGCCCGGCGCTCGATGCATCTCTCCTGCCGCGCGATCGACTTCCGCGTCGCCGGTCGGAGCCGCGCCGTCATGGCCTACCTGCGCGACCATCCCGCCGTCGGCGGGCTCAAGCGCTACCGGTCGGGCCTGATCCACATCGACAACGGCGACCGGCGGTCGTGGTGAGGGCGCTCGGCGGGTGAGAGACACGCTCCACCTCCGGTGCCTCGCACCGGAGCGGTCGGCGGCCTCGGCGAGGACGCACCCTTTCGATCGCGCCTTCGTGAGATGGACCTCGTCCACGCCCGCCCTAAGACCTCGTCCATGCGTCTCGCCCTCCGCCGAATCCTGCGTCTTGCCCTCGGCGCGCTCGCCCTCGTCCTCCTCCTCTTCGTCCTGCCCCTCGGCACGCACGCGGCCTGGTGGATGTCGCGCGATGCGATGCCGACGCGCTGGAGCACGGCCGACTGGTCGAGCGCGGGGCTGCTCCCGGCGGATGCGCGCGCGGCGCCGCAGGCGCTGGTGCGGGTCTACGCGGCGCGAACGGGACGCTGGCGCGGCGTCTTCGCGCATCACACCTGGATCGTGATCAAGCAGGCCGGCGCACCGGCCTACACCCGCTTCGACAAGGTCGGCTGGGGCTCGCCGATCCGTGTCGACGGCTGGGCGGCGGACGGGCGCTGGTACTCGAACCCGCCGCAGGTCGTCCTCGCGCTCGACGGGGACGCGGCGCAGGCCGCGATCCCGGCGCTGCGCGCGGCGATCGAGGCCTACCCGTTCGACGGAAGGGGCGACTACCGCGCCTGGCCCGGCCCGAACTCGAACACGTTCGTCGCCCACGTCCTGGAGGAGGCGGCGCGCAGCCACCCGGAGCTCGCCGTCGCCCTCCCGCCCACCGCGCTCGGCAAGGACTGGACCCCGCAGAGCGTGCGCGCCGGGCTGTCGGCGAGCGGCACGGGGCTTCGCCTCGGCGCCGCGGGCTGGGCGAGCGTGACGATCGGCTGGGTCGAAGGCCTCGAGATCAACCTGATGGGCTTCGTCGCCGGGCTCGACCTGCGCCGGCCGGCGCTGAAGCTGCCGGGGTGGGGGCGCATCGGCATGCCGCCCTGAGCCGGCGGACTCGACGCCGTTCCCGATTTGCTCCATGGTCCGACGCATGACTCGCAGCGAGGAAATCCGGCCCGAAACATCCCTTGGTCGTGGGCCGAGCGAGGGTTCGCTCTCGGCTCGCGCGCGCGCCGGCGCGGGTCCGCGCGCCGCTTATCTCGAGGGGCTCAACCCGGAGCAGCGCCAGGCGGTGGAGACCACCGAGGGCCCCGTCCTCGTGCTCGCCGGCGCGGGCACCGGCAAGACGCGCGTGCTCACCACCCGCATCGCCCACCTGCTCGCCACCGGGAAGGCGCGGCCCTCGGGCATCCTCGCGGTGACCTTCACCAACAAGGCCGCGCGCGAGATGAAGGAGCGCGTCGCCGCCCTCGTCGGCGGCGTGGCCGAGGGCATGCCCTGGCTCGGCACCTTCCACTCGATCTCAGCCAAGATCCTGCGCCGGCATGCCGAGCTCGTGGATCTCACCAGCGATTTCACCATCCTGGGCATGGACGACCAGCTGCGGCTCCTCAAGCAGGTGATCCAGGCCGACGGCGACATCGACGAGAAGCGCTGGCCCGCCCGTCAGCTCGCCGGCGTCATCGACGACTGGAAGAACCGCGGGCTCGAGCCGCATCGCGTGCCCAAGGGCGAGGCCGCCGCCTTCGCCTTCGGCAAGGGGATCGCCCTCTACGAGCAGTACCAGGAGCGGCTGAAGACGCTCAACGCCGCCGATTTCGGCGACCTGCTGCTCGAGGCGCTGCGCCTCTTCCGCGAGCATCCCGACGTGCTGGAGCAGTACCAGGACCGCTTCCGCTACATGCTGGTCGACGAGTACCAGGACACCAACGTGGCGCAGTACCTGTGGCTGCGGCTCCTCGCCCAGAAGCGCGCCAACCTCGCCTGCGTCGGCGACGACGACCAGTCGATCTACGGCTGGCGCGGGGCGGAGGTCGACAACATCCTGCGCTTCGAGCACGACTTCCCCGGCGCCACCGTGGTGCGGCTCGAGCGCAACTATCGCTCGACGGGCCACATCCTGAAGGCGGCCTCGCACCTCATCGCCTACAACGAGGGGCGGCTGGGTAAGACGCTGCGCACCGACGACGAGCCCGGCGAGAAGGTGATCCTCACCGGCGCCTGGGACTCGGAGGAGGAGGCGCGGCTGATCGGCGAGGAGATCGAGAGCCTGCACGGCAAGGGGCATGCGCTCTCGCAGATGGCGGTGCTGGTGCGCATTTCCGCGCAGATGCGCGAGATCGAGGACCGGTTCGTGCAGCTCGGCCTGCCCTACCGCGTCATCGGCGGCCCGCGCTTCTACGAGCGCGCGGAGATCCGCGATGCGCTGGCCTACCTGCGGCTGGTCGCCCAGCCCGCGGACGATCTCGCCTTCGAGCGCATCATCAACACGCCGAAGCGGGGCCTGGGCGACGCGACTGTCCAGCTCCTGCACAATCACGCCCGTGCCGCCCGCATCCCCCTTCTCCAGGCGGCGCGGTTCCTCGTCGAGACCGACGAGCTCAAGCCCAAGCCGCGCGGCGCCATCCGCGAGTTCGTGCGCCAGATCGACGAATGGGCGCGCGCCATCGACGCGCTGCCGCACGCCGAGCTGGCGCGCCGCGTGCTCGACGAGAGCGGCTACACGGAGATGTGGCAGCGCGACAAGTCCGCGGACGCGCACGGGCGGCTCGAGAACCTCAAGGAGCTCGTGCGCTCCATGGAGGACTTCCCCGACCTCGCCGCCTTCCTCGAGCACGTCTCCCTCGTCATGGACGTCAACGAGGGCGACGCCGAGGACAAGGTGTCGCTGATGACGCTCCACGCCGCCAAGGGGCTCGAGTTCGACACGGTGTTCCTGCCCGGCTGGGAGGAGGGTCTCTTCCCCTCGCAGCGGGCGCTGGACGAGAGCGGCCGGGCGGGGCTCGAGGAGGAGCGGCGCCTCGCGCACGTGGGCCTCACGCGCGCCCGGCGGCGGCTGATGATCTGGTTCGCCGCCAATCGCCGCATCCACGGGATGTGGAACGCGACGGCGCCGTCGCGCTTCATCGACGAGTTGCCCGAGGGCTCGGTGGACGTGCGCGAGGCGCCGGCGCAATTCTCCGGCGGCGGCTACGGCGGCTCGCGCTTCGACCAGATCGCGGCACCCTTCGGCTCGACCTATTCCACCCCCGGCTGGCAGCGGGCGCAGGCGAACACCCGGGCGCAGGCGGAGTTCGGCGGCAGCGGCTACGGGCAGGCCCCCGGCCGCGGTCGCGGCGGCTTCTCGGACGGCCGCCGCGGGGCGCTCGTGATCGAGGGCGAGCTCGTCGCGAAGTCCACGGGCGCCGCCTCCGCCTACGGCGTCGGCACCCGCGTCTTCCACGTCAAGTTCGGCCCGGGCTCGGTGGCGGCGGTCGACGGCAACAAGCTCACGGTCGACTTCGACAAGGCGGGCCGCAAGATGGTGCTGGACTCGTTCGTCGAGCCGACCTGAGGCGCGATCCGCGCTATCCTCCCCGCCGATGACCATCTACTTCACCGCCGACACCCACTTCTCCGACCCGCGCGTGCTCGCCATCGACCGCCGCCCGTTCCCCTCGCTCGAGGCGCACGATGCGGCGCTGGTCGCGCTCTGGCGCGAGACCGTTCGCGACGACGACGTCGTCTGGCATCTCGGCGACTTCGCCCGCGACCGGCCGGCCGGGCGGGCGGCGGCGATCCTGGCGCAGCTCACCGGCGAGAAGCACCTGATCCTCGGCAACAACGACCCCGACAGCGTCGCGCGCGACCCGGGCTGGGCCAGCGTGCGGCACTACGCCGAGATCGCGGTGGACGGCCAGCGGCTCGTGCTCTGCCACTACCCGTTCCGCACCTGGCGCGACAGCGGCAAGGGCGTGATCGACCTGCACGGCCACAGCCACGGGCGCCTGACGCCGATCCCCCGCCAGTACGACGTCGGCGTCGACGTCTGGGACCACCGCCCGGTGACGCTCGAGACGATCCGCGCGCGCCGCCGGCGCGGACCGCCGCGCCCGCCACCCGCCCGCGAGAGCGCCTCGCCATGACCCGCCTCCTGATCACCGGTTTCGGCCCCTTCCCCGGCGTGCCGCGCAACCCGACCGAGGGCCTCGCCCGCCGCCTCGCCGCCGATCCGCGCTGGCGCAGGCGGGGCATCGTCGCCGAGGCGCTCGTCCTGCCGACGACCTGGCGGGCCGTCGACGAGATCCTGCTGCCGCACGTGCGCGAGAGCCGTCCCGACGCTGTGCTGATGCTCGGCGTCGCCGCGCGACGCCGGCGGGTGACGATCGAGGTCCGCGCGCTCAACCGGGTCGGGCGGCTCCTGCCCGATGCCGCCGGCGGCCTGCCGATGCGCCTCGCCTACCGTCCGGGCGAGCCCTTCGTCCGGCGCGCGCGCATCGCCATCGGCCCGCTGCTGGCAGCCATGAATGCGGCCGCGCCCGGCACGACGCGCCTGTCGCGCAACGCCGGGCGCTACCTCTGCAACGGCGCCTCCTACGCCGCCCTCGCCGAGCCGGGACCCGAAGCGCTCGTGTTCGTGCACGTGCCGATGCCGCGCGAGGCCGGGCGCCCGGCCGGAACGGGCGCGGATCGCCCGGACGCTGGGCTGATGCTGCGCGCGCTCGGAGCGGCCGCGGGGCGCATCGCGCATTCGGGACGTCGGCGGTCAGCGCTCGCCTGACGCAAGCGCGGCGAGGGCGGCGGGCGTGTCGACGTCGCGCAGGATGCTCGCGTCGCCCCAGTCCAGCTCCCGCACGTCGGCCCGCCCCTTCAGCAACGGACCCGCACCGCGATCACCCGCCAGGTCGGCGATCTCCGGCGCCAGCCGACGCGCGAGGAGCACGGGATTGCCGCGCTCTCCCGCGTGGACCGGCACGACCGCGGCGGCACCGGACGTCTCGTCGAACGCGGCGACGAGCGCGTCGACGAGCGCGGGCGTGACGAGCGGCATGTCGCCCAGGCACACGATCGCGGCATGCGCGTCGTCGGGCAACGCGGCGAAGCCCGCCTGCAGCGAGGTCGAGAGCCCCTCGTCCCAGGCGGGATTGTCGACGATCCGCACCGCGAGCCCGGCGAGCGCGGCGGCGACGTCCTCGCCGCGCCGGCCGACGACGACGATCACCGGGTCCGCCCTGGAGGCGAGCGCCGCCTGCGCCACCCGCCGCACGAGGGGCACGCCGTCGAGGGTCGCCAGCAGCTTCGGCGCCTCGCCGAAGCGCGATCCGCGGCCGGCGGCGAGGACGATTGCGGCGACGCTCACGGCTCGTCCTCCGCGGCCTCCGGCCCCGCGCTCGGCTCGCCGCCGCGGGGCTGCGGCCGCGAGACGATCTCCATCAGGAGCCCGCCGACGCCCATGGCGACGATGTCCGCGCGCGTCACCGGGAGCCCCGCGAGGAGGCGATGGAGCACCCAGTCGAAGCCGTTCTCCTTGGGCGAGCGCGCGCAGCCCGGCGCGCCGACGACGGGCCGCCCGGTGATCGTGCCGACGAGGAGCAGGTTGCCGGGATCGACGGGCATGCCGAAATGATCGACGCGTCCGTCCGCCGCCTCGATCGCGGCGGGGATGACGTCGCGCCGATCGGCGATGGCGGAGGCGCCGAAGACGACGATCAGGTCCGCCTCCTGCGCGGCCATCGCGCCGAGCGCCTCGGCGAGGTCCGCAACGGCGTGCGGCCGGCGGGTCTCCGCGACGATCCGCGCCCCCGTGGGCGCGAGGCGCTTCTCCAGCACCCGCAGGGTCTTGTCGACGACCGTCGGCTTGAGCGCGGGCAGCAGCGTCGAGACGACGCCGATGCGGCGGCGGACCCAGGGCGCGATCCGCAGCGCGCCCTGCCCCGCCGCCGCGACGGCGCGCCCGAGGGCGTCCTCCGGCACGGCGTAGGGGATGATCTTCACGGTCGCGACCATCTCGCCTTCGACCACGGGCGCATAGGCGGGCAGCGTCGCCACCGTGATCGCCTCGTCGACGGCATTGATCCGCCCGACCGCCGCGGCGTCGGCGACGAGCACGCCGGCCGTCGTCGAGAACAGGTTCACGCGCCCCGTGAAGGGCGCATCGCAGCGCAGCCCCTCCCCGGCCGCGGCCTGCGCAAGCCGGGCGGCGGCGGCGTCCTCGCCGACGTCGCCGGGCTCGAGCCGCACGGCGACGATCTCGGACACGCCCGCCGCCGCGAGGGCCGCCGCCTCGGCCTCCCCGATCGCAGCCCCCTTCTTCAGGACGACCCCCGGCGCCTTGACGGAATGCACCGAGAGCGCACCGACCGCCTCGCGCACCGGGAGCGTCGCGAAGATCATCGCGCGCGCCTGCGGTCGCGGCGCAGCTCCCCGACGATCTCGCCGAGCACGGACACCGCGATCTCCGCGGGCGAGACGGCGCCGATGTCGAGGCCGATCGGCGCATGGATGCGCGCGATCGCCGCCTCGTCGAAGCCGGCGGTCCGCAGCCGCTCGACACGCTTGGCGTGCGTCTTCTTCGAGCCGAGCGCGCCGATGTAGAAGCACTCGGCCCTCAGGCCCGCGTCGAGCGCCGGATCGTCGATCTTCGGGTCGTGGGTGAGCGCGACGAGCGCCGTGTAGCGGTCGAGCGGCCTGCTCTCCAGCGCCTCGTCCGGCCAGACGTCGAGGACCTCGACGCCTGGGAAGCGCTCGGGTGTCGCGAAGGCGGTGCGCGGATCGACGATGGTGACGTCGAAGCCCGCGATCCGCGCCATCGGCGCCAGCGCCTGCGAGATGTGCACGGCACCGATCACCAGGATCCGCGTCGGCGGCACCTGCACGTTGAGGAAGACCTCGCCCTGCGGCGTCTCCACGATGCCGGACTTGCCCCTGCGCAGGGCGTCGTGCAGCGCGTCAACGAGAGGATCGGCATCGATTTCGGCTTCGCGAACGAGGCGCTGCGCGCCGGAGGCGAGGGACGTGACGAGGATCGCCGCACGGCGCGCGGCGCGCTCGGCGTTGAGCGCGGAGAGCAGGGGGAGCTTCATGCGCACGCCCTCCCCGTCCGCCATCCGCCAAGCCGGCATCCTCGCTCGATGCATCGGACTGCGTCGCTCGAGGTCGTGCCGGAGGTGCGTCGTGGAGGTGCGAGATCTTTGCGCGGGCTCTTCTCCTTCCCTGTAGGGGAAGGTGGATCGGCGCGCAGCGCCGAGACGGATGGGGCGCGCGGAACGCGCGTTCGGCGGAGCCGAAACGGACGAGCAAAACCGGACGCCGTCACTTCCGCTTCGCGGAACGCGCCGTTGCGCGCCGCGCCCCATCCGTCACCGGCTGCGCCGGCGACACCTTCCCCTACAGGGAAGGCGAACACGGGCACCGGCCCTCGGCGGATCGCGCTCATTCCACCCGCTCCACGTAGACCCGGATGCGCCCGCCGCAGGAGAGCCCCACCCGCCACGCGGTCTCGTCCGCGACGCCGAACTCGAGCATCTTCGGCGCGCCGGTCTCGATCACGTCGAGCGCGTCCGCGATCACCGCGCCCTCGACGCAGCCGCCCGAGACGGATCCGAGGAACTCGCCCTCCTCGTCGATGACGAGGTGCGAGCCCACCGGGCGCGGGGCCGAGCCCCAGGTCTCCACGACCGTGGCGATGGCGACGCCGCGTCCGGCCTCGCGCCAGCCTTGCGCCGCCTTCAGGATGTCCTCGTCGGTGGCGATCGGGGTCGGGCGCTCGGTCATGCGTGAACCTCCTCCTCGATCAGGCGACGGCACGCAGCCAGACGCGCGGATCGGCGTCGCGCGAGCGCCGTGCGGAGAGCGCGTCGCAGAGCGTCTCCATGGAGCCGATGTTGTGGATCGGCCGGAACTCGTGCACGTGCGGCAGCATCGCACGAATCCCCGACGCCCGCGCCTCGAAACGATCGTATCTCAGAAGCGGATTGAGCCAGATCAGCCGCCGGCAGGATCGCTTCAGACGGTCCATCTCGAACGCCAGCGTGGTGTCCACGTCCCGCTCCAGCCCGTCCGTGAAGAGCAGCACGGTGGCCCCCTGCCCCAGCACCCGGCGCGACCAGTCGCGGTTGAAGGCGTGGAGGCAGGTGGCGATGCGCGTGCCGCCCTCCCAGTCCTTCACCCGGCCCGCGGCGCGAGCGAGGGCCTCGTCCGGATCGCGGTTCGCCATCTCGCGGGTGACGTTGGTCAGCCGGGTGGCGAAGACGAAGCTGTGCACCCGCCGGCGCTTCTCCGCCATGGCGTGGAGGAAGTGCAGGAACAGGCGCGAGTAGTCCGCCATCGACCCGGAGATGTCGAGGAGCGCGACGAGCGGCGGCGGCACGATCACCGGCGCGCGCCAGGCGATGTCGATCGACGCCCCGCCGGCGCGCATGGAGCGGCGCAGCGTGCGCCGCATGTCGACGACGGCGCCCTTCGGGTCCGCCGCGAAGCGCCGGGTCGGCCGCGCGTCGTCGGGCAGCCGCAGGGACGCGATCAGGCGCTTGGCCTTGGCGATCTCGGCGGCGGACATCTGCGAGAAGTCCTTCTCGCGCAGCACCTCGCGATCGGAGACCGTGAGGCGCGCGGAGAAGCGCTCCTCTTCTCGGGGCGGCGGACGCTCCTGCCTGGGCGGGTTCATCCCCGCCTCGACCCGCGCGGCGCCGGCCTTCGGCTTGTCCTCCGGCTTCTTCGCGCCGGGCGCGATGGGCGACATCTGCTGGATCAGCTTCTCGATCAGCGCCCGGCGCCGCCAGAACAGCCGGAAGGCCTGGTCGAACAGGATCGTGTGCTCGTGGCGCTTCACGAAGACGGCGTGCAGCGTCCAGTAGAAGTCCTCGCGTGCGCCGATGCGCGCCGCCTCGACCGCGGCGATGGCGTCGACGACCGCGCCGGGGCCGACGGGGATGCCGGCGGCGCGCAGGGTGCGCGCGAAGTAGGCGATGTTGTCGGTGAGCTTGCCGGGGGTGGGGTCGGACGCGTCCGTCATGAGCGCCACCCCGCTCCTTCCCCATCGGGGAAGGTGGATCGGCGCGCAGCGCCGAGACGGAAGGGGTGCGCCGCAGGCGCAATCGGCGCAGCCGAACTCAACGTGGTCGCCGGTCCGGACCCCACCCCCGGCTCGCTTCGCTCGCCGTCCCCTCCCCTACAGGGAGGGACGAGCACGCCTCGCGCGTCCTCCATCACCCGCGCGCCTCCGCGCGGACCCGGTCGAGCACCTCCTTCGCCTTCGATCCCTGCATCTTCTGGATGTCGTCCTGGTACTTCAGGAGAACCCCCAGCGTGTCCGACACGAGGTGCGGATCGAGCGCGACCGCATCGAGCTCGACGAGCGCCGAGGCCCAGTCCAGCGTCTCGGCGACGCCCGGGACCTTGAACAGCTCCTCCTTGCGGATGGCCTGGACGAAGGCGACGATCTCGGCGGAGAGCTTCGCCGGCGCGCGCGGCGCCTTGGCGCGCAGGATGGCGAGCTCGCGCTCCGCGTCCGGATAGTCCACCCAATGGTAGAGGCAGCGACGCTTCAGGGCGTCGTGGATCTCGCGGGTGCGGTTCGAGGTGAGGATCACGATCGGCGGATGCGCGGCCTTGATCGTCCCGAACTCGGGGATCGTCACCTGGTAGTCGGAGAGGATCTCGAGCAGGAAGGCCTCGAAGGCCTCGTCGGTGCGGTCGAGCTCGTCGATCAGCAGCACCGGCGGGCCGCCGGGATCGGGCTCGAGCGCCTGGACCAGCGGGCGCTTGACGAGATGGCGCTCGGAGAAGACATCGGAGGTGAGCCGGCCCTTGTCGGTCTCGCCGGCGGCCTCGGAGAGCCGGATCTCCATCATCTGCCCGGCGTAGTTCCACTCGTACACCGCGGCGGCGACGTCGAGCCCCTCGTAGCATTGCAGCCGGATCAGCCGGCGGCCGAGCGCGGCGGCCAGGACCTTGGCGATCTCCGTCTTGCCGACGCCTGCCTCCCCCTCGAGGAAGAGCGGCCGGCCGAGCCTGAGCGCGAGGAAGAGCACGGTCGCGAGCGGGCGGTCGGCGACGTAGCCGGCATCCGCGAGCAGGCTCTCGGTGGCGTCGATGCTGGCGGGGATATCGGGCACGGGCGCGCGGGCTCCTTCTCGAACGCGATCCGGGCAGGCGCGGGACGCGCCCGCCCGGGGGGACTCGCGAGCTTAGATGGCGTCGCGCCATCCGCTGTCATCCCGGACGCCGAAGGCGATCCGGGACCCAGATCCTCCAACGTCGGCTTCGCGGCGCATGCGCCGCGCTTCTCGACCTAACCGACGTTGCGCGATGCGGCGCATGCGCCGCAAGACTCGCGTCGGCGGATCTGGGTCCCGGACTTGCTTCGCAATCCGGGATGACAAAGCTCAACGCGTCGTCGCGGCCTCCACCGCGCGGCGCGCCATGACGCCCACGAGATGGGCGCGGTATTCCGCGTCCGCGTGGATGTCGGAGTTCATCATCGACGCGTCGGCAGCCATCCCGGCGAGCGACTTCGCGGAGAAGCGCGTCTTCAGCGCCTCCTCGGCCGCGGTCCAGCGGAACACGCCGTCGGCGCCCGCCCCGGTCACCGCGACGCGGATCTCCGAGCCGCGCTTGGCCACGAAGACGCCGGCGAGGGCGTAGCGCGACGCGGGGTTGCGGAACTTGGCGTAGGCCGCCTTCGCCGGCACCGGGAACGAGACCTTGGTGATGATCTCCCCCTCCTCGAGCGCGGTATCGAACATGCCGCGGAAGAAGTCGTCGGCCTCGATCTTGCGCTTGTTGGTGGTGATCGTCGCGGCGAGCGCGAGGCAGGCGGCCGGGTAGTCCGCGGCGGGGTCGTTGTTGGCGACCGAGCCGCCGATCGTGCCGCGGGTGCGCACGGCCGGATCGCCGATCATCTCGGCCATCTCGGCGAGGCCCGGGATCGCCTCGCGCACGACGTCGGACGACGCCACCGCCGCGTGCGTCGTCATCGCGCCGACGACGACGGAGCGGCCCTTGCGCTCGATACCCTGGAGCTCGGCGAGCGCGCCGAGGTCGATCAGGCTCGAGGGCGCGGCGAGACGCTGCTTCATCGTCGGCAGCAGGGTGTGGCCGCCGGCCAGGATCTTGGCGTCCTCGGCCTTGGCCAGCATCGACGCCGCCTGTCGCAGGCTCGTCGGCTTGTGATAGTCGAAGGCGTACATGGGTTTTCGTCCTCGCGATGTCGGGCGGGCGGCGCGCCGTGACGGCGCGCCGCGAGGATCAGGTCCGGCTCATTCGGCCGCCATGGCCGGGCGGGCGCGCTGGACCGCGCGCCAGACGGCCTGGGGCGTCGCCGGCATGGCGATCTCCTCGTGGCCGATCGCGTCCGTGACGGCGTTGATCACCGCGGGCGGCGCGGCGATCGCGCCGGCCTCGCCGCAGCCCTTGATCCCGAGAGGGTTCGAGGGGCACGGCGTCGAGGTCATGCCGACCTGGAAGGACGGCAGGTCGCCCGCGCGCGGCATCTGGTAGTCCTGGTAGCTCGCGGTGACGAGCTGGCCCGACTCGTCGTAGATCGCCCCCTCCATCAGCGCCTGGCCGACGCCCTGGGCGATGCCGCCGTGGACCTGGCCCTCGACGATCATCGGGTTGATGACGACGCCGAAATCGTCCACCGCCGTGAAGCGCTCGATCTTCGTGATGCCGGTGTCGGGGTCGATCTCGACCTCGCAGATGTGCACGCCGGCCGGGAAGGTGAAGTTGGTGGGGTCGTAGAACGCCCCCTCCTTCAGCCCGGGCTCCAGGTCCTGGCCGGAGAACTTGTGGGCGACGTAGGCCTGCAGCGCCACCTCGCCGAAGGCGAGCGAACGGTCCGTGCCGGCCACCTTGAAGCGCCCGTCGGCGAACTCGATGTCGCCTTCCGACGCCTCGAGGGCGTAGGCGGCGACCTTCTTGCCCTTGGCGATGACCTTGTCGATCGCCTTGGTGATCGCCGACATCCCGACCGCGCCGGAGCGCGAGCCGTAGGTGCCCATGCCGAACTGCACCTTGTCGGTGTCGCCGTGGACGATGTTGACCGTGTCGATCGACACGCCGAGGCGGTCCGAGACGAGCTGGGCGAAGGTGGTCTCGTGGCCCTGGCCGTGCGAGTGCGAGCCGGTCAGCACCTCGATCGAGCCTGTCGGGTTCACCCGCACCTCGGCGGATTCCCACAGGCCGACGCCCGCGCCGAGCGAGCCCACCGCCTGCGAGGGGGCGATGCCGCAGGCCTCGATGTAGGACGAGTAGCCCAGCCCGCGCAGCTTGCCCCGCTTGGCGCTCTCGCGCTTGCGCTTGCCGAAGCCCTTCACGTCGGCGATCTCCATCGCCTTCTCGAGCGAGGCCGCGTAGTCGCCGACGTCGTAGTTCATGATCACCGGCGTCTGGTGCGGGAAGCGCTTGATGTAGTTCTTCTTGCGGAACTTCGCCGGGTCCATCCCGAGCTGGCGCGCCGTCACCTCGACGAGGCGCTCGACGACGTAGGTCGCCTCCGGGCGCCCGGCGCCGCGGTAGGCGTCGACGGGCGCGGTGTTGGTGTAGACGCCGTCGACCTCCGCGTAGATCGCCGGGATGTCGTACTGGCCCGACAGGAGCGGCGCGTAGAGGTAGGTCGGCACCGACGACGAGAAGGTCGACAGGTAGGCGCCGAGATTGGCCGTCGTGTGCACGCGCAGGCCGATGATCTTGGCGTTCTCGTCGACAGCGAGCTCCGCGTGGGTGACGTGGTCGCGCCCGTGGGCATCGGCGAGGAAGGCCTCGGTACGGTCCGAGGTCCACTTCACCGGCCGCCCGACCTTCTTCGCCGCCCAGACGCAGACCGTCTCCTCGGCGTAGATGAAGATCTTCGAGCCGAAGCCGCCGCCGACGTCCGGCGCGATCACGCGCAGCTGGTGCTCCGGGGCGATGCCGATGAAGGCGGAGAGCACGAGGCGCGCCACGTGCGGGTTCTGGCTCGTCGTCCAGAGCGTGTAGCCGCCGGTCCCGGCGTCGTACTCGCCGATGGCGGCGCGGGTCTCGATCGGGTTGGGGATCAGGCGGTTGTTGGTGATGTCGAGCCGGGTGACGTGCGCCGCCCGGGCGAAGGCGGCCTCGGTCGCGTCCTTCTCCCCGAGATGCCACTCGTAGACGAGATTGTCGGGCGCCTCGTCGTGCACGACGGCGCCGGCGCCCTTCGCCTTGGCCGTGTCGACCACCGCGGCGAGCGGCTCGTAGTCGACCTCGACCCTCTCCGCGGCGTCGCGCGCCTGGGCGAACGTCTCGGCGATCACCACGGCCACGTGGTCGCCCACGTAGCGCACCTTGCCCTGGGCGAGCGCCGGGTGCGGGCCCGCCTTCATCGGCGTGCCGTCCTTGGAATGGATCATCCAGCCGCAGATCAGGCCGCCGATCTTGTCGGCCGCGAGGTCGTCGCCGGTCAGGATCGCGACGACGCCCGGCATCGCGGAGGCGGCGGACGTGTCGATCGAGCGGATCCGCGCATGGGCGTGCGGCGAGCGCACGAAGGCGGCGTGGGTCTGTCCGGGCCGGGCGAGATCGTCCGTGTAGCGGCCCTGGCCGGTGATGAACCGCTGGTCTTCCTTGCGGCGCACGGGCGCGCCGATACCGGTACCCGTCATGGCGTTTGTCCTCCGGGGACGCCTCTTTATCGGGCGTTTCTCCAAGTCGTGCATGAAAAGGATGGCGGAGCCGCGCAGTGTCGGCGCGATCGAGATGAGCTCCGGAAGTCGGGGCCGGCGCCCGGCGTCACTCCGCCGCTTCGCGCATCGGCTGGCCCGCCATCGCCCGTGCGCCGGATTCCACGGCGCGCACGATGTTGTGGTAGCCGGTGCAGCGGCAGATGTTGCCCTCGAGCTCCGAGCGGATCGTCTCCTCGGAGAGATCCGGGCCGAGGCGGTTCGCCATGTCGACGGCGGTCATGATCATGCCCGGCGTGCAGTAGCCGCACTGGAGCCCGTGATGCTCGCGGAAGGCCGCCTGCATCGGGTGGAGCTCGGCGCCGTTGGCGAGGCCCTCGATCGTGACGACGTCCCCGCCGTCGGCCTGGAGCGCGAGCACGGTGCAGGCCTTCACGGCCGCGCCGTTCATGTGCACGACGCAGGCGCCGCACTGGCTGGTGTCGCAGCCGACATGCGTGCCTGTCAGGCGCAGGTGCTCGCGCAGGAACTGCACGAGCAGCGTGCGCGGATCGATATCGGCGGTCACGGGCTTGCCGTTCACCGTCATGGAGACGATGGCCATGGGTGTTGTTCCTCCTCTCATCCGGCACGTGGGCCGGCTCGGCCGCGCGGCGGGCGCCGTCGGCTCTCGTTGGACGACGAGCGGGGCCGGCCTCGGCTCTCGCGAAGCGCCACCTTCGAATGCGTCGAATTCGAGTGTGAACCGCGCGAAATCGCCGGTCAAGCGCCGTTCCGCTCGACGAAAGGACGAGTTCCGCGGCTCATCCCGCGCGTTTCGGAACAACCGGACGCCTAGCCGGCCATGGTCTTGACCATCGCGACGGCGTCGGGGCCGTAGCTCGCGAGCGCGCCCGCGCTCCCGCCCGGGCCGATCGGCTGCGGCCGGAAGCCGCGACGCGACCAGAAGCGTTCCTTGCCCGACACCGCAACGAGGCACAGGCGCGCGACGCACCCGCGCGCGGTCCGCTCGACGTGCGCGATCGCAGGCTCCGCCAGGCCCCGGCCGCGCAGCTCCGGTGCGATCACGAGATCGTGAATCTGGACGGCGTCGGGCGCCTCGGGAAGCCGTCCGATCAGCGTGTCGAGCGCCGGCGGGCCGCTGGACCTCCACGGATGCGCGACCAGGTAGCCGGCGACGCGCCCCGCATCGTCGAGGACGAGGCACAGGTCCGGCGCCAGCGCGCGGCGCTCGGCGAAGACCTCCGGCCGCTCCGGGAAGGTCGGGTGCACCCGCGCGGCGAGCGCCGTCACGGCCGGCAGGTCCGCGTCGCGCATGGGGCGCCAGAACGCCGCCTCCTCCCGAGCCGCCTCCTCCGGGACCTCCGCCCCCCCGATCCGCTCCGCCATCACACAGATCCCGTCTCGCGACCCCGCGTCTTCGCCTCGCGGGTCACCTGCCCTATGGTGCGCCGGCGCGCCGCGCAAGAGAGGCCGCGCGCGAGCCGGAGGAGAGCTGCGCCATGACCATCGTCGTCGACGGGATCCGATTCAACGTGCGCCTCGACGGTCCCGAGACCGCACCGGTCCTGATGCTCTCGAACTCGCTCTCGTCGAACCTGACGATGTGGGAGCCGCAGATGGAGGCGCTCACGCGCCGCTGGCGTGTCCTGCGCTACGATCAGCGCGGGCACGGTGCGACGCAGGTCTCGCCGCGGCCCTTCACGATCGATCGCCTGGCGGACGACGCGGTCGGCATCCTCGACGCGCTGGGGGTCGCCAAGGTGCATTTCTGCGGCGTGTCGATGGGCGGCATGACCGGCATGAGCCTGCTGCGCCGGCACCGGGAGCGCGTGGACCGCGCCGTCCTCGCCAACACCGCCGCGCAGATGCCCCCGCCGGACCTGTGGAACCAGCGCATCCGCACCGTCCGCGCCGGCGGCATGGAGGCCGTCGTCGATGCCACCGTCGAGCGCTGGCTCACCGCCGGCTTCCGCGCGTCCTCCCCGGAGGCGGTGGCGTCGATCCGCGCCATGATCCTCTCGACCCCCGTCGAGGGCTACGCCGCCTGCTGCGCCGCGATCCGCGACATGGACCAGCGCGAATCGATCCGCGCGATCTCGAACCCGGTCCTCGTGATCGTCGGTGCCCACGACCCGGCGACGACGCCGCAGGCGGGCGCGATCGTCGAGGCCGCCATCCCCGGCGCCCGCGCCGTGACGCTCGACGGCGCGCACCTCACCAACATCGAGCAGCCGGAGGCTTTCTCGCGGGCGGTGACGGACTTCCTCGTCGCGATGCCGTGAGCCTCTCCGCTTGGCGGCACGGGCGCGGGGCCCTAGTGTCGCCCGGCCCCGTGTCGCCTCGCCTCCCCCGAACGGACCCCTCCCGCGATGCCCGCCACCACCGACCCGCGCAAGAGCGACCCCCGACTGCCCGTCCTCGCCGCGCTCGAGAAGAAGCTCCTGTGGCTCTCCACCTGGACGGTCCACAACGCCAACCACCTGCGCGAGAGCGCGGACGGGCTGAAGGTGGGCGGGCATCAGGCGTCGTCCGCCTCGCTCGCCACCATCATGACGGCGCTCTACTTCGCGGCGCTGCGCCCGCAGGACCGGGTGGCGGTCAAGCCGCACGCGAGCCCGGTCTTCCACGCCATCCAGTACCTGCTGGGCAACCAGACCCGCGAGAAGCTCGAGGCGTTTCGCGGCTACAAGGGCGCGCAGTCCTACCCCTCGCGCACCAAGGACGGCGACGACGTCGACTTCTCCACCGGCTCGGTCGGGCTCGGCGTCGCGCAGACCCTGTTCGCCTCGCTGGCGCAGGACTACGTCCGCGCCCACGGCTGGGCCGCTGACCGGCCCGAGGGCCGCATGATCGCCCTCGTGGGCGATGCGGAGATGGACGAGGGCAACATCTTCGAGGCGCTGCTGGAGGGCTGGAAGCAGGGCGTCCGCAATACCTGGTGGATCGTCGACTACAACCGCCAGAGCCTCGACGCCGTCATCCGCGAGGGCCTCTACGCCCGCTTCGAGGCGCTGTTCCGCGCCTTCGGCTGGGAGGTGGTGACGCTGAAGTACGGCTCGCTGCTGGAGGAGGCCTTCCGCGAGCCCGGCGGCGAGCGGCTGCGGGCGTGGATCGACACCTGCCCGAACCAGCTCTACGCGGCCCTGACCTTCCAGGGCGGCGCGGCCTGGCGCAAGCGCCTGATGGACGATCTCGGCGACCAGGGCGAGGTCGGGGCGCTGATCGAGCGGCGCGACGACGCCGCGCTCGGCCGGCTGATGACGAACCTCGCCGGCCACGACCTCCCGACCCTGCTCGAGGCCTTCGAGGGCATCGACCACGATCGACCCGTCGTCTTCATCGCCTACACGATCAAGGGCTTCGGCCTGCCGCTCGCCGGCCACAAGGACAATCACGCGGGCCTGCTCACGCCCAAGCAGATGGAGGGCTTCCGGGCGCAGATGAGCATCCGCGACGGCCGCGAGTGGGAGCCGTTCGAGGGGCTCGACCTGCCGGAGGCCGAGCTGCGCGACTTCCTCGCCCGCGTGCCCTTCGCGGCCGAGGGGCGGCGCCGGCTCTCCGCGCCCGCGATCCCCGTGCCCGAGACGCTCGCGGCGCCGCGCCAGGAGACGCTCTCGACCCAGGCGGGCTTCGGGCTCGTCCTCAACGAGCTGGCGCGATCCGACACGCCGCTCGCCCGGCGCATCGTCACCACCTCGCCGGACGTGACCGTCTCGACCAACCTCGGGCCGTGGGTGAACCGCCGCGGGCTCTTCGCCCGCGAGGCGCTCGCCGACACGTTCAAGGCCGAGCGCATCCCCTCGACCTTCACCTGGGACTACGGGCCCGGCGGCCAGCACATCGAGCTCGGCATCGCCGAGATGAACCTGTTCATCCTGCTCTCGGCGCTCGGGCTTTCGCACTCCCTCTTCGGCGAGCGGCTGATCCCCGTCGGCACGCTCTACGATCCGTTCATCGCCCGCGGCCTCGATGCCCTGAACTACGCCTGCTACCAGGACGCCCGCTTCATCCTCGCGGCGACCCCGTCGGGCGTGACGCTGGCGCCGGAGGGCGGCGCGCACCAGTCGATCTCCTCGCCGCTGATCGGCCTCGCGCAGGACGGCCTCGCCTCGTTCGAGCCCGCCTTCGTCGACGAGCTCGCCGAGATCATGCGCTTCGCCTTCGCCTACGTGCAGCGCGACGGCGACGCCGAGCCCGACGAGCGCACCTGGCTGCGCGACGCCACCGGCGGCTCGGTCTACCTGCGGCTCACCACGCGGGCGATCGAGCAGCCGCGGCGCACGATGACGCCGCAGCTCGCCCAGGGCATCGTCGACGGCGCCTACTGGCTGCGCGAGCCCGGCCCGAACGCGCAGATCGTCGTGGCCTATGCGGGTGCTGTGGCACCGGAGGCGATCGAGGCGGTGGGGCTGATGGCCGAGGACCGGCGCGATGTCGGCCTCCTCGCGGTGACCTCGGCGGATCGGCTCAACGCCGGCTGGACGGCGGCGCAGCGCGCCCGCGAGGCCGGGCAGGTCCATGCGCTCGCGCACATCGAGCGGCTGATGGAGGCGGTGCCGGCGCATTGCGGCCTCGTCACCGTGCTCGACGGCCACCCGGCGACGCTCGCCTGGCTCGGCGCGGTGGCCGGGCACCGCACGCGCTCGCTCGGCGTCGAGCATTTCGGCCAGACGGGCACCCTCGCCGACCTCTACCGCCACTACGGCATCGACGCGCAGGGCATCGTCCAGGCCGCCCAGGCGGTCGCGCCGGGTCGCCCGATCCGGCACCTGAAGGCGATCTGAAGCGTCGCGTCCTCCCCGGAGGGGAGGACACCGCGCGAAGCGCGGGCGGTGGGGCCGTCAAGTCCGCCCGCGCAGCCGCACCACCCCGCGGCGCACCAGCTTCTCCGCCTCGAGCATGACGAGCACCCCGACGCCGGCGCCGAGGGCCACGCCCATCTCCGTCCAGCCGAGCGGGCGCGAGCCGAAGATCGCGTTCATGAACGGGGCGTAGGTGAAGACGAGCTGGAGCGCGCTCACGGCGCCGACCACGATCAGCACCGCGGGGGTGCCGAGCGCGCCGGCCAGCGTCATCGACGGGCTGTCGAGGTAGCGCACCGCGAAGAGGTAGAAGATCTCCATCGCGACGAGCGCGTTCACCGCGACCGTCCGCGCCGCCTCCGGCTCGAGGCCCTGCGCGACGCCCCAGCGATAGGCGCCGAAGATGCCCGCCGTGAACAGGGCCGAGACGAATGCCACCCGCCAGACGAGGAACGCGTCGAGGATGCGCCGCGTCGGGTCGCGGGGGCGCCGGCGCATGACGTCGGGCTCCGGCGGCTCGAAGGCGAGGCTCGTGCCCAGGATGACGGAGGAGACCATGTTCACCCACAGGATCTGCACGGCCATGATCGGCAGCGCCAGGCCCGCGAGCAGCGCGATGACGAGGCTCGCCGACTCGCCGCCGTTGATCGGCAGCAGGAAGGCGATCCCCTTGCGCAGGTTGGCGTAGACCGTGCGCCCGGCCCGCACCGCGGCCTCCAGCGTCGCGAAGTCGTCGTCGAGCAGCACCATGTCGGCGGCCTGCTTGGCCGCCTCCGAGCCCTTGCGGCCCATCGCGACGCCGACGTCGGCGCGCTTGAGCGCCGGCGCGTCGTTGACGCCGTCTCCCGTCATCGCGACGACGAGCCCCTGCGCCTGCAGCGCCGAGACGAGCCGGATCTTGTGCTCGGGGCTGGTACGGGCGAAGACGTCGACCTCGCGCACCCGCTTCGCCAACGTGGCGTCGTCGAGACCATCCAGGTCGCGACCGGTGAGCACGTCGTCCGGGCGGCCGAGGCCGAGCGCGCGGGCGATGGCCGAGGCGGTCGCGGCGTGGTCGCCGGTGATCATCTTCACGTCGATGCCGGCGGCGTGGCACTCGGCGACGGCGTCGACGGCCTCCTCGCGCGGCGGGTCGATGAGGCCGACGAGGCCGATCAGCACGAGCCCGTCGCCGACGCCCTCGATGTCGAGCATGTCCTCGTCGACGCCCTCGCTCTCCCCCGCCGGGCGCCCGGCGAAGGCGAGGACCCGCTGGCCCTTCGCGGCGATCGCCTCGATCGCCGCGTGCCAATGCCCGCGGTCGAGCGGCAGCTCCTGCCCGTCCGCGCCGCGGACCGCGTCGCACATCGCGAGGATGCGCTCGGGCGCGCCCTTGACGAAGACGTAGGCGCCGCGCTCGGCTTCCACCGGCGCGTCCAGCGTCGCCATGAAGCGGTGCTGCGCGTCGAAGGGGACGGCGTCGCGCCGCGTCCAGGCGGCGCGCTCCGCCCGCGGATCGAAGCCCGCCTTCGCCGCGAGAGCGACGAGCGCGCCCTCCATCGGGTCGCCCTCGACGCGCCAGCCGTGCTCGGTCCGCGAGAGCGCCGCGTCGTTGCACAGGAGCGCCGCGCGGGCGAGGTCCGCGAGCAGCGGCTCGCGGTCGGGGTCGACCGCCTCGCCGTCGCGGAGGAACCGCCCTTCCGGCGCATACCCCTCCCCCGTCACCTCGTAGACGAGGTCCGCGGTCATCACGGTCGCGGCCATCATCTCGTTGCGGGTGAGCGTGCCGGTCTTGTCCGAGCAGATCACGGAGATCGCACCCAGCGTCTCGATGGCGGGGAGCCGGCGCACGACGGCGTTGCGCCGCGCCATGCCCTGGACGCCGATGGCGAGCGTGATGGTGAGGAGCGCCGGCAGGCCCTCCGGCATCGCCGCCACCATCAGCCCGACGACCGCGATGAACAGCTCGTCGAAGGCGTAGTCGCGCACGAGGAGGCCGAAGGCGAGCACGAGCGCCGCGGCGACGACGATGACCACGGCCAGCGTCTTCGCCAGGGTGTCGATCTGGCGCAGCAGCGGCGTCGTCATCTCGCCGACGTCGGCGAGGAGCCCGGAGATACGCCCGATCTCGGTGCGCCCGCCGGTCGCCACGACGACGCCGCGGCCGGACCCCGCCGTCACCATCGTGCCGGAATAGGCCATGGAGGCGCGGTCGCCGAGCTGCGCGTCCGTCTCGACGGGGTGCACCGACTTCTCGGAGGGCACGCTCTCGCCGGTGAGCGCGGCCTCCTCGATGCGCAGGTTGCGCGCCTCGACGACCCGCAGGTCCGCCGGCACGCGATCGCCCGCCTCGACGAGGACGACGTCGCCCGGCACCAGGTGCTCGCCGGGAATGCCGACGCGCTTGCCGTCGCGCAGGGTCGCGGCATGGGGCGCGAGCATGCCGCGGATCGCCTCGAGCGCCGCCTCCGCCTTGCCCTCCTGGACGAAGCCGATGCCGACGTTCGCCACCACGACGGCGAGGATGACGGCGGTGTCGATCCAATGCCCGAGCAGCGCCGTCACCGCCGCCGAGACGAGGAGGATCCAGATCAGGACGGAGTTCACCTGGTCGGCGAGCCGCTGGAGCGGCCCGCGTGCCTTCGCCTGCGGAAGCCGGTTCGGCCCGTGCCGCTCGAGCCGCCGCGCGGCTTCGTCCTGCGTCAGGCCGTGCGGTGCGGTGTCGAGGCGGGCGAGGGCGTCGTCGTGCGCGAGCGCGTGCCACGGGTGGTCGTCGACGGGGCGCGTCGCGTCGTCTCGGGGGGACATCGGCAGGTAACTCCACGCGAATCTCCTTCCCTCTCGGGGAAGGCGGCGCCGGCGAAGCCGGTGACGAATGGGCACGCCTCCGGGCGTGTTCGGCGAAGCCGAAGCCGGCCGCGAGATCCACGGACCCCGCGCCCGGCACGCTTCGCGCGCACTCCCCTCCCCCTAGAGGGAGGGAAATCTCACCGCGTCCTCTCCTTGCGCCACTGCACGGAGTAGAGGTCGAAGCGCCGGTCGCGGAGATTCTGGACCGTGCCGTTGGCGCGGGCCTGGCGCAGCGTGTCCAGGTTCAGGTCGGCGATGGCGACCATCTCCGAGTTGGGCGTGGTGTCGGCGGCGATGCCGTCGCGGTCGAACGGGAAATCGCAGGGCGTGAGGATGCAGCTCTGCGCGTACTGGATGTCCATGTTCTCGACGTTGGGCAGGTTGCCGACGTTGCCGGCGAGGGCGACGTAGACCTGGTTCTCCACCGCCCGCGCCTGGCAGCAGTAGCGCACGCGCAGGTAGGACTTGCGCTCGTCCGTGCAGAACGGGACGAAGAGGATCTGCGCACCCTGGTCGACGAGGTGCCGGGCGAGCTCGGGGAACTCGCTGTCGTAGCAGATCATCACGCCGATCGGCCCGCAATCCGTCGTGATCGTGTCGGCCTCGTCGGCGCCGACGATCGACCACCAATAGCGCTCGTTCGGCGTCGGGTGGATCTTGGCGCGGGCGTGGATCGAGCCGTCTCGCAGGCAGACGTAGCAGACATTGATGATGTCGCCGTCCGCGTCGCGCGTCGGATGCGAGCCGCCGATGATGTTGATGTTGTAGTGCACCGCGAGCCGCGAGAGCATCTCCTTGAGGCGCTCGGTGTACTTCGACAGCTGTGCGATCGCCTTGTCCGGCGGCAGGTTCTCGTTGTCGATGGAGAGGAGCTGCAGCGTGAACAGCTCGGGAAACACGCAGAAGTCGGACTTGTAGTCCGCCACCGCATCGACGAAATACTCGACCTGGTCGGCGAACTCCTGGAACGAGTCCACCTTGCGCTGCTGATACTGGATGCAGGCGACCCGCACCGTCGACTGCGGCCGGCGGCGCTGCTTGGTGTCGCGGGCGTTCGGGTCCGGTGCCACCGCCGGGTTCCACCAGACCAGATGGACGGCGTTGCCGCGGCTCTCCTGGTCGATCGGCAGGTAGTCGTGCAGCACCCGCAGCGGCTCGAACCCGTTGCGCATCTGGAAGGAGACGACCGGATCGCGCAGCCCCTGCTCGACCACCGCCTCGAGATACTCCTCCGCGCTCGCCACCTGCTTGCGCCGCTTGGCCTTGGCGTAGCCCGGCATGCGGCCCGCGAAGACGATCGCCTTGAGCTTCAGGTCGATGGCGAGACGCTTGCGCTCGTTGTAGAGGCGCTGGCCGATCCGCAGGCCGCGGTGCTTGGGGTCGACCATCACCTCGAAACCGTAGAGGACGTCGCCGTCGTCGTCGTGGCGCGAGGCGAAGCCGTTGCCGGTGATGGTCTTCCAGTCGTGCGGCGCGAGCGCGGTCTTCTCGTCGATGAGGAAGGTCGCCGCATAGCCCACTAGCTCGTCCTCGTAGATCGCGACGAACTGGCCCTCCGGGAACATCTGGATCTGGCCGCGCAGCTGCGCCTGGGCGTAGGGCTCCATCGAGGGATAGGCGCGCCGGCACAGGGCCTGGATGGCGCGCACGTCCTTCAGGAGCGCGGGGCGCACGAACAGCTTGGGCTTCGTCTCCGCCCGCTGCCGCGCCTTGGCGGAGCGCGCGTTCGAGGCCTTGGCGGCCGCGCGCTTCACGCCCGGCCCCGTGCTCTCCTCCCGCGCGGTCTCGCGCGGGCTCGTCAGGGTCTTGTCGCCGGCGGTCTCGGTCACGAAAGCCTCTCTCTTCTGCGCCGGGCGCGCCGGCGGTCTCGTCATGATCCTCGCGACGATCCTAGAGCGGCCAGACGAGGAGGATCATCGGGATTCCCACGCACAGGACGACGATCTCCAAGGGCAGGCCGAGGCGCCAGTAGTCGCCGAAGCGGAACCCGCCGGGGCCCAGGATCAGGGTGTTGTTCTGGTGGCCGATCGGGGTCAGGAAGGCACAGGACGACCCGATGGCCACGGCCATCAGGAACGGATCCGGGTTGGCGCCCATCACGCCCGCGATCCCGATGGCGATCGGGCACATAACGGTCGCGGTCGCCGCATTGTTCATGAAATCGGTGAGGCACATCGTCATCACCATGAGCCCGACGAGCACGAGAACGGGGCTCCCCTCGCCGATCAGCCCCATCATCCCGCGCGCGACCGCGTCCGCCGCGCCGGTGGACGCGACCGCCCCGGCGACGGGGATGAGCGCACCGAGCAGCACGATCACCGGCCATTCGATCGCGCCGTAGAGCTCGCGCGTCGGCACGATCGAGCCGAGCACGAAGGCGAGCGCGGCGAGCGTGAAGGCGATCTCGGCGGGCAGGACCCCGAGCGCCGTCGCCGCCACGGCGGCCGCCATGATGCCCGTCGCGAGCCAGGCGTCGCGCTTGGCGGGGAACCGCAGCGAGCGCTCCGCCAGGGGCACGCAGTCGAAATGGGCGGAGAAGTCGGCGAGCGTCTCGGGCGTCCCCTGGAGGAGCAGCACGTCTCCGGGCGCGAGCCGCGTCTGCCGCAGCCGCGAGATCGAGCGGCGGCCCTGGCGCGATATGGCGAGGAGATTGATCGCGTGGCGCGAGCGCAGCTTGAGATGCTGGGCGGTGCGGCCGATCAGCGGCGAGCCGGGACGGACCACGACCTCCGCCATCACCGTGTGCTCGGCCTCGAGCGCGCGCACGCCGATGCGCTTGTCCTCCTCGAGCGTCAGCCCGAGCTTGGCGAGCGCCTGGGGCAGGTTCTTCGAATCCGCCTCGATGACGAGGATGTCGTCCTCGCGCAGGCTGCGCCAGTTCTGCGGCGCGGGGATGCGCGCGTTGTCGCGCACGAGGCCCACGACCTGCGCCTCCGCCGCCGCGAGCGTCTCCTCCACCTCCTTGAGCGTCATGCCGACGGCGCGCGCCCGCGCCGGCACCCGCGCCTCGGTGAGGTAGGCGCCGATGTCGAAGTTCTGGCCGGCGCCGCGGGGCCGGTCGGGCACCAGGAAGCGCGAGCCCACGACGACGAGGAGCACGCCCGCGCCGGCGACCGCGACGCCGACGGGCGCGAAGTCGAACATGCCGAAGGGCGTGCCCGTGGCGCTCGCCCGGAAGCCGGCGACGATGAGGTTCGGCGGGGTGCCGATCAGCGTCGTCATCCCGCCGAGAATCGAGGCGAAGGAGAGCGGCATCAGGATCTGCCCGGGCGCCACGTCCGCCCGGCGCGCCGCCGCGAGCGCGGCGGGCATCATCAGCGCGAGCGCGCCGATGTTGTTCATGAAGGCGGACATGAACGCGGTCAGCGCGCACATGGTGAGGATGATCGCCCATGCCCCGGCGCTCTCGTGCAGGACGCGCCGCACGACGCGGTCGATCGCCCCGCTCGCGGCGAGGCCATGGCTGAGGACGAGGACGGCGGCGACCGTGATCACGGCCGGATGGCCGAAGCCGGAGAACGCGGCCTCGGCCGGCACGAGGCCCGCGAGCACGCAGGCGATCAGCGCGGCGACGGCGACGAGGTCGTGCCGCCACCGGCCCCACAGGAAGAGGCCCATCGCGACCGCGATGATCGCCAGGATCATGACCTGAGGCGCCGTCATGGGCCGTTCCGACCGATCCGAGCAGCGGGCAAGGGCGACGGCCTCCCGCGCGTCGCCTCGTCTGCGAGCGCCGCGCTTCGAGCGGATGTTCGAACACACATCGGCACGCCGGGCAAGCCCCGGGAGACGCGCCGGGAGCATGCCGACCTTGCCGTCTCGCGCCTTGCGGTCGCACCGCGCGGGTCCTACGCCTTTCCCTGGGAGACGGGCGGGAGACGCGCATGGCGAACGAGATCGGAGCACGCGGCGCCTCCGCCGGAGGGCGGCTCGCGCCGTGGCTTCCGGCGCTGCTCGCCGTTCTCGTCGGCATCGGCTTCGCGCGCTTCGCCTATACGCCGCTCCTGCCGCTCCTCGTCGAGCGCGGCTGGGTGAGCGCGCCGCAGGCCGCCTTCGCGGGCGCGGCGAACCTCGCGGGCTACCTCGTCGGCGCCCTTCTCGCGCAGGCGCTCGCCGCCCGGCGGGAGCGCGGCGCGATCCTGAACGCGGCGCTGGCCCTCGCCGTCGTCTCGCTGGGAGCCTGCGCGGTCCCCCTGGGTGCGCCGTGGGGTGCACTCTGGCTCTCGGTGTTCCGCTTCCTCGCCGGGGTGGCCGGCGGGCTGATCATGGTGCTCGGGCCGTCCGCCGTCCTCTCCCGCACGCCGCCGGAGGCGAAGAGCCGGGTCTCCGGCATCGTCTTCGCGGGCGTGGGCATCGGCGTCGTGCTCTCCGGGGCGCTGCTGCCCGCGCTCGCCACGCTCGGCCTCGTCGCCACCTGGCTCGCGCTGGCCGCCATGGCGCTCCTCCTCACGGCGATCGCCTGGCGGCGCTGGCCGGACGGAGCGGGCGCTCCCGCCGGCGGGGCGATGCCCCGGCGGGCGCCGATCGCCATGGCGCTCCTCGTCCTCGCCTACGCGACCGACGGCACCGGCTTCGTCCCGCACACGCTCTTCCTGTCGGACTTCGTCGCCCGCGGGCTCGGCCGGGGCGAGGCGGCGGGCGGGCTCGCTTGGACCGTGTTCGGCGTCGGCGCCCTCGTCGGCGCGCCCCTGTGCGGGCTCGTGGCGACGCGGATCGGGGCCGGGCGCGCGCTCGTCGGCGCGCTGTTCGTCAAGGCGGCTGCGGTGGCGCTTCCCCTGGTCTCGACCGCGACCGCGGCGCTCTGGCTCTCCGCGCTCCTCGTCGGCGCGCTGACGCCCGGCATGGTCGCCCTCGCCGCCGGGCTGACCGCGAGCCTCGCGAGCGGCCCGGCCCAGGCGCGGCTCTTCGGCACGATGACGATCGCCTTCGCCGTCGCCCAGGCGGCGGGCGCCTACGCGCTCTCGGCGCTCTTCGCGTCGAGCGGCTCGCACCTGCCGCTGTTCGCCGCGGGCGCGGCGGTGCTCGCGGGGGGAGGGGTCGCGGCGATGGCGGCCGTGCGGATGCTGGGGCGGGGGTGAAGGCGCGCGGCTGGGTTTCGGGGAAATCGCCTTGACCGAAGGCGCCGATCCACGCACTTCTTGCTCAGGGACGGGAGCCTGCCCATGAAGCGCATCACCTGCGGCGATTTCCGGGACTGCCTCGAACAGCTGATCGAGGAGGTCTGCGCTACCCACACTCCGCTCGCCGTCACGCACTCCGGCGGAGAGTCTGTCGTCGTAATGTCGGCCGAGGACTACGCCGGTCTTATTGAGACCGTCCATTTGCTCGAGCAATCAAAGAACCTTGAGCGGCTCGCAGGCTCAGTTGCCAAATTAGACGGCCAAAACAGCGTAGGAGAATGATCAGAATTCTCTAGTTTATTTTGCGGCTTTATCATTTTTCTTCGGAGTATTGCTTGTGGTATCTTTATCTTTCTGCTCCCAGTTGAAAAGAGCCATATGACGATCCAGAACGAAATCGACAAAGGTCGATGCCGCGCCAATAGCTAGTCGAGCATGCCTTGGCTCAAGTCCACGGAAATTCCGTCCGCGACCATGGCCCGAGCCATACGCGTTTCTTATCGGACCAAGCGAATGCGCGATCTTTCCAAGACTCGTAAGCACATCTCGGATCTCCTTTGCCGCCCTTGCATCCTCCGGGATCTCCTGCGGCATGATCTTAATCACTGTTCGGAGAAGTTTCAATAATTCTGGAATTTCTGCCCCTTCCGGGAAAGCTACGCCCACGATCGTTCAGAACTATTTTGCAGCAACTCTCAACAAGATCCTTCGCTATCCCGATCGCGGCGCCAGGATCCGCATCGCCAATTCGCTGCAAGCGCTCGAGTTCCTGGTATATCGTTTTAGCCCCGATTGAAGTAGAAACAGCTTTGACACGTTGGATTGCAATTCCAATGCCATGTACCTTGCGTTCTGCAACGAAATTCGGCCGACCGTCGATCACAACATCTTCAACAAGCTCCCAACCATCACGGTTTAAATGAGCATTGATCGCCCTCACCAGAATATCTTGTTCCTCTGGGTCAGTGCGAACAAGCGGGTGTACAACTTGACAAACAAACTCAAGAAATTTCTCCTGGCTTCCAGATTTAAGATTAATTCTGCGGTCGGAGTAGACCCAGTCGAGCGGGTGATCATCATTATTGATTGTATGTTGATATATATCACTGTAAGCATCTCTATAACGAGAGTCGTACGATGGCATCTGCGTAAGATCATAAATTCGCTCCAGAAATCTAACGTCGTCGAGAGCTCCATACCAAACGATTTTTCTCGCGCGAAATTCATCCAGGATTGCGACGCGGGTCCTGGCACTCAGAACCCCGGATGCTGAATAGGGGCTTTCCGTCGCACTTCTCGGACATACTTCAACGGATACCCAAAAACCAGCATCCTTTCCAATTACGATTGAAAGAGCACCGGCAATTTGACTTGAAATCTCATCAATTTCGTTTTCCACCAGCACGAACGATTTAACTGGTATGCGAAGACGAACGGTCCAGAGCTCTGTACCTCCGTTCCAATTGTCGTCTCCCGAGTGGACAATTTCGATTTGCGCACTGGAAAGGACGGAAAGAGCCGCGTTCTGCGCCTTCTCCCGAACTACTTCGGCGGCGGTCGGCAGCGCACCTTCTATTTGTCGTCGAACACTGAGAGACATGGTCGTTGAGGGCCCACCGTTCTCGTCGCAGATGCCATGCTCGCGCATAGATATCAGATATTGCGTTAGTCCGTAGGCTCACCAAACCAATGTCCACAAGAAAGCAGCGCCCAAGCCAGCGATCAACACAGAACGGAAAAAGGCGGCCCCGGAGGACCGCCTTTCCCATTGAACCGCTGGCCGAAACGGCCGGACGATCAGCGCTTCGAGAACTGGAACGAGCGGCGGGCCTTGGCCTTGCCGTACTTCTTGCGCTCGACCGTGCGGGAGTCGCGCGTCAGGAAGCCGTTCTTCTTGAGCACGCCGCGCAGCTCGGGCTCGTAGTAGGTCAGCGCCTTCGAGAGGCCGTGGCGCACCGCGCCCGCCTGGCCCGACAGGCCGCCGCCGGCGACCGTGACGGTGATGTCGTACTGGTCGACGCGGCCGGTGAGCTGGAGCGGCTGATTGAGGATCATCCGCAGGACCGGGCGCGCGAAGTAGACCTCGAGCGTGCGATCGTTGACGGTGATCTTGCCGGTGCCGGGCTTGATCCAGACGCGGGCGATGGCGTCCTTGCGCTTGCCGGTGGCATAGGCGCGACCGTAGGGGTCGAGCTTCTGGACGTGGACCGGACGCTCCTCGGCGGGCGTCGTGGTCTGCGCCTGGCCGAGATCGGAGAGGGACTGCAGGGTCGCCATCGTCAGATCCTCACGTTCTTGGAGTTCATCGCCGCGACGTCGAGCACCTCGGGCTGCTGCGCCTCGTGGGGATGCTCCGTGCCGGGGTAGACCCGCAGGTTGCCCATGATCTTGCGGAAGAGCGGGCCGCGCGGCAGCATGCGCTCCACGGCCTTCTCGACGACGCGCTCCGGGAAGCGGCCCTCGAGGATGGAGCGCGCGGTGCGCTCCTTGATGCCGCCCGGATGGCCGGTGTGGTGGTAGTACACCTTCTGCTCGCGCTTGCGGCCGGTGAACTTCACCTTGTCGGCATTGATGACGATGACGTTGTCGCCGCAATCGACGTGGGGCGTGTACGCGGGCTTGTGCTTGCCGCGCAGGCGCATCGCCACGATCGAGGCGAGCCGGCCCACGACGAGCCCGTCCGCATCGATCACGACCCACTTCTTCTCGACGTCGGCGGGCTTCAGCGAAAAGGTCTTCATCGCGCTGGTTCCCTGTGGGGGGCCGTTCGGCCCCGTTCGAAACGAGAAGCCGCCGGGCGGACCCGGCGGCAGGTGGGCGGTGTCTATGCGCGAACGACCGGCCGGTCAAGCCCTTTCGCACGAAATGGCCCGGCCAAAAGCCTTGCAGCGCAACGGCTCGAAGCGCTCCTACCGTGATACCACATCTATACGTACCATGATACCGTGCGCCCGGTCTCACTCCAGCCGCACCGAGACCGTGTCCGTCGCGCCGGCCGCGTCGATCACCGTGATGCGGGCGAAGCCGGCGCCGTCGGGGCGCCAGTCGGCCTCGCGCCTCAGGCTCGCCGCGCCCACCGGCATGCCGTCGACGAGCCAGGTCAGCGGCAGCGCGCCGCCCTGGGCCTTGAGCGCGAGGCGCGGCTCGCGCGCGCCGTCCGCACCGACGAGTCCGAGATCGACGCGCGCGCCGTCCGGCGGAAAGGCGATGGCGAGGCGCGCGACGGCGGTGGCCGCGATGGTCTTGGGCCGATCGCGGCGGATGTGGCGCAAGGGGGGCGGCAGGTCGGCGGTGCCGACGAGGAGCGCGTGCGGCGGCACGGCGAGCGGCTGCGGCTCGCGCCCGGTGCGGGCGAAGGCGTCGAAGAGGAGCGGCGCCGCGGCGTTGCGGCCGGTCAGGCCCGGCGTCGCTCCGCCGTCCGCACGCCCGACCCAGACCACGATCGTCAGGCCCCGGTCGAAGCCCACGGCCCAGGCGTCGCGAAAGCCGTAGGACGTGCCGGTCTTGTAGGCGATTCGCCCGCCGAGCGCGCTCTCCGGCGCCGGCGCGCCGCGCAGCACGTCGAAGACGTACCAGGCCGCCACCGGGTCCGCCACGGACGGCGGCGATACGCCGGGGACCGGAGGCTCGTCGGCGCGGGTGGCGAGGATCGGCACCGAGCCGCCGCGGGCGAGGCCGGCATAGAGGCGCGCGACGTCCTCGAGCGTGATGCCCAGCCCGCCGAGCCCCACCGCGAGCCCCGGCGCGGTCTCCCGCGGCACCACGACCCGCGCGCCCGCCTGCCGCAGCCGCGCCACGAAGCGAGCCGGTCCGAGCTCGGAGAGCAGCGCCACCGCGGGCACGTTGAGCGATTCCTGGAGCGCGCGGCGCGCGGTCACCGCGCCCTGGTAGCCGAGGTCGAAGTTCTCCGGCGCGTAGACCCCGTAGCGCACCGGCCGATCCTCCAGGATCGTTTCCGGATGGGCGAGCCCGGTCTCGAAGGCGAGTGCGTAGATGAAGGGCTTGAGCGCCGAGCCCGGGGAACGCACGGCGCGCGTCATGTCGATCGAGCCGCGCCGGGCGTGGTCGAGATAGCCGACGGAGCCGACATGGGCGCGCACCGCGCCGGTCGCGTTCTCGACGACGAGGATCGCCGCGGAGAGATCCGGCCCGAGCCGCACCAGCCTGCGGGAGACCATCTGCTCGAGCGTCGCCTGGAGCGCGCCGTCGATCGTGAGCCGATGAACGTCCTCGCTCGGCCGCTCGGCGAGGGCGGCGTCCGCCGCGTGGGCCGCCAGCATCGGGAAGGCGATGCGGCCCTGCGGCACGGGCTCGCGCGAGGCCGCCTCGCGCTCGCGGGCCGTGATCACGCCACGGGCGAGCGCGCGATCGAGGACGCGCTCGCGCGCCGCGCGGGCGGCCTCCGGGAAGCGATCGGGCCGGCGGGTCTCGGGGCTCTGCGGCAGGGCGACGAGCAGCGCCGCCTCGGCGTGCGAGAGCCGCTTGGGCTCGCGCCCGAAATAGGCGAGGCTCGCCGCGCGCACGCCCTCGAGATTGCCGCCGTAGGGCGCGAGCGTGAGGTAGAGGGCGAGGATCTCGTCCTTGCCCATCTCGGATTCGATCTCGCCCGCCCGCACGATCTGCCGCAGCTTCGCGGCGAGGCTGCGCTCCGCACGCGGCTCGACGAGGCGCGCGACCTGCATCGTCAGCGTCGAGCCGCCCGAGACGATCCGCCCGTTCGCGAGGAACTGCCCCGCCGCGCGGGCGAGCGCGCGACCGTCGACGCCGCCGTGCGCGCGGAAGCGCGCGTCCTCGTAGGCGAGGAGCATGGCGAGATAGGTCGGATCGACGTCGGCGACGCCGACGGGAAGCCGCCAGCGCCCCTCGGGCGTGGCGTAGGGGCGCAGCAGCGCCCCGTCGCGATCGAGCACGAGGACGGAGCGCGCCTGTGCGGGCGCGAGATCGAGCGGGCCGAGGGAGGCGGCGAAGTGGCGGTAGCCGGCCACGCCCGCCGCCCCGGCGAGGCCGATCGCGACCAGCGCGACGGCGAGCGCCCGTGCGAGGAGGCGCGCGCCTCGCCGGCGCAGGAGAGCGCGCACGCCGCCCCTCCTCTCAGCGCGCCGGGAGGACCGTCACCGCGCCCGCGCCCGTGCGGCCGAAGCGCTCGGGACGGTACATGTCCTCCGCGCTGGCCGGCGGGTGCAGGTAGGTGCCGGGCGTCACGGCGCGCACCATGTAGGCGAGCCGCACGGTGCCGATGCTGCTGCCGAGCGTGTCGAAGGCGGCGACGAAACGGTCGTCGCGGAACTCGACGCGATCGGGCTCACGCTCCTCGACGAGCCACGGCAGCGCCGAGACGTCGCTGCCGTCGACGAGCGCCGGGTTGTCGATCTCGAAGCCCGCCGGCAGGCGGTCGACCACGAGGAGCCGCCCGGCGAGCCCGTCGGTCTCGGTCACCTCCAGCACGACGACGAGGCGCGTGTTCTGGGCGACCTCCGCCGTGTCGACGACGTTGCCCGCGAGGTCGTAGTAGGTGCTCGTGACCGCGTAGCCCTGCTCGAGCGGCGGCTCGGACGAGACCGGGTTGCCGGTCACGGTCAGCGCGACGTCGACCGGGCCCGCGCCGGTGTTGCGGATCGCGACACCGCCGTCCGAGAGGGCGGCCGCGTCGTAACCCTCGTAGAGCGGCCCCTGGTGGGCGGCGCCCGAGACCTCGAGCGTGATGTCCTGCGCCTCCTGCGCGACGCTGCGCGCCGCGACCGCGAGCCAGGCCATCTCCTGCGTGGAGAGCCGCGGGTTCGCGCTGCTCTCCTCGTCGATCGCCTCCGCGATCCGCCCGATCGCGTCGCCGGCGACGTCCGCCTCGCCCGACAGCGCGAGGATGCCGGCGGCGTCGCGCAGGCGCGAGCCGTAGTCGGAGCGCCAGCCACGCGCCCGCCCGCCGTCGTCGGCGAGGCCGCGCACGGCGGAGGCGAAGGCCAGCTCGGCGCGACGCCCGTCGCCGAGCAGCGCCAGCCCCGCGCCGACCTGGGCGCGGGCGAGCGGCGTCTCGAAGGCGTCGAGCCGCGCGTCGGCGAGGTAGCGGAGGTCGCCCATCACCGGGCGGCCGTTGCGGGCGAGCACGTAGGCGGCGTAGGCGAGCGCCGTGCCGTCGTCGCCCTCGACCTCGGTCGTGTTGGCGACATGGTTGCGCAGGCGCTCCAGCGCCCGGTCGAGCGCCGCCTGCGGCGCCTCGAAGCCCTCCTCCCGGGCGCGGGTGAGGAAGTCCGTCGCGTAGGCCGTGAGCCAGAGGTCGTCGTATCCCCGCGCCGACCACAGGCCGAAGGAGCCCGACGACGTCTGCCGCCCGAGCACGCGCGCGACCACGTCGCGGATCGTCTCCTCGCGGTCGCGCGGCAGCTCCAGCGCCTCGGGCCCGACGAGGCTTCCGGCGTAGAGGAGCGGCAGCGCCTGGGAGACGAGCTGCTCGGTGCAGCCGTAGGGATAGCGCGCGAGCGCCTGGATCATGCCCGGCGGGTCGAGCCGCGCGATCGGCGTCACGGCGACGCCGACGAGGCCGGTGCCGGGCTGGATGTCGGCGAGGAGATCGGTGGTCACGCGCAGGCTCTCGCCGGGCGCGAGCCGCGCGATCTCGCGGCGCACGACGCCGTCGGTCCCGGGAGAGACCGGGAAGGCCACGTCCTGCTGGAGCGAGAGCCCGTCCGGCCCGGTCAGCGTCAGCGACACGCCGGAAGCGCCGGGATCGCCGGCGCTCAGCGGGAAGGTCGCCGCGCCGCGCGCGCCCTCGGCGAGCGTCACCTCGGCGAGGCGTCGGCCGACGGGGATGTCCACCGAGCCGAGCGGCAGCGCCTCGATCGTGTAGGTCCCGGGTGCGCCGGAGACGTTGTCGAGGCGCACGTGCAGGCGGCTCTCGTCGCCGGCGTTGAGGAAGCGCGGCGCGGTCGCCGCGACGACGACGGGGTCGCGCACGAGGACGTCGGCGGAGGCGTCGCCCACCTTGCCCGCGGACCAGGCGACGCCCATCACGCGCACCGTGCCGTTGAAGGCGGGGATGGCGAAGTCGACGCTCGCCGTCCCGTCCGGCCCGACCGCGACGATGCCGGAGAACAGGGCCAGCGGCGGCTGGTCCGGCGGCGGGGCGGCGAGGCCGGCGGGCGCGGCATCGCCGCCCGAGCGAATGGCGCCGCGGGTCCCCTGCATGCCGTCGATGAGGTAGCCGTAGAGATCGCGCACCTCGGCGCCGAGACGCGTCTGGCCGAGGAAGAACTCGGTCGCGTCCGGCGCCTGGTAGTCCGTCAGCGCCAGGATGCCGACGTCGACGGCGGCGAGCACCACGTGCGCGCTCTCGCCGGGGGCGAGGCCGTCGAGCCGCACGGGCACCGTCAGCGTCCCGCGCGGGCGGATCTCGTCGGGCGGCGCGAGCGTCATGGCGAGGTCGCGCGCCTCGCGGTCGACGGAGAACCAGGCGAGCCCCATGGCGCGGCCCGGCTGGCGGCGCGCCGCCGCGTCCAGCGGACGGTGGGCGATCGCCACGAGGTAGGCGCCCGCGCCCCAGTCCGGCGAGACGACGAGCTCGGCGCGCGTCCCCTCCCCCGTCACGGCGATCGTCTCCAGGGCGTGCACCCGGTCCGAGACGACGGCGAGCGTCGCCGTGCCCTCGAAGGCGGCGTCGATCGTCGCGACGAGCGTATCGCCGGCTTCGTAGGCCGCCTTGTCCAGCGTCAGCGGCAGGAGGTCGGGCGCACGCGCCGTCGCGTCGCCGGACCAGCCGACGTCGAACGTCACGCTGGTCGGCAGCACCGCCGGGTCGGCGGCGACCACCTCGAGACGATGCGTGCCCCAGGAGACCGGCGCCTCGATGCGCGCCGGCGCGTCGGGCGAGAGCGCGAGCGTGCCGCTCGCGATGCGCTCGGTCGTAGTGACCGGCTCGAATCCCCATTCGCCGCCGCTCCGGTACCATTGGTAGCGGCGTTCGATCTTCAGCAGGTTCCAGCTGGCCTCGCCCGCGAGCCGCGAGCCGTCCGGCCGCGCGGCGACGACGTCGAAGGCCGCGAGGTCGCCCTCGGCGAGGTCGCTCTCGAGCGGCTTCACGCCGATCACCGGCGCGTCCGGCAGTATCGGCAGGGTGAGGCTGCGGGACACCGCGCGTCCGCCGGGCTCCGCGACGCGCAGCGTGATCTCGGCCGCGAGAGGCCGCGCCGCGGCGGGCGCCGGCACGGGCACCGTGACGCTCGCCGATCCGTCGGGGCCCGTCGTCCCGTCCTCCGGCAGCGCCGCGTAGGCGCCCTCCACGGGCTCGTCCGAGAGGCCGACGACGAAACCCTCGAGGCCGGGCACCGCGCTCGCCTCGGCCGCGGAGACCGAGACCTCGCCCGAGATCGCGAGATCGGCGCCGGGCGCGCCGAACAGATAGCGCGCGGCGATGTCGACGACGGCGGGGGCGCCCGCGGCCAGCGCGGCATCGGCCGGGGTGAGCTCGAGCGCGATGCGCTCGGGGACGTAGTCCTCCACGAGGAACGCCGCCTCGCCGATCGCCGGCGCCTTGGGGTCGACGTGCGCGCTCACCCGCCAGGTGCCGGGCATGGCGTCGTCGAGGAGCGCCAGGGTGTGGACCCGTCCGCCGTCGCCCGCATCGCGGGTGAGGATGCGGGTGTGCTCCAGGCCGTCGGGACGGCGCACGACGAGGGTGAGCGGGACCGCGGGGACCGCCCGCGCCGCGCCGTCGCGCAGGAGCGCGGTGAGGTGAACCTCCTCGCCCGAGCGGTAGACGCCGCGCTCGGGGAAGACCATCGCCTCGATCGGCCCCGCCGGCGGGCGGCCGGCGACGCCGCGGTCGGTCAGGTCGAAGGGCGCCTGGCCGAGGTCGAGGAAGCCGTAGTCGCCGCCGATCTCGGCGGTGACCATGCCGGCCCCGAGCCCCTCCGAGCCGCGGGCGAGGCCCGGGTCGAAGCGCGCGTGGCCGGCCTCGTCGGTCGTGAGCTCGCCCAGGACGTCGTTGTTGCGCGCCACCAGCCGCACGCGCGCGCCCGCGACGGGCTCGGCGCTCGCCAGCGAGCGGACGAGCACGTGCACGCCGTCGCTCGCCGAGAACGCGGTCAGGCCGACGTCGGAGACGACGAACCATTGCGTGGCGCGGGTATTCCAGTCGTCGTCGGGAGCGACGGAGGCGTCGGGCCGCGCCGTCATGACGTAGACGCCGGGCTCGAGCGCGCCGACCGCCTCCGAGACGGGGAAGGCGGTGACCACGTCGACGTTGCGCTCCACGGCGACGTCGAGCGTGCCCGACCAGATCGGCGCGCCGCGCTCGTCCGCGATGCGCTCCTCCGTCCAGCTGGAGATCTGGTCGAGGAAGTCGCCGCCGCGCAGCGTCGGCAGGAGGTTGCGGTCGCCGATGCGGTAGATGGCGATCGCGACCGCGTCCGTGTTCGTCGAGACGACCGGGATGCCCTCCTGGCCCAGCCGCGGCAGGACGTAGTTGCGGCCCGTGAACCGTGCCTGGGGCGCCCGGTCGCGGATGTAGACCTCGTAATCGGCGGCGCGCTCCAGCACCTCGTCGACCGTCGAGGGAATGCCGGGCCGCAGCACGATCGCGTAGCGCTCGCCGTGGACGAGACCGTCCACGCAGGCCTCGCTGCCCTCGCTCGTCACCGCGAAGCCGCTCGCGCCGGCGACGGCGACGTAGGGCGTCAGGTCGACGCCCGGCGGCAGCGTCTCCGAGAAGACGAAGCAGACCCGCGGCGCGGGCGTGTCCGACTCGACCCGGTAATCGAGGACGCGGAAGCCGTGGCGGGCGCGCAGGAAGTCGTGGACGTTCTGCACGGCGGGGACGGCGCGCGTCGCGAGGCTCGCCTTGTAGGCCGTGAGCGCGTCGCGCCACATCTCGCGTGCGGCGAACGCCTCGCCCAGCGCGGCGAGGGCGTCGGCCGCCTCGACGTCGTCCTCCGCATGGCCGTAGGCGATGTAGGCCGCGACGGTGGCGCGCTCGCGCAGCTGCCAGCGCTCGTTCCAGTCCTCGTAGGGCACGGCGAGCGCGGCGCGGGCGTAGGCGCTCCAGAGCGTGTAGCTGTCCGGGTTGACCTGGACCGCCTGGGCGAAGCTCCACAGCGCGTCGCGCGGCGCTCCGGCGGCGAGGAAGCCGCGGCCCTCGACCAGCAGCTCCCGGCTCGAGCGATCGGGCCGCGGCGTCTCCTGCGCGATCTGCGCCTCGACCTGGCGCGTCGTCGCGGCGAGCGCGGCGTTCTCGTAGGCGCGCGTCTGCGCCGCGACGGCCGACGGCGCCAGCGAGGAGAGGGCGAGCCAGGCGAGCGCCAGCGCGCAGAGGGCACGAGCGGCGAGCGAGCGGGCGAGCGCGGGGGCGAGCGCGGGAGCGATCATGGCGGTGCCTCTGGCGAGCGGGTGTCCGCGAGCTTACCAGCCGGAAGCCGTGCCCGGGAGCGCATCCGCATTCGCCCGGATGCGCTCGGATGCACTCCCGGGCGTGCAGGACGCGCGCACCGGAAGGCCCGACGCGACGCCGCGCCCGTCGCTCGCAGCGAGGCTTCCCCCTGGACTTGTCGCGGCGCAATCGCCATAAGGACGCGCACGAGGGACGATGCGCATGACCTTCAAGCAGTTCATCACCGAGTTCTTCACCTGGTGGAACGGGCAGACGCTCGGCACCCGGCTGACGATCCGCCGCTACGGCGAGTTCGTGGGCCGGGACGAGTTCGGCAACACGTACTATCGCGACAAGCGCGGAAAGATCGACGGCTACGGCTACGAGCGCCGCTACGTCGTCTACAACGGCCTCGCCGATGCCTCGCGCACGCCGATGGAGTGGCGGATGTGGCTGTGCCACACCTACCCCACTCCGCCCTCCGAGGAGGACTACACGCCCCGCGCCTGGCAGAAGCCGCACGAGGAGAACCTCACCGGCACCGCCCGCGCCTACCGCCCCCGCGGGTCGACGCTCTCGGAAGGCCGCCGCCCCGCGGCGACCGGCGACTACGTGGCCTGGACGCCGGGTGACTGAGGCGGCCTGCGATCGAGGCGACGCCCCGCCCGCCTCGTTTCCGTCGCGATCCGCACGGATGGAGAGGGCGGGAGGCGCCTTCTCTCCCCGCCTCCCGACGCCGGGCCCGTGATTCCCATGCGCAGACCGCACCGCCACCGCACGCTCGCCCTCGCCGCCTGCGCCCTCCCTGCGATCGCCTTCGCGCTCGCGGCCTCGCCGGCGTCGGCGCAGAAGATCGAGAACCCGATCGCAGTGTTCTCGGGGCTCGACAAGATCACGGGACGAATCATCAGCTTCGAGGCGGGGATCGACGAGACGGTGCAGTTCGGTGCGCTGCAGCTCACCGCACGCGTCTGCTACACGCGCCCGCCCACCGAGAGCCCGAACACGACGAGCTTCATCGAGGTGGACGAGCTCTCCCTCGACGGTGCCCTCGCGCGCATCTTCACCGGCTGGATCTACGCCAACTCGCCGGGGCTCAACGCGATCGAGCATCCGGTCTACGACATCTGGCTCGTCGACTGCCTGCCCGCCCCGGCCGCCGAGATCGCGGAGGAGGACCGCGGTCCCGACCGCGCCGGCACGCTGGCAGAGCACCCGCTGCCGCCGCCGCGCCCCGCGCTCTGAGCCGGAGTCGCGTGCGCCGAGACGATCGCGCGCGGCACGCGCGTTCGGCAAAGCCTCGGTGTCCGTCGCCGCCGTCGCACTTCGCCGCACGCCCGGTCGTCGACCTCGCAATCCAGGGCGTCTGCTCAAAGAGGGCTCGGGGGTTTGGGGCGCCGGGCGCGATGCCGCGGCTTCGCGGAGGGGTTTGCGGGGGCATCGCGCGTTCCTATCTACCGAGCGCGCCCGGGACGGGCACGGGACACGAGGGCAGGCAGATCGTGAGCGAGGCCGGACAGCGCGATGGCGCCTCTCAGCCCGCCGCGCGCGAGCCCGATGCTCCGCTCGCGCGGACGCGCGAAGCGCACACGCCCGTCGAGGAAGCGATGGAGAGCCTGACGCTCCCCTCCTGGGCGCGCTGGACGCTCTTCCTGCTCGGCTTCGTCTTCGTCGGGATCGGCGCGCTCGGGGTCGTGCTCCCGCTCCTGCCCGGCGTCGTCTTCCTGCTCGCCGCCGCGGCCTGCTTCGCGCGCTCCTCGCCGCGCTTCGAGCGCTGGCTCCTGGGGCACCCGCGGCTCGGCCCGCCGGTCGTCACCTGGCGGCGCACCGGCGCGATCCCGCGCCATGCCAAGGCGGCCGCGGTGCTCGGCATGGGCGCCTCGCTCCTGGTGATGGCGATCGCCGGCGCGCCGACGATCGCGATCGTTCCCGTGGCCGTCGTGATGCTCGCCTGCGCGGCCTACATCCTCGGCCGGCCGGACGCGCCGCGGGCGGGGTGACTATCCGCGTAAAATAATGGTTGGACTCGAGCCTGAGACAAAACAATAGGTTCGCGCATAATGGAACGCGGAGCGGATAACGAAAGTTTGGACGGTAAGCCCTTCGACATGGCGCTGGCCCGCCAATCAAGAAAAATAAAGTTTGGACGACTGAACCGCGCCTTATGTGGATGCCCCGTAAGCGGTGTCTCCGGCGCACCTTCCTTGCCGAGAGCTGATGGGCGAGTCTCCCCGTCCAATGGTGGATTGGAGATCGTTTCGTGTCTGGACTTGAGCCTACGCTCTAGCCGGAGCGCGTGGTGCGCCGGCTGGAGGTGATCAACGGCGCGGGTGGCCGCCGGCGCTGGAGCGCGGACGAGAAGGCCGGGATCGTCGCCGAGACGCTCGAGCCGGGCGCGGTCGTGTCCGAGGTCGCGCGCCGGCATGGCCTAACCCCGCAGCAGGTGTTCACGTGGCGCCGCGAGGCGCGCCTGGCGACCGAGGCCGGCGTCGCTGAGGGCGACGATCGGCCCGCCTTCGTGCCGGCGGTCCTGGAAGCCACGTCGCCCGAGCCGACGAAGCCGGGCGACCGCAGAGCTCGGGCGCCTCGGGCCGGACGGGGCGCCGTGCCGATCGAGCTGGAGATCGACGGGGTGGTCGTGAGGATTGGGCGCGGTGCGGACGCCGCGACGGTCGCTGCGGTAGCTGCATCTCGGGCTCGAGGAGATCGAGCAGGCCGAAGCGGAGGCGAGCGCGCGGGCCGAGGATCAGGCGCCGGCCGAACAGGCGACGCGCGCGGCGGCGCGAAAAGCGCCGGAGCGGCCTTCTTCAGAAGGCCGCTCCGGCGCCTCAAAACACCACATCAACCAGCGAGGGGGTCAGGTCCTCGTGAGGAAAGGGGGTCAGTTCCGGCTGACGCTTGACACCTGCTGCCGGGGCGCGCTTCACCGGATCGGCGAGGACGTCTCCGAGCGGCTCGACGCCATCCCCGCCCAGCTCCGGGTGCTTGCGTCCGCCGGCCCAAATACGCCTGCCGGACCTGCGGGGACGGTGTGAGGCAGGCCCCCGCGCCGGCCCGCCTGATCGAGGGCGGCCTGCCGACGGAGGCGACCGTCGCCCACGTTCTCGTGGCGAAGTACGCCGATCGTCTGCCGCTCTACCGCCAGGCGCAGATCTACCGACGCCAGGGGATCGCGCTCGACCGGTCGACGCTGGCGGACTGGGTCGGCCGGGCGGCCTTCCTGCTCAGGCCCGTCCATGCGCGCATGCTGGCGGCGCTGAAGGCCTCGCTCAGGCTCTTCGCCGACGAGACCACGGCGCCGGTGCTCGATCCCGGGCGTGGCCGCACCAAGACCGACCAGCTCTGGGCCTATGCCCGTGACGACCGGCCCTGGGCGGGAACGGACCCGCCGGCCGTTGTCTTCGTCTGCGCGCCCGACCAGACGAGCGAGCGCCCGCTCGCCCATCTCGACGGCTTTTGCGGCGTCCTCCAGGTCGACGGCTATGCCGGCTACAACGCGCTCGCCGAGCGCGGCGTGACGCTCGCCTTCTGCTGAGCACACGTGCGCCGCCGCTTCTACGAGCTCGCCGCCGCCGGCCCGGCGCCGATCGCCAGCGAGGCGCTCCAGCGCATCGGAGCCGTCTACGCCGTCGAGAGCGAGATCCGCGGCCTCTCACCCGACGAGCGCCGCGCCGCCCGGCAGGCCACGTCGAGACCGCTCGTCGAGGCACTCGGCGCCTTCCTGCGCGCCCAGCTCGACCGCATCAGCGGGAAGACCAGGCTCGCCGAGGCGATCCGCTATGCCCTCGCACGCGGGGAAGGTCTCTCCCGCTTCCTTGATGACGGGCGCGTCGAGCTCGACTCTAACGTCGTCGAGCGTGCGATCAGGCCTCTCGCCCTCATTAGGAAGAACGCGCTCTTCGCCGGCTCCGATGGCGGCGGCGAGCACTGGGCCGTCGTCGCCTCGCTCGTGGAGACCTGCAAGCTGAACGGCGTCGATCCGCACGCCTATCTAGCCGACATCATCACCCGCATCGTCAACGGCCATCCCAACCGCGCGCTGGATGACTTGCTGCCGTGGGCTTCTGTCGGCCGCACCTTGGCCGATGCGGCCTGAGAACATCGCTTACCACTGCCCCAACCCAGGACGTCGTCGACCTGCCTCCAGAAGACAGATACGGGGGCGGTGCGCATCGTTCGGGTAATTCAGTGATCTTGCGATCGCCGTCGACGGTTAAACGCTCCGGGATGGCGCGACGTCGTCGGTGATCGGTAGCGTCACATCCGCGACAAGGCCGTACTCTTCAAAGCGGATGGTGACGCCGCCTCTGAAGTTCCGTAGCGCCCGTTCCAAAATGCGCATGCCGAAGCCGTGCCGATCGGGCTGGCGGACGGGCGGACCGCCCACTTCGCGCCAGGTGAGGCGCAGCAAGGCCGGCTCGACCTTCCGATCCACGATCCAATCGACGTACAGCATGCCCCACTCCGCCGACAGGGCGCCGTGCTTCACGGCATTCGTCGTCAGCTCGTGAATGACGAGGGTGAGGGCGAGAGCGGCCTTCCCGCTGAGACGGATCGGATCGCCGTCGACATCGCAGCGGCTGGCGTCGACGTAAGGCGAGAGTTCCGCCCCTACAAGATCATGCAGCTGCACGGCCTCGACGGCGCCAGCTTCGGCGAGGAGGATCTGAACTGTGCTGAGGGATTGCAGGCGCTGGTCGAATTCGGCGGAATAGCTCGCCAGATCCGTCGCGTGACGTGCGCTTTGGCGGTGGATCGCCTGCACGGTGGCGAAAGCGTTCTTCACCCGGTGGCGCATCTCCGCCAGCAAGAGGTCTTTTTCGGCCAAAGCCTCCGTGAGCCCTGCCGTTCGTTCGGTGACGGTCGCTTGAAGAGCACGGGTGTGCTCTTCTTCCCGCTTGGCAGCACGGACGCCGGCGAAGCCGGCGATACCAATCGCAATGATCATGCTGCCGGCGGCCGTGCCGACCGCCAGCATATCGCCGCGCCATCCGGCGAGTGCGGCATCGAGCGAGATCCCAACTGCGGTCACCAGGTCGTGGCGCGAGGAGCGGACCCAGCCGTAGACGTAATCTTTCCCGTCGATCGGTGAGACCGCGCCCCCCAAGCCGGAGGCAACGGAGAGGTCGAGAAAGTCTCCGGCCGTCACGTCCTGGACGCCACCGGGAGCGTTCGGCGCGCGAAGGAGGCTTTGGCCCTGGCCATCGAACAGCCAGAGGGTGAGCTGTTGTTGTCCGCGGAGCCGGGTCATGAGGTCTCTGACCGCGTCGGCCCGCAGGGAGACCTGAATGAAGCCCAAGAAGCGCCCGTCCGGCGCGACAAGCGCACGGCTCGTCGTGATCGTCACCTCGTCGATGAAGCGGTTGTCGGGGAGAATGCCGATGTGGAGGGCCGTCGGATCGTCACGTACGGCTTTAAAATAGTCGCGATCGGCCGCATTCAGCCCTGGCGCCGGATAGACGCGGGACGTCGCGACAGCGTCGGCGAATGCATTGCCAATCCAAATGTCCGCGATGTTCGGGGACGAGGCGACCAAACCGACGAGGAGATCGTGAAGCGCGCGCGTTTCCACCGGCGATTCGCCGGCCGGGAGCGCCGCCGCTGTCTCGCGGCGTACGAGATCCGTGATCTCGACGAGGCGATCGACATAGTCAGAAAGGACGATCGACAGTGCCGACACGCTTTCTTCAGCGGCAGACAGGGCCGCATGACGAGCCTGGAGACCGAACCCGACGACTGCCCCTGCAAGCGCCAGAGAGGCTGCCACGGCAACAGTCGCGATGGTGCGGGCAGCCCGATTTCCGCGCAAGCTCCCCGATGGCGCACGCGACCGCGCAGAGACGACGTCCATTCTCACCCCTAGTCCGTCGGCAGCCTACGACGAAAAGCACGGTTCGCTGATGCGTCAAGCGGTACACGTTCGCGGCCGTGGATACAGCGCACTTGTGAACACAAGCACGGCCGTCGCGCGCCCCCTCATACGTGACCGTTCCGAGTGTATGTACTTATGCTTATCAAGCCATAGCTAATTCCTAATGCGCTGCAAGGGAAAATTATTCGCGGCGCGGCAGTGCTGTTATCGCGTCGGCGCCTTCGTGTCTCATTGGTAACACAAAGAATTGGACTTAAATTCCTATCTCTTTGATCCCTCTCCACGTGGAAACAGGGCGAGGATCGCATCGTGGCGGTAAGGTTTGGCGACAACCTGCGCGCCCCGCAGAGGAACCGGAATATCGGATAGCCGAGAGGCGGTGACGAAGGCGAAAGGTACGCCGCGATCTTCGAGCGTCTGGGCGAAGGCGTAGCTCGGGCCGTCGGCGAGATCGACGTCGAGCAGCGCGAATTCAACGTCATCCAGACAAGCTTCGGCGTCGGCGGCCCGATCGTAGACGCCGATCACTTCATGCCCTTCCGCTTCGAGGATCTCTTGCAAATCAAAAGCAATCAAAGGCTGGTCCTCACAAATCATCACGCGCATCGACGGACTCACGCAGTGCGGCACAGGCGCCCTCCAATGGCGCTACTTGCCAGCGCAGAACACTGAAACCGTCATAGAAAATTTTGGTTCCAAATAGTACGTGTTCATACGTATAGGAAGATTGCTATGGCTGATGATGCGAACTTTTAGTAGTGGAGCTGCCCTTTAGACCGAGTTTTTACAGATAGGCCATTGTCAAATTCAGAAAATGTACATCATCGAACATCGGCGCCGCAGAAATTATTCGGGTAGCCCTCTTTAGTAACAATTAGCGATCTGCAAGACAGTCATAAGCACGTTGTTGGCAGGCCTATTCGTATTGACTTCATCGGTTGCGATCCGCCGAAGGATCGGTTCGATCTCGCGTGCGTTCTCCGCAATCCGCTCGGCCTCCGTTGGAGACTTCCCATAATCATTGCCCGAGCGCCGTAAAACCCTGTCGAGCAAGACCTCGATCGGAGCGGTGAGAAGCACGATCCGGTCGAAACGCGCAGCGAAGCGGCCCATGTTCGGCGCGCAGCCTGCGAGGAAGAGCATTTCGTCGCCGATATCGTCGAGAAGTGCCGAAAGACGGCCTTCGTCCCAAAGCCAGTCGTGCCCCGGATTCGCGCCCGTCGGATCGCCGGTGCAGGGCTGCCAGCTCGACCATCCGTCATCGTCGAGGTCGATCGCCCGGTACCTCATCTTCCGCAGCGTCGCTATCGCGGTCGACTTGCCGGAGCCAGACATGCCCGTGATAAGCACCTTCATGCCGCCAGGGTAGGCGTGCGGGTGCTGCGTGCCACCTTCTCCATCTTCAATTCTACCCTGAGCATCGCGAGAGATTCCGCGGAATGTATAGCAGAACGGTCGGGCGGTGACAGATGGTCAGAGGTTGCAGAGTGGCCGAAAATCAAGGCGACCCCATCCCATGCGAGGACCGCAAGCGCTAGAGGTGGGCCCGATTCAGCTCTTATCTGCCTTCAACAGGGAGCTGAGCGCGTCGCGGATTACGTCGTCTGTTGCCGGCTTCTCTATCCATACTGTCCCGCGCGGCATATCAGGCGCGTGATCAGACGCAGAGCCAGAGAAGATCACCCAGGGAACGCCTCGCTCCTCCAGAAGCCGTGCGATCTCAGCACATGACCCATCAGCCAAGCCTGTATCGAGAATTGCAGCATCTGGCGCATTTTGTTCAAGCCATGCAAGGGCTTGAGTTCGCTTAGAAAATGGTCCAGCGACGGACCATCCAGCCTCGATGCAGAGGCATTCGAGGTCGAGGGCGATCACACCTTCGTCTTCTACAATCAAGATGGTCGCCATAGCCGAATCCTATGGAGCTAGAGCAATCTTAAACATCAACTTGTCAAGCGGAGCAATGAGACGAAGCTGAGGCTCCCGTGTGGCGACTCAGAGGTGGATCTGCACCAATGCACATACTAAGACCGCCAAGATCACGCATTCAAATAACAGTTTTGGTGCGTGAGAACGTATAGGGAAACCTATTCCTTACGTTACACGACATAAGAGAATATCAGTCGTACAAATTTTGGACAAGGTGTGTACGTTGCGCGTAGTCATACGCGCTTCCAGAGTAGAATTAATTCGGTCACGGCGGCTACCGGGCCTCAGGCTGCGCGGGGCGAAGGTACCCCGCCCTTCGCTCTTAATCTGGAGGCAGACTTCTCAGAGCCTTTATCTTGCAAGGCTATAATCCGCCTGCGATAAGATGCGCACGAGGTTCACTGCCGTCTCACGAAGGTGCGGGCGTTCAAGCTGCGCGAACCTCGCTACTAGGTCGAGAGCGTCCTCACTAAGAAGCGGTGCGCAGCCCTCTGCAGGTTCGTCGAGCAGCTCGGCGAGCGAGACCTCAAGCGCCTCCGCAACGCGCACCAGGCGCGAGACGGCAATCCGATCCATGCCGTTCTCGTACTTCTGAACCTGTTGATAGGTTACGCCGATCGCGCGGCCCAGCTCTGACTGCGAAAGCTTCCTGCGTTTGCGCGCGACCTTGAGCCGTTGGCCCAGGAGCCGATCGATCTGGTTCGGAGAGCGGGGATCATCGTGTGGCGTTCGCATGGCTTGCCCCTTTTGCTTGAGCCGCATGAAGCATACACGCAAAAGACGGTTTGGGCAGCCACGCTTCATCAAAGCTTAGCGAACATCGTAGATCTTGAGGATCTCGGCCCGGTTCGCTCGACTGGCCCCCACAGCGTGCTTACCGCACGTCGGATCGGGCCGAGACCTGCCTAGATCTGTTCGTGTGTCGCGTGCTGAAGGGAGATCAGATGAGTGCGTCGATGGTCTCTTCACCCCTCGAAGGTAACAACCGCCAGCTGATGATGACCGTGCTTGCCGAAGCGATGATCCGTCATTGGCCTACGCTTGCACCACGCGAGCGGCAGCGCATCGTCGCGAGCGCAGCAAGGCGCACGGGCGTCAGCGAACTGGTCCTGGAGGGCACGATCAAGCGCCTTCATCTCGAGCTGCTGCACGGAGAGCCGGACGTGGTGCCGCTCTGCTTGAGCGAGGAGACGCTCTCGGCGCTGCGCTGATGACGTGATAGGCTCCGCACCACCAGGTGGGCTCAAGGTCTTGTAGAATCGCCTGGCGGTGTCTTCGAGCTGTTTCCAGTCCCTTCGGCGCTCTGCTTGAACGGCAGAGCGCCGTTTTCATCTAGTCGACGACTCGGACCTCGCCCGCCGTTGGCCCGATGCCGAACGGCACCGGCACCGTGGACGCGCCGTAATCGGCGTTGATCACCAGGCGCGAGCGCCCGGTCATGTCGAGGCGGCGCATGACGATCGCCGTGAACTCGGAGCGGTCGGCGATGGTCCGGTCGGAGTCGATCTCCAGCACGCCGCGCGAGACGTAGATCGTCCCGACGAGCCGGCGGGCATCGTTGCTCTCGATCCGGAAGACGCGATCGGTCGCGGCGGCGCGATCCTCGAACAGCAGCAGCCCCGCCATGGCACCATCCCGCGGCGCCGTCAGCTCCACGAGCGAGTTCGGCATGATGTGCATGGCGAGCGTGCGGCCATCGGGCCCCGCCGGCACGTGGCCGGTGAAGTAGAAGCCGACGCCCTCGCCGACCAGCCGGCCACGGAAACGGGCTGCGGAGGTGTCGTCATCATCGTCATCATCGTCATCATCGTCATCATCGTCATCGTCGTCGTCGTCATCATCGTCGTCGTCATCATCGCCGCGCCGGCCGCCCGGCAGCCGCGCCTCTTGCCAGCCAGGGCCGATGATGAGCGGCCCGTCTTTCATCACGTAGACGCCCGGCTGGAGGGTCACGTCAGCGCCCTTGTCGACGATGAGCCCGCCGCAATAGGTGCCGGGGTAGAGCGTGCGCCGCGTGTTCGTGAGGTGCAGGTTCGTGTGGGTGCAGGGGCCGACGCTCGGCGGGATGCGGCTGAGCAGCGGATCCGCGGCCGGGGGGCAGTCGGTGAACGGGCGAGGATCGAAGTTGCGCGCAGCGCCTTGCTCGAACCCACCCGCGGTGCAGGTCCTCAGGGCGACGACGCTGGCCCGGTCCTGAGCGCGGATCGCGGCGGGCGAGCGCGAGTTGGCGTGGATGGAGCACTCGCGCGCCTCCAGCTTAGCCTCAGTGTCGAGGTCGAGCGACGCCGCCCGGGCCTCGTCGATGCTCAGGACGCAGAGCATCAAGGTGCCGCTGCGCATCGCGGTCGCCGAGGTCCGGAGCGTGAAGTCCTCCGGCGTGAAGAGCCCCGCGAAGAAGCTCTCCGTCACCGGCCGAGCCAGCTCGACGCGCACGCCGGAGCTGCTCTCGACAAGCGTGCTCTCGGCGACGATGGGGCCTTCGCGTGCCAGCTCGCTCGCTTCCACCATGCGGGTGATGAGGGCCCGGATCTGGCGCTCGTCCGCGCCGATCTGCAGCTCGACCGCGCCGGCAAGGGCAGCGGTATCGGCCAGCGACTGCATGCGCGTGCGCTGTGCGCTCAGGGAGGTGTAGTCGATCGCGACGCCGGCTACGCCGAAGAGGAGCGGCGCGGCGAGTGCCAAGGCGAGGCCGAGGGCGCCGCGCCGATCACACGCGAAGGCCCGGAGCAAGGCAGCCATGACAGCAAACCCAAATGTGTGCTTCATGACATGATTGCTGGCGAAAAGTTCCTAAGCATTACTAAACCCGCGCGTAAGGCTTAGCTTAGCGTTTGTTAGTGTGTGTGAGGATCTTCGTTCATGAACTCAATAACAGCGAACCCGTCGCCGCTTGCGCCTTAACCGCTGCTGTGCCCGGTCGGCGCATTCAAGGGCGGTTGGTGCGCTGCCTAAGTCGGCATGGACGCTCCAGAGTAACGCCTCCTGTATAGTCCTGGGCCATGTGTTGCCGTGCACGAGGTGGTAATGCAGTTCGGATGCTCCGAGAGCGCGGGCGCGTCTCAGCACGTCCTGGGCGTCATGCGCGAGAATGGTGGCCGAGATCGTGCGCGTACCCCCCCGTACACCACAGACGAAGATCCACTCTCCTGCAGGCGTACCACCAGAAACCCGCCCGCTATTGGCAGGCGCGGTGGTGCGGCAAGAGGAGCGATCTCAGCGCGATAAAGTACCCCCGTCGGCCCCAGCCAGCTAGGAACGGGGATCGTGAACATCATGACCTGCCGCAGGTTGGGCGCTCGCAGGGTTGTCAGCAGCGTGCCTCTGGTGGTCCCGTAGGTACGCTTGGGTTGTCTCGCGGGCGATCTGAACCCGTGCGGCCTTGGTCATGCTGGCGAGCAGCTGAAAGGCGTTCAGCGCCTTCTCACGCTCGTCATCGCTTCGTGCCAGGTAGACGAGCGCCTCGGTGGCGGCCGTCGCTCCCAGAAGCACGGCTTCCCAGGTGAACGCCGTACGTCGCGCTTCGCTGGCCGTATCATCATTGGACCCAACCAAGCGCATAGGGGCGTTCCTAGTTGATCATAATTCAGCGGGAGTATCTTTCGTCAGTCTTAATCCAAATTCAGAAAATTGCAAGCTTTGCTTTTGTCCGGCAGATGCTGCTCAGCCGAAGGATGGCATAGCTCGCCAAACATAACAACCGAAGTATAGCCGCGCGCCGCGTTGCCGTCGAGATGCAGAGCCAACGGATGCCCGGAAAGCGGCGGTCGGATGAGCCGAATGGCCCATCCGACATCCTGTCTCCTCATGCTGCACGAACGGTCGCGAGGAACGTGTTCATCTCGCCCGAGAGCATGTCCGCCGCTTGGGCAAGTTCATTGGCAGAGGCGAGGACCTGCGCGGCGGCGCTGCCGGTCGCCGTAGCCGCCTCGCGGACCTGGACGATGTTGCCTGTGACGTGCTCGGTGCCGCGCGCGGCCTCGTTCACGTTGCGGGCGATCTCGCGGGTCGCTGCCTGCTGCTCTTCGACCGCCGAGGCGACCTGGATCGCAACGCCGTTCATGTCCTCGATCGTCTTGGCGATGTCGGCGATTGCGGTCACGACCTGGTCGGTCGTTCCCTGAACACGGGCGATCTGGGCAGCAATTTCGTCGGTCGCCTTGCCAGTCTGCCCTGCCAAGGCCTTCACCTCGGCGGCGACGACGGCGAAGCCCTTGCCCGCCTCGCCGGCGCGCGCCGCCTCGATCGTGGCGTTGAGCGCGAGCAGATTGGTCTGCTCGGCGATCGTCCGGATCAGGTCGATGACTTCTCCGATCGAACGAGCGGCGTCCGAGAGGTCTTGGACCGAGGCGTTCGTAATGCGTGCCGCCTCCATGGCCTCGCTGGACCTGGTAGCGGTCAGGCCGACCTGGCCGCCGATCTCGCCGGCAGAGGCAGCGAGTTCCTCGGTCGCGGTCGCGACAGCCTGGACATTTGACGACGTCTGGCTGGCGGCCGAGGCGACGGCCGTCGATTGGGCGTTCGTCTCCTCGGCAGTCGCCGACATCGAACGCGCAGTCGCCTCCATCTCCGTCGCGGACGCTCCGAGGCTGCGCACGAGGATTCCGACCTTGCTCTCAAACTCATCGGCGAGAGCTGCCATCGCCCGACGCTTTTCCACGGCGGCGCGTGCGTCGCGCTCGCGGGCCTCGTCCTCCATGCGACGGTTGCGCGCCAAGGCGTCGCGAAAGACGGAGAGCGCGCCCGCCATAGCGCCAATCTCGTCGCCGCGACCGCGGCCGGGAATGTCGGCCTCTAGGTCGCCGTCGGCGATCCGCTGCATGGCGCCGGTCATGCCAACGAGCGGCTTGGCAATAATCCGGCCGAACACAAACGCGAGTGCGCCGCCCAACACGACCGCGAAGCCCGTTGCAACGATGGCGATCTGTGCCGAGAGATCAATCTTGGCCTCGATGACGGGGCCGACTTCGGCGCGACGCGCATCGAGGGCTTCTGCGACGCTTACCACGGTGGCAGACGCCTCCCGGCCCAAGCGCACGAGATCCTCGTATTCGCTCGTCACACCGCGCTCGCCAGTCGTGCGAAGGGCCTCGAATTGGCGAACGTAAGCGCCGTGGACACCTGCGAGCGGCGCGAGAACCTCCCGCACGGTAGGCTCCCTTGCCCCAGCACGGGCATGCGCGAGCGCGGCTTCGATATGAGAGAGGTGAGTTTCGAAGGCGTCGACCAGCGATGCATCGCCGGTGAGCTGATAGGTTTCACCTACGAGACGCAGATTGTAGATGCCCGAACGCATCTCGTCGACCGCGCCTGCAACTTCCGCAGTTTCCCGATACCCGTGAAAGAGATCCCCTGCGGCATTCAGATCCCAAGTCGCCTTTCCAGCGACAAAGGCCATAACTGTGAGGATGAGCGCAAAACCAGCTGCGATCTTCAGCTTGATCGAGGCTTTGGAGAAAGACGTGATCATGGGTGTGCTCCTGGTCGTCGCCCCACCGCGACCTCAAGACCACGTCAGCTACCCCGGCGCTTGCGCGGTCGTCCTATCGGTCCTCGTCATTTAAGCCATTCAGATTTATCAAAAGTGAATCTATTCTCCGAATACATGCTTCTACGCAATCTACATTTCTCGATTTTATAATTATCCCATTCGTCGATGGTTACTTGCACAACCTAAATTATCTATCTTGTGAACCGCTCATGAGAATATTGTGATCAATACTATCTCCAATATTTATCGAATGATAAATAATCGTAATGGCGGCCAGACCAAGGCTTGGATCGGGTGGCTGCGACAAATTGGATCAGGAATAGGAGACAGTCACGACGTCTGATACGCCGCTCTCGCGATCCTCGTAGCGCACCTGGACCGAACAAAGCCGCCCATCCTTCTCGAAGATGGACGAGACGCAGGCGACCACGACTCGAGGTTCGTGCGAGGCGACCGCGCATCGCACCATGTCGTCCACTTCAGAGGGTCGCAGCTCTCGCTTCGGTGAGCCGTCAGCGGCGAGCGCCGCGAAGCCGAACCCATGGCGCATGACGTGAGCGCCGAGCGGAACTTTCAGGAGGGTCTCGATCGACTCGCGAAGGCGCGGCATTCTCTCCGCACACTTCCCGGTCCTCCTGTCGGTGCCGGCCATCGTCGTCTCCTCTCATGGGCAACCTATTCCGGCCCATCTGGTCTCGCGGAAGACATCAAGAGGCGGTAATCCAGAACATGATCGCACGTCAGTCGGGCAGAAGCGCGCGCGCCTCTTGGCTCGGGCCCGCTGCATGAATCGCCGCGATGAGCGGCTGCATTGCCGTGACGATGTCAGCCCGCGGGCGTCCGGAGAAATCCAGAAGCCGTCGGGTGAGCGCATCGTGCTCCCACCGGACGTCAGCGGTGTTCCTTGCAACTGCGACCAGGTTGTTGAGCGCAGCTCGCGCAGAGAGCATCTTGCCCCGGTGCATGCAACTGGCAGCGTCCGCGGCCCAGAACTCGATCCAGTCTTCCCAGACGGCCGTCATCTGGCCTCCCGTCCTGCGGACATCGAAAGAACAGGCACGGAACCGCCCAACGCGGGCCAGTGATGCTCTCCTCACAATGCCCGCAGCCGGCGCTCCGCTTCGTCGACTAGCGCCTCGAATTGGGCAACCATATGTTCCATTCGAATAATATTTTCTTGCACGGAGGCAAGTGACCGCTTGACATGGTGCTTGCCGAAGAGCGCAACGTCCTTGCTCTCGTGCTCGGCCGCGCGCGTCTGCGCCTCTTCCTCCAGGCGAGCCGCGTCAAGGCGCATGCCGAGCAGGGCCGTCCGGCATGTGTCCAGGCGCTCTCGCGCGCCGAACAGCAGCCGCTCAAGCTGGATGCGATCGCTATCACTGAGGTCTGACATCGTACCTACCGACAAGCTTGGGAGTTAGGGCGCGTTCCCAATGTTGTCGCCATCATAGCGGATTTCACTTGTGAAGTGTCGATGGAGCGTAACGGTTCGGACTGGCCCACAGGCTGGCCCGAGGCATGGGCCGAAGCCCGCACGTTCGTGCGGATCTCTCGCACGACGCTGCCGCACCAGTGCCCGTGGCCGGCGTCTTCCGCCGGACCCATTGTGCGTCGCTGGGAGTAATGCGGCCTGTACGCCGTTCATCCATCGGTAGCGGACGAGGAGGACGTCTCGCGGCGACGCCCGCACGGCGCAATCAGGGCGACCCGGCGTCCTGCGTCATGCGCGCGCCATCGCAGAGCCGCCCCACCTGCAGGAGGCCCGCGCCGAAGACCTCGTCATGCCCGGGATCGCCGAGATCGCGCGCGTTCGCGGCGAGAAGCGCACGCGCGGCCTGTGCGTCGGAGGCGACGCCGGCCTCGAGGGCGAGGGCGATCGCGGCGGTGGCGAACGGCGCGGCGAAGGAGGTTCCCGTTCGCGGACGCGCGCCGCGGATCGACGCGGCCGCCCAGACATCGACGCCGGGCGCGGCGACGTCGATATGCGCCCCTCGGCCGGCGCGGCGGTAGACGCGCACCGATCCGTCGACGGCCGTCACCGCGACCACGCCCTCGTAGGCGGCCGGATAGGCCGGCGCCGCGCGCGGCCCGGCATTCCCGCTCGCGGCGACCAGCGCGACGCCGTCGGCGACCAGCCGCGCGACGAGCCGCTCGACGACGGCGTTGGGCGGCCCCGCAAGGCTGAGATTGACGACCGGCACGTCCGCCCCGACGAAACGGTCGAGCCCGCGGGCGAAGGCGAAGGCGCCGGCGCGCAGATCGTCTTCCGGTGCGCCCTGGAAGATGTCGACCGCAAGGAGTTGCGCCTTCGGGAGGAGGCCCGGGGTTCGGCTCTCCGGGGCACCGACGAGGAGCGCGGCGACGGACGTCCCGTGGACCGCGTCCGATCCCTCCGCGTCCGGGTCGAGCACAACGGTCGCGATGCGCGCGTCTCGCAACGATTCGTGCGCCACGTTGATGCCGCTGTCGATCATGCCGATCCGCAGGTCGCGCGCGCACGCGGGCTGGACGCCCGGCCGCTCCGGCCAGGCGACGAGGCGGGGCGCGGCGCAAGCCGGCCCAGCGCAGACGCTCGATCGGGGCGAGTGGACGGCAGGTGCGCTGCCCCGGCGGTAGAAATGCTCGAGATCCACCCGCGCGGCGGGCGCACGCGCCGCGATGCCGTCCCGCGCCTCCTCGGGCCCGACGCCCTCCGGCAGGCGAAGCCGCACGAGGCGCGCGCCCAGGCGCTCGAGCAGCACCGATTCGAGCAGGACGTATCCCTCGGCGACGAGAGCGCTCAGAAGCGGCTCCGACAGCCCGACGGCGATTATCTCGCGGTCTGCGGCAAGCGGCAGCGGCGCGCGCGGTGGCGCGGGGCGGGCGGGACGTCGCGGCTCCACGCCGAGAAGGCGCATCAAGGGGCGCAGCCCCTCGCCCTGCGGCGGTCGCCAAGCTGGCGCCGCCGTGCCGTCCGAGGAGCCTCGCGAGGACGAGGCGTCCGAGGACGGGCCTCCGAGTCCTGCGGACCCTCCGTCATCGTCGTCATCATCGTCGGCGAGCGCGGAGGCGAGGATCGCCATCTCGGCACGTGCGTGCGGATTATGCGGATCGCGCACGAGGCGCGGTTCCAGCGCGAGCAGACCGAGGACGAGACCAAGCAGGGCGACGATGGGGCTCACAGCCATGTTTCAACCTCCACACCCATCCTGGCGTCTCGCACGCGCGACGACAACGGCGAGCGCGCGTGCTTATTCCGGCGCGCGCGGCGCATGGGCATTTTTTCGTGGCGCTCGGGAATAAGGCTGCGCCGCCGCCGTTACGCACGATGCGCGCGGTCGCATGGGAGAGCGTATGGACATGAGGGCTCGAGATGATGCCAGCGGCTGCGCCTGATTCGACGCCCGACGATCGCGATCGCTTCGCGCGCGCGCTCGTCGCCCTCGTCCCGAACCTGCGCCGCTACGCCCTTGCCCTATGCCGCTCGCGCGATGTGGCCGACGATCTCGTGCAGGCGACCTGCGAGCGCGCGCTTGCGGGGCAGCAGGGTTTCGAGCCCGGCACGCGCATGGACGCCTGGCTCTTTCGTATCCTGCGGAACGCCTGGATCGACGGGTTTCGCCGGACCCGCGCCGAGGGCGTCGTCGTCGACATCGACGCGGCAAGCGAGGTCGCGGGGGAGGACCGCGTGCGCACGGGGGAGAGCCGCCTGCTCCTCGATGCGGCCGGGCGCGCGATCATGCGGCTTCCGGAAGAGCAGCGCGAGGTGCTTCTCCTCGTCTGCGTCGAGGAACTGTCCTATCGCGAGGCGTCGGCGCTTCTCGACATCCCGATCGGAACCGTGATGAGCCGCCTCGCCCGCGCGCGGAGCCGGCTCGCGGACGATCTCGGCCTGAATGCGGCGGCGAGCCGTCCCCACGCAACGAAGGAAGCAGGGTCATGAACCGGGCCGGTTTCGACGATGAGATCCTGATGGCCTATGCCGACGGGGAGCTGGATCCGGAACGCGCCGAGGCGGTCGCGCAGGCCGCGGCCGCCGATCCGCATCTTGCCGACCGGATCGCGACCTATCGCGACACGGCGCGGGTCGCGCGTGACGCCAAGCTCGACGCCGAGGGCGACGACCTCCAGGAGCGGATCGCGCGCCTCGTCCGAGAGGCGGCCCCGGCGCCGAAGACGCTCGCACGCACTGTTGACCGCCCGGATCCTTTCTTGCCGGCACGGCGCGCGCGCGCCTTCCGGCAGCGCCTCCATCTCCCGATGGCGGCATCCGTGGTGCTCGCGCTTCTCGTCGGCAGCGCCATCGGGTTCGGGCTCGGGGCGCGCGGCGGCGGCGAGGAGGCGTCTGCGATCGTTCTTGCCGGCACGATTGGGGATGACCTCGCGAGCGTCCTCACCACGACGCCGTCCGGCGGCATGGCCTCCCTCGCCGACGGGCGCGCGCTGAGGGCTGTCGCCACGTTCCGTGATCGCCGCGGCGATGTCTGCCGGGAGCTCGAGATCGACGGCGCGAGCGACGGCGATGCGGTCCTCGCGGTCGCCTGCCGACGGGACGAAACCTGGTCGGTGCGCTTCTCGATGACGGTGCCCGCGTCCGGAGCGGGCTACGTTCCCGCAGGCAGCCTCGAGACGCTCGATGCCTTCCTCGCCGACATCGACGCCGGCGAGCCGCTGGACGCCGACGCGGAGCGCGCGGCGCTCGCGGCGCCGGGCGGAGGCTGAGCACGGCTTACCACATCCATCCAAAGGAGATCGGATCATGGTGTTCCGAAAGCGCGTGGGCTCGATCCGCTTCCTGTGCCGGCCGGAGGACGAGGGCGTCCTCCCGCCTCCGGTGCCGGCGAAGGCCTACCTGCCGGAGTGGTTTCGAAAGCTCCCAGCGATCGACGAGAGCCGGCTCTCCACCGGCGACACCGGTCTCACGGTCAAGCGATGCATGCCGTTTCTCGATGCGATGACGACCGGCTGGATCCTCCCGCTGGCGGGCACGGTGCGGCTCGAGATCGCAGAGGGCGGGCGCAGCGTCCGTGCGGGCTGGGACCTGGACCGGACGCTCGTGAGCAATCACGGCCCGCACCAGGTGGCGGGGCATCCGTCTTCCCCGAGGCCGCCGTGTAAGTTCCACAACTACTGGACGATCGTCACGCCTCCGGGATGGAGCTGCCTCTTCGTCGACCCGCTCAACCGCCCCAACGGGATCTTCGAGGTTGTCGCCGGGATCGTCGACACGGACAGCTACGCGTCCGAGATCCACTTTCCGTTCTTCGCGACGGGGAGCGACGGCCTGCACGTGATCGAGAAGGGCTCGCCGCTCGTGCAGGTGATCCCGTTCCGCCGGGCGGACGCCGACCTTACGGCCGAAATCCGGGTGGAGACGGCGCAGGAGGCACGCACCCGTGCGCGCATCCTGCGCAACACGCGTGCGGCCGCCGGCTGGTATCGGGAGCATGCCCGCGCCAGGCGCTGAGCGGAGGGCGGGCCCCTCGAACGAAAGGAGCCGCGGTCGGGTGACCGCGGCTCCTTCGTTTCGGGTCGGATGACGCTCAATCGTCGTCGGACGAGTTCGACGAGGAGTTCGAGGAGGAATTGGAGCTCGAGTTGGAGGACGAGTTGGAGCTCGAGTTGGAGGAGGAGTTCGAGCTCGAGTTGGATGACGAGTTCGAGCTCGAATTCAAGCTCGAGTTCGACGACGAGTCGGAGCTCGAGCCGCCGTAATGGGCGGAGCCGGCGCCGCTTCGATCCCACCATTCGCGCCCCTGGTCATAGCTGCGGCTGCGGAATTCCGAGCGCTGCTGCTGCGCGGACGTGCCGGAGAAGAGGTCGCCGAGGAAGCGCCCCACGGGATCGCGATCGTCCGCGGCGGCCTGGCCCGAAACGAGGGTCGCCGCAAGCAGAGCAAGCAAGGTTTTGGCTTTCATGTTGTCTCGCCTCTCATCTGCGAGGCCATTGCGGCCTCGATGAGATGAACGAGGCGACGCGAGGCTTATTCCGCTGACAGGTGCAGGGCGATCAAAATCGATGTTCTCACGCCGCGTCGGCGGTGGTGCGTCTGGCGAACGTCTCCGTCGACGATGCGGGTTGTCAGGTCGGCGATATAGACGTTCGGGTCGACGCCGTTTAGCTAAAAGGTCACGACGAGCGACGCGACGACAGCCCAGTGCTCGCCGCCGCCGTCGCAGCCGGCGAAGAGCGCGCTTTTCTGGTGAGGGCGAAAAGCGTAATCGCGCGCTCGACGACGTTGGAGTCGAGCTCGACCTCGCCGATCCGGTGGAGCGCGCCCCGGTAGATCCTGTCCTCGACGTCCACGACCTGATAGTATCGAGGAATGTGCGCCGGGAGGGCGCCGCGGTTGTGCCGGCGCGCCAACGCACCTTGGGGGAGTAGCTCTTGTTCCGTTTCTTCTCGCTCATGGCTCCATCCTCTCAGGAGTAGGAGCCTCCGGAAAACCCCGGGGCGCTTCAGGTTGACACCCACCAGCGCGGTTGATCACCTCGAGCCGACGCACCACACGCTGCGGCTCAAGCTTTGGCTCAAGTCTAAACACAAACGATCTCCGATCCACGAAGGGATCGGGAGACTCGCTCATCAACTCACGGCGAGGAAGGTGAGACAGGAACACCGCTTAAATCCTCGATCGACGTGCTGCGATCGCAACGGCGGTCGCCACGAGCCTCGGTGCTCTTCGTTTGTGGCTGGACGTCGCGACGAGATAGTAGAAAAGAAGTGGCCGGATATCGCATCGCGATATCCGGCCACTGGCGGGTGGAACGTCGGCGGTCGACGAGCGACTTGGGCGATGTGCGGCCCAGCGCCAACTCGCGACCGCGCTTCGCTACCGCCTCAGTTCTGCACCTGTGCCTCCTCGCCGTCTTGTCCTTCGATGAGGGCGAGAATGCTGTCCACCACATCGTCCGGATCGGCTTCCGACTCGAGGATTTCCTCGATTTCGTGGACCATGTCCTCATTCAATCGGCCGATGTGATCCTCCGTGACGCCGATTTCGGTGAGCTGCGTGCGCAACTCCTCGTCGATCGCGCTGTGGGCGGCATCTTGAGCCGCGAGCAGCAGGAACCCTGCGGCGGATGCGGTGACCACCAACCCGGCAATGGTTGCACCCACTCTACGCTTCATCAAGCATCTCCTTTCGGTGGAAACGGTTTGGTGAGGAGGCGCGCGTTGCGGCATACTTCCGGCCGCTCGCTTCGCCGGGGGCAAGCGCATGGCTACCTTCGCATGGTCCGGCGGCTGCGGCCTCCTCATGCGAACAGACGAACGACCGAGCTTCTTCATCCGAGCGCGACGAAAAAAATCTTCTGACGGGTCCGTGAACGGGCCGTGGCCCGGTCCGACGGATGAAGAGGCCGGTCTGCACGTTCTCCGGTCGACTCGCCGCAAGCGGACGAGATCGAACGCCGACGCGTAGGGCGTCGGCATGAACCGACCGGAAAGACTGCTGGAGGATCGATAGCATGCAAGCGATCAAGACCCTGACGGGTCGCCTGAAAGGCTTCGGCGCGGTGCCCTTCGTCGCGGCGCTGGCGCTCATTCTCGCCCCCACGACGGGCATGGTCTATGGCGCGGCCCTAGCGACCGCGATCGTGCTCGGTGGCATCACCTTGCTGATCTTCGGCAAGAGCACCTTCGTGCCCGAGAAGTCCGATCCGTGGCTCCTCATGGCCGTGGGCATCGCCACCATCGCCGTGCCCTGGATTTTCGGGTTCGGCTACCTCGCCTCCGTCGACGTGGCGATCCACACCCTCGCCGGCGTCGCCATCGCCGGCGCGGCCCTCTACCAGTTGGCGAGGGCACGCCACGAAGAGGACGCGGAGCAGGGCCCGGACGGCGCGGGTCAGCCGACCTGACACCGTCTCCGACCCTGACCCGTCTCGTTGGGTCGCGACCGAAGCACCCGCTGTGCCATCACCGGCGCGGCGGGTGCAATCGTTTCGGGACCGACATCGTAGGCCGATTTTCGGGGATTAAGCGCCGCTCTGCCGCGTTAGGCTCAGGACCCATTAATCGGCTTGAGATCGCATTGGTCGCATGATTCAAATCCCCAAACTTTCAGGGGGTATCATGAGCAATCTATTTTGGCTGACCGACGAACAGATGGCGCGGCTGCGACCGTTCTTTCCGAAGAGCCATGGCAAGCCGAGGGTTGATGATCGGCGGGTGTTGAGTGGGATAATCTTCATCAATCGCAATGGCTTACGGTGGTGCGATGCGCCGAAGGAGTACGGCCCACCGAAGAC
>NZ_AUBC01000016.1 GCF_000429045.1 Salinarimonas rosea DSM 21201
GCCGGCGCTCGGCGGCAGCGACATCGGCGCGCAGCGCCGCCAGTCGCGCCTCGGCGCGTGCGCGGGCCCCGTCGTCCTGTGCGGGTGCGGCGGGCGCGGCGGCCTGCTCGCGCGCCTCGCGCAGCTCCGCGCGCAGGGCGTCGAGCTCGTCGGCGAGGGCGTCGCGGCGCGCCTGGAGGCCGGCGACCTCGGTGCCGAGGCCGTCGCGGCGCTCCTCGGCGGCGGAGAGCGCCGTCCGCGCGCCCACGAGCCTGTCCTCGAGGCTCTGGAGACGGCGCTGCGCGTCCGCACGGGCGGCTCCGGCCTGCGCGCGCGCGGCGTGCGCCTCGTCACGCACGGCGCGCAGATCGTCCCGCGTGGCGCGGATCTCCTCCTGCATCGCGCGCATCGCCTCCTGCACCGTGCGACTCTCGTCGCGTGCGGCCTGCGCCTCGGCCCGCGCGGCATCCGCCTCCGCCGCCGCGCGCTCGGCCTCGGCGGTGCGCGCCTCGCTTTCCGCCCGCGCCGCGTCGCGGGCGCGCTGCGCCTCCGCGACCTGGCGCTCCAGGCGCACGATGTCGTCGCGCAGCGCGAGGACCCGGTCCTCCAGCACGCGCACGGCCTGGGTGCGGGCGCGGCGCACCTCGTCCGCCGCCGCGGCGTCCTCGGCGGTCGGGACGAGCTCGGCGGCCTGCGCCTCCGCGAGCCGCAGCACGGCGCCGGTCTCGCGAGGGTCCGCACGATCCGGCGCGGCGCCCCCGTCACCCGGGAGGCCCCGGACGGGCGAGGTCGCGCCGAAGGGCGTCGCCGGGGCGGAAGGCGCCGGCGCCTCGGCGAGGTTGTCGATCGGTGCGATCACCCGGCGCAGCATGGCGTTCTCGGACTCGAGCCGCTCCAGCGCCGCGGTGGCCTCGGTGCGGTGGCCGGCGTCGAGCCACAATGCGTAGAAGGCCGCGCCCCAGCCGAGGGCGGCGAAGGCGGCGAGCACGAGCAGCGTGGCGCGGGCACCCCCGCCCGCGTCCCCGATCCCGCCCCGGCGGGCCTGTCGGTCCCCGTACGCCATCGTCCCACCCGATCCCGCGCCGCTCGCTCCTTGCAGAGCGCCATCAATACGGCGCATCTAAGTAAGGAAGCCTTATCGTTCGGTTCAAGTCGGGAGCACGCCGATGGCCCGCGTCGCCAGGAAGCGCATGACGCAGACGTGGCGCGAGGCCGTGGGCGCGCAGGCCGGGCCGGACTGGGCCGCCGTCCTCGCCGCGTTCGATTCGGCGGTGGAGTCCGGAACCCCGGAGCACGTCGCCGCCTGGGAGGCGCTCGCGGCGCACGGGCGCCTCGACGAGGTCGAGCTGCCGGGCGACCCGAGCCGCTCCCTCGCCGAGGCGGAGGAGGCGCAGATCGCACCCGACGACCCGCACGACAACCAGCACGGCGGGGCCGCGCCCGGCGCGGATCAGAACCGGTCGGCCCGGAACCAGTAGGGGTCGGCGCAGGGCACGGCGTCCGTCATCATCTCGGCGAGGAGCCGGCCGGTGACCGGCCCGAGCGTGAAGCCGTGGTGGTTGTGGCCGAAGGCGAACCAGAGGCCCCGGTGCTTCGGCGCCGGGCCGATCACCGGGCGCATGTCCGGCAGGCAGGGCCGCGCACCGAGCCAGGGCTTCTCCTCGGCGCGCACGCCGAGCGGGAAGATCTCGCGCGCGAGCGGCTCCGCCCGGTCGACCTGCACGGGCGTGGGCGGCGCGTCGCGATGGGCGAACTCGGCGCCCGTCGTCATCCGCACGCCCTGTGTCATCGGCGCCAGCACGAAGCCGGCATCGGTGTCGAAGACCGGGTGGTTGAGCACCGCGTTACCCTGCGGCTTGTAGTGCATGTGGTAGCCGCGCTTCACCGCGAGCGGAATCGCGTAGCCGAGCGGCCGGAACACGTCGTCCGACCACGGCCCGAGCGCCAGCACGGCCTCGGCGGCCGACAGCCGCCCGCCCTCCGTGTCCACCGCGAAGCCGCCCGCCTCCGGCGCGAAGCTGCGCGCGTCGCCGTGCACGAAGCGCCCGCCGCGCTGCAGGAAGAGCCGGGCATAGCCCTTGGCCACCGCGCTCGGGTCGGGCACCGTCGCCGGGTCGAGCCAATGAATTCCGCCGATGATCACGTCCGACAGATGCGGCTCGCGGGCGTGCACCTCGGCCTGGTCGAGGACGTCGTAGCTGATCCCGAAGGGCCTGGTCGCCTCCGCCTCGCGCAGGGCCTTGTCGAAGGTGCGCTGCGAGCGGAAGCCCTTGATCCAGCCGGTCTTGCGCAGGAGCGGCGCGATGCCGGCGTCGTTCATCAGCTTCTCGTGCTCGCTGACGCACAGCTCGATGAGCGGCAGCATGGCACGGGTCGCCTCGGCGAGGCCGCGCTTGGAGGAGCTGCGCCAATAGCGCAGGAGCCAGGGCGCGATCCGCGGCAGATAGGCGAGGTGGTAGTGCGCCTCCGTCGAGCGGTTCAGCCCGTAGCGCAGGAGCTTGCCCGGATCGCGCGGAAAGGCGTAGGGCACGATCGAGGCGCGCTCGATGAGCCCGGCATTGCCGTAGCTCGTCTCCTCGCCGGCCTCGCGCCGGTCGACCAGCGCGACCGAGCGCCCCCGCGCCTGGAGATGGAGCGCGACCGACACGCCGACGATTCCCGCCCCGAGGACCACCACATCCGCACGCATGGATACCGAACCTCGCCCGTGTTCTTCGCGCGCGGACCGGGTTAAGCCAAATTCGGCCGTCCCGCCATGCCCCCGCACGCGAAAGTCGCCGTGCGGGGGCGCGCCGTCGGACGGACGACGTCGCCCCGAGGAGCATCGATCCCGTGCGTTCCCTCCCCGCCCCGCTCGCCGATCCCCTCGCCTTCGTGGGGCGGTACGGCACGCAAGGATTCGCGCTCTCGATCTTCGTGGGCCTCGCCCTGCCGCAATTCGCCGCCGCGGCGCGGCCGCTGCTCGGCGCGACGATCTTCGCCTTCCTGACGATCACCTTCGCGCGGGTCGACCTCGCGGCGCTCGCGGCGCTGGTGCGCCGCCCCGCCCGCATCGGCCTCTCCACGGCCTGGCTCGTCGCCGCGCCGCCCCTCGTCGCGCTCGCCATCCTCGCTGTCGTCGGGCGCGAGGCGCTGGGGCCCGGCATCGTGCTCGGCCTCGCGCTCTGGGCCGCCGCGCCGCCGATCCTGTCGTCGCCGGCGGTGGCGATGATGCTGAACCTGCCGCCGACGCTCCTCGTCTGCGTCGTGCTGCTCACGACCATGCTGGCGCCGCTGGTCTCGCCGCTCCTCGTCGAGCGGATCGCGGGCGCGGCGGTGGACCTCGACGTGCGCGCCCTCGTCGAGCGCCTCGCGCTCCTCGTCGGCGGTGCGCTCGCGGCGGGCGCGGCGCTGCGGGCGAGCCTCGGAACCGAGCGCATCCGACGCCACAAGGCGCGCTTCGACGGACTCGGCGTCCTGTTCTACGCGCTCTTCGCCGTCGCCGCGATGGACGGCGTGCTCGCCGCGATGCTGGCACGCCCGGGCTTCGTCGCGGGCGTCCTCGCCCTCGTCTTCGGCCTCTCCGCAGTGGGCTTCGCTGCGAGCCTCGTCGCGCTGCGCATGCTCCCGCCCGCCGAGCGATTCGTGCTCGGCTACGCCAGCGGCCAGCGCAACATCGGCGTCCTCGTCGCGGCGCTCGGCGCGGCGACGCCGGGGGACACGTTCCTGTTCTTCGCGCTCGCCCAGTTCCCGATCTACCTGATGCCGCAGATCGTGAAGCCCGTAGCGGGGCGGCTGGCGGCCCGCCAGGGCAGCCGGGACGACTCCGTTGCGCCCGCCCCGCCCTCGTGATAGCGCCGGGCGCATGACGCGCGACCTGCTCATCGCCCCCTCCATCCTCTCCGCAGATTTCGGCGCGCTGCGCGCCGAGGTGGCCGCGGTCGCCGAGGCCGGGGGGGACTGGATCCACATCGACGTGATGGACGGGCACTTCGTGCCCAACCTCACCTTCGGCCCCGTCGTCGTCCAGGCGATCCGCCCCGCGACGGAGAAGGTGTTCGACGTGCACCTGATGATCGCCCCCGCCGATCCCTACCTCGCCGCCTTCGCCGAGGCCGGCGCGGACGTGATCACCGTGCATGTCGAGGCCGGCCCGCACGTGCACCGCTCGCTGCAGGCGATCCGCGCGCTCGGCAGGAAGGCGGGCGTCGCGCTCAACCCGGGCACGCCCGCGGAAGCGATCGCGCCGCTCCTCGACGACGTCGACCTCGTGCTGGCGATGACCGTCAATCCCGGCTTCGGGGGGCAGGCCTTCATCGCGCCCGTGGTCGAGAAGGTCCGGCGGATCAAGCAGATGATCGGGGATCGCGAGATCGCGATCGAGGTCGACGGGGGCGTGACGCCGCAGACGGCGCCGCTCGTCGCGGCGGCGGGCGCGAACGTGCTCGTCGCCGGCTCCGCAGCCTTCAAGGGCGGGCCGTCCGCCTATGCCGGCAACATCGCCGCCATCCGCACCGCCGCTGCGGGCGCGCGCGGGTGAGCGCCGGCGCGCTCGGCTCCGCCCTCGCCCGAGGCCTCGCGCTCGCCCTCGCCGCGGCCGCCATCGTCGGCCTGCGCATCCTCGAGCGCGGCGAGGCGCTGTCGCCGCGCACGACCCTCGTGGTCGCGCTCTTCGGCGCGGCCGGCCTCGTGGCCGGCGTCGCCGCCACGATCCTCCTGCGGCTTCTCGAGCCGGCGAGCGCCCGGCGGCGCGTGGCCGTCGGCGCGCTCGTCGGGCTCGTCCTGCTGCCGGGCGTCGCCTTCGTCCTGTTCGCGATCGACCGCAACGGCGTGGAAGTGGTCAGGTCCTTCCGCCAGGACGGGCTCGTCTCGACCCTTCGGCATGCCCTGATCGGGCTGACGATCGACGCCGCCGGCGCCTTCGCCGTCACGGCGCGTCCCTATCTGCTGCCGTGGCCGCTCGCGGCGATGGGCGCGTGCGCGATGCTCGCGCTCGCACCGGCGCGGCGCACCGCAGCGATCGCGGTGCTCGCGGCCGCCTGCCTCGTCGCCGGGACCGATCGGCCGGCCCGAGCCCAGGACGACGACTGGACCCGCGAGAAATGCCGGCGCTACACCGCCGCCTGGGCCGAGGCGACGCGCCGCCTCGGCACCGAGGGGATCTCCGCGCAGTTCGTCGCGCGCCACGACGCGTTCCTCGCCTCCGGCTGCACGGCGCCCGCCGACGTCTGCCCGCGATCGGAGGCGGAGCTCGCCCTCGCCAACGTGATGGTCATCCTCGCGATGAATGCCGGGACCGCGAGCACCTTCCCTCCCTTCGCCTGCCGCGACTGAGCGCGCCCCTCTTGCGGACCGCCGCCGCGCGGGTTACCTAGCCACACAACGGTCTCACGGGGTGCCTTCGGGCTGAGAGGCGCGGTTTCGCGCCAACCCATCGAACCTGATCCGGGTCGTACCGGCGGAGGGAACGAGACATGGACGAGAACGCGCCGTCGCGCGCACCCGCGTCTCACGACATCGCATCGCAGGCCGCGCGGCTCCTCGCCGAGACGCGCATTCGGCGCCCGCGCGTCCACGCGCTCACCAACGCCGCCGCCCAGGCCTTCACGGCGAACCTGCTCCTGGCGGCGGGCGCGATCCCCTCGCTCACCGTCTCAGCCGACGAGGCGGCCCACTTCGCTCGCCGCGCGGATGCCGTTCTCGTCAACCTCGGCACGCTCGACGCCGAGCGCCTGGCGGGGATCCCCGTCGCCGTCGCCGCCGCGCGCGACGCCGGGCGGCCGCTGGTGCTCGACCCCGTCTTCGTCGAAGCCTCCCCGCCCCGGCTCGCATTCGCCCGCGAGCTCCTCGCGGCACGCCCCGCGATCGTCCGGCTGAACCCCGGGGAGCTCGAGGCGCTCGCCGGTCGCGCGCCGACCGCCGAGGCGGCGCGCGTCTTCGCCCGCGCGAACGCCTGCGTCGTCGCCCTCACCGGCCCGACCGATCTGGTCACGGACGGCGAGCGGACCGTTCGGATCGCCAACGGCCACGCGCTGATGGCGCGGGTCACCGCCATGGGCTGCGCCGGCTCGGCGCTGTTGGCCGCCTTCGCCGCGCTCGAGGCCGACCGGCTCGCCGCCGCGGCCGCGGCGCTCCTCGTCCTGGGCGTCGCCGGCGAGATCGCGGGCGCCCGCGCCGCCGGCCCCGGCTCCTTCCCGGCCGCCTTCCTCGATGCGCTCGACGCGCTCGACGAGGCGGCGCTCGAATCGCATGCGAGGATCTCGTGACCCCTGTCGATCTGCGCCTGTACGCCATCATCGGCCTCGCCGACGCCCGCGGGCGCGATCTCGTCGATCTGGTCGGGCGCGCCGTCGCGGGCGGCGCGACGCTCGTGCAGCTGCGCGAGAAGCACGCCGACACCCGCGCGCTGGTGGATCTCGCCCGCGCGCTGAAGAGGACGCTCGCCGGCACCGGCGTCCCGCTCCTCGTCAACGACCGCGTCGACGTCGCCCTCGCGGCGCAGGCCGACGGCGTCCATCTCGGCCAGTCGGACATGGATCCGCGCGACGCCCGGCGCCTGCTCGGGCCCGACGCGATCATCGGCTGGACGCTGAAGACGCCCGCGCACGCCCGCGCGCTCGCGGAGGTCCCCGTCGACTACGGCTGCATCGGCGGCGTCTTCGCGACGACGTCGAAGGACAACCCCGACCCGCCGATCGGCCTCTCCGGGCTCGCCGAGGTCGCGGCCGCGGGCCGCGACGCCGCGCCGGGGATGCCGCTCGGCGCCATCGCCGGCATCGACGAGGCGAACGCCCGCTCGGTGATCGGGGCGGGCGCCGACGGCATCGCCGTCGTCTCGGCGCTGTTCGGCACGCCCGACCCCGCTGCCGCCGCCGGGCGCCTGCGCCGCCTCGTCGACGAGGCGCTGGCAGCCCGCGGCGCCTGATCGACGAGGAGACCACATGACCGCCATCGCCCTCACCATCGCCGGCTCGGATTCGGGCGGCGGAGCCGGCATCCAGGCCGACCTGAAGACGTTCTCCGCCCGCGGCGTCTACGGCGCGAGCGTGATCGCGGCGCTCACGGCGCAGAACACCCGCGGCGTCTCGGGCATCCACGACGTGCCGGCGGACTTCGTCGCGGCGCAGATGGACAGCGTGCTCTCGGACCTCACGGTCGACGCGGTGAAGATCGGCATGCTCTCGAGGTCCGCCGTGATCGAGACCGTCGCCGCCGGCCTCGCCCGGCACGGCGTGACCACGATCGTGCTCGATCCCGTCATGGTCGCGGCGTCGGGGGACAAGCTCCTGTCGGACGACGCGATCGAGACCCTGCGCACGGTCCTCCTGCCCCGCGCCCTGGTGCTGACCCCGAACCTCCCGGAGGCCGCGACGCTGCTCGGCGAGCCCGTCGCCGACAGCGAGGAGGCGATGCGCGCCCAGGGCGAGCGCCTGCTCGCGCTCGGGCCGAAGGCGGTCCTGATCAAGGGCGGCCACGCCTCGGGTCCCGAGAGCGTCGATCTGCTCGTGGAGGAGCACGGCGTCACCCGGCTCGCCGCCGCGCGGGTGGCGACGCGCAACACCCACGGCACCGGCTGCACGCTGTCCTCGGCCATCGCCGCGGAGCTGGCCAAGGGCGCCTCCCTGGCGGACGCCGCCCGCACCGCCAAGACCTGGCTCGCCGCGGCGCTCGCGGCCGCCGACACCCTCGAGATCGGGAGCGGGCACGGGCCCGTGCATCATTTCCATGGCATCTGGTAACCGCCTCACCCGCCGCGCCGCGCTCGGCCTCGCCGGCGGCGCCCTCGGCCTCGCCGGCGGCGCGATCGCCGCCCCCGCGCTCGCGCGCGCGCAGGACGCGCCCGTCCGCTGGCGGCTCGTCACGTCCTGGCCGCGCGGCCAGGCGGGTCCCGGCGTCACGGCGCAGCGCATCGTCGACCGCATCAACGCCATGGCCGGCGGGCGGCTCGTGGTGGAGCTCTTCGCCGCGGGCGAGATCGTGCCGGCCTTCTCCGTGCTCGACGCGGTCTCGAACGGCACCGTGGAGGCCGGCCACAGCGCCGCGCTCTACTGGCAGGGCCGCATTCCCGAAGCCGCCTTCTTCACCACGATTCCCTTCGGGCTCGGGCCGATCGAGCACCAGGCCTGGCTCGCCTTCGGCGGCGGGCAGGCGCTGTGGGAGGAGCTCTACGCCGCCTTCGGCGTCACGCCCTTCCTCGCGGGGAATACCGGCCCGTGCATGGGCGGCTTCTTCCGCCGGCCGATCGGCAGCCTCGCCGACGTGGCGGGGCTGCGCATCCGCGTCGCCGGGCTCGGCGCCGGCGTCTACGAGCGGCTCGGTGCCACGCCGGTGACGATCCCCGCCGGCGAGACCTACACCGCGCTGGAGCGCGGGACCGTCGACGCGGTCGAGTTCCTCGCTCCCGCCACCGACTACGAGCTGGGCCTCCATCAGGTCGCGCCGCTCTACTACGCACCCGGCTTCAACAAGCCCAACGGCGCGAGCGAGCTCCTCGTCAACAGCGACCGCCTCGCCGACCTGCCGGAGGATCTCCGGCGGGTGGTCGCGGAGGCGGCGGAGGCCGAGCACGCTCTGGCGCTCGCGGACGCGCATCGACGAAACGCCATCGGGCTCAGGGCGATGCTGTCGGAATCGCAGGTCCGGCTCGAAGGCTTTCCCGCGGACCTGATGGAGGCGGCGGCGGAGGCCGCGCGCGCGGAGATCGACGCCATCGCCGCCGGCTCCGACCTCGCCGGTCGCATCGTCGCGAGCTATCGCGCCGCACAGGCGGAATCGGCGCCCTGGTCGCGGCTCGAGGCCGACATGGCGCGCTCCCTCGCGCGGGGGTGATGCGCACGATCCGGCCTTCCGCACGGGCGGCGGGCCGGCTAGTGTGCGGCGCCTCTCATCGGACCCCCTCATCATGCCCCTCGACAAGACCATCGCCGACGCCCTCCACGCCGCGACGACGGCGACCCTCACCACCGTGCTCCTCAAGAAGGGCGTGCGCCGCTCCTGGATGTCCGGCCCGAAGGCGACCTTCGCGAGCTCGGAGCGCATGGTCGGCGAGGCCTTCACCCTGCGCTTCGTACCCATGCGCGAGGACCTCGCCACGCCGGAGAGCTGGGCGTCGCCCACCTCCACCCGCGCCGCCATCGAGGCGATGCCGGAGGGCGCGATCTGCGTCGCCGACGCGATGGGCGTGACGGACGCCGGCATCTTCGGCGACATCCTGTGCGCGCGCATGAAGAAGCGCGGCGTCAAGGCGCTCGTCACCGACGGCGCGGTGCGCGACGGCGAGGGCGTGCGCGGCACGGGCCTGCCGGTCTGGTGCGACGGCGTCGCCGCGCCCGCCTCGGTGGCGGGGCTGACCTTCGTGGGCTGGGAGCAGCCGATCGGCTGCGGTGGCGTCGCCGTCTTCCCCGGCGACGTCGTCGTGGCGGACGGGGACGGCGCGGTCGTCATCCCCAAGGCGATGGTCGCCGAGGTGGCGCTCGCCGCGGTGGAGCAGGAGCGGCTCGAGGCGTGGATCATGCGTGAGGTCGAGCGCGGGGTGCCGCTGCCGGGGCTGTATCCGCCCAACGCCGAGACGAAGGCGCGCTTCGAGTCCGAGACGGCCCGCGGCTGAGACGAGGCGCGCATCCCGTGTTCTTCGTCCTCTCCAAGGTCGCCTGGTTCGTGCTCGCGCCCTCGAACCTGATGCTGATCGCGCTCGTCGCGGGGCTGGTGCTCGCCGGCTTCGCGCCCGCGCGGCGCATCGGCCTCGGCCTCGCCTGGACCGCGGCGGCGGCGCTCGCGCTCTTCGGGCTGACGCCGCTGGCGAGCCTCCTGATGAACCCGCTCGAGACGCGCTTTCCGCTCTACGAGGAGACCGGCGCGCCCATCGACGGGATCGTCGTGCTCGGCGGTGCGACCGCGCAGGACGCCTCGATCGAGCTCGGCCAGCCGGTCCTGAACGAGGCGGCGGACCGGCTCACCACCGCCGTCATCCTGGCGGGACGCCATCCCGGCATTCCCATCGTGCTCTCGGGAGGCAGCAGCAGCCTGATCGGCGCCGACCGCTATACGGAGGCGCAGGCGATGGCGGAGGCGCTCACCGCGATGGGCGTCGCACCGGAGCGGCTCGTGATCGAGGACCGCTCGCAGAACACGTTCCAGAACGCGGTCTACTCGCGCGAGGCGGTGGCGCCCGCGCCCGGCAGCCGCTGGCTCCTCGTCACCTCGGCGTGGCACATGCCGCGCTCGGTCGGCGTGTTCCGGCGCGCCGGCTTCGAGGTGGTGCCCTACCCCACCGACTTCCGCACCGTCGGCGGGCGCGAGGCGACGAGCGGCTTCCGCTCGATCTCGGCGGGCCTCCAGCGCCTCGACGTCGCGGCGCGGGAATACGTGGGCCTCGTCGCCTATCGGCTCACCGGGCGCACGGACGCGCTGTTCCCCGCGCCCGCATCGACGCCGGCGAGCGCCGGCGGCTGACGGCGCCTCAGAACAGCACGCCGCGCGGCACCGGCACGAGCAGGACCTCGACGAAGAGCAGGTAGAACCCGCCGACCAGGGCCAGCGCCGCGGCGATGTAGGCGGCCGTGCGCTTCGCCGTCCAGCGGTCGTACTCGGCGATCGCGAGGACGGCGAGGAAGCCCGCGATCGAGGTCGCGAAGAAGCCGAGCCGCGGCATCAGCACGGCCCAGGCCACGAGCGCCGCGCAGAGCAGGAGCCGGCGTGGCGTCGAGCCGGTCTCGACGGCGGGCGCGGGCCCGGCCCGCCCGAGCGCGCGCAAGCCGAGGATGGCGAGCGCGCTCGTGATCATGATGCCGGCGATCACCCGCGGGAACACCGCGCCCAGCGGGCTCATCGCCATGCTCCCGGCGATCATCCAGCCGCCGAGCGCGACGAAGAGCACGCACAGCACGATCGTGCCCAAATCTCCCCTCGAGGCGCCGCGGGCGCGCTCGGGCGCGGGGCTCGAGCCGGGCTCAGTCCGCATCGATCGTCTCCCGGGGCGGCGGCACCGTGCCCGCACGGCGGGCGCGGCGCGCCTTCAGCAAGTCTGTGAGGAGGGGGTAGAGCAGCGTCAGGAGCGCGAGCGCCGCGATCGCGAGGCTGATCGGGCGCCCGAAGAACATGCCGAGCACGTTGCCCTGCGCATTGCCGATCAGCCACGCCTGCACGAAGCCCTGCTCGGCGATGGGCCCGAGGATGATGCCGAGCACGATCGGCGACGGCGCGAAGCCGAAGCGCGCGAGCGTCCAGCCGAGGAAGCCCAGCCCGAGCATGGTGTAGACGTCCGTGATCGAGTTGTGGATCGCGAACGAGCCGATGATCGTCAGGAACGCCACGGTCGGCACCAGCACCGCCTTCGGGATCGAGACGATCGCCTGGTAGGCGTAGCGACCGATCAGCAGGCCGACCGGCAGCATCAGCACGGTCGCGATGAGCAGCCCGAAGATGAAGGTGAAGACGATGTCGCCCTGGCCCGTGAACAGGCCGGGTCCCGTACGGATGCCCTGCACGAGCAGCGCGCCGAGGATGACGGCGTCCGGCGGCGTCCCGGGGATGCCGAGGACGAGGGTCGGGATGAAGCCGCCGCCGACCGTGGCGTTGTTGGCGCTCTCGGTGGCGAGGATGCCGCCGGGCTCGCCCTTGCCGTAGCGTTCGGGATGCGGCGCCGAGCGCCGCGCCTCCGAGTAGGAGACGAGCGAGGCGATGGAGCCGCCCGCGCCCGGCAGGATGCCGACCACCGTGCCGATCACGGAGGAGCGGATCAGGTTGAACCAGTTGCGCGCGCAATGGCCCATCGCCTCCGCCAGCCGGAAGCCGCCGGCCTGGACCGCGACCTTCAGGTGCGGGTCCGGACGTGCCACGAGGTCGATGACCACCGGGATGCAGTAGAGGCCGATCAGCGCAGCGATGACGTCGAAGCCGCCGACCAGCATCGGCTGGTCGAGCGTGTAGCGCACGTCCCCGCCGACGATGGCGACGCCGACGGTGGCGAGGAACAGGCCGAAGGAGGCGCCCAGGATGCCCTTGAGCGTGTCGCCCTGCGACAGCGCCGAGATCAGCGTCAGGCCGAAGATCGCGAGCCAGAAATATTCCGGCGGCCCGAAGGCGAGCGCCACCTTCGACAACGGCGGCGACAGGAAGAGCAGCGCGAGCGCGCCCACGAGCCCGCCGACGACGGAGGCGAGCGTGGCCAGCGTCACGGCGAGGTTGCCGTCGCCGCGCTTGGCCATCGGGAAGCCGTCGAAGGTCGTCGCGATCGCCGAGGGCGTGCCCGGCGTGTTGACCAGGATCGCCGCGAAGGCGCCGCCGTAGATGGCGCCCGTGTAGATCGCGCCGAGCCCGATCAGCCCCGACGCCGGCGCCATGGCGAAGGTGAAGGGCACGAGCACGGCCACCGCCATCGTCGCGGAGAGGCCCGGCAGCGCGCCGATCAGCGTGCCGAGCACGACGCCGCCGAGCGCGAGGAGCAGGTTGAAGGGCGTGAGCGCCTGGGCGAGGTACGGCAGGAGGTCCATGGACGGACGATCCTCGAGCGCTCGCGCGCGAGGCGCGCGGCGTCGGTGTGAAGCGGGAGGTCCGGCGGGCGGCGCGGAGGGACACGCCACCCGCCGGAACGACGGGCCGTCAGGGATGCGCGGGCGCGCTCAGTTCGCGGCCTCGGCAGCGGCCGCGATCTCCTCGCGCCGTTCGGCCATGAACGCCTCGACCTCCCCGTACGGAACGTCGATCACCACGAAGGCGCCGTCGTCCATCGCCTTGCGCATGGCCGGCTCGTTGTTCATCGCCTGGAAGGCGTCCGACACCGCCTGGCGGGTCTCCTCCGGCGTGTCCTTGGGAACCGCGACGCCGCGATAGGCGCCGCCGACCATGTCGTAGCCGGCTTCCTGGAAGGTCGGCACGTCGGGGAAGAGCGGCAGGCGCTCCTCGGAGGCGACCGCGAGCATGCGCACCTGGTCGCCCTGCGCGGCGGCGACGGTGGAGTAGCCCCACGAGGCCGAGACCTGGTCTCCCAGGAGCGCCGTCACCGACGGGCCGGTGCCGGAGAACGGCACGTAGGTCGTGGTGATGCCGGCCAGCGTGTCGAAGCGCTTCTGGGCGAGGCTGTTGGCGGAGTTCGAGCCCGAGCCCGAGAAGGTGACCATGCCCGGGTTCTCGCGCGCGAAGGCGACCAGGTCCTCGAGCGTCTCGAACTCGCTGCTGGCGTTCACGATGATGGCATCGGGCGTGTAGTGGAACCAGTAGACCGGCGTCAGGTCCGCCGTCTCGTAGCCGGGCGAGCTCATCATCGGCTGCAGGATCACGTGCGGCAGGTTGATGCCCATGATCGTGTGGCCGTCCGCCGGCATCGAGTTGAGCTGCGACCAGGCCTGCGCCCCGCCGGCGCCCGCCTGGTACTTGACGATGAGCTGGTGGCCGAACTCCTCGGCGAAGACCGGCTGCTGCAGGCGCGCGGCGATGTCCGACTCGCCACCGGGCGAGAACGGGATGATGTAGTCGACGTCCTTGTCGGGGAAGGCGAAGGCCGGCGCGGCGACCATGCCGGCGCCGAGCGCCAGCGCGAGGATCGGGGTGGTGCGGTTCATGCGGCTGTTTCCTCTCCGATGGGGATCTTCGGTGTCCCGCGGCGCCCTCTCGCGGGACGCTCCGCCGGAAGGAGAGCGCGCCCGGGCCCCCCTGTCAATCCATTTCATGTCTATTGTCTTATGCAAGACTGGATGGGAAGTCTCGCCCCGGCAACGGCTTGCAACCCGTGCGACGCGCCTTGACCCCCGATCATGTGTCTTATACAAGACTGGCACCACCAATCCTGCGAGAGGACACCATGGGGATCCCGCATCTCCTCGTGCACGACAAGAAGGACACCGTCGGTGTCGTCGTCGTGGAGGACCTGAAGGCCGGCAGCGAGATGCTGTGCGTCGTCACCGAGGACAATTCGTCCTTCCACCTCACCGCGAAGATGGACGTGCCGATCGGCCATAAGATCGCGCTGAAGGACATCGCCGAGGGCGACACGATCTGGAAGTACGGGCAGGACATCGGCAAGGCCGTGAAGCCCGTCGGCGTGGGCGAGCACGTCCACGTCCACAACGTCAAGACGAAGCGCTGGTGAGGACGGAGCCATGACCATGCAGTACTCCAACCTCGAGTTCATGGGCTGGCGCCGCGAGAACGGCCGCGTCGGCGTGCGCAATCACGTCGTCCTGCTGCCCCTCGACGACCTGTCCAACGCCGCCTGCGAGGCGGTGGCGAACAACATCAAGGGCACGCTGGCCCTCCCCCACGCCTACGGGCGCCTGCAGTTCGGCGAGGACCTGGACCTCCACTTCCGCACGCTGATCGGCATCGGCTCGAACCCGAACGTCGCCGCGGTGGTGGTGATCGGCATCGAGGACGGCTGGACCCAGCGCGTCGTCGACGGCATCGCCAAGACCGGCAAGCCGGTCACGGGCTTCGGCATCGAGGGCACCGGCGACATCATGACGATCGCCAAGGCCTCGCGCGTCGCCAAGGACTACCTTCAGTGGGCGTCCGAGCTGCAGCGCGAGAGCTGCCCGATCAAGGACCTGTGGGTCTCGACGAAGTGCGGCGAGAGCGACACGACGACGGGCCTCGCCTCCTGCCCCACGGTGGGCAACATGTACGACAAGCTGATCCCGCTCGGCCTCACGGGCGTGTTCGGCGAGACCTCGGAGATCACCGGCGCCGAGCACCTCTGCAAGGCCCGCGCGGCGAGCCCCGAGGTCGGCGAGAAGTTCATGGCGACCTGGCAGGCCTACATGGACGAGGTGATCGAGCCCTTCAAGACGTCGGACCTCTCCGAGAGCCAGCCGACCAAGGGCAACATCGCCGGCGGCCTGACCACGATCGAGGAGAAGGCGCTCGGCAACCTCGAGAAGATCGGCCGCGAGTGCACCTATATCGACGTGCTCGAGCCGGCCGAGGCGCCCGCCAAGGGCCCGGGGCTGTACTTCATGGACACGTCCTCGGCGGCCGCCGAGTGCGTCACCCTGATGGCGGCGGCGGGCTACGTGGTCCACACCTTCCCCACGGGCCAGGGCAACGTCATCGGCAACCCGATCGTCCCGGTGGTGAAGATCACGGGCAACCCGCGCACGGTGCGCACGATGTCCGAGCACGTCGACGTCGACGTGTCGGGCGTGCTGCGCCGCGAGATGACGATCCCCCAGGCGGGCGACGCGCTCATCGACATGGTGGTGCGCACCGCGAACGGCCGCCTCACCGCCGCGGAGGCGCTCGGCCACCGCGAGTTCGTCATGACGAAGCTGTACCGCTCGGCTTGACGGTCTCGCCGCCGCGCTTCATGGGTAGTGCAGTGCGGCGGCCTCCTCTCGCGGCCCGCGTTGTGGTCCGAGCCCGCGCCGAAGCTGGACCTGGCTTCTCTCCTTCCCTGTAGGGGAAGGTGGCGCCGCGCGAAGCGCGGTGACGGATGGGGCGCGCGGCACGCGCGTTCCGCGAAGCGGAAGCGGCTCGACGACGGCCCGGGGTCGCGCCACTCTTCGGCTCCGCCGAACGCGCTTCGCGCGCCCCATCCGTCTCGGCTTCGCCGAGACACCTTCCCCTACAGGGAAGGATAAGGGACGGCCCGCGAACCTCCGCGACGCCAAGAGAACCAGAAGAGTGCGCATGAACGCCCCCTCCCCCCTGCCGAGCACCGCGACGACGCGCGCCCTCGTGCCCGGCATCCTGTTCGCCACCGCGATCGCGGTGGCGGCGACGCTCGCGGCGCCCGCCGTCGCCCTCGTCTTCCCCATCCCCGCGATGGTGCTGGCGCTCCTCCTCGGCATCGCGCTGAACCGGCCCGCCGCCGCGCCCGTCTTCCAGCCGGGGCTGACCTTCTGCGTGAAGAAGCTCCTGCGCTGGGCCGTGGCGCTGCTCGGGCTTCGCATCGCGCTCGGCGACATCGTCGCGCTGGGAATCGGCGTCGCGCTCATGGTCGTCGCCTCGATGGCCCTGACGATCCTCGCCGGCTTCGCGCTCGCGCGCGCCCTCGGCCAGCGCGCGGAGTACGGCGCGCTCGCCGGCGCGGCGACCGCCGTGTGCGGCGCCTCCGCGGCCCTCGCCACGACGACGGTTCTCCCGAACTACAAGGGCAAGGAGGCCGACGTCGCTTTCGTTGTGGTCGCGGTGAACGCGCTCTCCACGCTCGCGATGATCGCCTACCCGCCGCTCGGCGCCGTGCTCGGCTTCGATCACCAGACGACGGGCGTGCTGCTCGGCGCCACCATCCACGACGTCGCGCAGGTGGTGGGCGCGGGCTACGCCGTCTCGGAGACCGCCGGCAACACCGCGGTCGTGGTGAAGCTGTTTCGCGTGTTCCTGCTCCTGCCCGTCGTGCTCGTCATCGGCTGGTGGTTCGCCCGCGCCGGCGGGCACGCGGAGAACGCGAAGGTGCCCGCGCCGGTCTTCGCCTTCGTCTTCCTGGGCCTGTGCCTCCTCAACACGGCGATGGCCTATGCGCCCGCTCTCGCGCCGATCTATGCGCCCATCCGCGAGCTCGCGATCCTGGCCTCGACCTGGGGGCTCCTGATCGCCATCGGGGCGCTGGGGCTCGGCACCTCGCTCTCGGCCATGGCCCGGCTCGGCTGGCGCCACATCGCGACCGTCACGGGCACGACCCTCGTCATCCTCGCGCTCGCCGCGGGCGCGCTCATCGTCCTCTGAGAAGACGGATCAACGCCATGGCAGACATCGTCGTCAGCGAGTTCATGGACGAAGCCGCGATCGCCGCCTCGCTGGCGGGCTTCGACGTGCTCTACGATCCCGGCCTCGTCGACCGCCCGGACGACCTCGCGGCGGCCGTGACGGGCGCCCGCGCGCTGATCGTGCGCAACCGCACGCAGGTCCGGGGTGCGCTGCTGGCGGCCGCCGACGCCCTCGTCTGCGTCGGGCGCCTCGGCGTCGGCCTCGACAACATCGACGTCGCCGCCTGCGAGGCACGGGGCGTGAGGGTGTTCCCGGCGACGGGCGCCAACGACATCGGCGTCGCGGAATACGTCGTCGGGACGGCGATGATGCTGATGCGCGGCGCCTACGGTGCGACCGACGAGGTGGTCGCCGGCGCGTGGCCGCGCAACCGGCTGATGGGCCGGGAGGTGTACGGCAAGACGCTGGGGCTCGTCGGCTTCGGCGCGATCGCCAAGGAGACGGGCAAGCGCGCCGCCGCGCTCGGCATGACGATCGTCGCATACGACCCGTTCGTGCCCGAGGACGATCCGGCCTGGTCGCAGCCCTGGGGACGCGTCGCCAAGCGCGACCTCGATGCGCTGCTCGCCGAGGCGGACGTCGTCTCGCTGCACGTGCCGCTCACCGAGAAGACGAAGAACCTGATCGACGCCGCGGCGCTCGCCGGCTGCAAGCCGGACGCGATCCTGATCAACGCCGCCCGCGGCGGGGTCGTCGACGAGCCGGCGCTCGCCGCCGCCCTGAAGGCGGGCCGCCTCGGTGGTGCAGCGCTCGACGTGTTCGCGTCGGAGCCGCTTTCGGCGGAGGCAGGCGCGGTCTTCGCCGGCTGCCCGAACCTCGTGCTGACGCCGCACATCGCCGGCGTGAGCGTCGAATCGAACGTGCGCGTCTCGGCCGTCACCGCCGAGAACGTCCGCCGCTGCCTCGAGGGAGCCTGATCCGATGCCGGTCCTGACCATCGCGGAAGCGGAGCACGTCGTCGCCGCCGCGCTCGAGCGGTCGAGCACGTCTCCCGAGAACGCCGCCCACGTCGCCCGCTCCCTCGTCGCGGCGGAGGCCGACGGGCTGAAGGGTCACGGCCTCTCGCGAGTCGCGACCTATGCGGCGCAGGCCAAGGCCGGCAAGGTCGACGGGCGGGCGACGCCGACCGCGACACGCCCGAAGCCGGGCGTGCTCGCCGTCGACGCGGCGCACGGCTTCGCTTATCCGGCGCTCGCGATCGTCGCCGACGAGCTTCCCGAGATCGCTCGCGCCCAGGGCGTGGCGGCGGCCGCGATCCGCCGCTCGCACCATTGCGGTGCGGCCGGGCATCCGGTGGAGGCGCTCGCCGAGGCGGGGCTCGTGGCGCTGCTCTTCGCCAACACGCCCGCGGCGATCGCGCCCTGGGGCGGCAAGCTCCCCGTCTTCGGCACGAACCCGATCGCCTTCGCCTGCCCGATGCCGGGCCGCGCGCCGATCGTCGTCGACCTCTCGCTCTCGAAGGTCGCCCGCGGCAACATCCTCGCGGCCAAGCAGAAGGGCGAGCCCATTCCCGAGGGCTGGGCGCTCGACGCCGACGGCAACCCCACCACGGATGCCGGCGCCGCCCTGAAGGGCACGATGCTGCCGCTCGGCGACGCCAAGGGCACCGCGCTCGCGCTCATGGTCGAGCTGCTCGCCGCAGGCATCACGGGCGCGAACTACGCGGCCGAGGCCTCCTCCTTCCTCGACGCGGAGGGCCCGCCTCCCGGCACCGGCCAGCTGATCCTCGCCCTCGACCCGATCGCGCTCGGCGGCGAGGCGTCGCTGATGCGTGTCTCCGCCCTCGCGGCGATGATCGAGGGCCAGGACGGCGCGCGCCTACCGGGAATGCGGCGGATCGCGCTGCGGGAGAAGGCGCGCGCCGAGGGCCTGACGGTGGCGGATGCGACGCTCGGGGCGATCGAGGCGCTCTGAGAGTCGCAGCGGGCTCCCGCACGGCATCGGCCGTCGGGCTCATCCGGCACGCCCCACACCCCCCACCCCTCTCCGCGAGGGAGAGGGGAGCCCCGTCGCGCGTGTCGGTGCGCGCACGCCATGCTTTCCGGCGAAGAACAGGCTTCGCCACTCATGCCGCCCGCCGAGGCTCTCCCCTCTCCCTGGTGGAGAGGGGTCGGGGGTGTGGGGCGCGGGAGGCTCTCGGGAGATTCGCGGTCGGCTACCATTCGGCACCGACCGCCGCGGACGACATCACCGGTCCGACAGCCTCCCGCCCTCCTGCGCGAGGCGGCGCAGCAGGTCCGGCACGGTGTAGGCCTCCCCGTGCGCCGCCGCATAGCGGTCGAGCGCCGCGACGATCGTCGGCAGGCCCGTCTCGTCCGCCCAGAACATCGGCCCGCCGCGCCAGGCCGGGAAGCCGTAGCCGTTGATCCAGACGACGTCGATGTCCGAGCCGCGAACCGCCTTGCCCTCCTCCAGGATGCGCGCTCCCTCCGCCACCATCGGATAGAGGCAGCGTTCCAGGATCTCCTCGTCGGAGACGGCCCGGCGCGCGATGCCCTTCTCGCGCGCCATGGCGAGGACCAGCTCCTCCGTCACGGGAGAGGGCGTCGGCCTGCGGGTTTCGTCGTAGTCGTAGAAGCCCGCCTTGGTCTTCTGGCCGCGGCGGTCCAGCTCGCACAGCCGCTCCTTCAAGGTCTCCCCCTTCGAGGTCTCCCGCGACCAGCCGAGGTCGAGCCCGGCGAGGTCGCTCATCTGGAAGGGGCCCATCGGCAGGCCGAAGGCGACCAGGACGCGGTCCACGTCCCACGGCATGGCGCCTTCGAGGACGAGGCGCGTCGCCTCCGCCTGGCGACGCGCGAGCATGCGGTTGCCGACGAAGCCGTGGGCGACGCCGACGCACACCGCCACCTTGCGCAGGCGCTTGGCCAGCGCCATCGCGGTCGCGACGGCGTCCGGCGCGGTCCGCTCGCCGCGCACGACCTCGAGCAGTTTCATGATGTTCGCCGGCGAGAAGAAGTGCAGGCCGAGCACGTCCTGCGGGCGGGACGTCGCCGCCGCGATCACGTCGACGTCGAGGTAGGAGGTGTTCGTGGCGAGGAGCGCGCCGGGCTTGGCCACGCGGTCGAGCGCCTGGAACACGGCGTGCTTCACCTCCATCGTCTCGAAAGCCGCCTCGACCACGAGATCGGCCGCGGCGAGATCGTCGTAGGAGAGCGAGGTCGCCAGCCGCCCGAGCCGCGCATCCGCCTCGCCTCGCGCGATCCGCCCCTTCGCGACGGACCCCGCATAGGTCTTCTCGATCGTGCCCCGGCCGCGACCGAGCGCCTCCTCCTTCGCCTCGACGATCGTCACGGGGAAGCCGGCGTCGAGGAAGGCCATGGCGATGCCTGCGCCCATCGTGCCGGCGCCGACGATGCCGACGCGCGCGATCGGGCGAAGCGGCACGTCCTTGCCGATGCCGGGTACCTTCGCCGCCTCGCGCTCGGCGAAGAAGGCGTGGCGCAGGGCCTTCGACTGCGGGCCCGCCTCCAGCTCGCGGAAGGTGGCGCGCTCGAGGGCGAGGCCCTCCTCGAACGGCCTGTCGAGCGCCGCGGCGACGCAGGCGATCGCCCGCTCCGGTGCGACCTGCCCCCGCAGGCGCTTCGCCGCATGGGCGCGGGCCGCCTCGAACGCTGCGGGATCGGGCGCGAGCTTCGCGGTCTCGTCGCGCACGCGGCGCACGAGCCGCTCGGGGGGGAGGTCGCGCGCCAGGAGTTCGCGCGCGAAGCCGATCGCCTCCTCGCGCAGGCTCTCCTCGCCCGTCGCCAGCGCGTCGACGACGCCGGCCTCGCGCGCGGCCTCGCCCACGAGCCGCCGTCCCTCCACGATCACCGAGAGCGCCGTCGCGATGCCGGCGAGCCGTGGCAGGCGCTGCGTGCCGCCCGCGCCTGGGACGAGCCCCAGCGAGACCTCCGGCAGGCCGAAGGCGGCCTCGGGAGTCGCGATCCGGTGATGGCAGGCCATGGCGAGCTCGAACCCGCCGCCGAGCGCCGTCCCGTGCACCGCGGCGACGACGGGCTTCGATGCGCCCTCCACCGTCGCCACGACGTCCTGCAGCGTCGGCTCGGCGCGCGGCTTGCCGAACTCGCTCACGTCCGCTCCGGCGACGAAGGTCCGCCCGGCGCAGAGCAGCACGATCGCGCGCACCTGCGCGTCGGCGCAGGCGCGGTCGATGGCGTCGACGAGCCCCGCCCGCAGCGCCGCGGAGGTGGCGTTCACGGGCGGATTGTCGAGCGTGACGACGGCGATGTCACCTTTCCGGTCGAGCGTGACGACCTCGTCGGCGGCGGTCATGGGCGGCCCTCCTGAAAACCTCTTTCGAGCGGGTCTCGCATGCCGAACGGCCACGGGGAAGACGCACGCATGCCGGAACCGTGCCGGCAGGGCACCCTCGGCGCGCGTTTCGCACGTGCCAACCGCCGTGCGGCCTGCTAAAGGCCTCGCGTCCCGGACGACCCGGGGCTCCTCCCCATGAAGAGGCGAACGGAAAGAGAGACGCCATGAGCGCGCCCACCGCACTCACCCCGAAGTCGGATTTTCTCGCGACGCTGCAGGCGCGCGGCTACATCCATCAGTGCTCCGACTATGCGGGGCTCGACGAGAAGGCGCTGGAGGGGGCGGTCACGGCGTATGTGGGCTACGACTGCACGGCGCCGTCGCTGCACGTCGGGCACCTCTTGTCCATCATGATGCTGCACTGGCTCCAGGAGACCGGCGGCAAGCCGATCGCGCTCATGGGCGGGGGCACGACGCGCGTCGGCGATCCGTCGGGCCGCGACGAGAGCCGCAAGCTCCTCACGCCGGACCAGATCGAGGCCAACAAGGAGAGCATCAAGCGCGTCTTCGGCCGCTTCATCCGCTTCGGCGAGGGGACGGGCAACGCGATGATGGTCGACAATGCCGAATGGCTCGTGCCGCTCAACTACATCGACTTCCTGCGGGACGTCGGGCGGCATTTCTCGGTCAATCGCATGCTGAGCTTCGATTCGGTGCGCCTGCGGCTGGAGCGCGAGCACGAGCTGTCGTTCCTCGAGTTCAACTACATGCTTCTCCAGGCCTACGACTTCACGGAACTCGCGCGACGCTACGGCTGCAATCTGCAGATGGGCGGCTCCGACCAGTGGGGGAACATCGTCAACGGCATCGATCTCGGCCGGCGCATGGGCACGCACCAGCTCTACGCGCTCACCTGCCCGCTGCTCACCACCGCCTCGGGCGCCAAGATGGGCAAGACGGCGGCGGGCGCGGTGTGGCTCGACGCGGGCATGCTCTCGCCCTGGGACTATTGGCAGTTCTGGCGCAACACGGAGGACGCCGACGTCGAGCGCTTCCTCAAGCTGTTCACGCTCATGCCGCTCGACGAGATCGCCCGCCTCGCCGCCCTGAAGGGCGCGGAGATCAACGAGGCGAAGAAGATCCTCGCCACCGAGGCGACCGCCCTCCTCCACGGCCGCGAGGCCGCGGACGAGGCGGCGCAGACGGCACGGCGCACCTTCGAGGAGGGCGCGCTCGCCGACACGCTGCCGACGGTGGAGGTGCCGAAGGCGCGGCTCGTCGAGGGGCTCGGCGTGCTCGCGGCCTTCGGCCCGGAGCACGCGGGCCTGGTTCCCTCGATGAGCGAGGGCCGGCGCCAGGTGAAGGGCGGGGGCCTGCGCGTCAACGACGTGCCGGTGACGGACGCCACGGCCACCCTCGGCGAGGCGGACCTGCGCGAGGGCGTGATCAAGCTGTCCTTCGGCCGCAAGAAGCACGTGCTGCTGAAGGCGGTGTGAGGGCGGGGCTGCGCCCCATCCGATGCAAGAGGCGCCCTCTCCCGGAAGGGAGAGGGCGCTTCCTCACTTCTCCAGCCGCGCCACCAGGCTCGACGTGTCCCAGCGCTTGCCGCCCATCTTCTGGACGTCGGCGTAGTACTGGTCGACGAGGGCGGTGAGCGCCAAGGTCGCGCCGTTCTTGCGGGCCTCGTCGAGGACGATGTCGAGGTCCTTGCGCATCCAGTCCACGGCGAAGCCGAAGTCGAACTCGCCCTTGGCCATTGTCTTCCAGCGGTTCTCCATCTGCCAGGAGCCGGCGGCGCCCTTCGAGATCGTCTCGAGCACGGCCTCCAGGTCGAGCCCCGCGCGCTTGCCGAAATGCACCGCCTCGGCGAGGCCCTGCACGACGCCCGCGATGCAGATCTGGTTGACCATCTTGGTGAGCTGGCCCGACCCCGCGGGACCGATCAGGCGGCACATCTTGGCGTAGGATTGGATAACGGGCTCCACGCGCTCGAAGGTCGCCTGGTCGCCGCCGCACATCACGGTGAGCGCGCCGTTCTCCGCGCCCGCCTGGCCGCCGGAGACCGGCGCGTCGACGAAGCCGAAGCCCTTCTCCCAGGACAGCGCCGAGAGCTCGCGCGCCACCTCGGCGGAGGCCGTGGTGTGGTCGACGAACACCGCGCCCTTGGCCATGCCCTTGAAGGCGCCCTCGTCGCCGATCGTCACCTCGCGCAGGTCGTCGTCGTTGCCGACGCAGGCGAACACGATCTCCTGGCCCTCGGCGGCCGCGCGCGGCGACTTGGCGAAGGCGCCGCCGTGCTCGGAGACCCAGCGCTCCGCCTTGGACTGCGTGCGGTTGTAGACGGTGACCTCGTGGCCCTTGCCCGCGAGGTGCCGGGCCATGGGGTAGCCCATCACGCCCAGTCCCAGGAACGCTACCTTCGCCATCTCTCGAGCTCCTCGGTGAGGGGATGCGTGTGCCGTGGCGCACGGTTCTAGGTCGGGCCGCCGAGCGGGTCAAACGGGGATGCGCCGCGCTCCGACGCGATCCGCGCCTTAAGCCGGAATTAACCGTAATCGGCGTTAATCGGCAGCAACGCCGAGACCGCTCGGCCCGGAGTTCAGCGTCTCATGTCCCTGCTCGTCGGGATGGCCAGGGCTGCGATCGTCGCGGCCGGTGCCGGCCTCGGCCTCGTGATCGCCTCGGCGATCGAGCCGCCGGGGTCGGGACCCTATCTCGCCTCCGTCGACCTCGCGCACGACGCTGCGTGGCCGGCCGTGGACGCGCTGCCCCCGGGAGCGGAGCTCGTGGACGAGGGCGACCGGCGGGTGCTGCGCGCCGCCGGGGAGACGCCCGCGGCGGCCGCGGCGCTCGCGACCGCCGCCGCCTACACGCTCCTCTGGAACGCGCGCGACCCGTCCCCGTCCGACGCGGCGGCGGCACCTCTCGCCCCTCCGCCCGCGGTCGCGCCGCCGGCAGCCGACCTCTCCGAGCGCCTCGACGCGATCCGGACGCGGGACGAGGCGAGCGCCACGCTGCGCCGCCTGGGCGATGCGGACGACGCCGAGCGCCTCGCGAGCGCACAGGGCCTGCCGCCCGCGGTCGAGGCCGCGGCTTCGCGCTGGGTCGAGGCCTCGATCGCCGCGGCGGACGCGCAGGACGTCTACGGGCCGCGTCACCCGAGCCGCGCCGCCGCGCTGAGGCGGCTCGAGCTCGCCCGCGACCGCCTGCTCGCCGCCGCCGGCGCCGCGCGCGAGGAGGCGCTCGCGGCGCTCGACGCGGCGCGAGAGCGGACGACCCGCCTCGAACGGGGCGCCCCCGCCGCGCCCGGCGCGACGGCCGCCGAGCAGGTCGTCGCGACCCCGGCGGCCGCCGCACCCTCCCCGGCCCCGGCGCTCCCGGCTCCGCCCCTCCTCGCCCCGCAGGTCGAAGCGTCGGCTCCCGGCGCGGCCATGCCCTGGGAGCCGATCGGCGCAGGCGCCGGCGCGCTCGTCGCGTACTTCCTCACGGCCCTGCGGCTGCCCGGGTCTGGTCGCGCGCGGTCTCGCCCGCGAAGCGCGGCCGCCGTGCCGCCGGCGGAGCCGGAGATAGGGTTCGATGTCGTCGCGCGGACGACGCCCGCGCCGCTCCCCTCCGACGCCGGCCGGTCCGCCCGGGCGCACGCCCGCGCCTCCGACGACGCACGGCGTGCGGCGGCGCTCGCCGCGACCTGGGATCGGCTCGCCGAAGCGCTCGCGGCGGGCGAGCGCGTACGCGTCCTGGTGCACGCCGAGGAGGTCGACGCCGGCGGCGCGCCCGCGGCGCTCGCCCTCGCGGAGGCCGCCTCCGCCTCCGGCCTGCGCGTGCTCCTCGTCGACGCGAGCGCGAGCGCGGGCATCCTCGCCCGCTTCGATCTCGGGGAGGATGCGCGGTCGGTCGGACGCCTGATCGACCTCGACCCCGTCCTCGACGCCCGGGCCGTGCGCCTGCCGCACCTCGCCGACCGGGACGATCCGCGGGGCTGGCGTGCCGAGCACGCTTCGTGCATGCTCCGTCTCGTCGAGACCAGTTTCGACCTCGTCGTCGTGGCGACGCCGGACGAGCCCGACGCCGCGCAGGCGGACATGCTCGCCGGCGAGGTCACGACGCTGGCGTTGGCGCCGGGCGCGGTCGAGCCCGACGCGGAACGAGCGGCGGCCTGACCACCGGGGCGGTCGCCCGGCCTTCGGCGACGACGGGCGGATATACGATCCGTTCACCCGTGCACGCCATGCTGCCGCCGGCCGGCCGAGACCGGCTGCGCGCGTCGAGAGGGGGTGGGCCGCATGTTCGTCGTCGCCGTCGCCCTCGTTTCGGGCGCAGCCTTCCTCGCCATCGCGGCCCCGGCGCTGGGCCTCGCGACCGCGATCCTCGCCGCGCCGTTCGTCGCGAGCCTCGCGGCGGGGGCGGCCATCCTCGTCGCCGATCTCGCCTTCCGCTCCCGCTTCGGCCTCGACCGCCGCATCGCGGCGCTGCGCGGCCTCCTCGCCCGCGCCCGCCGCGACGACCGGCCCACCTCCCGCGAACGAACCTCCCGCGACCGCACCTCCCGCGACCGGCCCCGCAAGCGCGCCTGACGCGCGGCATGCCGCTTGCTGCCCCGGGGCACGACACCGGCTGCACCGCCTCATCGCCGGTGCCGATGGGTCGACATGGAACCGTGCGGGCTGCGAGATGTATCAAAATGAGCGAAAATTGTCGCTGACGCGCCTGCGTTCGCCCGATGCGACCTCGTTCGTGTGGGCGGTGCTCGATCAGGCCGTGGTCTCCGGCGGCAGCTTCGCGACCTCGATCCTCCTCGCCCGTGCGCTCGGCCCCGACGATTTCTCCGTGTGGGCCGCGATCTGGATCGCCGTCTTCGTCGCGCTCGAGTTCCAGCTCGCGCTCGCCGTCGTGCCGCTCCAGGTCTTCACGCACGAGGCGCGCAGCCGCGGCGACCACGGGTTCACCGGGCGCATGCTGACGCTCGCGCTCGTCTTCCTCGTCGCGATGGCCGCGCTCGGCCTCGCCGCGGCGGCGGTGCTGGACGCGCTCGGCTGGGCCGCGATCGGGCCGGCGGCGCTCGCGGCGGCGGCCTTCGGCGTGCCCTTCCTCGCCTGCGAGTTCGTCCGCAAGCTCCTCTTCCTCGACCGGCGCGGGCCGCTCGCCCTCGCGCTCGACGCGCTGCGCTTCGGCGGGCTCTTCGGCGTCGCCGCGCTCGGGTGGGGCTTCGCGGACGCGTCCGGCGGCGCGACGGGCGCTTACGCCTTCGCCTACGGCGCCGGGCTCGTGAGCCTCGTCGTGCTCGGCGTCGGGATCGTCGCGAGCGGCGTGCGGCCGAGCCTGTCCCCGCTCGCCCTGGTGAAGACCGCCGCCGGCTCCTGGAAGTATTCCCGCTGGCTCGTCGTCCTGGCCGGCTCGCGGCGCGCCGGCTTCGACCTGATCTACGTCCTCGCCGGCAGCGCGCTCGGCATGACGGCGGTCGGCGGGCTGCGCATCCTCCACCAGATCCTCAGCGTCTCGCACATCGCGCTGCAGACCATGCAGAACGTCGTGCCGGGCATGGCGAGCCGAAAGCTCGTCGCCGAGGGGCCGCAGGCGCTCACGCGCTACACGGTCTCGCTCGCGGCGCTGACCATCCCCGCCGCGATCACCCTCGTGGGCTTCACCTCCGCCTTCGACGAGCTGCTCGTCGTCGGCCTGTTCGGGCCGGAATGGCGCGCCTACGCCTCCGCGCTGCCGGTGCTCGCCGTCGGCTACGCCGCGATGATCGCGGCCTATCCGTTCATGTTCCAGCTCCAGGCCAAGCGTGACAGCGCCGCGCTGCTGGCGGCGAGCGTCGTGGCGTCCACGGTGGCGCTGGGGTCCTTCTTCCCGCTCGCGGATGCGCTCGGCGTGCACGGCGCGGCGATCGCCTTCAGCCTGAGCCTCGTGGTCGAGGCGGCGCTGCTCACCGGCTTCGCCGTGCGCGGCTTCGGCGGCAGCGTGCTGGGGGAGGACGGCGCATGACGAGCCGGGCGTCCGCGCAAGCCCAGCAGCTCCAGGCGCCCTACCCTCTCGCGTCGGCGGCGCCCACCGCCGGCGGCGGCGCGGTGTCCGCGAGCCTGCTCGCGACGGTGCTCTACGTCTGCGCCTTCTTCGCCTACGTCTACTTCTGGCCGATCTCGCGCCATCTCGGCGTGCCCGCGCTCGCCGCTCTGCTCGCGGCGGCACTGCTCTCGATCGTCTGCGCGCGACGGGCCTACCTGCCCGGCGCGATGATCGCGCTGCCCGTGCTCGCGGGCGTCTACGTCGCCCTGTCCTTCGCCGGCGTGCTGCCCGCCGCCTGGACGCAGGTCTACGACCGCGGCGCCATCGCCCAGCAGTCGGTGGGCTACATCGCCATGCCGATCCTCGTCTCGGCGAACGTCAACGCCCTCGTCGTGCTGGCGCGCTACCCCACTCTGGTGAAGCGCGTCCTCGTGCCCGCGGGCGTGATCGGCGGGCTCGTCCTCAACCCGCTCGTGCTCACCCTTTTCGGCGAGCCGCTGGAGGGCGGGCACAGCTACTTCCTGCTCAACAGCTTCTCGGGCGCCGAGCTGATCCTCACCGCCCTGATCGGCTGGTGGGTGTTCCACGCGCTCTCGGGCGTCGCGCCGTTCCTCGCCGTGCCGATCCTGATCGTGCTGACGACGCACCTGAACACGGCGCTCGCCTTCCTCGCCCTCCTCGTCTTCCGCACGCGCCGCCTGCTCGTGCTCGGGTCGCTCGCGGGCGTCCTGCTCTTCCTCGCGACCGGCGTCGTGGCGCCGCTGTTCTGGGAGCCGCTCCTCGCCCTCGACGCCAACAACGGCATCCGCGCCGTGTTCTGGGGCGATGCCTGGCTCGCGGTGCGCGACACCTGGGGCGTCGGCGTCGGCTTCGGCCGCGAGGCGATCCGCGGCGTCTACTATTTCTACGCCGAGCCGTGGTCCCTGAAGCGGCCCGACGAGCCGGACTTCCTGTTCATCGGCGTGCACAACGCCGTCGTCCAGGCCGGTTACCGGCTCGGCATCCTGGGCGCCGTCCTCGTCGTCCTGCTGATCGTCCGCCTGCGGCCGCGCCGCAGCCCGCGCACGGCGACGGAGCAGTTCGACGCCTGGCTGTTCTTCGTCTTCGTCATGGTCGTGTGCTCGAACGTCGCGATCACGGGCATGTACCACCTGCCCGGCGTCACCGCCGTGTGGGCCTGGCTCGCCCTGCGCAACGATCCCGCCTGCATCCGCACCTTCGCCATCAAGGGAGAAGCCCATGTCGGTCCCACCGATCGATGAGCGAGATCGCCTGTTCTCGCTGCCGCGCCAGGTCGAGGCCGCGGACACCCGCTCCCTGGGGACGGACCTGGCGTCGGCGGTGCGCGACGCGGCCGGACTGCTGGGCCGGCTGCGCCGGCGGCTCGGGCTGATCCTCGGCCTCGCGCTCGCCTTCGGCGCGATGGGTGCCGCGTACGGGTACCTGACACCCGCCACCTACAAGTCGACGACGCGGGTGATGATCGATCCGCGCGAGCCGCAGGTCGTTCCGGGCGCCTTCGTGCCGGGCGCGCAGACGCCCGACATCGTGCGCCTGGAGAGCCAGGTCGCGATCATCACCTCCTACAACGTCCTCGCCGCCGCGCACGCGGCGCTCGGCTCCGCCCCCGAGAGCCCCGGCGTCGTCGATCGCCTGCGCGCGCTCGTCGACGGCGAGGCGCCGCGCCGCGAAGCCGGCACGGATCGCGCCATCGAGGCGCTCGCACGCTCGGTCACGGTCGACCGCGTGCCCGGCACCTACGTGCTCGAGCTCACCGCCCAGGCGCACACGCCGGAGCGTGCGCAGGCGGTCGCGGACGCCGTCGTCGCCGCCTATCTCGAGGACCAGGCCCGCGCCGAGCGCGACGAGCTCGGTCGCGCCGGGCGCCTCCTCGACGAGCGTCTCGAGGGTCTGCGCGCCCGCGTGCGCGAGGCCGAGGCGGCGGTCCAGGACTTCGCCCGGCTCAACGGCATCGTGCGCGCCGGCGAGACCGAGATCGACGGCCAGCAGCTCGCCCTCCTGAACCAGGAATACGCGGCGGCGCGGGCGGACGCCTCCGCGGCGCGGGCTCGCCTCGAGGCGGTCGAGCGCGTCGCGCGCGGCGAGGCGGGGATCGACGCGCTCCCGCAGGCGGTCTCCTCGGGAACGGTCCAGAGCCTGCGCGCCGCGCTCACCGAGGCGCTCGACCGCGAGGCCGCGCTCGCGAGCGAGCTCCTGCCGAACCATCCGCGCATGGTCCGCGCCCGGGAGCAGGTCGAGGGCCTGCAGGCGCAGCTGCGCGCCGAGCTCGGCCGTGCCGCCCAGAGCGTGCGCGACGAGTTCCGCATCGCCGAGGATCGCGAGCGGGAGATGCTGGCGCGCGTCGAGGAGGCGGCCTCGCGCACCACCGCCCTCGACGAGCGGATGATCGAGCTGCGCGCCCTCCAGCGCGAGGCGGCCGCGAGCCAGGGCGTGCTCAACGACTATCTCTCGCGGATGAACGAGGTCACCGAGCAGGTCGGGCTGCAGCTGCCGACCGCGCGGGTGCTCTCGCCCGCGAGCCTGCCGCACCGCCCGAGCAGCCTGCCGCCCCTCGTCCTCGCGCTCCTGGCCGCGGTCGCGGGCGCCTGCATCGGCGCGGCCATCGCGCTCACGGCGGAGGCGCTCGCGCCCGCGCAAGCGCCGCAGCCGCGGGCGCTGCGCACGGCGTGACGCAGAGGAATCAACAGAGAGAAATGCGGCGAATGGTTCTCGAATTGCACTCGTTCCGGCAACGGAGCGGCAAGCGTCGGATCTCGTGTCGCCCTGGGACAGATCAGCGTGGGAGTTCGTACCAATGTGGACTAGCCAGACCCTGAGCGCCCCATTCGCGCCGATCGGTGCGGACGAGCGCGAGCTTCCCGGCGACGTCGTGCGCGCGATCGAGGCGGAGGAGGAGCGGCGTCTCGCCAAGCGCGGCGACGGCGGCGGCCGCACCGTCCTCGTCGTCGGCGGCGGCGGATACGTCGGCGTCCCCGTCATCGAGCACCTGCTCGCCCGCGGCTACCGGGTGCGCAACCTCGACCTCGGCGTCTACCGCAACGGCCCGGCCTCGATGGGGCTCGCGGCACGCGACGGCTACGAGTTCCTCCACGGCGACTTCGGCGATCGCGACGTGGTCGTGCGGGCGCTCGACGGCGTGAGCGACGTCGTCATCCTCGGCGGCCTCGTCGGCGACCCGATCACCAAGAAGTTCCCCGAGGCGTCCGCCGCGATCAACGAGCGCGGCATGCTCTCCTTCATCGCCGCGCTCGACGGGCGCGCGCTCAACAAGGTGATCTTCGTCTCGACCTGCTCGAACTACGGCATGATCTCGGAGGATCGGATCGCCGACGAGAGCTTCGAGCTGCGCCCGCTGTCGCTCTACGCCAAGGCCAAGGTCGGCATCGAGCGCCACCTCGCCTCGCTGCGGGGCAAGGTCGACTACGACGTCACGATCCTGCGCTTCTCCACCGCCTTCGGGCTGGCGCCGCGGATGCGCTTCGACCTCACGGTCAACGAGTTCACCCGCGAGCTCTTCCTCGGGCGCGAGCTCGTCGTCTACGATGCCGCGACCTGGCGGCCCTATTGCCACGTGCGCGACTTCGCCCGCGTGATCGACCGCGTGCTGCGCCTGCCGCACGAGAGGGTGAGCTTCGAGACGTTCAACGTCGGCGCCGACCGCAACAACCACACGAAGCGCAGCATCGTCGAGCTGATCCGCCGCCGCCTGCCCCAGGCGCGGGTCAAGGAGGTCAGCGCCTCGAACGACCCGCGCAACTACCGCGTCAGCTTCGCCAAGATGCGCGACGAGCTGATGATCGAGCCGATCCACTCGGTGGAGGACGGGATCGACGAGATCCTGGAGGCGCTCTCCAACCGCGTCTTCGAGGACGTCGAGGAGCGCCGCGACTTCTACGGCAACTACGCGCTTCCCGGGCTGCGCGGCGGGGCGGCGGCGATCGCCCGCGGCACGGCCGGCAAGCCCCGCGCGGTGATCCTCGCCGGCGGCAAGGGGGTGCGGCTGCGGCCCTACACGGCGAGCCTGCCCAAGCCCCTCGTGCCGCTCGGGGACAAGCCCATCCTCGAGATCGTGCTGCGCCAGCTGGCCGCCTGCGGCTTCGGCCGCGCGACGCTGACGCTCGGCCACCTCTCGGGCCTCATCCGCGCCTTCGTCGACCAGCAGGCCTCGCTGCGCTCGCAGATCGACATCGACTTCGTCGACGAGGAGGCGCCCACCGGCACCGCCGGCTCGCTGGCGAGCGTCGGCGGCCTCGACGAGCCCTTCCTCGTGATGAACGGCGACGTGCTGACCGACATCGACTACGGCGCGGTGCTGCGCGACCACACGGCGTCGGGCGCGGCGCTGACGATCGCGACGCACAATCGCAGCGTCAAGATCGACCTCGGCGTCCTCGATGTCGACGACGGCGGCAACGTCGTCGGCTACCACGAGAAGCCGGAGATGCGCCACGACGTCTCCATGGGCATCTACGCCTACAGCCCCCGCGTCCTGCGCCACATTCGCGCCGGCGAATATCTCGACTTCCCCGATCTCGTGCTGCGGCTGATCGCGGCGGGCGAGACGGTGCGCGTCTACCGCAACGAAGCGATGTGGCTCGATATCGGGCGGCCGGAGGACTACGCCCGCGCCCAGGAGCTCGTCGAGACCCGCTCGGCCGACCTCAACCTCGGAGCCGCCTGATGAGCGACTGGATCTATCCACTCTCCACCCCCGATCTCGGCCAGGCGGAGGAGGACGCGCTCGTCGCCTGCGTCCGCTCCGGCTGGCTCTCGACGGGGCCGCGCGCCGCCGCCTTCGAGGCGCGCTTCGCCGAGCTCCACGGCGTGCGCCACGCGATCGCCGTGACGAACGGCACAGCCGCCCTCCACCTCGCCTACGCCGCGCTCGGGATCGGGCGCCAGCCGGGCGAGGAGGTGATCCAGCCGTCGATCAACTTCATCGCCGCCGCCAACATGACGGTCGCGAGCGGCGCGACGCCCGTCTTCGGGGACATCCTCTCCCTCGACGAGCCGACGCTCGATCCCGCCGAGGTCGAGGCCCGCATCGGGCCGCGCACCGTCGCCGTCGTCGCCATGCACTACGGCGGCTACCCGTCGCGGATGGCCGCGCTCGAGGCGATCTGCCGGCGCAACGGGCTTCGCCTGATCGAGGACGCCTGCCACGCCCCGCTCCAGACGGCGCCGGACGGGCGGTACCTCGGCACGATCGGCGACGTCGGCTGCTTCTCGTTCTTCTCCAACAAGAACATGACCTGCGGCGAGGGCGGCATGGTCGTGACGAACGACGACGCGCTCGCCGCACGCATCCGCTCGCTGCGCTCCCACGGCATGACCTCGCTGACCTGGGAGCGCCACTCGCGGCGGCTCGGGACCTACGACGTCGTGGACACGGGCTTCAACTACCGCATGGACGACCTGCGCGCCGCGCTCGCGACGGTCCAGCTCGAGCGCCTTCCCGAGGCGAACGCCCGCCGGCGCGCGCTCGCGCGGTCCTATGCCGAGGCGTTCGGCTCCGCGCCGGAGGGCGTGCGCTACGTCTTCGGTGCGGCGGCGCGGGACGGCGCCGGCGCGGCGCACGTCGCGGCGATCGTCGTCGACCCGGCCCTGCGCGACGTCGTGCGCGCGGGCCTCGCCGCGGCGGGCATCCAGACCAGCCTGCACTACCCACCGGCACACGAGATGACGGCCTTCGCCGGCGTCGCGTCGTCGGGCCTCGCCCGCTCGGAGACCTTCGCGCGCAGCGTGATCACGCTGCCGCTCTACCCGACCATGCCCGACGAGGCGCCCGCCGAGATCGCCGCGGCGGTGTCGCGGGTCCTCGCGGAGGCCGCGGTCGCGCCCCGAAAGACCGGAACCGACGCATGAGCACCCCCGAGCATCGCCGGTCGAGCCGCGTCGGCCGCAGGGCGACGTCGCTCTTCCTCGTCCAGCTGCCGCCGCCGCGCCACGGCGCGACCCTCGTCGCGGACGCGATCCGGCGCATGCTCGTGGCGGACGGGCGCGTCGCGGTCGAGCATCTGTGGGGCGGCAGCGCGCGGGCGATCGCCGACATCGGCAGGAAGACGCCGGCGAAGCTGCTGGGCTTCGGCGGGCTCGTCGCCCGCCTCCTCGCGCGCCGGCTCGTCGGCCGGCGCGCAGACACGGCCTATCTCTCCTTCACGCCCTGGGCGCACACGGCCGTGCGCGACGCGCTCGTCGCGATGCTGGCCAAGGGCGTCGCGGACCGCGTCCTCGTCCACGTCCACTGCGAGGGCCTCGACGCGATGATCGACGGCACGAGCCGCAAGGACGCGTTCCTGCGCCGCGCCTTCGCGGGCACGGAGCTCGTCGCCATCACCGGCGAGACCGCGCGGATCGGGCGCGCGAGCGGGCTCTTCCGCGACGTGCACCTCCTGTACAACCACGCGCTCGACCCCGGCGAACCGGGGATCGCCCCCGAGGGCCCGCTGCGCGTCGGCTGGTTCGGGCGCTTCGACCCGCGCAAGGGGGTGCTCGCGGCGATCGACGCCGCCGCGGCCGCGCGCGCGGCGGGGCACGACATCCGCCTCGCCATCGGCGGAAGCCCGACCGTCGAGCTCGATGCCGAGGCGCTGGAGGCGCGGCTGCGGGCGGCCGGCCTCGCCGACGTCACCGAGACCCGCTACAATCCCGACGAGGACGGCAAGGCGGAGTTCCTGAGCCGGCTCGACGTCTTCCTCTACCCGAGCGAGCACGACCACGCGCCGCTGGCGCTGATCGAGGGCCTCGCCCACGGGCTGGTGCCGATCGTGCTCACGCAGGGCGGGATTCCCGAGATGGTCGGTCCGCGCTTCGCGACCAACGTGATCGAGCGGACGCTGCCTCCGCAGGAGCGCGTGCAGCGCATGGCGGCGCGGATCGCGGCCATCGCCGCCGACCGCGAGGGCCTCCTCGCCGACCGGCGCGCGGCCCGCGCGCGCTACCTCTCCTCCTTCAGCGAGGACGCGTTCGAGACGCGGCTCCTCGACATCTTCGGCGCCGTGCCGCATTCTGGCCCCGCACGGGCCGCGACGGCGGACGAGGCGGAGCCGACGGAGGTGTAGATGGCGACCGGCGATCGTCTCTCGATCCTGCTCCTCGTCGACGCGCCGCTCGTCCCGCGCTGGCAGGGCGACGTGATCACGGCGCTGCGCGACGACGCACGCATCGCGCTCCACGTCGCCGCCTACCCGGCCGGGACCCCGGGTGGCGGGCACGCGCGCCGCCCCGGGCCGGGCTTCCGCATCGCCGACGCCATCGAGCGGATCGTTTCGCGCCGGGTCTGGAACTCGCCGCTCCTGCGCCAGGGCTACGACGGCGACGCCCTCGTCCCGGTGGTCTCCGATGCCGCCCCCCCGCCCCCGAGGCCCGACGTCGTCCTCTCCCTGAGCGCCAACGCGCCGCGAAACGCCGGCATCGTCGCGCGCTTCGGCGTCTGGACGCTGGAGGTCGACGGCGTGCCGGTACCGGACGCCGGGCCCTTCGGCTATTACGCGGTCGCCTCGGACCATCCGCTCTCTCGCCTCGCCCTCGTCGTGGTCCGCGGAAGCGGCGGCGCGGCGGGCGGCACGATCGCGCAGGCGCTCTGCAAGACGTTCCAGCCGTCCTGGAACGAGAATCGCCGCCGGCTCGAGGCGCGTGCCGCGACCCTCGTGGTCGATACGCTGGTCGCGCTCGCGGTCGAGCGGCAGCTGCCGGCTCCCATCGGAGCCGGCCCGGCCCCGGCCTGGCTGCGCCCCCGTCCGATCTATCCGTGGGTCCTGGCCCGCTGCCTGAGACGTCTCGGCGTGCGCGTCCTCCAGAAGCTCCTCTACGACGAGCGCTGGCAGCTCGCGCTGTTCGACCTCGACGAGGCGGCGACGACCGGCGCGTCCCCGCGCCCGCGCTTCGTCACCGGCCCCTTTCGCGCCGATCCGTGCTTCGAGGAGGACGGCGAGGACGTCTACGTCTTCCACGAGACCATGGGCGGCACACCGGAGAAGGGCGAGATCTCGGTCCTGCGCCTGCGCGACGACACGGTCGAGGACCTGGGCGTGGCGATCGCGCAGCCCTACCACATGTCCTTCCCCATGGTGTTCCGGGTCGACGGCGAGCGCTGGATGATCCCCGAGAGCAGCGCGAACGGGACGATCGAGCTGTGGCGCGCGCAGGACTTCCCCCTCGGCTGGGTCAAGGACCGCGACCTGATGACCGGCGTCTCGGCGTCGGACACCGTGCTCTGGCGCGGCGCCGACCGCTGGTGGATGTTCACCAACATCGACCGCCGCGCCGCGCCCGATCATTGCCACGAGCTCCACCTGTTCTGGTCGGACGATTTCCGCAGCAGCCGCTGGCAGCCCCACCCGATGAACCCGGTCGTGCGCGACGTGTCGCGCGCGCGCATGGCGGGGCGGATCTTCCAGGACGAGGCGGGCGGGCTCGTGCGGTGCGCGCAGGACAACCGCTTCTACTACGGCGACCGGCTGCGCTTCATGCGGATCGACGAGCTGTCGCCGGAGGCCTACCGCGAGCGGGAGATCGACGCGGTCGATCTCGGCTGGGTGCCCGACGCGAACGGGCAGCACCACATCGACCGGCTGGGCTCCCTCGTCGTGACGGACGTGCGCTTCCGCTGGCCGCGCTGGCGCCGGCTCGGGCCGATCGTGCACGATCAGGGGATCGTGCGCTCGCTGGCCACGCGGCTCGGCGGTCTCCAGCCGTCGGGCTGCGGGCGCATCACCGCGGGGCGCCGCCCGCGGGGGCCGTCGCTGCGCTCGGCCTGATCGGCGCACACGCACACGGCTTCGTCGGTCGTCGGCCGACGGGGAACCGTGCTGCCGATGGGCGGGAGACGCCGACGCTCTCCCCTTTTTTCCCGGTGAGGAGGGGCCGGGGGCGCGCGAGGCTCGGGGCCGTGGTGACGGCCGCTCCCGAGGACGCCGGAACCGGCTCTCCGCTCAGCCCGAGGTGCGAGGATCGGCCGGCGGGATGGCGGCGGGGCCGGCGCGGGACTCCACGAGCGTGGCGATCACGAAGCGCGGGGCGAGGACGAGATAGCGGCGCCACAGCCGGCGCGGCTCGCTCAGGAGGCGATGCAGCCATTCGAGGCCCAGGCGCCGCATCACGAACGGCGCGCGCCGCACCCGGCCGGTGGCGAAGTCGAACGCGGCGCCGACGCCGAGGCAGACGATGCCCTCCAGCTCCGCACTGTTCTCGTGGAGCCATTTCTCCTGCTTCGGGCAGCCGAGGCCGACCCACAGCACGCGCGCGCCGGAGTCCCGGATGCGGGCGAGCGTCCAAGCCCGCTCCACCTCCGAGAGCGCACGGAACGGCGGCGTCTCCGCGCCGGCGACGACGAGGCCGGGCGTCTCGGCGCGCAGCCGCTCGGCCAGCGCCTGCGCGACGCCGTCGGCGCCGCCGTAGAAATAGTGCGCCCAGCCCTGCGCCGCGGTCTCGCGGCAGAACGCGCCCAGGAAATCCGGGCCGCAGACACGCTCGACACCCGCATGCCCGCGCAGGCGGCCGGTCCAGGCGAGCGGCTGGCCGTCGGGCATGACGAGATCGGCCCCCGCCAGCGCCGCCTTGTGCGCGGGATCCTCCTGCGCCCGCATGATCGAGTGGACGTCGCTGAAGCAGACGTAGCGCGTCTCCCGGCGCGCGACGAAGCCCGCGACCTCGTCCAGGGCGCGGCGCACGTTGACCATGGCGACGTCGACGCCGAGGATGCGGCAGCGGGACGGGGGCGTTTGCGTCTTCACGGCTGGAGCCTCGGTCGCAGGAGTGACGGGTGGGGGTCGTGGCGATGGGGGAGGACCGGGAGGACGACCGGGAGCCGGACGCCGAGAAGGACCCGGAGCGGGAGCGACGAAGGCCGCCTCGCGGCCTCCCCGCGGTCGCCGCGCTCGTGCTGCTGGCGGTCTGCGCCGTCCCCGCGCGCGGCGAGGCCGATCGCGTGACGGCGCTCTCCGAGGCGTTGATGCGCGAGCGCCCGGCGAGCGGCTGCGGTGACGCCTGCACGCGCTCCGGGCCGATCGTCGTCGAGGGCCGCGAGGACGTCGTCCTGCGGAACCTCAGGGTGGAGGGCGCGCAGGGGGATTGCGTCGTCGTGCGCGCGTCCGCGCGGGTCGTGCTGGAGGGCCTTTCGCTCGCGGGCTGCGGCGGTGCCGGCGTGCGGATCGAGAATGCGCGCGCGGTCGTGCTGCGCGGCCTCGCCGTCGCCGACACGGGGCAGAGCGGCATCGTCGTCGACGGCTCCACGGACGTGCGCGTCGAGGGCGGCAGCATCGAGCGGTCGGCTTCGGGGATCTACGCGCACCGCTCGCGCGGGGTCGTCGTGCGCGGCACGTGGCTCGTCGACGCGCAGGGACCGGCCCCGCGCGGCCAGGGCGTGCAGCTCGACAAGGTCGCGGGTCCCGGCAACGAGATCGCCTGCACCGTCGTCGTCTCGCGCCCCGGCCGAGCCGCGCCCGAGGACGCGATCAACCTCTTCCGCTCGGAGGGCACCCCCGCCTCGCCGATCCGCGTCGCGGGCAACCGCATCCTCGGCGGCGGCCCCAGCCCGTCCGGCGGAGGCATCCTGGTGGGCGATCACGGTGGCGGTCACGTGCAGGTCGAGGGCAACGTCCTCGTCGACCCCGGGCAGTACGGCATCGGCGTTGCCGGCGGCACGCACGCGACCGTCGTCGACAACATCGTGGTCGCGCGCGCGCGGCCCTTCACCAACGTGGGGATCTACGTCTGGAAGGCGGCGGAGGACGGTGGGCCGTGCGGCCATCATCTCCTCGCGGGCAACCGCGTCGCCTATGCACGCGCCGACGGCGCGGCCAACCCGCTGTGGGTCGCCGACACGTGCGCCCCCACGCGGGCCGACGCGGCGCTCGTCGAGGGGCCGGCCGACCTCGACCCGCGCCTCGTGCTGGACGAGCCGGCGCTGTGCGCCGCCATCGGCCGTCGGGACGATCCTCTCAATAGGCATTGAGGAACGCCCGCGGCGAGAGGGTCATCAGCAGGATGCGCAGATCGAGCACGATCGAGTGGTTCTCGATGTAGTAGAGGTCGAAGGCGACGCGCCGCTCCATGCTGGCGACCGTCTCGGTGCGCCCGCGCAGGCCGTGCACCTGCGCCCAGCCGGTGATGCCCGGCTTGACGTTGTGGCGGCGCGCGTAGCGGGCGATCTGGCGCTGGTACTCGAGGTCGTGCGCGACGGCGTGCGGGCGCGGCCCGACGAGGGACATCTCGCCCTTGAGCACGTTCACGAGCTGAGGAAGCTCGTCGAGATTGTACCGACGCAGGAAGCGGCCGAGCCGCGTCACACGCGGGTCGTCGCGGGTCGCCTGGATCACGGTCGGGCCGTCCTCGAGCGCCGTCATCGTGCGGAACTTGAGGATGCGGAAGGACTTCTGGTTGAAGCCGTGCCGCGTCTGCACGAACAGCGCGGGCCCGGGGCTGTCGAGCCGGATCGCGAGCGCGATCGCCGTGAGCAGCGGTGCGAGCAGGAACAGCGCGAGGCCCGAGAGCACGAAGTCGATCACCCGCTTCGTGGCGTGGACGACCGGCCCCGCCGGCGCGCCGGCCACCCGCAGGTTCGGCAGCGGCTCGGCGTCGTAGCGCGCCGCGCGCGCGAAGGTCTCGAAGCCGGGCGGCGTGGCGACGTGGATCGTCGCCGGCGTGTCCAGGAAGGCCTGGATGCACGCGTCCATCACCGCCCGCTCCTCCCAGGGCACGAGGATCAGCACCCGGTCGCAGTCGAAGGTCCGCACCATGGCGACGCCCGAGGCGATGCGCTCGTCGAGCCGCAGGCGACCGACCGGCGTATCGCAGCGATCGGCATCGGCGAGCGGCAGCGAGACGCAGGAATAGCGCTGCGCGCGATCGTCGGCGCCGAAGCGGGCGATCTGCGCGGCGCTGCCGACGACGAGGACGCGCCCGCCGAAATCCTGGTTGCCGAGCGTGCGCGCCAGGACCGTGCGCAGCCACGCGAGCGCGACGAAACCCAGCGGCAGGAACAGCAGCGTCGAGCCGCGGGAGACCTCGTCGAGCGACTTCGCCAGGAAGCCGATGCCCAGATGCGCCGAGAAGGCCACGGCCCACGACGCCGCGAGCCCCGGGCCGGGTGCCTCCTCGCGCAGGATGGAGAGCGGATAGCCGGGTGCGCGGCTGGAGACGATCAGGAACAGGATCGCCACCGAGACGCCGTCGCGCAGGAACAGGTCGAGGGGCCCGATGTCGCGGTAGGCGGCGTAGTGCCAGGAGATGCCGGCGAGGAAAGAGGCGAGGATGATCGTCAGCGTCTCGACGGCGAGCACGCCCAGCGCCGCGGGCGCGCGCCGCAGCCGTTTCGGGTATGGTGAAAGGACACCCTGGTCGTTGACGGTCGTCATCCGGAACCCTCACGCAACCTGTGCCGATCCGGGATCGGCGCATTGCTCGTCGAATTCGACTAGAATTTTCCATGCCAGATGCGCGCGTCCGGCCGCCCGAGCGCCGCGGTCCCTCGTCCACTTCGGAAAAGCTTATGCAGTGCAAGGGGTTGGAGACGGGTCGGGGCCGGTGACGGCCGGGTCGTCGAGAGCCGCTCGACGGGCTCGCGGGGCATCGACTGTCACGATTTGGGTCAGCGTGGCCGGTGCGCGGCCGCGTTGGCTTCCCTAGAGGAAGCCTCGATCTCGCCCAGACGGGCGACGTAAGATCGCCGATGTCGGCCCGCTGCGAGACGTTCGCGCACGCCCCGGGGTCGTCGTCGCGCATCGTCTCGCCGCATCGCCCCGCCGGTTCGCTTGGACTCCGGCGCGCGGCTGCGCTTTAATCGCGCGGCACGAACGAACGTTGCGTAACAATGGGGAAGTCGCGAGATGAAGGCGATCGTCGTCGGAGGCGGAATCGGCGGGCTGACCACGGCCCTGATGCTGAAGGAGCGCGGCCTCGAGGCCGAGATCTACGAGCAGTCCTCCGAGATCCGGGAGCTCGGGGTCGGCATCAACACCCTCCCCCACGCCATCAAGGAGCTGGCGCGGCTCGGGCTCCTGCCCGCGCTCGACAGGGTGGCGCTGCGCACCGCCGAGCTCGTCTACACGAACCGCTTCGGCCAGGAGATCTGGCGTGAGCCGCGCGGTGTCGAGGCGGGCTTCGACGTGCCGCAGTTCTCCATCCACCGCGGGCGCCTGCAGAGCGTGATCCACGAGGCGGTGAAGGACCGCCTCGGCGCGGACGCGATCCACACCGGCTGCCGGCTCGGCGCCTACGCACAGGACGAGGGCGGCGTCGTCGCCTGGTTCTTCGACCGGGAGGGGCGCCACGTGAAGACGGCACGCGGCGACGTGCTGATCGGCGCGGACGGCATCCATTCCTTCGTGCGCGCGAGCCTGTTCCCGCAGGAGGGCCCGCCCGCCTGGAACGGCATCATGCTCTGGCGCGGCGCGACGGAATGGCCGGCCTTCCTCACGGGCCGCTCGATGATCGTCGCCGGCGGCATGCGGGAGAAGCTCGTCGTCTACCCGATCGCGGAGGGCTATCGCGCGGGCATGGTCCTGATGAACTGGGCCGTCGCCGTGCGCCTCGGCGACGGCACCACGCCCCCGCCGCGGCGCGAGGACTGGTCACGCCCCGGCCGGCGCGAGGAGCTGATGCCGCACGTCGAGCGCTTCCGCATCCGCCACCTCAACGTTCCCGCGCTGATCGAGGCGACGCCCGAGTTCTTCGAGTATCCGATGTGCGACCGCGATCCCCTGCCCCGCTGGACGCACGGACGCGTGACGCTGCTCGGCGACGCCGCGCACCCGATGTATCCGGTCGGCTCCAACGGGGCGAGCCAGGCGATCCTCGACGCGCGCTGCCTCGCCGACCGGCTCGCCGGCTGCGAGCATCCGATGGCCGCGCTTCGCGCCTACGAGGCCGAGCGCCTGCCCAAGACCGCCGAGATCGTGCGCGCCAACCGCCGCGGCGGCCCCGAAGGCGTCATCGACGCGGTCGAGGCGCTGGCCCCCGACGGTTTCACGGACATCGACGCCGTGCTCGGGCACGCCGAGCGCGAGGCGATCGTCAAGGGCTACGCGCACAAGGCGGGCTTCGCGGCCGACGGCGCCGCCAAGGCCGCGTGAGCCCTGCGCGCGGGGCGGTCGCGCCCCGCGCGTCGGATTTGACAAACCGGGAACCTCGGCTAACGTGCGAGATCGTCGGCAGCGATGCCGGCGAGCGGCAGCGAGGCCGCGCGACATCGAAGCCGAGAGGGCCTTCTCATGCCTCCCGCGGGAGCCATGCGAAGGCCCTTTTTTGTTTTCGCCGTGCGCACCGGGGACCGGCGCGCACGTGGGAAGCGCCGAGCGTGGCGGAGACCGCGGAAGCCGTTGCCTTCCGTAACGGAAGTCACGCACTATCGCCCAGCCGTCGCCGAAGCCCGCCCGTGCGGGACGACGACGTGGGCGGCGGCGGCGGCAGCGGCCGCGAAGGATGGGAGCCCTTCGCGAGACGCGCACGGGAGGAGAAGCCGGGACGGGTGCCATGACCTAGGACGATCTTCGGCGACGGCCGCACGGCAGAACGGCCGCGCCGATCCAGATGGAGGGACAAGAATGCGCAGCTCCAGTCAGACGACTGAGCCGTGGCGGGTGGGCGTCCTTTTCTCGCAGAGCGGCTTCATGGCCGTCATCGAGGAAACGCAGCTTCGCGGGACGCTCACGGCGATCGACGAGGTCAACGCGGCGGGCGGGATCAACGGGCGGCCGATCGAGCCGGTGATCTACGATCCCGGCTCCGAGTCGCGGGCTTTCGGGCGCCTCGCCAAGAAGCTGATGGTGGACGACGGGGTGAGCACGATCTTCGGGTGCTACACCTCGAGCAGCCGGCGCGCCGTCCTGCCGGTGGTCGAGCGCCTCAACGGGCTGCTGTGGTACCCCACGCTCTACGAGGGCTTCGAGTTCTCGCCCAACGTCATCTACACGGGCGCGGCGCCCAACCAGAACAGCGTCGAGCTCTGCCGGCTGCTGATGGAGATGTACGGCCGGCGCTTCTTCTTCATCGGCTCGGACTACGTCTACCCGCGCGAGTCGAACCGGATCATGGGCGAGCTCGTGCGCGCGAGCGGCGGCGAGGTCGTAGGCGAGCGCTACCTGCGTCTCAACGCCGAGCGCAGCGAGTTCTCGCCGCTGCTGCGCGAGGTGAAGGACGCGCAGCCCGACGTGATCTTCTCCACCGTGGTGGGCCAGAGCACGGTCTTCCTCTATCAGACCTACCACGACTTCGGCTTCGACCCGAAGGTGACGCCGATCGCCAGCCTCACCACGACGGAGGCCGAGATCCAGGCCATGGGCCACGACGTCGGCGAGGGCCACGTCACCGCGGCGCCCTATTTCCAGGGGCTCGGCGGGACGCGCAACTCCTCCTTCGTGCAGCTCTACAAGAAGCGCTACGGCGAGGACCAGTCGACCAACATGTGCCTGGAGGCGGCCTACTTCCAGGTGCATCTCTTCGCCAAGACGCTCGAGCAGACGAACTCGCTCGACACGGAGGTCCTACGGACCTCCGCCCTCGGCGTCGAGCTCGACGCGCCGCAGGGCAAGGTCGCCGTCAACCCCGTCTGCGGCCACACCGACCTGTGGACCCGCATCGGGCGCGCCAACCGGCAGGGCCAGTTCGACATCGTGTACGAGTCGCCGAGCCGCGTGCGCGCCGATCCCTACCTGATCGGCTACGCCCGCAGCCTGGCCTTCGCCTGAGGACCGGGCCCGATGCACGACCGGAACCAGCCGTCCCCGGCGCGGCGCGGGGCCATCGCGGCCGATGCGCCGCGGTCGCCCTCCCCCGCCGCGCGGGCCCCGCAGCCCGCGCGGACCGGGCCCGCCTTCCCCTTCGCCGACGTGAGCATCGCCGTGGTGTGCGAGCGCGACGCGCACGGCGACGATCTCGTGCGCGAGCTGCAGCGGCTGCGCGCCAAGCCGCACCACGTCTGGCCGCCGCCGCCGCAGCTGCCGCTCGGGTTCGACGCGGTGTTCTGCGTCCTGATCGACGACCTGCCGCGGCGCGTGCCCTGGCTCCCGGGCGAGCCGGAATCGGCGCTCGTCGTCCTCCTGCCGCGCCATGCGCCGTTCCGGCCGGACCTGATGCGCGACTGCGCGGCGCACGGAGCGCTCGTCCTGCCCGCGGACCCGCTCAGCGTGCAGTGCACCCTGGCTCTGGCGCGCGACCACTTCCGCTACGAGAAGCGCCTGCGCGGGCGCATCGACAAGCTCGACGAGAACCTGCGCAACATGCGCAGCGTCGAGCGCGCCAAGACCATCATCATGCATCGCAACTCGGTGAGCGAGGACGAGGCCTATCAGCTGCTGCGGCGGCAGGCGATGTCCCGGCGCGTCTCCATCGGCGCCGTGGCCAACGCCATCGTTGACTCGCAGGAGCTGCTTGGCTAGCTTCCTATCCGGAACGCCCGAGGGCGATTCCCCGCCGGCAACGGAGCCGGCTCACATCGCAGGCGTCGCAGCCCAGCTGTAATCCGAGTGATCGGATTCGCTGGGCTTTTTCGTGTCCGTGCGCGTCGCAGCGCAGGACCCGCGCCCGCCCCGCGGCAGATCCGCCGCGCACAGTACGAGCTTGGCAATGGAGCCCCGTCGCCGTCCACGCACCGCGTGGCCGCACGGGGCTTTTTTTCGTGTCCGACCGGAGGGTGACATGACGTTGAAGAGGCGCACGTTTCTGCAAGGGGCCGCCGCCGCGTCGGTGGCCGCGGCCACCGGCTTCCCGCACATCTGGAGCAAGAATGCCGGCCTCGCCCGCGCCCAGGGCGGCGAGATCAAGGTCGGCGTCCTGTTCTCGCTGACGGGGACGACCGGCATCATCGAGGAATCGCTCAACAAGGCGACGCTGCTGGCCATCGAGGAGATCAACGAGGCCGGCGGCATCAACGGCATGCGCATCGTGCCGATCGTCGAGGACCCCGCCTCCGATCCCGCGACCTTCGCCGAGAAGGCGCGCAAGCTCGTCGTGGGCGATCGCTGCGTCTCGGTGTTCGGCTCCTACACCTCGGCGAGCCGCAAGGCGGTTCTGCCGGTGTTCGAGCGGCGCGACAACCTGTATTGGTACCCGACCCTCTACGAGGGCCGCGAGTGCTCGAAGAACGTCATCTACACCGGCGCCGTTCCGAACCAGCAGCAGGACGAGTTCATCCCCTGGCTGTTCGAGAACTTCGGCCCGCGGTTCTACCTCATCGGCTCGAACTACATCTACCCGAAGGAGGAGAACAACTACTGCAGGAAGCTCCTGGCCGAGCTCGGCGGCGAGGTCGTCGACGAGGAGTACGTGCCGCTGGGCCACTCCGAGTTCTCCTCGGTCATCAACAAGATCCGCTCGACGCAGCCCAACGTGATCTTCTCCACCGTGGTGGGCGACTCGGTCGTGGCCTTCCACCGCCAGTACCGCGCCGCGGGGCTCGATCCCGAGACCATGCCGATGGCGTCCCTCACCACCTCCGAGAACGAGGTGGCGGCCATGGGCGGCGACGCCGCGGCGGGGCACTTCACCTCCGCGCCCTACTTCATGGTCCACGACAGCCCGGAGAACCAGCGCTTCGTCGAGGCCTACCAGCGCCGCTGGGGCGGCGACAAGGTCACGCACTTCGTCTCCGAGCCCTCCTACTTCCAGGTCTACCTGTTCAAGCAGGCGGTCGAGAAGCTCGCGGCGAGCGACATCGATCCGCCGACCATCCGCGAGGCGGTGCGCGGCGAGGAGCTGATGGCGCCGCAGGGGCGCATCCGCATCGATCCGGACAACCTGCACGCCTGGCTGTGGCCGAAGATCGCGGTCGCCCGCTCGGACGGCCAGTTCGAGGTGCTGCGCTCCTCCTCCGACTGGCTGCGGCCCGACCCCTACGCCGCCTATCCCGGGCAGGTCTGCACCGTGAACGGCCTCGTCGAGGGCTGATCGGCGCGCACGGCGCGTGCCTCCGGGGCGCGCCTTCGGGGCGCGGCGCGCGGCGCCGCCCCCTCCCCTTTCGTGAACCCGGCGAGGAGGTCGCCTTGGAATTCTTCCTTCAGCAAGTGATGACGGGGCTCAGCATCGGCTCGATCCTGCTGCTCGTCGCGCTCGGCCTGGCGCTGATCTACGGCTCGATGGGCGTCATCAACATGGCGCACGGCGAGTTCCTGATGCTCGGCGCCTATAGCACCTGGGCGCTGAACACGTTCTTCGGCCTCGGGCTCCTGTCGAGCCTCGTCTTCGTCTTCCTCCTCGTCGGGGCCTTCGGCTGGGCGGTCGAGCGCGGGGTAATCCGCTTCCTCTACCGGCGCCCGCTCGACACGATCCTCGCGACCTGGGGCATCGGCATCATCCTCCAGCAGGTGGTGCGCCTCTCCGCTGGCGGCGAGCTGCGCTACGTCGAGATGCCGGAGGTGCTCACCGCCACGGTGTCGATCCTGGGCGTCACGGTCCCCGGCTACCGGGTGTTCGTCTTCGTCGTCGTCGCCGCGCTGTTCGCGCTGACCTGGGCGCTGATGTTCAAGACCGACTTCGGCCGGCGCCTGCGCGCCGTGGTGCAGGACCGCGACACCGCCACCTGCTTCGGCGTCGACGCCGACCGCGTCTATTCCCTCACCTTCGCGTACGGCGCGGGCCTCGCCGGGCTCGCCGGTGCTCTCGTCGCGCCCCTGAAGAGCGTGTCGCCCGAGATGGGCACCGCCTACGTCGTCGACGCCTTCTTCGTCGTAGTGCTCGGCGGCGTGCAGAGCCTCTTCGGCACCGTGGTGAGCGCGGGCCTGCTCGGCCAGCTGACCGGCTCGCTGGCCTGGGTGACGAACGACACCGTGGCCAAGGCGCTCGTCCTCGTCGCGATCGTCGTGATCATTCGCTTCCGCCCGCAGGGCCTGTTCGTCGCCAAGGTGCGGAGCTGAGCCATGACCAAGCGCGAAACCTCCCGCCACATCTCCCGCCACCTGCGCGAGGGCCGGCTGCAGATCGCCGCCTACGCCGCGATCTGCCTGGCGGTCTTCCTCGTCCCCGTGCTGGTGGACAACGACTTCCTGCTCAACCGCTACGCCCGCTACCTCGTGCTCGGCATGGTCGCGATGTCGCTCGCCCTCGCCTGGGGCTACGCCGGCATCCTCAACCTCGGCCACGCGCTGAGCTTCGGCATCGGCTCCTACTGCATGGCGATGACGCTGAAGCTGCGCACGGTGCCGACGCACACGGGCTCGGACGGCCTGCCGGACTTCATGGTCTGGAACAACGTCGAGACCCTGCCCTGGCTGTGGGTGCCCTTCCACTCGACGACCTTCGCCATCGCGGCGGGGCTCCTCGCGCCCGCCCTCGTCGCCGCGGTGCTCGGCTGGTTCATGTTCCGGGGGCGCGTCACCGGCGTGTTCGTCGCGATCATCACGCTCGCGAGCCTCGTCGTCGCCAACCTGCTCGTCATCGACATGCAGGCCTATACCGGCGGCTTCAACGGCATCACCGACCTCGCCCAGCTGAGCCTCTTCGGCATCACCTTCGACGCCTACTCGAAGTCGACCTACTACCTCGTCGCGACCTGCCTCACGCTCTCGCTCTTCGCCTGCCTGGCGGTGACGCGCTCCAAGGCAGGGCTGATCCTGCAGGCGATCCGCGACGACGAGCGGCGGGTGCGCTTCTTCGGCTACGACGTCGCCTCCTACAAGGTGATGGCGATGGCGGTCTCCGCCGCCGTCGCGGGGCTCGCGGGCATGCTCTACACGGTCGTGATGGAGTTCGCCTCGCCGACCTTCCTCGGCGTGCCGCTGTCGCTGTCCATCGTGATCTGGTGTGCCGTCGGCGGCCGCCAGAGCCTCGCGGGCGCCATGCTCGGCGCCATCGTCATCGCGGCGATGCAGGGGGCCCTGTCCGAGAGCGAGGCCTTCCTCGAGACCTGGACGCTGGTGATGGGCGTCGTCTTCGTCGCCGTCGTCCTCTTCCTGCCCCAGGGGCTCGCCGGTCTCGTCGAGATCGTCCGCGCGCGGCTCGCCGCCGCCCGCGCCCGGCCGGCCGAGCCGATCGCGCCCGTGGCGGCACCCGGAACGGGAGAGCGCTCATGACCCCGCATCTCGCGCTCACCGACGTGAGCGTCAGCTTCAACGGCTTCAAGGCGGTCGACGGCCTGCGGCTGTCGGTCGGCAAGGGGGAGCTGCGCTGCCTCATCGGCCCCAACGGCGCCGGCAAGACCACCGCGCTCGACCTGATCTGCGGCAAGACCAAGGCCGATTCCGGCTCGATCACGCTGGACGGGCGCGAACTCTCGCGGCTCGAGGAGCACGAGATCGCCCGTGCCGGGGTGGGCCGCAAGTTCCAGGTGCCGAGCGTCTTCCGGCAGCTCACCGTGCGCGACAACCTCGAGGTCGCCATGTGCCGGGAGACCGGCGTGTTGGCGACGCTCCTGCGCCGGGCGCGTACCCCGGCGGGCGACGGGCTCGAGGCGCTCGCCGAGTTCGTCGGGCTCGCCGACGTGCTCGACGACCCCGCCGCCAACCTCTCGCACGGCCAGACGCAATGGCTCGAGATCGCGCTCCTGCTCGCGCAGGACAGCGAGCTCATCCTGCTCGACGAGCCCACCGCGGGAATGACCCACCAGGAGACGGCGAAGACCGCCGACATCTGCCAGCGCCTGAAGGGCAAGCACACGATCGTCGTCGTCGAGCACGACATGGGCTTCGTGCGCGAGATCGGGGACGTGATCTCCGTCATGCACCAGGGCGCACTGCTCGCGGAAGGCGGCGTGGCGGAGATCTCCGCCGACGCGCGTGTCCGCGAGGTCTACCTCGGAACGATGGGGATCGCCGGTGCTTGAGATCGACCGCCTCGACGGCTTCTACGGCAACGCCCAGGCCCTGCACGGGGTCTCGCTCGCGGTGGCGGGCGGCGGCTTCCTGTCCGTGCTCGGCCGCAACGGCGTGGGCAAGACCACGCTGATGCGCGCCATCCTCGGTCTCCTCGACCGCACCGCCGGCACGATCCGGCTCGACGGTCGCGACCTCGCCGCGCTGAAGACCCACGAGCGCGCCCGCGCCGGTGTCGGCTACGTGCCCCAGGGCCGCGGGATCCTGCCGCGCTTCACGGTGGAGGAGAACCTCGCGCTCGGCGGCTTCGCCCGCACGAGCGGGCGCGGGGCCGAGCTGCAGGCGCTCGTCTACGACATGTTCCCGGTGCTCAAGGACTTCCGCACCCGCGCCGGGGGCAACCTCTCGGGCGGCCAGCAGCAGCAGCTCGCCATCGGGCGTGCGCTGCTCACCGACCCGCGCATCATCCTGCTCGACGAGCCGGCGGAGGGCATCCAGCCCAACATCGTCGAGCAGATCGAGGAGGCCATCGTCTCCCTCAATCGCAAGCTCGGCATCACGATCGTGCTCGTGGAGCAGGACATCGCGTTCGCGCGGCGCGCCTCCTCCTCCTTCGCCATCCTGGAGAAGGGGCACGTCGTCGCCGCCGGGGCCGTCGCCGACCTGACGGACGACCTGGTGCACCGGCACATGGCGGTCTGACCACCACGGCCGCCGTCCGCGCCGGACAACGCACGTTCCCATACGGAGGAAAGACCCATGCTTCACGGCGATATTTCCAGCAGCAACGACACCGTCGGCGTGGCGGTCGTCAACTACAAGATGCCGCGCCTGCACACCCGGGCCGAGGTGCTCGACAACGCCCGCAAGATCGCGACGATGATCGAGGGCATGAAGGTCGGGCTGCCCGGGATGGATCTCGTGATCTTCCCCGAATACTCGACCCACGGCATCATGTACGACCAGAAGGAGATGTACGAGACCGCCTCCGCCTGCCCGGGCGAGGAGACGGCGATCTTCGCCGAGGCCTGCCGCAAGGCCAAGGTCTGGGGCGTGTTCTCGCTCACCGGGGAGCAGCACGAGGAGCATCCGAACAAGGCGCCCTACAACACGCTCATCCTGATGAACGACCAGGGCGAGATCGTGCAGAAGTACCGCAAGATCATGCCCTGGGTCCCGATCGAGGGCTGGTATCCCGGCAACTGCACCTACGTGTCCGAGGGGCCGAAGGGGCTCAAGGTCAGCCTCATCATCTGCGACGACGGCAACTATCCGGAGATCTGGCGCGACTGCGCCATGAAGGGCGCCGAGCTGATCGTGCGCTGCCAGGGCTACATGTACCCCGCCAAGGAGCAGCAGGTGATCATGTCGAAGGCGATGGCCTTCGCCAACAACGTCTACGTCGCGGTGGCGAACGCCGCCGGGTTCGACGGGGTGTATTCCTACTTCGGCCACTCGGCGCTGATCGGCTTCGACGGCCGCACGCTCGGCGAGTGCGGCGAGGAGGATTACGGCATCCAGTACGCCGCGCTCTCGAAGTCGCTGATCCGCGACGCGCGGCGCAACATGCAGTCGCAGAACCACCTCTACAAGCTCGTGCACCGCGGCTACACCGGCATGATCAACTCCGGCGAAAGCGACAAGGGCGTGGCCGCCTGCCCCTACGACTTCTACCAGAAGTGGATCTCCGACCCGGAGGGGACCCGCGAGATGGTCGAGGCCATCACCCGCTCCACCGCCGGCACCGACGAATGCCCGATCGAGGGCATCCCCAACGAGCGCTCCGCCCACCGCTGAGCATCCGCCGATGCTCTAGACCCCGAGCACGAGCGCTCGCGCGGGCCGGCCCGGCCGCACCCGGGACGGCCCGCAACCCTCCGCGGGCGTCCGCCCGCGCTCCCGACCAGGGAACACGAGATGCCCCTCTCCGACTACCGCATCGACGCCGAGCCCTTCTACGCGCCGCAGGGCGACGAGATCGACCTCTTCGCCGCCGCCCACGCGCTGCGCCAGCCGGTGATGATCAAGGGCCCGACCGGCTGCGGCAAGACGCGCTTCGTCGAGCACATGGCCTGGCGGCTCGGGCGCCCGCTCGTCACGGTGGCCTGCCACGAGGACATGACCGCCTCCGACCTCGTCGGCCGCTTCCTGCTCGACGTGGACGGCACCCGCTGGCACGACGGGCCCCTGACGCTCGCCGTGCGCCACGGCGCCATCTGCTATCTCGACGAGATCGTCGAGGCGCGCCAGGACACGACCGTCGTGATCCACCCGCTCACGGACGACCGCCGGGTGCTGCCGCTCGAGAAGAGGAACGAGCTGGTGCGCGCCCATCCCGACTTCCAGCTCGTGATCTCCTACAATCCCGGCTACCAGAGCGTGCTCAAGGACCTGAAGGAATCCACCAAGCAGCGCTTCGTCGCACTGGACTTCGGCTATCCCGATTCCGCCCGGGAGGCGCGGATCGTCGCCCGCGAGGCGGGAATCGACCTCGACGCGGCGGAGCTCCTCGTGCGCATCGCCCAGCGCAGCCGCAACCTGAAGGGCCACGGCCTCGACGAGGGCGCCTCGACGCGCATGCTGATCCAGGCGGGGCGGCTGATGGGGCGCGGCATCGCGGCCGCCGTCGCGGCCGAGATCGCCATCGTCCTGCCGCTCACGGACGAGCCGGACCTGCGCCGCACCCTCGCCGAGGCGATCGACGCGTGCCTCTAGCATCCGGCCAGGACCCGGCGGGGACACCTCCGAGGGCGCGGATCGAGGCGCTCGCCGCGCGCCTGCGCGCCGCCGCCGGCCCAGACGCCGAAACCGCCTGGCGCGCCGGGCTCTCGGCCCTCGCCGAGCGGGCCGGCCCGTCCTCGCTTCCCGCGGCGAGCCTGATCGACGCGGCGCAGGCCTGCCTCGAGGCGGGCCGCGGCGAGGCGGTCGCGCTCCTTTCCGAGCACGCCCCCGTCCTCCTCGAGCGCGCCGGCCGCCGCGCCGCGGTCGCGACGCTCACGGAGATCCCCCGGCTCCTGCCCCGGCTGCCGACGCGGGACGACGTCGCACGCGTCCTCGGCACGCTCGTGCGCCTCGCGCCGCGCGGGCCGGCCGCCGTCGAGCCGCTCGTGCGCACGAGCCACCTCCTCCTCGCCCGGCTCGACCCCGACGCCCTCGACGCCTTCGTCGAGACCGGCCTCGCGCTGGCCGGAGCCGATGCGCGGCGGCTCGTCGCCTTCGTCGGCCTGTCCTCCCGGGAGGGGCGCGCCGCGCTCGAGGCCGAGGCCGGGGAGCGGCCGCTCGCCGAGCGCGCGCCGGGCCTGTCGCGCTTCGTCGCCGCGCTGTTCGGCGTCCACCTGCTCGTGCGCCCCGCGAGCGTCGAGGGCGACCCGCGGGCGGCGCGGCGCACGCGCTTCGACGGGCGCCTCGTCCTCCTGCCGGAGAGCTTCCGCGGCTATCGCGGCGCGGCGGCCGCAGGGCTCGAGCGCGCCGCCCTCGCCCATGTCGGCGCCCACCTCGCGTTCGGCAGCGGCCGCCTCGACCCGGGGACGCTGAAGCCGGTCCAGATCGCGATCGTCTCGCTGATGGAGGACGCGCGGGTCGAGCGGCTGGCGATGGCGGCGCTGCCGGGCCTCGCGCGGCTGTGGCTGCCCTTCCACACCGCGCGCGCCGAGGGCGCGCAGACGGCCGAGAACCTGCTGGCGCGGCTCTCCCGCGCGCTGGTCGACCCGAATTTCCGCGACGATGCGCCCTGGGTGATGCGGGGCCGCGCGCTCCTCGAGGAGGCGCTGGCCGATCCGCATCCCGGCACGCTGCGCCGCGCCGCCGGGGTGCTCGGCAACGACCTCGGCCAGATGCGGGTGCGGTTCGACGCCAAGGGATACGTGCCCCAGCCGGTCTACCGCGACGACAATTCCGGCCTGTGGCTGTTCGAGCCGGACGCGCCGCCGCCCGTCGACGCGCCGGAGATCGCCGCGCAGGCCGTGCGCATCGAGGCGACCGAGAGTCCCGCGACGCCCCCCGATCGCGATCGCCGCGAGCGCGGCGCCGACGCGCCTCCCGCTCCGGCCCGCCCGCGCGACGCCGCCGAGGAGGGCCGGCCCGTCCTCCGTCTGCCCGAGTGGGACTACCGCGCCGGGCGCCTGCGGCCCGACTGGGTGAGTGTCCTCGACGAGCGGCCCCGCACCGCCCCCGCGCATCTCGTCGATCGCTGGATCGAGGCGCGTCCGGCGACGCTGCTGCGTACCGAGGCGCTGGTGCGGCAGGCGCGGGTCGGCCGGCCGAAGCGGCTGCGCCGGCAGGCGGAGGGCGAGCGGCTCGACCTCGACGCCGCCATCGGCGCGGTGCTCGACCAGCGTCTCGGCCTCGCGCCCGACCCGCGGGTGTTCGAGACCGTGCGCATCGCCGAGCGCGACGTCGCCCTCGTTCTCCTGCTCGACATCTCGGAATCGACCAAGGACACGATCGGCGGGACGACCACCTCGGTGTTCTCCGTCCTGCGCGACGCCACCGCCGTCCTCTCCAGCGTGCTCCATGCGCTCGGCGACCCCTTCGCCGTGCACGCCTTCGCCTCGGACGGGCGCGAGAAGCTGCACTACACCCGCGTCAAGGGCTTCGACGAGCCCTTCGCGGCCGCCGCGAAGAGCCGCCTCGCGGGCTTGCGGCCCGGCTTCTCGACGCGCATGGGCGCGGCGCTGCGCATGGCGACCCGGGCGCTCGCCGACTGCCGGGCCCATCGCCGGCTGATCCTCCTCGTCACCGACGGCGAGCCGTCGGACGTCGATTGCCCCGACCCGCGCCATCTCGTCGAGGACGCGCGCAAGGCCGTGCAGGAGGCCGCCGCGCTCGGCGTGGACGCCTTCTGCGTGGCGGTCGCGCCGCGCGACGATGCCGCGCTCGCCACCGTGTTCGGCCGCGCCAATGTCGCCCACCTGCCCCGGGTCGAGGCCCTGCCGGACCGCCTGCCGCAGGTCTATTGCCGGCTCGTGCGTTGACGGGCTACGCCGCCGCCTCCGGCGACCAGCGCGTCTCGCCCTCCGAGAACAGCGGCACGAGCTCGCCGTGCTCGGGCACCTCGAGGGCGCGCATCACCGGGCGGGCGCGCTCGACATAGGTGACGCGCCGCTCGGACGGCGCGCGGCCGTAGAAGGCGGGGCCGTTGAGGGAGGCGAAGGCCTCGAAGCGGTCGAGCGCGTCCTCCTCGGCGAAGACGCCGAGATAGGCCTCGATGGCCACGGGGGCCGAGAACACGCCGGCGCAGCCGCAGGCGCTCTCCTTGTCGTCGCGCAGGTGGGGCGCCGTGTCGGTGCCCAGGAAGAACTGCCGCTCCCCGCTCGTCGCCGCCTCGCGCAGCGCCAGGCGATGCTCCTCGCGCTTGAGGATCGGCAGGCAGAACATGTGGGGGCGGAGCCCACCGGCGAAGAGGGCGTTGCGGTTGTAGATCAGGTGCTGCGGGGTGATCGTCGCGCCCATGCGCTCCGGATGAGCGCGCACGAAGGCCACCGCCTCGCGGGTCGTGACGTGCTCCATCACGACGCGCAGCTTCGGGAAGCGCGCGAGCGTCGGCGCGAGCACGTCGTCGAGGAAGCGGTGCTCGCGGTCGAACATGTCGACGTGCGGCCCCACCACCTCGCCATGGGTGAGCAGCGGGATGCCCGCCTCCTCCATCGCCGCGAGCACGCGGTCGAGCTTGCGGATATCGCTGACCCCGTGGGCGGAGTTCGTCGTGGCGTTGGCGGGATAGAGCTTCGCCGCGGTGAAGACGCCCTCGGCGTGCCCGCGCACCAGGTCCGAAGGATCGGTGTCGTCCGTGAGGTAGCAGGTCATCAGGGGCGTGAAGTCGCAGCCCTCCGGCACGGCGGCGAGAATCCGCTCGCGATAGGCGGCGGCCATCGCCGCGCTCGTCACCGGCGGGGAGAGGTTCGGCATCACGATCGCGGCGTGGACCGCGCGGGCCGTATAGGGCACGACGGTGCGCAGCATGGCGCCGTCGCGGAAGTGGACGTGCATGTCGGCCGGCTGGCGGATCGTGATCGTGCGCATGCGTCCCTCCGTCCTCCCCGCGCGCCCTGCGCGGGAGACCGGACCTACGCCCTCCGGCGCCGCTCGGCAATTCGGAAAAACCGCCGGGCGGGCCGCGATTTCCCCGACGGGCGACGGCTTGCCCCCGCACGCGGCTGCGGCCAGGATCGCCGCGAAACGAGAGATGGAGACGCCCCGATTCCCGGCCCCGACCGGCGCGCCGTCACGGACGCCACCGATCCCGCCCCCGCCGCCGAGCCGAGCCAGCGCATCCGCCTCTCGGACGTCGGCGCGCGCCTGCGCGCCTTCCGCATGGGCCGCGGGCTGACGCCGGAGGACGTCGCGGCGCGCATCGGAATCTCGCGCGCAGCGCTCTACCGCGCCGAGCAGGGCCAGATCCCCAAGATCGAGACGCTGGCCGGCATCGCCGACGTGCTCGACACCTCGCTCGCGAGCCTGCTCGGCGCCGGCATCGAGTACGTGCCGACGGCGGTGGCCTTCTTCGAGCGCATGCGCCAGCTGGAGGAGGCCTCCCACGAGGTGGTCGGGCTGTTCGGGCCGGTCTCCTACCTCCTGACGTCGGACGCCTACGACGCCATGCTGGCGGAGGTTCTGCGGGAGGGACCACGCGCGGGACGCGGCGCGGGCGACAAGGACGGCGCGGCGCTGGAGACGCTGCTGACGGTCCTGCGCGAGCGCAAGGCCTGGTTCCGCGCGGCGAAGCCCGCCATCGTCAGCCTGATCTCCTCCTCCGACATCGAGCGCTTCCTCGCCCACGGAGCGGTGGGGCGCTACGACCTGGACGAGGCGACGATCCTGCGCCGTCGCCGGGAAGCGCGGCGGGAGGTGGAGCACATCGCGGCGCTCGTGGCCGACCCGCCGGCGAACGTCGAGATCGGAATCGTGCTCGAGCCGACGCCGGCGACGACGTTCCAGATCTTCCGTCAGCCCGACCGCTCGGTCCTCGCCATCTCGCCGTTCCGCCTCGGCGAGCAGCCCAACGTCAGCCTCGGCGTCGCGCTGATCACCTCGGCGCCCGAGCCGATGGCGCTGCACGAGGAGATCGCCGCGCGGCTTCGCGCCAGCGCGCTCCGGGGTGACGCGGCGCTCGCGCACCTGCGGGCGCTCGTCGCGCGCCACGGCGTCGAGCCTGCCTAAAAGACGCGCAGCGCGCGTCTCATTTTTGAGACTTTTCTGTTGACAGGGGCGCGGCGAGGCTCTTCCCTAGGTACTTCCGGAGCGGAAGAAACAAGGGGACACCCTCGATGATCTCAAGGCGCACACTCGTTCTCGCGGCCGGCCTCGCCGCCGCCGTCGTCGCCGGCCCGATGTCGGGCTCCGTGGCGGCCCAGGAATTCACCGCCCGCATCGGGCATCTCGAGTCGCCCCAGCAGCCGCGGCACCAGGGCCTGGAGATGGTCGCCGACCTCGTGGCGGAACGCACCGACGGCGCCGTCGTGTTCCAGCTCTATCCCGCCGGCCAGCTCGGCCAGGCGCGCGAGATGAACGAGGGCGTGCAGCTCGGCGTCATCGAGGGCACCGTCTCCCCCGCCGCCTTCCTGGCGGGCTTCAACCCGGCGGTGTCGATCCTCGACGTGCCGTTCGTCTACCCCGCCGACCGCGAGCAGGCGAACGCGCTGCGCACCGGCGCCTTCGGCCAGGCCGTGCTCGACAGCTTCGAGCCGCGCGGCTTCGAGGCGATCGCCATTTGGCCGAACGGACGCAAGAGCTTCACCTCGAACAAGCCGCTCGAGGGCGTCGACGCCTTCGAGGGCCAGCGCTTCCGCGTGATGGATTCGCCCGTGCTGATCGAGCAGTTCAACGCGGTCGGCGCCTCCGCCGTGGCGCTCCCCTTCGGTGAGCTCTACACCGCGCTGCAGACGGGCGTGGTCGACGGGCAGGAGAACGCCCTCGATACGATCGCCACGATGAAGTACAACGAGGTCCAGGACAACCTGCTCGTGTCCGGCCACGGCGCCAACGAGGACATCGTCCTGTTCAACCCGGGCTGGTGGGCCTCGCTGCCGCAGGAATACCGCGACGTGATCGTCGCCGCCTTCGACGAGGTCCGCCCGCAGGTCGAGGAGATCAAGGAGGCGTCCCAGCAGGCCGCTCTCGAGCGCCTCACGGAAGCCGGCATGAACGTGCGCGAGCTTACCGACGAGGAGCGCGCCACCCTGCGCGAGGCCATGTATCCCCGCGCCCGCGACGCCTATCTCGGGCTGGCCGGCGACGCGGGACAGGCGATCGTCGACGTCTACGAGGACCAGTACGCGGACGTGACCGGCGAGTGATCGCCGGCATGTCCGACGCCCTCCCCACTCCCGCGGGCGTGTCGCTTCGCGCATCGTCCTGCGCCGTTCGCGGCGCACGACGAGCGTCTTCCCGGAGCGTTCTCGGGATCGGGGCGGGTCCATTTCCTTCCCTGTAGGGGGAGGAGAGAGCCGACGTCGACCTTCGGCGCGAGCCCGGTCGTCGACGCGGGGCTGCAGGGTTCCGCCGCACTGCGCGTCGGGACCGTTCACCGCCATGGAAGCCTGAACAGGGGAGCCTCGGACGCGAGGCCCCCAGCCGGAGACCAAGACCCGTGATCGCGCTCCTGCGGGCGATCGCGACGGTGGAGCGGGTGCTCCTCGCGTCGCTCATGATCGCCATGACGCTCCTCTACAGCGGCGCCGTCCTCGTGCGCGAGGTCTCGGACGAGCTCTATCGCGAGCTCGCCTGGGTCGACGAGGCCACGCGCTGGCTGATGGTGTGGATGGTCTTCCTCGGCCTCGGCCTCGCGCTGGAGCAGGGCAAGCACGTGGCGATGACCTCGCTGCTGGCGACCTTCTCGCAGCGCGCCCGCCGCATGGTGCGCCGGGCGATCGACGCCGTCGGCCTCGCCTTCTCGCTCGCCATCGTCTGGTTCGGCTGGGACATCACGCGCCTCGTGCTCGGCACCGGCCAGGTGAGCCCGACGCTGGGGCTCACGACGGCGATCCTCTACCTCGCCCTTCCCGTCGGCTTCGCGCTGCTCGCGCTGCGCTACCTCGCGGGCCTGCTCGGCATCCAGGACCGGGCCCTCGAGCACGAGCATCCGGAGCGCCCGTCATGATCGTCGCCGCGCTCTTCGCCCTCGCGATCCTCCTCCTGGTGCTCGGCTTCGAGATGCTGCTCGTGCTCGGGCTGCCGGGGCTGATGATCAAGGAGATCTGGTTCGACCGCCTGCCGGACATCGTCATCGGTCAGAAGATCGTCGGCGGCATCAACCACTCGACGCTGCTCGCGATCCCCTTCTTCATCTTCGCCGCCGAGCTGATGGCGAGCGGGCGCATCGCGCGCGACCTGACGACGCTGGTGAAGGCCTTCCTCGGCCACCGCGCCGGCGGCATCGGCCACACGACGATCGGCGCCTGTGCCGCCTTCGGCGCGGTCTCGGGCTCGGCGCCGGCGACCGTCGCGGCGCTCGGGCGGATCATGTACCCCGAGCTGATCAAGTCGGGCTACAAGGACCGCTTCGCGCTGGGCCTCATCGTCTCCTCGGCGGAGACGGCGCTTCTCATCCCGCCGTCGATCACGCTGATCATCTACGGCTGGCTCACGGGCACCTCGATCACGGGGCTCTTCGCCGGCGGGCTCGTCATCGGCCTCGTGCTGGCCTTCGCCTTCGCGCTCTACGTGATGTGGGACAGCTACCGCATGGGCCGCCAGGCGACGCCCGCGCCGTCGCTGCGCGAGCGGGTGCGCGCAGCGGGCGCCGCCGGCTGGGCGCTGGGGCTGCCGGTGATCATCCTCGGCGGCATCTACGGCGGCATCTTCACGCCGACGGAGGCCGCGGCCGTGAGCGTCGTCTACGCGGTCTTCGTCGAGGCGGTGGTCTATCGCGAGCTGAGCTTCGCCGGCCTCTTCGGCGTCGCCGGCCGCGCGGCGGTGACCAACACGGTGATCTTCATCCTGCTGGGGATGGGGAGCCTCGTGTCCTACTTCATCACCCTCGCCCAGCTGCCAGGGCTCGTGATCGATTTCATGCAGGCGATCGAGGCGAACTGGATCGTCTTCCTGATGATCGTCAACCTGCTGTTCCTGGTCGCCGGCATGTTCATCGACCCGAACTCGGCGCTGCTGGTGCTCGTGCCCGCACTCTATCCGGTGGCGATGACCTTCGGCATCGATCCCGTCCATTTCGGGCTCATCGTGTCCCTGAACATCTGCATCGGGATGATCACGCCGCCCTTCGGGCTCGACATCTTCGTCGCGTCCTCCACCCTCGAGAAGCCTGTGGCGACCATCATCGCGGGCGTCTGGCCGTTCGTGCTGATCAACCTCGCGACCCTGATGGTCGTGACCTACGTGCCCCAGCTCTCGACCTTCTTCCCCAGGCTGATCCTCGGCTGAGGAGAGCGCTTCCCATGATGATGCCCATGCTCGATCCCGACGTCGTTCCCCCGGCGGCGCCCGCGCGCCCGGTGCCGGGGCGCCCCCTGGAGATCGAGGCGCTGGTGCGCGAGCACGTCTGCGTCAACGACGAGTACCGCTACCTCTCGCTCGACCTGCCCGACGGCGTGCCCCACGCGCGACCGGGCCAGTTCTACCACCTGCTCTGCCCGGGCGGCGACGGGCTCGAGCCCTTCTTCCGCCGGCCGATGAGCGTCTACCGCGTCGAGCCGGAGCGAAACCGCGTCGGCTTCCTCTACAAGGTGACCGGCACCGGCACCGCGGCGATGGCGCGGCTGTGGCCCGGTGACGGGTTCAACATCTTCGGCCCGCTCGGCATCGGCTTCACGCTCCCCGCCGACACGGCGCCGATCGTGCTGCTGGGCCGCGGCGTCGGCCTCGCCACGATGGGGCCCCTCGTGCCCTTCGCCCGCGAGAACGGCCACCGGGTCACCGCCGTCCTGAGCGCACGGGCGCCCGAGCTCCTGATGTCGGTCGAGGAGATGCGCATCGCCGGGGCCGACGTGCTCACGGTGACGGATTCCGAGGGCACCTCCGCCGTCCCGCACGTCGAGGGGCTGCTCGAGGACCTCGTCGCGCAGGGGCGCTGCGGAGCGCTATACGTCTGCGGCTCGAGCCGCCTCACGCGCCTCGCCCAGAGCGTCGCCGCGCGCCACGGCCTGTTCGGCGAGGTCGCGCTCGAGCAGCAGATGGCCTGCGGCGTCGGCGTCTGCTTCTGCTGCGTCCGGCCCTTCCGGGAGAACGGCGAGACGGTGCACCGTCGCGTGTGCTGCGAGGGGCCGGTGTTCCCGCTCGCGGAGGCGCTGGCATGATCGACCTCTCCGTCTCCTGCGGCGGGCTCGCGCTCGCCAACCCCGTCATGCCGGCGTCGGGCACGTTCGGCCTCGAGCAGGCCGGCATCTTCGATTTCGAGCGGCTCGGCGCCTTCGTGACGAAGACGATCACCCCCGACAAGCGGCTGGGGAACCCGACGCCGCGGGTGTCGGAAGTGCCGAGGGGCATGCTCAACTCGATCGGCATCCCGTCGAAGGGCGCCGACGCCTTCGTGCGGGACGTCATCCCGCGTTTCGCGCAATGGCGCCCGCCCCTCGTCGTCTCGATCTCGGCGAACACGCCGGACGCCTTCGCCGACCTCGCCCGCACGGTGAGCGTGGCCGGCGTCGCGGCGATCGAGATCAACATCTCCTGCCCGAACCTCGAGGACGACGGCAAGGCCTTCGCCATGCGCCCGGAGAGCACGCGCGAGATCGTGCGGCGCCTGCGCGACGCGACCGCCCTTCCCCTCTGGGCGAAGCTGACGCCGAACGCCGGCGACGTGGGCGCGGTGGCACAGGCGGCCGAGGAGGGCGGCGCCGACGCCCTCGTCGTCGCCAACACCATCCTCGCCATGAGCGTCGACGTCGACACCCGTCGCCCGAGCCTCGGCAACGTCATGGGTGGCCTCTCCGGGCCGGCGGTGAAGCCGATCATCCTGCGCATGGCCTACCAATGCGCGCGGGCCGCGACCATCCCGGTGATCGGCTGCGGCGGCATCGCCACCGCGAAGGACGCGCTCGAGTTCCTCATCGTCGGCTGCCGCGCAGTGCAGGTCGGCACCGCCTCCTTCATTCACCCGAGCGCCCTCGTGGACGTCATCGACGATCTCGAGGACCATTGTCGCGCCAACGGCATCGCACGGATCGAGGACGTGATCGGCTCCCTCGACCTCACCCAGGCGGAGCGCGACATGATCGGTGATGCGGCTCTGGAGGCACACGCATGAACCTGCGCACCGATCCCGCTGCGACGGCCGTCGATCTCGCGAGCCTCGATCTGCGCGCGCTGGCCGAGCGCCTCTTCACGGACGCGGCCGCGCTGTCGCCGGACCGCGTCGGCCTCTCGCGCCCCGCCTACAGCGCCGTCGAGAGCCGGATGCTCGCCCATCTCGAGGAGACCGCCCGCGCCCACGGCCTCGAGACCTGGCGCGATCCCGGCGACAACCTCGTGATCGCGGCCCCCGGCGACACCGATCCGGCGGCGCGGGCGGGCTATCTCGGCTCGCACGTCGACACCGTGCCGGAAGGCGGCAACTACGACGGCCTCGCGGGCGTCGTCGCGGGCCTCCTCGCGCTGCTCGCCAACGTCCGCGACGGCACCAGCGCGGGGCGCGTGCCGCTGCGGGTGCTGGCGCTGCGCGGCGAGGAGAGCGCCTGGTTCGGGCGCGCCTACATGGGCTCGCTCGCCCTGTTCGGCCGCCTCGGCGGCGCGGCGCTCGAGGCCAGGCGCCGCGACGGCGTCGGCACGCTCGCCGACGCCATGCGCGAGACGGGCCTTCCCGTCGAGCGCATCGCCGCCGGCGAGCCGCTCGTCGACCCGAAGGCCTTCGCCTTCTTCGTCGAGCTCCACATCGAGCAGGGCCCCGTCCTGGTCGAGCGCAAGTGGCCCGTCGCCGGCGTCACCGGCATCCGCGGCAACATCCGCCACCGCGAGATCCGCTGCCTCGGCGAGGCCGGCCATTCCGGCGCCGTGCCGCGCTGGCTGAGGCGCGACGCCGTCTTCGCCATGTGCGAGCTCGTCATGCGCATGGACGAGCACTGGGCGACCATCCAGCAGCACGGCGGCGACCTCGTGCTGACCACGGGCATCGTCCAGACGGACGCCGCCCACCACGCCATGTCGCGCATCCCCGGCGAGGTCTCCTTCAGCTTCGAGGCGCGCAGCCTCGACGCCGGCACGCTCGAGGCCGTGGAACGCCTCGCCCACGCGGAAGCGCGGGCGATCGAGCGCGATCGCGGCGTGCGCTTCCACTTCGACGAGCCGGTGCGCTCCGCCCCGGCGAGCCTCGATCCGGCGATCCTCCAGGCGATCCTCGCCGAGATGGAGGGCGAGGGCCTGCCCGCGGAGACGGTGCCGAGCGGCGCGGGGCACGACGCCGCCGTGTTCGCCCAGGCGGGCGTGCCGAGCGGCATGATCTTCGTGCGCAACACCAAGGGATCGCACAATCCGAACGAGCACATGGAGGTCGACGACCTGATGGTCGCCGTCGGCGTCATGAGCCGGCTCGGGAAGACGCTGGTGGATCGCGCGAAATGAGCCGTGCGCAACGGCCATACGGCGTTGGACGTCCCCCCGTTCACCGGCTAGATGAGGCGCCGCGCGCCGATGGAGGGACGATCCCGTGACGAATTTCACCGACAAGGCTCTGATCGCCGAGCTCACCGCCAAGATGCTGCTCGAGGTGCAGGCGGTGCATTTCCGGGCCGACGAGCCCTTCCGCTTCACCTCCGGCTGGGCGAGCCCGGTCTACATCGACTGCCGCAAGCTGATCTCGTACCCGCGCATCCGCAACACGCTGATGGACTTCGCAGCCTCCGTGATCCTGCGCGACATCGGTTTCGAGTCGCTCGACGCCATCGCCGGCGGTGAGACCGCGGGCATCCCTTTCGCCGCCTGGATCGCGGACCGGCTCTCCATGCCGATGCAGTACGTCCGCAAGAAGCCCAAGGGCTTCGGCCGGGATGCTCAGATCGAGGGCGATTTCCGCGAGGGCGCGCGCATCGTGCTGGTCGAGGACCTCTCGACGGACGGCCGCTCGAAGATCCGCTTCTGCGAGGCGCTGCGCGCCGCGGGGCTGACGGTGGAGCACACCTTCGTGATCTTCCACTACGACATTTTCCCGCAGACCAAGGAGACGCTGAGCGAGCACGGCATCACCATGCACTCGCTCGCCACCTGGTGGGACGTGCTGGCGGTCGCGCGCAAGCAGGGCTACTTCGCCGCCGAGACCCTTAACGAGGTCGAGGCCTTCCTCAACAGCCCGATGGAATGGTCGGCGGCGCACGGCGGGGCGAGCAGCTTCCCGCAGAGCTGATCCTCAGGAGCAAGAAGACATGCTGGACGACGTCAAGCGCATCCTCGTCGACGGTCCCCTCGGCGTCCACACCGCCGAGGAGTTCATCCAGGCCTGCCTCGCGCGGGCCGCGAAGCCGGGCGACCCGGACACCGTCGCGCTGTTCGTGCTCGCACGCCTCGCCCAGCCCTTCTGCGACTTCTACGCCGACCAGGCGCTGAGCGAGGCGACGGCCGTCGGCTTCCGCGATCGCATGGTGGCGACGATCGACGCCTACGGCGCGGCGGGAACGCCGGAGGCACGCGACGCCGCGCTGGCGCAGGCGATCCGCGAGGCGCTGGCCGCCGCCTGAACGGCGCAGCCGGCATGCCGGCCGCCGTCGCCGGTGCGGCGGGGTCGGCGTCACTTCAGCGGGTCGTGCCCCCAGTTCATCAGGGAGTAGCGCCAGCGCGAGTGCTCCTTGTCGTCGCTCGGGCCGCCCTGCTTCGCGTGGCGGTGGACGTATCCGACGACCGCCCTCATGTGCGCGTAGTCGTCGTCCGCCAGCTCCGCCTTCTTCTTGCGCGCGATCTCGACGATGCGCCGTCCGGACTTGTGGCCGACCGCCTCGTTCTCGCCCTCGTGCGTCCAGCCGACGTTCTGCGACTCCTCGGTCTCGAGCCAGTCCTCGAGTTCCCGGGGCGACATGTTCACCGCCTCCTCGAAGTCGCGATAGATCTCCTGCTTGCGTGCGTCCTCCATGGACCGCCTCCCTGGTTCACGAGGCGGGGGAACGCGCGAGGCCGGCGACGGGTCGAGCGACGCACCGTCGCGTCCCCCGCCTCCGCTCACGCTCGCGGCGGCTCGCCGGCAGAGGCCAGGCCCCCTGCGGCCGCCAGCGCGGAGCGATCGAGCCCGAAGCGCGCGAGGAGCGCGTCGTCGACCGGTCGGCCGCGGCGGCGCAGCGCGCCGTTGAGATCGGCGCGCCAGGCGGCGAAGGGGCCGTAGCGCTCGGAATGGTTCTGGGCCGTGCCGACCAGGTACGCGCCGCGCGTCGGCAGCGCGACGACGCGCGCGCCGCGGGCGGCGGCGGCCTCCGGCCAGTCGTGGTGATCGCGCAGCATGTGGAGCGGGTTGCGCCGCAGCGGATCCGGATCGTCCGGGCGCAGGCGGGCGACGATCGACGAGCCGCACAGCGCGTAGAACGGCCGCTCGAACACGCCGGGAAACGGCAGCGGTGCCGTCTGTCCGGTGGCGAAGTCGATCATGTCGCCCTGCGCGAGGACGCCGCCGAGCGTCTCCGGGTCCACGGTGGCGCGGGCCACCGCGACGAGGTCGCGGGGAACCCAGTCGTCCGCGTCGACGAGCATCAGCCAGCCGTCGCCGTCGCGCATCGCCGCTTCGCCGAGCGCGTGCTTCTTGCGGCCGGCGTCGTTGTTGGCCGCATCGGGCGCGTCCGCGCGCCAGCCCGCCTCGACGAAGCGCACGCGCGGATCGTCGGGCAGGGTCGCGGGCCGGTCCTGGCCCGTGACGAGGACGCGGAAATCGGGGTCGGTCTGCGCGAGAATGCTGCGCAGCGTGAGCGCCAGCAGGGTCTCGACACGCGCGAAGTCGTCGCTGCCCGCGCGGCCGACGAGCGGGATCCCGAACGTGAACGGATGATGGCACGCCATGACATCGGCGAAACGCCGCGGGCGCTCGGTGGTTCGGCGATCCGCCGTGCGGAACGCGCGGCTGGAGCGGCGTGCGCCGCAGAACGGGCGCGGCCGGCGCCCGGGGCGCCGGCCGTGGCTCGGGATCCGGCGGCGCGCGGCGCGGCCGGGAGGCTGCCGGCCGCGAACGACGCGGCTGCGGCCCGTGTCGCTCAGACCTCGTTGCCGGCGGCGACGAGGCTCTTCACGGTCTGGAGCGCGGCGCCGCGCAGCGCCGGGCGCTTGATCTCGTTGAACAGCGCGACGAGCGCGATCGCGTCCTCGTCCATCAGGCGCGCCTGACCCTGCTCGACGCCGCCGAGCAGCGCGGAGGCGGGCTGCTCCAGGACCTGCGAGATCTGCACGAGGCGCGAGGCGGCGACGCGATCGGTGCCGTTCTCGTACTTCTGCACCTGCTGGTAGGTGACGCCGATGGCCTGGCCCAGCTCGCTCTGGGAGAGCTTGGCCTGCTTGCGCGCGAGACGGATGCGCTGGCCGATCTCGCGATCGATTTCAGTGGGTGAACGTGTCATGAGCCGGTTCCCGACGTGTTGTTTCCGGATTGTAACCGAAAAGTTGCCCGAAAGGTTGCCTCTGATGTCGGCAAACGCGGCACTTTCTTCGGGTGAAGAAGCGTGCCGCGATACTTGAGCGATCCAGCGACGTCTCTTTGGACACCAAACGGCGCGCGCGCCGTCAAGTCCCTCACCCGACACGGGGTGCCGCCGGACGCTCTTCCTGCATCGCCATTTATGCACGAGGCGGGCGAAGTGCTAGACCGGATCGTGCGCCATTGCGCCCCGACAACGGGTCCACCACTGCGCGTACGTTGCAGCCGCCAAGTATTAGTGCAGTGTCGCACATTCCCCGTCGTCTCCGGGCGGGCGGAGAGACTTCGGCGCGCGAGACGTTCGTCTTCCCGGACGCCCGGTACCGAGCCGCTCCTCGACCCCAACCGGTGGTGCGCGTTACGGCGGCTTCCCGACGCAACGCCACCCCGAGCACGCCGGGGCGGCGGAGCCGCCCCGGCGTGCTCGCTCGGGCGGAGGTTCGCAATCGGCGGATGTTCAACGCGAATTCGATGGGGAAAACGCCCGCATGGTGAACGCCCGGTGGACCACCGCGCCGCCAAGAGATGCAGAATACCGTTGAGCGCAATCCGGTACTGCAGCACCGGGCCTCGTCGGGGAGCCGCGTCGCGAATCGCTCGGGCGACCGTTCCCCCGTCGCGGCGCCCGCCAATCCCCCCGTCCGCCTCGCGAGGCGCGCACGCGGACGCCGCGCGGCCCGCCGCACGGGGCGGAATCCCCTGCGCCGGCCACGGCAGCGGGCCGATGGATCTGCGAGCGACACGTGTCATGTCAGCGGACCCCCTTCGGCCCGAAGGCGGCGCGGGCGCGCCTGCGCGCACCGGACCCGTCCTTATGGTGCATCGTCCCTCAGAATTGCATCCATTTCAAGGATGAAGCGATGCCCCGATTATCGCCTCCGACGCGAGTCGGCGATTCGGCATCGCCCTCCCGTTGGTTTGACCCCGCGGATCGTGCTGAATACAGTATGCGGCAACGTCGAGGGCGGGGATTGTATCGAGGATGGCGGGCAACGAGACGAGCCGACGCGAGAGCATCCGGGAGCGCATCTACGCGGACCTGCGGCGACGCGTCCGGCGCTGCGAGCTCGACCCGGAAGACCGGCTCGTCGATGTCGAGATCGCCCGCGCCTACGGGGCCTCGCGCATGCCCGCGCGCGAGGCGCTGCTGCAGCTCGTCAACGAGGGCTATCTCGTCGGCACCTCGCGTGGCTTCGCCCTCCCGACGCTGTCGATGCAGGAGGTCCGCGACGTGTTCGAGGTGCGCAAGCTGCTCGAGCCCCGCGCCGCCGCGCTGGCCGCCGGCAACCTCGACGCGGCGTCGGAGGAGGCGCTCGACGCCGCACTGGCGGAGGCGCAGGCGGCGATGCGCGCGGACGACGTCGCCCGGCTCATCCGCGCCAACGTCGACTTCCGCGATGCCTGGGTCGCCCGCGTCCGCAACGTCCGCCTGGCCGAGACGCTGGCGCGCTTCGTCGACCACGTGCAGACCGTGCGCCGCGAGATGCTGGCCTGCGCCAAGACACGCCGGGTCGTGCTCGAGGGGATCGAGGACCTCCGCGCCGCCTTCGCCACCCGCGACCCGGTCGTCGCCGGCGACCGCATGGCATCCTTCATCAGCGCCGCCGAGCGCGCCTACTTCTCCGCCCGCGGCGCCGCCTGAGCGGGCGACAACGGGCGCGGGCCGCGGTAGATCATGCCTTTCGATCCGCCGACTCGGCGCCGGGCCCCGCCTCCGTACGAGCAGCCCGGCGAAGGCGTCGGCCCAGCACGGCGCGATCGCGCGCGCCGCGAACGGAGCCTCTCGATGCCCGCGCCGACCTCGCCGCAGCCCGCCCCCTCGCCCTCGACGAATCCCGCGTCGCCGAGCGCCGTGATCGAGGCGCTGCGCGCCGCCCTCGGCCCGGACGCCGTGCGCACCGGCACCGACGTCTCGGAGCGCGCGCGCGCCGACGCGAGCGGGCTCGCACCGACGCCGCCGCTCGCGCTCGTGCTCCCGCGCTCGACGCAGGAGGTCTCCCGCGCGCTCGCGATCTGCCACGCCCACGGCCAGCCGGTCGTCACGCAGGGCGGGATGACCGGGCTCGCCGGCGGCGCGCACCCTCACGCGGCCGAGGTCGCGCTCTCGCTCGAGCGCCTGGTCGGCATCGAGGAGATCGACCCGGAGGCCGCGACTCTCACCGCCTGGGCCGGCACGCCGCTCCAAGCGCTCCAGGATGCCGCCGAGGAGGCGGGATTCCTGCTCGGGATCGACCTCGGCGCGCGCGGCTCGTGCACGATCGGCGGCAACGTCGCGACCAACGCCGGCGGCAACAACGTGCTGCGCTACGGCATGACCCGGCGCAACGTGCTCGGCCTCGAGGCCGTGCTCGCCGACGGCACGATCGTCTCCTCGCTCAACAAGATGCTGAAGAACAACTCGGGCTACGACTGGACGCAGCTGATGATCGGCACGGAGGGCACGCTGGGAATCGTCACCCGCGTCGTGCTGGCGCTGCAGCCGCGCCCGGAGGGCGTCCACACGGCGATCTGTGCCGTGCGCGACGCGTCCGACGCGATCCGGCTCCTGCGGGCGCTCGAGCGGCGCTTCGCCGGCGGGCTCCTCGTCTTCGAGGCGATGTGGCGCGAGTTCGTCCGTGCGGCCATCGACGAGGTCGGCCTAGCGCCCCCGTTCGCCGAGGAGCACGAGCTCCTCGTTCTCGTGGAGGCCGCGACCGGCGAGGGGCCGGCGGGGCGCGAGCGCTTCGAGGAGACCCTCGGCGCGATGCTCGAGGACGGGCTCGTCCTCGACGCCGTCCTCGCCCGCTCGGAAGCGGACCGGGCGCGGCTGTGGGCCTATCGCGAATCGCCCTACGAGTACCAGCCCAAGCTCCCCGTATTCGCCTCCTTCGACGTGAGCTTCCCCCGCGCCCGCATCGGCGAGGCGGTCGAGGAGCTGCGCGGGCTGGCGCGCGCGCACTGGCCCGACGCGCTCTCGGTGATCTTCGGGCACATCGCGGATTCGACCCTCCATCTCGTCGTCGGCGGGCCGGGCCTCGACAAGACGATGGTGGAGGAGCGCGTCTACGCCGTCGTGGCGCACTACCGCGGCGCGGTCTCGGCGGAGCACGGGATCGGGCGCAACAAGCGCGCCTACCTCGCGCTCTCGCGCAGCGCGCCCGAGCTCGCGCTCATGCGCACGATCAAGCAGGCGCTCGACCCGCAGGACATCCTCAACCGCCGACGGGTGCTGTGACGCGCCCGGCCGACCTCGGAGCCGCCCCGTGACCGGACACCCGCCCCTCCTCCCCCTCCTCGGCGACGACGCCCTCTCCCCCGCGGCGAAGGCGGTCTTCGACGACATCCGCGCGACCCGCGGCTCGGACTTCGTCAACAACTTCTGGCGCGCGCTGGCGCACGACCCGGAGCTCCTGCGGCGCACGTGGGAGGGTGTGAAGGCGGTGATGGCGCCCGGCGCCCTCGACCCGCTGACGAAGGAGCTGATCTACATCGCCGTCTCGGCGACGAACAATTGCGAGTACTGCACGTACTCGCACACGGCCGGCGCGCGCGCCAAGGGCATGAGCGACGCCATGCTGATGGAGGTCCTCGCCGTCGCCGCCAAGGCGAACGAGACGAACCGCCTCGCCAACGGCCTGCGCGTTCCCGTCGACGAGGCCTTCCTCCCGGCGGCGGCCGCTCCTCAGGGCGCGTCGGTGAAGTAGTCCGGATGGGCGGCGGCGGCCTCGGCGATGAAGCCGTGGATGTTGTTGAGATGCCCGCGCACCGCCGTCGCCGCTCTCGCCGGGTCGTGCGCCTCGATCGCGTCGAGGATCGCCGTGTGCTCGCGCACGATGCGGGCGTAGGTCGCGTCCTCGGCGAGGCTGAGCACGCGGATGCGCACGCCGTGCGCCTCCTCGGCCCGCACCAGCGACGCGATCCGCCCGTAGCCGGTCGCCGTTGCGAGGATCTGGTGGAAGAGGTCGTCCGCCTCGTTGAAGGCGAGCTGGTCGCGCGCCTCGGCAAGCGTCCGCATGCGGTCGACGAGACCGCGGCAGCGCCCGAGCACCCCCTCCTCCCCCGGCGCCGGCCCCGCCTCGGCGAGCCGCGTCGCCACCGCCACCTCGAGCGCCTCGCGAATGAAGCGCGCCTCCAGGATGCGCTTGCGGTCGAGCTTGGCCACGAACGTGCCGCGGTGCGGACGGACCTCGATCAGCCCCGCCTCGGCCAGCCGGATGAAGGCCTCGCGCACCGGCGTGCGCGAGGCGTCGAGCGCACGCGCCGTCTCGACCTCGGAAAGCCGCATGCCCGGCGTCAGCCGCATGCGCACGAGGGCGGCGTAGAGCCACTCGTAGATCTGGCTCGCCGCGGAGCGGCTGAAGTCGAGCGTGCCGCCGGCCTCCAGCAGGGTTCGCAGCTCGGTCTCGTGGATCACGTCGCTCATCTCGGGTCGGGCTCTGGCAGGTCGGCTCTGAAGGTCGGGCTCTGGAAGGTCGGATTCTGAAGGTCGGGGCGCACCGGCGCCGTTGCGGGCCGTGCGGAGCAGATTGACACGTTTCGGCGCCGCGCACTAGTATACCGGTACTCGAGACGTCGGGGCGGCGGCGAAACGCCTCCGCCCACGGCGCGACGGCCGGCAGGAGACCGGCGGGGAGGAGGCCGAGGGCAGGACGCAAGGGCTCGAGGCCCGTGCGATCCCGCACTGACATCCACCCGACACGATGAGCTGATCCGATCGCGTGAGACGGCTTCCCGTCGGCACGCGACGGGCGAGACGGCGCGGGCGCGGAACGCCCGGAGACCATCGGGAGGAGACCCATGACGAAGCTGATCACCACGCTCATGACCGGCGCGGCGGCGCTGGCGCTCACGGCGGGCGCCGCGGCCGCGCAGACGCAGGTCCGCATCGCCTGGTACAACGACGGCAACGAGGGCGAGGTGCTCGCCGACCTCGTCGAGCGTTTCGAGGAGGCCAACCCCGACATCGACGTCGTCATCGACACGGTGGCCTACCAGGCGATCCTCGAGTCGCTGCCGGTACAGCTCGCCGCCGGCGAGGGCCCGGACATGGCCCGCGTCACCGATCTGGGCGGCCTCGCCCAGTACTATCTCGACCTGCGTCCCCATCTCGAGGACCCGGAGTACTGGGAGGCGAGCTTCGGCCCGTTCCTGAACTGGCTGCGCGTCCCGGGCAACGAGGACGCGATCCACGGCTACATGACGCAGCTGACCGTCACCGGCCCCTTCGTCAACAAGACCCTGTTCGAGCAGGCCGGCGTCGAGCTGCCGGGCGCCGGTGCGACCTGGGCGGACTGGGCCGAGGCCTCGCGCAAGGTCGCCGAGGCGACCGGCGTGCAGATCCCGATCGCCATCGACCGCTCCGGCCACCGCATCGCCGGCCCGGCGATCTCGATGGGCGCGGCGTATTTCGACGAGGCGGGCGAGCCGGCGGTCGTCGACGAGGGCTTCCGGACCTTCGCGCAGATGCTCTACGACTGGCACCAGGACGGCACGATGGCGAAGGACATCTTCGTCGCGGGCTCGGGCGGCACCTACGTCCCGGCCAACCAGGAATTCGTCAACGCGCAGACGGTGTTCTACTACTCGGGCTCCTGGCAGATCGGGCAGTTCGCCCAGAACATCGGCCAGGACTTCGACTGGTGGGCGGTCCCCAACCCCTGCGGCCCGGCCGCCTGCTCCGGCATGCCCGGCGGCGCGGCGCTGGTCGCCTTGAAGGACACCGACCATCCGGAAGCGGTCGCGCGGGTGATGGAGTACCTCTCCTCCCCCGACGTGATCGCCGAGTTCGCCGGCCGCACGCTCTTCCTGCCCGGTCACCTGCAGCTGAACCCCACCGCGATCGACTTCCAGACGGACAACCCGCTCGCGGAGCATGCGCTGCAGACGTTCGCGGCGGAGGTGCCGAAGGTCGCCGCGGCCGCCTATGCGCTGCAGGGCTACACCAACAACCGGATCGTGTTCAACGCCACCATCGCGCGCATCTCCGAGGCGATCGGCGGCGAGATGTCCCTCGACGACGCCTTCGAGCGCATCGAGTCCGACATCGAGAACCAGCTCACCGAAGCCGCGCGCTGAGCGCGTCGCGATCGATGCCGTCGGCGGAGCCCGCTCCGCCGACGGCCCCCTCTTCTCGGTGAAGGACGAAAGGGACCGATGTCGCACGCGTCGACCGGGCGGGCGCCCGTCGAGGAGCGCCGCAGCCTCAAGGAGCTCGCCGGCGCGGGCTTCGGCGTCCTGTGGGCCGCGCTCATGCGCCTGTTCGAGCCGCCGATGGCCGCGCTCCAGCGCGTGCTCGGCATCGGGCGCATGCCCTACCTCTTCCTCCTGCCGAACCTCGCCTTCTTCGGCGTCTTCGTGATCACGCCGCTGTTCATCAACCTCGGCTATTCCGTCACCGGCGGCACCGACCTCTACCTTTCCGAGCGGCCCTTCGTGGGCGCCGAGCAGTACGGCTTCCTGTTCGACTGCGGCAGCTGGATCGACCCGACCTCCTGCCGGGAGGACCGCTTCTGGCGCGGCGTCTACAACACGATCACCTTCGTGACCTTCCAGGTCGCGTTCATGGTGCTGTTCGCGCTCGTCACGGCCCTCGTGCTCAACCAGGAGATCCGCGCCCGCGGCTTCTTCCGCGCGGTCTTCTTCTTCCCCGTCCTGCTCTCGCCGGTGGTCGTGGCGCTGATCTGGAAGTGGATCCTGCTGCGCGACGGCCTGCTCAACGCCATGCTGCTCGAGATGGGGCTCGACCGCATCCTCTGGCTCGCGGACGCGAACTGGGCGATGTTCTGGTCGGTCTTCGTCTCGGTCTGGGCGCACATGGGCTTCTACACGCTCATCCTGCTGGCCGGCCTGCAGGCGATCCCGCCGGACCTCTACGAGGCGGCGGAGATGGACGGCACCAGCCGCTGGCGTGCCTTCTGGCGCATCACGCTGCCGCTGCTGTGGCCGAACCTCCTCGTCGTCCTCGTGCTCGCGCTGATCCGCGCCGTCCAGATCTTCGACGAGGTCTACGTGCTCACCGGCGGCGGGCCGGGCACGGCGACGCAATTCCTGGTGCAGTACATCTACAACACCGGCTTCGCCAACCGGGTGCAGAACTTCGGCCTCGCCTCGGCGGCCTCCGTCGTCCTCGGCGTCGTCCTGTTCGCGCTCACCATCACCCAGCTCGCCCTCGCGCGCCGGCGCGACGGGGCGGCCTGACCGGGCTCGGAGGAGAACCATGACCACCGAGACCGCCGCATCCACCACGGGCCGGGGCCGCGCTCCGCAGAAGGGCGTCGTGATGGGCTTCCTGACGCGCCGGCGCGGGGGCAAGCGCCTGCACTGGACCGACTGGGCGACCTGGGCCTATCTCGCCTTCGGCATCCTCCTGATGTTCGGGCCGATCGTCTGGCTCCTGCTCTCGTCCTTCAAGACGCAGGCGGGGCTTCAGGAATTCCCGCCGACCTTCCTGCCGCTCTCGCAGGTCACGGTGGAGGTCGAGGGCAGCCCGCGCCCCCTCCCCCTCTTCCGCGTCACGATGGAGGACGGCAGCGTGCGCGAGCTCGCCGAGGTGCGCCGCATCGGCATCGTCTCGACGATGATCGACCCGGCCGACCCGGACGAGCGCATCTCCGTGCCGATCGAGGCCCGCGAGCCGATCCGCGCGTTCCAGCTCGCCACGGAGAACTACACGACGCCCCTCGAGCAGTTCGACTTCGGGCGCTACCTGTGGAACTCCGTCTTCGTCACCGTGATCGCCACGATGATCACGCTCGTCATCAACTCGATGGCGGCCTTCGCGCTCTCGATCTACGAGTTCAAGGGCCGCAACCTGGCGATGGGCTTCATCATCTCCACGCTGATGATCCCCATCACCATCGTGCTCGTGCCGACCTACGTCGTGGTCGCCTCGCTCGGCATGGTCAACTCGCTGTGGGGCGTCATCATCCCCGGCGCGGCGACGCCGACGGGCGTGTTCCTCCTGCGGCAATACATGCTCACGCTGCCCAAGGAGCTGATCGAGGCCGCGCGCATGGACAAGGCGAGCGAGTGGCAGATCTACTGGCGCATCGTCCTGCCCCTGTCGCTGCCGGCGCTCGCGGTGCTGGCGATCTTCTCGATCATGTGGCGCTGGAACGACTTCCTCTGGCCGCTCATCGTGCTCAACCAGACCGAGGTCTACACGCTCCAGCTCGGGCTCAACGCCTTCCAGGGCGAGCTCAACACGCAATGGAACTACGTGCTGGCCATGACCGTGGTCACGCTGCTCCCCGTCGCCCTCGTCTTCGCCTTCCTGCAGCGCTTCATCACGACGGGCATCGCCTCCAGCGGGATGAAGTGATGAGCGCCCGTCTCGCCTCACACGCACGCACTCCACGCGCAAACGAGGATTCCCCTCTCCCTCGTGGAGAGGGGCTAGGAGTGTGGGGCGTCGGGCGAGCGGGACCTTTCGTCGGGCGACCTCGCACGGAAAGGCAGCGCTGCATCCATGGCGAGACGGTCCTGCACGCCCCACACCCACGGCCCCTCTCCGAGCGAACACACTCCCGGGAGAGGGGAGAGCCGGCATCGACGGCGCGTCACACAATGTTCCGGAGAGCCTGACATGGCCACGATCGAGCTTCGCGACATCCGCAAGTCCTACGCCGACGTCGCGGTCATCCACGGCATCTCGCTCACGGTCGACGACGGCTCCTTCGTCGTGCTCGTCGGCCCGTCGGGCTGCGGCAAGTCCACGCTGCTCCGGATGATCGCGGGCCTCGAGGAGATCACCGGCGGCGAGCTCGCCATCGACGGGAAGGTCGCCAACCACGAGGGCGCCGCCGACCGCGGGCTCGCCATGGTGTTCCAGTCCTACGCGCTCTACCCGCACATGACCGTCTACCAGAACATGTCGTTCGGGCTCGAGAACACCCGCATGCCCAAGGACGAGATCGACCGGCGGGTGCGCCGGGCGGCGGAGCAGCTGCGCATCACGGACTACCTGAAGCGCCGGCCGAAGGCGCTCTCCGGCGGCCAGCGCCAGCGCGTCGCCATCGGCCGCGCCATCGTGCGCGAGCCCAAGGCCTTCCTGTTCGACGAGCCGCTGTCCAACCTCGACGCGGAGCTGCGGGTCGCCATGCGCAAGGAGCTCGCCGCGCTCCACCGCGAGATCCGCGCGACGATGGTCTACGTCACCCACGACCAGGTCGAGGCGATGACGCTCGCCGACAAGATCGTGGTGATCAACGCCGGCCGCGTCGAGCAGAGCGGCGCGCCGCTCGACCTCTACAACAGGCCGGCGAACCGGTTCGTGGCGGGCTTCATCGGCTCGCCCAAGATGAACATGCTGGAGGGCGCCCTCGCCGAGCGGGTCGCCGGCGGCGTCGTGATCGGGCTCGACGGCGGGCACCGGCTGGTGCTGCCCTTCGACGTGCCCGGCCTCGCACCCGGCACGCGCGTCACCTTGGGCGTGCGCCCCGAGCATGTCGACATCGCCGGGCGCGAGGCATCCGGAGCGCTGCCGGCGAGCGTCGACATCAACGAGCAGCTCGGCGGCGAGACCTATCTCTACTGCACGCTGGCCGGCCAGGAGCAGGTGACGGTCCACCAGCCGGGCCAGCGCGCCGTGCGCCACGGCGACTCGGTCGGCCTGACGATCCGCACGGCCTCCATCCACCTGTTCGCGCCGGACGGCAGCGTCGTCGCCCACGGCGCCGACCACGCGCCGGCGGACGCGCTCGCGGTCGCCGCCGCGCACTGACGCCAGCAGGATCCACGCACCGGCAGGACCCACGAGCACGATCGATGAAGCTCCTCGCGCGCGCGGACACGGTCCGCGAGATCCCCCACGGCGTCGAGACCGAGACCGATCACGGCGCGCGCCTGCGCATCGTCCTCGCGGGTCCCGACCTCGCGCACGTCTCCCTCGTGCGCCGCGAGGGCCGGCGTCTCGACCGGACCTGGACCATCGCGCCGAACGGCCTCGAGCCGCCTGACGAGGGCCGCGCGCGCGACGCGCTCGACGGCTTCTCCCCGCCGCCGACGCATGTCGCGCAGGAGGACGGCGTCGTCACCCTCGCGGGCGGCGACATCGCGGTCGCGATCCGCGCGAACCCGCTCCACCTCGCCTTCCACCGCGCCGGCGAGAGCGCGCCCTTCGCCTCGGACCGGCCGAGCGGCGCCTACATGCTCTCGCGGCGCACGAACGCCTTCGCGCACCACATGGCGCGCCGCCCCTCCGAGCGGCACTACGGTCTCGGCGACAAGGCCGGCCCGGTCGATCGCACCGGACGGCGCTTCCGCCTCGAGGCGGTGGATCCCTGCGGCTACGACGCCGAGACTTCCGACCCGCTCTACAAGGTCGCGCCGATCCTCATCTGCGACGATCGCGAGACCGGGGCCGCCTACGGCATCCTCTACGACAACCTCGCCGCGGCGGACCTCGATCTCGGCGCGACGATCGACAATTACCACGCGCCCTTCCGCAGCTACCGTGCGGAGGACGGCGACCTGGATTATTGGGTCGTGCTCGGCCCCTCCGTGCTCGACGTCGCGCGCAGGATCGACAAGCTCGTCGGCGGCCAGGCGCTGCCGCCCAAGTGGGCGCTCGGCTTCGGCCTCACCTCGATGAGCATCGCGGACGCGCCGGACGCGGACGCGCGCATCCGCGAGATCGTCGCCGACTTCGCGCGCCACGACCTGCCCTGCGACAGCTTCCACTTCGGCTCGGGCTACACGCTCCACGGCGGCAGGCGCCACACCTTCCGCTGGAACGAGACGAAGTTCCCCGACCCCGCCGGCACGCTCGCCGCGCTCCACGAGGCGGGCCTGCGGACGGTCACCAACATCAAGCCCTGCCTCCTCGACGACCATCCGGACTACGGCCCGGCCGCCGACGCGGGCATCCTGGTGAAGGACGGCGACGGGGCGGACGCGCCGCCGGCGGTCTCGCTGTTCTGGGACGGGCCCGGCGCGCATCTCGACTTCACCAACCCGGACGGCGTCGCCTGGTGGCGCGGGCGCATGCGCGAGCGGCTCCTCGGTATCGGCGTCGACACGATCTGGAACGACAACAACGAATACGAGATCTGGGACGAGGACGCGCGCTGCGCCGGCTTCGGACGGCCCTTCGACCTCGCGCTCGCGCGCCCGCTCCAGCCGCTCCTGATGACCCGCGCCTCCTTCCGCGAGCAGCAGGAGGTCGCGCCCGGCAGGCGCCCCTACGCCATCACCCGCGCCGGCGGGCCCGGCATCGGGCGCTACGGCCAGAGCTGGACGGGCGACAACACCACCGCCTGGAAGACCCTGCGCTGGAACATCGCGCAGGGCCTCTCGATGGGCCTCTCGGCCATGGGCAACACCGGCCACGACGTCGGCGGCTTCCTCGGCCAGGAGCCGACGCCGGAGCTGCTGGTGCGCTTCACCGAGATGTGCAGCCTGTGGCCGCGCATGGTGATGAACTCGTGGAAATCCTCGGGCGTCACCACCCTGCCGTGGATGTACCCGGAGGTCGTCCCGCAAATGCGCGAGGCGATGCGCCTGCGCTACCGGCTGATGCCGTATCTCTACACCGCCATGTGGCGCGCGGCCGTCGACGGCACGCCCGCGGTGAAGCCGCTCTTCACGCTGTTTGCGGACGACCCGCTCGTCGGCACCCGCGACGACCTTTTTCTGCTCGGCGACGACCTCCTCGTCGCGCCGGTCCTCGCCGAGGGCGAGATACGCCGCGCGGTGCCCCTGCCGGCCGGGACGGCGTGGATCGACTTCCACACCGGTGCCCGCGTCGAGGGCGGGCGCGAGGTCGAGGTCGAGGCGCCGCTGGGGCGGCTTCCGGTGCTGGTGCGCGAGGGCGCGCTGATCCCGCTTTCGCGCCAGCTCGCCCGCATCGACCCCGCGCGCGAGACCTGGCGGGGCCTGCGCGTCCATCCCGGCACGGACGGCGCGTCCGAGACGGTGCTCTACGAGGATAACGGCGAGACCGCGGATTGGCGCGGGGACGGCGCGTGCCTGATCCGCGTCGCGATGCGGGTCGAGGGCGAGCGGCTCTCGCTCGAGGCGCGCCGCGAGGGCGCCTTCCGCCCGGCCTACGAGGCGCTGGAGATCGAGATCGCGGGTGGGCGCCGGTTCGGCGAGATCGTGCTCAACGGCGCGCCGGCCGCGCCCGGCGCGCCCCTGCACCTCGCTGTCGACGCGTGAGGGAGGGCTCGGGATGGCGAGATCCGTCATCCGGGACGACGGCAAGCGCGACCGTCTCGTGCGCCATGTCTACGGCGAGATCCCCCCTCCTCCGCAACGGCTCGACGTCGCGCGCCGCCCCTGGCACGAGGCCGGCGGCGAGATCCTGACGCTCTCGATGTCCCACGACGGGCGGACGCACACGGTCGACGGCGCCCTCTTCCTGCCGCCCGATGCGAGAGGGCCCGTCCCCCTCGTCGTCGGCCTCGCCTTCCTCGGACCGCTGGGCGCCGTCGACGCGCCCGGCTTCCCCGTCGACCCGAACGCGGTCGTCGAGGCGACGAGCGCCGGCTTCCCGGACGGGCGCCTCCGCCCAGCCATGCGCGGCCGCCACGCCGCGCGCTGGCCGCGCGACCTCTTCCACGCCGCCGGCTGCGGCCTGCTGCTCGCCTGCTACGGCTCGTTCACGCCCGACGACCCGATCGCGTCATTCGCACGCGGGGTCGCGCCGCTGATCGGCATTGGCGCGATGCCGATGCCGGCTCTCCCACCGGAGGGGAACTCCCCCGGCGCCCTCGCGCTCTGGGCTTGGGCCTATTCCCGCCTCGTCGACGTCGCCCTCGCCCGGCCCGAGATCGACCCGGCGCGGATCGTCGTCGCCGGCCATTCGCGGCTCGGCAAGGCGGCGCTCCTCGCGGCCGCCCACGACACGCGCATCGCCGGCGTTTTCGCCAACAATTCCGGCTGCCTCGGCGTGCGGCCCTCCGCCATCCGCCGTGGCGAGACGCCGGACGCGCTCGCGGCGCGCTTCCCGCACTGGGTGACGCCGGCTTTCGCCGCCGATCCGCACCCGCCCGACGGGGTCGACCAGCCGGACCTCCTCGCGGCCGTCGCCCCGCGACGCGTCTACGCCGCGAGCGCGACGGAGGATTCCTGGGCCGATCCCGCCGGCGAGCGCGCCGGCCTGATCGCCGCGGCGCCCGCCTGGCGGGCGCTCGGCTGCGACGTCCCCGAGATCGACGCGGACGCACCCCTCGTCGCGGGTGCGGCGTTCACCGTCGGCCCGCTCGGCTGGCACCTGCGCGCCGGCCCTCACGAACTCACGCGCGACGACTGGGAGCGCGCCCTCCCCCACCTCCTGGAGCCGCCCCGATGACGACACCCCTCCTCGACCCGGATCGCCTCCTGCCGATCGCCGAGCCCGCCCGCGGCCTCGCCCGCGAGCTCTATGCGCGCGTGCGCGACCTCCCCCTGGTCTGCCCCCACGGCCACACCGATCCCGCCTGGTTCGCGACGAACGAGCCCTTCCGGGACGCGGCCGAGCTGCTGCTGTGGCCCGACCATTACCTCGTCCGCATGCTCCAGAGCCGGGGCGTGCCCTACGAGGCGCTGGGCATCGCGCCCGAGCGCGACCGCGGCATTCCGGTCGCGTCGCCGCGGGAGGGCTGGCGGACCTTCGCGTCGCACTACGACCTCTTCCGCGGCACGCCCTCGCGCCTGTGGCTCGACCACGCGCTTCACGAGGTGCTCGGCCTCGAGAAGCGGCTCACCGCCGAGACCGCCGACTGGGCCTACGACGCCATCAACGAGCGCTTGGCCGACGATGCCTTTCGCCCGCGCGCGCTCTACGAGCGCTTCGGGATCGAGGTGATCGCCACGACGGACGGCGCCACCGACACGCTGGACCATCACCGCGCCATCCGCGACAGCGGCTGGGGCGGGCGCGTGATCCCGACCTTCCGCCCCGACGCCGTCACCGACCCCGAGCACGAGGCCTTCCCGGCGTCGATGACGGAGCTGCGCCGGCTCACGGGCGCCGACGTGGCGCGCTGGGGCGACTACCTCGACGCGCTGCGCCAGCGCCGCGCCGTCTTCGCCGACCTCGGCGCGACGGCGACGGACCACGGCCCTCCCACCGCCACGACAGCGGATCTCGACCCCGAGACCTGCCAGAAGCTCCTCGCCGGCGCGCTGGCGGGCGCGCTGACACCCGAGGACGCCGCGCTGTTCCGCGCGCAGATGCTCACCGAGATGGCGGGCATGTCGGCGCAGGACGGGCTGGTCATGCAGATCCACGCCGGCTCCAGGCGCAACCATTCCGGCGCGATCTTCGAGGCCTTCGGCCGCGACAAGGGCTTCGACATGCCGCTGAAGGTGGACTGGACCGGCGGCCTCCACGCGCTGCTCGAGCGCCACGGCTTCGCCGAGCGGCTCAAGATCATCCTCTTCACCCTCGACGAGACGACGCTCGCCCGCGAGGTCGCCCCGCTCGCCGGCGCCTATCCGTCGCTGCTGATCGGCCCGGCCTGGTGGTTCTTCGACGCACCGGAGGGCATGCGCCGGCACCGCCGGCTCGTGACGGAGACCGCCGGCTTCTACAATCACGCGGGCTTCAACGACGACACCCGCGCGCTGCTGTCGCTGCCGGCGCGCCACGACATGTCCCGGCGCATCGAGTGCGGGCTCCTCGCCGAGATGGTCTGCGAGGGCGTTCTCCACCGCGACGAGGCGGAGCCGCTGGCCCAGGAGCTGGCGGTCGGCCTCGCGCGACGCGCCTACAACCTCGAAGCCGTTTCAACCGATTGAAGAGCGGATTTCACCCATGCTCGAAAGCTGGCGCTGGTTCGGTCCGACGGACGTCGTGAGCCTCGGCGACATCGCCCAGGCGGGCGCGACGGGGATCGTGAGCGCGCTGCACCACGTCCCCACCGGGATCGCCTGGTCCGACGCGGAGATCGCCGCGCGCAAACGGATGATCGCGACGCGTCCCGACGGGCGGCCGACGGGGCTGCACTGGGCCGTCGTCGAGAGCGTCCCGGTGTCGGAGGACATCAAGACGCAGACGGGCGACTGGCGCGCGCATCTCCACGCCTACCGGCAGACCCTCGCCGCGCTCGGGCGCGCCGGCATCGGCATCGTCTGCTACAACTTCATGCCCGTGCTCGACTGGACGCGCACCGACCTCGCCCGCGCGACACCGACCGGCGCCACGGCCATGGTGTTCGACGCGATCGACTTCGCCGCCTTCGACCTGCACCTGCTGGCCCGCCCGGGCGCGGGCGAGGACTATCCGGAGGTGATCCGCGAGGAGGCCGCGCGCCGCGTCGCCGCGATGGGCGAGGACGCGAAGCGCGCGCTCGCCGACAACGTGCTGGCGGGCCTCCCGGGCGCCGCGGAGCATTGGGACGTCGAGGGCGTGCGCACTCATCTCGCCCGTTACGACGCGATCGGGCCGGAGCGGCTGCGGGCGAACTTCTTCGCCTTCCTCGAGGCGGTGGTGCCCGCCGCGGAGGAGGCCGGCGTGCGGCTGTGCTGCCACCCGGACGATCCGCCCTTCCCCCTGCTCGGCCTGCCGCGCATCGTCTCGACGCTCGCCGACTATCGCGCGATGCTCGCCGCCGTCGACAGCCCCGCGAACGGGGTCACCTTCTGCACGGGCTCGCTCGGCGCGCGGGCGGACAACGACGTGCCGGCCATGGCCCGCACACTCGCCCCGCGGATCGTCTTCGCGCATCTGCGCAACGTCTCCCGCGCGCCGGACGGCTCCTTCGCCGAGGTGAACCATCTCGACGGCGACGTCGACATGGTGGCGGTGATCGCCGCGCTCCTCGACGAGGAGGCGCGCCGGCGCGCGGCGGGCGATCCGCACCCGATCATCCCGATGCGCCCCGACCACGGGCACGTCATGCTCGACGACTTCAGGCGCCCGAGCCAGCCGGGATACCCGGCGATCGGCCGCCTGCGCGGGCTCGCCGAGCTGCGGGGCGTGGCCAAGGCGTTGACGCACCGGCTGTCGAGCGACGGAGGAACCCGATGACGAGGCTCACCGAGGCGGCGCTCGCCGTGCTTCCCGCAGCGGTCGCCAAGCCCGCGTACGATCGCGCGGCGCACGGCGTCGGCATCGTGCATCTCGGCGTCGGCGCGTTCCACAAGGCGCACCAGGCGGTCTACACGGACGACGCCCTCGCCGCCGCCGGCGGCGACTGGCGCATCGCCGGGATCGGCCTGCGCCGGCCCGACGCCGAGGAGGCGCTCGCGCCGCAGGACGGGCTCTACACGCTGATCGAGCGCCGTCCCGAGGGCCCGCGCGCGCGGGTGATCGGCGCCCTCGCCGCCGTCGTCACCGCACCGTGCGACCCGGAGCGCACCCGCGCTCTCCTGACCGCGCCGCAGACGCGCATCGTCGGCCTCACCGTCACCGAGAAAGCCTACGGGCTCGATCCCGCGACGGGCGGTCTCGACGCCGCGCGCCCGGACATCGCCGCCGATCTCGCGTCACCCGAGGCGCCGAGCACCGCCGTCGGCTGGATCGTTCATGCGCTGGCGCGCCGGCGCGCGGCCGGGATCGCGCCCTTCACGCCGCTCTCCTGCGACAACCTCCCCGAGAACGGCGCCGTGCTCGCCCGGCTGGTGCGGGAGTTCGCCGCGCGCGTCGACCCCGAGCTCGCCGCCTGGATCGCCGCCGAGGTCCCCTTCCCCTCGACCATGGTCGACCGCATCACCCCCGCCTCCACCGAGGAGACCCTCGCCGACGCCCGCCGCCTGACCGGCTTCGAGGACGCGGCGGCGACCGAGACCGAGCCGTTCACGCAATGGGTGATCGAGGACCGCTTCTGCGCCGGCCGCCCCGCCTGGGACGCGGCGGGCGCGATCCTCGCCGCCGACGTGCGGCCCTACGAGGCGATGAAGCTGCGCCTCCTCAACGGCGCGCACTCGCTCATCGCCTACACGGGCGCGGTCGCCGGGCTCGCCTTCGTGCGAGACGTGATGAGGCAGGAGGCCCTCAGCGCCCTCGTCGTCGCGCATCAGAGCGCCGTCGCGCGCACCCTCGCCCCGGTCCCCGGCATCGATCTCGACGCCTACCAGCGCGACCTGCGCGCGCGCTTCGCCAACCCGGCGCTGGCCCATCGCACGGTCCAGATCGCCATGGACGGCAGCCAAAAGCTCCCGCCGCGCCTCGTCGAGCCGGCGCTGGAGGCGCTGGAGCGGGGCCTGCCCTGGCGCACCTGCGCCTTCGCGGTGGCCGCCTGGATGCGCTTCCTCGACGGCCGCGACGAAGCCGGCGCCGACCTGCCGCTCTCGGACCCGCTCGCCGACACGCTGCGCGCGACGCTCGCGCGGGCCGGCTCGGACCCCGGGGAGCGCGCCCGCGCGCTGCTCGCGCTCGAGGCGATCTTCCCGCCGGCGCTCGCCCGCCACGACGACTTCGCCCGCACCGTTGCGGAAGACCTCGCGCGCATCACCCGCGACGGCATGCTGCCCGCCGCCCGCGCGGCGCTGCCCGGCTGATTCCGGGCTGCGTCCTCCCCGGAGGGGAGGAGTCCGTGCGAAGCACGGGCGGTGGGGCCGTCCGAGAGCCGGGCGAGCCGGCTCGCCGCCCTCCCCACCCTCCGGCCTTCGGCCTTCGTCCTCCCCTCCGGGGAGGTGGCGGCGGAGGGTGCGGGTCGCGTTGTCGGCGATCCGGTCAGAATGCCACGGCGCGGGCCTCGCGGCGGCGCATGAGCTGGGGCGTGCCGATCGTCGGCGTGACCCCCTCGCGCATCAGGAGCCGCCGCAGCGGCCCGACCGCGGAGAGCGCGTGCAGGCCCGCGCCACGCAGGAAGTCCGCCGGGAGGATGCCGGCCAGCAGCGTGCGGTTCAGCATGTCGACGCCCATCGTGCGGGTGCGCACGTCGAGCGCACGGGAGCGCTCGTAGGCCGAGAGCGCCGCCCGCGCGCCGGGATCCTCCGTCCCGCGCGCGACGGCCGCATCCCGCAAGGAGGCGACGTCGCGAAGGCCGAGATTGAGCCCCTGCGCGCCGATCGGCGGGAAGACGTGCGCCGTCTCGCCCACGAGCGCGAGCCGGTCTGCCGTGTAGCGCGCGACCGACATCCCCGTCATCGGCACGACGCCCCGCGGCCCCTCGACGCGCATGCCGCCGAGAAGCGAGCGCGCCTGCCGCTCGACGGCGCGGGCGAGCGCGGCGTCGTCGAGGGCGGCGAGCGCCTCCGCCTTCTCCGGCGCGGTCACCCAGACGAGGCTCGAGCGGCGCCCCGGCAGCGGAACCAGGGTGAAGGGGCCGTGGCGGGTGTGGAACTCGCTCGACACGTCGCGATGGTCGCGCTCGTGGGCGAGGATCGTGGTGAGCGCCTTCTGGGGATAGGCCCAGGTGCGCGTGCGGATGCCGGCGTCCTCGCGCAGCTTCGACCCGCGGCCGTCGGCGGCGACGATCAGCGAGGCCAGGAGCACGCTCCCGTCGGCGAGCCGCACGGCGCGGCGGCCCGATTCGCCCAGCCCCGCCTCCTCGCCCGGCGCGATCACCTCCTGCGTCCCGCCGAGCCCTTCCGAGGCGACGGGAATGTGCGTGAGCCCCGGCGTCTCGCCCACCGCCTCCGTCAGCCGCGCGACGAGCGTCGCGTTCTCCACGTTCCAGCCGAAGGCGTCGAGGTCGATCTCGGGGGCCTTGAAGTCGACGGTGGGGGCGCGGAAGAGGTTGTCGGTGGCGTCGACGAGCCGCATCGTCTCGAGCGGCGCCGCCTCGGGCGCGATCGCGTCCCAGACGCCGAGCGCCTCGAAGAAGCTCACGGAGCCGTCGAGCAGCGCCACGGTGCGTCCGTCGCGCGCCGCGCGCGCCTCCCCGACGAGGGCCGTCGAGAAGCCCTCGCGCGCGAAGGCGAGCGCGGCGGAGAGCCCCGCCGCCCCCGCGCCGACGACGACCACGTCGAAGGTCCTGTCCGTCATGTCCCGCTCCTCGCTGCGATGTCCGCACACGGTACTTAGCGCCCCGCGTACACCATGGCGATTGATACGCGTCAACGCGCCCCCGCGGCGGGTCCGCTAGGCTGCGGGCGAGCTATGACGCATCGCGTGCCGTCGCGTACCCGAGATCGCAGAGACCTCCCGTGAGCCGATCCGCAGATCCCGCTTCCGCCGCCCTCCCCCGCCTCCGGGGGCGGCCGGTCCCGGTCGCTCTCGTCTCGATCGGGGCGCTCACCCTCCTCGGCTGGGCGATCCTGCTCCTCGAGGCGATCCGCCGAGGCGGCGGAGCGGACGCGTTCCTGGAGGCGCTGTGCACGCCGGCAGCACTGCTCGAGGCGCCGAGCCTCGCCGGCGCGCTCACCGCGCTCGGCGTGTCCGTCGCGATGTGGATCGCCATGAGCGTGGCGATGATGCTGCCGACCGCGAGCGCCCTCATCGTCGGCTTCGCCGAGAAGGCGGAGGACGCCCGCGCCGCCGGGCGGCCCGCGGTCTCGCCCCTCGTCGTCGGCGCGGGGTACCTCGCGGTGTGGGTCGGGCTCTCCGTTCTCGTGGCGCTGCTGCAGACCGGCGTCTCCGTCGCCTTCGCCTCCGCGGACCTGCCGGAGCGGCTCGCGGGCGTCCTGGGCGGCGCCGCGCTCGGGGCGGCGGGGCTCTACCAGTTCACGGCGTTCAAGCTCTCCTGCCTCGTCGCCATCGGCGCGCCCTTCCGCGCGCGACCCGAGGGCTGGCTGGCGAGCCCGCGCGCGGTCTTCCGCCTCGGCGTCGAGCAGGGCGTGCGCTGCGTCGGCTGCTGCTGGGCGATGATGGCGGTCCTCGTGGTGCTCGGTGCCATGAACCTCGTGTGGATGGCGGTGTTCTCGGCCGTGATGGCCGCCGAGAAGCTCGCCGCGACGCCGCGCGCGGCGAGGATCGTCGGCGCCGGGCTGCTGGCCGCCGGGCTCGCGCTGTCGGTCGAGGCGATCGGGCTGGCGCCGATCGGGGCGTACCTGGCGCGTTGATGGACGGTGGGCGGGAATGCCGCTCGCCAGAACGGTCGAACGGCCCCACCGCCCGCGCGTGCCGCGCGGACTCCTCCCCTGCGGGGAGGAAGCGAGGTCGGCGGATGTCGCGAACGGCGGATGAAGGCCGCGACACGCCTCCTCCCCGCAGGGGAGGACGGAGGCCGAAGGCCGGAGGGTGGGGAGGGCGGCGATGCCGCTCGCCAGCACGGTCGAACGGCCCCACCGCCCGCGCGAAGCGCGGACTCCACCCCTGCGGGGAGGAAGCGGGGCGGCGCGGGTCGACCTTCCGGTGGATGACTGCCGCGGCGGTGCCCGTGCGGGCCTTGCCGCGCTTGCGATCCGCGCCTCCAGCAGCCATCTAGGAGTTTGACTTCCCCGCGGATTCGGGCGCGTCCCGCGCCCCGACCCACGCGCCGCGGGTTCCCGTCGCTTCCAGAGCGAGCCGCACGAGAGAAGGTCGCCCGTGGCCGAGAACGATCCCAAGACCCCCGGGGGCGAGCCGCCGCCCCCCGGCGCCGACGTCAAGCCCGTCTCCATCATCGAGGAGATGAAGAAGTCCTACCTCGATTACGCCATGAGCGTGATCGTCAGCCGCGCGCTGCCGGACGTGCGGGACGGCTTGAAGCCGGTGCATCGGCGCATCCTCTACGCCATGCACGAGGCCGGGATCTTTCCCGAGCGGCCCTACGTCAAGTGTGCCCGCGTCGTCGGCGACGTGATGGGCAAGTACCACCCGCACGGCGACCAGGCGATCTACGACGCCCTGGTGCGCATGGCGCAGACCTTCTCGATGCGGCTGCCGCTGATCGACGGCCAGGGCAATTTCGGCTCGGTCGACGGCGACCCCGCGGCGGCCATGCGCTACACCGAGTGCCGGCTCGCCAAGCCCGCGATGGCGCTCCTCGACGACATCGACAAGGAAACCGTCGACTTCGGCGACAACTACGACGGCAAGGAGAAGGAGCCGCTGGTCCTGCCGGCGCGCTTCCCCAACCTCCTCGTCAACGGCGCCGGCGGCATCGCGGTCGGCATGGCCACCAACATCCCGCCGCACAATCTCGGCGAGGTCGTGGACGCCTGCCTCGCCTACATCGACGATCCGGCGATCACCGTCGACGACCTGATCGGCATCGTCCCGGGGCCCGACTTCCCCACGGGCGGCCTGATCATCGGCCGCGCCGGCGCCCGCTCGGCCTACCACACCGGCCGCGGCTCGGTGATCATGCGCGCCCGCGCCGAGGTGGAGGAGATCCGCAAGGATCGCGAGGCGATCGTCGTCACCGAGATCCCCTACCAGGTGAACAAGGCGGCGCTGATCGAGCGCATCGCCGATCTCGTGCGCGAGAAGCGCATCGAGGGCATCTCGGACCTGCGCGACGAGTCGGATCGCCAGGGCATGCGCATCGTCGTCGAGCTCAAGCGCGACGCCGTGGCGGACGTGGTGCTCAACCAGCTCTATCGCTACACGCCGCTCCAGACGTCCTTCGGCTGCAATCTCGTCGCGCTGAACGGCGGTCGCCCGGAGACGCTGAACCTCAAGGACATGATCCGCGCCTTCGTCGACTTCCGCGAGGAGGTCGTCTCCCGGCGCACCAAGTTCCTGCTCGGCAAGGCCCGCGATCGCGCCCACGTGCTGTGCGGCCTCGCCATCGCGGTGGCCAACATCGACGAGGTCATCCGCCTCATCCGCACCGCTCCGGATCCGAATTCCGCGCGCGAGTCGCTGATGGAGCGCGACTGGCCGGCGCACGACATCGCGCCCTTGATCGCGCTCGTCGACGACCCCCGCCACCGCGTGGCCGAGGACGGCACCTACCGCCTCTCCGAGATCCAGGCCCGCGCCATCCTCGACCTGCGCCTGCAGCGCCTCACCGCGCTCGGCCGCGACGAGATCGGCGACGAGCTCAAGAAGCTCGCCGACGAGATCCGCGACTATCTCGAGATCCTGTCCTCGCGCGTGCGCATCTTCGGCATCATCCGCGACGAGCTCGCCGCCGCCCGCGCCGAGTTCGCGACGCCGCGCCGGACGGAGATCATGGAGGCGGAGGGCGAGTTCGACGTCGAGGACCTGATCGCCCGCGAGGACATGGTCGTGACCGTGTCGCACATGGGCTACATCAAGCGCGTGCCGCTCTCGACCTACCGGGCCCAGCGCCGCGGCGGCAAGGGCCGCTCGGGCATGGCGACCCGCGAGGAGGATTTCGTCTCGCGCCTGTTCGTCGCGAGCACGCACACGCCGGTGCTGTTCTTCTCGTCGCGGGGACAGGTCTACAAGGAGAAGGTCTGGCGCCTGCCCGTCGGCGCGCCCAACGCCCGCGGCAAGGCGCTGATCAACATGCTCCCCCTCGTCGAGGGCGAGCGCATGACGACGATCATGCCGCTGCCGGAGGACGAGGACACCTGGGAGCGCTACGACGTGATGTTCGCCACGGCGAACGGCAACGTGCGCCGCAACAAGCTCTCCGACTTCGTCCAGGTGAACCGCGCCGGCAAGATCGCCATGAAGCTCGACGAGGGCGACGCGATCGTCGACGTCCAGGTCTGCTCGGTGGACGACGACGTGCTGCTGACGACGGCGAAGGGCCAGTGCATCCGCTTCGCGGTTCCGGACGTGCGTGTCTTCAAGGGCCGCGATTCGACGGGCGTGCGGGGCATCGCGCTGGCGCAGGACGACACGGTCATCTCGATCGCGATCCTGCGCCACGTCGACGCGACCGCCGAGCAGCGGCAGACCTATCTGCGCCGCGCCTCCGCCATGCGCCGCGCCCGCGGCGAGGAGCTCGGCGCCGAGGAGCTGCCGACCAACGGCGACGTCGAGGAAGAGGCCGCCGACGTCGATCTCGGCGACCTCTACGCCGAGATGGATGCGAAGGAGCAGTTCGTCCTCACGCTCACCGAGAACGGCTACGGCAAGCGCTCGTCGGCCTACGAGTACCGGGTGACGAACCGCGGCGGCAAGGGCATCACCGCGATGGTGACCAATGCCCGCAACGGCAAGCTCGTCTCCTCCTTCCCCGTCGAGGGCCACGACCAGGTGATGCTGATCACCGATCGAGGGCAGACGATCCGCGTCCCCGTCGACGGAATCCGCATCGCCGGGCGCTCGACGCAGGGTGTCATCGTCTTCGACACGGCGGAAGGCGAGCACGTCGTCTCCGTCGAGCACATCGCCGGCGGCGCCGAGACCGAGGTGGTGGAGGGCGAAGCGGGTGGCGAGAACGGCGGCGATGCGCCGGAGAGCCCGCCCGAGAGCTGATCAGGCAGCGCGTGCGCGGCGGCGGTGCGAGTCCACTGCCGCCGATGCCGCGTCGTCCCGCGAGCGGGCCGAAGCCGTGCGCGGCGCCTCGATCGTCAGGAAGGCGCCGAGCCGTGCTCGACGCTGAGCCCGTCGAGCACGAGGTCGATGTGGGCCGCGAGATAGGCGTCGCGATCGAGCGGCGCGTCGGCCTGGAAGAGGTCGAGCCAGAGAGCCGCGACCAGCGCCGGCGCCATCACGACCCGCGGCTCGCGGCTGGCGGGGCCGGGCCGGATCTCGCCTCGCGCCACGCCACGTTCCAGCACCCTGCCGAGGACGGCCATCAGGCGTGAGAGCGCCTCCTCGCGATAGAAGCGCAGGAGCCCGGGATGGCGTGGCCCCTCCGCGACGATGATGCGGAACAGCGCGACCGCGCCCCCGCCGATAAGGCGCTCGTAGAAGCCGCTCAGGATCAGCGCGATCAGGTCCCGCGACGAGCCCTGGAACGTGGCGGCACGCTCGTCGAAGCCGTCCATGGCCGAGACGATGCGGCTGCGCACCACCGCCTCGAACAGGGCCTCCTTGCTCGGGAAGTAGAGATAGATCGTCGGCTTCGCGATGCCGGCGCGGGCGGCGACGTCCTCGAGCCGCGCGGACGCGAAGCCCTTCTCGGCGAATTCGGCGAAGCCCGCCTCGACGATCTCGGCAGGGCGGGCGTCCTTGCGGCGGCGACGTTTGCGGGGCTCTCCGTCCATGGCGATCTTCTCTCACGGGCGCCTTGCGCGGTCCACACGATCGCATATAATGACTCACAGGTCACTAAAGAGGAGAGCGGCTCATGAACGAGGTTTCCGGCCGCCGAACCGACCTCCCGGGCGTCGACCTTCCACTCGCCGATAGCGGCATCGCCGCGCCGCGAGAGCCGCGTACGCGACGCGGGTTGCCGAAGCGCCTGCGGCTCGTGCCCGTGGTGATGCTGCTCCTGTTCACCGGCGCCGTCGTCGGGCTCTATTTCCAGCCCCCGGCCCTGCGCGCCTTCTTCGGCGCGACGGGGCTCGAGCCCGGCGGCGGCACGACGACGCCCATCGCGGTCGCGCCTGCTCCGGCTCGGGCCAGCGCGCCGGAGGCGGCGCGCAGGGCGGGCGACGTCGTCGCGCTCGGCCGGCTCGTGCCGGAGGGCGACGTCATCACCCTCGCGCCGCCTTTCGGCGCCGGCGACGCGCGGGTCGCCGAGATCCGGGTGGAGGAGGGTCGGCGGGTCGCGGCCGGGACGGTCGTCGCGCTCCTCGACAACCGCCCGCAACTCCTCGCCGCCCTCGAGAGCGCCGAGGCCACGGTCGCCGTGCGCGAGGCGGCCGTCGAGCAGACCCGACGCTCGACGCAAGCCAGCGCCCGCGAAGCCGGCGCCGAGCTGGAGCGGGCCCGCGCGACCCTCGCGCTGGCCGAGGGCGAGCTCGCCCGCACCCGCGAGCTCGGCTCCCGCGGCGTCGCCACGGCCGCGCAGCTCGATCGCGCCGAGGCGACCCGCGCCGAGGCCGCGCGTACCGTCGAGCGGGCCGAAGCGGCGCTCTCGCGGTGGCAGGGCGCAGAGGACGGAACGCAGCCCGACATCGTGCTGGCCGAGCGCAACCTCGTCGCCGCCCGCGCCGATCTCGCCCGCGCCCGCGGCGACCTCGCCAAGGCCGAGGTGATCGCGCCGGTCGCCGGCACCGTCCTGGAGATCCATGCACGCATCGGCGAGAAACCCGGCGCGAGCGGCGTCGCCACCCTGGCGGACGTGGACCGCATGACGGCCGAGCTCGAGGTCTACCAGAGCGACATCCGCCTGGTGGAACCCGGCCAGCCGGCGACCATCCGAGCGGAGGCGCTGGGCGATGATCCGCTCGTGGGCAACGTCACCCGCATCGGCCTCGAAGTCGGGCGCCAGAGCGTGATCGGCAACGATCCGGCGGCGAACACGGATGCGCGGGTCGTCACCGTCACCGTCACGCTCGATGAGGCCTCCGCCCGCCGCGCGGCGCGCCTCAGCGGGCTGGAGGTGGTCGGGCGCATCGAGACGGGAGGCTGAGATGGCCAAGCTTCTCGGCCGCCTTTTCGGGCGCCTGCCGATCGGCTGGCTCCAGCTCGTCCACAACAGGACGCGCATGGCGGCCGCGATCGCCGGCGTCGCCTTCGCGAACGTGCTCGTCTTCGTCCAGCTCGGCATGCTCGGCGCGCTCGAAGGCACGATCGTCGCGACTTACGACCCCTTGCGGGCCGACGTCGTCATCGCGCCCGGCGACGCCGAGACCCTGACCGACGGCTCCCTCGTCGCGCGCAGCGCTGTCTGGCGGGCGCTCGCCGTGCCCGGCGTCGCCGCCGCGGCGCCGCTCCACCTCGCCAAGGTCGATTTCACGCGGCCCGACGGCGCGATCGCCTCGCTGCAGGTCTACGGAATCGCGCCGGAGGCCGAGGCCTTCGTCGCACCCGCGCTACGGGAAGACCTCGCCCGGCTGCGCCTGCGCGACACTGCGCTTCTCGACAGCGCGACTCGAGGTCTCGACCCCGACGCGCTCGCCGCGATCGGGCCGGAGCGGCCGTACGTCTTCGAGGTGAACGGTCTGACCCTTTCGGCCACTGGCACGATTTCGCTGGGAGCCGGCTTCACCGCCGACGGCGCCCTCGTCGTTTCCGACCAGACGTTCCTGCGGCTCTACGGCCAGCGCGTCTCCGGAGCGCCCTCGCGGGTGCTGCTACGGGTCGAACCCGGTGCGGTCCCCGTCGCGGTGGCGAACGCGGTCGCCGCGCGGCTCGCCGGCGAGCCGGTGGTCGTCAGCACGCTCGAGGCCGCGATGGAGGCCGATCTCGCCTATCAGACGACGCAGCGCCCCGTGGGGCTGATCTTCGGCTTCGGCGCGGCCATCGGCGTGCTGGTCGGCATCGTCATCGTCTACCAGGTGCTCTCGACGGACGTCGCCGACCACTTGCGCGAATACGCGACCCTGAAGGCGATGGGCTACGCCCACCCCTTCTTCCTCGGCATCGTCTTCGAGGAGGCGCTGGTCCTCGGCATCCTCGGCTTCCTGCCCGGGCTCGCGCTGGCCACCGGCATCTACGCCGTGATGGCCGGCGCCACCGGCCTGCCGGTCGAGATGACGCTCGTCCGTGCGAGCGCGGTGTTCCTCGGCACGATCGCGGCCTGCGCGATCTCGGGTGCCATAGCCACCCGCCGCCTCGCCGGCGCCGATCCCGCGGAGCTGTTCTGATGAACGCCGCCGTCTCTCCCGTCGTCGTCGCCGGGCTCGATCACTGGTTCGGCGCGGGGGAAGCGCGCAAGCAGGCGCTCTTCGACGTGTCGCTCGTCCTCGACCCCGGCACGCTGACGATCCTGATGGGCCCGTCGGGTTCCGGCAAGACGACGCTCCTCACGCTGATGGGCTGCCTGCGCGAGGTCCAGGCGGGGAGCGTGCGGCTACTCGGCACCGAGCTCGCGGGCGCGCCCGAGCCGGTGCGGGTCGGGCTGCGCCGGCGGCTCGGCTTCATCTTCCAGGCGCACAATCTGCATGCGAGCCTCACCGCGCGCCAGAACGTCGCCATGGGCCTCGCCGTCCACGGTCGCGGCGATCCCGCCCTGCAGACTCGCGCCGTCGAGCACCTCCTGCGCCTGCTCGGCCTCGGCGAGCGGCTCGACTACCTGCCCGACAACCTGTCCGGCGGCCAGAAGCAGCGCGTCGCCGTCGCCCGCGCGCTCGTCTCGAACCCCGCTCTCGTCTTCGCCGACGAGCCCACCGCCGCGCTCGACAAGGAGAGCGGCCACACGGTCGTCGCCATGCTGCGCGCGCTCGGCCGTGAGCGCGGCACCACGACGGTGATGGTGACGCACGACAACCGCATCCTCGATCTCGCCGATCGCATCGTCACCCTCGAGGACGGGCGAATCGTCTCGGACACGGGCCGAAGTCGGTCGAGCCGCCCGCCCGTCCGGGCCGGCGTGAACGATCCGACCTCGCCGCGCGGGGACCTCCCGAGCGCGACGGCGGCAACGAGCGGGTAGTGCGCCGTACCGGGACGATCCGCCTCGAGATCGCGCGCCGCGGCGCTCTTGCGGGCGCCCGCGCGAGCGGCTAACGCTTGCGTCCATGCCGCCCGCCCCTCGCACCGCCCTCTATACCGGCTCCTTCGACCCCGTCACCAACGGGCACGTCGACGTCCTCGTCCAGGGCGCCGCTCTCGTCGACCGGATCGTGATCGCGATCGGCGTGCACCCGGGCAAGACGCCGTTTTTCTCGGCCGAGGAGAAGGCCGATCTCATCCGCGCGAGCCTCGCCGACCTGTCCCTGCCCGCGACGATCGAGATCGTCACGTTCGCCGACCTCGCCGTCGACGCGGCCCGCCGCGCCGGCGCGACGATCGTCCTGCGCGGCCTGCGCGACGCGACGGATTTCGACTACGAGATGCAGATGGCCGGCATGAACGCCGCGATGGCGCCCGAGATCCGCACGGTCTTCCTCCCGGCTTCCGGCCCGACGCGCCACATCTCCGGCACGTTGGTGCGCCAGATCGCGAAGATGGGCGGCGACGTCGCCCCCTTCGTGCCGGCGCCCGTCGCGGCGGCCATGAAGGCCAAGCTCGCTTGATGCCGCGCACGACCCGCGGCTCCCATCTGGAGACATCGATGAAGACGCTACTCGCCGCCTTCGCCCTCCTGCTCGCGGCCGTCCTGCCGGCCGCCGCCCAGGAGAACACGCTCGTCATGGAGACGCCCCACGGCGAGGTCGTGATCGAGCTGCGCCCGGACCTCGCGCCGCAGCACGCCGAGCGGCTGCGCACGCTGACGAGCCGAGGCTTCTACGACGACGTGCCGTTCCACCGCGTGATCACGAACTTCATGGCCCAGACCGGCGACCCGACGGGCACCGGAACCGGCGGCTCGGACCTGCCCGACATCGAGGCCGAGTTCACCAACACGCCCTTCCGGCGCGGCTCGATCGGCATGGCGCGCACGCAGGACCCGAACTCGGCCAACAGCCAGTTCTTCATCGTCTACGACCGCGCCGAGTGGCTCGACGGGCAGTACACCTATGTCGGCGACGTCGTCTCCGGCATGGAGGCGATCGACGCGCTCGCCAAGGGCGTCGGCCAGTCCGGCATGGTGCCCGATCCCGACCGCATCGTCTCGATGCGCGTCGGCAAGTGACACGAGAGACCTCACCACAGAGAGACAGGAGGGCCCGATGGCCGATCCCGAGAACACGATCGTGATGGAGACGACCAAGGGCCGCGTCGTCATCGAGCTGCGCCCCGACCTGGCGCCGAGCCACGTCGAGCGCATCAAGACGCTGGCGCGCCAGGGCTTCTACGACGGAATCGCCTTCCACCGCGTGATCGAGGGCTTCATGGCCCAGACCGGCTGCCCGAACGGCACCGGCACCGGTGGCTCGGACCTGCCCGACCTCAAGGCCGAGTTCAGCGCCGAGCCGCACGTGCGCGGCACCTGCTCGATGGCGCGCACCTCGGCGCCGCACTCGGCCAACAGCCAGTTCTTCATCTGCTTCGGCGACGCGCGCTTCCTCGACAAGCAGTACACCGTCTGGGGCAAGGTCACCGAGGGCATGGAGAACGTCGACCAGATCAAGCGCGGCGAGCCGGTGCGCGATCCCGACCGCATCGTCTCGATGAAGGTCGCGGCGGACGCCTGACGCGTCCTCCCCGTCCGTGACGCGACAGGGCCGGCCGCGGCATTCAGCCCGGCCGGCCCTTCTGCATGCGCTCCTCGATGCGCAGGCGCGCGATGGTCGCGATCTCGCCGAGCGCGGTCTCGAACTCCGCCTGCGGGTCGTTGGCGAGCCGCGCCTCGAAGGCTGCGAGGATCTCGCCCTTGCCGCGTCCCCGCACGGCCATGATGAACGGGTGGCCGAAGCGCGCCTTGTAGGCGTCGTTCAGGGCCAGGAACCGGTCGCGCTCGGAGGGCGTCAGCCGGGTCAGCCCCGCCGAGGCCTGCTCCGCCTGGCTCTCCGGGGCCATCTCCGCCACCGCGAGGCGTCCCGCCAGATCGGGATGGGCGTCGATGAGGGCGCGCTTGCGCGCCTGCGGCGCCGCGTCGAGGACGCGCATCAGCGCCGCGTGCAGGCCGTCGGCGCGTGCCGTCTCCGGCCCGAGGCCCGCCTCCCAGGCCGCCTCCGCGATCCAGGGCGAGTGCTCGAAGACGTCACCCCAGGCCGCGACGAAGAGGGGCTTTCCCATGTCGGCCGGCGCGACGCCGTCCGGGATGTGATTGCGCGCCCAGTGCCGGGCGATGTCGAGGCGCGTGGCGCACCAGACGCCGTCCTTCGCCTTCACGTAGTCGAGAAAGCGCGCGAGCGCCGCGGCGCGGCCGGGGCGCCCGACGAGCCGGCAGTGGAGGCCGACCGACATCATCTTCGGCGCATCCGCCCCCTCCTCCCAGAGGACGTCGAACGTGTCCTTCAGGTAGGTGTAGAACTGGTCCCCCGAGTTGAAGCCCTGCGGCATGGCGAAGCGCATGTCGTTGGCGTCGAGCGTGTAGGGCACGATCAGGAAGGGCCGCCCCTGCGGATCGGCGACCCAGTAGGGCAATTCGTCGGCGTAGGAATCGGCGCCGTAGAGGAAGCCGCCCTCCTCCATCACGAGCCGCAACGTGTTCTCGGACGTGCGACCCTGGTACATCCCGAGCGGCCGCGTCCCGGCGACCTCGGTGTGGAGCCGCACCGCCTCGGCGATGTGTGCCCGCTCCACGTCCGGCGGCGCGTCGCGGTAGTCGATCCACCTGAGGCCGTGCGAGGCGATCTCCCATCCCGCCTCGTTCATGGCGGCGACCGCATCGGGGTTGCGCGCCATGGCGGTGGCGACGCCGTAGACGGTGACGGGGATCCCGCGCTCCCCGAACATCCGCCACAGCCGCCAGAACCCGGCGCGGGAGCCGTACTCGTAGATCGACTCCATGTTCGAGTGCCGCTGGCCCGGCCAGGGCTGCGCGCCGACGATCTCGGAGAGGTAGGCTTCCGATGCCGCGTCGCCGTGGATGACGGCGTTCTCGCCGCCCTCCTCGTAGTTGATCACGAACTGCACGGCGACACGCGCGCCGCCGGGCCAGGCCGCATGCGGCGGGGTTCGGCCGTAGCCGATCATGTCGCGGGGATAATCGGCCTTCGCGGGGTCGAACACGGGGATGTGCGGGGCCATGGCTCAGCTCCCCCGGTAGGTGGAATAGCTCCACGGGCTCGCGAGCAGCGGCACGTGGTAGTGCCCGTCGGGCTCGGCGACGGCGAAGCGGATCGGCACCACGTCGAGGAAGGCGGGCTCGGAGAGCGGGGCGCCGCGGGCGCGGAAGTACTCGCCGATGGCGAAGGCGAGCTCGTACGTGCCGACGCGGTAGTCCGCGCCCTGGAGCAGCGGCGCATCCGTGCGCCCGTCGGCGTTGGTGCGTGTCTCGACGAGGCGGGTGCGCCCGCCGTCCGGCTCGATCCGGTCGAGCGTCAGCGCGACCCCGGCGGCGGGGCCTCCGTTGGCGGTGTCGAGGACGTGCGTCGAGAGGCGGGGCATCGGGGCTCCTCGTGCTGCGAGCGATCGCCCAAGATGTCCGACGCGGGCCGGGCGCCCGTCAAGTGCGGGCGGCGTCAAGAGCGCGGCGCGTCTTGGCCCGGGTCGACACCGACCTCGATCACGCGCCCGCCGGCGGCGCGGGCGTCCTCGGCATCGTGGGTGACGAGCAGCGTCGGCAGCCCGCGGTCGCGGGCGCGGGCGAACACGAAGGCGCGCACGTCGTGGCGCAGCGTCGCGTCGAGCTTGCCGAAGGGCTCGTCGAGCAGGAGCGCGCGGGGCTCGGCCAGCAGCGTGCGCATCAGCGCGACGCGGGCACGCTGGCCGCCCGACAGGGTCGCCGGATCGCGGTCCGCGAAGCCCGCGAGGTTCGCCTGCGCGAGCGCCTCCTCCACGAGGGCGCGCCGCCGTGCCGCCTCGCGCACGCTCCCGCGCAGCCCGAAGGCGAGATTTCCGCCGACGGAGAGATGCGGGAACAGCAGGTCGTCCTGGAAGAGGATCCCGACCGCCCGCTTCTCCGGCGGGAGCGCCCCGATCTCGGTCCCGTCGACGGCGACCCGCCCGCGGGCGGCGAAGGCCTTGGGCAGGAAGCCCCCTACGTAGGCGAGGAGCGTCGACTTGCCGGAGCCGGACGGCCCCATCACCGTCACCACCTCGCCCGGCGCGATCTCGATGGACAGCGGGCCGACGAGGGGCCGGCCGTCGAGCGTGATCGCGACGTCGTCGAGGACGAGGCCGGTCATGCCGCGACCCTCCGGCGTGCGGCGAGGAGGCCGGGCACGGCGAGCGCCGCCGCGTAGACGAGGAGGGGCAGCGCCGCCTGGGCGAAGGCGGTGACGCCGACGACGCGGCGGTCGGCGCCCGAGGAGAGGGTCACGGCTTCGGTCGTCAGCGTCATGATGCGTCCTGCGCCTGCGAAGAGCGTGGGAAGATAGAGCGCCACGGAGACGGAGAAGCCCACCGCGAAAGCCGTCGCGATCGGGCGCGCGAGCATCGGCAGCTTCACGGCCAGGAACGTGCGCCACGGCCCCGCCCCGAGCCCGGCGGCGATCCGGGCATAGCGCGGGTCGAGCGCGCGGAACGGGTCCGCCAGCGAGAGGAAGACGTAGGGCAGCACGAACAGGAGGTGCGCCCAGACCACCGCGAGGAGCGTCGCGTCGAGATCGAGCCGCACCAGCGCGACCTGCGCGCCGAACAGGAAGGCGATCTGCGGCACGAGCAGCGGGACGTAGAGCAGCCACAGCGCGCCGGCGCCGGGCTTCAGGTCACGGCGTGCCTCGTTCTCGAGGCAGGCCAGCGCCAGCGCCAGCGCGATCGCGGTCGCGCAGGCGGCGACGAGCGCCGTCGTGCCGACGAGGTCGACGAGCGTGGGTGCCGCGCGCGCCCAATTGCGCAGCGACAGCGTCGGCGGCAGCGCGTCCGGATAGCGCCAGCCCTCGGCGACCGACCACAGCGCCATGACGGCGATCGCGCCGAGCACCAGCACGCCCGAGAGGACGGCGCCCGCCCCGCCGATCCCGAGGATCGGGCCGGCGAGCCCGTGCCGCGCCCCGCGCGCGCACCAGGCGCGGTGGAGGCGCTTGCCCGCGATCTCCGCCAGCCGCCAGGCGCCGATGCCCGCGACGACGACGAGGAGCTGGAGCGTCGCGGCCGCGGCGGCGGTCGGGTAGAGCGAGAGGTCCCAGCTCGAGAACCAGCGTATCGCCAGCACCGACAAGGGCGGCGGCGTTCCGGGCGCGAGCACGACGGCGACCTCGACGTTCGAGAGCGAGAAGGCGAGCACCGCGTAGACCGGCAGGCGGACCTGCCGGTAGATCGCCGGCAGCACGACCTTGGCCCAGGCGACGAGCGGCGGGTAGCCGAGCGCGCGCGCCGCCGCGAGCGCCTGGGCCGCGCGTACCTGTCCCTGCGCCGCGAGCACCATCAGGACGAGATAGGCCGTCTCCTTGATCGCGAGCCCCGCCACGTAGGACAGGCCCCACGGGTCGCGCACGATGGCCAGCGCCGGCGGCCGCTCCCAACCCGTCAGCCAGGGCGAGACCACGCGCGCCAGGAATCCGGACGAGGCGATCAGGAAGGCGAGCCCGATCGCCACGGCCACGTGCGGTGTCGCCAGGAGCGGCGCCAGCGCCCGCTCGAGCCGCGCCGTCCCCGCCCGCGTCGAGGCGAGCGCGGCGAAGCCGCAGGCGAAGAGGAGCGCGAGCGCGGTGGAGAGGAACCCGCTCGTCAGGGTCAGCCGCAGCGAGGTGGCGAAGCCCGGCTGGGCGACGAGATCGCGCCACGGGTCGAGCGAGAGTTGCGTCTCGCCGAGCGCCGGGAAGATCCCGAAGGCGGGCGCGAGCGTGCCGAGGAGGCCCGCGCCGATGGGCAGGAGGAAGAGCGCCAGGGTCAGCGCCGGCGCCGCCCGCAGCGGGTCGGCGCGGAAGGTCGTGTTCGTCGCCGCTCGCCGCCTTCCCTCCCTGGCGGGGAGGGACATGCCGGCGCGAGCCGGCTCGGGGTGGGGTCCGTCCGCGCCGCTCTCGTACGACTTGCGGCCACTCACCCCGAGATCCGCCGCTCCCAATCCGCGACGAGGCGCGTCATCCAGGAGGGATGCGGCTCGGGCAGGACGCGCACGAACTCTTCCGGAGCCGGCATCGCCGGATGCGCGTCGCTCTGGTCGAAGGCCGCGCGCTCGTCCGGCGAGAGGCGGGAGAGGTCGAGCACGGTGAAGGCGCCGAGGTTGGCGGGGTCCTGGCCGCGGGCCTGCGCCTCCGGCGACATCAGGAAGTTCGCCACCACCATCGCGCCCTCCTTGTGCGCCGCGTTGTAGGGGATCGCCACGAAGGACGTGTTGCCGATCGTGCCGTCCTCGAGGAAGAATACCCGAATCGTCTCCGGCAGCCGCCCCTGGATCGCGCCCGCGGCGGCTTCCGCGGGGTTGAAGGTGATGGCCATGTCGATCTCGCCGTCGGCGAGGAGCTGGTTCTGGGCGGGGCCGCTCTCGGGGAACTCCGCGCCGGCACGCCAGAGGTTCGGCCGGAGCGCGTCGTACCAGTCCCAGAGCGGCGCCACCGTCTGCGCGTAGGTCTCGTCCGTCGCGGGCTCCTGCAGCGCGGCGCGATCGTCGACGAGCTCGACGAGCGCCTGCTTGAGGAAGGTCGTGCCCATGAAGTCGCGTGCCGTGGGGTGCGTCAGGCGGCCGGGGTTCGCCTCGGCCCACGTGCGCATCTCGGGGATCGAGCCCGGCAGCGCGGCGGCGTCGACCGCCTCGACATCGTAGAGGTACGCCACCTGGGCGATGCGCCAGGGCGCGGCGAGGCCCTCCACCGGCACGGTGAAATCGACCACGTTGGAGGGCTTCTCCTGCGTGTCGACCAGCGCGAAGTTCGGCAGCGCCTCGACGAAGGGGCCGTGGAGGAGGCTCTCTTCCTTCATGGCGAGGAAGTTCGGCCCGTTGATCCAGATCAGGTCGACCGCCCCGCCTTCGTCGCGCCCCGCCGCCTTCTCGGCGAGCACCCGCGACACCGCCTCGGCGGTGTCGGAGAGCTTGACGTGGACGACCGAGACGCCGTGGCGTTCGCGGACCTCCTCGCCGACCCAGGCGATGAAGTCGTTCGTCGCGGGATCGCCACCCCAGGCGTTCCAGTAGACCGTCTGGCCCTCGGCCGCCGCGAGGATGTCGGCGAAGTCGCGCGTCTCGGGCTCGCCCTGCGCCTGCGCCGGCAGGGTCGTCGCAGCGAGGAGCAGGAGGGCGGCGAGGCCGGTCGCGCGGGCGGACGAAGGCTCGTGGCGCATCGTGGAGGTGTCCTCGGTCTCGTGGCGTTCTGAGCGTATACGAAGCGCAGGCGCCGTTCGTTACAAGAGGCGAGCCGCTTTTCCCGGCGGGAGATCACGAGAACGTGGCTCTAGGCCGGAAGGCGCCCGCTCGTCGCCAGGGCGATCAGCGCGCTCATCCAGGGGCCTCGGATGGCGTCGCTCTCCAGGAAGAGGCAATGCTGCGCCTCGCGGTAGGCGAGAACACGGCAGGTGGGGATGCTCGCGGCCACCGTCTCGTGCAGGCGCGAATCGGTGAAGGCGTCGCGCCCGGCCGAGCCGATCAGCACCGGCACGCCGATCCGCGCCAGCCGCTGCGGCTCCACGACGAGCCGCGCGGAGCGAATGAAGCTGCGCCCGAAGCCCCAGGTCGGACCGCCGACGCGGAGCGCCGGGGCGACCTCCGCCCAACGCGTGAGGATCGCCGCCCGCTCCGGATCGGAGGAGAGGAGCGGCCTCAGGCGCTCGCGCCGCTTCGCCTGGCGCTCCCACGGCCCCGCGCCGAGCGCCCAGGCCTCGCCGAAGCCGAGCGCGACGACGAGCTCGACCACGAGCCGCGTCGGGCCGGGAGGCAGCGGGCTGTCGACGCCCACCGCATAGGCCGGCGCAGAGAGCGCGGCCGCGTCCGCGAGGCCCGGCACCTCCTCCAGGAAGCGCGTGGCGAGATGCCCGCCCATGGAATGCCCCACGAGCGTCAGCGGACCCGGCGTCTCGGCGGGCAGGACGATCGTCTCGAGAAAGCGCCTGAGAGCCCCCACGTGCGCCTCGAAGCCCCAGGCATGCGCCTTCTCCGGGTGGGTGAGGTAGCGCCCCGAGCCGCCCTGCCCCGGCCAGTCCATGGCGAACACGGCGATGCCCGCCGCCAGGAGATCGCGGATCGTCTCGAAGTAGGCCTCGACGTACTCGGTGAAGCCGGGCAGCAGCACGACGGTCGCGCGCGCCTGCTCTGGCGCCACCGCGGCCCAGCGGATCGCCATGCCGTCGGGGGCGTCGAATGCGTCGAAGGCGATGTCCGCCGGCGCCGTGAAGCGCGCCGCGAGATCGCGGGGGACGACGACGTCGTCGGCCATGCCCCGGGCCCTCGTCATGCCCCGGGCCCCTTCACGCCTCAGGCCCCCGGCTCGCCCGCCAGGAAGGCGGCGAGGTCGTCGGTGATGTAGTCGATGTGCGGCTCCTCCACCGCCTCCTGCTCGAAGGCATCGCGGAACGGGTCCCTCGTGCGCGGGACGACGAGCGTCGTCGTCATGCCGAGGTCGTGCGGCGCGCGCAGGTTCTTGGCGATGTCCTCGAACATCGCGGCCTTGGCCGGATCGACGGCATAGCGCTCGAGGAAGATCTCGTAGGCCTCGCGGTTGGGCTTGGGCGTGAAGTTGGCGTCCGCGAGGTCGAACACGTCCTCGAAATGGTCGAGGATGCCGATCTTCGCCGCCACCGCCTCGGCGTGCTTGCGCGAGCCGTTGGTGAGGATCAGCCGGCGGCCGGGCAAGCGCTCGATCGCCGCGCCGAGCGCCGAGTTCAGCTCGATGTGGCGATGGTCGATATCGTGCACGAAGTCCATGAAGGCGTGCGGATCGATGTCGTGCTCGGTCATCAGCGCACGCAGCGTCGTGCCGTACTTGTGATAGTAGTGCTTCTGCAGGGCGCGCGCCGAAATCCCGTCGATGCCGAAGAAGTCGGCGACGAAGAGCGTGATGCGGTCGTCGATCTGCGGCCAGACCCTCGCCTCGTGGGAGTAGAGCGTGTTGTCGAGGTCGAAGATCCACGTCTCGACGTGGCCGAATCCCCGCGCGTCCGGGGCGACGAAGTGGCGGCGATCGGCCCGCGCGGCGGATGGGGAAGGTATGTGTCTCATGTCCCGACGAAAAAGGGGCCGGTGCGGCCCCTTCTCAATGTAGCGCGGATGGCCCGGGATTGCGAGGGCGCGGTTCGGGGCCGTCACCTCCCGCCGGGGAGGACGACGGCCGAAGGCCGGAGGGTGGGGAGGGCGGCGAACCGGCCCAGCCGATGATCTCACGGCCCCACCGCCCGCGCTGACGCGCGGACTCCTCCCCTCCGGGGAGGTGACGCGAGCACCTCACGTCCGGCGGATCAGCGTGCCCGCGCCGTGGTCGGTGAACAGCTCGAGCAGCACCGCGTGCGGCACCTTGCCGTCGAGGATGACCACCGCCTCGACACCCTGCTCGATGGCGTAGATGCAGGTCTCGACCTTGGGGATCATCCCCGCGGTAATCGTGCCGTCGGCGATGAGGCGCCGGCAGTCGTCGACGGTCATCTCCGGGATGAGCTGCTTGTTCTTGTCGAGCACGCCCGGCACGTCGGTGAGGAGCAGCAGGCGCTTGGCGTGCATCGCGCCGGCGATGGCGCCCGCGAACGTGTCGGCGTTGACGTTGTAGGTGTGACCCTCGTCGCCGACGGCGACCGGCGCGAGGACCGGGATAAGCTCGGCCTTGAGCACGGCGTCGAGGATCTGGCGGTTGACGTGGTCGGGCTCGCCGACGAAGCCGAGGTCGACCACCTTCTCGATGTTCGAATCCGCGTCGACGATGGTGCGCGTCACCTTGCGGGCGTGCACCATGTTGCCGTCCTTGCCGCACAGGCCGATCGCCTTGCCGCCCTCGGCCGCGATCCAGCCGACGATCTGCTTGTTGATCGAGCCCGCGAGCACCATCTCGACGATCTCGACGGTGGCCTTGTCGGTGACCCGCAGACCCGCCTGGAACTCGCTCTCGATGCCGAGCCGCTTCAGCATCGCGCCGATCTGCGGCCCGCCGCCGTGCACGACGATGGGCTTCAAGCCCGACTGCTCGAGCAGCACGATGTCCTCGGCGAAGTCCTCCGCCGCCGCCTGGTCGCCCATGGCGTGACCGCCGTACTTGATGACCACGACCTCCTCGTCGTAGCGCTGCATGTGCGGCAGCGCCTGGACGAGGATCTCGGCGCGCTCGAGGGCGGAGGGGGTGGTGTCGGGAGTCTTCTCGGTCATTTCGGCGGTCGTCCGGCGGTTCGAGCTTCAGGCGCTGGTGCGGCTTCTAATGGGAAACGGGGTCGGACGGTAGCCGGATCGTCGGACGTTTTCGCGACGGCTCACCGCCGCACGAACGCCGCCACGCCCAGCGCCAGCCATCCCGCCATCAGCAGCACGCCGCCCGTCGGCGCGGCGTTGGCGAAGAGCGCGCGCCCCTCGAAGGCGCGCAGCGCGAGGTCGCCCGAGAACAGTGCGAGGCCCAAGACGAGCAGCCAGCCCGCGACGAGCCCCGCCTTGCGACCCACGTGGGCGCCCAGGATCAGCGCCGCGATCCCCACCAGCGCCGCGGCGTGGAACAGCAGGAACGAGGCGGAGACCTCGAGCGTGCCGGACCCGGCCAGGTGCGTCGCCATCGCCGAGAAGGCGACGCCCAGCAGCCCGGCCAGCGCGCCAGACGCGAGAAGCAGCCGCTCCGCCATGGCGCTCACCCGCCCTGCCCTGCCGGCAGTGCCACGCCGCGCTCGGCGAGGAGCTGCGCGATCGCGGCGCGTAGCTCCGAGATCCCCTCGGCCGAGCGGCTCGAGGTGACGAGCACCCGCGGATGCGCCGCCGGGCGCCGGGCGATCAGCTCGCCCGTGCGGGCGATCACGGCGTCGAGCTCGGCCTTCTTCGGCGCGTCCGCCTTGGTGAGCACGATCTGGTAGGACACCGCCGCCTTGTCGAGCATGTCCATGATCTCGGAATCGTTGGGCTTGATGCCGTGGCGTGCGTCGATCAGGAGCAGGATCCGGGCGAGGTTGGCGCGCCCGCGCAGGTAGTCGCGCACGAGCTGCGTCCAGGCCGCGACCTTCTGCTTGGAGACCGCCGCGTAGCCGTATCCGGGCATGTCGACGAGCGTGAACAGCCCGCCGACGTCGAAGAAGATGAGCTGCTGGGTGCGCCCGGGCGTGTGCGAGGTGCGCGCCAGCGCATTGCGCCCGGTGAGCGCGTTGACGAGGCTCGACTTGCCCACGTTCGAGCGCCCGGCGAAGGCGATCTCGAGCCCCTGCATGGGAGGCAGGGACTCGGACTTGTCGGCGGCGGTGCGGAACGCAGCCTCGCGCGCGAAGACCTTGCGGCCGGTCTCGCCGTAATCCGGCTCGGAGGGGGCCTCTGGCGCACCACTCCGGGGCGCTCCGCTGTCGCTCGTGTCGATCATGCGCTCCTGATGCGAGAATTCCGGCTTGCGCGCAAGGTCCCGCGCGAGATCCGGCACGCGCCTTCCGCCCGGGCGGACGGTCACCACGCGGCCGGCACCTCGCCGCCCTCGTCCTCCGCCATGGCCGCGAGGTCGGGCCCCGGCTCGTCCTTCACCGTGCGGGTGACGATGTAGGTGAAGTACCGGTCGATACCGATCTGGCGCTCCAGCAGGCCGTCGACGAGGCGCTGGTAGGCGTCGATGTCGCGGGTGACGACCTTGAGCACGTAGTCGACCCCGCCGCCGACGGACCAGCACGCCACGATCTCCGGCGTCGTCCTCACAGCCCGCTCGAAGCGCTCGAAATCCGCCTGCCGGTGCGCGCCGAGCGTCACCTCCATCATCACGGTGGCCGCGGAGAGCCCGAGGCCCTTCAGGGACACCCGGGCATGGTAGCCGGTGACGATGCCCGCCTTCTCCAGGCGGTCGAGCCTGTTCCAGCACGGCGTCGGCGACAGGCCGACGGCCTCGGCCAGCGCGAGCTTGGTGATCCGCCCGTTGCGCTGCACCGCGGCGAGGATGCGCAGATCGATGGCGTCGAGCTTCGGAGGCCTCATCGTGTCGCCCGTTCCCGCGTGAAAGTCCTTGCCGATTGCACTGACTTAAACGACAAGTGAACTCATGACAATCTGGCACCCCGACCCGTCCACGCTGAAGCGTCCCGTCTACGCCTCGCTCGCCGACCAGATCGCCCGCGCGATCGCGGACGGCGCGCTCGCCGAGGGTACCCAGCTGCCCGTGCAGCGCAGGCTCGCCGACGACCTCGGCATCGCCGTGCAGACCGTGAGCCGCGCCTACGAGGATCTCGCCCGCCGCGGCCTCGTGGCCGGCGAGACCGGGCGCGGCACCTTCGTGCGCAGCCTGCGTCGGGAGCCGGAGCCACCCTACCTGCCCGAGCGGCTGAACGAGCTCATCGACCTCTCGATCCTGAAGCCGATCTGCGAGCCGATCCACCTCGAGCGCATGAAGGCGGCGCTCGCCCGCCTGTCGGAGGACGTGCCGGCGAGCGCGATCCTGTCGTTTCGCCCCAACGTCGTCTTCCCCCGTCACCGTGCGCTCGCCGCCGACTGGCTGCGCGGCTGCGGGCTCGACGTCTCGCCGCTCAACGTGACCGTGACGAACGGCGCCACCCCGGCGCAGACGATCGCGCTGATGAGCACGGCCCCGCCCGGCTCCGCCGTCGGCACCGAGGCGATCGGGCACCACACGCTCACCCCGCTCGCCGGCTATCTCGGCATCAGGCTCGTGGGAATCGACGTGGACGGCGAGGGCATGGTCCCCGAGGCGCTCGACCGGGCCTGCGCCGAGCACGACCTGCGCGCGGTCTTCGTGCAGCCGACGGTGATCAATCCCTGCGCGACCCTGATGAGCGAGGCCCGGCGCGCCGCCCTCGTCGAGGTCGCGCGCCGCCGCGACCTCGCGCTCATCGAGAACGACCCGCTCGGGCCGATCGTCGAGGGCCGCCCGCCGCCGCTCGCCCGCCTCGCGCCCGAGCGCACACTCTACGTCACGAGCTTCAGCAAGATCGTGATGCCCGGCCTGCGCATCGGCTATCTCGCCGTCCCCGACCGCTTCGTGGCCGCCGCCGCCAACCGGCACCTCGTCACCATGTGGATGGCGACGCCGCTGATGGCGGAGATCGCCTCGACCTGGGTCGCGGACGGCACCGCGATGGAGCTGGTGCGCTGGCAGCGCCGGGCGATCCACGCCCGCCACAGGATCGTCGCCGAGGCGCTCGCCGGCATCGCCTACCGCGCCCATCCCGAGAGCCTGCACGTCTGGGTGCCCCTGCCGGAGGCGCACGGCGAGAGCGCCTTCGTCAGCCAGGCGCGGGCGCAGGGCGTCGCCATCGCGCCCGGCCAGAGCTTCCGCATCGGCGACGCACCGCTGCCGCCCTCCGTCCGGATCTCGCTGGGCTCGACGGACGCGACGCAGCTGCGCACGGGCCTCGCCCAGGTGGCCCACCTGATCCACGCCGCGCCGGAGCCGGCGCTGCTCGCGATCTGAGCGGCGCGCCTGCAAGGAGCGCAGGCGCATCTAAATTGTCATGGTTTTATTTTGTACATTGACATGACTTTGCCCGAGCGTCACCGTCGGGCGTCTCATCGCAGGACAGCGAGGCGCCCCCGTGACCCAGCCGACCGCGACAGCCCCGATCATCGAGGTCGACCGCGTCTCGAAGAGCTTCGGCGAGTTCCAGGTTCTGGACGAGCTCGCCTTCACCGTCGCGCCCGCCGAGAAGCTCGCGCTGATCGGCCCGTCGGGCTCGGGGAAGACGACGATCCTGCGCATCCTGATGACGCTCGAGACCATCGACGGCGGCCACATCCGCATCGACGGCGAGGAGCTCTTCCACATGCGCAAGGGGGACCGGCTCGTCCCCGCCGACGAGGCGCATCTGCACGAGATGCGCGCCAAGGTCGGCATGGTCTTCCAGCTGTTCAACCTGTTTCCGCACATGTGCGTGCTCGACAACGTGACGCTCGCGCCGATCCTGACCAAGGGCGTCGCCAAGGACGCCGCCAAGCGGCGGGCGATGGAGCTGCTCGACATGGTCGGCCTCGCCGACAAGGCGAAGGCGATGCCCTCGCAGCTCTCCGGCGGGCAGAAGCAGCGCGTCGCCATCGCCCGCGCGCTCGCCCTCGAGCCGAGGATCATGCTGTTCGACGAGGTCACCTCCGCGCTCGATCCCGAGCTCGTCGAGGAGGTGCTCACGGTGATGCATCGGCTCGCGCGCGAGACCGACATGACCATGCTCCTCGTCACCCACGAGATGGGCTTCGCCCACGACTTCGCCGACCGCGTGATGTTCTTCGACCGCGGGCGGATCGTCGAGCAGGGCCCGCCGGACGAGATCTTCACGAACCCGCGCGAGGAGCGCACGCAGGGCTTCCTGCGCAAGATCATCGCGGCCGGACACCGCGTGTGACCCCCGGCCCCCTCCGGCGGGCCGGGTGCGACGACGACCAGAGAGACGCCGACCAAGAAGGGGAACCAGAACCATGACCATCGCCACGCTCACCCGCCGGATCGCGGCCGTCGCGCTCGTCGGCGCCGCAGCCGCGCTCGCCGGGCCGGCCGCCGCGCAGGACGACCCGCGCATCCAGGAGCTGCGCGACCAGGGCTTCGCCCGCATCGCCATCGCCAACGAGCCGCCCTTCACCCAGGTGAACCCGGACGGCACCGTCACCGGCGCCGCGCCCGACGTGGCCCGCGAGGTCTTCAAGCGCATGGGCATCGACGACGTGGTCGCCTCGATCTCCGAGTACGGCGCCATGATCCCCGGCCTCCAGGCGGGGCGCTTCGACGCGGTGACGGCGGGCCTGTTCATGCGGCCCGAGCGCTGCGCGGCGGTGGCCTATTCCGAGCCGGTCCTGTGCGACGCCGAGGCCTTCGCGGTGAAGGCGGGCAACCCGCTCGGCCTCGAGACCTTCGCCGACATCGCCGCGCACCCGACGGCGACGATCGGCGCGCCGGGCGGCGGCACCGAGGAGCGCCTGGCGCTCGAGGCCGGCGTGCCGCGCGATCGCGTCATCGTCGTGCCGGACGGCCAGAGCGGCATCAACATGCTCCAGGACGGGCGCATCGACGTCTACTCGCTGCCGGTGCTCTCGATCTCCGACCTGCTCAAGCGCGCCGAGGACGCGAACCTCGCGATGGTCGCGCCGGTCGCCGACGCGCCGGTCTATTGCGACGGCGCCGCCTTCCGCCGGCAGGACACGGCGCTGCGCGACGAGTACGACCGCATCCTCGCCGAGATGAAGGAATCGGGCGAGTTCGCCGCGATCATCGAGCCCTACGGCTTCTCCGCCGCGGCCGCGATGAGCACGAGCCGCGAGAAGCTCTGCGCCGGCGGCTGATCCGCCTCCCGCGGCGCGCCGCCCGTCGGCGCGCCGCGCTCCCGCCTCGCTCGAGCAACCCGTCGAGACGCCGCGCCATGGACTATTCCGGCTACATCGCGCTGATCCTGCAGGGCGCCCTCGTCACGGCGAAGCTGACCGTGATGGGCTGCGCGCTGGCGCTCGTCATGGCCTTCGTCGCGGGGCTCGGGCGGCTGTCGCGCTTCGGCGCGGTGCGGGCGCTCGCGACCGCCTACATCGAGTTCTTCCGCGGCACGTCGGTCTTCGTGCAGCTGTTCTGGGCGTATTTCGTGCTGCCGCTGCTGGGGGTCGAGCTCACGCCCCTCCAGGCGGGGGTGCTGGCGCTGGGCCTCAACGTCGGCGCCTACGGGGCGGAGGTCGTGCGCGGCGCGGTTCAGTCCATCGGGAGGGAGCAGCGCGAGGCGTGCGTGGCGCTCAACCTCACCCGCTTCCAGGCGATGCGCTGGGTCGTGCTGCCGCAGGCGATCGTCCCGATGCTACCGACCTTCGGCAACAACGCCATCGAGCTGCTCAAGGCGACCGCAATCGTCTCGCTGATCTCGATCTCGGACATGACCTTCCAGGCGCAGGTGATGCGTGCCCAGACGGGCAGCACGCTCGTGCCCTTCGCCACGATCATGGTGATCTACTTCCTGTTCGCGCTCGCGATATCCGGCGCGATCAGGGCCCTCGAGCGCCGCCTCACGCGCGGCCTCGACGGCGTGCGGGCCTGAGGGAGGGACGCGGATGCTCTGGGACTGGTCCTTCGCGATCTCGATCATCCCCACCCTCTGGGAGGGCGTGAAGATCACGATCCTCGCCACCCTGCTCGGCTCGGTCGTCGCGGCGGTGGTGGGGCTCGCCATCGCGCTCCTGCGGCGCTCGCGGAATCCCCTCGTCTGCAAGCCGGTCGCGTTCCTGGCGGAGTTCGTCCGCGGCACGCCGCTCCTCGTCCAGCTCTACGTGCTGTTCTACGTCCTGCCGGACATCGGCATCACGCTCTCGCCGCTGGTCGCGGGCGTGATCGGGCTCGGGCTGCACTACGGCACCTACACCGCCGAGGTCTACCGGGCGGGCATCGACAACGTGCCGCGCGGGCAGTGGGAGGCGGCGAAGGCGGTCAACCTCACGCCGTCGCAGACCTGGACGCGCATCATCATGCCCCAGGCGGTGCCGCCGATGATCCCGGCTTTGGCGAACTACTTCATCGCCATGTTCAAGGAGACGCCGCTCCTCTCCGCCATCACCATCCTCGAGCTGATGAACCAGGCCCGCTCCATCGCCAACTTCAACTACCGCTACATCGAGCCGATGACGATGGTGGGCGTGTTCTTCCTCGTGATCAGCCTGATCTCCGTCTTCGGCCTGCGCTGGCTCGAGCGGCGCTACGGGAGGGTCGGGTCGTGAGCGACGCCCGCCCGCCGCACCGCCTCGACCTGCCGCTCGGCTTCGACGCCGACCCCGTGGCGCGCCGCATCGGCCTCGTCGTGCTCGCGACGGACCACACGACCGAGCCGGATTTCGCGCGCATGGTCGCCGGGCCGCGGCTCGGCGTGTATGTGGCGCGGATCGCCTACGCCAACCCGACGACGCCGGAGAACCTCGCCGCGATGCAGCCGGACCTCGCCCGCGGGGCGGCGCTGCTGCTGCCGGACGAGCGGCTCGACGCGATCTGCTATTCCTGCACCTCGGCGTCCGTCGTCATCGGCGACGACGCGGTCGCGGCGGCGATCGGCGACGGCAAGCCCGGCGTGCCGGTCGTGACGCCGACCCGCGCGGCGGTCGAGGCGCTGCGCGGGCTCGGGGCGCGGCGGATCTCCATCCTCACCCCCTACACGGTCGAGACCTCCGCCTCCGTCGGCCCCCATTTCGAGGCGCAGGGGTTCTCGGTCGATGCGCTCTCGTGCCTCGGGCTCGACGACGACCGCCGCATGGCACGGCTCGACGCGACGACGCTCGTCGAGGCTGCCCGTGCGGCGCTCGCGCCGGGCTCGGAGGCGCTGTTCGTGTCCTGCACGGCGCTGCGCTCCGCCGCGATCGCGGGCGCGATCGAGACGGAGCTCGGCGTACCCGTCGTCACCTCCAATCTCGCCACCGCCTGGGCCTGCGCGCGGCTCGTCGGCGAGAGCCCGCGCGTGGACGCGCGCCTCGCCGCCCTCCCCCTCCCCGACCCCGCGGCCTTCGCATGAGCCCGCACCCCGGCCTCGCCGAGATCGAGCGTGCCCGCACGGCGCTCGCAGGACGCGTCCGGCACACGCCGGCGCGGCACTCGCCGCGTCTCTCGGAGCGTCTCGGCGTTCCCGTTGTACTCAAGCACGAGCACGAGCAGCACACCGGCGCCTTCAAGCTGCGCGGTGCGACGAACGCCCTCGCCAACCTCTCCGACGCGGAGCGCGCCCGCGGCGTCGTCACCGTCTCCACCGGCAATCATGGCCGCGCGCTGGCGCATGCGGCGCGCGAGGCCGGCGTACGCTGCGTCGTCGCCATGTCCCGGCTGGTCCCGAAGAACAAGCTCGAGGCCATCGCCGCGCTGGGCGCCGAGATCGCGATCCGGGGCGCCTCGCAGGACGAGGCGCAAGAGGAGGTCGATCGCCGCGTGGCCGACGAAGGCCTCGTCGAGATCCCGCCCTTCGACCATCCCGACGTCATCGCGGGCCAGGGCACGCTGGGGCTCGAGATCCTCGACGACGTCCCCGACCTCGCGCAGGTGCTGATCCCGCTCTCCGGCGGCGGCCTCGCGGCAGGCGTCGCCGCGGCGGTGAAGGCGAAGCGCCCCCGCGCCCGCGTCGTCGGGATCTCGATGGAGCGGGGTGCGGCCATGCACGCGAGCCTGAGCGCGGGCCGGCCCGTCCTCGTCGAGGAGGCGGAGAGCCTCGCGGATTCGCTGGGCGGCGGCATCGGCCTCGCCAACCGCCACACCCTCGCGATGCTGCGCGACCTCATGGACGAGGTCGTGCTCCTCGGCGAGGACGAGATCGCCGCCGGCATGGCCTTCTGCCACGTCGCGGAGGGCGTCGTGGTGGAGGGCGGCGGCGCGGTGGGGCCGGCGGCGATCCTCGCCGGCCGCATCCGCCCGATCGGCCCGACCGTCGCGCTGCTCACGGGCGCGAACGTCGACCCCGCGCAGCACGCCCGCATCGTGTCCGATCCCGCCATCCTCGAAAGGCTCGCCTGATGGGCAAGGTCACCCTCGTCGGTGAGCGGGAGCTGCGTGCGCTCGTGCCGCTCGACCGCGCCGCGATCGACGCCGTGCGCGGCGCCTTCCTGGCGCTCGCCTCGGGGCGCGTGATCATGCCGCCGATCCTCTCGATGGCGATGCCGGAGGTCCACGGCGAGGTCGACGTGAAGACCGCCTTCGTGCCGGGCCTCGACGGCTTCGCGGTGAAGATCTCGCCGGGCTTCTTCGACAACCCGAAGCGCGGCTTCCCCTCCGTGAACGGGCTGATGGTGCTCCTGTCCACGCAGACGGGGCTCGTCGAGGCGGTGTTCCTCGACAACGGCTGGCTCACCGACGTGCGCACGGCCGCCGCCGGCGCGGTCGCCGCAGACGCGCTCGCCCGGCCGGACGCGCGGATCGCGACCGTGCTCGGCGCCGGCACGCAGGCGCGGCTGCAGATGCAGGCGCTCGCACTCGTGCGCGATCTCGCCGAGATCCGCGTCTGGGCGCGCGACGCGGTGAAGGCCGCCGCCTGCGCGGCCGACATCGAGGCCGCGACCGGCGTGCCCACCCGGGCCGCGGCCGAGCCGCGCCGCGCCTTGGCAGGTGCCGACGTCGTCGTGACCACCACGCCGGCGACGGCGCCGATCCTGTTCGCCGGCTGGCTCGCGCCGGGCCAGCACGTCACCGCGATGGGCTCGGACGCGGACACGAAGACCGAGCTCGAGCCCGCCGTCCTGGCGCGGGCGGATCGCCTCGTCGTCGACAGCCTCGCCCAGAGCCGCCGTCTCGGCGAGCTGCGCGCGGCGATCGCGGCGGGGGTGCTCCCCCACGATTTCGCCTGCCCCGAGCTCGGCGTCGTCCTCTCCGGCGCGGCCCCCGGCCGTCCGGGATCCGACGCCATCACCGTGTGCGACCTCACCGGCACCGGCGCGCAGGACACCGCCATCGCCACCCTCGCCCGCGCCCGCGTCGCCGACGCCGGCGCGGGCCTCACCACCGACACCTGATCCCTCGCGAGACCCGCCATGACCGAGCCCGCCCTCAAGTTCACCCGCGCCGAGTACGCCGCGCGTCTCGCCAAGACCCGCAAGGCGATGGAGGCGCGCGGTCTCGACGCGCTGATCGTCACCGACCCGTCCAACATGGCCTGGCTGACGGGCTACGACGGCTGGTCGTTCTACGTCCACCAATGCGTCGTCGTCGGCCCCGAGGGCGACCCCGTGTGGTTCGGCCGCGGGCAGGACGCGAACGGGGCCAAGCGCACCGCCTATCTCGGGCAAGACGACATCGTCGGCTATGCCGACCATTACGTGCAGTCCACCGAGCGTCATCCGATGGACGCCCTGTGCACCGTGCTCCAGGACCGCGGCTGGGCCCAGGGCACGATCGGTGTCGAGATGGACAACTACTACTTCTCGGCCCAGGCCTACACGCGCCTGCTGCTGGGCCTGCCGGGCGTGAAGTTCGCCGACGCGACCGCGCTCGTGAACTGGCAGCGCGCGGTCAAGAGCGCGCAGGAACTCGCCTACATGCGCCAGGCGGCGCGGATCGTCGAGCGCATGCACGCACGCATCCTCGAGACGATCGAGCCCGGGATGCGCAAGTGCGACCTCGTCGCGGAGATCTGGGACGCCGGCATCCGCGGCACGCCGGAGGTCGGCGGCGACTATCCGGCGATCGTGCCGCTGCTCCCGTCGGGCGCCGACGCCTCGGCGCCGCACCTCACCTGGGACGATCGGCCGATGCGCACGGGCGAGGGCACGTTCTTCGAGATCGCCGGCTGCGTGAACCGCTACCATTGCCCGCTCTCGCGCACGGTCTTCCTCGGCAAGCCGAGCCAGGCCTTCCGCGATGCGGAGACGGCGACGCTCGAGGGCATGGAGGCGGGCCTCGCCGCGGCGAAGCCGGGCAACACCTGCGAGGACATCGCCATCGCCTTCTTCGCGGTGCTGGAGCGCCACGGCATCGTCAAGGACAACCGCACCGGCTACCCGATCGGCCTGTCCTACCCGCCGGACTGGGGCGAGCGCACGATGAGCCTGCGGCGCGGCGACCGCACGGTGCTCGAGCCGGGCATGACCTTCCACTTCATGACCGGGCTCTGGCTCGAGGACATGGGCCTCGAGATCACCGAGAGCATCGTGATCACCGAGAGCGGCGTCGAATGCCTCGCGAACGTGCCGCGCGAGCTGTTCGCGAAGGCCTGAGGCGCGTCATGGCGATCCCCGCTCCCGACCTGCCGCCGTCGCCGGTGGTCCCGACGATCGACCTCGAGGCCGACGGCGTCCGGCACGGCCACCTGCGCCTGCCCTACAGCCGCGACGACTCGGCCTGGGGCTCGGTGATGATCCCGATCTGCGTCGTCGCCAACGGGGAGGGCCCCACCGCCCTCCTGACGGGCGCCAACCACGGCGACGAGTACGAGGGGCCGATCGCCCTCTACGAGCTCGCCCGCACCCTCCGGCCGCAGGACGTGACGGGACGGGTGATCGTCCTGCCCGCGCTGAACTACCCCGCCTTCGAGGCGGGCACGCGCACCTCGCCGATCGACCGGGGCAACCTCAACCGCTCGTTCCCCGGGCGGCCGGACGGGACGGTGACGCAGAAGATCGCGGACTGCGTCTCCCGCGCGCTGGTGCCGCTCGCCGACATCGTGCTCGACTTCCATTCCGGGGGCCGGACGCTCGACTTCGTCCCCTTCGCCGCCGCCCACCGCCTGCCGGACGCGGCCCAGGAGGCGGCGTGCAAGGCGGCGGTGGAGGCGTTCGGGGCGCCCTACTCGATGACCATGCTCGAGATCGACGCGGTCGGCATGCTCGACACCACCGTCGAGGCGATGGGGAAGACCTTCGTGACGACCGAGCTCGGCGGCGGCGGCACCGCCTCGGCGCGCACGGCCGCGATCGCCCGCGCGGGCGTGCGCGACCTCCTGATCCACGCCGGCATCCTCGGGGGCGCAGTGGAACGGCGCGAGACGCGCTGGCTCGACATGCCGTCGGGCGACTGCTTCGCCTTCGCCGAGGAGGGCGGCCTCGTCGCCTTCCATGTCGATCTGGGCGAGACGGTGCGCGCCGGCGACCCGATCGCCGAGATCGCCCCGATCGGCCGCACCGGCGCGACGCCCCGCCCCTACCGCGCGGCGATGGACGGCATCCTGGCCGCGCGCCACTTCCCGGGCCTCGTCAAGCCGGGGGACTGCGTGGCGGTGGTGGCGCAGATCGTGGGGTGAGCGGCGCCTGCCGGCCCGCGCCGCACCGCTGGAACACCCTCCCCCGCCCACCGTTGTGCTCGGCGCGGCGCCCCTCGCCGCGCGCGAAGCCCGGGAGCGCGGATGGACGCGATGCGGCGAGAGACGGCAGCCGCCGCCGCGGCGGTCCCTGCCCTGCGGCTGAAGGAGCGGCTGACCTACGAGCTCGGGCCGCTCGTCGCCTTCTTCGTCGGCAACCAGGTGGGTGGGATCTTCGTCGGCACGGGCGTGTTCATGGGCGCGACCGTGCTCGCGCTCGTGGCCAACCTCGTGCGCGAGCGGCACGTGCCGCTCACGCCGCTGGCGTCGACCCTCGTCGTCCTCGTCTTCGGCGGCGCGAGCCTCCTCGCCGAGGAGGCCTGGATCATCATGATCCGGCCGACCGTCATGAACTGGTTCTACGCCGCGATCCTGCTCGGCGGCCTCGCGACCGGGCGGCTCGTTCTGAAGAGCGTGCTGCGCGCGTCGCTGATCCTAGACGGCCCACGGGCCTGGCGCGTGCTGACGCTGCGGGCCAGTGCCTACCTCGTCCTCCTCGGCGTCCTCAACGAGATCACCTGGCGGTTCTTCCCCGTGGACGTCTGGGTGGCTTTCAAGACCTTCGCGGTCCTGCCCGCCAACCTCGCCTTCATCGCCGCGCAGGCGCCGTTCGTGCGCCGGCATCGGCTGCCGCCGCCCGTGGCGGACGATTCGCGAGCGCCTCCGCCAGGAACTCGGACAGCCGCGCATCGGTCCGCGCCATGACCGCCTCGTCGCGCAGCATGTGGTAGCCCCTCGGGTCGGCGTTGGCGGTGAGCGCCAGGGTGCGGGAGACGCGGCCCGTGATGGGGAGCCGCGTGCGCAGGTCCCGCAGGCGATTGTCCCGGTCCACCGCGAAGCGGCAGGAGTAGAGCGAGAAGCGCACGAACTTCTTCTCGATGTTCTGCGAATCCCACTGGTGGTAGGTGTCCTCGAAGAGGTGGAAGCCGACCCGCGATCCGCCGCGGCGCAGGTCCTCGGCGATCTCGCGCGAGCGCTCCGGGTCGACGTTGCGGTCGAGCGCGCCGAGGAAGATCTCGACCGGCGCGCCCGTCGTCGTCGGGTCGTCGAAGCGCGGCACCGAGCAGCCGTAGTAGCTCACGTGGCCCGCGAACCGCAGCCCGTCCGCATCGAACAGCTCGGCCATCTGGCGGTAGGCCGCGAGCACCGCGATCATGCCGCCGTAGGAGAAGCCCATCACGGCCACCCGCGCGGGGTCCACCATCGGCAGGCTCGCGAGGTGGGCGAGCGCGGCGTAGGCGTCCGCCAGCATCATGGTCTCGGTGACGTGGAGCGCGCGCCGCGTGTGGTTGGAGTATGCCGCGTCGCGGCTGCCGAACGTATCGACGGCGAGCGTGACGTAGCCCTCCGCCGCGAGGCGCTTCGCGTAGCGCAGCTCGCGCTCGGCGATGATGCCGCCGAGCCCGGGCAGGATCACGACCGCGGGCCGGCTCTTCGCCGCCGCGACGGCACCCGGCGTGTAGAGGAAGCCCTTGGCGGTCGTCTCGGGCGCGTCGCCGCGGACCATGTCGGCGAGCGTGAAGGGGCTGCGCGTCTGGAAGCTGATCTCGGCCATCTCGTTCGATCCTCGGGCGACGCGGCTCTGGCGACCGCGGCCGTCTTCAACGGCCGGCCCGAACCCGTGTTCCCGCCTCCGCCGCTCGCTCGAGGCTCGCCAGCAGGGCGTCCTCGCCGATCACCCGCGGCGGCTTGTTCTGCCCGCCGAGCTTGCCGCGGGCGCGCATCCAGGACTCGAACGTGCCCCGCGGCGCGCAGATCAGCTCCGGTGCGGCGAGCTGGCCGGCCTCGCGGTGGGACGCGTAGTCGGCGTTGGCGCGGGCGAGCGCGGCGTCGAGCGCGTCGCGCAGCGCCCGGGCGCGCTCGGGCGGCGGGGCACCTTCGACGAGCTCGATCACGAAGAGATGGTGGTCGAACGCCGCGCCGGCGGCCCTGTGCCGGGCGCCGGCCGAGACCTCGACGAGCCCGAGCCCGGCGCCGCCCACGACCTCGGCCACCGCCCGATCGATCTCCGCACCGGTGAGATGCTCGCCGAAGGCGGAGAGCGTGAAGGCCGTGCGCCCGGCGAAGACGATCCGCGGCGGATCCCTGGAGACGAGCCGCACGAGGTCGCCCACCTCGTAGGCCCACAGGCCGGCATTGGTGGAGACCACGAGCGCATAGTCGACGCCGATCTCCGCCTCTGCGAGCCCGAGCCGCTCGGGCGTGGCCGTTCCCGGCGCCCCGGAGCGGACGAACTCGTAGAAGATGCCGTTGTCGACGAGAAGGCGCATGCCCGCCTCCGGCGGCCCGTCCTGGATGGCGAAGAACCCCTCGCTCGCCGGGTAGACCTCCTGGAGCCGGACGCCCGAGCCCTCGATCAGCCGGGCGAAGCGGGCGGCGTAGGGCGCGAAGGCGACGCCGCCGTGGATGATCAGCTCGAGATTCGGCCAGAAGTCGGCCAGCCGCTCGCCGCGGGCGGGGTGGCTCGCCGCCAGCGTCTCGAAGAAGGCGAGGAGCCAGGTCGGCGTGCCGGAGATCGCGCGGATGTCCTGCGCGAGCGAGGCCGGGGCGAGCGCCGCCATCTTGCGCTCCCAGTCGGCTTCCAGCGCGAGGTGCTGCGGCGGGAAGGTGCGAAGCCGCGCGAAGGCGGGAACGGTCGCGGCGGCGATCCCGGAGAGATCGCCCGCGCGCACGCCCGGCGCGAGCGGCTCCAGCGCGGTCGAGCCGCCGAGCATGAAGCTCTTCCCGGCGAGCACGCGCGAGCCCGGCCTGCACGCCAGATGGTGCACCAGGATGTCGAGCGCCGCGCGGCGGTTGGAGGCCACCATCTCCGCGCTGACCGGGATGTACTTCGTGCGTCCGGTCGTCGTGCCCGAGGAGAGCGCGAAGAACGGCATGCGTCCGGGCCAGGTGACGTCCTCGTGGACGGGGAACCCCTCCTGCCACCAGCCGGACCACAGGTCCTCGTAGCCGCGCACCGGCACGCCGGCGCGGAAGTCCTCGGCGGAGCGGATCCCGGAGAAGCCGTGAGCACGCCCGAAGCGCGTGCCGGCGGCGCGGGCCACGAGATTTGAGAGGGTCCGGGCCTGGGCGGCGACGGCGTCCTGCCCGTCGAGCACGCGCCGGCGCCGCGCGGCGTAGAGCCTCAGGAGCGGGGTGGCGTCGAGCATGGCACGACCGTCGTGAGGTGCGGGAAGGCGCGCGCGACGCCGGCCTCGCTCATCGGCAAGGGCATCGACCGGCCCTCGCGCCAGAGCGGGAGCTGGTCGAGCATCGCCGCGCTGCCGAGCCAGCCGTCCTGGCCGCCGAGAAGCACGCCGCTGGCGGAATCCGGCTCGCCGAGATCGCAGACGAAGCGGGCGATCGAGCCGTAGAACGCCCGATGCGGCCGCGGCACCGCCGGATGGGCGGTCTTCATGACGGCGTCCGAGGTGCCGCCGACGGGCATGTCCGCGAAGACGAGCCGGCGGCCGACGAGCGGCAGGCCGCCGAGGACGTGCGCGAGCCGCAGGCGATGGATGTCTCCCCAGGTGCCGTAGCGGCGCAGCTCCTTCGCCGTCGCGACGAGCGCCTTCGCCACGGAGTCGACGAGCGCGGTGCGCGGCTCGTGCAGGTCCCGGGCGATCAGCGTCCGGGCGGTGAAGAGCGCGCCGTAGAAGGCCCGCTCGGCCTGCGAATGGTAGTGGGCGCTCACGTGGGCGACGAGGAGCTCGAAGGCGAGCGCACCGCGCGAGGTCTCCGGGTAGGAGCCGTCCCAGTCGACGAGGAGCGGCACCACCGCGCCGCGGGCCACGAGCACCTCCTCCCTCGAAGGGCCTCCGCCCCCGTCCCCGCGCTCCCCCGCCGCCTTGACGAGCGCGAGGAGCCGGTCGCGCAACGCGAGGGCGCCGGGCACCGTGACGTCGCGCTGCAGCGCCGCCATCGTCTCGGGCGAGACGGGCCGCGCCCGGGCGAGAACCGAGGCGATGCGCTCGACGCGATCGACGGGCGAGTAGAAATAGGCGAGCGGCGCGGGCCCCTCCTCGGGCCGGTCGTTGGCGGAGACGACGAAGCCGCGGGCGGGGTCGCGCTCGGCGGGGAAGTCCTTCGCGGTGACGAAGCTCTCCCAATGGCGCGCGGCCTCGGGCTTCGAGATCAGGTCGGCGAGCGGCGCGTGCGGGCGTCGCGGCAGCTTCGCCGCGATCTGCTTGGCGATGCCGCCCGTCCGCTCGGCGACGATCCAGTTCTGGCCGGGCACCGCCATCCCGTCCGCCGCCTCGCGGAAGGCCTCGAAGCTGCGCGCGCGGTTCAGCGCCAGCATCGAGGAGAGCTCGTCGGACGGCTCGTGCCCGACCCAGCGCAGGGCGTAGGTCGCCCCCATCGGCACCGCGTCGGAGATGATCGGGCCGTAGCGGCTCGTGCGGATCTCGACCGTCTCCTCGCCCCCGCCCCGCACGCGGATCGTCTCGGTGCGCGAATCGAAGGGCTCGTAGCGCAGGTCCGTGAGGTCGAAGAGATCGGAGGAGGCCGTGTGCGGCGCCGTCCCGCCCCAGGCGAGGTCCGGGTTGCGGCCGAAGGCGGTGAAGGGCAGGCCCGGCAGCTGGAAGCCGACGCAGTGGCAGGAGGGCGAGCGGTAGCCGGCGGCGAGCCAGATGTTCGGCACCGAGATCGGCAGGTGCGGATCGCCCGCGAGCAGCGCCGAGCCGGTGGTGCTGTGCTCGGCGTGGACGGCCCAGGCGTTGGAGCCTTTCAGCGAGGCGCCCAGGGCGCCGGCGAGCAAGGTCTCGAGGTCGAAGCCGGCGAGGTTGGCGATCGAGCCGGTGCCGTGCGCGAGGAGCCTGTCCCACAGGTCGGGCCAGCCGGGCTCGCGCCGCAGCGGCACGAGCCGCAGCCAGACGAGCCAATTGACGTCGGCCACCGCCGCGCGGCCGACCGCCATCACGTCCGCCGCCGTCCAGCGCTCGCGCGAGAGCCCGAGCATGGCGAAATCCGGCGGGTCCTCGGGCGCGTTGTCGACGACGTGGTTGAGCCCGTCGACGAAGCCGTCGAGCCACGCGGTCGTCTCCGGCGGCTGCATGGCGAGGATCCCGGGCACGGCCCGCGTGATGCCGAGCGTGCGCAGCGCCCGGTCGACGTCGATCGCCGCCGGGCCGGCCATCTCGGCGACGCGGCCGTAGGCGACCTTGCGCAGCACCTCGAGCTGGGTGAGCCGGAGATGCGCGTGCACGGCGCCGAGCGCCACGGCGCAGTCGCGATCGCCGCGCGCCGTAATCCAGGGCACGAGGTGGTCGTTCCAGCGGATCTCGACCGGCTCCGCGACGGGAAGCCCGTCCACGGGGAACATCGCGAGCCGCGCCTCCCGATCCCGCGCGGGGATGCGTCCGCGGGCGAGCACGGCGCGCGAGAGGATGGCGAAGGACCGCGCGAGGCGCAGGGCATGGGCGAACTTGGACACATCGGAGGAACGAGGGCGACGGGGCGGCGGTTCCGGCAGCGAGGAGCACGCGAGCCGTGTAGCGCCCCGCCCGACGCGCGGCTATGCTGCGGGCCTCCGCCCGAGGACCCAGCGATGACCGCCCAAGCCTTCTCGGAGGACGAGCTCGCCATCGTGCGCCGCGCGTTCGCCCGCCAGATGATGTGCCACGCCCACCGGCCGCACGCCGGGCTCGAAGCGGCCTTCGCCGTCGAGCCGCGGGAGCGCTATCTCGGACCGCCGCCGTGGCGCATGGCGTCGCCCGCCGGATACCGCGACGTGGCCTCCACGGACCCGGCGGTGCTCTACCAGGACGTCCTCTTCGCCCTCGCCGAGGAGCGGAGCGTCAACAACGGCAGCCCGTCGCTCCACGCCCGCTGGCTCGCGGCGCTCGCGCCGATGCCGGGCGAGCGCGTGCTGCACGTGGGCGCCGGCACCGGCTACTACACCGCGCTGATCGCCCGCTGCGTGGGGGAGGCCGGCCGCGTCCTCGCCGTCGAGGTCGACCCCGTGCTGGCGCAGGCGGCGCGCGCGAACCTCGCCCACCTGCCGCACGTCCGGGCCGTCGCCGGCGACGGCGCGCACTTCCCGGAGGAGGACGTCGACGTCGTCTACGTCAACGCCAGCGTGGAGCGCCCCGCCCCGGCCTGGCTCGACCGGCTCGCCGCGGGCGGGCGGATCCTGTTTCCCCTGGGCGTCGCGGGCGAGGACCGGCCGGGGGGCCTCCTTGCGCGCACCGGCATCGGCATCGGCCTCCTGGCGCGGCGCCGCGGCGCGGGAGACGGCATCCTCGCCGCCCGGGCGGTCGGCCCGGCGCAGTTCGTGCGGGCGGAGAGCGAGACCGGCGCGCTCCGCGCGACGCCCGACGAGCGCGAGGGCCTGCGGCGTGCGTTGAAGGGCGGCGGTGCGGAGTTCGTGCGCAGCCTGCGCTGGCGCATCCCGGCCTCCCCGAGCGGCACCTGGCACGCCGGGCCGGACTGGTCGCTCTCCTACGAGGAGCCGTCCCGTGACGAGCCCTGACGCACGCGCCTCGCGCTTCCCGCAGGCCCCGATCTCTGGCAGAACCGAGCCATGAACGCGCCCCCTCGCCTCTCCCGCCGCCGGTCGGTCTGCCCGCACGACTGCCCCTCCACCTGCTCGCTCGAGGTGGAGGTGCTCGATGCGCACACCATCGGGCGCGTGCACGGCGACCCCCGGCAGAGCTACACGGCCGGCGTCATCTGCGCGAAGGTGGCGCGCTACGCCGAGCGCATCCACCACCCCGACCGGCTGACGCATCCACTGATCCGCACCGGCGCGAAGGGCGACGGCGCCTTCCGGCGCGCGACCTGGGACGAGGCGCTCGAGCTCGTGGCGCAGCGCTTCCTCGCGGCGGAGGCCGCGCACGGGCCGCAGACCGTGTGGCCCTACTACTATGCCGGAACGATGGGCCTCGTGATGCGCGACGGCATCCACCGCCTGCGCCATGCCAAGCGCTATTCCGGCATGTTCTCGACCTTCTGCACGAACATGGCCTGGACCGGCTTCATCGCCGGGACCGGCCGCCTCGCCGGGCCGGACCCGCGGGAGATGGCGAAGGCGGACTGCGTCGTGATCTGGGGCACCAACGCGGTGCACACCCAGGTCAACGTGATGACCCACGCGATCCGCGCCCGCAAGGAACGCGGCGCCAAGATCGTCGTCGTCGACGTGTACGACAACGCCACGATGAAGCAGGCGGACGTCAAGCTCCTCCTGCGTCCCGGCACGGACGGCGCGCTCGCGTGCGCGGTCATGCACGTCCTCTTCCGCGACGGCCTCGCGGACTGGGACTACCTGCGCCGCTATACCGACTGCCCGGACGACCTCGCCGCCCATCTCGAGACCCGCGGGCCGGCCTGGGGCGAGGCGATCACCGGCATCCCCGCCGCCGAGATCGAGGCCTTCGCCCGGCTCGTCGGCGAGACGAAGCGCACCTACTTCCGGCTCGGCTACGGCTTCACGCGCCAGCGCAACGGCGCGGTGAACATGCACGCGGCGTCCTGCATCGCGGCGGTCACCGGGGCCTGGCAGCTGGAAGGCGGTGGTGCCTTCCACAACAACGGCGCGATCTACCACTGGGACAAGTCGCTGATCGAGGGTCACGACCTGCGCGATCCGTCGGTGCGCATGCTCGACCAGTCGCAGATCGGCCGCGTGCTGACCGGCGACGCGCAGGCGCTCCGGGGTGGGCCGCCGGTGACGGCGCTGTTCATCCAGAACTCGAACCCGGTCTCCGTCGCCCCCGAGCAGACGCTGGTCGAGCGCGGCTTTGCTCGCGAGGACCTGTTCACCGTCGTGCACGAGCAGTTCCTGACGGAAACCGCGGCCTATGCCGACGTGGTGCTGCCCGCCACCATGTTCCTCGAGCACGACGACCTCTACCAGGGCGGTGGCCACCAGCACATCCAGCTCGGGCCGAAGATCGTCGAGGCGCCGGGGGAGTGCCGTTCGAACCACGAGGTGATCTGCGCGCTCGCCGAGCGGCTCGGCGCCGCGCACCGCGGCTTCGCGATGAGCCCGCGCGAGATCATCGACGAGACGCTCTCGTCGTCGGGCTGGGGCTCGCTCGAGGCGCTGGAGGAGGCGGCGTTCCGGGACGTGCAGCCGCCCTTCGAGGCCGCGCACTACCTCGACGGCTTCGCCTGGCCCGACGGCAAGTTCCGCTTCCGGCCCGACTGGACGCGCGTCCCGGCCCCGAACGCCGGGGCGATGGGGCCGTGGCAGCTGATGCCCGCCCTCCCCGACCATTGGGCCGTCACCGAGGAGGCGACGGAGGAATACCCGTTCCGCCTGGCGACGAGCCCGGCGCGGAACTTCCTCAACTCGACCTTCACCGAGACGCCGACCTCCAAGGCCAAGGAGGAGCGCCCGAGCGTGATGATCCACCCGGCGGACGCAGCCGCGTACGGGATCGCCGAGGGCGCCTGGGTCGCGCTCGAGAACGCCCGTGGACGCGTGCTGGTCGTGGCGCGCCTGTTCGAGGGGGTGCGCCGCGGCGTGCTGATCGCCGAAGGGATCTGGCCGAACGCGGCGCATCCGGACGGGCGCGGCATCAACACGCTCTCGGGCGCCGACCAGGTCGCCCCCTACGGCGGCGCCGCCTTCCACGACATCCGGGTGCGGATCGCGCCCAAAGTGCCTAAGGTGTCTAAGGAGCAGGTGTGAGCCGCATCAAGCCTTAGTCAGTAAACTGAGGGCTGTCTCATAACGCTGATCTCGCTTAGCTTAGATCGAATAAATGCCAGATACAGACCTGCAAAAGTTTCCGGCCTGCAGGGATCAAGGGAGTGACCCTGAAACTCAGAGGGAACTTCGTACACTGTACTGTGTCGCTCATCAACAACGTCCCACAGAACTACATCTACGCGGCTCGCTTTCGGCATGACACCTTCGATAGACATCAGCATACCAGGCGCTAAGATTACACCGTCCGGGCCAATTGTTATCGCGGCGCCTGCGCTTGTGTGGACGTAAGTTCCGCCTTGGAAATCGATGCTGCCACCTGGTACCCTGACACCATATGTCCTTTGCGAATTATGCTCTTCAGCATTCCTCAGATGATACATGTATCTAAGAAACTTATCACGATTCATGAGCCTTTTCATTTCCCCGTACCACTGACGCGCTTGCGGGCTTACCTTTTGAGCCGATTCAATAGTGTTGAGCACACCACCAGCATTGGTCAAGATCGACAGCCAGTAAATTTGAAATTGCTCAAAGCTCACTGCAGCTTTGAGATCGCGCAAGCTCGCGTCAGCGATCTCCAGACGCTGATATGCTCTTTGAATTATATGTCCTGGAAGTACCAAATTCATGTCTCACCCAATCGGTAGAGCAATCATGCACCTTGGCAAAAACCTACTGACTGTCGAGATCAACCTCAAGGAGAGATTTGCCGCAGGAGCGCACCGCTCCCAGCATCTCACTGAATCCAGCAATCAAAATCGGTTGACGCAGTCTCGGCGTCGCCTCAATACTCGATCTCGTAGCCCACGCCCACCGACGAGCGCCCGTCCGCGCCGACCGCGCCCTGGAAGCGCAGGCGGTCGGTGAGATCGATGTCCAGCGAGACGCCGGTGTCGTCCGGGCGCGCGCCGGCGCGGATGCCCAGGCGCACGTTGTCCGCGATGTAGCGGCCGACGCCCACCGTCGGCCCGCCCTCCCCGGCCGAGATGTCGAGGCTGTCGACGCCCAGGCTCTTGCGGATCTCCTCGAACAGGCCCGCGCCGCCGCCGGCGAGGCTCGCCACGCCCTGCGCCAGCTGGAGCGCCTGCCCCGCCGACAGGCCGCCGGCGGCGCGGCCGAACAGGATACGCGAGAGGATCTCGTCGTCGGGCAGCTCCGGCGTCGAGGAGAGCTCGAAGCGCGGGGCGGTCGCCGGGCCGCGGACCGCGATCTGCGCGGTGATGCCCTCCGCCTGCGTCTGCGCCACGAGGTCGAGCGAGGGGGTGAGCGAGCCGGCGAAGGTGAGCCGCCCGCGGGTGAAGTCGAGCCGCTGGCCGAGGATGTCGAGCCGCCCGCGGCGCAGGTCGAAGGCGCCGACCGCGTTCGGGTCGTTCGTCGTGCCGGTGAGCCGCAATTGCCCGCCGAGCTCGGCGTTGACGCCGCGCCCGCGCACGAAGATCTGGTTCTGCGCGTTCACCGTGAGGTCGAGGCGGGCGTCGAACGGCGCGCCGCCGGCACCCGCCTCGCGGGCGGCCCGCTCCCGCGCCAGCGCGAGCCGCGCTGCCGCCTGCGGGGGCGGGGCGACGTGCTCGGTCCCCGGAAGCGGCTCGAGCACCGTCGGCAGCGTGTCGGGGATGGTGACGTCGAGCGTGGTCAGGTCGACGCTGCCGGCGATCGTCGGCGCCGTCGCGAGCGGGCCCGTGATGGCGAGGTCGAGATCGGCCACCGCGGTGAGCAGGTCAGAGCTCAGGAGCTGGGCGTTGCGGCCGGTGATCGTCAGGTCCGCCGGGAAGCCGTCGCGCAGCCCGACGCTGCCGCCGACCGACACCGTGCCGCCGTTCGGCGTCCGCGCGGTCAGGTCGGCGATGCGCACCGTGTCGCCCTCGGCGCCGACCCGCCCCGAGATGCCGTCGAGCGCGATGCCGCGCAGGTCGTCGCGGAACGAGCCTCCGGCGAGCGTGGCGCCGCCGGTCACCCGCGGGTCCGAGATCGTGCCGCCGACGTCGAGATCCACCTGCGCCTGCCCGCCCACCCGCTGGCCGGGATCGAGGAAGCGCGAGAGCGGGTCGAGAGTCACGGGTCCGCTCACCGAGAGGTCGATCGTGCCCGACGGGTCGAGCGGCACGGACCCGTCGACGGACAACGTGCCGAGCGGCGGCGCGGCGACGCTGGCGTCGACCGTGGCGCGATCGCCGTCGAGCCGACCCGAGGCGGCGACGTCGATGGCGGCAATGCCGGCGTCCCGGGCCTGGGGCAGCGACAGCCCGTCGACGTCGAGCCTGTAGGTGCCCGTGGGCGCGGCGAAGGTGCCTCCGAGATCGGCCGAGCCGGAGAGCGTGCCGGACAGGTCGAGATCGGGCGCTGCCGCGCGGGCGAGCGCGAGCGGGATGCCGCTCGCGGTCACGTCGAGGTCGATCTCCCCGGACGGGTCGAGCGGGACCGAGCCCGACACCGCGAGCCGCCCGCCGTCGACCGCGAGCGTGGCATCGACGGTGGCCCGCTCGCCGGTGAACGAGCCCTGCGCATCGAGGTCGACGCCCGGCAGGCCTGCCTCGCGCAGCTGCGGCACCGAGAAGCCCGAGACGGTGAGGTCGTAGGTGCCCTCCGGCGCCGACGGCGTGCCGGAGACGTCGACCGCCCCGTTCACGACGCCCGCGATGCCGAGACCGGGGACGAAGATCTCCGCGGCCGACAGCGGCAGGTCGGCGATGCGCGCCTCGAGGTCGAGCACCTCGCCCACCGTGCCGTCGACGGCGACGGTGCCCCCGTCCGCGCGCAGCTGCAGGCCGTCGATCGCGACCGCGCCGTCGGCGATGCTGACGGAGGCCTCGTCGGCGAGGGTGACGCTGCGCCCGTCGCGCGTGGCGCTGAATGCGGAGAGCGCGATGGTGATCGCCTCGCCCTCCGGCACGATCCGCCCCTCCGCATCCAGATCGAACCCCTGCGCGGTCGCGGACGCGGTGAAGGCGGTCGCCTGCGGCGTGCCGTCGAAGGCGAGGTCCACGCTCTCGAAGGTCTGGCCGCCGGCGACGAGCTGCCGCGCACGGACGGCGCCGTTGAGCACCGGGCTGCGGAAGAGATCGCGCGCCCTCAGGTCGACGAACACGTCGGACAAGGCCACGTCGCCGATCCGGAGCGACGCGCCCTCCGCCATGACGTCGGCGTTCTGGCCGCCGTCCTCGACCGCGAGGGAGACGTCCGCCTCGAGCGCGCCGGCGAGCTCGGTCAGCAGCAGCGGCGCGAGGTCGGAGAGCTCGCCCGCGTCCAGGCGAAGGTCGCCCGCCGCGAGGCCGGCGTCGCCGACCGCGAGGTCGCCGGCGAGGTCGACCGAGCCGATCGTCAGGTCGAGGCCCTCGAGCGCGATCCCGCCGCCGTCCGTGCGCAGGACGCGCGCCGTCCCCTCCGCGGCCTTCCCGGCGACGCTGCCCGAGAGCGCCACGTCGGCGTCGAGGTCGCCGGTGACGTCCTGCGCGGCGAGCCTGAGATCGAGCCGCTCGATCGGCCGGTCCATGGCGACGACGTCGCGCAGCGACACCGTGGCCGCGACGTCGGGCGTCGCGAGCGATCCCATGAGCCGCGCCTGCGCCGTCGCCCGCCCCGCGCTCACGCGCTCGTCGAGCGGGGCGAGCGTCGGGATCGTGACGTCGAGCGTCAGGTCGGCGTCCTCGTCCGTCGCGCGCCCGTCGGCGACGAGCATCAGGTTCGCCCCGTCGAGCATCAGGTTCGTGAGCCCGAACCCGCCGGGAAGCTGCTGCGCGGTTCCCGAGAGCGTCGCCGTGTCGCCGACGAGGCCGTCGACCGCAGGGATGCCGCTGGCGAAGCCCCGGAGCGTGCCGTCGAGCTGCGCCGTGATCCGCTCCGCCGACGGGTCGCCGACCAGGCGCGCCTCCACGTCGGCCGCGCCGGCGAGATCCAGCCCGACGAGGCGCGAGAACGCGGCGAGATCCGGGATCGCGGCGTCGAGCGTGCCGTCGAGGTCGCTCGCGCCGACGCGTCCCGCGAAGGTCGCGGACGCCGTCCGCGTCTCGAGCGCCGCCGTCTCGACGTCGGCGACGCCCTCGGCGCTGACCTCGCCGCGCGCGACCACCGAGAGGCTCGGGCCGATCGCGTCCTGGAGCGCCTGATCGGCGAAGGCGAGGCCCTGCGCGTCGGCATCGAGGGCGAAGGAGAAGCGCGTGGGCGGATCGTCCGTCCCGACCGGCGCAGAATCGACCGTCAGCCCGAGGCTCTCGAGGGAGACGACCGGCGTCGTGACATCACGCGCGACGATTTCGCCATCGATGCGCGGGGCCTGGACCGATCCGTTCACGGAGATGTCGAGCGCCAGCTCGCCGATCCGCGCCTGCCCCGCCTCCGTGACGCCGCCCTGCGTCGGCAGTGCGCGGCCCGCGACGTCGAGGTCGAGCGCACCCTCCGGCCCGATCGCGCCGCCGACGGTCAGCTCGGCGACGGGCGAGGCGAGGCGCACGCTGTCCAGCGCGATGCGGCCGGCGTCGCCGACCGTGACGTCGCCGGAGAGCTGCGTCGTGCCCTCGAAGATCGGCGCCACCGCGTCCGGCAGGAGGCCGGCGATGCGCGCGGCGAGGTCGAGGTCGACCGCGTAGGCCCCGTCGACGCGCTGCACCGTCGCGCGCCCGTCCGCGCCGATGGCCGGCCCGGCCTCGAAGTCGAGGTTCGCCGCGAAGTCCTCGAGCGGCCCCTCGCCCTGGAGCGCGAGGCGCACCGGCGGCAGGCCCGGAAGATCGGCGAGGCGCGCGACGAGACCGCCGGCGGGCTCGTCCAGCGTCACGTCGAGCGCGAGCGTGTTGGCGACCGGCCGGTAGGCGATGTCCGCGCTGAAGCTGCCGGGCTCGTCGAGCCGGCGGGCCTCGAAGTCGAGGGTGATCCCCTCGTCCGGGTCGCCGATTCGCGTCGAGCCCTCGGCGGTGAGCCGCGCGGCGGTGCCGAGCACCGGCTCGCCCAGCACGAGCTCTTCCAGGGCGAAGCGATCGACGTCGACCTCGAGCGGCAGCTCGGGGAAGAGCGGCCCCTGCTCGACGTCCTCCTCCGCGACGTCCGCGCCCGGCGCGGGCAGGCGCTCGACGGTGAGGGTTCCGAGGGTGAGCTCGCCCACCTCGAGCCGGCGCTGGAAGATCAGCGCGGATCGGTTCCAGTCGATTGTGGCCCGGTCGAGCGTGAGCCAGACGCCCTCCTCGTCCGAGATCCGGACGTCGCGGATCGTCGCCTCCGAGGAGAGCGCCCCCTCGACGCTGCCGATGGAGATCTGCTGGGTCGGCGTCGAGAGCAGGTTCGAGATCAGCCCGGCCAGGACACCCTGGTCTTCCTGCGCGCGCAGGGCCGAGGTCGCGAACAGCCCGCCGGCGAGGGCGAGACCGGCGAGGCCGGAGGCGAGGAGGACGGTCCCGGGTCGCATCGTCGTCATCAGAAGGCCTGCCCGATGCCGAGATAGAGGCCGAACGCGTCGTCTCCCTTCTCGGGGTTCAGCGGGAACGCGATGTCGGCGCGCAGGGGGCCGATCGCCGTGTGGTATCGCAGGCCGACGCCCGCGGAGAAGCGCAGCTCCTCGTCGAAGCTCGGGTAGCTCTCGCGGAAGGCCGAGCCCGCATCGACGAAGGGCACGATCCCGATCGAGTCCGTGATCCGCAGCCGCGCCTCGAGCGAGGCCTCGAACAGCGAGCGCCCGCCGATCGGCTCCGTTCCGATCCGCGGGCCGAGGCTGCGATAGGCGTAGCCGCGCACCGAGCCGCCGCCGCCGGCGTAGAAGCGGCGGTTCGCCGGCACCTCGTTCAGCTCGGCTCCCGCGATGGAGCCGACCTCGACGCGCGCCGCGATCACGTAGCGCTTCAGCGCGTCGAGGGGGAAATAGACCGAGCCCTCGGCCAGCGCGTAGGTGAAGCCGGTGCTCGAGCCGAAGGCTTCGAGATAGGGCGTGACGCCGGCGCGCAGGCGGTAGCCTTCGCGCGGGTCGAGCCGCGAGTCGCTGCCGTCGAGCTCGGCCGCGACCGGCAGGCCCACCAGCGTGTAGTCGTAGTCGCCGAGCACGTCCTTGCCGCGCCCGGTCTCGTACTCGACCCCGGCCTGGACGTTGAAGCCGTCGCCGAAGCGGTGCCGGATGCCGGCGGTGACGTTGACGAGCTCCGCCGTGTAGCCGGCGGTCCGGTCGCGCGAGACCACCGCGTCCGCCAGGAAGTCGTTGCGCGTGCCCCACAATGCAGGCTTGATGAAGCTCGCCGAGACCTTGCCGCCGATGTCGTCCCACCACTCGTCGGGATCGCGCTGCGCGCGAGCACCGGTCTGGGTCAGGTAGAGCGCGGTCGCCTCGAGGCGGAGCCGCTCGGCACCGCCGAAGAGGTTGCGGTGCGCCCAGTAGATCGAGGCGGCCGGGCCGTCCGCCGTGGAATAGCTCGCCGAGACGCCGAAGACGCGCTTCAGGCGCTCGGAGACGACGACCTCGAGCGGCAGGTTGCCGTTCTCGTTCAGGGCATCCGCCTCGCGCACCCGCACCGACGAGATCGCCTCGATCCGGCCGATCGAGCGGCGGATGGAGGCGAGCGCCTCGGGTGAGTAGGGGTCGCCGGGCTCGGTGTAGATGAAGGACCGGATGACCGATTCGGGCACGTCCTCGTTGCCGCCGACCGCGATGGGCCCGATGCCGGCGACGGGTCCGGGCGCGACGCGGATCGTCAGGTCGAGCGCCTGCTCGGGATGGACGACGACAGGGTCGATGCCGGCGATCGCGGCCAGCGGGCGGGATGCCGCGCGGTAATAGTCGACGATGTCGGCCTGCGCGGCGAGGACCGCGGCGCTCGTCGCCTCGTCGCCCGGCTCGAGCGTGTAGACCCCCTCCGGCAGCACGAGCGGCGCGCCGTCGGGCCCGAGCACGCGCAGCTGGCGCACACGGAAGACCTCCTCCGGCTCGATCAGCACCCGCACGGGCACGAGCTCGGTCCCTCGGTAGGCGCGCGCGGCGGCGGCGGCCGCGGCGACGTTCTCCCCGCGGATCGTGAGCGGCACGCCGGCGACCTCGATCTGCACGCGCGAATTGTAGTACCCGAGGCCCCAGAGGGCGTCGATGAAGGGGACGAGATCGCTCTGCGCCCGGCGCACGAGCGCCTCGGCGTCCGGCGGCGGATCGCCCCGCAGGCGGTAGAGCGTGGAGACGGTCTCGAAGGTATCCTCGATGTCGACGTCGCCCGCCACCACGATGTCGAGATCGTAGGGCAGCGCGTCGGCGCTGGGCGCGGGCGGCTCCTCGTCACCGCCGCCGAACAGGCCGAAGAAGTCGAACTGCGCACGCGCCGGAATGCTCGACGTCGCGAGCGCCAAGGCCGCGAGCAGGCACAACGCCGTCCCCGCCCGTCCCCGCACGTCCCCATCGACTCGTCGCATCCGAGACTCCGCCGCACCCGGCCCGCCGTACCAGCGCCGGTTCATAACGCCTGCAGCTCCCCCCGTGGAGCCGGAGAAGATCACGAAAGCGCGGGCGTGGCAAATCGGGCACGGTAAGCGTGGCCGTGTGCACGCGGCCGTGGCGCGAGCGTCGGCTGGCCGAAGTCGTTGGCGGGACTGGACGATCGGCGCGCCCGCGAACCGCGCAGGAGCGGGAGGGCGCCCGCCCTCCCGCTCGGTCAATGGCCGCGCTCGCCGATGAAGCGCTGGCGGATCTTGCCGGACACGAAGTCGATCACGGCGATCACGACGAGGACGTTGAGCACCACGAAAGCGACCTGGTCGAACAGGCCGGCGCGGAAGCGCTCGATGATGACCATGCCCACACCGCCGGCGCCGACGAGGCCGAGGATGGTCGCCGAGCGGGTGCTCGATTCGAAGGAGTAGAGCGAGAGCGAGATGAACACCGGCAGGATCTGCGGCAGGATCCCGTAGCGGATGGTGCGCACGCCGTCGGCGCCGGTGGCCTCGACGCCCTCGACCTGCTTCCTGTCGATGTTCTCGATCGCCTCGGAATAGAGCTTGGCGAGCGTGCCGGTGTCGGAGACGAAGATCGCGAGGACGCCGGCGAGCGGCCCGAGGCCGACGGCGCGCACGAAGACGAGGCCCCAGATCACCTGGTCGACGCCGCGCAGGACATCGAGGACGCGGCGCGTCGCCTGGCGCGGCAGCCACAGCGGCATCGTGTTGCGTGCCGCCGCGAAGGCGACGAAGAGCGCCAGCACCGTCGCGAGCAGCGTGCCGAGGAAGGCCATGGCGATGGTCTGGGCGATGCCGACGTAGATCTGGTCGTACATCCAGGTGTCCATGTCCTGCCAGACGACCATGCGGGTGAGCATCCGCAGGGCGTTGTCCGAGGCCTGGAACAGCTTGCCGAACTCGAACAGCCAGAACGAGAAGAGCAGGTAGCCGAGGATCGCCGCCCAGGAGCCGATCACCAGCGCGCGCCGCCGCGGGTCCCCGAAGGCCCGCGGGTTGTCGGCGCGGGCGGCCGCGATCTCGGCGGGCCCGATCGAGGCGAACGTGAGGGTCTTCATGAGAGGTTCTCCCGCCCGATGAAGGCGTGTCGCACGCGCTCGGAGATCAGGTCGATGCAGGTGACCGTGAGCACGACGAGGATCAGCACGGCGAGCACCCGGTCGTCGGAATAGAAGCTGATGACGTGGTTGAGCTCCTGCCCGATGCCGCCGGCGCCGACGAAGCCGACGATGGAGGAGGCGCGCACGTTGATCTCGAAGCGCAGCAGCGTGTAGGAGGCGAAGTTCGGCAGGACCTGCGGGAGGATGCCGTAGCGCATCTCCTCGACCCAGGTGCCGCCCACCGAGCGGATGCCGTCCACCGGGCGCATCGAGGCGTTCTCGTTGACCTCGGCGAAGAGCTTGCCCAGCGCGCCGGCGGTGTGGATCGCGATGGCGAGCACGCCCGCGAGCGGCCCGATACCCACCGCGAAGACGAGCACGAGGGCGTAGAGGATCTCCGGCACGCCGCGGCAGAACTCCAGCGTGCGCCGCGCCAGCACGCCCGCCCAGCCCCGCGGCGCGAGGTTTCGCGCGGCGACGAAGCACAGCGCGAAGGCCGCTGCGGCGCCGAGGATGGTCGCCGTGATCGCCATCAGGATCGTCTCGAAGATCAGCGTGACGTACTTGCCGAGGTCCGAGTACCAGAAGGTCAGCGACCCGGGCACGGCGCGCCCGTCCTCGCCGCGGGGGAGGAAGAGCTTGTCCCATTCGAGGTTCGGCAGGATCGTGCCGAAATACTCGAAGATGCGCGGGATGCCCTGCGCCAGCCGCTCGGGGAAGAAGCGCGAGACGTCGATCGACCAGGCGAGCATCGCCAGGAACAGCGCGACGAACAGCAGGTTCGTCCACATCTTCTGGCGGATCAGCGCCGCGCGGTGGCGCTCGAACAGCGCCACGGCATCCGGCGCCTCGGGGCCGACGGCGGAGGAGGAGGTGAGCGCGTGCGTGCTCATCGCTCAGCCCACCGCCGCGCGCACGGGCTGGGGCGCCCCCCGCGCCCCTTCCGCCGACGCCGGGGAATGCCCGCCGAGCGCGGTCGAGGTCAGGCCTTCCTGGAAGGCCTCGCCGGCCTCGGCGCCGTAGATCTCGCGGGCCGCCTGGTCGGTCAGCTCGTGCGCCGCGCCGTCGAACACGACCCGCCCGGCCTGCATCCCGATGATGCGGTCGCAATAGGCGCGCGCGGTGTCGAGCGTGTGCAGATTGCAGACGACGGTGAGGCCGTCCTCGGTGTTGATGGCGCGCAGGGCGTCCATCACCACCTTGGCATTGAGCGGGTCGAGCGACGCGATCGGCTCGTCGGCGAGGAGGATCTTCGGCTCCTGGACCAGGGCACGGGCGATGGCGACGCGCTGCATCTGCCCGCCGGAGAGCGTATCCGTCTGCTGGAGCGCGGTGTGGGCCATGCCGAGGCGGTCGAGGGCGCGGATCGCGAAGGCGCGCTCGCGGGCGGTGAACAGCTGCAGCATCGCGGAGACCAAGCCGTGCTCGTGCAGGCGCCCGGTCATCACGTTGGTGATCACGTTCAGGCGGCCGACGAGGTTGAACTGCTGGAAGACCATGGCGCAATCGGAGCGCCAGGCGCGCAGCGCCTTGCCCTCCAGGCGGGCCACGTCGCGACCCTCGTGCAGCAGCGCGCCACCGGACGGGTCGGCGAGGCGGTTGATCATCCGCAGGAGCGTCGACTTGCCAGCGCCGGACCGCCCGATGATGCCGACCATCTGCCCCTTCGGGATCGCCAGGGTGACGGAATCGACGGCGACGGTGTTGTTGAAGCGCTTCGTGAGCTGCTGGAATTCGAGCATGTCGTCCTCGCGGGGGCGTGTGTCGGCCGGGGGTTCGGCGCGGCCGCGCCGAACGAGACGGACCCTCGCGCGCGGCGAGGGGCCGTCCGCAGCGGTCGCGCGATCAGCGCGAGCCTTCCATCTCGGCCTTACGCATGGTGACGACGCCCTCGTAGAAGGCGTGGTCGACCGGCTTCCAGCCGGCGCCGTCGCCGAACGAGACGTCGACGTAGCACTCGCTATCGATCTCGCGCTGATTGCCGAAATACTCGACGATGATCTCGCGCACCTCGGCCGGCACGTCCTTGCGGAGCACGATCGGGCCGTTCGGGATCAGGTTCGACTCCCAGATCACGCGGAGGTCGGCCATGTCGAGCAGGCCGTTGTCGATCATGCGGCGCAGGTTGCCGCGGGTGTAGCCCTCGGACGGCTCGCCGACGCCGGAGACCCAGGTCACGCCGCCGTCGTACTGGCCGTTGAGCACCGCGACGATGCCCTGCTCGTGACCGCCGCCGAAGCCGGTGGCCGCGAAGTAGTCGTCCGCGATGCCCTGCTGGCCGAGCTCGAAGCGCGGGACGAGGTAGCCCGAGGTGGAGTTCGGGTCGGCATAGGCCAGGGTGCGGCCCTGCATGTCCTCGAGCGACTGGATGTCCGAGTCGGCGCGCACGACCATCACGGACTTGTAGCCGAGCGAGCCGTCGGCCTCGGCGTTGGTGAAGATCGGCTCGACGGCCTCGGGGTCCTGCAGGTAGATGCCGGCGTAGCCGGACGCGCCGAGGAAGGACATCTCGAGCTGGTCGGCGAGCAGGCCCTGCATCACGCCGGCATAGTCCGGGGCCGGGAACAGCTCGACCGGCACGCCGAGGCGTGAGCCGAGCGACTCGATCAGGCACTCGTTGTTGCGCAGCCGGTCGGCCTCGTTCTCGCCCCCGAGCAGGCCGATGCGGAACACGGGGAGGTCCTGCTTCCAGTCCTGGGCGAAGGCGGGAGCGGCGGCGACGAGCGCGACGGAGGCGGCGGTGCCGAGCAAGAGGGTGCGGAACATGGAGGTCGTCTCCGATCCTGTAGAGCGGTGCGGGAAAGCTTCGCGCGATCGGCGCGTCCCCGTCGCTCTATTGGTGGAGCGTAACAGTTTTTTGACGGTTTTCTTTAGCCAACTATCGTGAAACTGCCGACGACCGGCGTCTCGAACATCGCGGATTGCGGCCGCGGGGCGCTCGCGCCCTGCGGCCGCGGCTCGCGACGTCCGGGCGCGCCTGCGCCCGTCAGCGGCTCTCGGCGATCTCGCGCCGGCGCATCTCGATCGTCTGCTCGTAGAAGGCGTGATCGATCCGCTCGAAACCGGCGGCGTCGCCGCCCGCGATCGCGGCGAAGCACTCGGGATCGTCGACGTGGATGGACCCGTAGACGTCCACGACGATCTCGCGGGCCTCCTGCGGCAGGTCCTTGCGGACCACCGTCGGGCCGTTGGGGATGAGGCTCGACTGCCAGACGATGCGCACGTCGCTCATGTCGAGCAGGCCGTTGTCGACCATGCGGCGCAGGTTGCCGCGCGAGAAGCCCTCCTCCCGCGAGCCCTGGCCGGAGATCCAGGTCACGCCGGCGTCGTACTGGCCGTTGAGCACCGCGACGATCGCCTGCTCGTGACCGCCGCCGAAGCCGGTCCGGGAGAAGTAGTCCTCGCCGATGCCCTGCGCTTCGAGCTCGGCGCGCGGCACGAGATAGCCCGAGGTGGAGTTCGGGTCGGCATAGGCCAGCGAACGGCCCTGCATGTCCTCCAGAGCCTCGATGTCGCTGTCGGCGCGCACGACCATGACGGCGTAGTAGCCGAGCGAGCCGTCGACCTGGGCGGTGGTGAAGATCGGCTCGACCGCGTCCGGGTCCTGCAGGTGGATGCCGGCATAGCCGGAGGCGCCGAGGCCGGCCTGGTGCAGCTGGCCGGCGACGAGGCCCTGCATGACGCCGGCATAGTCGGACGCCGGATAGAGGGCGACCGGCATCCCCAGGCGCTCGGACATCGTCTTCTGGAGGCACTCGTAGCGCCGCAGGCGATCGGACTCGTTCTCGCCGCCCAGCAGGCCGATGTTGTAGGTGCCGATCTCGGTGCGCCAGTCCGCGGCCGCCGGCAGCACCGCCAGAATCGAGATGGCGGCGCTGGCGGAAGCCAGCACGAGCGTGTATTTCGCCATGGAAAACGTCTCCCGTCTAAGTACCTCGCCGACATGGCGGGCCGAGACGGAAGTAGACCGGGAAGATCACATCACCGCGACACCAGGGACTCGTGCCGCCGTCACGCCGCTCCCGCCGCCGTGGCGAGCGTGCGGGGCGCGGCGATGCCGGTGCGCGCCGCGTAGCGCTCGGTCATCAGGTGGCAGAACTCGGCGAAGTCCTCCTTGCGCTGCGGCGGGCTGCTGTGGTGTGGCGCAATCCCCAGATGCTCGGGCGTGAAGCAATAGGTGACGGTGACGTCGAACTCGGCGAGCGCGTCCATCATCCGGTCGAACCAGGCTTGCGCGTTCGGGCGATACCAGTCCGCCCAGGAAAGGCCGGTGCGCAGGTGACGCACGCCGAGCCGGCGCATCCAGCGCACGGCGTCGTCGAGGCGGTGGTCCTCGAAGTGGAACCATTGGCACAGGCCGAGATCCGGCGTGTGCCGGGCGAAGACCTCGAGCGAGGGCTTCGGCGTCCCGTCCTCGCGGATCAGCCCGAGGTAGAAGTGGCGGTAGTAGGACGACCCCTCCGCCTCGCGATGGCGGGTGGTGGCCTCCCAGGCCTTGGGCAGGTCGAAGAGCGAGTACCACAGGACGCGCGGCGCCTCTCCCTTGAGCAGCTCGGCCGTGCGCGCGAGGCCCCAGGCCTGCACCTCCTCGGCGCCGAAGGTGGAGACGCCGACCTCGCTGACCCAGACCGGCAGATGCGTCAGCGCCCGGATCTCGGCCACCATCCGCGGCCAGTCGTGGATCGACCAGTGGTTCCAGTCGAGGGGGAAGCCGTGCACGGCCACCGCCTCGACGTGGTCGAGCACCCCGCGCGCCTGCATGTTGCGCACGAAGCCGGCGTCGATGGGCGACATGCCGCCGAGGACCCGCGGGAGCGCCGAGTCCGCGTCGCGGATCGCCTCGGCGCCGGCGATCGCGGTCTCGGCGAAGAGCCGGAAGTCGGGGTCGAGCTCGAGGTCCCAATGCGACTTGTTGTTCGGCTCGTTCCAGATCATCGCGGCTTCGATCATGCGGCTCGTCCCTTGCTCTGTGGTGCGGTGATGGTCTCGCCCGGCCCGCGCGCCGGGTACACCGGCTCGGCGCCCTCGGCGCGCTGCGTGCGCCGGCAGACGAAGACCTCCTTCTCGGGCTGCGAGAACGGCCGGAACCCGGCCGAGCGCAGCATGGCCTGCGTGCAGGCGCTGTTCGGCGCCCACCAGTTCGTCGGGTCGCCCGCGTAGCGCTTCTCGATGAAGTGCAGCTTCGGCCAGCCGGGCTCGTCGAAGGCGTCCGTGTCGAAGAAATCCATGTCCTCGGCGGGCTCGAGCACCTCGCTCGACCCCCGCTGCATCGACTGGAAGACGAGCACGTCGTCGGCGACGTGCTCCCACAGGAGGTCGAGCGCGAGCAGCGGATGGCGCAGGTGGTAGGCGACGCCCATGAACAGCACGATGTCGAAGCGCTCGCCGAGCGCCCCGACGTCGTAGACGCTCATCTCCCGGAACTCGCTGTCGTGCCCGAGCACCTCGGCGGCGAAGCGCGCCTGCTCGAGGTAGAACGGCTCGGAATCGATGCCGACCACGCGCCCGGCGCCGCGCCGCTTCATCTCCGCGCAGTAGAAGCCGGAGTTGCAGCCGATGTCGAGGACGGAGCGGCCGGCCAAGTCGTCCGGCAGCGCATGCCGGAAACGCCGCCACATGATGCCGGGGAAGTCGCCCAGGAAATGGTTCGGCGCGGTCCAGACTCCCTCCAGGTACAGATTGTGGAACCAGGGGCCGAGCGCCTCGACCCGCTCGGCGATGGTGTCACGCGACAGGCTCACGAAGCGTCTCCTGGAAGGCGTCGGACGGCGTGTGGTTCACGACCAGGACCCGCGCGCCCGCCTCGTCGAGGGCGAGCGTGCTGCGGCTGGCGGTGGCGATCTCGATGTCGAAGGCCCGCGAGAACGGCAGGGCGAGCGCCCGGCACAGGACGGCGCGGATCACGTCGCAATGGGTGACGAGGGCGAGCTCGGACCCGGCGGGATGGGCGCCCGCGAGATCGGCGACGAGCCCCTCCACGCGGTCGGCGACGTCGGCCATGGTCTCGCCCGACGGGGTCCCGGCGGTGTCGCGCTCGGCGTTCCAGCGGCGCCAGGCGGGGTCGTCCTCGAGCTCGGCGAAGGAGCGGCCGGCCCACGGCCCGAAGTCGATCTCGTCGAGCGCGGCGTCGATGGTCACGCCGCGGCCCCGCGCGAGGATCTCCGCCGTCTCGACGGTGCGCGGCTGCGGGCTCGCCACGATCGCGGCGAGGCGCGGGCCGCCCAGGCTCGTTGCGAGCGCGGCGGCCTCGCGGCGCCCCGCCTTGGAGAGCCGGATCGCCGGATCGCGCCCGGCGAGCCTGCCCGGCGCGCCGTCGTGCGCGCCGTGGCGGACGAGGTGGAGGAGGAGGCTCATTGCAGCGTCTGCCCCGGCAGCGTCGGGCCGCTCGCGTCCGCCTCCTCGTCGCCGGCGATGAACGCCTCGGTCCGCGCGTGCGCCTCCGCGTCGGTGAACTGGCGCGGCGGCGACTTCATGAAGTAGGAGGACGGTCCCACCACCGCGCCCGAGAGGCCGCGGTCGAGCGCCAGCTTGGCGCAGCGCACCGCGTCGATGACGATGCCCGCCGAGTTCGGGCTGTCCCAGACCTCGAGGCGCATCTCGAGCGAGATCGGCGCGTTGCCGAAGGCCGTGCCCTCCATGCGGATGTGCGCGACCTTGCGGTCGCCGAGCCAGGGCACGTGGTCGGAGGGGCCGATATGGATGTCGTCGGGGTCCATCGGCGTGCCGAGCTGGCTGTCGACGGCCTGCGTCTTGGAGATCTTCTTCGAGACGAGCCGCTCGCGCTCGAGCATGTTCTCGAAATCGGCGTTTCCGCCGATGTTGAGCTGGTAGGTCCGGTCGAGCCGCACGCCCCGCTCGCGGAAGAGGTTGGTCAGCACCCGGTGCGTGATCGTCGCCCCGACCTGGCTCTTGATATCGTCGCCGATGATCGGCACGCCGGCCTGCGCGAAGCGCCGGCGCCAGTCCGGGTTCGAGGCGAGGAAGACCGGCATGCAGTTGACGAAGGCGCACCCCGCCTCCATCGCCCGCTCGGCATAGAACTCCGCCGCCTTCTGCGAGCCGACGGGGAGGTAGGAGACGAGCACCTCCGTCTCCGAGCGCTTGAGCGCCTCGGTGACGTCGGCGACGGGCGTCTCGGATTCGCGCACGCGCGCGGAGAGGTAGCGCCCGAGGCCGTCGAGCGTCGGGCCGCGCGCGACGGTGATCCCCGTGGGCGCGACCTCGGCGAAGCGCAGCGTGTCGTTCGGGGCGGCGTGGATCGCGTCGGCGAGGTCGCGGCCGACCTTCGCGTCGGTGACGTCGAAGGCGGACGAGACGACGATGTCGCGCACGCGGTAGCCGCCGAGGTCGGCGTGCATGAGCCCGGGAATCGGCTCGTTCGCCGCGGCGCTCTCGTAGAAGCTCAGGCCCTGGAGGAAGGCGCTCGCGCAATTGCCGACGCCCACCAACCCGACGCGAACCGTGCCAGCGGCCATGAGGCATCCTCCCGATCCGACAGGGGCCGGCGCGCCGCCCGGGCGCGTTCCGGCCTCGTTACGCTTGCGAGAGCGCTACGCACGGGACGCCGGCTTTGTTCCCGGCGGATGGGGATCGCTGTCGGATCGAGAGGATTTTTCTCTTCCCGCCCTCACCCCGCGCCGGGGTCCGCGGCGGGTGCATCCGGCGTGTCGAGCCAGAAGCGGCGCATCAGGTAGAGCGAGGCGCCCCCGATGCGCCCCGTGTCGGTCTCGAGCGCCACGATCTCGGGCGTGCCGGCCCGCATCGGCGTCGGCGCGAAGCGGCACACGACCCAGCGCTGGCGCGAGCGCCCGCCGGCCTCGACCGTATAGTCCACACGCACGGCGTTCTCGTCGGCACGGACGCTGCGCAGCACGGCGAGCCGGGCGCCCTCGGGATTGAGCACGGGGAGCGTGAGGCGGCACAGGCGCGCCTCCTCCCGGTCGGCGCTGCCGCAGGCGGCGAGCGCCGCCAGCGCCACGATGACGATCGGCCGGAGCACGGCTGGCCGCACGTCAGCGACGCGAGAGGATCTCGGCCACGCGCGGGGCGAAGTAGGTCAGCACGCCGTCGCAGCCCGCGCGCTTGAAGGCCATCAGGCTCTCCAGCATCGCCCGCTCGCCGTCCAGCCAGCCGTTGCGCGCAGCCGCCTCGATCATCGCGTACTCGCCGGACACCTGGTAGGCGAAGGTCGGCACCCCGAAGGCGTCCTTCACCTTGGCGCAGATGTCGAGATAGGGCATGCCGGGCTTCACCATGACCATGTCGGCGCCCTCCTCGAGGTCGAGCGCGACCTCGCGCAGCGCCTCGCGGGAATTGGCCGGGTCCATCTGGTAGGTGCGCTTGTCGCCGCACAGCGTCTTCGAGGTGCCGACCGCGTCGCGGAAGGGGCCGTAGAAGGCGCTCGCGTACTTGGCCGCGTAGGCCATGATCTGCACCTCGGCGAAGCCGGCGGCGTCGAGCGCCTCGCGGATCGCGCCGACTCGCCCGTCCATCATGTCGGAGGGCGCGATCACGTCGGATCCGGCCTGCGCCTGCAGCACCGCCTGCCGCGCCAGCGTCGCCACCGTCTCGTCGTTGAGGATGGTCTCGCCCTCGAGCAGCCCGTCGTGGCCGTGGGAGGTGTAGGGGTCGAGGGCGACGTCGGTGACGAGGCCGATGCCGGGGACGGCCTGCTTGATGGCGCGGCTCGCCCGGCACACGAGGTTCGCCTCGTTGAGCGCCTCCGAGCCGTGCTCGTCCCGCTTGGCGGGGTCGGTGTTTGGAAACAGCGCCAGGGCCGGGATGCCGAGCGCCGCCGCCCTCTCCGCCTCGCCGACGGCCTGATCCACCGACAGCCGCACCACGCCGGGCATCGACGGCACCTCCTGGCGCACCCCCTCCCCGTCCGTCAGGAAGAGCGGCCAGATCAGGTCGTCGACGGTGAGCGTGTTCTCGCGCACGAGCCGGCGGGACCAGTCGGCCTTGCGGTTGCGGCGTGGGCGATGGCGCAGGTCGAGGCGGTTCTGCACCTCCTGCGCGGCGGCGGCGCCGACGTCCTCGGCACGAGCCGAGGGACGGGACGACGGCCGGGATCCTGGGCGCTGGAACGGGGTGAGGCTCGACATCGACGCGTCTCCGCGCCGGCCCGGGGGAAGACGTGGAGGGCCGACGATAGGTTTGGAACAGGTCTAGCACGGGGCGGTTCCGGCGCCATGCGCAAGGACACGGATGCGGAGGGCGGCGATGTGGAGCGCCCGCGCGCGCCTGCGCGTCAGACCGGCTCGGCCCCCACGACGAGCTGCGTCCCGAGCACGCGAGCCGCTTCCTCCAGCTGGTCCAGCCGGGTCGCGTGGCGCGGCTTGAGAATGCGGCGTGCCTCGTTCTCGCTGCGTCCGAGCCGGCGCGCGAGCTCGGACTTCGAGATGCCCGCCCTCTTCCAGGCCGCGTAGACGGCGGCCTTGGCCGCCATGTGCGGCGGGACGGCGACGAGAACCTCGCCGGGCTGCACGGCGCTCGGCGCCGGCAGGTCCATCTCGTCCTCGATCCGCCCCGCGACGGCGACCTCGATGGCGTCCTCGGCCATGGCGAGGGCTTCGGTCGGTGTAGACCCGCCGGTGACGACTTCCGGCAGGTCCCGCACGTAGACCTCGTGCGCGCCGTCTTCCTCGACGATCCGCACCGGGTAGCGGAAGAGCATCGAACGCTCCATCTGGCTGCTCCGGGCTGCTGCTATCCGAGCGCACCGGGCTCGATATCGAGTTGCTTCAGGATGCGCCTGATCCTGGAGGGCGTCAGGTCCTTCTGCACGATCGTGGATCGATCGCCGAAGCGGATGCGCGCATGCGAACCCTTGCCTTTCGAATAGTCGACCTTGAAGGTCACGCCTCGGCTCCGCGCGAGCCTCCTGAGCGCCTGGACCAGCTGCTCCCGCGTCATCGACCGCCCCAGACTCGCACATTCGTGTCCGAAACTCAAGCGGAATCGAACGCTCCGCGCGTGCATTCATAGGCGATATCCGACGTGCGATCGCACGTCCAGACGCTCACTCGATCAGGATCAGCACGATCCCCGCCAGCACTGCGCCGGCGCCCCCGAGCTTCGCCCGGTCGAGCCGCTCGGCGAGGCGCAGGCGCGCCAGGGCGAGCGCGAACAGGATGCTCGTCTCGCGCAGCGCCGCGACGAGAGCGATGGGAGCGTGGGCGAGCGCCCACAGCGCGATCCAGTAGCAGCCGAAGGCGATCGACCCCGCGAGCAGGCCCGCGCGCCAGTGGGGCGCCATCGCATCGAAGGCGGGGCGCCCGCGGGTCGCGGCGGCGAAGAGGATCATGCCGAGCCCGTCGAGCACGAACAACCAGGCGGCGAAGGCCGCGACCTCGCCGGCGAGCCGCACGCCGATCCCGTCGATCACCGTGTAGGCCGCCGAGCTCGCGGCGGCGCCGAGCGTGATCGCCAGCGTCGCGGCGCGCGCGCCGGCGAGCGCCCCTCCTCCGGGAGCGGACAGGATCACGACGCCCGCCCCGATCACCGCGACGCCGACGAGACCGAGCAGCGGCACGCTCTCGCCCAGCAGCCCGATCGAGGCCCCCGTCACGAGGGCGAGGGTCAGCCCGCGCATGATCGGGTAGATCCGCGCGAGCTCGCCCGTGTCGTAGGCGCGCGCCAGGAACACCTTGTATGTCGTGTGCGGAATCGCGGTGAGGAGGAGCCAGGGCCACGCCGGCGCGGCCGGCAGCGGCACGAACGGCACGATCGTGCAGGCGATCGCCGTCTGCACCACGGCGATCATCAGCATCATCGTGAAGCGATCGACGTTCGCCTTGACGAGCGCGTTCCAGGCCGCGTGCAGGAAGGCCGCGAACAGGATCGCGGCGAGGACGAGGGGATCCATCGGGTCTCCACCGGCGGCCCGAAGGTCCGCTCGACCGCCCCGATCCATAGCGTGCATCCGGGCACGAGGGCAACGTCCGGCACCGATCGCGTCCTTCGCCGGCGCCTCGCCGCATTGACGCCCCCGCCTCCCGACGCCTAAACCCGGTCTCCCGACAGGAGCGCCCCCATGACCGACGAGACCGACGCGCCGGACGCCCTCTGCCGCATCGACGGCGCCGCCGGCGTCATCACCCTGAACCGGCCGAGGGCCCTGAACGCGCTCACCCTCGACGCCGTGCGCGCCATGCGGGCCGCGCTCGACGCGTGGGTCCACGACCCGGCGGTGACGCGGGTGATCATCGAGGGCGCGGGCGAGAAGGCGTTCTGCGCGGGCGGCGACATCCGCAGGCTGGTGGAGGCCGGCAAGGCCGGCCGGCGCGAGGAGGCGCACGCCTTCTGGCGCGAGGAATACGAGCTGAACGCGCTGATCCAGGCCTTCCCGAAGCCCTACGTCGCGCTGATCGACGGAATCGTCATGGGCGGGGGCGTCGGCGTCTCGCTGCACGGCTCGCACCGGGTGGCGGGCGAGCGCTATCTCTTCGCGATGCCGGAGGTCGGCATCGGCTTCTTCCCGGACGTCGGCGCGAGCCATGTCCTGCCCCGGCTGCCGGGGCGCACGGGACTCTGGCTCGCGCTGACCGGTTCCCGGATCGGTCCCGCCGACGCGCTCGCCATGGGGCTCGCCACCCATTCGGTGGAAAGCGCCGCGATGCCGGCGATCCGCGCCGGCCTGATCGCCGGCGAGGACCCGGACGCGCTGCTCGAACGCCACCGTCGCGATCCGGGCCCGGCGCCGATCGAGGCGAAGGCCGCGACCATCGACGCCTGCTTCGCGGAGGGCTCGGTCGAGGCGATCCACGCCGCGCTCGAGCGGATGGCGGCGGGCGGCGACTCCCCGGCTGTCGAGATCCGCGACGCGCTCGCGACGAAGTCGCCGACCTCGCTGAAGCTCACCTTCGAGCAGATGCGCCGCGGGGCGGATCTCCCCTTCGCGGAGGCGATGCGGATGGAGTACCGCATCGTCTCGCGCATCCTCGACGGGCACGACTTCTACGAGGGCGTGCGCGCGGTCCTGGTCGACAAGGACCACGCCCCGCGCTGGAGCCCGCCGCGGCTGGAGGACGTGACGCCCGAGGCGATCGAGGCCTACTTCGCGCCGCTCGGCGACGACGAGCTCGTCCTCTGATGTGGCCCTTCCGGCGCCGCGGCACCCCGTCCGACGAGGGTCGCGGCGACGCGTCCTCGGTCGACGCGGCGCTCAAGCTGTCCGAGCCCGCCTCCGCCCGAGGCCTGCGCTGGGACAAGACGCTCACCTGGTTCATGCGCCTGATGGCGCTCCTATGGATCGCCAAGGGCCTCTCCTTCTGGGCGGTGATCGTCGGCGCGAGCGCGATGGCCCCGCCCTTCGAGGACCGCTCGCTCGGCTTCCAGGCCGCGATCGTCTATTTCGCGGTGATCGACCCGATCGCCGCCGTCGGCCTGTGGCTCACGGCCACCTGGGGCGGGGTCCTGTGGCTGCTCGCGGTGATGAGCCACCTCGTCCTGGCGCTGTTCTTCCCGGGCGTCGTGCCGGTCAGCCTGGCGCTCGCGGCGGCCTATTGTGGGCTGATGGTTACCTATCTCCTGATCTCGTTCTTCGCATCCGGTGAAGACGGGTAAGGGTTAACGAGATCTCGCCTAGATATCACAAGGCCTAGAGCCTTTGACGATGAATATCGGCGTATCTTTCCGGGAATCGCAGAATCGCGGAAACTTGTCGTTCATCGTGTCGTTTAAACTCGTTTTTATCGGAGCAACCTAGTTTCGCCTCATGAACGAGCCGGGAACCCGGCCACTACACAAAAACAGTGAGGCGCATGATGAACACTCTGGCGAAGTCCATCGTCGAGCCCGTGTCCCCCGAGGAGACGTCCGGCCCCGTGAAGCCCGCCTACCTCGAGGCCCTGCACCTCGTGGAGCGCCTGCACCGGCGCCTGCTCGACGTGATCAAGGACGAGTTCGAGCGGCGCGGCCGCGACGACGTCAACTCGGTCCAGGCCCTGCTGCTCTACAACATCGGCGACAAGGAGCTGACGGCGAGCGAGCTGCGCACCCGCGGCTACTATCTCGGCTCGAACGTCTCCTACAACGTCAAGAAGCTCGTCGAGATGGGCTACCTGCATCACGCCCGCTCGCGCGTCGACCGCCGCGCGGTGCGCATCTCGCTCACCGAGAGCGGCAAGGAGGTGCACGACATCGTGCACGCGCTCTACGAGAAGCACTCGCGCACGATCGACCCGATCGGCGGCATCTCCGACGAGGACTTCGTGCGCCTCAACCAGGCGCTGACGCGCCTCGAGCGCTTCTGGACCGACCAGATCCGCTACCGCCTCTGATTTCCGTGGGCCGGGGGGCTCGACGCATGCGCGCACGGCGGGGCCGGGAGGCCACGCCGTGCGCGCGTGCGCGATATGCCCATCCGCGGATACGACGCCCGCCCGTGCGAGGCGCGTTGCCGCGCGCACGGCGCGCGGCTAGGACCGGCGTCCCGAAGAAATCGGAATGTAACCTCATGTCGGTTCGCGTAGCGTCGCTGGCGTCCCTTTTGGCGCTGGCCGTGTCCTCCTCGGCGATCGCCCAGACGCCGGAGTTCCAGGCCCAGTACGGCCTCTCGATGATCGGCGCCCAGGTGCCGTTCTCCCTCGGCTTCACCGGCGCGAACGTCCCGGTCGCCGTGATGGATACCGGGCTCCAGCTCGATCATCCCGAGTTCCTCGGCCGCATCGGCCCCTCCTTCGACATGTACACGGGCGGCCCGGTCACGGGCGATTCGGACGCTCACGGCACGCACGTGTCGGGCATCATCGCCGCCGCGCGTGACGGCCGCGGGATGATGGGCGTGGCGCCCGGCGCGCGCATCCTGCCCGTCCACATCCTCGCGGGCGGCGGGATCAGCTTCGCCGCCATGGAGAACCTGCTGCCGGCGGGCTACCGCGCCGCCTACGGCAGCGGCGCGCGCATCATCAACAATTCCTGGGGCGTCTCGGTGCGCACGCCCGAGGTCTCGCGCGCCGACTTCGCGGGCGACTTCCCCGGCCTGCTCCAGGCCTACCGCGATCTCGTCACGGGCGGCGCGGTGCAGGTCTGGGCGACCGGCAACGACAGCTTCGACCAGCCGGGAATCCTCACGGGCCTGCCCTATCTCTTCCCCGAGCTCCAGCGCGGCTGGCTCGCGGTGACCTCGGTGGGCCGGGACGGCATCGTCACGCAATACGCCAACCGCTGCGGCGTCGCGATGGACTATTGCCTCGCGGCCCCCGGCGGCGGCGACGACCAGGCGCGCGACGGCATTCTCTCCACGGTTCCAGGGAGCACCTACGCACGCTTCTCCGGCACCTCGATGGCCGCCCCGCACGTCTCCGGCGCCCTCGCGATCGCGCAGGAAATGTACCCGAGCGCCGGCGCGCAGCAGCTCGCGCAGCTCCTGCTGCAGACCGCCAACGATCTCGGCGCGCCGGGGATCGACCCGGTCTACGGCTGGGGCCTGCTCAGCCTGTCGAACCTCGCGGCGACCCGCGACACCCGCGCCGGTGGCTCCTTCTCGGCAATGGCCGCGCACCGCTTCGGCAGCGTCTCGCAGGTCACGGCGGCGATCGGCCGCCAGATCGGTGCGGGCGCCGTCGGCGCGCCGCTTCCCTCCGAGTCCGCCTTCGCCGGGCCGGTCGCCGCCTACGCCAATCTCGGCGCCTCCGCGGGCACGGTCGGCCTCGCCGCCGACGGCACGGCGGACGGCTCGGTCTGGGTGCGCGGGCTCTGGGGCCACGCGCGGCTCGACGGCGGCCCGCGCGGGCCGGGCTCGACGACGGATCTCTCCGGCGTGCTCGCAGGCGTCGAGCTCGCCGCGATGCCCGCCCTGCGCATCGGCGTCGGCGTCGGCGCGACCCGCAGCGAGACGGACTTCGCGACCGGGGGCGACGCCGCCGAGGGCGACGCCCGCCACCTCTTCGCCTACGCCGCGCTCGGCCGCGGCGCCTTCTTCGCGGACGTGATCGGGCAGGTCGCCGGCTTCGACGACACGCTCACCCGCCGCAGCATCCCGGGGCTGGGCACGACGCGCGCCGTCGTCGGGCGCACGGACGTGTCGGGCACGGCTGTCGATGCACGCCTGCGGGTCGGCGCACGGTTCGAGACGGCCTTCGCCGGGCTCTCGCCCTACGTGCACGCCTCGGGCTCCTGGCAGCGCACGGACGCCGCCGCGGAGACCGGCGCGGGCATCCTCTCGCTGACCCTGCCGTCGCAGGAGCACGCCCGCGCCGCCTTCGGCCCCGGCCTGCGCGTCGCGTTCTCGCCGCTCGCGCTCTCGGAGACGCTGCGGCTCGCGCCCGAGCTCGACGTGGCCTATGCGCGCCGCTCCGGCGATCTCGAGCCGGCGACCGCGGCCGACCTCCTCGGCACCCGGATCGTGGCGCGCGCGAACGGCGTCGGCCGCGACGCGCTGGAGGTGGGCGCGCGGCTGCGGATCGAGGCGACGGACGCGCGGCTCACCGGCGAGATCGCCTATTCGGGCGCCTTCGACGAGAAGGCGCAGAGCCACACGGTGACGGCGGGCGTGGGGCTGCGGTTCTGACCCACCCCGCGCGTCGGCGGGGGCGGCTCACCGCAGGTCCGACGCGTAGTGCACGCTGTCGGTCCGGCACAGGGAGAGCCGCCACTCCACCGGCGCGCCGTCGATGGCGGTGGCGATGCGGTCGACCTGGAGGAGCGGCGCCCCCGCGGCCACGCCGAGCGCCTCGGCGATGCCCGGGGGCGCGCCGATCGCCTTGAGGCGCTCGACCGCGCGGGCGACGGGAACGCCGTAGAGGTTGGCGTACATCTCGTAAAGGTTGTTGGGCAGGTCGCGCTTGTCGAGATCCGGGAAACGCGCCTTCTCCACGACGATGCGCTCGTGCACGCATTCGCGGCCATCGAGCGCGCGCAGGCGCTCGAGCCGCACGACCCGCGTGCCGCGGGCGAGCCCGAGCCGGGAGGCCTCCGCGGCGTCGGCGCGGGCGGAGCCGACGGAGAGAAAGCGGCTCGTCGGGAACCGCGCCGGCCCATCGTCCGGCACGAGCTTGAAGAACTGGAACAGGATCCGCGCGTCGTCGTGCCGCGCGACGTAGGTCCCCCTGCCCTGCCGGCGCACCACGAGCCGCTCGGCGGCCATGGCGTCGAGCGCCTTGCGCACGGTCCCCTGTGAGACGCCGAGGTCGGCCGCGAGCTCCGGCTCGCTCGGGATCACGGCGCCCGCCTGCCAGACGCCCTCGGCGATGCGCTTGACGAGAACGTCGCGAACCCGGCGGTAGAGCGGGCGATAGCCCAGCGCGTCCTGCGCCGCCTCGCGCTCGATCATCGCTTCCGCATCCTTTCGTCTGCTGGTCCTTCGTCGTGTATCTTATAGAGGATCCAGGTCATCACAAGCGATGGCTCCGCGCACGCATCGCTCGGGCTCGCTCACGCCTCGCCCGGCGGGAGCCCGATCCGGTAGACGCCCTTGAAGTCGTCCGGGTCGACCGGGCGGCCCTTGCGCAGGATGGCGACGCGCCCCTCCTTGGCGAGCGCGACCGCTGCGCGGCGGACCGGCTGCATCAGCGGGCCCCAGCCGTCGGGATGCGGCCCGCCGAGCGTGCGGGCGACCTCGGAGGGGCAGATCGTCCTTCCCGGCCCGCGCCGCGCGACGAGGTCGAGGAGGGTGCGGGAAACGTCGTCGGGAGCGGGGTTCGTCATGCGCTCTCCCTTACGCGCGATCGACCGGGACATCCAGGGCTCGCAGCGCGTCGGAGCCGAACTGGCGGTTGGCCATGACGACGAGGACCGCGGCCGTCGCCGCGATCAGCACCCACGGCCCGACGAACCAGCCGAGATAGCCGAGCGCGAAGAAGAAGGCCCGCTGCCCGCGGTTGAAGTGGCCGCCCGCGACGATCGTCATCCGTGCCGCCCGCTCGGCCGCCGACGCGGCGTCGGGCGCGCGCCGGTCCTGCGGGATCGCGCCCACCAGGATCGCGGCGTAGTTGAACAGGCGGTAGGACCAGGCGAACTTGAAGAAGGCGTAGACGAAGATCACGCCGAGCCCGAACACCTTCGCCTCGAAGGCGAGCCGCGTGGTCGCGACCCCGAAGGGCAGGTCCGCGAACAGCGCGAGCGCGGTCTCCGTGGCCTGGATCAGCGCCAGCACCGCGCCCACCGCGAGCAGCGCCGTCGAGGCGAAGAAGGCCGCGCCCGATTGCAGCGAGGCCATGATGGTCGAATCGACGATGCGGTTCTCGCGCCCGAGAAGCTCGCGCATCCAGGCCCGGCGTTGCGCGGCCATGCGCGTGTTGAGCGAGCGCCGCGCCGGCCCGAGCCGCTCCACGGCGAGGTGATAGCCGCCCCACGCCGCCGCGAAGAAGGCGAGCGCCACGAGGTCGAGGTTCGAGAAGCCGAGAGAGGCGGTCATGGTCCCCCTGATGTACGACGCGTCGCCCCGGCGCTTGCGCGGGTGCCCTTCGTTTGCGACCCTCCCGCCCGCATTCGGACGAGGAGCCAGCGCGACCATGCCCCAGACGATCGTGAAGGGCTACAAGGCCCTGATGGAGGAGGCGAACGCCCGCATCGAGACGCTTCCGGTCGCCGACGCCATGGCGCTCGTCGGCCGCGAGGACGTCGTCTTCGTCGACCTGCGCGATCCGCGCGAGCTCGAGCGCGAGGGCCGCATGCCCGGTGCGGTGCATTGCCCGCGCGGCATGCTGGAGTTCTGGATCGACCCGGAGAGCCCCTACCACAAACCGGTCTTCGGCGAGGGCAAGCGCTTCGTCTTCTTCTGCGCCGGAGGCTGGCGCTCGGCGCTGGCGGCCGCGACCGCCGACGAGATGGGGCTGAAGCCCGTCGCCCACGTGGCGGGCGGGTTCAACGCCTGGAAGGAGGCGGGCGGGCCGGTGGAGGCGCCCTGACGGCGGCGAGCCGGCTCCGCTGCAGGCATACGCAACAGGACGACTTTCCGCGGCCGCCGAAGTATGATCTCTCGGCCGCACCGCTCCGCCGCGAGGGCCCGCCATGACCGACACGACCCAGACCGCTGCCGCCGACGCCGCCACGACCGGCTCCGCGTCCCTTCCCAGCCCCCTGCAGTATCTCGACCGCGCCATCGGGCGGCTTCGCGAGCTCGGCCTCGTCCCCGAGATGCGCAGCGAGGAGGCGCCCGTGGTCGCGCTCCTCGACCGCATCCAGCTGCTCGCGCCCGAGCAGGTCGCCGTGATCGCGCGCACGCTCTCGCAGCAGTCGCTGTTCAACGAGGTCGTGCGCGAGCAGGTCCGGCAGATGGAGGTGGCGCAGCGCTACGAGACGATCACCAACGCCTTCAACTCGATCCGCGACGATTCGAAGGCCCTGGTCGACCAGATGGAGGACGGGCGCATCTCCATCGGCGAGCGTTTCGCCAACATGATGATGAAGATGACCCGCGGCGACATCGCCCAGCGCTTCGGCGAGATCCGCGAGACCTATCTCGACGTGGCGCGCAACACCAAGGAGAACATCGACCGCGAGCACGTCATCCTGGAGGCCTACCAGGACTTCCGCGGCGCGCTCAAGCAGGCCGAGATCGCCGCGCTCGAGGTGCTGCGGGTCGCCGGCGGCGAGCTGGAGGCCGCCAAGGCGGCCCTGAAGCAGGCCTCCGACGCCGTCGCCGCCTTCGCCGGGACGGACCCCGCCGAGCGTGCCCGGCTCGAGCTCGCCCGCGACGAGAAGATGCGCACGCTGCGCGCGGAGGAAGGCCGTTTCCAGATCGCCAAGGACCTCTCGGACAACCTCACCATCGGCTACAACACGTCGGAGGTGGTGATGGCGCGGCTGATGCAGACGACCTCGGCCAAGGAGCGCGTCTACCAGCAGGCTATCTCGTTCTTCTCCACGAACGAGTCGGTGTTCACCGCGCTCTCCGCCTCGCTCACCGGCATCTTCGGCCTGCACGAATCGACGAAGACGCTCGACGCGATGAAGGAGGGTGCCTCGCAGTCGCTCGAGGTCCTCGCCGAGATCGGCGGCAAGGTGCAGGAGGAGGCGATCAAGGCCGGCTACGGCCCGACCATCCGCGCCGACGCCGTGAAGGCGCTCGTCGATTCGGTGATCGCCTTCCAGACCCGCTCCTTCGAGATCATCGAGGAGATGCGCGTCTCGGCGACGAGGAACTCCGAGGAGATCCGCGAGGCGGTCGAGGACGGCAAGCGGCGCATGGCGCGCCTCGCCGAGGAGGGGAAGGGCCTCGAGCTGCCCGCCTGACACGAGCGGCAGAGGACGGGTCGACGACGATCGCGCGGGAGGGGCGCCAATGGCGGGCGGGGTCGACGCCGAGCGGGGCGGGCTCGACGAGCTGATGCTGGCGATGGACGTGGTGGACACGCTCCGCCACGAGGAAGCGGCGCTCGCCCGCGAGATCTCCCGCGACGAGCGCGAGGACGTGCTGATGGAGCGCCTGCGCGGCCTCTACGCCGCGCAGGGCATCGCCGTCACGGACGAGGCGCTGCGGGCCGGCATCGCCGCCCTGCGCGAGAAGCGCTTCGCCTACGTGCGCCGCGGCTCGGCTCTCGGCCGTCGGCTGGCCGGCCTGTGGATCGCCCGCGGCAAGGTCGCCGCGGTGGCGGGGCTCGTCGTCCTCCTCGTCGCCGGAGGCATCGGCTGGTCCGCGTGGCGGGCGGGCGAGGCCGAGCGCGCGCGGATCGCGCAGGAGGAGCTGATCGGCAGCGTCCTGCCCGCACGCATCGCCGCGGCTCACGCCGCCGCCCTGGCCGAGGCGCGGGTCCCCGATGCGCGTGCGCAGGCGGACGCGCTGCGCACGCGCGCCGAGGGCAATCTCGCGGCCGGCGACGCCGAGCGCGCGTCGGCGACGGTGGCGGAGCTCGAGGCGCTGCGCGACGCGCTCGCCCTCTCCTACGTGCTGCGCATCGTGAACGACGCGGACGTCCCCACCGGCGTCTTCCGCATCCCCGACGCCAACGAGCGGGCGCGCAACTACTACCTGATCGTCGAGCCGATCGACCCCGGCGGCGCGGTGCTGGAGCTTCCCGTCGAGAGCGAGGAGACGAACGAGACGACGCGCGTCTCCGTCTTCGGCGTGCGCGTGCCCGAGCGCACCTTCGAGGCGGTGCGCCGCGACAAGGAGGACGACGGCATCATCCAGGACGACGTGCTCGGCGAGAAGCCGCGCGGGGCGCTCGACGTCGCATGGGCCATGCCCGTCGAGGGCGGCCGGATCACGGACTGGTGAGCGCCATGAGCTTTGCGACGAGCTTCGAGACCAGCCTCGACACCGCCCGCGGCGTACGCGCCCGCATCGACGAGGCGCAGCGCGCCGCCCGCGCCGACGAGACCCGTCTCGCCGACGCCGCCTCGTCCGCGGAGGCGGACCTCACGCAGGCGCGCGCCCGGGAGGCGCGGGCGCATGCGGCGCTGGCCCGCCATCGCCTGCAGGCGCTCGCCGAGGACGGCGCCGCCGCCGCCCTCGACCGGGCGGAGCGCGCGGCGCTCGCGATCCTCGAGGAGCGGCGCGGTGCGCTCGAGGCGCTGCGCGCGCGGGTCGCGGCGCTGGAGGCGCAGGAGCGGGAGGCGGCCGGCGATCGGGACGCGCGCACGGCCGCCCTCGACGCGGCCGAGGCCGCGAGCGATGCGCTCGAGGCGCGCGTCGAGGAGGAGATCGCCGGCAACGCTGCCTGGGCCGAGGCGAACGCGACCCTCGCCTCCCTCGCCGAGCAGGCCGCGGCCGCCCGGGCCAAGGCGGAGCGCGCGGAGAGCGAGCGCGCCGACAAGCGCGCGCCCTACGACGCCGACCCGCTGTTCGCCTACCTGCTGGCGCGCGGCTTCGGCACCAGCGCCTATCGCGGCGGCGGCTTCGCGCGCTGGGGCGACGGGAAGGTGGCGGACCTCATCGGCTTCGAGGAGCTGCGCCGCGACTACCGCATGCTCGTCGAGATTCCCGATCGCCTGCGCGCGCATGCCGAGCGTCTCGACGCCGAGGCGGCGGACGCCGAGGCGCGGCGCGAGGCGATCGAGCGCGAGGCGCTGGTCGCGGCCGGCATCGCGCCGCTGGAGGCCGCCGAGGAGACGGCGCGCGAGGCGCTGGAGGAGGCCGAGCGCGTGCTGGCCGAGATCGGCGCGCGCCTCGCCGAAGCCCGTGCAGAGGCCTCCGGCGAGAACGACCCGGAGCTCGCGCGGGCGCTCGCGATCCTGTCCGACGCGATCGCCCGCGACGACGTGCGCCGGCTGGAGGCGGAGGCCGCGCGCACCCCCTCCCCCGAGGACGACCGTCTCGTCGCCGACATCGCCGACGCCCGCCGCGCGGTCGTCGAGGCCGAGGAGCGGGTCGGGGCGGCGCGGGAGGCCCACGCCGCCGCGCGGGCTCGCGCCACCGAGGCGGAGCGGGCGCTGCGCAGCTACGAGAAAGCCGGATACGACGAGCGCGCCGGCCGCTTCGAGAACGGCGCCATGATCGGCGCCGCCCTGGAGGGATTGCTGCGCGGGGCCGGCGCGCGGCTCCTGGAGGAGGCCCTGCGCTCCGGCTATCGCGCGCCGCCCCGCCGGAACTCGGCGAGGTGGTCGGTCGAGACGAGCCGGGGCGGGGGCCGTTCGAGCGGCTCCTTCGGCGGCTCGTCCGGCGGCCGGCGGTCGGGCGGCTTCCGCACGGGCGGCTCGTTCGGCGGGCGCCGCTCCGGCGGCGGCTTCCGGACCGGCGGGAAGTTCTGATCCCGCCCGGCCCGCAGGCGCCGCCGCCGGCCGACGGCGATCAGTAGGTCATCATCGGCGCCAGCGTCTTCGCCTCCTCGATCCACTTGGTGACTTCCTTCGCGCTGGGCACCGAGCGAACGAGCTTCTTCTCCTCGTTCTTCGCCGCCATCGCCGCCGCGAGGTTCTCCGCGTTGCGCCGCGCGAGCTCCTTCACGGTGTCGACGCCGGCCGCCTCGAGCAGCTCCGACATCTGCCCCGCGACCCCCTTGATGCGGAAGAGGTCGCAGTGGTTCGCCCATTTGAGGATCAGCTTGTCGCTGATCCCGGTCTCGGCCGCGAGGGCGGCGCGGCCCTTGCGGTCCTTGGCCCGTTCGAGGAAGGCGTCCGTCGTCTTCAAGCCGATCGCGCGCAGCGTCTCGGCGTAGGCCGGCCCGATGCCCTCGACGTCCTCGATCCTGTCCGCCATGTCGTACTCCCCCATCCTCACATAGGATAGAATTCAGGAGACCACAGGCGGCGCCTCTCGTCGAGAGGGTCCTCCATGCACCAAAAGAAGAAGCCGCCCCGAGGGGCGGCTTCCGATCTCGTTCACGCGGGCGCCGGGGCGATCACTCGCCCGCGGGCAGCTCGCTCATGGCGCCCGTGGCCTCCGCCTTCTGCTGGAGGATGAGGTCGTCGCGGTGGGTCGCGATGGCGCGGATCTGCGCCGCCAGCGCGCCCGTGCCGGCCGGGATCAGCGAACCGACGATGACGTTCTCCTTGAGGCCCTCGAGCTCGTCCGTCTTGCCGTTGACCGCCGCCTCGGTGAGGACGCGCGTGGTCTCCTGGAAGGACGCCGCCGAGATGAAGGAGCGCGTCTGAAGGCTCGCCTTGGTGATGCCGAGGAGGACGGGCATGCCCACCGCCGGCTTGCGCCGCTCGGAAACGAGCTTCTCGTTGATCTCCGCGAACTCCATCCGGTCGATCTGCTCGCCGGCGATCAGCTCCGAGTCGCCCGCGTCCGTGATCTCGATCTTCTGCAGCATCTGGCGAACGATCACCTCGATGTGCTTGTCGTTGATCGAGACGCCCTGCAGGCGGTAGACCTCCTGGATCTCGTTGACGAGATAGGCGGCGAGTTCCTCGACGCCCTTGATCGCCAGGATGTCGTGCGGCGCCGGGTTGCCGTCGACGATGAAGTCGCCGACCTCCACGACGTCGCCGTCCTGCAGGTGGATGTGCTTGCCCTTCGGGATCAGGTACTCGACCGCGTCCGAGCCGTCGTGCGGGGTCAGCGTCAGGCGGCGCTTGTTCTTGTAGTCGCGCCCGAACTGGATCGTGCCCGACTTCTCCGCGATGATCGCCGCGTCCTTCGGACGGCGCGCCTCGAACAGCTCCGCCACGCGCGGCAGGCCGCCCGTGATGTCGCGCGTCTTGGCGCTCTCGGTGGAGACGCGCGCGAGCACGTCGCCGGCCTTGATCCTGGAGCCCGGGTCGGCCGCGATGATCGCCTCGACCGGGAGCAGCGAGCGGGCCTCGCCGCCACGCGGCAGCTTCAGCACCTTGCCGTCCTCGTCGTGGATCGTGATCGCGGGCTTGAGGTCGGCCGTGCGGGCCGCCCCGCGCCAGTCGATGACCACGCGCTTGGCGATGCCGGTCGCCTCGTCCATCGTCTCGACGATCGAGCCGCCGTCGACCAGGTCCTCGTAGGCCACGACGCCGTCCACCTCGGCCAGGATCGGGCGGGAATAGGGGTCCCACTCCGCGATGCGCTGGCCGCGCTTGATGGCGTCGCCCTCGTCGACGCGCAGGCGCGCCCCGTACTGGATGCGATGCACCGAGCGCTCGGTCCCGTCCGGCCCGACGATCACCACGGCGACGTTGCGGCCCATCGTGACGAGATCCCCGTCCGAGTTGCGCGCCACGTAGCGGTTGCGGATCGTCACCTTGCCCTCGAAGGCGCTCTCCACGAAGGACGTGTCGGCGATCTGCGCCGCGCCGCCGATGTGGAAGGTGCGCATCGTGAGCTGGGTGCCCGGCTCGCCGATCGACTGCGCCGCGATGACGCCGACGGCCTCGCCCTGGTTGACGGGCGTGCCGCGGGCGAGATCGCGCCCGTAGCAGGTGGCGCACACGCCGTTGCGGGTCTCGCAGACCAGCACCGAGCGGATCTTCACCTCCTGGACGCCGGCGTCGTTGATGGCCGCGATGTGCCATTCCTCGATCATGGTGCCGGCGGGCACGATCACCTTGCCCTCGACGTCGGTCACGTCCTCCGCCGCGGTGCGGCCGAGGATGCGCGAGCCGAGCGTGGCCACGACCTGGCCCGCATCGACGATGGCGCGCATGCCGATGCCCTTCGAGGTGCCGCAGTCGACCTCGCGGATGACCGCGTCCTGCGCCACGTCGACGAGGCGACGGGTCAGGTAGCCCGAGTTGGCGGTCTTCAACGCGGTGTCCGCGAGGCCCTTGCGGGCGCCGTGGGTCGAGTTGAAGTACTCGAGGACGTCGAGGCCCTCCTTGAAGTTGGAGATGATCGGCGTCTCGATGATCTCGCCGGACGGCTTGGCCATCAGGCCGCGCATGGCGGCGAGCTGCTTCATCTGCGCCGGCGAGCCGCGGGCGCCCGAGTGCGACATCATGTAGATCGAGTTGACCTGCAGGTCGCGCCCGTCCTGGTCCTTCCGGACCGCAGAGATGCGCTGCATCATCTCGCCCGCCAGGCGATCCGAGCACTTCGCCCAGGCGTCGACGACCTTGTTGTACTTCTCGCCCTGGGTGATGAGGCCGTCCTGGTACTGCTGCTCGTAGTCCTTCACGAGCGTGCGCGTCTCCTCGACGATGTCCCACTTGTTCTCGGGGATGACCATGTCGTCCTTGCCGAACGAGATGCCCGCCTTGAACGCGTGGTAGAAGCCCATCGCCATGATCCGGTCGCAGAAGATCACCGTCTCCTTCTGCCCGCAATTGCGGTAGACCGTGTCGATCATGTTGGAGATTTCCTTCTTCGTCATGAGCTTGTTCACGACGTCGAAGGTGACGCGCGGGGACTTGGGCAGCAAGGTGCCCAGGATCGCCCGACCCGCAGTGGTGTCATACACCTGCGTGTAGGGCTGCCCCTGCTCGTCGTAGTTCGTGGCGCGGTACTTGACCTTGGTGTGCAGGTTGATCGTCTTCTGGAACAGCGCGTGGTCGATCTCGCCCAGGTCGGCGAACATCGCCCCCTCGCCCGGCTGCTTGTCCGCCAGGATCGAGAGATAGTAGAGGCCGAGGACGATGTCCTGCGAGGGCACGATGATCGGCGCGCCCGAGGCGGGGTGCAGGATGTTGTTCGTCGACATCATCAGCACGCGCGCCTCGAGCTGGGCCTCCAGCGAGAGGGGCACGTGCACGGCCATCTGGTCGCCGTCGAAGTCGGCGTTGAAGGCCGCGCAGACGAGCGGGTGCAGCTGGATCGCCTTGCCCTCGATCAGCACGGGCTCGAAGGCCTGGATGCCGAGGCGGTGCAGCGTCGGTGCGCGGTTGAGCAGCACCGGATGCTCGCGGATCACCTCGTCGAGGATGTCCCACACCTCGGGACGCTCCTTCTCGACGAGCTTCTTCGCCTGCTTCACGGTCGCCGAGTAGCCCTTCGCGTCGAGGCGCGAGTAGATGAACGGCTTGAACAGCTCCAGCGCCATCTTCTTGGGCAGGCCGCACTGGTGCAGCTTGAGCTCGGGACCCACGACGATCACCGAGCGGCCCGAGTAGTCGACGCGCTTGCCGAGCAGGTTCTGGCGGAAGCGGCCCTGCTTGCCCTTCAGCATGTCGGCGAGCGACTTCAGCGGGCGCTTGTTGGCGCCCGTGATGACGCGCCCACGCCGGCCGTTGTCGAACAGCGCGTCCACGGCCTCCTGCAGCATCCGCTTCTCGTTGCGGATGATGATGTCGGGCGCGCGCAGCTCGATCAGCCGCTTCAGGCGGTTGTTGCGGTTGATGACGCGGCGGTAGAGGTCGTTCAGGTCCGACGTCGCGAAGCGGCCGCCGTCCAGCGGGACGAGCGGGCGCAGGTCCGGCGGGATCACCGGCACGACCGTCATGATCATCCATTCCGGCCGGTTGCCCGACATCAGGAACGCCTCGATGATCTTCAGGCGCTTGAGCAGCTTCTTGGGCTTGAGCTCGGAGGTCGTGGTGGCGATCTCGTGGCGCAGGTCGACCGCGATCTTCTCGAGGTCGAGATCCATCAGGATCTTGCGGATCGCCTCCGCGCCGATCAGCGCCGTGAACGAATCCTGGCCGTACTCGTCCTGCGCGCGGACGTACTCCTCCTCCGACAGGAGCTGGCGCTCCTTCAAGGCGGTGAGGCCCGGCTCGATGACGACGTAGGACTCGAAGTAGAGGATCCGCTCGAGATCCTTCAGCGTCATGTCGAGCAGGAGGCCGATGCGCGAGGGCAGCGACTTCAGGAACCAGATGTGGGCGACCGGCGCGGCGAGCTCGATGTGGCCCATGCGGTCGCGCCGCACGCGCGCGAGGGTGACCTCGACGCCGCACTTCTCGCAGATGACGCCCTTGTACTTCATGCGCTTGTACTTGCCGCACAAGCACTCGTAGTCCTTGATCGGGCCGAAGATACGCGCGCAGAAGAGGCCGTCACGCTCTGGCTTGAACGTACGGTAGTTGATCGTCTCGGGCTTCTTGATCTCGCCGTAGGACCAAGAGAGGATCTTTTCCGGGCTCGCGATCGAAATCTTGATCTGGTCGAACGACTGCGGCTGGGCCGCAGTGTTGAAAAGGTTCATGACCTCTTGATTCATCGCCGTCTCCTGGCAGGGCGAGGTGCGCCGTCACGCTCGCCGCGAAAATGCAGGCGCCGCGGGGTCGGGTCCCCGCGGCTGGTCTCTATCGACCGATCTCGATCACCGGGTCATTCCGCCGCCTCCGAGGGCGGCAGCTCGTTCGTGTTGGCCTTGGACGAGGTGAGCTCCACGTTGAGGCCGAGCGAGCGCATCTCCTTGACGAGCACGTTGAAGCTCTCCGGGATGCCGGACTCGAACGTGTCGTCGCCGCGCACGATGGCCTCGTAGACCTTGGTGCGGCCGGCCACGTCGTCCGACTTGACCGTGAGCATCTCCTGGAGCGTGTACGCCGCGCCGTAGGCCTCGAGCGCCCACACCTCCATCTCGCCGAAGCGCTGGCCGCCGAACTGCGCCTTGCCGCCCAGCGGCTGCTGGGTGACGAGCGAGTACGGGCCGATCGAGCGCGCGTGGATCTTGTCGTCCACGAGGTGGTGGAGCTTGAGCATGTAGATGTAGCCCACCGTCACCGGGCGATCGAACGACTCGCCCGTGCGCCCGTCGTAGAGCGTGACCTGGCCCGAGCGGTTGAGCCCGGCCATCTCGAGCATCTCCTCGATGTCGCGCTCCTTCGCCCCGTCGAAGACCGGGGTGGCCATCGGCACGCCGCGGCGCAGCGTCTCGCCCATCTCGGCGAGCGTGTCGTCGTCGTAGGCGTCGAGCGGATGGTTCGAGCCGTAGATGCGCTCCATCGTGCCGCGCAGCTGCGCCCCGTCGTGCGCCTTGCGGTAGGCGTCGACCGCGGCCGCGACCTGCTTGCCCAGGCCCGCCGCCGCCCAGCCCAGATGCGTCTCCAGGATCTGGCCGACGTTCATGCGCGAGGGCACGCCGAGCGGGTTGAGCACGATGTCGACCGAGGTCCCGTCCTCCAGGAACGGCATGTCCTCGACCGGCACGATCTTCGACACGACGCCCTTGTTGCCGTGGCGGCCGGCCATCTTGTCGCCCGGCTGGATCTTGCGCTTCACCGCCACGAAGACCTTGACCATCTTCATGACGCCCGGAGGCAGCTCGTCGCCGCGCTGCAGCTTCTCGACCTTGTCGAGGAAGCGCTGCTCGAGGCGCTTCTTCGACTCGTCGTACTGCTTCTGGATCGCCTCGAGCTCGGCCATGCGGGCGTCGTCGGCGACCGCGAAGGCCCACCACTGCGAGCGCGGATACTCGTCGAGCATCTCGCGGGTCAGCGTCGTGTCCTTGCGGAAGCCCTTCGGCCCGGCGATGGCCGTCTGGCCGGCGAGCAGCTCGCCCACGCGTGCGTAGGTGTTGCGATCGAGGATCGCCTGCTCGTCGTCGCGGTCCTTGGCGAGACGCTCGATCTCCTCGCGCTCGATCGCCTGGGCGCGCTCGTCCTTGTCGACGCCGTGGCGGTTGAACACGCGCACCTCGACGATCGTGCCGGTGACGCCCGGCGGCACCCGCAGGCTCGTGTCGCGCACGTCCGAGGCCTTCTCGCCGAAGATGGCGCGCAGCAGCTTCTCCTCGGGCGTCATCGGGCTCTCGCCCTTGGGCGTGATCTTGCCGACGAGAATGTCGCCCGCGTTCACCTCGGCACCGATGTAGACGATGCCCGCCTCGTCGAGGTTCTTGAGCGCCTCCTCCGACACGTTCGGGATGTCGCGGGTGATCTCCTCGGGCCCGAGCTTGGTGTCGCGGGCCATCACCTCGAACTCCTCGATGTGGATCGAGGTGAAGACGTCGTCCTTCACGATCCGCTCGGAGAGGAGGATCGAGTCCTCGAAGTTGTAGCCGTTCCACGGCATGAACGCGACGAGGACGTTGCGGCCGAGCGCCAGCTCGCCGAGCTCGGTGGAGGGGCCGTCGGCGATGATGTCGCCCTTGGCCACCACGTCGCCCACGCGCACCAGAGGCTTCTGCGTGATGCAGGTGTTCTGGTTGGAGCGCTGGAACTTCATCAGGCGGTAGATGTCGACGCCCGGCTTGCCCGGATCGGTCTCCTCGGTGGCGCGGATGACGATACGGGTGGCGTCCACCTGGTCGACCACGCCGGCGCGGCGCGCGCCGATGGCGGCGCCCGAATCGCGCGCGACCACCGCCTCCATGCCCGTGCCCACGAAGGGCGCGTCGGCGCGAACCAGCGGCACCGCCTGGCGCTGCATGTTCGAGCCCATCAGGGCGCGGTTGGCGTCGTCGTTCTCGAGGAACGGGATCAGCGCGGCGGCGACGGAGACCAGCTGGCGCGGCGAGACGTCCATCAGGTCGACGCGATCGGGCGGCACCACGATCACCTCGCCCGCCTTGCGGCAGATCACGAGGTCCTCGGTGAGCTGGCCGGCCTCGTCGAGCGCGGCGTTCGCCTGCGCGACGTGGTACTTCGCCTCCTCCATGGCCGAGAGGTAGATCACCTCGCCGGTGACCTTGCTCTCGTGCACGCGGCGGAACGGCGTCTCGATGAAGCCGTACTTGTTCACCCGCGCGAAAGTGGCGAGCGAGTTGATCAGGCCGATGTTCGGGCCTTCCGGGGTCTCGATCGGGCAGATGCGGCCGTAATGCGTCGGGTGCACGTCGCGCACCTCGAAGCCGGCGCGCTCGCGCGTCAGGCCGCCCGGGCCGAGCGCCGAGAGGCGGCGCTTGTGGGTGACCTCGGAGAGCGGGTTCGTCTGGTCCATGAACTGCGACAGCTGCGAGGACCCGAAGAACTCGCGCACGGCGGCCGCCGCCGGCTTGGCGTTGATCAGGTCCTGCGGCATCACGGTGTCGATGTCGACCGACGACATGCGCTCCTTGATGGAGCGCTCCATGCGCAGCAGGCCGAGGCGGTACTGGTTCTCCATCAGCTCGCCGACGGAGCGGACGCGGCGGTTGCCCAGGTGGTCGATGTCGTCCACCTCGCCCTTGCCGTCGCGCAGGTCGACGAGCGCCTTCACCACGGCGAGGATGTCCTCGCGGCGGAGCGTGCGCTGCGTGTCCGGCGCGTCGAGGTCGAGGCGCATGTTCATCTTCACGCGGCCGACGGCCGAGAGGTCGTAGCGCTCGGCGTCGAAGAACAGCGAGTGGAACATCGCCTCCGCCGTGTCGAGCGTCGGCGGCTCGCCGGGGCGCATCACGCGGTAGATGTCGAACAGCGCCTCCTCGCGGGCGGAGTTCTTGTCCACCGCGAGCGTGTTGCGGATGTAGGGGCCGACATTGACGTGGTCGATGTCGAGCAGCGGGATCTCGGTGAAGCCGCCGTCGACGAGCGTCTTGAGCAGCTTCTCGCTGATCTCCTCGCCGGCCTCGGCGAAGATCGCGCCGTTCGTCGAGTCGACGAGGTCCTCGGCGACGTACTGGCTGACGAGGTCCTCGTCGGTGGCGCGCAGCGCCGTGACGTTCTTCTCCGCGAGCTGCTTGGCGACCCGCGCGGTGAGGCGCTTGCCGGCCTCGAGCACGACCTCGCCGGTGTCGGCGTCGATCAGGTCGACCGTGCCCTTGAAGCCCTTCATCCGCTCAGGGTCGAACGGCGCGCGCCAGCCGTCGGCATCGCGCGAGTAGACCACGCGGTTGTAGAACGTATCGAGGATCTCCTCGCTGTCGAGGCCGAGCGCGAACAGCAGCGACGAGACGGGGATCTTGCGCTTGCGGTCGATACGCGCGTGGACGATGTCCTTGGCGTCGAACTCGATGTCGAGCCACGACCCGCGATAGGGGATGATGCGCGCGGCGAAGAGGAGCTTGCCCGACGCGTGCGTCTTGCCCTTGTCGTGGTCGAAGAACACGCCCGGCGAGCGGTGCATCTGCGAGACGATGACGCGCTCGGTGCCGTTGACGATGAAGGTGCCGTTGTCGGTCATGAGCGGCATGTCGCCCATGTAGACGTCCTGCTCCTTGATGTCCTTGACGGACTTCGCCTGCGTATCCGGATCGACGTCGAACACGATCAGCCGCAGCGTCACCTTGAGCGGCGCGGCGAAGGTCATGCCGCGCTGGCGGCACTCGTCGACGTCGTACTTCGGGGGCTCGAACGTGTACTTGACGAACTCGAGCAGGGCCGTGCTCGAGAAGTCGGAGATCGGGAACACGGACTTGAAGACCGCCTGCAGGCCCTCGTCGGCCCGGCCGCCGCGCGGCTCGTCGACGATCAGGAACTGGTCGTAGGACGCCTTCTGAACCTCGATGAGGTTCGGCATGTCCGAGACTTCCTGGATCCGCCCGAAGGACTTGCGAATGCGCTTGCGGCCTAGCAGCGTGTTGGCCATGTCGACCTTGCTCCTCATGCACGGCTGACCGGGAGCCCCGCCTCGCGCCGTCGGGGCGCGCGAGAGACGCGAAGGCGCCGAGTCGGGGGCGCCGGGTCAGCCGTCCGCTGGTCCCGCGGGACCGTGGACGAAAGAACGAATGTGGAAAGGAGCCCGTCCCTTCCGCAACGCCGGGACGGAAATCTGCGACGATATGCGCCGCCTCCCCGTTCCGTTCCGACCGCCGAGGCGCGTGCGAATCGCCTCCTCACCGGACGGAAACGACGGCCCCGGGCTTCCCCGGGACCGTCGGGATCAATCAGAAGCCGATCGCCGCAGGGCGACCGGACCCGATCACTTGAGCTCGACCTTGGCGCCGGCCTTCTCGAGCTGCGCCTTGAGCTTGTCGGCCTCTTCCTTGGCGACGGCCTCCTTGACGGTCTTGGGCGCGCCCTCGACCAGGTCCTTCGCCTCCTTCAGGCCCAGCCCGGTGATCGCGCGGACCTCCTTGATGACCTCGATCTTCTTGTCGCCGGCCGCGGCCAGGACGACGTCGAACTCGGTCTTCTCCTCCTCGGCGGGGGCGGCAGCGCCACCACCGGCGGCGGGGCCGGCCACCGCGACGGCGGCGGCGGCGGAGACGCCCCACTTCTCCTCGAGCATCTTCGCGAGCTCGGCGGCCTCGAGAACGGTGAGCGACGACAGGTCGTCCACGAGCTTGGCGAGATCAGCCATTGTCTTCTATCCTCAGAAAGGTTCGAACGGTTCGATTGGGTCGGGACGGCGTCAAGCCGCTTCCTCGGACTTGGCATAGGCCCCGAAAACGCGCGCCAGCTTGGCTGCGGGCGCGGTCGTGAGCTGGGCGATCTTGGTGGCCGGGGCCTGGATCAGGCCGATCAGCGTACCGCGCAGCTCGTCGAGGGACGGCATCGTGGCGAGCGCCTTGACTCCGTCCGCGTTCAGGGCCGTGGCGCCCATCGCTCCGCCCAGGATGACCAGCTTGTCGTTGGTCTTGGCGAAGTCGACGGCCGCCTTCGGGGCCGCGACGGGATCGTCGGAGTACGCGAGCAGGGTCGGGCCCTGCAGCAGCTCCGAGATCGACGCGACCTCCGTGCCTTCGAGAGCGATCTTGGCGATGCGGTTCTTCGTGACCTTCACGGTGGCGCCGGCCTGCTTCATCTGCGCGCGCAGCTTCTGCATGTCGGCGACCGTGAGGCCCGAATAGTGGGCCACGACGACGACGGACGTGCTGGTGAACACGTCGTTCAGCGTCCCGGCGAGCTCGCGCTTGGCTGCTCTGTCCACTGGGCTCTCTCCGGTTGACCGGAACCCTCGCGGGCCCGGCCGGTTGCGAATAGCCGCTCATCGTACCCGGACCTGCCGGAGCCGACGAACGGCGCTCTGGCTAAGCCCTGCCCCCCGTCGGCGGGACGCGCCTCAGGGATCGATGGTTCGAACCTTCTCGCCGCGGCGGCGACCCTGCCGGGCCGGCGTCGCGGAAAATCCGGTCGTCCCCGTCTATGCCGGCGCTCGGGAAGCCGAGCATCAAGCCCTCGTCGGGCACCTGCAGTCTCGGACAGGACGGGCCGACAGGCCGCTGCGGCACCCCCGCGGGGACGCCTCGCGGCCGATCGGCCGTCTTCCCGCCCGGTCTCCCGGGCGGAAAACGCGCGACCCTGGCTCCGCCTGATGCGGACCCAGAACGGTCTTCGGTGAACGCGGACCGCCTCCTTAACGCGTCACGCCGTGGATGCCAAGGGGTATCTCGACGAAAAGTCAAGCCGGTTTTTCGAGAACGGCCGCACCCACCGGGCGGCGCCTCGGAAACCTTCCCCCTGCCACCGGAACGGCCGGGCGCGTGTCCCGGCCGCAGCGATGCGCGCGGCGAATCGATCGATCCGCCGAGGATCGGTCCGGGATCAGCCCGTGACGGTCGAGACGTCGACCTTCAGGCCCGGGCCCATCGTCGAGGTGATGGCCACGCCCTGGACGTAGGTGCCCTTGGCGCCGGTCGGCCGGGCCTTGATCACCGCGTCGGCGAAGGCCTTGACGTTCTCGGCGAGCTTGCCCGCCTCGAACGAGAGCTTGCCGACGCCGCCGTGCACGATGCCGGCCTTCTCGACGCGGAACTCGACCGCGCCGCCCTTGGCCGCCTCGACGGCGCCCTTCACGTCCATGGTGACGGTGCCGACCTTCGGGTTCGGCATCAGGCCGCGCGGGCCGAGCACCTTACCCAGGCGCCCGACGAGCGGCATCATGTCCGGGGTGGCGATGCAGCGATCGAAGTCGATCGTGCCGCCCTGGATCTGCTCGACGAGATCCTCCGCGCCGACGATGTCGGCACCCGCGGCCTTCGCCTCGTCCTGCTTGGCGCCGCGCGCGAACACCGCGACGCGGACCGTGCGGCCCGAGCCGTTGGGCAGGTTGCAGACGCCGCGGACCATCTGGTCCGCGTGGCGCGGGTCGACGCCGAGATTCATGGCGATCTCGACGGTCTCGTCGAACTTCACCTTGGAGCGCTCCTTGAGGAGCGCGATCGCCTCGTCCAGCCCGTAGAGCTTGACGGGATCGATGCCCTCGCGGGCGGAGCGGATACGCTTTCCAGCCTTGGCCATGTCGTCCTCCCTCAGCCCACGACCTCGAGGCCCATCGACCGGGCCGAGCCTGCGATCATGGCGGAGGCCGCCTCGACCGAATCGCAATTGAGATCGACCATCTTCTTCTCGGCGATCTCGCGCACCTGCTCGGCGGTGATCTTGCCGACGGTGCCGCCCTTGCCCGGGGTGGTGGCGCCCTTCGGGACACCCGCCGCCTTCTTCAGCCAGTAGCTGACCGGAGGCTGCTTCATCTCGAAGGTGAAGGAGCGATCCTGATACGCGGTGATGATCACCGGGATCGGGGTGCCCTTCTCCATCTGCCCGGTCCTCGCATTGAAGGCCTTGCAGAATTCCATGATGTTGAGGCCGCGCTGGCCGAGCGCGGGACCGATGGGCGGGGAGGGATTGGCCGCCCCCGCCGGGACCTGGAGCTTGATGTAGCCCGTGATCTTCTTCGCCATGAGACTGCGTCCGTAGCGTCCGCCGCCGGCTGCCGGCCGGGAGCGGAGGGTTGCAGGGCGCGGTACGGCCGGTCACTCCCGGATGGCGTCCGGGCAGGCCTCCCGCGCGACTTGCGCGCCGGCACGCGATGCGCGCCGCCGCGATGCGACCGGGTCTCGAAGGATGCCCCCGACGGGGTCAGACCTTCTCGACCTGGGCGTATTCCAGCTCCACCGGGGTGGCGCGGCCGAAGATCGACACGGCGACCTTGACCCGCGAGCGGCCCTCGTCGACTTCCTCGACGACGCCGTTGAAGGAGGCGAAGGGCCCGTCGGCGACGCGCACCGTCTCGCCGATCTCGAAGGTCACGGTGGGCTTGGGGCGCTCGACGCCCTCGGCCACCTGGCCCTTGATCCGCTCGGCCTCGTGGTCGGGGATCGGCATGGGCTTGGCCTTGTCGGCGCCCAGGAAGCCCGTGACCTTCGGCGTGTTCTTGATGAGGTGGTAGACCTCGTCGGTCATCTCGCACTTCACCAACACGTAGCCGGGGAAGAACTTGCGCTCGGCGTCGACCTTGCGGCCGCGGCGCACCTCGACGACCTTCTCGGTCGGCACCAGGACCTCGTCGAAGAGCTCCTCGAGCCCCCGCTGCTCGGCCTGGTCCTTGAGCGACTGCGCGACCTTGTTCTCGAAGTTCGAGTAGGCGTGCACGATGTACCAGCGCTTGGCCATGATCTCCCCTCCCCTCAGCCGCCGAGACCGAGCACGGCGCCGACGCCGAACCGCAGGATCTGGTCGACGACGAGGAAGAAGAGCGCCGCCAGCAGGACCATGACGAAGACCATTCCGGTCGTCACCATCGTCTCCTTGCGCGTCGGCCAGGTCACCTTGGACCCTTCCTGACGCACCTGCTGGAGGAACTCGAACGGTGTGGTCTTGCCCTTGGCCATCTCGATCGCTTCACGCCAAATCGCCCTGCCGCCGGCCGTCCGTTCGTCACGGTCGTCGGCGAGAGGGCTGGAGAAACCTGTCGGCTACCGCGGCCGGCACGCTGCCCGGAATCGGCAGCGCCCTGAACCGGAAGCCGTGTAATAGAGATGTGGGGATGGGAAATCAAGGACCGCCTGCAAGGGCCACACGATGGGCGGCACGATGGGCGGCACGATGGGCCGCGCGATGGGCGGTCCGGCCTTCACACAGCCGCCGGAAACGAGAAAGCGCGGCGCTCGTCCCCGAGCCCGCGCTTGAAACTACCGTCGATTTCCTGCCGCGTGGCAGGAGTGGAGGGACTCGAACCCCCAACCCCCGGTTTTGGAGACCGGTGCTCTGACCAGTTGAGCTACACTCCTACGGCGAGGCCGAAAGCCCGTCTTGCGGGGGCGTTCGGCGCCGGGAGGCGATTGCTAGCGCATCGCCTCCCGGAAGACAATCGGCATCGAGGCCGTTCGCGCGCTTTTTCGCGCGCGGAAGGAAACGTCAGTCCAGGACCGCCGCGACGACGCCGGCGCCGACGGTGCGGCCGCCCTCGCGGATAGCGAAGCGCAGCTTCTCCTCCATGGCGATCGGCACGATCAGCTCGACCTCCATCGACACGTTGTCGCCCGGCATCACCATCTCGGTGCCCTCGGGCAGCTTGCACATGCCGGTCACGTCCGTCGTGCGGAAGTAGAACTGCGGGCGGTAGTTGTTGAAGAACGGCGTGTGGCGGCCGCCCTCCTCCTTGGTGAGGATGTACGCCTCGGCAGTGAACTTCTTGTGCGGCTTCACCGAGCCCGGCTTGCAGACGACCTGCCCGCGCTCGACGTCCTCGCGCTTGGTGCCGCGCAGCAGCACGCCGACGTTGTCGCCGGCCTGGCCCTGGTCGAGCAGCTTGCGGAACATCTCGACGCCCGTCACGGTGGTCTTGACGGTGTCGCGGATGCCGACGATCTCGACCTCCTCGCCCACCTTCACCACGCCGCGCTCGACGCGACCCGTCACCACCGTGCCGCGGCCCGAGATCGAGAACACGTCCTCGATCGGCATCAGGAACGGCTGGTCGATCGGGCGCTCCGGCGTCGGGATGTACTCGTCCACCGAGGCCATCAGCTTGAGCACGGCCTCCTTGCCGATCTCCGGGCTCTTGTCCTCGAGCGCCATCAGCGCCGAGCCCTTCGTGATCGGGATGTCGTCGCCCGGGAAGCTGTACTTCGACAAGAGCTCGCGGATCTCGAGCTCGACCAGCTCCAGCAGCTCCTCGTCGTCGACCATGTCGACCTTGTTCATGAACACGACCAGCGCCGGCACGCCGACCTGGCGGGCGAGCAGGATGTGCTCGCGCGTCTGCGGCATCGGGCCGTCCGCCGCCGACACGACCAGGATCGCGCCGTCCATCTGCGCCGCGCCCGTGATCATGTTCTTCACGTAGTCCGCGTGGCCGGGGCAGTCCACGTGCGCGTAGTGACGGTTCGCCGTCTCGTACTCCACGTGCGCCGTCGAGATCGTGATCCCGCGCGCCTTCTCCTCGGGAGCCTTGTCGATCGCGTCGTACGCCGTGTACGTCGCGCCGCCCGTCTCCGCCAGGACCTTCGTGATCGCCGCCGTCAGCGACGTCTTGCCGTGGTCCACGTGACCGATCGTCCCGATGTTGCAGTGCGGCTTCGTACGCTCGAATTTTGCCTTGGCCAT
>NZ_AUBC01000017.1 GCF_000429045.1 Salinarimonas rosea DSM 21201
CGCCGCCTGGAGCGGCAGGCCGCCCTCCCCCGCCACGACACGGTCCCGCGTCAGGCCGTGGCGCGCGAGCGTCTCGACCGGGGGCACGTAGAGCCGGCCGCTGCGGACGTGCCAGGGGAAGGACCGCATCAGCCCCGCGATCGCATAGGCGACGCCGCCGTGCCCCGCCGCGTCCGCGTGGCCTGGATCGGCGCCGCCGGCGAGGACCAGGCTCGCGAGGCGCATCAGCACGGAGGAGGTCTCGCCAGCATAGCCTTCGAGATCGTTCACCGTCGCGATCGGGTCCTCGTAGAGATCGTGGACGCGCGCCTCGACGAGGGCGACCAGGGGCGCACGCGGCAGGCGATGGCGCGCGATCGTGTCCTCCAGCGCCACGAAGACCGGGTTGGCGCGCGCTTCCTCGGCCCGCGTCCCCTCCAGCGCGTCGCGCCACCATTGCAGGCGGATCTCGCCCGGCAGGGGCTCGCGCACGCGCTCGGGCACGCGCGCGACCTCGGCCGCGAAGGCGTACAACGCCAGAAGCGCGGGGCGCGCCTCGGCGGGGGCGAAGAGCGTGGCGAGCCAGCGATCGTGATCGTCGCGCCGCACTATGCGCTCGCACTCGCGGGCGTGCGCCGGCGCGTCCGCCGGGAGCGCGCTGCCTCGCGGGGCGGCGGCGTCCTCGCTCATCGCGGCCACCGCGGCGTCCGGATCAGCCGACCGCGAGGAGCGCCGCGCCGACGCGGCGATTCTCGCCGAGCAGGATCGTGAACGTGCGCGCCGCCGCGCCCGTCTGCATCACCTCGACCCGCAGGCCCTTCTCGCGCAGTCCCCACATCACCTCCTCCGGCAGCAGCACGAGGTCCGCCCCGACGCCGACGAGCAGGAGCTCCATCGCCTCCGCCTCCCGGAGAGCTGGGGCGAACGCGGCGAGGGTCAAATCCCCGGGCGTCGCCGCGTCCCAGGCGTGGATGCCCGACGGCAGCGCCAGGATCGAGCCGCGGTGCGACATGTCGGCGAAGCGGAAGCCGCCCGCGCCGTAGGCGTCGATCGTCCAGCGACCGGGGACGAAGCCGTCGTGGAGGCGGCCGCCTCGGGGATCGTCCGCGGGCATGGCGTCGCGCCTCCTACTCCGCGGGCTGAGCCCGCGCCGCCGCCTCCGCCTCGGCGATCTCGCTCGCCGGGCGCACGCCGAGATAGATCAGGATCGGCGCGGCGATGAACACGGACGAGTAGGTGCCGACGACGAGGCCGAAGATCATCGCATAGGCGAAGCCCTTGATCACCTCGCCGCCCAGGATCGCGAGCGCGACGAGGGCGAGGAACGTCGTCACGCCCGTGAGGATCGTGCGCGAGAGCGTGGCGTTGATGGCGACGTCGAGGACCTGGTGGACCGTGAGGCGCTTGTACTTGCGCAGGGTCTCGCGGATGCGGTCGTAGACCACCACCGTGTCGTTGAGCGAGTAGCCGAGGATCGTCAGGATCGCGGCGATCGAGGTCATGTTGAACTCGATCTGCGTGATGGCGAAGAAGCCGATCGTCAGCACGAGGTCGTGCAGCGTGGCGATGACGGCGCCCACCGCGAAGTGCCACTCGAACCGGAACCAGAGATAGACGAGCACGCCGAAGATCGCGAACACGACGCCGAGCGTCCCGGACTGGACGAGCTCGCCGGAGACGCGCGGCCCCACCACCTCGACGCGGCGGAAGGTGTAGTCGTCCTCGAAGGCCGCGCGCAGGTCGGCCACGACCTGCTGCTGCACCTCCTCCTCGGTGAGGTCGTCTCGTGCCTCCTGCACCTGCACGCGCAGCGACACGTCCCGCGGCGTGCCGAACTCCTGCACCTCCACCTGGCCGAAGCCGAGCGCGTTCGCCTCGTCGCGGATCTCGGCGATGTTCGCCGGCCCCTCGCGCGACTGCAGCTCGACGAGCGTGCCGCCGCGGAAGTCGATGCCGAAGTTCATGCCCAGCCCGAAGAAGGCCACGACACAGAGGATCGAGAGCGCCGCCGAGAACGGGAAGCTCCAGCGCCGCCAGTGCATGAAGGAGTACTTCGTCTCGACGGGAATGTAACGGACGAGCCACATGGCCGGTGCTCCTCCTCAGGCCGCGAGCGACTTGGGCCGACGGACCCGGAACCAGGTCGCGACCATCAGGCGGGTGAGGGTGTAGGCGGTGAAGACGGTCGTGATGATGCCGAGCGACAGCGTCACGGCGAAGCCCCGCACCGGGCCGGTGCCGAGGAAGAACAGCACCGCGGCGGCGATCAGCGTGGTGATGTTGGCGTCGAGGATGGTGCCGAGAGCCCGCGAGAAGCCGGTGTCGAGGGACGACACCGCGGAGCGGCCGAGCCGCTCCTCCTCGCGCACGCGCTCGAAGATCAGCACGTTCGAATCGACCGCCATGCCGATCGTGAGCACGATGCCGGCGATGCCGGGCAAGGTCAGCGTCGCGCCCAGCGCGGACAGCAGGCCGAGGATGAGCACGACGTTGACCGTCAGCGAGATCGTGGCGAGCACGCCGAAGAAGCCGTAGGACGCGACCATGAAGAGCACGACGAGGAGCGAGCCGACGATCGCCGCGGTGACGCCCGCGCGGATCGAATCGGCGCCGAGCCCCGGTCCGACCGTCCGCTCCTCGACGATCGTCAGCCGCGCCGGCAGCGCGCCGGCGCGCAGCAGCACCGAGAGATCGTTCGCCTCCTGGACGGAGAACTGCCCCGAGATCTGGCCCGAGCCGCCGGTGATGGGCGACTGCACGCGCGGCGCCGAGATCACGCGATCGTCGAGCACGATGGCGAGCTGGCGGCCGACGTTGCGCGTCGTGGCGTCGCCGAAGCGCTGCGCGCCCGAGACGTTGAAGCGGAAGTTGACGATGGGCTCGTTGGTCTGCTGGTCGAAGGCCGGCTGGGCGTCGATCAGGTCCTCGCCGCCGACGATGATCTGGCGCTCCACCGCGACCGGCTCGCCGCCGAGGTCCTCCGACGGCAGCATCTCGACGTCGCTGTCGCCGGGATTGGCGAGGAAGCGGAACTCGAGCTGCGCCGTCTCGCCGAGGATGGTCTTGAGCCGCTCCGGATCCTGCAGGCCCGGGACCTGCACCAGGATGCGGTCCTCGCCCTGGCGCTGGATGTTGGGCTCGGTCGTACCGAGCGCGTCGACGCGCTGACGCAGGACCTCGATCGCCTGGGTGATCGCGCGCGACACCCGCTCGGTGACGCCGGCCTCCGTGAAGGTCGCGCTGATCAGCCCGCCGGGGCCCTCGGTCACGACGACGGCCGTGCCCGCCTGGCCGATGGCGGCGTTCTCGAGCGGGACCTCGAGCGCGTCGAGCAGCGGCAGCAGCTGCGCGCGTGCCGCCTCGTCCGGAACCCGCAGCTGGACGCCCTGGACGGTCGTCTGGATGCCGCCCTCGAGCGGCGTGCGGGTCTCGCGCAGGGCCTGGCGCACCTCGTCGCGCAGGTTCTGCGCCTCGCGGCGCATCAGCTCCTCGACATCCACCTCGAGCAGGACGTGCGAGCCGCCCTGGAGGTCGAGCCCGAGCACGATGCCCTGGGTCGGAACCAGGAAGGAGGGCACGAAGCTCGGCGTCGCGGCCGCGAGCGCGTCCCGCTGGCTCTGCGACAGCAGGTTCGGCATGGCCAGCAGCATGCCGAAGGCGACCGCCGCCAGGATGGCGATCGTGGTCGAGGTCTTGAAGCGCAACATTCCCGAACGAACCTTCCTCTCGCGCCCGAGGCCCGGCGCCGGCGCATATGGGCTCGGCGCGGTCCCGGGCGCACGGCCCGAGCACCCGGCCTCAGCCGGCCGAATCGCCGCTCACTTGTCGATCTTCACCGGCTCGCTCTTCGAGCGGACCTCGGTGACCATCCCGCGAATGACGCGCACCCGTACGCCCTCGGCGATCTCGACCTCGATCTCGGCGTCGTCGACCACCTTGGAGATCTTGCCGACGATGCCGCCGGACGTGACCACCTGGTCCCCGCGGCGCAGCGCCTTCACCATCTCCTGATGCGCCTTCACCCGCCTCTGCTGCGGGCGAATGATCAGGAACCACATGATGACGAAAATGAGGATGAAGGGGACGAGCTGCAGGAAGACGTTGGGATCACTCATGGCACGCAGGCTCCATTCGGAAGCGCGCGGCGCGGCCCGCGCCGGCGGCGCTGATCGGAGGGCACGCATCCGCTCGAGGAGGTCGGAAAGCGGCGCGGACTATAACGGCGAAGCGCGCGAAAGCAATTCGCGCGCTTCGCGCGGCGGTGGACGGGCCGCGCGACGCGCGCGCGCGTCGCAGGGGACGAGAGGCGAGCGCGGCCCGCACCGCAGCGAGGGCCGGAGAGCGTGGTTCGCGTGACACAGAAGAGCCGCGCCGCGCCAGCGATTTCGGCGGCTTCCCGTCGGGCACCGAGGCTATCCGCAGAGGGTCGGCGAAGTCTCCTGAAGCGCTTGCAGCGTAGTGGTTTACAAGCGAGCGGGACGCCGACGAGCCGCGCTCAGCGCTCGACTTCGCTGCATCGCCCCAAATTCTGTGTGATCGTCCCTCATAGCACAAAGAAATTCGAGATGTAAGCCTGACAATTCCTGCACAGCGGCGTAGTGTCCTATCCGTCCAGCGCGTGGATCTCGCCGCCCGTTCGAGCCCGCCCCACCGGCGGCTCCCCGCGGCTCGCCTCGGGGCACTGCGGCCTCGCCGCGGTTCCACCGCCCGCCCGACCGGCACCGTCCGGTCGCCACGCGCACCAGCCGATGCGCGGCAGCTGCCGCGTTCCGCAACGGCCGCCCGGCCGCGCCCGCACCCGTGGGCGCGGGGGGGCCCGGCCGCTCGAAGAACGACGACGGAAGGAAGACGCCATGACCGCCCGCATGACGACCGCGCGCAGGCTCGGGAACGCGGAGATCGTGCCGCAGGAGCAGCTGTACGGCGACGACCCGCTCGCCAAGCGCGAGACCGGCCACTACAAGGCCGAGTACGTGAAGAGCTTCGTCGAGAAGTGGGACGAGCTGATCGACTGGGAGGCGCGCGCCGAGAGCGAGGGCGACTTCTTCATCGACGTGCTGCGCTCGCGCGGCAAGCACAAGATCCTCGACGTCGCCTGCGGCACCGGCTTCCACTCCGTGCGCCTCACCCAGGCGGGCTTCGACGTCACCTCCGTCGACGGCTCGGCCGCGATGCTGGCGCAGGCGTTCGAGAACGCCAAGGCCCGCAACATGATCCCCAAGCTCGTCCAGGCCGACTGGCGCTGGCTCAACCGGGACATCCAGGGCAAGTACGACGCCATCATCTGCCTCGGCAACTCGTTCACCCACATCCACGACGAGGCCGACCGACGCCGGGCGCTGGCTGAGTTCTACGCCGCGCTCAAGCACGACGGCATCCTGATCCTCGACCAGCGCAACTACGACGTCATCCTCGATCAGGGCTTCTCGACGAAGCACAAGTTCTACTATTGCGGCGACCGCGTGAGCGCCGAGCCGGAATACGTCGACGAGGGCCTGGCGCGCTTCAAGTACACCTTCCCGGATGCGTCCGAGTACACGCTCAACATGTTCCCGCTGCGCAAGGCCTACACCCGCCGGCTGATGGAGGAAGCAGGCTTCCAGCGCATCCGCACCTACGGCGACTTCCAGGAGACGTTCGAGGACACCGAGCCCGACTTCCTCATCCACGTCGCCGAGAAGGCCTTCGTGCGCGCCGACACGCCCTCGACGCCGCCCGCGATCGCGACGGGGGGCGAGAAATCGGTGAGCCGCATCACGGAGGACTATTACGACAGCCCCGAGGCGGACAATTTCTACTTCAACATTTGGGGCGGCGAGGACATCCATGTCGGGATGTACGAGGACACGCCGGACATCCGGACCGCCAGCCGTCGCACCGTCGAGACGATGGCCGAGCGGCTGACGAACCTCTCCGAGCGCACCCGCGTCCTCGACATCGGCGCCGGCTACGGCGGCTCGGCGCGCTGGCTCGCGAAGACCCACGGCTGCGACGTCGTCTGCCTCAACATCTCGGAGGCTCAGAACGACACCAACCGCTTCCTCAACCGGCGCCAGGGCCTCGCCCGCCTGGTGAACGTGGTGCACGGCTCGTTCGAGGACATCCCGCGCCCGGATTCCTCCTGCGACGTGGTCTGGTCGCAGGACGCGATCCTGCACTCGGGCGACCGCGAGAAGGTGTTCGAGGAGGTGAGGCGCGTGCTGCGCCCGGGTGGCGAGTTCGTCTTCACCGACCCGATGCAGGCCGACGACGTGCCGGACGGCGTGCTGCAGCCGGTCTACGACCGCATCCACCTGCGGAGCCTCGGCTCCTTCGGCTATTATCGGGCGCTCGCGGAGCGGCTCGGCTTCGAGACGCTCTCGCTCGACGATCGCACGCCGAACCTGCGCCGGCACTACGAGCGGGTGGGCGAGGAGCTGCGGGCACGCTACGACGAGATCGTCGCGGTCTCCTCGGCCGCCTTCGTCGACCGCATGCTGGTCGGGCTCGACAATTGGGTGAAAGCGGCCGATTCGGGCTGGCTCGCCTGGGGCGTCCTGCACTTCCGCAAGCGCTGACGCGCCCGCCGCGGCGGGGGCGGGCGAATTGCCCCCGCCTGCCGGCTCGGCTAAGCACCGGACGCGCATCGCGCCAGGGGAGCGCATCCGGATGACCGCCGACACGCCAGACCTATCCGAGCTCGCAGGCCTCGCCCGTCGCATCGCCGAGGCGCTGGAGCGCATCGCTCCGCCGGCGCCCGCGCCGTTCGACCCGACGGCCGCGGACGCCTTCGTCTGGAAGCCGGACGGCGGGCGCCTCGCGCCGGTGGCGAAGGTCAACCGCGTTGCGCTCGCGCTGCTCCACGGCATCGACCGGGTGCGCGACACGCTGATGGACAACACGCGGCGCTTCGCCGACGGCCTGCCGGCGAACAACGCGCTCCTGTGGGGCGCGCGCGGCATGGGCAAGTCGTCGCTCGTCAAGGCGGTGCACGCCGAGGTGAATGCCGCGGCGGGCCCGGGCACCGGGCGGGCGCCCCTCAAGCTCGTCGAGATCCACCGCGAGGACATCGAGAGCCTGCCCGACTTGATGAACCTGGTGCGCCCGGACGCCCACCGCTTCCTCGTCTTCTGCGACGATCTCTCCTTCGACGCCGACGATACCTCCTACAAGGCGCTCAAGGCCGTGCTCGAGGGCGGCGTCGAGGGCAGGCCCGAGAACGTGCTGTTCTACGCGACCTCGAACCGCCGCCATCTGATGCCCCGCGACATGGTCGACAACGAGCGCGCCACCGCCATCAACCCCGGGGAGGCGGTGGAGGAGAAGGTCTCGCTGTCGGACCGGTTCGGGCTCTGGCTCGGCTTCCACAAGTGCTCGCAGGACGAGTACCTCGCCATGGTCTTCGGCTATTGCGACGCGCTCGGGCTGCCCGGCGTCGATCGCGACGCGGTGCGGCGCGAGGCGCTGGAATGGGCGACGACGCGCGGCGCGCGCTCGGGACGCACCGCCTGGCAGTACATCCAGGACCTCGCAGGGCGCATGGGGCATCGGCTCGGATGAGCCTCGCGCACCGGCACGCGAACGGCTAAGCTCGCGCGACCCGAACCCGGCCCGCGCTCGCGGGTTGGGAGAGGCCGCGTGCCCGACGGCGCGCTTCCCCGAGGCCAGCACGATGACCCGCACCGCCCTCTCCTCCTTCGCGCGCCTCCAGCGCCCCTGGCTCGACCTCTGGCTCGCCTCCGCGCGCCTCGGGCTCGAATCGCAGGCGGTCGTCGGCCTGCGGCTCTTCGGCATGGCGACGGGCGCGCTGCCCGCCGCCCGCGAGGCGGGGCTGATGGTGCCCGAGAAGCTCGGCGCTCTCGCCGACGCGCAGTACCTCGTCGCCCGCGCCGCCCTCACCGGCCGCGGTCCCGCCACCGCCGAGGACGTGGTGCGGCTCTACCGCCGGCGCGTGCGCGCCAATCGCCGGCGGCTGACGCGGGCGGGGTGAGGCGCTCGGACGGGCGTCAGCCCCGCTGCACCAGCACGACGCCGACGAGCGCGAGCCCCATCGCCGCGAGGATCGCCGGCGAGGGCACAGTCGCGAAGGCGATCGCGGTGAGTCCCGCACCCCAGATCGGCACGAGGTTGAGGAACACCGCCGCGCGGGCCGGCCCGACGGCGGCGACCCCGCGCGACCAGAGCCAGAAGGCGACGAGGGTCGCGAGCACGCCCATGTAGAGCACGGCGGCGACGTCGAAGGGCCGCATCGCGGCGATCTCGCCCGGGACATCCGAGACGATCGCCGCCGCCGGCGCCAGCATCAGCGCGCCGAGCACCAGGCTCCAGCCGGTCAGCACGGACGCGGCATGCCTGGCCAGCGCCCGCTTCACCGCGATCGTGTAGAGTGCCCACACGATCGCGGCGGCGACGAAGAGGAGATCGCCCGGCAGCGTCCCGGCGGCGAAGCGCCAGCCCGCCTCCCGCGCCTCCGGCCCGACCACGACGAGCACCGCCGCGAAGGCGCAGGCGAAACCGAGCGCGTGCCCGCGCCGGACCGGCAGGCGCAGCAGCGCGAACGAGAGCGCCGCCGTCCAGGCCGGCGTCGTCGCGATGATCACGAGCCCGTGCAGCGGCGTCGAGAGGTCGAGCGCGATCGTGAACAGGATGTTGTAGGCGAACACGCCGAGGAAGCCGATCCCGGCGAAGAGCACGAGGTCCGCGCCGCTCGCCCGCGCGAAGCGCCGCGTCGCCGCCACCACCACGCCGACCGCCACCGCACCCACCGCGAACCGCGCCGCCGCGAGGAAGACCGGATCGAGCACCTCGAGCGAGATCTTGCCCGCCACGAACACGCCCGCCCAGAGCAGCGTCGCGAGGGCGAGCCGTGCGTAGGTGGCGAGCGGCGCGCCCGGCGCCGCCGGGCTCGCGTCTCGTGCGTTCCCGCCCGTCATGCCCGCCTCCCGTGCGCGATCGACTTTGCTGCCGGCGGCGGCTGGGGCATGCTCGCCCCGCGTCCCGCGCCGGACCATCCGCGGAGAGAGGACATGCACGAGACGGCCCTGCCCGGTCTTGAACGATCGTGCGCGACGGCGGGCGACGCGATCCGCCTCGGCACCGGCACGCCGGGCGTCGAGCGCATAGCCGCCCGCTTCGCCGGCCGGGCCTACGAGCCGCATCGGCACGATTCCTACGCGATCGGGCTCACGCTCGGCGGCGTCCAGAGCTTCGACTACCGCGGGACACGGGCGGACGGCCTCGCGGGCTGCGCCCTCGTGATCCATCCCGACGAGCGCCACGACGGGCGCGCGGGCGACGCTGGCGGCTTCGTCTACCGCATGGCCTACGTCGAGCCACGGCTCGTGCTCGCGGCCGCCGGGGGACGGCTCGGCGCCCTGCCCTTCCTGCGCGATCCCGTCTCGCGCGACCCGCGCCTCGTCGCGGCCGTGCGCGGCCTCCTCGACGACCTCGACGCGCCGCTCGAGCCGCTCGCCGCCGACGCCGCGCTGGCGGCGCTCGCGGACGCGCTCGTCGCCCTCGACCCCTCCGCGGCTCGCCGCCCGACGCCGCCCGGCATCGCGGCCGCGGTGGAGCGGGCGCGCGACCACCTCGCCGCTCGTGCGAGGGAGGCGGCGGCGCCCGTCCGCTCGCAGGCGCTCGAGGCGCTCACCGGGCTCGACCGCTACACGCTCGCCCGTCAGTTCCGCCGCCGCTACGGCACGAGCCCGTACCGCTACCTCGTCCTGCGTCGTCTCGGGCACGCCCGCACGGCGATCCGCGCCGGCACGCCGCTGGCCGAGGCCGCGCTCGACGCCGGATTCGCCGACCAGAGCCACCTGACCCGGCAGTTCAAGAAGGCCTACGGGATCACGCCGGAGCGGTGGCGGCGGATGATCTCCGCGTGAGCGGCCGCAGAGGCCTTACGCGTCGCCCCGGTGCATGCGAGAAGATCGCTTCCCTCGACCGGACCCGGCCCCATGCCCCCACCCACCCTCGACGCGGCCCCCGCCTCCCTCCCGCGTGCGATCCGCGACGCCGTGCTCGGCATCGGCCTTCTCTCCGCGATGGACGCCGCCGTGAAGCTCGCGACCGCGAGCCTGCCGGTCGTGCAGGTGACGTTCCTGCGCTTCGCCTTCGGAGCTATGGCGATCGCGGTGGCGGTCGCCTGGACGCGCCCGCGAGTCCCGACCCTCGAGGCGCTGCGGATCAACTTCGTGCGCGGGCTCCTCGTCGTCGCGACGGGCCTCAGCTTCTTCACTGCGCTCTCCCGCCTGCCGCTCGCCGAGGCGACGGCGCTCTCCTTCCTCGCGCCGAGCTTCATGGCGCTGTTCGGCGCGATCTTCCTGAAAGAGCGTGTCGGCGGCCGCGCGCTGGCGGCGCTCGCCATCGGCTTCGCCGGCATGCTGGTCATCGTCTTCGGGCAAGGCGGCTTCGGGCAAGGCGAGCTTCCGGGCGGATCCGCTTCGGGCGTAGGGCTCGATCCGCTGGGCGTCGTCGCGGGGCTCGCGGCGGCGGTGTTCTACGCGCTCGCCATGGTGCTGGTGCGCGCCCGCGCCCGGATCGACGGCGTCGTCACCATCGTGGCGCTCCAGCACCTGTTCCCGGCCCTCGTGCTCGCCGGCCCGGCGGCCTTCGTCTGGCAGCCCCTGACCGGCGATCTCGTCTGGCTGTTCGGCCTCGTGGGCACGCTCGGCGTCGGCGGCCACCTGCTGCTCGCCCGCGCCTTCCGCTCGGCCGAGGCCGCACGCATCGCGCCGATCGACTACACGGCGCTGGTCTGGGCGGCGGCGCTGGGGCTCGTGCTCTTCGGGGAGGTGCCCGGCCTCGCGACGCTCGCCGGCGCGGTGCTGATCGTCGCGGGGGCGGTGGTGGCCTCGCGGCGGTGAGGCGCGCGACGGCCGCGCGTCGACCGACCCCCGTCCTTGACAACACGCCGCATCCCGCCTATCTCGCGAGCACGCTTTGGCACTCCCTTCGCGCGAGTGCTAACAGCCCCGAGCAACCCGGACAGCGGGCGTGTTCTAGACGAGCACGTTCCGCCTGCATAGAGGACGCCACCCATGAACTTCCGTCCCCTGCACGACCGCGTCGTCGTCCGCCGTATCGAGGCGGAGGAGAAGACGAAGGGCGGGATCATCATCCCGGACACCGCCAAGGAGAAGCCCCAGGAGGGCGAGATCGTCGCCGTCGGCCCCGGCGCCCGCGACGAGACCGGCAAGGTCCAGCCGCTCGACGTCAAGGCCGGCGACCGCGTGCTGTTCGGCAAGTGGTCCGGCACCGAGGTCCGCATCGACGGCCAGGATCTCCTCATCATGAAGGAGAGCGACATCATGGGCGTCGTCGCCGCGTAACGCGCTCCCGCCGCATCGTCCGATCACAGGGTCCCGCGCGCGCCGGCTCCACCGAGCCGCCCCGGGGCCGCAAACCCAAGGATTTGAGCACATGGCAGCCAAGGAAGTGAAGTTCTCGGCCGACGCCCGCGAGCGCATGCTGCGCGGCGTCGACATCCTCGCCGACGCGGTGAAGGTGACGCTGGGCCCGAAGGGCCGCAACGTCGTCATCGAGAAGTCGTTCGGCGCGCCGCGCATCACCAAGGACGGCGTCACCGTCGCCAAGGAGATCGAGCTCTCCGACAAGTTCGAGAACATGGGCGCGCAGATGGTGCGCGAAGTGGCCTCGAAGACGAACGACCTCGCCGGCGACGGCACGACCACCGCGACGGTGCTCGCCCAGTCGATCGTCAAGGAAGGCGCCAAGGCCGTGGCCGCGGGCATGAACCCGATGGACCTCAAGCGCGGTGTCGACATGGCCACCGCCGCGGCGGTCGCCGACATCCAGTCGCGCGCCCGCAAGGTCGCCTCGACGGGCGAGGTCGCCCAGGTCGGCACCATCTCCGCCAACGGCGACGCGCTGATCGGCGAGATGATCGCCAACGCGATGCAGAAGGTCGGCAACGAGGGCGTCATCACGGTCGAGGAGGCGAAGACCGCCGAGACCGAGGTCGACATCGTCGAGGGCATGCAGTTCGACCGCGGCTATCTCTCCCCGTACTTCATCACGAATGCGGAGAAGATGATCGCCGAGCTCGACGATCCCTACATCCTCATCCACGAGAAGAAGCTCTCCTCGCTGCAGGCGATGCTGCCGATCCTCGAGTCGGTCGTGCAGTCGGGCAAGCCGCTGCTGATCGTCGCCGAGGACATCGAGGGCGAGGCGCTCGCCACGCTCGTCGTCAACAAGCTGCGCGGCGGCCTGAAGGTCGCGGCCGTCAAGGCTCCGGGCTTCGGCGATCGCCGCAAGGCCATGCTCGAGGACATCGCCATCCTCACCGGCGGCACCGCCGTCTCCGAGGACCTCGGCATCAAGCTCGAGAACGTGACCCTCGAGATGCTCGGCCGCGCCAAGCGGGTGCGCATCGAGAAGGAGAACACCACGATCATCGACGGTGCCGGCTCGAAGGACGACATCGAGGCCCGCGTCGCCCAGATCAAGGCGCAGGTCGAGGAGACCACCTCGGACTACGACCGCGAGAAGCTCCAGGAGCGCCTGGCCAAGCTCGCCGGCGGCGTCGCGGTGATCCGCGTCGGCGGCGCGACCGAGGTCGAGGTCAAGGAGAAGAAGGACCGCGTCGACGACGCGCTCAACGCCACCCGCGCGGCGGTCGAGGAAGGCATCGTCCCCGGCGGCGGCGTCGCGCTTCTGCGCGCCAAGACCGCGGTCGCCAAGCTGACGTCCGACAACCCGGACATCCGCGCCGGCATCAAGATCGTGCTGCGCGCGCTCGAGCAGCCGATCCGCCAGATCGCCGAGAACTCCGGCGTCGAGGGCTCGATCGTGGTCGGGAAGATCCAGGAGAACGCCTCCGAGACCTTCGGCTTCAACGCCCAGACCGAGGAGTACGTCGACATGCTGCAGGCCGGCATCGTCGACCCCGCCAAGGTCGTGCGCACGGCGCTGCAGGACGCCTCCTCCGTGGCGGGCCTGCTGATCACCACCGAGGCGATGATCGCCGAGGCTCCCAAGCGCGAGTCCGCCGGCGGCGGTGGCGGCGGCGGCATGGGTGGCATGGGCGGCATGGGCGACATGGGCTTCTGAGCCCGGCGCCCGTCCCGCACGTCGCGGAACGAGCCTGCGAGGAGGCCCCCGGGGAGACCCGGGGGCCTTTCTCGTGCCGGCGTCGTCCGGACAGGATCTCCCCGGGACGGCCGTGCAGTTCCGGGGCCGAAAGAAGCGCGCGGTAGCGATGGGAGTCGACGTCGTCCAGGATGCTCGTCCTTCCCTGTAGGGGAAGGTGGATCGCCGCGAAGCGGCGAGACGGATGGGGCGCGCGGGACGCGCGTTCGGCGCAGCCGAAGGGCGACGGCGGCAGCGGACACGGTGTTTTTCCGCTTCGCGGAACGCGTCGCTCCGCTCCGCGCCCCATCCGTCACGCAGCCATCGGCTGCGCGCCACCTTCCCCTACAGGGAAGGACGACGCAGGCATTCGCGTCGCGCACTAGCGCGTTCTTCGATGCCGCGAACTCCGCGCGCAGACGGGCGCGCGCCCCTCACTTCACCCGCATCGGCAGCCCCGCGACCATGAACGTCACGGCGTCCGCCTGCGCGGCGAGCCGCTGATGCAGCCTCCCCGCCTCGTCCCGGAAGCGCCGTGCGAGGGCGTTGTCGGGCACGATGCCGAGCCCGACCTCGTTCGAGACGAGCACTACCGGCCCGGGCGCGTCCCGGCACGCCGCCTCGAGCGCGGCACCGGCCGCCGCCGGGTCGCGCTCCGCCAGAATCAGGTTCGTCACCCACAGCGTCAGGCAATCGACCAGGATCGGCGCACGCGACGGCCCCTCGCGGATCGCCTCGGGCAGCGCGAGCGGGGCGTCGCGCGTGATCCAGCCTTCCGGGCGGCGGGCGCGGTGCTCGGCTATGCGCGCCTCCATCTCCGAATCGAAGGCCTGGGCGGTCGCCACGTAGACCCACGGCGGAGGGCACGCCTCGACCAGCGCCTCCGCATGCCGGCTCTTGCCGGAGCGTGCGCCGCCCAGCACGAACGAGAGGCGGGGCAAGGGCTTGCGTACGGGCTTCTCCGAGGTCATGCGCGAGGCCGTTGAAGTTCGAGGGCGCGACGGCTAATCATGATTGCGACGGTGCCCCGGAGACGGGGTGAAAAGGGAATGCGGTGAGACACCGCAGCTGCCCCCGCAACTGTGAGCGGAGAGCCCGTCGCTCTCATAGTCCACTGGGTTCGCCCCGGGAAGGCTGAGCGACGAGGCCGCGACCCGCGAGCCAGGAGACCTGCCGTCACCAGCTTTCATGGGCTTTCCGGCCGGGGTGCGCCGGGGAGTTCGCCGGCCGATCGGCATCCGCCGCCGGCCGCGTCTCTCCGTGGAAGCGAGAAGCACGAGCGCCGCGGGCGCCGACGGAGAGCGACATGACCGGACGAAGCACTTTCGAGACCCGTATCCTCCTGATCGCCGCGGGCCTCCTCGCCGCGACGCCGGCGCTCGCCCACCACCCGATGGGCGGCACGACGCCGTCGACCTTCACGGAGGGCCTGCTCTCCGGCTTCGGTCATCCGATCATCGGCGTCGACCACCTCGCCGCGCTGCTCGCAGTCGGCCTGATCTCGGCGCGCTTCGGGCGGGCCTTCACGCTGCCGGGCGCCTGGCTGCTGGCGATGGTCGCGGGCGTGGGCCTCCACGTGGCCGCCGTCGACCTGCCGCTCGGCGAGGTGCTGGTGGCGCTCTCGGTCGTGGGGCTCGGCGTCGTCGCGGCCCTGCGCCCGACCCTGCCACTGGCCGCCGCCGCCTCGCTGTTCGCCCTCGCCGGCCTGATCCACGGCCATGCGCTGGCGGAGATGATCATCGGCGCGGAGACGACCCCGCTCGCCGCCTACCTCGCCGGGCTCGTCGCCGTCCAGGGCGCGATCATGGTCGGCGTGTCGCTCGTCGCCCAGCCCCTGTGGGCCGGCGTGACGCTGGCCGCCCCCACGCAGCTGCGCATGGCCGGCGTGGCGGTGGCCGTCGTCGGGGCCGGCTTCCTCGTCACCGGCCTCGCCTGAGCGCCCCATGACCGTTTCCCCCGAAGACATCGTCCTGCACGTCTGCGCCACCTGCCGCCCCCAGGGTGGCCCCGACGCGACCGAGGATCGGCCGGGCTCGATCCTCCAGCGCGGGCTGGAGGATGCGCTCGCCGCCCGCGCGACGGCGGGCGCACCCCTGCCGGTGCGGGTCGAGGCCGTGGCGTGCCTCTCCGTCTGCAAGCGACCGTGCACGGTCGCCGTGACGGCGCCGGGCCGCTGGACCTACGTCTGGGGCGATCTCGACCCGGCGGCGCACGTCGAGGAGATCCTCGACGGGCTCGCGCGCTACGCCGAGACGGCCGATGGCATCGTGCCCTGGCGCGAGCGCCCGCAGATCTTCAAGAAGGGCGTCGTCGCCCGCATTCCCCCGTTTCCGGCGCCCCGCACCGCGGCCGCCGAGTAGGAGCCAGCCATGGCGAACCTGTCGAAGATACCCTGCACGGTCCTCACCGGCTTCCTCGGCGCCGGCAAGACCACCCTCGTGCGCCATCTCGTCGAGAACGCCGGGGGGCGCCGCCTCGCCGTGCTCGTCAACGAGTTCGGCGATCTCGGCTTCGACGGCTCGTTCCTCGAGGGCTGCGGCATCGAGGGCTGCACCGCCGACGACATCGTCGAGCTGCCCAACGGCTGCATCTGCTGCACGGTCGCCGACGATTTCGTGCCCGCCCTGACGAAGCTCCTGGACCGCGCGAACCCGCCCGAGCACATCCTGATCGAGACGTCGGGCCTCGCGCTGCCGAAGCCGCTGGTCAACGCCTTCAACTGGCCCGCCATCCGCTCGCGGGTGACGGTCGACGGCGTCGTCGCGGTAGTGGACGGGCCGGCGGTGGCGGCCGGGCTCTTCGCGCACGATCCCGCGAAGCTCGCCGCCCAGCGCGCCGACGACGCCTCCGTCGACCACGACAACCCGCTCGAGGAGGTGTTCGAGGACCAGCTGCTCTGCGCCGACGTCGTCGTCCTCAACAAGGTCGACGCCATGTCCGTCGACGAGCGCCGCCGCGTCGTCGCCGACATCCGCGAGCACCTGCCGCGCGCCGTCGAGATCCTCGAGGTCGCCCACGGCAAGGCCGAGCCGGCGGCGCTGATCGGCCTCGGCGCGGCCGCGGAGAGCGACCTCGCGGCGCGCCCCTCGCACCACGACGACGCGGGCGAGCACGACCACGACGACTTCGAGAGCGTCGCCATTCCCATCGCAGCGGTGGAGAGCCCCGACGACCTGCTGCGTCGTGTGGCGAAGGCCGCCGAGGTCGCGGGCGTGCTGCGCATCAAGGGCTTCGCCGAGGTGACGGGCAAGCCGATGCGCCTCGTCGTCCAGGGCGTCGGCACCCGCGTGTCGCAGAGCTACGACCGGCCCTGGAAGCCGGGCGAGGCGCGCGGCGGCTCCCTCGTCGTCATCGGCCTGCACGACTTCGACCGCGCCGCGGTCGAACGCGCGCTCGCCGGCTGAGGGCGCGGGCGCCGCGCCATGCACCTCCTCCCGGCGAGCACGATCTCCCTCGACGACGGCGAGGCCGCCGTCGACCTGGCTCAGCCGCCGGGGGACGTCGTCGTGCTCTCCTTCGCCGACTCGGACCTCTCCGCGCTCGCGGCCGCGCGGGCGGGAGCGCCGGACGGGGTCTCCGTCCGGCTCGCCTCGCTCAGGCGCCTGAAGCACCCGCTCTCGGTGGATCTCTACGTGGACAACACCGCGGCGAAGGCGCGCTTCGTGCTGGTGCGCTGCCTCGGCGGGCTCGACTACTGGCGCTACGGGGTGGAGCGGCTCGCCGAGGCGGCGCGGGCGAACGGCATCGCGCTCGCGGTGATCCCCGGCGACGACCGGCCGGACCCGCGGCTGGCGGACCTCTCCACGGTGCCGGCGGCCTGCTGCGATGCGCTGGAGGCGTACTTCACGGCCGGCGGGGTCGAGAACATGGGCCGGCTGCTGAGCGGCATCGACGCCTGGCTGACCGGCCGGCGCGATGCGATCGCGCCCCCGATCCCGACGCCGCGGGGCTTCGCCTGGTCGCCCGAGCACGGGCCGGAAGAGCCGGAGGCCGCCCTCGCCCGGCTGCCGGCGGACCGGCCGCTCGCGCCGATCCTGGTCTACCGGTCCGCGATCCTCGCCGGCGAGACCGGGCCGGCCCGGGCGCTGTCGGAGGCGCTGGCGGATCGCGGGCTCGCGCCGCTGGTGCTCGCCGTGGCGAGCCTGAAGGACCCGGAGCCCGTCGCCGTCGTGCGCCGGGCGCTCGCCGCACGCAAGCCCGCCGTGATCCTGGCGACCACCGCCTTCTCCGCGCGCGACGGCGCCGGCTTCGTGCTCGACGCCGCCGATTGCCCGGTCCTGCAGGCGATCCCCGTCGGCACCACGCGCGAGGCCTGGGCCGGCTCCGAGCGGGGGCTGTCCGCCGCCGATCTCGCCATGCAGATCGCCCTGCCCGAGTTCGACGGCCGCATCGTAGCGGGCCCGATCTCCTTCAAGGCGGACGCCGAACCCGACCCGGCGCTGGCCTTCGCGCGCCGCGAGAGCGCGCCCGATCCGGCCGGGATCGCCTCGGGGGCGGATCAGGCCGCCGCCTGGGCGCGGCTCGCGGCGACGCCGCGGGCGCAGCGGCGGCTGGCGCTGATCCTGTCCGACTACCCCGCCCGCGGCGGGCGGACCGGGTTCGCGGTGGGTCTCGACACGCCCGCGAGCGCGGTCGCGATCCTCGATCTGCTGCGCGAGGCCGGCTACGACGCGGCGCGAGCCGTGGACGCCAACACGCTGATTCCGCACCTTCTTTCCGGCGCGGAGACGCTGCGCATCCCCCTCCCCTGGTACGAGGCCCGGCTCACCGAGCTCCCCGCGGCCCGCCGCGCGGAACTCGCCGAGACCTGGGGCGCGCCGGAGGACGATCCGGCCTGCGACGGCGACGCCTTCGTGTTCCGCGTGGTCCGCGCCGGCAACGTGGTGATCGCCCTCCAGCCCGATCGCGGGCGCGGCGACCGCAAGGCGTCCTACCACGACCCGAACCTGCCCCCGACCCACGCCTACCACGCCTTCTACGCGGCGCTGCGCGAGATCGAGCGGATCGACGCGCTCGTCCATCTCGGCACCCACGGCACCACCGAATGGCTCCCCGGCAAGGCCGTGGCGCTCGCGCCCGACGACTGGCCGCGGCTCCTCGCCGGCGCGACGCCCGTCGTCTATCCCTTCGTCGTCGACGATCCCGGCGAGGCGGCGCCCGCCAAGCGGCGGATCGGGGCGGTGACGATCGGGCACCTGACGCCGGACGTCGCCGAGTCCGGGATCGACGGCGAGCATACGGGGCTCAAGGAGCGGGTGGAGGAGTTCTCCTCCGCCCAGGTGCTCGACCCGCGCCGCGCCGCCCTCGTCGCCGCCGACATCCTCGAGCGCGCCCGCGCGAACGGCCTCGCGGAGGCCTGCGGCGTCGATGCGGACACGCCGATGGACGAGGCGCTGACCCGGCTCGACGCGCATCTGTGCGACATCGGCGAGGCGGCCTTCCGCGACGGGCTGCACGTCTTCGGCGTCTCGGGCGATCCCGCGAGCGCCGCCGGCGAGCGGGCGGGGCTGCTCGCCGCCCTCGACGGCCGCTTCGTCGCGCCCGGGCCCGCGGGCTCGCCCTCGCGCGGGCGCCTCGACGTGATGCCGACGGGGCGCAACCTCACCACCCTCGACCCCCGCGCCATCCCCACCCGTGCCGCCGCCGAGCTCGGCGCGCGCGCCGCCGCCGAGATCGTGCGCCGGCATCTGCAGGAGGAGGGCGACCATCCGCGGCGCATCGTCATGGACCTCTGGGCCTCGCCGACGCTGCGCACGGGGGGCGAGGACATCGCCCAGGCGTTGGCGCTGATGGGCGTCGTGCCCGTCTGGGACCACGCCACGACCCGGGTCGGCGGCTTCGAGATCGTGCCCATCGCGAAGCTCGACCATCCGCGCGCCGACGTCACCGTGCGCGTCTCCGGCGCCTTCCGCGACACCTTCCCCGACCAGCTCGCGCTGATCGACCAGGCCGCCCGCGCGGTCGCGGCGCTCGAGGAGGCGGACGACTGGAACGCGCTCGCCGCCGCACGCCGCGCCGGCGCATCTCTCGCCCGCGTCTTCGGCCCGGCGCCGGGAGACAACGGAGCCGGCGTCGCGAGCCTGGCGCTCGACGGCAGCTGGGAGACCCGCGCCGATCTCGGCCGCGCCTACCTCGCCAACACCTCCCACGCCTACGGGGCGGGCGGCGCGGGCACGGCGGAAGCGTCGTTCGACGCGCGCGTCGCGGCCGCCGACGCCTTCGTCCACACGACCGACGTGGCCGAGCGCGACCTCCTCGACGGCGACGCCATTCCCGACAGCGTCGGCGGCTTCGCGGCCGCCGCCGAGACGCTCGGCGCCGCGCCCGTCCTCTACAGCCTCGACACCACCCGCGCCGCCCCGAAGGCGCGCACGCTCGCCGAGGACATCGACCGGATCGTGCGCGGGCGCCTGACAAACGGCCGCTTCATCGACGGCTGCCTGCGCCACGGCTGGCGCGGGGCGGCGGAGCTGGCGCAGGGGGTCGACGCGCTCTACGCCTTCGCCGCGACGACGGATGTCGTCTCGAGCCACGCCTTCGAGGCGGTGTTCGCGGCGCTGGTCGCGGACGAAGCGGTCAACGCGCGGCTGCGCGAGGCGAACGCGCCGGCGGAGGCCGCGATCCGCGACCGCCTGTCGGACGCGCTGCGGCGGGGCCTGTGGGTGACGCGGTCGAACTCGGTCGCCACAGCGCTCGCAGCCGACGGAACCCGGGAGGCGGCGGAATGAGCGCGCCCTCGCTGCGACGCGGATGGTGCCCCGGGGCGCGCCGCCCGATGGAGACGGGCGACGGCCTCCTCGTGCGCGTCCACCCGCCGCGGGGGATCCTCTCGGCGGCGCAGGCGCGCGCCCTCGCGGACGCGGCGGAGGCCTGCGGCAACGGCCTCCTCGACGTCACGGCGCGCGGCAACCTGCAGATCCGCGGCGTGAGCGAAGCGACGCATCCCGCTGTGCTGGAACGACTTTCGGCGACCGGCCTGCTGGAGGGGGAGGCCGAGGGACCCTATCGCCTGACGCTCGTCTCGCCGCTCGCGGGCATCGACCCGGCGGAGGCGTTCGACGCCGCGGCCCTGGCCGCCGAGATCGAGGAGCTGGTCGGGAACGCGGCTTCTGGCCTGCCGGCGAAGTTCCACGTGGCGGTCGACGGCGGAGGGGCGCTGCCGCTGGAGCCGGGGGCGGACGTGTGGATCGCCCCGGCGGAGGGCGGCGTGGCGATCGGGCTCGCCGAGGGGGACGGCTATGCCTGGGTGGCCCCCGTACCGCTGGCCGAGGCGGCGAACAGGGTCGCACGCGCCGTCGAGGGCTTCATCCGCCATCGCGGCGACGCGCGGCGCATGCGGAACACGCCGCCCGAGGCCGCCGAGGCGATCGCGACTGCGACGGCGCGGACGCCGTCCTCCTCCTTCCCTGTAGGGGAAGGAGGCTCGGCGAAGCCGAGACGGATGGGGCGCGCGGGACGCGCGTTCGGCGAAGCCGAAATCGACGGGCGAGACGGGCTGCCGCCGGGGCTTCCGCTTCGCGGAAAGCGTCGCTTCGCGCCGCGCCCCATCCGTCACGCCGCCTACGGCGGCGCGCCATCTTCCCCTACAGGGAAGGAGAACGTCAGCGTCGGTCCTCCTGTCCCATCGACTCGTCTCCGAGGGGAAGCGGAACACGCGTTCGGCCTTGACCGCGCCGCGGGTTTCATCGCAAAGGGCGCCCTTCTGCTCGCTCTTCCCTTCGGGCGCGCGACGGCAAAACAATTGCGCGCGGCGGCGGGGTGGAGCGTGGCGCACGGCGCCGGCGAGCTGCGCCTGTCCTTCACCCGCGGCGTGCTGATCCCGCATCTGACACCTGCCGCCGCCGACAGCATCATCGCGGAGGCACGAGCCCTCGGCTTCGTCACCGACCCCGCCGACCCGCGCCTCGCCCTCGTCGCCTGCCCCGGCGCGCCGGCCTGCGGGCGCGCGCACTCCGCCGCGCCGCAGGACGCCCTCGCGCTAGCGGAGGCCGTCCGTCCTCTCGCGGACGCGGGCGCACGCATCCACGTCTCCGCCTGCCCGAAGGGCTGCGCGCATCCCCGCACGGCGGATCTCACCCTGGTCGGACGCGCCGACGGGCGCTACGACGTGATCCCCGGCGGCACGGCGGGCGAGGCACCCGTCGCCGCCCTCCCCCTGCCCACCATCGCCGCGATCCTGCGGCGCACGAGCGACCCGCGCGGCCTCGCCGCCGCCTTCGGAGACCACGAGACGTGAGTGCGTATGACTACATCCGCGACGGCGGCGCGATCTACGCGCGCTCCTTCGCGATCATCCGCGCCGAGGCCGATCTCGCCCGGTTCGAGGGCGCGGCCGAGCGGGTCGTCGTGCGCATGATCCACGCCTGCGGCATGACCGACCTGCCGAAGGACGTGGAAATGTCGCCGGATTTCGCGGAGGCCGGGGTCGCCGCCCTCGCCCGCGGCGCGCCGATCCTGTGCGACGCCAAGATGGTCGCGAACGGCGTCACCCGCGCGCGGCTGCCCGCCGGCAACGCGGTGGTCTGCACCCTCGACGACCCGCGCACGCCGGACCTCGCCGAGGCCATCGGCAACACCCGCTCGGCCGGCGCCATGGAGCTGTGGCGCGATCACATCGAAGGCGCCGTCGTCGCCATCGGCAACGCGCCGACCGCGCTGTTCCGGCTGCTGGAGCTCCTCGACGCCGGCTGGCCGCGGCCGGCGGCGGTGATCGGCATCCCCGTCGGCTTCGTCGGCGCGGCGGAATCGAAGGAGGCGCTGGCGAGGGACGGCCGTGTGCCCTTCGTCGTGGTCCACGGACGGCGCGGCGGCTCGGCCATGACGGCCGCGGCGATCAACGCGCTGGCGAGCGCCGTCGAATGAGCGCGCGCGCCGCCATCGTCGGCATCGGCCTCGGGCCGGGCGACCCGGACCTGATGAGCGTGCGCGCCCGCGCGGCGCTGGAGGGCGCGGATCGGCTCGCGCACTTCTGCAAGGCCGGCCGACGCGGCAACGCCCGCACCATCGCCGACGCCGTGGTCGGGGCGGACCCGGCGCGGGAGATCGCGATGGTCTATCCGGTGACGACCGAGATTCCCATCGAGGATCCCGCCTATGCCGAGGCGCTCGCCGCCTTCTACGAGGACTGCGTCGCGCGCCTCCTCGACGAGGTCGCCGCAGGGCGCAGCGTCGGCGTGCTGTGCGAAGGCGATCCGTTCTTCTACGGCTCCTGGATGCATCTCTGGCGGCGCCTGCGGGAGCGCCTGTCGGTGGAGACCATCCCCGCGATCACCGCCATGTCCGGCGCCTGGACCGCCGCCGGCGCGCCGATCACCTGGGGCGACGACGTTCTCACCGTGCTGCCCGGCACGCTCCCCGCCGCCGAGCTGGCGCGGCGCCTCGAGGACACCGACGCCGCCGTGATCATGAAGCTCGGCCGCAACTGGCCGAAGGTCCGCGGTGCGCTCGCCGAGGCCGGGCTCACGGGCCGGGCGGTCTACGTCGAGCGCGCCACGATGGACGGCGAGCGGATGATCCCCGTGGCGGAGGTTCCCGACGATCACGTCGCACCGTATTTCTCCCTCGTGATCGTCCCCGGCGAAGGGAGGCGGCCGTGACCGGACGGCTCACGATCATCGGCCTCGGCCCGGGCGGTCCCGACTGGATCACGCCCGCTGCCACGCGCGCGCTCGACGAGGCCACGGATGTCGTCGGCTACGGCCCCTACGTCGACCGCCTGCCGGACCGCCCCGGCCGGACCAAGCACGCCTCCGACAACCGCGTCGAGCTCGACCGCTCGCGGCACGCGCTGACCCTGGCGGCCGAGGGCCGGCGGGTCGCCGTGGTCTCCGGCGGCGATCCGGGCGTCTTCGCCATGGCGGCGGCGGTGTTCGAGGCGCTGGAGGCGGGCGATCAGGCCTGGCGGGCGCTCGACATCCGGGTGGAGCCCGGCATCTCGGCGATGCTCGCGGCCGCCGCCCGGCTCGGCGCGCCGCTCGGTGGCGATTTCTGCGCGATGTCCCTCTCCGACAATCTCAAGCCGTGGGAGGTCGTCGAGAAGCGGCTTCGCCTCGCGCTCGAGGCGGATCTCGCCGTCTGCCTCTACAACCCGATCTCCAAGGCCCGCCCCTGGCAACTCGGTCGCGCCTTCGAGATCGTCCGCGAGATCCGTGCGCCGGAGCACTTCATACTCCTCGCCCGCGCCGTCGGTCGCCCGGACGAGCGGCTCACCATCCGCACGGTCGGCGAGGTGCGGGCGGAGGAGGCCGACATGGCGACGCTCGTGATCATCGGCGCCTCGACGACGCGGCTGATCGCGCGCCCCGACGGGGAGCGCCCCTGGGTGCTCACGCCGCGCAGCTACGGAGCGCCGGCATGAACCCACTCCAGCCACTCGAGCGCCTGCTCCGGGGTCGCCACCGCCTGGACGCCCTCCGGGCGCGGCGGGCGGTCGACCACGATCACCGGCAGGCCGAGCGTGCGGGCGGCGTCGAGCTTCGGGCGGGTGGCGGCGGCGCCGGAATTCTTGGTGACGAGCACGTCGATGCGCTCGGTCTCCATCAGCGCCCGCTCGGCGGCATCGTCGAAGGGCGGGCGGTGGCGGATCTCGACGAGATTCGGCAGGGCGACCTCCCCGATGGGATCGATCGTGCGCACGAGATAGGCGTGCTGCGGCGCGGCCTCGAATCCGGCGAGCTCCAGGCGCCCCACCGTGAGGAATACGCGTCGCGGCGCCTCGCCCAGCGCGGCGACGGCCCCGGCCATGTCCGCCACGGTCGTCCAGCGGTCGCCGGGGCCGGGCGTCCATTCCGGGCGCACGAGCGCGAGGAGCGGGACGCCGGCGATGCGGCAGGCCTCGGCCGCGTTGCGCGACATCCGCGCGGCGAACGGGTGCGTCGCGTCCACCACGGCGCGGATGCCCTCGCTCCGCAGGTGGGCCACGAGCCCCTCCACGCCGCCGAAGCCGCCGATGCGCGTCGGCAGCGGCGCGGCGCGTGGGGCGCTGGTGCGGCCGGCGAGGGAGAGGATCGCGGGCAGGTCCGGGCGCCCCGCCAGCAGATGCGCGAGCCCGGTCGCTTCCGTGGTGCCGCCGAGAAGGAGGATGGTCATGCCCGACATATCCTCTGACGGACGCTGGCTGTCCATCGTGGGGATCGGCGAGGACGGCCGCGCCGGCCTCTCCCCCGCCGCCGCGGCCGCACTCGACGGGGCCTCGCTCGTCGTCGGCGGCGCGCGCCACCTGGCGCTCGCCGCGCCGCTCGCGGCCGAGACCCTGACCTGGCCGAGCCCCATCACCGAGGGCTACGCGGTGGTCGAGGCCCGCCGCGGGCGCCCGACCTGCGTGCTCGCCACTGGCGATCCGTTCCATTACGGCGTCGGCGCGGAGCTGGCGCGCCGCATCCCCGCCGACGAGATCGCCGCCTATCCGCAGCCCTCCGCCTTCTCGCTGGCGGCGGCGCGGCTCGGCTGGTCGCTGCCGGAGACGGCGTGCGTGAGCCTGCACGGTCGCAGCTTCGAGCGGATCGTGCCGCATCTCCAGCCCGGCGCGCGCATCCTCGCGCTCTCCTGGGACGAGACCACGCCCGGCCGGCTCGCGGCGCTCCTGGCCGAGCGCGGCATGGGCGGCTCGGAGATCGTCGTCCTCGAGGCGATGGGCGGGCGGCGCGAGCGGATGCGCCTCGCCCGTGCGGAGGACTTCGCGCTCGAGGGCATCGACCCGCTCAACACGGTGGCGATCCGCGTCGCCGCCGGACCGGACGCGCAGGTCGTGCCCCTCGCCCCGGGACGCGACGACGCCTGGTACGAGAGCGACGGCCAGCTCACCAAGGCCGAGATCCGCGCCGTCACCCTGTCGGCGCTCGCGCCGCGCGCGGGCGGGCTGCTGTGGGACATCGGCGCGGGCTCGGGCTCGATCGGCATCGAATGGATGCTCGCGCATCCGGCGAACCGCGCCATCGCGGTCGAGGCGCGGCCGGACCGGGCGGCGCGGATCGCCCGCAACGCGGCGCGGCTGGGCGCGCCCGACCTTCGCATCGTCGACGGCCCCGCGCCGGACGCGTTGGCCGCCCTGCCCGCGCCGGACGCGGTCTTCATCGGCGGCGGCGCGACCGTTCCCGGCGTCGTCGAGGCCGCCTGGGCGGCGCTCGCCTCCGGCGGGCGGCTCGTGATCAACGCCGTGACGCTCGAGACCGAGGCGCGCCTCGCCGCGCTCCATGCGGAGCACGGCGGCACGATGCGCCGGCTCGCGGTCTCGCGGCTGGAGCCGGTCGGCGGCATGCACGGCTGGCGCGCGGCGATGCCGGTGACGCAGTGGATCGGGGTGAAGCCGTGATCGTCGCGGGCGTCGGCTTCTCCTCCGCCGCGAGCGCGGCCGAGATCGCAGAGATCGTCCGCGAGGCGCAGGCGCGCGCCGATGCGCGCGTCGACCGCCTCGCCACCGCACAGGCCCGCGCGGCGCTCCCCGCCTTCGCGCAGGCGGCGGCGCGCCTTCGCCTGCCGATCGAGGCGGTGCCGCCCGAGGTCCTGCGCGGGGCGTCCGGCGGGGTCGTCTCCTGCTCGACGCGGGCACAGGCCGCCCACGACGTCGGCTCCGTCGCCGAGGCGGCGGCGCTCGCCGCGGCGGGTGCGGGCGCGACGATCGTCCTCGCCCGCATCTCCGGCGCGCGGGTCACCTGCGCGCTGGCGCGATCCGCGGAGGAGGTGCCGCGATGACGGTGCACTTCATCGGCGCCGGCCCCGGCGCGGCGGACCTGATCACCGTGCGCGGGCGCGCGCTCGTCGAACGCTGCCCGGTCTGCCTCTTCGCCGGCTCGATCGTTCCGCCCGAGATCCTGGCCTGGTGCCCGCCGGGCGCGCGCATCGTCGACACCGCGCCGCTCGATCTCGACGCCATCCTCGCCGAGATCGAGGCTGCGCATGCGGCCGGCGAGGACGTGGCGCGGCTGCATTCCGGGGATCTCTCGGTGTGGAGCGCCATGGGCGAGCAGATCGCGGCGCTGGACGCCCGCGGCATCCCCTGGACGGTCACCCCCGGCGTCCCCGCCTTCGCCGCCGCCGCCGCTGCGCTCGGGCGCGAGCTGACGGTGCCGGAGGTGGCGCAGTCCGTCGTGCTCACCCGCACGCCCGGCCGCGCCTCGCGGATGCCGGAGACCGAGCGACTCACGACCTTCGCGCAGACGCGTGCGACGCTGGCGATCCATCTCTCCATCCACCGCATCGAGGACGTCGTCGACGACCTGCTGCCCGCCTACGGCCCGGATTGCCCCGCGGCCGTCGTCTGGCGCGCGTCGTGGCCCGACGAGCGGGTGATCCGCGCGCCGCTCTCGGGGCTCGCCGCCGCGGTGCGCGCGGCGCGGCTGGAGCGCACGGCGCTGATCCTCGTCGGCCCGGCGCTCGCCGGCGCAGGCGAGGCCCGCTCGCGCCTCTACGCGGCGGACTACGACCGGCGCTTCCGGCCGGGATGGGAGGGCGGCGAATGAGGCGCATGCCGCTCCCGCATCCTCCCCGGAGGGGAGGAGTCCGCGCGCAGCGCGGGCGGTGGGGCCGTTGCGATGTCCAGGCGAACGGTATCGCCGCCCTCCCCACCCTCCGGCCTTCGGCCTCCGTCCTCCCCTGCGGGGAGGAGGCGCTCGTCCTACACGACCGGGTGGAACGGCATGCGCCCCACGAGCGCGCCGTCGCGGTCGAAGACCACGACCTCGAGCGCGATCGGCGCGCCCCGCAGGGCCTTGGCGGCGGTGCGCCAGGCGTGCGCCGCGACGATGTCGCCGAGCGGCAGGCCGAGCCCCTGCGCCGTGCGCAGCACCTCGAGCGCGGTGTTCGCCTCTCCCGCGCGCGTGACGACGTCCGCCGGGGCGCCCGCCTCGGCGAGGCGCTCGGCCAGCCAGGCGAGATCCACCGGGCCGGCGCGGGAATGCAGGTCGAGCATGCCCTGCCCGAGCTTCACCAGCTTGGCGATGCCGCCGGCGATCGTCACCCGCGGCACGGGGTTCTTGCGGAGGTACTTCAGCATGCCGCCGGCGAAGTCGCCCATGTCGATCAGCGCCTGGTCCGGCAGGCCGTGCAGCCGCTTCACGGCCTCCTCGGAGGTCGAGCCCGTCGCGCCCGCGACGTGGACGAGGCCGCCGGCGCGGGCGACGTCGATGCCGCGGTGGATCGAGTGGATCCAGGCCGCGCAGGAATAGGGCACGACGATCCCCGTGGTGCCGAGCACCGAGAGCCCGCCGATCACGCCGAGCCGCGGGTTGAGCGTCTTCAGCGCGATCGCCTCCCCGCCGGGAATGGCGATCTCGACCTCGACGTCCGGCGCGCCGCCCCCCGTCGTGTCCTCGCCCAGCGCCGCTGCCGCCTCGGCGAGGTTGTCGCGGATCATCTGCCGGGGCACCGGGTTGATGGCGGGCTCGCCCGCCGGGATCGGCAGGCCGGCGCGGGTCACGGTGCCCACGCCCTCCCCCGCGCGGAAGGTCACGCCGCTGCCCGGCGCGCCCGGGCGTACCGTGACGCGCACCTCGACCCCGTGGGTGACGTCGGGATCGTCCCCGGCGTCCTTGATCACGCCCGCGCGCGCGGACCCCTGCCCCGTCTCGTGCCGCGCCAGCGCGAAGGCGGGCCGGGCGCCCTGCGGCAGGACGATTTCCACGGGATCGGGAAACGCCCCCGTGCGCAGCGCGACGAAGGCCGCCTTCGCCGCCGCCGTGGCACAGGCGCCCGTCGTCCAGCCGCGCCGCAGCGGCCCCGGCGGCGGCGCGTCGAGGGCCGCGTCGGGATCGGAAGGGCTCTGCGCAGTCGTCTCCCCGCTCTGGCGGGATGGATCGCTCATGCGCGGTCCTGTACACGAAGCGAGGCGGGACTTCACCGCCGAAATCAGCGCACGCACCGAGCCCGGAGGCCCGCATGACAGACCTCTCGCGCCTCTCCCCCGTCTTCTCGCCCGGGACCGTCTGGCTCGTCGGCGCGGGGCCGGGCGATCCGGGCCTGCTCACGGTGCACGCGCTCAACGCGCTCGCCCTGGCCGACGTCGTCGTCCACGACGCGCTCATCGGCGAGGGCGTGCTCGGCCTCGCCCGCGAGGGCGCGGTGCTCGAGTATGCCGGCAAGCGCGGCGGCAGGCCCTCGGCGCGCCAGGACGCGATCTGCGAGCGCCTGATCGCGCTCGCCCGCTCCGGCAAGCGGGTCCTGCGCCTGAAGGGGGGCGACCCCTTCGTCTTCGGGCGCGGCGGCGAGGAGGCGCTCGCGCTGGCGCAGGCCGGCATCTCCTTCCGGATTGTCCCGGGCGTCTCCTCGGGCCTCGCGGCGCTGGCGCAGCACGGCGTGCCCGCGACGACGCGCGACACGAACCACGCCGTGATCCTCGCGACCGGCCATTGCGCGGAGGACGACGAGAGCGTCGACTGGGCCGCGCTCGCCCGCGCCGGCGTGCCGATCGTGCTCTACATGGCGGTCGCCAACCTCGCCCCGATCGCCCACGCGCTGATCCGCGGCGGGCTCTCGCCGACGACGCCGACCCTCGTCGTCCACGGCGCGACGACCCCGCGCGAGACGCTGCTCGAGGCCCCGCTCGCGCAGCTCCCGGCGCTGGCCGAGACGGGTGCCGTCGCCTCGCCGGCGATCGTCGCGATCGGCGCGATCGCGGCCTTCCGGCAGGCGATCGCGGGGCATGTCGAGGCGTTCCGCACGGCGGCGGCGGGATGACCGCGCCCCGCGGCCTTCTCGTCGCCGCCCCGCGCTCGGGCTCGGGCAAGACGACCGTCACGCTCGGCCTGCAGCGGGCGCTGGCGCGCCGCGGGCACGCCGTGCGCGGCGTCAAGAACGGGCCGGACTACATCGACCCCGCCTTCCACGCCGCCGCGACGGGCGCGCCGAGCGTCAACCTCGACACGTTCGCCATGGCCGACGCGACCATGGCCGCGATCGCGGCGCGCGCGCTCGACGGCGCCGAGATCGTGATCGCCGAGGGCTCCATGGGCCTGTTCGACGGCGTGCGCGGGGAGACTGGCCGCACCGGCGCGAGCGCGGACCTCGCCGCGCTGTTCGGCTGGCCGGTCGTCCTCGTCCTCGACGTCTCGGGCCACGCCCAATCCGCCGCGGCGGTCGCGCTCGGCTGCGCGCGGCTCGACCCGCGGATCACCATCGCCGGCGTGGTCCTCAACCAGGTCGCGAGCCCGCGGCATCGGCGGCTCGTCGAGGACGGGCTCGCGCGCATCGGCATGCCGGTGCTGGGCGCGCTCGCCCGCGACGCCGGTCTCGTCCTGCCGGAGCGCCACCTCGGCCTCGTCCAGGCCCACGAGACGGCGGATCTCGAGGCGCGGCTCGACGCGCTGGCGGAGACGGTGGCGGCGAGCGTCGATCTCGACGCCGTCCTCGCCGCCGCCGCGCCGACCCGCGGGCTCGCCGACGCGGAGGATCGCGCCGCCCTGCCCCCGCCCGGCCAGCGCATCGCGCTCGGGCGCGACGCCGCCTTCTCCTTCGTCTACCCGCACCATCTCGCCGCCTGGCGGGCGGCGGGCGCCGAGATCGTGCCGTTCTCGCCGCTCGCCGACGAGCCGCCGCCGGCGGACTGCGATGTCTGCTGGCTTCCGGGCGGCTACCCCGAGCTCCACGCCGGCCGCCTCGCCGCGGCGACGCGCTTCCAGGCCGGGGTGCGGGCCTTCGCGCGGACGAAGCCGGTCCACGGCGAGTGCGGCGGCTACATGACGCTCGGCCGCGCGCTCACCGACGCCGACGGCGTCGCCCACCCGATGCTCGGCCTCCTGCCCGTGGAGACGAGCTTCGCGAAGCGCAGGTTCAATCTCGGCTACCGCGTCGCGACGCTGCTGCGGGACGGCCCCCTCGGGCGCGCCGGCACGCGTCTCGTCGGCCACGAGTTCCACTACGCCTCGATCGTCGCCCGCGACGAGGCGCGCGAGGCCGCGTTCGCGGACATGGTGGACGCCGAGGGCACGGATCTCGGAGCCGCGGGGCACCGGGTCGGCGCCGTCAGCGGGACGTTCTTCCACGCGATCGCACGGCGTTGACGGGCTCCGTTGTGCCGACGGGCTCCCCGCCGCCGGCCTCGGCGCGTGCAACCGTTCCCGGCGGCAGGAACACTACCGCGATCCCGTCCTCGAGGCCGGATCCGTCCTCCTCCTCGCGGCTGTCGAAGAGGACGCGCCCGCCGCGCACGAAGACGAGGCCCGCCTCGTCCGTCTCCGGGGCGAGGGCGCGGGCGGCGGGCTCGGCGGCGAAGCGCCAGCCGTCTTCCCAGCGGCGCTCGTACTCGGCGAAGGGCATGCGGCCGAAGAGCTTGCCGCGCCAGTCGCGATCGAGCTCGCTGGCGAGGTCGAGGCTGCCCGAGGCGGGGAGCTGATAGACCCGCTCGCGGCCGAGGTCGGGGCCGAGCCGCGCGCAGACGAGGGCGTTGTAGAGGTCGTCCCTGGTGGCGACGAGGGCGTAGTCGATCGGGCTCTCGGCCAGGCGCTCCTCCGCTTCCTCGGAGAGGATCTGGGTGGTGATGGCGGAGAGCCCCGCGCGGCGCGCCCGCCGGGTGGCGCCGCTGAACGTGTCGAGGAGGACGACGCGCACGCCCGCCTCCGTCAGTGCCCGGGAGAGGTCGACCGCCCAGGGCGAGGCGCCGATCATCGCGACCGCCGGCTCGTCGCCGGTGGAGAGGCCGAGCGCGCGCGCCAGCGGCGGCAGCGCGAAGCCGTGGACGACCACGGTCGTCGCGATCACCGCGAAGACCATCGGCAGGATGACGGTCGCCTCGAAGTATCCCACCTCGGCGAGGCGCAGGCCGGCGAGGCCCGCGACCGCGGCGGCGACGATGCCGCGCGGGGCGATCGCGCCGACGAGCACCCGCTCGCGCCAGTCGAGGTCGCTGCCGAGCGTCGCGAGCGCGATCGCGAGCGGGCGCACGACGAGCAGCATGGCGAGGGTGAGCCCGAAGATCGGCCAGGACAGCGCGCGGAACACCTCGGGATCGAGGTCCGCCACCAGCACGATGAACAGCGTCGAAACGATGAGGACGACGAGCCCCTCCTTGAAGCGCCTGAGCTCGGAGAGGCCGGGCACGTCGATGTTGGCGAGCGTGACGCCGAACACGGTCGCCGCCACGAGGCCCGCCTCGCTGATGGCGACGTTGGCGATCGCGTAGACGCTGAGCGCCAGCGCGAGCAGCATCGGCGTCTTCAGGATCTCGGGCGTGAGGTCCGCGACGAAGAGACGGCGCACGAGGAAGGCGGCGCCGACGCCGAGCGCGACCCCGAGGCCGAGCCCGACGCCGAGCCGAAGCCCCACCTCGAACAGCGCCTCGTCGTCGCCCCAGCGCAGCAGCAGGACGAGCTCGAGCACCGCGGCGGCGAGGATCGCGCCGACGGGGTCGTTGACGATCGCCTCCCACTTGAGGAAGGAGGCGGGGCGGCGTTTCAGCCGCGCCTGGCGCAGGAGCGGCAGGATCACGGTCGGGCCGGTCACCACCATGATCGCCCCGAACAGGATCGCGGGCGCCCAGTCCAGCCCGCCGATGAAGCGCGCCGCAAGCGCCCCGAGGAGCCAGTTCAGCGGCAGGGCGAAGACGGTGAGGCGCACGACCCCCTGCCCCGCGGCGCGCAGCTCCTTGAAGTTGAGCGCGAGCCCGCCCTCGAAGACGATCAGCGCGACCGCGAGCCCGACGAAGGTGTGGAGGTTGTGCCCCATCGCCTCGGACGGGTCGATCAGCCCGAGGCCGGGCCCGACGGCCAGCCCGGCGGCGAAGAGGAGCACGATCGCCGGCAGCGCGAAGCGGAAGGCGAGCCACTGCGCCGCCACGCCCCCGGCCACCAGAACGACCACGGCGAGCGCGACGTCCTGCTCCATGCCTCGATACCGCTCCTTCCGTCTCTTCGGCGAGCGGTATGAACGCCGCGTGCGGCGCTGCGGTTCGACGGCGCCGGATGCCGATGCGCGACCTCGCGACGCATGGCGGCGCCCGGCGCGCGGCGGTTCTCTCCCGGCGCGGCGCCCGGACCGCGACGTGGAGGGACACGATGGCGAAGGCGATACACGCGATGATCCGCGTGCTGGACGAGGCACGCTCGGTCGATTTCTACGGCAAGGCCTTCGGGCTCGAGGTCGCGGACCGCTTCCCCTTCGACGACTTCACGCTGGTCTACCTGCGAAACGGGGAAGCCGACTTCGAGGTCGAGCTGACGGTCAACCACGGCCGCACCGAGCCCTACCAGCTCGGCGACGGCTACGGTCACATCGCCTTCGCGGTGGACGACCTCGACGCCGAGCACGCACGTTTCGAGGCGCTGGGCCTCTCGCCGCGCAGGATCGTGGCGTTCGAGCGCGACGGCGCGCCGATGGCGCGCTTCTTCTTCGTCGCGGACCCCGACGGCTACCAGATCGAGGTCCTCCAGCGGCACGGCCGCTACCGCTGAGCGGCCGGCGGGAGGCTCAGGCCGCCGCGCGGCGCTGGCGGGCGAGCAGCCCGTCGAGGTGGCGGGCGATGGCGCGCATGCCGGAGACGCCGGCCTCCGCCTCCGCCTGTGGATTGTAGTTCGTGTTGGTGTTCACGTCGTAGGCGAAGCGCCGGCCGGCCGCGTCCTCGATCACCTCGATGCCGGCGATGCCGACGCCGTTGTCGGCGAGCATCCGCTCGAGCGCGGGGATGTCCGGGTTCTCGTAGCCCGGCACGACGGTGAACTTGTCCGCGGGCGCGACCGCCGGGCAGGCGGCGTCCCCGATCGCCGCCGCCTCGCGGGCGGCCTCGACCGTGCAGGCGTCCGCCGGGCAGAGCTCGAAGCCCTCCGACGTGTCGACCCGCACCGCGTAGAGGAAGCGCCCGCCGACGAACTCGAGCCGCGTGACGAAGGGTGCCGGCGCCTGCACGTAGCGTTGCACCAGCGTGATGCCGTCGAGCGGCTCCTCGAACTCCTCCGAGGCGAGGTGCTCCGCGAGCGCCGCCGCCGAGAGGAACAGACGCACGCCGAGCCCCTTGCCGCCGCGATTGTGCTTGAGGATGAGGGGGAAGCCGAGCCGCTCGGCCGCGCCCGCGATGTCCTCGCGCCCGACGACGGCGAGCGTGTCCGGCGTCGCCACGCCGTGCGCGGCGAGCGCCTCGTACTGCGCCACCTTGGAGACCTCGAGCCGAAGTGCGCGGCTGTCGTTCACCACCGTGCGGCCGTGGCGCTCGAGCCAGGCGAGCACCGCGCCGGTATATTCCGCCGCGTAGCGGTGACCTCGGGTGTGCGAGGAGGCGCTCATGCGGTTGTAGAACACGCCCTGCGGCGGCTCGGCCCGCAGGTCGAGCACGCCGCGGTCGAGGAACCACTCCTCGGTGGGCGTGCCCAGCTCGGCGAAGGCCGCGCGCAGCGGCACGACCCAGGCGTCGTTCTCGTGGATGACGTGGACCTTCGGGGCGTCGACGGCGGGCATGGCGTCTCTCCTCTGGACACGAGGAGATAACCCGTGAGCGGACGGAAATGAAGAGCCAATCCGTTCACAAGCGTGTTTTATCTTATTTTACATTCTGACACGTGTTTCACCTCTCCCCGAGCGGCCGCATCACCTCCCAGAGTGCGCTCTTCGCCTCGAAGCCGACGCCCGGCACGTCCGGCATGGCGATCCGGCTGTCGCGCACGGGGGTGCCGTCGGCGAAGCCGCCGAAGGGGGCGAACACGTCCGGGTAGCTCTCGTTGCCGCCGAGCCCGAGCCCCACCGCGATGTTGAGCGCGAACTGGTGCCCGCCGTGGGGCACGCAGCGCCGGCGCAACCAGCCGTGGGCGGACAGCACGTCGAGCGTGCGCAGGTACTCCACGAGCCCGTAGGAGAGCGCCGGGTCGAACTGCAGGATGTCCCGGTCCGGCCTCAGGCCGCCGTGGCGGATCAGGTTGCGCGCGTCCTGGTGCGAGAACAGGTTCTCGCCCGTGGCCAGGGTCGGCGCGTAGAGCGTGGCGAGCGCGGCGTGCTCCAGGTAGTCGAGCGGATCGAGCGGCTCCTCGTACCAGCGCAGGCCGTAGGGCGCGACGGCGTGCCCGAAGCGGATCGCCTCCTCGAGCCCGAAGCGGCCGTTGACGTCGACGCAGAGCCGCGACCCGTCCCCGCCGAGCACGTCGAGCACCGCCTCGATACGGGCGAGATCGTCCTCGAGCGGCACGAGCCCGACCTTCATCTTCACGGTGGAATAGCCCCGGTCGAGATAGGAGCGCATCTCGTCGCGCAGGGCGTCGAGTCCCTTGCCGGGATGGTAGTAGCCGCCCGCCGCATAGACCCAGGCGGTCTCGTCGGCACGCCCGCCGTTGTAGCGATCGGCGAGGAGCCGCCACAGCGGCACCCGGTGCGCCTTGGCCAGCGCGTCCCACAGCGCCATGTCGAGCACGCCCACCGCCACCGAGCGCTCCCCGTGCCCGCCCGGCTTCTCGTTCTTCATCATCAGGTCCCAGGCCTTCGACGGGTCGAGGAACCCGTCCGCCCCCTGGTAGGCGTCCGGCGCCGCCTCGAGCAGGCGCGGGATGAAGCGCTCGCGCAGAAGGCCCTGCGGCGCATAGCGGCCGTTCGAGTTGAACCCGTAGCCGACGACCCGCCTCCCCTCGACCACGAGATCGGTCTCGATCGCCACCACCGAGGCCGTCATCAGCGAGAAGTCGATGTAGGCGTTGGCGATCTGCGACTTGATGGGCGCGACGATGTCGCGGATGGCGGTGATCTTCATGGCGGCGGGCTCCGGGGCGGGGGATGGGTGCGGGAGGTTAGGCCGACGGGGATCGCCACGGAAGGCCCGTGGGCGGCGAGGCCGGGTGGGCTCGCGTGCAAGGCGCCGCTTGCAGCCCGGGGCTTTCCCTTGCCCGGCCGAGATCATAGCTCTTTGGCAGGGGCCCGATGGCGGCCACGGGAGACGCCATGCGAGACCACCGGCAAGACGCCCTCGACCTCGACACCCGGCTCGGCTGGCCGTCCGACCTGCGCGTCCTGCTCGACCGCTACCCGCGCACGGTCTGGCCCGCGCATCCGAACCTGGGCGCCACCGCGCGGTTCTGGATCGCCAAGCACGACATGTTCCGCGAGCTGGGCGCCGCGCTCCAGGGCGCGACGCGGGCGATGCGCGAGGGCGAGGTGGCGGCGGGGCCGTTCCGGGGCTGGTTCGCGCCGCGGCTGCGGCTCTTCCTCGGCGAGCTGGAGGGACACCACCAGATCGAGGATCACGCCTACTTCCCGCTCTTCCGCGCGGCGGACGCCCGGCTCGTGCGCGGCTTTGACGTGCTGGAGGGCGACCACGAGGCGATCCACCACGCGCTCGAGGTCACCGCCGAGCGCGCCCGCGCCCTCCTGGTGGCACCGGAAGCGGACCAGGACGCCCTGCGCCGGGCCGCGGACGGCTATGCCGATCAGGCCGACCGGCTGCTCGCGAGCCTCCTGCGGCACCTCGACGACGAGGAGGACCTGATCATTCCGATGATCCTCGACCGGACGGAGGGCGGGCTGGGGATCTGAGGCAGGCGGGAGAACCTCGTGCTCGCCGCTTGCCTCGAGTGACGCATGTCGCTTTCCTGCGCCGATCTGAACGATGCGGTCGAGCTGGGCACGACATGAGACACGAATCCACCCGCGAGGCTTGGCTCGCATCCGGGCTCGCACGGTTCTCCGAATCCACGATGCTCCTGGAAACGTTGGACGGCTTCGCAACCGGGCTCCACCTGTGCGGCGTCGACATTCCCGTGGCCGAATGGCTGCCCCACGTCCTCGATCACGATGGCGCCGATCCGATTTCCTTCGCGGAGAACGTCCCGGAGATCCTGATTGCCGACGTCCTCTGGTTCTTCAAGCGCACCGGCAGGTCGCTCCTGTCGCGCCCAGGGCGCCACGAGCCGCTGCTCCCGCGCACCGACGACACCGACGAGATAATCTGGGAGGTCTGGGCGAACGGCTTCGCGACGGCCCTGAAGCTGCGACCCGACGCTTGGGACGCCGTCGGCGGCTACGGTCCCGAAGCGCTCTCCGCGTTGAAGACGCTGGCGGGACTCGCCTCGATCGCCGAGGAACGTGAGCGCAGAGCGAGCGAATCTGCGGGCGACCTCGACCTCCGGATGGGAGCCGAACTCGACGGGCAGGCGCCAGACATGATCACCGCGAGCGTCCGCACCCTCGCCGCTGCGATCGCCCAGCGCGCAGCGTCCAAGGGACCGCCCGGCCGCAACGATCCGTGTCCCTGCGGCTCGGGCAAGAAGTACAAGAAGTGCTGCGGAGCAGCCTGAGCGGCCGCGCTCGCTCTCCTCAATCCACGTCCTCGACGTCCGCCGTCGTGCCGTACACCCGCTGCGCCAGCGCCGCCTCCATGAACGGGTCGAGATCACCGTCGAGCACGTCGCTCGGGCTCGTCGACTGGGTGCCGGTGCGCAGGTCCTTCACCAGCTGGTAGGGCTGGAGCACGTAGGAGCGGATCTGGTGGCCCCAGCCGATGTCCGACTTGGACGCGGTCTCGGCGTTGGCCTTCTCCTCGCGCTTCTTCAGCTCGGCCTCGTAGAGGCGTGCGCGCAGCATGTCCCAGGCCTTGGCCCGGTTCTTGTGCTGCGAGCGCTCCTGCTGGCAGGCCACCACGATGCCGGTGGGGAGGTGCGTGATGCGCACGGCCGAATCGGTCGTGTTGACGTGCTGCCCGCCGGCGCCCGAGGCGCGGTACGTGTCGATGCGGCAGTCGCTCTCGTTCACCTGGATGTCGATCTTGTCGTCGACGACCGGGTAGACCCAGACCGAGGCGAAGGACGTGTGCCGCCGCGCGGCGGAATCGTAGGGCGAGATGCGCACCAGCCGGTGCACGCCCGACTCGGTCTTGAGCCAGCCGTAGGCGTTGTGGCCCTTGATCATGACGGTGGCGCCCTTGATGCCGGCCTCCTCCCCGTCGGCGATCTCCATCACCTCGACCTTGAAGCCGTGCTTGTCGGCCCAGCGCATGTACATGCGCTGGAGCATCTGCGCCCAGTCCTGGCTCTCGGTGCCGCCGGCGCCGGAATGGACCTCGAGGTAGGTGTCGTTCGAATCCGCCTCGCCCGAGAGCAGGCTCTCGACCTGCCGGCGCTGCGCCTCGGCCTCGATGCCGCGGATGGCGGCCTCGCCCTCCTGGATCGTCGCCTCGTCGTCCTCGGCGTCACCGAGCTCGATGAGCGTGACCGCGTCGTCGAGCTCCTGCTCGAGGCGGGTAATGGCGGCGATCGAGTCCTCGAGCGACGTGCGCTCGCGCATCAGCTTCTGCGCGGCGTCGGGGTCGTTCCAGAGCTCGGGGTTCTCCGAGGCCGCGTTCAGCTCGGCGAGACGGCGTTGTGCGGTATCCCAGTCAAAGATGCCTCCTCAGCAGCCCTATGGACTGCTTGGCGGTCTCGACCAGCTGTTCGATCTCGGCGCGCATGGGCTCTCGAAACTCGACTGTGGCGGGGTGAATGGAACGTGTCGCTGCGGCGCGGCCCGCGGGGGCCGCGCCGCACGGTGATATAAGGATCGGCCCCGGGGTGTAAACCCGCGCCGCCGCTCAGCGGAGGCCGATCTGGATCTCGACGTGGTTGTGCGTGTCCCCGGGCCCGGCCCAGCGGTGATAGACCTCACGGCTCGAACCCGACGGGACGTGACCCGCCGCCGCGATCGCCTCCAGCAGCGGCCGGTAGCCCTGCGCGAACAGATCCGCGAGCGGCCCGCGATAGTCGATCGCGGCGCAGCGGAACGGGGGAAGGCGCTCGCAATCCGCACCGGCCGCGACCGGAAGGCAGAAGGCGAGATCGAACGGCGTCGCCGCGTCCATCGGCAGCCCGGCCGCCGAGAAGACGAACCGCCCCGAGACCGCGAGGCCGCGGGCGGCGGCCTCGTCCTCGAGCCGCGGGCATTCCTCCGCGGCCGCCGCCCCGACCTCGGGCAGCGTCAGGCGCCGGCGCCGAATCAGCACGGGCAACGCCTCGATTTCCTTGACCTCGACTCGCATCCTTCGTGTCCTTTCTGCGCCGCTCAGGCCGCCCGCGTCATGTCCTCGGCCTGCGCCTCGAAGAGCCGGCGATACGCCCCGTCCGGCACGGCGAGGAGCGCCGCGTGCGGCCCCTCCTCGACGATGCACCCGCGATCGAACACGAGGATCCGGTCGAGGGTGCGCACGGTCGAGAGCCGGTGGGCGATGACGATCGCCGTGCGCCCGGCCATCAGCCGCTCCATCGCCTCCTGGATCAGCCGCTCCGATTCCGAATCGAGGCTCGACGTGGCCTCGTCGAGGATCAGGATCGGCGCGTCCGCCAGGAAGGCGCGGGCGAGCGCCACGCGCTGGCGCTCGCCGCCCGAGAGCTTCACGCCGCGCTCGCCCACATGGGTCTCGTAGCCCTTGGGCAGGCGGGCGATGAAGTCGTGGGCGTTGGCGAGCCGCGCCGCCGCCACGATCTCGTCCGGCCGCGCGCCGGGGCGGGCGTAGGCGATGTTCTCGGCGAGCGAGCGGTGGAACAGGATCGGCTCCTGCGGGACGATGGCGATCTGCCCGCGCAGCGACGCCTGCGTCGCCGCCGCCACGTCCTGCCCGTCGATGGCGACCCGCCCGGACTCGATGTCGTGCAGGCGCTGGATCAGCTTGACGAAGGTCGACTTGCCCGAGCCCGAGCGCCCGACGAGGCCCACCCGCTCGCCGGGCGCGATGCGCACGTCGAGGTCCCGGAACAGCGGCGTGTCGTGGCCCTTGTAGTGGAAGGTGACGCGCTCGAAGGCGATCTCGCCGCGCGTGATCGCGATCGGCCTGGCGTCCGGCCGGTCGACGACGCCCAGCGGCGCCTCCATGATCGCGACGAGCTCCTCCATCTCGTTCACGGACTGGCGCAGGTTGTTGAGGTGCATGCCGACCTCGCGCAGGTACCCGTTCACGACCAGGAAGGCGGTGAGCACGTAGGCGATGTCGCCTGCGCTCGCCTGCCCGCGCCACCACAGCCATAGCGCGATACCGAGCACCGCCGCGCGCAGCACGACGAGGATCACGAGCTGCGCGCTCCAGGTGCTCGAGTAGCGCATCCAGGCGCCGCGGGTGCGCTCCCGCCACTTGTCGAGGAGCCGCTCGAGCCGCACGTCCTCGCGCGCCTCGGCGCCGAAGGCCTTGACCACGGCGTTGCAGCCGATCGCGTCGGCCAAGAGCCCGCCCATGCGGGTGTCCTGGGCGTTGGCGAGGCGCGCGCGCGGGGCGACCCAGCGGCTCGACAGGAGCGCGACGGCCGTGACGTAGGCGATCGCGCCCACGAGCACGACCGCGCCCATGATCGGCCACTGCACGCTCATGAGGAGGATCGTGCCCACCAGAACGACCGCCGACGGCAGCAGCGCCACGAGCACCGTGTCGCTGAACGTGTCGATCGCCCAGATGCCGCGGGTGATCTTGCGCACGGTCGAGCCCGCGAAGTTGCTCGCGTGCCAGTCCGACGAGAAGCGCTGGACGCGCGCGAAGCTCTCGCGCGCCACGTCGCTCATCACGAAGATCGTCAGCTTCTCGAGCCCGCGGAAGGCCTTGTGCCGGAAGGCGACGGAGACGATGCCGAGCGCGACGGTCGCCACCAGCGCCAGGAGCGCCGCACGCCCGGCGCCCGGCGCCTGCGGCCCGAGCGACACGGCCTCGATCATCCGTCCGGCGAAGTACGGCACGGCGATCTCGGCGAGCGTCGAGAGGATCATGCCGACGACGATGACCAGCGTGGCGCCGAGGCGCCGGCGCCAATGGGAGACGACGAAACGGACGATGTCGCGCAGCGGGTCGCCGCGACGTTGGGTGAAGAGGGACATCGATGCATCCGGCCGCGGGGCCGGCTCCTGACGGACGAGGCGGGCGCGAGGCGCGCCGCCCGGAATGGGATTCGTGCTGCGAGGGTTTGGCCGGACGCGTGGTCCGCGGTCCGGCGCGGGCTCAGCGGGGGATTCGGTCTCGGAAGAGCCGGTCCGTCGCGGGCAGCGCCGGGAGGATGATCTTGCACATGTCCATGCGCACCTCCCGATCCGTCAGGTTTCAATGGAGGCGGTCGTACACGACGCCGGGGGCGAGGGTCAAGACACCTATGTTGCTGCAGAACGACACTCGCGCGCGAAAACGCCCACTTCCCCCGCGCGCGCCGCTTCTCTAGGCTCCCGTCTCCCGACCGCAGCGCAGCACGCACCATGATCGACGCCGTCACCACCGAATGGGCGAGCCAGCTCGGCCGCTGGATCCACGTCATCGCCGCCGTGGCCTGGATCGGATCGTCCTTCTACTTCATCGCGCTCGACCTCTCGCTGAGGAAGCGCGAGGGGCTGCCGAAGGGTGTCGGCGGCGAGACTTGGCAGGTGCACGGCGGCGGTTTCTACCGCATGCAGAAGTACCTCGTCGCGCCGCCGGAGCTGCCGAGCGAGCTGACCTGGTTCAGGTGGGAGAGCTACGCCACCTGGCTGACGGGCTTCTTCCTGATCGTGTGGATCTACTACGTCCAGGCGGACCTCTACACCGTCGACCCGGCGAAGCTCGCGCTCGCACCCTGGCAGGCGGCGCTCGTCGGCATCGGCGCGCTGGCGCTCTCGTGGCTCGTCTACGACGGGCTGTGCAAGTCGCCGCTGGGGAAGAACGACGTCGCGCTCGGCGCGGTGCTGTTCGGGTTCATCATCGCAATGAACGTCGCCTTCCTGCAGGTGTTCTCGGACCGGGCCGCCTTCCTGCACACGGGCGCGATGATCGCGACCTGGATGTCGGCCTCGGTCTTCCTCGTCATCATCCCCAACCAGAAGATCGTCGTCGCCGACCTGAAGGCGGGCCGTGAGCCGGATCCGAAGCTCGGCAGGCAGGCCAAGCAGCGCTCGCTGCACAACAACTACCTCACGCTTCCCGTGCTGTTCCTGATGCTCGGCACGCACTACCCGCTGGCCTGGACGAGCGCCTACGCGCCGGCGATCGTCGCCATGGTGATCGTGGCGGGTGCGCTGGTGCGCCATTTCTTCAACACGATGCATGCCGGCAAGGGCTACGTCTGGTGGACCTGGGGCGGCGCGGCGGCGGCCCTCGCGCTGGCGGCCTTCCTCTCGGTCGCCGGGCGGCCGAGCTTCGAGACCGTCGACTGGAACGCCGGCGCCGATCGTCCGGAGGCGCAAACGGCGGCCTTCCAGGAGGCGATGCTCGTCGTCCAGGGACGCTGCGCCATGTGCCACGCCACCGAGCCCGGCTGGCCGGGCCTCGCCTCGGCGCCCAAGGGCGTGCGCTTCGAGAGCCCCGACGACGTCATCCGCCATGCGGGCGCGATCCGCGCGCAATCGGTCCTCACCGACGCGATGCCGCCCAACAACATCACCGAGATGACGCCCGACGAACGCCGCATCGTCGCCACCTGGCTCGCCGAGCGCGACGCACGCTGAGCGCGGGCGGCCGCAAGCCCTGCACGGAGCGCATACCAAAGCCGACTCCGTAGTCCCGTGCGTGCGTTTCCCTGCCGGCTCCGCTACAGGATGGCACGTTCGAACGCACGAGGAGGACCGACGGGTGGGCAGCTTCATAGCCGAGCTTCGCGGCGGGCTCGCGGAGATGGCGCCCTCCCGCTTCCCCTACCTGCGCTTCCTCGCGGCCCTCGTGCTCGGCCTGATCGGCGGCTGGCTGTTCTGGCGCGCCGGCCTGCCGCTGCCCTGGATGCTGGGGCCGATGACGGTGTGCACGCTCGCGGCCCTCGTCCGCGCGCCGATCGCCGCGCCGTCGGTGGTGCGCCCGCCGATGAGCGCGGTCATCGGCGTCCTGCTCGGCGCCGCCTTCACGCCCGACGTGATCGGGCGGCTCGACGAGTGGGTGATCTCCACGATCGGGCTCGCCGGCTTCGTCGCCGTCTCGGGCTTCGTCGTGGTGGTCTACTTCCGCAAGGTCGCGCGCTTCGACCCGGTGACGGCCTACTTCTCCGGCATGCCCGGCGGCCTCGTCGAGATGGTCATCGTCGGCGAGGCGAAGGGCGGGGACGGGCGCACCATCGCGCTGATCCATTCCGCGCGCATCCTGCTCGTCGTCATGACGCTGCCCTTCATGGTGCAGTGGGTCGAGGGCGTGGCGCTCGGCGCGCGGCCCGCCGCAGGTCCCTCGATCCTCGACGCGCCGCTCTCGGCGGAGGCGTGGATCCTCGTCTGCGGCATCGTCGGAACCTTCCTCGGGCACGTCCTGCGCCTGCCGGCGAAGGTGCTGCTCGGGCCGATGCTGGTCAGCGCCGCCGTGCACGTGACGGGCGTGAGCGACTTCCAGCCGCCGGTGGAGATCGTCGCCGGGGCGCAGGTCGTGCTCGGCGTGACGATCGGGGCGCGCTTCCTCGGCACGCCGCCGCGCGAGATCCTGCGCATCCTCCTCCTCTCGGTCGGCTCCACGATCATCCTGCTTTCGCTGACGCTGGCCTTCGCGAGCGTGGTGGGCCGAATCATGGGGCTCGGGACCGTGCCGCTGATCCTCGCCTACTCGCCGGGCGGGCTGGCCGAGATGAGCCTCGTCGCCATTGCCGTGCAGACGGAGGTGGCGTTCGTCGCGGCGCATCACATCATCCGCATCGTCCTCGTCATGGCCGGCGCGGCACCGGTCTTCGCGCTCATGAACCGGAAGCCGCCGGGGACGCCGACGAAGCCTTGAGCGCGCGCTCCGCGTCCGCCCGCGCAGCCGCGACGCTCGCGGCGTAGCGCACGACCGGCGGCTTGAGCCCGGCGCGGGCGAGGAAGCGCCGCAGCTCCGGGCGCGCGCCGGCGACGATCACGAGCGCGCCGCGCCCGCGCACCCGCGCGACGAAGCTCTCGAGCTCGTGCGCCGCGGACGAATCGACGAGCGAGACCGCGGAGAGATCGAGCACCACGGCCGGCGGCACCCGCCCGATCCGCTCGAGCGCGGCGGCGACCGTCGAGGAGGCCGCGAAGAAGAGTGGCCCGGTGAAGCGGTAGACCATCACGTCGCGCCCGCTCGCGGTCTCGCTCTCGTCGGGCACCGGTCCCGGCTCGCCGCCCTCGACGCCGACCATCGTCGCCATGCGATGCATGAACACGAAGGCGCCGAGCACGACGCCGACGAGGATGCCCTCGGTGAGGTCCCGCAACACGACGATCAGGAAGGTCGCGAGCAGCACCACGGCCTCCGAGCGCGAGCGGCGCAGGATCGCCGCGAACTCGTGCTTCTCCGCCATGTTCCAGGCGACGAGGACGAGCACGCCCGCGAGCGCGGCGAGCGGCACCCACGACGCGAGCGGCGCCGCGACCAGCATGAAGCCGAGCAGGAAAGCCGCGTGCAGGATGCCCGCCACCGGGCCGACCGCGCCGGAGCGCACGTTCGTCGCCGTGCGCGCGATCGTGCCCGTGACGCACAGCCCCCCGAACAGCGCCGAGCCGATATTGGCCACGCCCTGCGCCACGAGCTCCATGTTCGAGCGATGGCGCCGCCCGCTCATCCCGTCGGCCACCACCGCCGAGAGCAGCGATTCGATGCCGCCGAGCAGCGCGATGGCGAAGGCGTCGGGCAGGACCTCGATCACCCGCTCCCACGAGATCGCCGGCAGCGAAGGCGCCGGCAGGCCGCCCGGGATGCCGCCGAAGCGCGTGCCGATCGTCACGACCGGCAGGTCGAGCGCCGCCGTCGCCGCCGCAGCGAGCGCCACCGCGATCAGCATGCCCGGCGCGGTGGGCGCCAGGCGCTTCACGCCGACGACGACCGCGATCGTCGCCGCCGAGAGCGCGATCGCGAGCGGGCTCGCGCTCCCCGCCGCCGCCGCGAGCGCGGCGAGCTTGTCGAGCACCGGCCCGGGCTCCGGTCCCGCGAGGGTGATGCCGAGGAGATCCTTCAGCTGGCTCACGACGATGATCGCCGCGATTCCGGCGGTGAAGCCGACGATCACCGGATGGGGGATGTAGCGGATGTAGGTGCCGAGCCTGAGCGCGCCGAGCGCGACGAGGATCGCCCCCGCGATCATCGTCGCCAGCAGGAAGCCGTCGAAGCCGTGGCGGGCGATGATGGCCGCGACGAGCACGATGAAGGCGCCCGCCGGCCCGCCGATCTGGTAGCGCGAGCCGCCCAGCAGCGAGACGATCGCGCCCCCGACGATCGCGGCGTAGAGCCCGCTCTCCGGGCTCGCGCCGGACGCGATGGCGATCGCCATCGACAGCGGCAGCGCGACGATCGCCACCGTCAGCCCGGCCAGCGCGTCGCGCCCGAGCGCAGCGCGCCCGTAGCCCTCGCGCAGCACCGTCACGAGCTTGGGCGTGAAATCCCGCGGCCAGGATCGAGGACCCGTGTTCTCCGGCCCGCTCGTGCGCATCGGCCAAGCTCCCCCGTGCGGGCATCATGGCACGGGATTCGCCTTTTCGCAGGTGCGTCGTGCGGCACGTCCGCTTCGGCATTGCCGCGCGGCCCGCCCCCTCCCTATGATCGCGGGCGAACGAGGAGGCTTGTGCGATGGTAAAGGCGATTCGGATCCATGCCGTGGGCGGGCCGGAGGTGATGGCGCTCGAGGACGTCGAGATCGGCGCCCCCGGCCCGGGCCAGGTGCGCGTGCGGCACACGGCGATCGGCGTCAACTTCATCGACGTCTACTTCCGCACCGGCGCCTACCCCGCTCCCCTTCCCTTCACGCCCGGCAACGAGGGCGCGGGCGTGGTCGACGCCGTCGGCGCGGGCGTGAGCGACCTCGCGCCCGGCGACCGCGTGGCCTACGCCGCCGGGCTCGGCGCCTACGCGCAGGCGCGGCTCATCGACGCCGACCGGCTCGTGAAGATCCCCGACGGGATCTCGGACGAGCAGGCCGCCGCGATGATGCTCAAGGGCATGACGGCGCAATACCTGCTGCGGCGCACCTACCGCGTGAAGGCCGGCGACACGGTCCTCGTCCACGCCGCCGCCGGCGGCGTCGGGCTGATCCTGGTGCAATGGGCCAAGCACCTCGGCGCCACCGTGATCGGCACGGTCGGGTCGCCCGAGAAGGGCGAGCTCGCCCGCTCGAAGGGCTGCGACCACGTCATCGACTACTCCAGGGAGAGCTTCCCCGAGCGCGTCGCCGAGATCACCAAGGGCGCCAAGTGCCAGGTCGTCTACGACGGCGTGGGCAAGGCGACCTTCCCCGGCTCGCTCGACTGCCTGGCACCGCTGGGCATGTTCGCGAGCTACGGCTCGGCCTCGGGAAAGATCGAGGCCTTCGACATCGGGCTCCTCGCGCAGAAGGGCTCGCTCTTCGCCACGCGCCCGACGCTGTTCACCTACGTCGCCAAGCGCGAGGACCTCGTCGCGAGCGCGCAGGACCTGTTCGCCGTCGTCGCGAGTGGCGCCGTCGAGATCCCGGTCCACGCGCGCGCGGCGCTCGCCGACGTCGGCGACGTGCATCGCGCGCTCGAGGGTCGCCGGACCACCGGCGCCACCGTGCTCACGCCCTGAGATCGCCACGACCTTGGCCGACGTCGCTCCCGCCTCCCCCGCCGCCTCCGTCCCGACCGCCGACGGCACGCCGGCGCTGGTCTCCCTGCGCGGGGTCTCGAAGCGCTACGGCGACCTCCTCGCCAACGACGGCGTCGACCTCGCGCTCGCGCCGGGCGAGATCCACGCGCTGCTCGGCGAGAACGGCGCCGGCAAGTCGACGCTCGTGAAGATCCTCTACGGGGTGATCGAGCCGACCGCGGGCGAGATCCTGTGGGAGGGACGCCCCGTCTCGATCCCCTCCCCGGTCGCGGCGCGGGGGCTGGGCATCGGCATGGTGTTCCAGCACTTCTCGCTGTTCGAGGAGATGACGGTGGCCGAGAACGTCGCCGTCGCGCTCCCCGAGCGCGCCTTCGACGCGGTACGCACCGAGCTGGCGGAGATCTCCCGCGGCTGGGGCCTCGCGCTGGAGCCGGACCGGGCGGTGTGGACCTTGTCGGCGGGCGAGCGCCAGCGCATCGAGATCGTGCGCTGCCTGATGCAGAAGCCGCGCCTGATCGTGCTCGACGAGCCGACCTCGGTGCTCACCCCCCAGGAAAGCGAGCGGCTGTTCGAGACGCTGACCCGCCTGTCGGAGGCGGGCACGGCGATCCTCTACATCTCCCACAAGCTCGAGGAGGTGCGCCGGCTGTGCCGTGCGGCGACGATCCTGCGCGGCGGCAAGGTGGTCGCCACGCTCGACCCGCGGGCGAGCAGCGCCCGCGAGATCGCCGCGCTGATGGTCGGCAGCGAGGTCGGCGAGGTGCGCGCCCACCTCTCCAAGGGGACGGGCGAGGAGGTGCTGCGGGTCGAGGGCCTGTCGCTCCCGCCCGAGGCGCTGCACGGCAAGCCGCTCGTCGACGTCGCGCTGTCGGTCCGCGCGGGTGAGGTCGTCGGCATCGCCGGCGTCGCCGGCAACGGCCAGAGCGAGCTGTTCGCGGCGCTCTCCGGCGAGCGGCTCGCATCGTACGCGGGGGATGTCGTCGTCGCGGGCACGGGCGCGGGGCGGCTCGGGATCGACGCGCGCAGGCGGCTGGGCGCGGCCTTCGTGCCCGAGGAGCGGCTCGGCCACGCCGCCGCACCGAGCCACGGCCTGTCCGACAACACGGTGCTCTCGCATCACGCGACGAGCGGGCTCGTCAAGGCCGGCTTCGTCGCCTTCGCGGAGGCGGCGCGGATCGCGCGCTCCGTGGTCGGGCATTTCGACGTGCGCACGCCCTCGGACGATCCCGCGGCGCGCAAGCTGTCGGGCGGGAACCTGCAGAAGTTCGTCGTCGGCCGCGAGATCCTGCGCGGGCCAAAGCTCCTCGTCGTCGACCAGCCCACCTGGGGCGTGGACGCGGGTGCCGCGCGCCTGATCCGTCAGGCGCTGGTCGACCTCGCCGCGAAGGGCGCCGCCGTGCTCGTGATCAGCCAGGACCTCGACGAGCTCTTCGAGATCGCCGACCGCATGGCCGTGATCTCCGACGGCCGGCTCTCGCCGCTGCGCCCCGCCTCCGCCTGGACGCGCGAGGCGATCGGCCTCGAGATGATCGGCGCGCACGACGAAGCCGGCGCGGCGCTGGCGCGGGAGCCCGCCTGATGCGCATCGAGCTGATCCCCCGCCCCGATCCCTCGCCCGTCGCCCGGGCGCTGGCGCCGCTGGCGGCCCTCGTCGTCGCCTTCCTGGTGGCGGGGCTCGTCGTCGCGCTGCTGGGCAAGTCGCCAGTCTCGGCCTTCGAGGTCTACATCCTCCAGCCGCTGACCGACCCGTGGTCCCTGCGCGCCATGCTGGTGAAGGCGACGCCGCTGATCCTGATCGCGATCGGCCTGTCCTACTGCTTCCGCGCCGGGCTGTGGAACATCGGCGCGGAGGGGCAATTCGTCATGGGCGGCATCGCCGGCTCGGCGCTGGCGCTCGCCACGCACGGCAGCGATCCCGGCCCCTGGCTCCTGCCGGCGATGATGCTCGCCGGCATGCTCGGCGGCGCGGCCTGGGGGGCGATCCCCGCCTTCCTGAAGGTGCGCTTCGGCGTGAGCGAGATCCTCACCTCACTCTTCCTCGTCTACGTCGCCGAGCTCTTCCTCGACTGGCTCGCCCGCGGCCCCTGGCGCGACCCCGCCGGCTTCAACTTCCCACAGTCAGTCGTCTTCGAAAGCGCCGCACGCCTGCCCGAGATCCCCGGGCTCGACCGGGTGCATGTCGGCGTCGTCTTCGCCGTGATCGCGGTCCTGGTCACGGCCGTGGTGCTGGGCCGGACGCTCTTCGGCTACCGCCTCAAGCTCACCGGCGACGCGCCGCGCGCCGCGCGCTTCGCGGGCTTCGACGCCAAGCGCACGACGCTGATCGTCTTCCTGATCTCGGGAGGCCTCGCCGGTCTCGCGGGCATCGCCGAGGTGTCGGGCCAGATCGCGCGCGTGCTGCCGGACATCTCGCCGGGCTACGGCTTCACGGCGATCACGGTCGCCTTCCTCGGCCGGCTGAACCCCTGGGGGATCCTCGCCGCGGGGCTCGTGCTGGCGCTCACCTTCATCGGCGGCGAGAACGCGCAGATCCTTCTGCGCCTGCCCTTCGACCTCACGGTCGCCTTCCAGGGCCTCGTCCTGCTGTGCGTGCTCACGGCGGACGCGCTCGTGAGCTATCGGCCGAGACTCGTGACTCGAGCGGGGGCGCGCGCATGACGACGTTCGAAGCCATCCTCTTCACCATCGTCGCAGCCTCGACGCCGCTCCTGATCGCCGCCATCGGCGAGCTCGTGGCCGAGCGCGCGGGCGTGCTCAACCTCGGCGTCGAGGGCATGATGTCGATGGGCGCGGTCTGCGCCTTCGCCGCCGCCTTCACCTTCGATTCGACCCTCGCCGGCATCCTGCTGGGCATGACGGCCGGCGGGCTGATGGCCGCCCTCTTCGCGCTCGCCGTGCTCGGCTTCGCGGCGAACCAGGTCGGCGCGGGGCTCGCGCTGACGATCTTCGGGCTCGGCCTGTCGGGCCTGATCGGCGCACCCTTCGTCGGGCAGACGCGCCCGCGCGTCGAGGAATGGCCGATCCCGATCCTGTCGGAGATCCCGCTCGTCGGCCACGCGCTGTTCTCGCAGGACCCGCTCGTCTACGTCGCCTTCGGCCTCGTCGCGGGGGTCGCCTTCTTCCTCGCGCGCACCCGCACGGGCCTGCGGCTGCGCTCGATCGGCGAGAACCACGTCTCCGCGCACGCGCTCGGCCTGCCGGTCCTGAAGATGCGCGTCTATGCGGTGATCTTCGGCGGCCTCTGCGCCGGCCTCGCGGGCGCCTACCTCTCCCTCGTCTACACCCGCTTCTGGTCGCCGAACATGACGGCGGGGCGCGGCTGGATCGCGGTCGCGCTCGTCGTCTTCGCCGCCTGGCGGCCGATGTGGGCGCTCGTCGGCGCGCTCGTCTTCGGCACGGCGACGGTGCTCCAGCTCCACGCCCAGGCGGCGCAGGTGCCGCTGCCGTCCCAGCTTCTGGCGGCCGCGCCCTACATCGCGACGATCCTCGCGCTGGTCCTGCTGTCGATCCGCCGCGGGAGGGCCGTGGGGGCGCCGGGGTCGCTGGGGACGCCGTTCGTGCCGGATCGGTAGAAGCCGGATCAGTAATCTTTGAGTACTTCTTCAATCCTGTCCAGGAGAGGCACGAAACCACGAAAATTCAGCGTGTTTGCCTGCGGTCTTACCACATTTTGGGCGAAAGCCTCTTTCCCATAGTGTTTTGTCGGATCGAAATTTTTATCTCCTGGATGGAATATCTTGCCGTGCAGTGGTGTGTTGAGAACGGGCGGATCGAACAAGTGCTCAATCGCCCTCTCTTCGTTAAGGCGTCCTTCAGGAACTTTCACCACGTACATATTGTCTTTGATGCGGTAGAAGTGCTCTTTTGTGTTTATATCGACAGTTTTCCCAGTGGCCTCTTTGATTTTACCAAAAACTCCTTTCGCACCAGAGTCATTATCAACAACAATGATGAGCGGATGAAGCGGCCGTGACCGGGAAAATTTTAATACTTCTTTGTCATAATTATGAATTAGTTTACACAAATTTGCAGTACCTCCAAGACCGATTACTTCAGCTGCCAGAGAATTCAAGTTGACGAATTCGACTTTAAAGGTAGCATTTCTCGCCGACGAATCAACCATAGATGGGTACTGTAATGCCAAGCTCTTTAAGGCGGCACGCAAATAAGCATTATCCGTCTTGCCCTCACAAAGAATGACGGGTTTGAGCCGCCTAGCAAACAAGTGAGAGAGCCAAAATTTTCTTGCAATCTTGAAAATCTCCCCTACCCGCATGCTGTCGTTGAGAGGACCGGCATTGTGCATTTTCACCGCACAAGCATGAGAGATTTTTCCTTCGAGCTGTCGTGCGCGGCCAGGAATTGGAGTTCCACTACTATCAACATAGGTAAACGAGCCGGTTTTTGCGTATGAATCGACCTGCGCACGCAGAGTTCGCCTATACTCTTTTCTTATGTTTGGCTTCTCGTTGACTACCAGACCGGTAACGATCTGCCTGCTCATACTATACTGCATACGCGTTTTATTCGGGTTGATAGCAAAGCCAGAAGACGCGATGATGGACTGCAAGACAGCCGACGGATCGAAGTTTGCCCCAGTTGGAACTGCAATATCAGCCGGAAAGTCCCTCACACGAGCTGAGAAAGTAATATCGTCTGCATAGCGAGAGTACCTGCATCTATTCTGCCTTGCCAATCTATCAAGCCGTCGATCGAGCGCATCCGCCACCAAGTTGGAAATCACAGGGGAACATGGGGATCCCTGCGGAAGCTCATTATTGTGAATGGCAATCTGCGCAATTAAAGTGGCGATCTTCGGCTCCAGCTGAAATTTCTTGTTCTTAATAAAAAACCCCCTCACTCGTCCGAAATTGAACGAGGGGAAGAAATTCTCCAAATCTATGTTGAAGACGTATCGCTTGCGTTTATGAATGTTGGCATTTGTTAAAATCGAACGCTGTCGTTCGAAACCGTGGGAACGGCTTTTTTTATTTTCTGGAAGAGCATTGATTTCATCGCGACATTCTTGAAGAAGATCCGCTAACCGGCGTTGCAGCGATTTGAGACGAGGCTCTGGCGCGCTTATCAATCTCGTCCCGCCCGAACGCTTAGCTATCGAGAACGTCTTGTATTTGGTTGCAGGTGGAAGATTATATAGTATAAACGTTATGCTACTGGGACTAAACCCTAATAGGCTCGCCAGGTCGTAAACGGTTTTCGCGCTTCTTAGTGAAGTCAGTTTCGATGTCACGCCGCGCCCCCCCTGGGGGGTTGGCAGGTACTCTTATGCGATGTAGTCCGCATCTCAAATCGAGTAAGCCGAGATGCATAAAGAAGCCAAGGAAGCAGACGAACCCTGGCCATTTTTTCTCATGCCACGAAACGCGGCAACGAAACTACCTGCCAACCCTTGAACGGATGGATGGCAGAACTCCGAGCTGGATGCAACTGAAAAGGAACCGCCATGCTCCTCCAGGCCGCCCTCAACGGCGCCCGCACCCGCGCGGAGCACCCTGCCGTTCCGCTCACGCCGGACGAGCTCGCCGCCGATGCCGCCGCTGTCGTGGCGGCGGGGGTCGGGGCGCTGCACGTGCATCCGCGCGACGCCTCCGGCGCGGAGACGCTCGAGGCGGACGCCGTCGCCACCGCGCTGGACGCGATCCGCGCCGCCTGCCCCGGCATCCCCGTCGGCGTGTCCACCGGCGCCTGGATCGCGCCCGGGGGCGCCGCGCGGCGCGAGGCGATGCGCGGCTGGCGGGTCGAGCCGGACTACGTCTCCATCAACCTCTGCGAGGACGATGCGCCCGAAGTCGTGGCACTTGCTCTCGAAATGGGCATCGGCGTCGAGGCCGGGCTGTGGTCGCGCGGCGACGTCGCCCGCTTCCTGCGCGAGCCGTGGGCGGATCGCGTGCTGCGCGTCCTCGTCGAGATCGTCGAGCAGGGCGAGAGCGAGGCGCTCGGCGCCTTCGAGGCCGTCGTGGCCGAGCTCGACGAGGGCGGCTGGGCGGGCCCCGTCCTGAGCCACGGGCTCGACACGGGGTTCTGGCCGGTGCTGCCGGCCGCGCTGCGCGCCGGGCATGATCTTCGCATCGGGCTCGAGGACGTGCTCGTCCTGCCGGACGGGTCGCCCGCGGCCGGGAACGCGGCGCTCGCCGCCGCGGCGGCGCGGGTCGCGGGCGGGCGCTGACGTCGGACGCGCCGACCCCGCGCGCGCCGTTGCACGGGTCGGGGATGAGTGTCACAGTCGTGGTTCTCCAGAACAAGAGGTCGTCATGAAGACAGGGACTTCGCTGATCGCCGCCGTCGCGGCGCTCGCCATCGGTGCGACGGCTGCCGTCGCGCAGCAGGACACCGCCAAGGTTGGCTTCATCTACGTCGGCCCGGTGGGCGACCACGGCTGGTCCTACCAGCACGACCAGGGCCGCCAGGCCGTCGAGGCCGCCTTCGGCGACAAGGTCGAGACGACCTTCGTCGAGAGCGTGCCGGAGTCCGACGCCGAGCGCGCCATCGAGCAGCTCGCCCGCACGGGCCACGACATCGTCTTCACGACCTCGTTCGGCTTCATGGAGCCGACGCTCGCGGTCGCGCAGCGCTATCCCGACGTGAAGTTCGAGCACGCGACCGGCTACAAGCGCGCGGACAACCTCGCCACCTATGCGGCGAAGTTCCACGAGGGCCGCTACATCATCGGCCAGATCGCCGCGCGCATGTCCGAGAGCGGCGTCATCGGCTACGTCGGCGCCTTCCCGATCCCGGAGGTCATCGCCGGCATCAACGCCTTCATGCTCGGCGCGCAGTCGATCGACCCCGACATCGAGCTGCGCGTCGTGTGGGTGAACTCCTGGTACGACCCCGCCCGCGAGGCGGACGCCGCGACGGCGCTGCTCGACCAGGGCGTCGACGTCATCACCCAGCACACCGACAGCCCGGCCCCGCTCCAGGCCGCCGCGGACCGCGGCGCGCTCGGCTTCGGCCAGGCTTCCGACATGGAGCGGTTCGCGCCCGAGGCGCAGCTCACCGCCATCGTCGACAACTGGAACGACTACTACGTCGAGCGGGTCCAGGCCGTGCTCGACGGCACCTGGGAGTCGCAGGACGTCTGGGGCGGTATCGATTCCGGCATGGTGGAGATGGCCGAGTACAAGAACATGCCCGAGGAGGTCGCCGAGATGGCCCGCGCCACCGAGGCCGCCATCGCGTCCGGCGAGCTGCACCCCTTCACCTGCCCGGTCTTCGCGCAGGACGGGTCGGAAGTGCCCTGCGAAGGCGACGGCGCCCTCTCCGACGCGCAGATCCTCGGCATGAACTTCTATGTCCAGGGGATCGAGGCCCAGCTGCCGAACTGACGCGCCTCGCGCGTCCCTGCCTCGGCGCGCGCGGCGTTCGGACGCCGCGCGCGCTCCCGGGCACCGACTACGCCGACGAAAACGCCGAGGGAGCGCCAGATGGACCCGACGCTCGGCGAGGAGGACGTCCTCCTCGCGATCGACGTGCAATACGACTTCCTGCCCGGCGGGGCGCTGGCGGTGGCGGACGGCGACGGCGTGATCGCCCCGATCGACGCGCTCGCCCGGCGCTTCGCCAGCCATCGCGGCCACCTCGTCCTGACGCAGGACTGGCACCCGCCGCACCACGCCTCCTTCGCCTCGAGCCATCCGGGCAAGGCGGCGTTCGAGACGATCCAGATGCCCTACGGGCCGCAGGTCCTGTGGCCGGACCATTGCGTCCAGGGCTCCCGCGGCGCGGAGATCTCGCGTGGGCTCGACTGCGCGAGCGCCGCCGAGCTCGTCATCCGCAAGGGCTTCCACAAGGACGTGGACAGCTATTCCGCCTTCCGCGAGGCGGACCGGCACACCCACACGGGCCTCGCCGGCTACCTGCGTGAGCGCGGGCTGAAGCGCGTCTTCTGCGCCGGGCTGGCGACGGACTTCTGCGTCGCCTGGACCGCGCTCGACGCGCGGGCGGAAGGCTTCGAGACGGTCGTCGTGATCGACGCCTGCCGGGCGATCGACCAGGACGGGTCGCTCGCCAAGGCGCTCGCCGACCTCGAGCGCGCCGGCGTGGTGATCTGCGAGACCGGCGACCTCCTCGCCTGAGGGGCATCGCCCATCGCCTCGTCCCGGCGGCCGAGCGCCGACGGCGCCCGCCTCACCCCGGCAGCGCGTAGGTCCCCGTCGCGTGGCAGACCGGCTCGTCCGCGCCCTCGGAGCGGATCGTAACCTCGCCCACCGCGAGCCGGCGGCCGAGCTTGAGGAGGCGGGTGTCGGCGACGAGGGCGGCCTGGGGCGGCTTGCGCAGGAAGTTGAAGGAGAGGTTCGTCGTCACCGCGAGCGCGACCGGTCCGACGTTGGCGAGAACCGCGACGTAGAGCGCGAGATCGGCGAGCGTCATCATCGACGGGCCCGACAGCGTGCCGCCCGGGCGGACATGGCGCGGGTGGAAGTCGAGCCGCATCCGCGCCGTGAGCGGCCCCACCGCCTCCACGTGCCAGATCCGGCCGTCGAGATAGATCTCCGGGAACTCGCGCTCGAGGAAGGCCTCGACCTCGGGCGCGCTCATCACCGGCCGGGTCGCGCTCTCGCGCATTGCCGGACGCTCGCTCATCGGGCACTCTCCCCTCGCACGACACGGGTCTCGCGCCCGCTCGACGCATCCAAGCCCGCGCGCCCCGCGAGATCAAGCGCGCCCGCCTTCCCACCGTCCGCAGCGGAGGAGAGCATGAACGCCCATACCGGCCTCGACGCGCCCCCGCTCCGCCGCAGCGACGCCGACGGCGTGTGCACCCTCGTCCTCGACCGCCCGCGCGCCCGCAATGCGCTCTCGGACGCCACGATCGCGCTGCTCCACGAGACGCTCGGCGCGGTCGCCGCCGACCGCTCCGTGCGCTGCGTCGTGCTCGCGGCCGAGGGTCCGGCCTTCTGCGCGGGGCACGATCTCAAGGAGATGACCGCCCGGCGCGCCGACGCCGACCGCGGGCGGGCCTATTTCGAGGACCTGATGCGGCGCTGCTCGGCGATGATGCAGGCGATCGTGGCGCTGCCCCAGCCGGTGATCGCGGCGGTGGAGGGCGTCGCCACCGCCGCCGGCTGCCAGCTCGTCGCCACCTGCGATCTCGCGGTGGCCGGCGAGGGCGCGCGGTTCGCCACGCCCGGCGTCCATATCGGGCTGTTCTGCTCGACCCCGATGGTGGCGCTCTCGCGCAACCTCGCGCCCAAGCACGCGATGGAGATGCTCCTGCTGGCCGAGCCGGTCGACGCCCGCGAGGCCTACCGGCTCAGCCTCGTCAACCGCGTCGTCCCCGCCGGCGAGGCGCTCGCGACGGCCGACGCCCTCGCCCGCTCGATCGCCGGGCGCTCGACGCTCACCGTCGCCACCGGCAAGCGCGCGTTCTACCGTCAGGCGGAGATGGGCCTCTCCGAGGCCTACGACTACGCCGCGCGGGTGATGGCGCAGAACATGATGGCGCGCGATGCGGAAGAAGGTATCAACGCCTTCGTCGAGAAGCGCCCGCCCGCCTGGGAAGACCGATGAGCCACGAAGCCTCCGCCTCCGGAACAGCAGCCACCCCCCTCGCCTATCCCGATGCCCTGATCCGCGACGTCCTCACCACGACGAAATCGATCGCCCTCGTCGGCGCGTCCGGCAACCCGGCGCGGCCGAGCTTCATCGTGATGAAGTATCTGCTCGGCCGCGGCTTCGAGGTGATCCCGATCAACCCCGGCCAGGCCGGCAGCGAGATCCTCGGCCAGCGCGTCTACGCGAGCCTCGCGGATCTCGACCGCCCGGTGGACATGGTCGAGATCTTCCGGAACTCGGCGGCCGCCGGCCCCATCGTCGACGAGGCGCTGGCGCTCGAGCCGAAGCCGCGTACGATCTGGATGCAGCTCTCCGTCCGCAACGACGAGGCCGCGGCCCGCGCGGAGGCGGCCGGCGTGCGGGTCGTGATGGACCGCTGCCCGAAGATCGAGTTCGGCCGTCTCTCCGGCGAGATCTCCTGGCAGGGGGTGAACTCCCGCGTCCTCTCCGCCAGGAAGCCCACCCGCGCCACGGGCGGCGTCCAGAAGCTGACGCTCGGCCCCAAGCGCTGAGGCGGCCTCACCCCGTCGCATCCGCCGCCCAGGCCTCCTCGGCGACGCCGTAGAGGGCGGCGCGGGCGACGACGCGGCGGGCCCAGGCGCGATGAACGGTCGGCTCGCACATGGCGCCCGCGTGCTGGAAGACGGCGCGCGCATCCTCCTGCAGGATCGCCCGCGCGCTCGCCAGATCGTCGGCGCGCACGGCGTAGGCGGCGTGGATGATCGCCACCTGCATCGGGTGGATGGCGGTCTTGCCGGACAGGCCGAAGGCGACGTCGCGGGCCGCCTCGCGGGCGAGCGTCGCGGGGTCGCGCACGATGTCGAACACCGGCGCGGTGAGCGCGAAGCCGGCCGGGATCATCAGTCCCGCGAGCTGGGCGACGAGCGGGCCGAGCGGCCCCTCGTAGAGCGTCTCGCCGGGCATGCGCCGCAGGCCGAGGCAGGCGAGGAGGTCGTTGCCGCCGATGCGCAGCGCCAGCACGCGCCCGCGCGCCTCCGCCACGAGCTCGTCGCGCAGGTCGCGCATGGCGGATGGATCGAACACCTCCGGCGTTTCCAGCGTCGGCATCAGGAGGAGATCGCGCCCGCCGAGCGCGGCGACCCAGGCGGCCACCTCGCCGGGGCGCACCTTGGGCGCCACCAGCCCCGCGAGCCGCTCGGCGCCCCGGAGCGCGGCGATCTCGCGCGCCATGGCGAGCGAGCGCGGGCGCACGAACAGCAGCGGCGCGTCCGGCGTCGGCGCGTCGATGCGCTCGAGCGCGGCGAGGAGCCCGCGCAGGTTCGCCAGCGCGTCGCCGATGTCGGTCTCGGCGACGGCGTCCTCGAGGCAGAGCACGATCGAGCGCAGGCCCGACAGCTTCGCGCCCGTCGCCACGGCGCGGATGTCGGGCCGCGTCGCGGGGACGTAGAGCGTCGCGCCGAGCGCGAGCGGGTCGATGCCGCGGGCGGGAGAGACGACGTCATGCGCGGTCTTCGTCACGACACCCTCCGGATCAAGGTCAGCGCGCGGTAGGGGGCGATCGCCTCGCCCGCCTCCTCCAGCGGAACGTCGCGCTCGCGCGCGAGATGAACGAGCGCCGCGCAGTCGGGGTCCGCCGCGGACGCCACGAAAACCCGCTCGGGCACCCGGCGCAAGACCGCGCGCGTCGCCTCGGCGATGCCGGGCTTGATGCGGTTGTGGTTGTCCACCGCGAAGCGCTCCGCGACCCCGGCCACGACCGCGCGGGAGGCGTCCCGGCGCCGCGCCCGGTCGGGATCCTCGGGCTGCATCGGCCGGACGGCGGGATCGCGCAGGGCGGGCGCGACGCGCGCCCAGAGCGTCTCGACGTGATCGCGGGTGACGTCGTACGCGGCGAGGTGGTCCCAGACGCGGCAGCCGTGGAAGTCGCCCGGACGAACCGCCTCGTTGAGGATCGTGCGCGAGACGAGGCCCGAGACGGTGGCGCCGAGGATGCCGGACGGGATCAGCCAGTCCTCGCCCGAGGCCGAAAGCCAGGCGCGGCCGCAGGGGTCGGCGAGCGTCACCAGGCGGGGCGCCCAGTCGGTGCGTCCTTCGAGCGTGCGCGCGAGCTCGCCGGCGATCGCGCCCTTGCCGGTCCAGCCGTCGACGAAGACGGCGCCCCCGGTCGGGCGCCGCGCGGCGACATGGGCGAGCGCGACGGCGTCGATGCCCCGGTCCCGGATGATCGAGACGCCGGCATGATCCACGTCGCGCCCGAGCGCCGCGAGCGCGCGCTTGAGCAGCACGCCCAGCGGCGCGCCGGCGCGCACGAGGCTCAGCAGCGTGATCGGCCCGTCGATCGCCGCGGCGAGCCCCTTCGCCAGCCCCGCGATCTCCCGGGCCGCCCGCGGGGCGTGGCGGGCGAGCGCGTCCGCGTAGAGCGCGCGATAGGCGGCCGAGGGAGGCTCCTCGCGGCCGATCATCTCGGAATAGTGGCGCGCGCCGGACTGGATCGCCCGCTCCTTCTCCTCGGCGGGCGTCTCGGCGAGGGCGAGCGGCGTGAGCAGGAAGGCGATGTCGCCCTCGGCGAAGGAGCCGGGAAAGCCGCCATCCATCACGACCCTCCCCCGTGCGGCGGGCTTCCCCCGTCGAGCGCCCGCGCGAGCTGGCTTCTCGCCGGCACGCCCCAGAAGTCGCAGGCCGCGAGGAAGGGGAGGTCTGTGAGACTGTCGCCGAAGCCGAGCGAGGGCCGGTCCGGCGCGTCGGCGCGCAGCCGCTCCAGGAGATGGGCCACCGCGCGGCGCTTCGAGAGCGCCGGCGGCAGCAGGCCGAGATTGTTGCCGTTGTGATGCACCGTCCAGCCGGCGAGGTCGAACGTGGTGGCGAGCGCGTCCGCGATCTCGGGGAGGCGCGTGCCGTCCCCGTCGTTCTGCTTGAACACGGCGTAGGTCGAGACCGTCTCCTCGGCGACGATCCAGGAGCGCGCGTCGATCCCGGCCGTCTCCGCCGCCGCCCGGCCCTGGGCGAGGAGCGCCGCCAGCGTCTCCTCGTGGGCGCCGAGATCCCGCGCCATCACCTCCGCCCAGCCCGTATCGGGCACGCCCGCGGCGTCGAGGATCACCGCGCCGTTCGAGACGATGGCGAAGGAGGCGAACGGGATCGCCACGCGGGAATAGGCCTCGCGCGAGCGGGCGGTGACGGGGATGGTCTCGCCCGTGGCGATCAGCCAGTCCACGAACGCCTTCTGGCGGCGCGTCATCAGCGAGTGCGCACCGTTGGTCGCGCGCGCGGCGAGGGTGAGTGCGTCCTCGGGCGCGTCGGGCGGGCATTTGGCGCGCGTCTGGAACAGCGTGTCGTCGAGATCGACGAAGACGATGGGCCGGCTCATGGCTGGATCTCCGCGTCCTCCAGGACCTGCGCCCCGAGCGCCGCCACGAGCGCCGGGTCGAGCGCGGCGCTCCCGGTCTCGACGCAGACGAGGATGCGATCGTAGGGCTCGCGCGTGACGTTGTAGAGAAAGTTCGGGATGCCGAGGCCGTAATTGTCGCCGAAGGCGAGCGCCGTCCCGATGGCGTGGCCGACCGCGATGGGCGAGCGCGTGACGGCGGAGAAGCGCACGTCGGCGCCCATGGCCTCGAGCGCTTCGGCCAGCAGGAAGGGCGGGAAGACGTACTCGCCCGTCCCCAGCACGAGGATGCGCTCGCCCGGCCGCGGCGCGAGGCCGGCGACAGCCGGAGGGCGGTGCGTCCGCACGCCGAGCCGACCCCAGTCCCGCGCCGGATCGGGCGAATGGGCCCCGCGCGCGGTGACGTCGACCGCCGGCATCTCGGGGAGCGGCGCGCCGGGAACGGGCTGCCACACGTAGCTCCCCTCGAGCAACGTCGCATTCTCCGCAGCGAGCGCGCGCGCCGCCTCCCCGCCCGACCAGTCGGTGAGCGTCGCGAGCACGATGCGCTCCGGCGCGAGACCCGCCTCGCGCAAGGCGCGGGCGAGGTTGAGGAAGGTCCTGCCGGTCGAGGCCTCGTCGTCGACGAGGACGAGGCTCCTCGCCCCGCGCGCCAGCGCCGCGAGCGCGGGGTCGACGGGGGCGTGGACGAGGTGACGCGTCGCGTGGCTGTGCTCCTCCTCGAAGGTCAGCCACAGAGGCGAGCCGAGGGGATGGCGGGTGGTGGGCAGGTAGAGGACGTCGTCGCGCCCGGTGGCGGCGACATAGTCCTGCTGCACGCCGGCGCCGAGCGCGATCGCGGTCTCGGCCATGCCGACGACGAGCACCGGCCCCGGCAGGTCCGCCGGGATCGCCGCCGCCAGGTCGCGGGTCGCCGCGCGCATGATCGACGGCGCCACGGGGATGTGGCGCCCGAGCACCTTCGAGACGAAAAGGAAGGCGCGCTTGGGGTTGCGCCGCTCGGCGAAGCCGAACAGATCTCCCGGCGCGCGCAGGCTCCGCGCGACGGTGACGCCGATCGTCCCCGTCGCGAGCCGCGCCTCGAGCCTCATCGCGGCGTCAGAGGGACGCCGTGCGCCGACGGCGCCAGCGCGCCACCGACCACCAGATCCAGCCGATCACCGCCGCCAGGAGGACGAAGAAGACGATGTTGAACCACGGGATCGGCGTGTAGCCGGGCTCCACGCGCTCCACGGAGACGGCGTTGGGGAACCACGAGAGCATCGGCACACGCCAGCCGTAATGCGTGACGAGGGCGCGGTTGTCGGCCTCCCGGGCAATGGCGCCGGCGCGCTGGTGGACGTTGGCGGAATCGAACTTGAAGTACCAGGGGAAGCCCCAGCCGGTATCCTCGTTGTAGTAGACGCGCGCTGCGCCGCTCTCCGGGTCCTCCGCGAAGATCACGTAGACGTCGCGCGTGGCGCCCGGCAGCTCGTTGTTGGCGGCCTCGCCGTCGCGGTCGACGCGGCGGATGTCGGTCGAGGTGATGCGCACCACGTCGTAGCCGGGCAGGTTGTAGTGCAGGAAGGCGCCCAGTGGCAGGAGCACGATCAGGAGAAGCAGCACCTTCACCAGCGTGCCGCGAAACATGTCCTTCATCCGAAGACTCCGACCAAGATGAGAATGCCGACGAGCAGGAGGGGAACGCCCACCAGCTGGATCCAGAGGCGCCGCCCGGTCGAGCGTCGCCATTGGGCGATGTCGTGTTCCAAGGCCGCGCCGTCAAGCTCGTCGGCGAGCCTCGCGCGCCGGCGCCGACGAATTTCTCCGAGCGTCAGCACCGCCTCGCGGGTCAGCGTCAAGAGCGCCGCGAGCACGAGGAAGCCGGTGAGCCAGCGCGTCATGCGCACGCCCTCCACCTCGTGTGTGCGTCACAGCCTCTCGCCAAGAGCCGCCCCCGTTCCGCCGCGCGCCGCATTTTCGCACGACGCACCCCCGCGGCGCCACCCCGCCCCCTCCCCGCGGGGGAGGACGCAGACCGTAGAACGGGGCCTGCGGCGATACGGCTCGCCGCGATCTCGGACGGCCCCACGGTCCGCGCCGCGCGCGGACGCCCCCACCGGGGAGGATCCGTGCCGGGCAGGGATCCGTGCCGGCAGGATCCGTGCCGGAGAACGCGAAAGGGCGGGCCCCTCGCGGGACCCGCCCCTCCTGATCACGTCATCGACCGTCGCTCAGGCGTCGCCGAGCTCGATCGTGGCGGCCTCGCGGCCCTTCATGCCGTCGACGACGCCCATGCGAACGGGCTGTCCTTCGATCAGGTCGGGCAGGTTCGCGCGCATCAGCACCGAGCGGTGGATGAAGACGTCCTTGCCGCCGTCCTCCGCCACGATGAAGCCGAAGCCCTTCGTGGGGTTGTACCACTTGACGGTGCCCATGAGCTCCGTCGTCGGCCCGGTGTGGCGCGGACCACCACCACCACCACCGCCGGCACCGAAGCCGGGACGCGGCGGACGACGCGCGGCGCCGGGGCCGGCACCGAAGCCGCCGGGCGCACGCGGCGCGGGCGCCTCGGCCGTGGAGGTGTCGACCGAGATCACCTCCGTGACCTGCGGCCCCTTCTGGCCCTGTGCGGTGCGGACCTCGAGCCGGGTGCCCGGCTGCAGGTCGCTGTGGCCGGCGGCCTCGACCGCGCGGATATGCAGGAAGGCGTCGCCGGTGCCGTCCGCGACCTCGACGAAGCCGAAGCCCTTCTCGGGGTTGAACCACTTGACGACGGCGTCGACGAGCGGTCCGCCGACGGGGCGCGGCGCGCTGGGGGCGCCGCCACCGAAGGAGCCGCGTTCCGCGCGCGGCTCGAAGAAGTCAGCGCGACGCTGACCGAAATCATCATCGAACCCACGACGGCCCGAATCGCGGAACTCTCGACCTCGACCCATGTATTCTCTCGCTCTCGCGCTCTTGCAGCTGACGTTGAACGCCCACACGTGTGTTTCGGGACTGGAGCTGATCGCGACGAGGCGCAATGATCCGGTCCGAAAACAAGCACCCCTCAGACCGGTCTCTTGGCTCTTCTGGCGTATCGCATAGAATTGCTTTTAAAGCGGTCGACGAGGCGGTTTACTTCCGCCCTCGCACGCGAGAGTGCCCAAAAACCTGGGCCTTGTAAAGACACCGGCTCGCAAAAAGGCGCGCGCGCGCCGCGATTCCGAACGCGGCGGGCACGTCTTCACGGAGTGTCTAACAAATGACGCGCCGCGCGTCTCGACCCGAGGTGCCGTAAGTACGGGATTTCCACCCCAATCCACAGTGCGCATGTGCGCGAATGCCCCACGCGGATGCTTCCGCGGTCGGCCCGCCGGGCGAGGCGTCAGCGTTCCGGCGGCACGTCCGGCTTGCCGCCCGTGGCGGAGCCGCCTCGCGGGCGCATCCGCGTCTCTCCGACCTCGCCGCGCCGGCGCGCCTCGGCCGGTGTCGGGCGGTCGCCGAGAGCGGGCGTCTCCAGAACGCCCTCCCCGCTCCCGGCGGCGTCCCCGATCGCGCCGGTGAAGAGCGGCATCGCGTCGAGGACGGCGTCGCCCCGCGGCAGGTCGCCGGTCGCGGGCGCCTCGACCTGCGCGGATCGCCCCTCCGCGAGGGGCGGATCGTCGGCGGCGGCGGGCGCGGCCAGTGCCGCGAGGGCGAGCCCGGCGGCGGCGAACGTCGGGATGCGGGGCGCGTCTCGCAGGGTCACGGCTCTCCTCCCTCGCGGGCTCCTCGACGACCGGCGCGCCCGCGCTCGTTGGCGAACGGCGCGGGCGCCGTCCCGTTCCGCCCCTCCTCCGCACCGCCCTCCGGAACGCCGCGCGGCGAGCCCGCGTTCGCTCCGTGTTCGATGTTCGATACGGACGTATTTCGGGAGATTCTTCATGACATCGCCCTTGCCGGCTCGTGGCGAGAGCACCGCCGCCACCGGGGCCGCCCGGGCCCGGGCCATCGACACCCGCGAGGCGAACTGCGCGCGGGTGCGCGACGCCGTCCTCGCCGCCTTCGGGCTCGCCTGCTTCGCCGTGGTCGCGCCCGCCCAGGCGCAGGTCCAGCCCGGCGCGCCGACGGCCGACGTGCCGATCGCCGATCCGGCCCGGCCGGTCGCCGTCGAGATCGCCATGAGCGTGGAAGACGGCCGGATCGTCTGCCGCCCGGACCGCGCCCCGCTCCCCGCAGGGGAGCAGCTGACGCTCCAGATCGTCAACGGGACAGAGACGGTCGGCGCCTTCGCCGCGCCGACGCTCATCGACGAGGCGACGGTCGCGAGCGCCGTCGACACCGCGTACGACGACGCGCAGGGCGCCTGGATCGTCGCGCCCGGCACGATCGGCCAGATCGTGTTCCAGACGGACGAGGCGGGCGAGCACGCCTTCGCCTGCGCCGACCCGGACGGGACGGACCCCGCACGCGGCGTCTTCGTGGTGGAGGACCGATAGGTCGTCCGCCGCCGCGGCTCAGGCGCCGGTGACGCCCTCGAGCCCGGCGGCTGCGATGCCGGCGAGCGCCGCCGCCTCGTCGTTGTCGGACGTGTCGCCCGAGATGCCGACGGCGCCGGCGAGCGTCCCGTCGCTCGCCTTCACGAGCACGCCGCCCGGCACCGGCACGAACGGCCCGCCGACGACGGCGCCGAGGGCGCCGACGAAGTGCGGGCGCTCCAGCGCCATCGCGTTGATGGTGCGCGAGGGCACGCCGAGCGCCACCGCCGCGAAGGCCTTGCCCATGGCGATCTCGCCCCGCTTGAGGGACGTGCCGTCCTCCGCCTCGAAGGCCTTGAGCGCGCCGCGGGCGTCGTAGACGGCGATGGCGAGGGGCTTGAAGCCGCGCTCGCGGCCCGTGGCGAGCGCGGTCTCGACGATGGTGCGCGCCTGGGCGCGGGTGATGTCGGCCATGATGTCGTCCTCTTCGGGGTGATCGATCGACGGGTCGGCGCCAGCCATACGCCATCGCGCGGCGCCCGCGAAGGGCGCACGCCGGCAAAGGTGCCTTCGCCCCGCGGCGGTGTCCCGAAGACGCGGAACCGGGACGGCGCCGCACACGTCTCACACCGACACCCGAGGCCCGTCGCGCCGCCGCGCCCGGGCCTCGGAGAGGAAGCAGGCGCCGAAACAGGGAGACCGGACATGCTGCATCTCGACCCCGTCACCGAGGACGACCTGCGCCGGCTCGACGCGCAGCGCGGGACGCCCTGCGTGACCCTCACGATGCCGACCCAGCCCGCCACCATCCCGTCGCTGCGCGAGGACACGCTCGCCCTGCGCGATCTGCGCGAGGAGGCGGTGCGACGCCTCGAGGCCGCCGGCCTCGACAAGGCCGCGATCGCCGACATCGACGAGCGGCTCCGGGCGCTCGAGGAGGACGGCACGTTCTGGAAGTGGGTGGCGAACGGCCTCGTGGTCTTCGTCAAGCCGGGCATGCTGCGCACCGTACGCCTGCCCGAGACGCTCGCGCGCCGCATCGAGATCTCGGACCGCTTCCACATCAAGCCGCTCGCCCCGCTGCTGACCAATCGCCACGACGCCTACGTGCTCGAGCTCGAGCAGCGACGCGTGCGGCTCCTGCGCGTCGACGAGGGGCAGGTGACCGAGGTGGAGGACACCGGCCTGCCGAAGGACCTCGACGACTTCGTCGAGCACGAGCGCACGCCGGAGAACACGGTCACCTCCGGCATCCAGCAGTCGAGCGAGAAGAAGATCCGCCAGCGCCAGTTCGCGCACCATGTCGAGCAGGTGATGCGCCGCGTGCTCCAGGGCCGGCGCACGCCGCTCGTGCTGGCCGGCGTCGAGTCGATCCTCGGCTTCTACCGGGAGGTGAACACCTATCCGCACCTCGCCGAGGAGGCGATCGCGGGCAACCAGAGCCGCACCGGTGACGAGGAGATCGCCGAGCGCGCCCGCGCCATCGTCGACGCGCGCTTCGACCGGGCGCTGGCGGAGGCGCTCGCGCGGGTCGACGAGCTGCGCAACGTCGGCAAGGGCTCGAGCGACCTCTCGGAGATCGCCCGCGCCGCCGAGGAGGGCCGCGTCGACACCCTCGTCGTCTCGCTGGACGAGACGGTCTACGGCCGGCTCGAGGACGGCATCGGCTCCTTCGTGCCAGGCGAGGAGGCGAGCGTCGCCACCTACGACGTGCTCGACGAGATCGTCGGCCGCACCGTGCGCACCGGCGGGCGGGTGCTCGCCGCCCATGCCGACCGCCTGCCCGAAGGGCTGAAGGCGGCGGCGACGTTCCGGTATGCGGCGTGAGGGGGGTCTCGGGTGCAGGTCGGATGCGAATCCGACGTTGACGCCCGCCTCGCGACGATACTAACCTGCGGATGACGGCAACGGCATCTTGCATGTCCGTTGCCGCCACCGAGCTATCCGTCGCGAGGAATGCAGCGAATGGGATCGGCGTTGACGGACCGCGCAATCGAGCGCCTCACCATGCGCGTGTCGCGTGAACGGCTCACCCGCGGCCCGCAGATCGGCACCGCCCACGCGTTTCGCGCGACCGATCACGACGGCGACCCCATTCTCGACATCACGCTCGTGGCGGCCGGAGACGCCCTCGCGCTCGATGCGTGGGAGACCGCCGCGCTGACGCGCCACCTGCGGAATGCTCTCGCCGCCGCAGGCGAGGAGGCGTTCCCGGTTCTGCGGTTCGTCTCGGCGTCGGAGGCAGGAGGATTGCGACCTGCAGCCGCTTGAGCTGATCGCGCTAGCCGCATTCCTCGCGACCGGCGAGCCAGGATCGTCGCAAGCCGGCTTGAAACGTGCGATGAGCACCGCCTACTACGCCGTCTTCCACTGTCTGTGCCGAAGCGCGGCCGACCTGCTCGTCGGCGAGACGACGACGGGCCGAAGCGAACCGGCCTGGCAGCATGTCTACCGATCGCTCAATCACGGCTCTCTGAAGCGCGCCTGCCGATCATTGGAGATTCTCGCACTCCCGTCGAGCGACCTCGCGGAGTTCGCCAACCTCGTCGTGCGCCTGCAGACCAAGCGTCATGCGGCCGACTACGACCCGTGTTGCAGCTTTCGCTCCTCGGAGGTGCTCGCCGACGTCGCATCAGCAGAGATCGCGATCGTGCGCTTTCAGCGGGTCGGCGAACGCGACAAACGTGCGTTCCTCGCATTCGTCATGCTGGACCGGAGGAGCTGACGGGCGGAAGCGACTTATCGTCGTCCTGTGGAAATGCGAGGAGGTCGGGTGCGAGCGCAGGACACCCGCGCTATCATCGCGCCCCCACGGGAGCCCGCCCCATGCATCAGTACCACGACCTCCTCCGGCGCATCCTCGACGCCGGCGTCGAGAAGTCCGACCGCACGCGAACGGGGACGCGGTCCGTGTTCGGCCACCAGATGCGCTTCGACCTGGCCGAGGGCTTTCCGCTGGTCACGACGAAGAAGCTGCACATCCGCTCCATCGTACACGAGCTGCTCTGGTTCCTGGCCGGCGACACCAACGTGCGCACGCTCCAGGAGAACGGCGTCACCATCTGGGACGAGTGGGCGGACGCGGACGGCGAGCTCGGGCCGGTCTACGGCAAGCAGTGGCGCTCGTGGGAGAAGCCCGACGGCGGCACGATCGACCAGATCGAGTGGGTCGTCGACGAGATCCGCCGCAATCCCGATTCGCGCCGCCTCGTCGTCTCCGCCTGGAACCCGGCGGATCTCGACCGCATGGCGCTCGCGCCCTGCCACTGCCTGTTCCAGTTCTACGTCGCGGAAAACCGGCTCTCCTGCCAGCTCTACCAGCGCTCGGCCGACGTGTTCCTGGGCGTGCCCTTCAACATCGCGAGCTACGCGCTCCTCACGCACATGATCGCGCGGGCGACCGGGCTCGGCGTCGGCGACTTCGTCCACACGCTGGGCGACGCGCACCTCTATTCGAACCACCTGGATCAGGCGCGCGAGCAGCTCCGCCGCGAGCCGCGCCCCCTCCCCCGCCTCGTGCTGAACCCAAACGTGACCGACCTCTTCGCCTTCCGCTTCGAGGACATCGCGATCGAGGGCTACGACCCGCACCCGGCCATCAGGGCGCCCATCGCCGTGTGACCGGCCGGCGAACGCGCGCTCACTCCGCCTTGGCGGCGATCGCGTCGCGGCGGATGCGCTCGACCATGGCGCGCACGCCGTTCGAGCGCTGGGGGGTGAGGTGCTCGCGCAGGCCGAGCCGATCGAAGATCTCCACGGCGTCCGTGCTCGAGATCTCGGAGGCCGGCCTGCCGGAATAGAGCGCGACCAGCAGCGCCACGAGGCCGCGCACGATGTGCGCGTCGGAATCCCCGCGGAAGACGAGCACGGGATCGCCCGCCTCGCCCTCGCGGCGGGTCTCGAGCCAGACCTGGCTCGCGCAGCCGTGCACCCGGTTCGCCTCCGTGTGCGCGTCCTCCGGCAGCTCGGGCATCAGGCGCCCGAGCTCGATCACGTAGCGGTAGCGTTCTTCCCAATCGTCGAGGAACTCGAGGTTCGCGACGATCTCGTCGAAATTCGGCAGCATGGACCCTACATCGGCCCGGTGCCGCCCCGAGGCAAGGGGCCCGCGGCGGCGCGGCCTGTGGAGAAGTGCGCACAGGCGCGCCCGCGGGCCGGTTCGGTTTTGCAGTTGGTCTTTTGTTCTCCTATAGAGGCAGGCGGCGCGCGTCCGCGCGCGAGGACCGATTCGGGCGACGGAGACGAGCGGCTTCATGGCGAACGGGGACGATCTCTTCGAGGGCGGGGCGGCGCGCAAGCTGGACGAGCGCGGGGGCGCGCCCGCGGCGAGGCGCGGCGCGCGCGCGGCCGGGAAGGCGGCGCCGGGTCACGCGCAGGGCTCCCCGGGCGAGGACGGCTACGACGCCTCCTCCATCGAGGTGCTGGAGGGGCTCGAGCCGGTTCGTCGGCGCCCGGGCATGTATATCGGCGGCACCGACGAGAAGGCGCTGCACCACCTCTTCGCCGAGGTGATCGACAACTCGATGGACGAGGCCGTGGCGGGCCACGCCAGCTTCATCGAGGTGGAGCTCGGGACGGACGGCTTCATCACCGTCACCGACAACGGCCGCGGCATCCCGATCGACCCGCATCCGAAGTTCCCGGGCAAGTCCGCGCTCGAGGTGATCCTCACCACGCTGCACGCCGGCGGCAAGTTCGATTCGAAGGTCTACGAGACGTCGGGGGGCCTGCACGGCGTGGGCGTCTCCGTCGTCAACGCGCTCTCCGAGCGGCTCGAGGTCGAGGTCGCCCGCGGGCAGACGCTCTACCGGCAGGTCTACTCGCGCGGCCACGCGCTCGGCCCGCTGGAGACGGTAGGACGCGTGCACAACCGCCGCGGCACGCGGGTGCGCTTCAAGCCGGACGCGCAGATCTTCGGGGAGCAGGCGAAGTTCTCGCCCTTGCGCCTGTTCAAGATGGCGCGCTCGAAGTCGTACCTCTTCGGCGGCGTCGAGATCCGCTGGCGCTGCGACCCGTCCCTCGTCGTCCCCGGCGAGGGCTACGAGGCGGAGGCGACCTTCAAGTTCCCCAACGGCCTGAGCGACTACCTGTCCGCCGAGATCGCCGGCAAGGACCTCGTCGCCGACCAGCTCTTCTCCGGCAAGATTCAGAAGCCGGGCGGCCACGGCTCCCTCGAATGGGCGATCGCCTGGCTCGCCAACGGCGAGGACGGGTTCTCCTCGTCCTACTGCAACACGATCCCGACGCCCGAGGGCGGCACCCACGAATCCGGCCTTCGTATCGCGCTGCTGCGCGGGCTGCGCGACCACGCCGAGCGGGTGAACCAGAACAAGCGCATGAGCGCGGTGACGGCGGACGACGTCATGGTCACCTGCGCCTCGATGCTCTCGGTCTTCATCCGCGAGCCGGAGTTCCAGGGTCAGACCAAGGACAAGCTCGCCACGCTCGAGGCCTCGCGCATCGTCGAGAGCGCCGTGCGCGACGCCTTCGATCATTGGCTGGCGTCCTCCCCGGCGCAGGCGGCGAAGCTGCTCGACTGGGTGATCGACCGCGCCGAGGAGCGGCTGCGGCGACGCCAGGAGAAGGAGGTCGCGCGCAAGTCCGCGACGCGCAAGCTCAGGCTTCCCGGCAAGCTCGCCGACTGCTCGAACGCCGGCGCGGCGGGCTCCGAGCTGTTCATCGTCGAGGGCGACTCGGCCGGCGGCTCCGCCAAGCAGGCGCGCGACCGGCAGACGCAGGCGGTGCTGCCGTTGCGCGGCAAGATCCTCAACGTCGCCTCGGCCGGGCGCGACAAGCTCGCGGCGAACCAGCAGCTCGCCGATCTCGTCCAGGCGCTGGGCTGCGGGACGGGGGCGCACTACCGCGACGACGACCTTCGCTACGAGAAGGTGATCATCATGACGGACGCCGACGTCGACGGCGCCCACATCGCCTCCCTTCTGATCACCTTCTTCTACCGCCAGATGCCGCGGCTGATCGACGGCGGGCACCTCTACCTGGCGGTCCCGCCGCTCTACAAGCTCACCCACGGCGCGAAGTCGGTCTATGCCGCCGACGAGGCGGAGCGCGAGCGGCTGACGAGGAGCGAGTTCAAGGCGAACGCGAAGGTCGAGGTCAGCCGCTTCAAGGGGCTGGGCGAGATGATGCCGGCGCAGCTCAAGGAGACGACGATGCACCGGGCCAAGCGCAAGCTCCTGCGCGTCGCCATCGTCGCCGACGACCGCGAGGCGACGTCGGACGCCATCGAGCGGCTGATGGGCAACAAGCCCGAGGCCCGCTTCGCCTTCATCTCCGAGCGCGCCGCCTTCGCCGAGACGATCGACCTCGACATCTGACGGTGCGGGCGCTGCCCGGCTCTCTCGACTCCCTCGGAATGGCTGGTTCGGAGAGTCGACGCAGGCCTTTCTCCTTCCCTGCAGGGGAAGGTGGCGCGCCGCCGGAGGCGGCGTGACGGATGGGGCGCGGCGCGAGAGCGACGCGTTCCGCAAAGCGGAAAACCACCTTGCCCGCGGCCGCCGGCGCATTTCGGCTGCGCCGAACGCGCGTGCCGCGCGCCCCATCCGTCTCGGCGCTGCGCGCCGATCCATCCCCTACAGGGAAGGACAAGGTTCGACATCGTCGAGGACCACCTCCACGTCGCGCGCGTCCTACGCGTCGTCCCCGTTGTCGCCCTCGTCCTCGCCCGAGTCCTCGTCGTCGTCGCGCTCCACCTCCAGTGGCACGAACAGGTCGTCCGCCTCGAGCGGCTCCTCGTCCTCGCGCAGCGTGTCGTCGTCCGAGGGAAGCGGCACGGACAGTCCCGGCGGCAGGCGGCCGTCGAAGAAGCCCGAGCCCTTCAGCTCCTCGAGCCCCGGCAGGTCGCCGATGGCGTCGAGGCCGAAATGGTCGAGGAAGGCGCGGGTCGTGCCGTAGGTGACCGGGCGGCCCGGGGCGCGGCGGCGGCCGCGCAGGCGCACCCAGCCGGCCTCGATCAAGGTGTCGAGCGTGCCCTTCGAGGTGGACACGCCGCGGATCTCCTCGATCTCGGCGCGGGTCACCGGCTGGTGGTACGCGACGATGGCGAGCGTCTCCAGCGCCGCGCGCGAGAGCTTGCGCGGCTCGACCACGTCCTTGGCCATCAGCCAGGACAGATCCCCCGCGGTGCGGAAGGCGAAGCCGCCGGCGACCCGCACGAGGTTGACCCCGCGCCCCGCGTAGTAGGCCTCGAGATCCTCGATCAGCCGCGGCACCCGCGCCCCCGCCGGCAGCTTCTCCACGAGCTCCGCCTCGGAGAGCGGCACGGCGCTGGCGAAGAGCAGCGCCTCCGCCATGCGCAGGTGCTCGGCGTGCTGCCGGGCCTGCGCGATCTCGGTGGAGAGCCGCTCGGAGAGCGCCGCGAAGCGGCGATCGGCGTTCATGGCCGAGCCTCCGAGACCGGCTCCGAGGCCGGCTCCGCCCGCTTCTCGCCGGATGCCTTGAGCCAGATCGGCCCGAAGGCGCGCTCCTGGCGCAGCGCCACACGCCCCTCGCGGGCGAGCTCGAGGGAGGCGGAGAGCGCCGAGGCGCGCACCGTCGCGCGCTCCGCCGGCGTCGCCGCCCAGCGCAGCAGCCACTCGTCCAGCACGAGCCAGTCCACCGCGTGCCCGACGATCCGTTCCAGCGCCTCGCGCGCCTCCGCCAGCGACCAGACCACCCGCCGCCGCAAGGTGACGCGGGAGGCGACCTGCTTCTGGCGCTGCCCGGCATAGGCCTTGAGGAGATCGTAGAGGCTCGCCTCGTAGAGCGGGCGGGTGCGCACCATGATCGGCTCGGGCGCGCCGCGGGCGTGCACGTCGCGGCCGAGCCGCGTGCGCGCGTCGAGCGCCCGGCCGGCGGCGCGGATCAGCTCGAGCCGGCGCAGGCGCTCGGCGAGCGCGGTGGCGAGCTCCTCGGCGGAGGGCTCCTCGCCCTTCGGCGGCTCGGGCAGCAGCAGGCGCGACTTCAGGTAGGCGAGCCAGGCGGCCATCACGAGATAGTCCGCCGCGAGCTCGAGCCGCATCCGCCGCGCCTCCTCGACGAAGGCGATGTACTGCTCGGCGAGCGCCAGGATCGAGATCTCGCGCAGGTCCACCTTCTGCCGCCGGGCGAGGTCGAGCAGCAGGTCGAGCGGTCCCTCGTAGCCCCCCACGTCGACGACGAGCGCCGGCTCGCCGTCCTCGCGGACGGGCGCACGGTCCTCCTCGTCGAAGCCGATGGTGCGTGCGATTCCCAACCCGGATCCCTTCCTGCGCCAGCAGGAGAGAATCACCCGGTTCGGGTGTCGGTAGCAAGCACGGACGCGAGCGCGGCGGCGAGGCGGGCGCGGGCATCCACAGGATCGAGCGGATCGGCCCGGCGCGCGCGCATCGCGAGCGCGGCGTCCGCCCGCCGGGCGGCGTCGCCCGCGAGCGCCGGCGTGGCGGAGGCGACGGCGCGCATCTCGTCCATGGCGCCCGAGCAGTGCAGGACGACGTCGCAGCCCGCCTCCAGCGCCGCACGGGCGCGGGCGTCGAAGCCGCCGGCGAGCGCCTTCATGCCGAGGTCGTCGGTCATCAGCAGCCCGTCGAAGCCGATGTCGCGGCGGATCACCTCGGCGATCACCCGCCGGGAGGTCGTCGCGGGATCGTGCCCGTCGACGGCGGTGTAGACCACGTGGGCGGTCATGCCGAGCGGCATGTCCGCCAGCGCCACGAAAGGCGCGAGGTCGCTGGCCTCGAGCTCCTCGCGCGTCGTCTCGACCCGCGGCAGCGCGAGGTGGCTGTCGACGCCGGCGCGGCCGTGGCCGGGGATGTGCTTGATCACCGGCAGCACGCCCTCGTCGAGGAGCCCGTCCGCGGCGGCGCGGCCGTAGCGGGCGACCAGGGCGGGCGTGTCGGCATAGGCGCGATCGCCGATGATGCCGTGGGCGCCCGGCACCGGCACGTCGAGGCAGGGCACGCAGTCGACGTCGATCCCCACGTCGGCGAGCTCGGCGGCGATCAGCCGGGCTCCGAGGCGGCAGAGGTCGAGCCGCTCCTTGAGCGGGCGGTCGAGCCGGTGGTAGACGGCCGCGGGGGGATGCGCCGGCCAGTGCGGCGGCCCGAGCCGCTGCACGCGCCCGCCCTCCTGGTCGACGAGGACCGGCGCGTCGCGCCCGACCGTCTCGCGCAGCGCAGCGCAGACCGCACGCACCTGGTCGGGGCTCCCGACGTTGCGCTTGAACAGGATGAAGCCCCACGGGTCCGCATCCCGGAAGAAGGCGGCCTCCTCCGGCGCGAGAACGGTCCCGGCGAGGCCGAGGATCAGGGCGCTGGGCATGGGATCACCTCGGGCGCGACGGAGCGATGACGCCCTCCGACCACCTCCTCCCCGCAGGGGAGGACGACGGCCGAAGGCCGGAGAGTGGGGAGGGCGGCGACGCCGCTCGCTTCGCCATCGAACGGCCCCACCGCCCGCGCTGCGCGCGGACTCCTCCCCTCCGGGGAGGAAGCGGCCGCCTCACTGGTTGGCGGCGACGAAGCAGTCGCCCTGGGCGGCCTTGATCTGGTCGCAGGCCTGGGTGGCGCGCTCGCGCGAGTAGGGTCCGACGCGGACGCGGTAGATCGTGCTGCCGTTGACCACCGCCTGGCGGATGATCGGCTGGCCGTCGCCGATAATGCCGGAATATTGCCCCTGCAGCTGGGCGAAGGCCGCGCGGGCGCTCTCCTCCGAGCCGCGGATGGCGAGCTGGACCGCGAAGCCACCCGTCGGCGCCGCCGGCTGGGCGGCGGGCGCGGGCGTCTGCGGCACCGCCGAGAGCTGCAGCGGGCCGCTCGGCGCGGCGGGCCGGGCGGGCTGCGTCGCGACCGGAAGCGACTCGCGCGGCGGGGCCGGCGGCGGCAACGGGGGCGCGGCGATGATCGGCGCGGGCGCGTCCGCCGCCGGGAGATCCGCCGAGGGCAGGTCGTCCGCCGCGGGCGCGGGGAGATCGTCGGCGGCGGGCTGCCCGATCGGCTCGAGCGGGGCGAGAGCGGCGATGTCCTGCTGCGCGGGGACCTGGAGGGGCGCCTCGCCGGCCGGCGGTGTCGCCGGCTGGAGGCCGGTCGGGGCCACGATCGTGCCGTCCGGCCGCACCGTGACCGTGCGCACGCGCCGCGGCTCGCCGAGCGCCGCCACGGCGGGCGAGCTCACGAGCGGCGGCTGCAGGCCGGCGTCGAGGCCGGCGACGCCGTCCTGCCCGAGCGCCTGCGCGATCGGATCCTCCGCTGCCGGCACCTGGCCCGGCGCGGCGCCCGGCTGCGGCAGCACCACCCGCGGCGCCTCGCCCACCGCCTGGCCACCGAGACCGGCGATGTCGACCGGCTGCTCCTCGCGATCGACGACGCGGGCCTCGCCGCTGTCGGCGCCGAGCAGCGCCGTGTCCTGGTTGGGGATCTCGACGCCGCCGGGGTCCGCCGGCGCCACGCGGGCGGGCTCGCTCTCGGCGGCGATGAGCGGCGGATCGGAGGGCGCCTGGTCGACGGAGCCGGCGAACCACAGCGCGGTGCCGACGCCGATCGCGGCGACGACGATCAGCGCGCCGGCGGTCACCATGCTCTTGCGGCCGGCGCCGCGGCGGCGCGGCTCCTCCTCGTCGATCTCGTCGTCGTAGGCGCCGCCGGCCCAGTCGGCCGCGTCGTCGTGCGCGGCGCCGTGTGCGCCGTGCGGATCGTCCCAGGCGCCGGCGTCGTCGTAGGCCTCTTCGTAGGCCTCGTCGTATTCCGGGTCGTAGCCCTGGTCGTAGCCCTGGTGTTGCGCCCGATCGTCGTAGCGCGGGTCCCCGTGGCGTGGATCGGCGCGGCCGGGGTCGCGCGGGTCGTCGACGGAGAAGCCCTGCGCGGCGTAGGCCGCGCGCGGATCCTCGACGTCCGCCCGGCGCGCGGGCGGCTGCGGCGCGGAGGGCGCCTGCCGCGCGCCGGCGCGCGCCGCGTCCTGGTCGAGGAGCGCGCCGAACGGGTCGTCCTGGCCGACGATTCGGGCGAGCTCCGCCAGCGGGTCCGCCTTCGGCGCGGGCGCCTGCCCGTGCAGCGCGCCCGCCCGCGGGTCCCCGCCCGTCTGCCGCAGCTGGCGCTCGATCTCGTCGAGATCGATCGAGAGCCGCCGTTTCGCGTTGTCGCTCATCGCGCCGATATCCTCAGCCTCGCACGCCTCGCGGCGGACGCGACGCGCTCAGCGCATCTCGTCCGGGGCCGCGACGCCCAGTATGGAAAGTCCGGAGGCGATCACGCAACGTACGGCGTGCGCCAGCGCGAGCCGCGCCTCGGTGGACTTTCGGTCGGCTTGATTAACAAACCGTAATTGCGGCAAGTCTTTGCCCTTGCTCCACAATTGATGCAGCGCGGCGGCGAGGTCGTAGAGGTAGAACGCCACCCGGTGCGGCTCGTGCGCGGAGGCGGCCTGCTCGATCGTGCGCGGGAACAGCGCGATCCGCCGCAGGAGATCGAGCTCCGCCTCGTCGGAGAGGAGCGCGAGATCGGCCCGGGCCAGCGCCTGCGGCCCGAAATCGACGCCGGGCATCTGCTCCGCCGCCTGACGGAAGATCGAGGCGCAGCGCGCGTGCGCGTACTGCACGTAGAAGACCGGGTTGTCCTTCGACTGCTCCACGACCTTGGCGAGGTCGAAGTCGAGCGGCGCGTCGTTCTTGCGCATCAGCATCATGAAGCGCACGGCGTCGCGGCCGACCTCGTCCACCACCTCACGCAACGTCACGAAGTCCCCGGCGCGCTTCGACATCTTCACCGGCTCGCCGGCGCGAAGCAGCTTCACCAGCTGGCAGAGCTTGACGTCGAGCGCCCCCTCCCCGCCCGTGACCGCCGCCACCGCCGCCTTCATGCGCTTGACGTAGCCGCCGTGGTCGGCGCCCCAGACGTCGATCATCTCGGAGAAGCCGCGCAGGTACTTCGAGCGGTGGTAGGCGATGTCGGCGGCGAAGTAGGTGTAGGAGCCGTCCGACTTCAGCAGCGCCCGGTCCGTGTCGTCGCCGAACTGCGTCGCCCGGAACAGCGTCTGCTCGCGGTCCTCCCACTCCTCGTCCCTGGCACCCTTGGGCGGCTCGAGCCGGCCCTCGTAGATCAGGCCGCGCGCGCGCAGGTCGGCGATGGCGGAATCGATGTCGTCGACGTCGCCGGTCGCGAGCGAGCGCTCGGAGAAGAACACGTCGTGCACGATGTCGAGCGCGGCGAGGTCGGCGCGGATCATCGCCATCATCTCGTCGATGGCGGTGTCGCGCACGATCGGAAGCCAGGTCTCCTCGTCCTGCTCGAGCAGGCCCGGCCCGTGGATCTCCTCCAGCGCCTTCCCGACGGGGACGAGGTAGTCCCCCGGGTAGAGCCCCTCGGGGATCGAGCCGATGTCCTCGCCGAGCGCCTCGCGGTAGCGCAGGTAGGCGGAGCGGGCGAGCACGTCGACCTGGGCGCCGGCGTCGTTGATGTAGTACTCGCGCGTCACGTCGCGCCCGACGAAGGCGAGCAGGTTGGCGAGCGCGTCGCCGAACACGGCGCCGCGGCCGTGGCCGACGTGGAGCGGGCCGGTTGGATTGGCCGAGACGTACTCGACGTTGACCTTCGCGCCGTCCGGCGCGCCGCCGCGCGCGTAGCCGGTGCCCGCCCGCACCGCCGCGCGCAGGACGTCGTGCAGCACGGAGGGCGCGAGGCGCAGGTTGATGAAGCCGGGGCCGGCGATCTCGACCTCGGCGACACGCGGGTCCCGGCGCAGGTCGGCGGCGATCGCGTCGGCGAGGTCGCGCGGCTTCGTGCCGGCATCCTTGGCGAGCACCATGGCGGCGTTGGTGGCGAGGTCGCCGTGGGCGGGGTCGCGCGGCGGCTCCACCACGGCCCGGGCGAGGTCGAGCCCCTCGGGCAGGGTGCCGGCCTGCACGAGCCGATGCAGCGCCTCGGCGACGCGGGCCTCGAAGAGGGCGAAGAGGTTCATGCTGGACCCGTCCGTTCGGCGCCGGCACGGCCGGCCGGCGCGGGATCGTCTCGTTCTCGTGCGCGGGGTTTAGGACGGAACGCGGCGGGGGGGAAGGGGGTGGCGCGGGTGTGGGAGTCCAGGCGGGACGATCTCCCTTCCTGGAGGGGAAAGAGAAGGAGCCGCGGCCCCTCCCCGCCCGTCCCCGCGCCAGCCGGGGCTTGCGTCCCGACGCCGGCCCCTCTATCCGCGGAGCGTCCCTCGAATGCCCTCGCACGTCGCCGATAGGCCCCCTCCCGAAGGCCCCGCCCCATGCCCGACCTCCTGCTCGAGCTCTTCTCCGAGGAAATCCCCGCGCGCATGCAGCGCAAGGCGGCGGACGACCTGCGCCGGCTCGTCACCGACGCGCTGGTGGAGCGCGGCTTCCTCTACGAGGGCGCGAAGGCCTTCCACGGGCCGCGGCGCATCGCGCTGCACGTGGCGGGGCTGCCGGCCAAGGGGCAGGACGTGCGCGAGGAGCGCAAGGGGCCGCGGGTCGGCGCGCCGGAGAAGGCGCTCGAGGGCTTCGTGAAGGGCGCGGGCCTCGCCTCGATCGACGAGGCCAAGATCGAGAGCGACCCGAAGAAGGGCGACTTCTACGTCGCCGTGATCGAGCGCCCCGGCCGGCCGACGCCGGACGTGCTGGCCGAGATCCTGCCCGACATCGTGCGCAGGTTCCCCTGGCCCAAGGCGATGCGCTGGGGCGCGGCCTCGGCCGAGCCCGGCTCGCTGACCTGGATCCGCCCTCTGCGCGCCATCGTCTGCACCTTCGGGCCGGAGACCGAGGAGCCGGAGGTCGTGCGCTTCCGTGTCGGCGAGATCGAGAGCGGGGACACGACCTACGGCCACCGCTTCCACGCGCCCGCCGCCATCCGCGTGCGCCGGCTCGACGACTGGGCCTCGAAGCTCGCCCGGGCCAGGGTGCGGGTCGACGCCGACGAGCGCAAGGACGTCATTCTCCACGACGCCCGCGACCTCGCTTTCGCGCGGGGCCTGGCGCTCGTGGAGGACGAGGCGCTGCTCGAGGAGGTGGCGGGGCTGGTCGAATGGCCAGTGGTGATGATCGGCGCTTTCGAGGACCGCTTCCTCGACATCCCGGCCGAGGCCATCCGCGCGACGATCCGCGCCAACCAGAAGTGCTTCGTGCTGCGCGACCGGGAGACGGGGGCGCTCGCCCCCGCCTTCGTGCTCGTCGCCAACATCGAGGCGACGGACGGCGGCGCGGCCATCGTCGCCGGCAACGAGCGGGTGGTGCGCGCGCGGCTGTCCGACGCCAAGTTCTTCTTCGAGACGGACAAGGCGACGACGCTCGAGGCGCGGCTCCCCAAGCTCGAGACGATCGTCTTCCACGACCGGCTCGGAACCGTGGCCGAGCGGGTGGCGCGGATCGCGGCGCTCGCCGAGGCGCTGGCGCCGGTCGTCGACGCCGATCCGGCGCTGGCGAAGCGGGCGGCGGAGCTGTCGAAGGCCGATCTCGTCACCGAGATGGTGGGCGAGTTCCCCGAGCTGCAGGGCCTGATGGGCCGCACCTACGCCGCGCTCCAGGGCGAGGACCCGGCCGTCGCCGCGGCGCTCGAGGAGCACTACAAGCCCCTCGGCCCGTCCGACCGGGTGCCCACCGCGCCGGTGTCGGTGGCGGTGGCGCTCGCCGACAAGCTCGATCTGCTCGCGGGCTTCTGGGCGATCGACGAGAAACCGACGGGCTCGCGCGATCCGTTCGGGCTCAGGCGGGCGGCGCTGGGGGTGGTGCGGCTGGTGCTGGAGAATGCGCTGCGCGTCTCGTTGCGGTGGCAGCTCGAGGATGCATTGGCTCGCATCGAGAGCCAGCTCGCCATCAAGATTGCGGCCGGGGAGCTTTCTCGCGCCGAGGAGGCCATCGACGAGGGCCTTTTCACGCGTGACACGGCAATGGACGACTTCATTGGCCGCATGCGAATCCGCATGCCGGACATCGCGCTCGCAAGCGCCTCCCGTCTGGCCACAAGTATTGCGGACCTCCTCGCCTTCTTCGCCGACCGCCTGAAGGTCCACCTCCGCGAGGAGGGCCTGCGCCACGATCTCATCGACGCGGTGTTCGCCCTCCCCGGCCAGGACGACCTCCTGATGATCGTCGAGCGGGTGACGGCGCTCGACGCGTTCCTGAAGACCGACGACGGCGCGAACCTGCTCGCCGGGCACCGGCGCGCGGCGAACATCCTGCGCATCGAGGAGAAGAAGGACGGCGTTGCCTACGACGCCGCGCCGGACGCGGCCCTCGTCGCCGCCCGCGGCGAGCCCGCGGAGCAGGCACTCCTCGCGGCGCTCGCGAGCGCCGAGGCGGAGGCGTCCGCGGCGGTGGCGGCGGAGGACTTCGCCGGCGCCATGCGCGCGCTCTCGCGCCTGCGCGCGCCGGTGGACGCGTTCTTCGACGACGTCACCGTGAACGCGGACGACCCGGAGCTGCGCGCCAACCGCCTGCGCCTCCTCGCCGGCCTGCGCCGGGCGACGCTGGCGGTCGCCGATTTCTCGCAGATCCAGGGCTGACACGGGCGGCGGCTCGGGCGATCCGCGCGTCTCGGCGCCGCCTCGTCCCGGCACACTCCGGCACGGCTCCCTGCGCCGGGAGAGCGGCGCGCCCGCGCGCCGCGACGTGCCCCGCTGCTGCATCCCCCGCGTGCAGCATCGCGCCTACCCTCCCCGCTCGGCGCAGAGCCGCTGCGCACCGCGCCCGTTTGGCAAATCCCCGCCGGGGGGCTATGGCTGTGGCGCGTTTTTCCAATCACGCGATCGAGGTGGACGATGACGAAATGGGTCTACACCTTCGGCGACGGCAAGGCCGAGGGCGAGGCGGCGATGCGCGACCTGCTCGGCGGCAAGGGCGCCAACCTCGCCGAGATGTCGAACCTGGGGCTCCCGGTTCCGCCCGGCTTCACCATCACGACCGGGGTGTGCACCTATTTCTACGACCACGACCGCACCTATCCGCCGGAGCTCGAGGACGCCGTGAACGCGGCGCTCGCCGAGGTGGGCCGCATCGCCGGGCGCACCTTCGGCGACGCGAAGACGCCGCTCCTCGTGTCCGTGCGTTCGGGCGCCCGCGCCTCGATGCCCGGCATGATGGACACCGTCCTCAACCTCGGGCTGAACGACGCCACCGTCGATGCGCTGGCCGAGGACGCCGGCGACGCGCGCTTCGCCTACGACAGCTACCGCCGCTTCATCACCATGTACTCCAACGTGGTGCTCGGCCTCGAGCACCACGATTTCGAGGATGCGCTGGAGAGCTACAAGGAGCGCAAGGGCTACGAGCTCGACACGGACCTCTCGGCTGAGGACTGGAAGAGCCTGATCGAGCGCTTCAAGGCCATCGTCCGGGAGAAGCTCGGCGCGCCCTTCCCGCAGGATCCGCGCGACCAGCTCTGGGGCGCCGTCGGCGCCGTGTTCGGCTCCTGGATGAACCCGCGCGCGAAGAAGTACCGCGAGCTCCACGCCATCCCGGCGAGCTGGGGCACGGCGGTGAACGTGCAGGCGATGGTGTTCGGCAACATGGGCGACACGTCGGCCACCGGCGTCGCCTTCACCCGCAACCCCTCGACGGGCGAGAAGCGCCTCTACGGCGAGTTCCTGGTCAACGCCCAGGGCGAGGACGTGGTCGCCGGCATCCGCACGCCCCAGGACATCACCGAGGCGGCGCGCCGCGAGTCCGGCGCCGACAAGCCGTCGATGGAAACGGTGATGCCGCAGGCCTATGCCGAGCTGGTCGCGATCTGCGATCGGCTCGAGGCGCACTACCGCGACATGCAGGACCTCGAGTTCACCATCGAGAAGGGCAAGCTCTGGATGCTCCAGACGCGCAACGGCAAGCGCACGGCGCGCGCTGCCCTGAAGATCGCCTGCGACCTCGTCGAGGAGGGCGTGATCGCGCAGCAGGAAGCGATCGGCCGCGTCGAGCCACAGGCGCTCGACCAGCTGCTCCATCCGACGATCGACCCCAAGGCCGAGCGCGACCTCCTCGCCACCGGCCTGCCCGCCTCTCCCGGCGCGGCGTCGGGCGAGATCGTGTTCACCTCGGAAGCCGCCGAGGCCGCCCGGAAGGCCGGGCGCAAGTGCATCCTGGTGCGCGTCGAGACCTCGCCGGAAGACATCCACGGGATGCACGCCGCCGAGGCGATCCTCACCACCCGCGGCGGCATGACCTCGCACGCGGCGGTCGTCGCCCGCGGCATGGGCAAGCCCTGCGTCTCCGGCGCGGGCTCGATCCGCGTCGACGCCAAGGCGAAGACGCTGACGGTGGCCGGCCGCACGCTCGGCGAGGGCGACATCGTCACGGTCGACGGCGGCGCGGGCCAGGTGCTCGTCGGCGAGGTGGCGATGCTGCAGCCGGAGCTGTCCGGCGACTTCGCCAAGCTGATGGTCTGGGCCGACGGCGTGCGCCGCCTCAAGGTGCGCGCCAACGCCGAGACGCCCCTCGATGCCCGCACCGCGCGCAATTTCGGCGCGGAGGGCATCGGCCTGTGCCGCACCGAGCACATGTTCTTCGAGGGCGACCGCATCGTCGCGGTGCGCGAGATGATCCTCGCCGACGACGCGGAGGGCCGCCGCGCCGCGCTCGCCAAGCTCCTGCCGATGCAGCGCGCGGACTTCGTCGAGCTGTTCACGATCATGAAGGGCCTGCCCGTCACGATCCGCCTGCTCGACCCGCCGCTGCACGAGTTCCTGCCGCATACCGACGAGGAGCTCGCCGAGGTGGCGAAGGCGATCGGCGCGTCCCCGGACAAGCTCAAGCGTCGCGCCGCCGAGCTCTCCGAGGCCAACCCGATGCTCGGCTTCCGCGGCGTTCGCCTCGCCGTCGCCTATCCCGAGATCGCCGAGATGCAGGCGCGCGCCATCTTCGAGGCGGCAGTGAAGGCGGCGAAGGACACCGGCGCGCCGGTCACCCCCGAGGTGATGGTGCCGCTCGTGATGACGAAGCCCGAGCTCGACCTCGTCAAGGCCCGGATCGACGCCATGGCGAAGTCCGTCATGGAGGAGACCGGCGCGACGTTCGAGTACCAGGTCGGCACCATGATCGAGCTGCCCCGCGCGGCGCTGCGCGCGGCCGAGATCGCCGAGGCCGCGGAGTTCTTCTCCTTCGGCACGAACGACCTCACGCAGACGACGCTCGGCATTTCCCGCGACGACGCGGCCTCCTTCCTCGGGCCCTACGTGCAGAAGGGGCTGATCGAGTTCGACCCCTTCGTTACGCTGGACCAGGAGGGCGTGGGCGAGCTCGTCGCGATGGCGGCCGAGCGCGGGCGGGCGACCCGGCCCGACATCAAGCTCGGCATCTGCGGCGAGCACGGCGGCGACCCGGCCTCGATCCGGTTCTGCGAGGGTCTGCGGCTCGACTACGTCTCGTGCTCCCCCTACCGCGTCCCCATCGCCCGCCTCGCGGCGGCGCAGGCGGCGCTCGCCGGGGAGGCGCGCTCGCTGGCGTGACCTCCGGGGGACGCCGCGCGGACGGGGAGCCTGGCGTCAGCATCCGATCGCGCTGCGGATCTCCTCGACCTGCGCGCGGGAGCGGCAGACGGACTCGCAAGGGATGCCGTCGCCGTCCCCGTCCGCCCGCCGATAGCCGCCGCACCACATCTCCACCGCCTCGCGGCAGGAACGCGCCGAGCGGCAGGTGCGGCGCTGGGCGAGGACGATCGGCGCGCCTTGCGTCGGCACCGACCTGCCCTCCAGCGACGGGATTGGCGTCGAGAGCGCCCGAAAGCCGGGGCTCTCGGCCGCGGCCGCGCCGGCCAGCGCGGCGCCGGCGAGGAGGCCGGCCAGGGCGATTTGGCGGGCGATGCGAGCGGGCATGGGCGATCTCCAGGGCGCAACCTACCTGGAGTTTCGCAACCAAAGCTAAGCGTCACAACGCCGAGATCTACATTCCCGCGATGCGCGTTATGCGCTCGTCCACCCCGCAATCGGGAATCAGCGCCGCCGCGATGTCGGCGACCTCCTCGAAGCGGTGTGCTTCCGGCAGCGCGCGGGCCAGCGCCTCGGGCGTGTTGTAGCCCCAGGCCACGGCACCGAAGGCGAGCCCCGCCTCGCGGGCGGCCTCGCCGTCGCGGATCTCGTCGCCGATGCAGATCACGCGCGCGGGCGCGACCCCGGCGCGCCGTGCCACCGCCCGGAACACCCGTGCCTTGCCGAAGAGCTTGGCGCCACAGGCGAACTGGGAGACGCGCGCGGCCTCCTCCGCCCCCAGCGCGCGGCGCACGGCCGCCTCGCCGTTCGAGCTGACCACCGCCACGGCGACGCCGGCATCGTGGAGCGCCGCGAGCATCTCCCGGACGCCCGCGAACAGCGCGATCTCGCTGCGCGCGGCGCGGGCGTGGACATGGCGCGCGATGGACGGCAGCTTCCAGGCCGGGATGCGCAGGAGCGCCATGATCTCGCGCGCCGAGAGCCCGCGCATGGCATCGAGGTCGAGCGGGCGCGGCAGCGCGATCGCGAAGCGCCCGGCGAGATCGTCGAGCTGGGCGAAGAACCACGGGAGCGTGTCCGCCAGCGTGCCGTCGAAGTCGAAGATCGCGAGGGCGAAGGGCGGCTCGGGCGGTGTGACCGTCGTCCCGGAGCGGATCGGTCGCGCGGCTTCGGCGGTACGCGGCGTCATCACGATCCCTCTTCCGGACCTCTCGGCGGGGCCTTCCGGTGGATTGTGCGTCGCACAAGCCGGCAACGCAACCCGGGACAGCCCGGATGCGCGGAACGCGCTTGCATCCATGCAATTGCCTGCGCGACAAACCGGGAGCATCATCCGCGCATGAGCAACGATCAAACCCCCGCACCCAGCCCCGCTCGCGTCCCTGCGCCGGCCGACGGAGCGATCGCGACCGGCGCACGAATCGGCCACGTGCACTTGAAGGTCGCCGACCTGGAGCGCGCCATCGGCTTCTACCGCGACGTGCTGGGCTTCGCCCTCACCCAGCGTTACGGCCGCGAGGCGGCATTCCTCTCGGCCGGCGGCTACCACCACCACATCGGGCTGAACACCTGGCAGAGCCGCGGCGGGGCGCCGCCGGCGCCGGGAACGACGGGGCTGTTCCACCTCGCGATCCTCTACCCGACGCGTGCGGACCTCGCTGCGGCGCTGCGCCGCGTCCTCGCCGCGGGCGTGCCGCTCGCCGGTGCATCGGACCACGGGGTCAGCGAGGCGATCTACCTCGAGGATCCGGACGGCAACGGCATCGAGCTGTATCGGGACCGCCCGGAGGACGAATGGCCGCGGGACGAGGCGGGCGGGCTCGCGATGACGACCCGCCGGCTCGACCTCGACGACCTGCTCCGGGCCTGAGGCACGCCCCGGGCCCGGGGCGCGACGCGCGTCAGCCCTCGCCGCCCTCGCGCGCCGAGTCGGCCGCGGGGAGCGCGCTCTGCGCGGCCGCCGCCTCGGCCTCCTCGCTCGGCAGGGCCGGAGCCGGCTGGCGCGCGGCCTCCTCGGTCTTGGGACCGACGCGCCCGTCGAGATAGGTGCCCACCGCCTCCATCAGCTCGTCGATGCGGCCGTCGAAGAAGTGGTTCGCGCCCTCGATCACCGCGTGCTCGATCTGGATGCCCTTCTGCGTCTTCACCTTCTCGATGACGCTCATGACCTCCTTGACCGGCGCGACGCGATCCTCCGAGCCGTGCACGAACAGGCCCGAGGACGGGCACGGCGCGAGGAACGTGAAGTCGTAGCGGTTGGCCATCGCGCCGATGGAGACGAAGCCCTCGATCTCCGGACGGCGCATCAGGAGCTGCATGCCGATCCAGGCGCCGAAGGACACCCCCGCGATCCAGCAGGAGCGCGCGTCCGGGTTCACGGACTGCGCCCAGTCGAGGGCCGCCGCGGCGTCGGAGAGCTCGCCCGCGCCGTGGTCGAACGCGCCCTGCGAGCGGCCGACTCCGCGGAAGTTGAAGCGCAGGACCGAGAAGCCGCGCTGCACGAAATCGTAGTAGAGGTTGTAGACGATCTGGTTGTTCATCGTCCCGCCGAATTGCGGGTGCGGGTGCAGCACGATCGCGATCGGCGCGCCCTTCCTCTTGGAGGGCTGGTAGCGGCCCTCGAGCCGGCCGGCGGGGCCGGCGAAAATCACTTCAGGCATGCCTCGTCCTCTCGACACGGGTCGCCACGGCCGCGGCCGCCGGCCCGGAACGCGGTCCCGGCGGATGCGCCCGCCGCCGCGCCGGAAAACGCGTCGGCGAGCCTTGACTTGCCGCGGGATGCTTCCCTAAATCACTCTTAGAATAATTCTAACCGCTTAGAACCGTTCTAAAGAGAGCGTCGCCGGCGTTCCGCTGGGGACCACCGTGATGTGGTCCGCAGGCTGTAGCACGGCAAGCGGGGTGAAGAGCAAGGCTTTCGTCGCGGCGCTCGCGACGGGGCACGACACGGCCGAAGGAGACCGGCACGGGAATGGACCGAGAGGCGCGCACCTATCTCGACTGGAACGCGACCGCTCCCCTGCGGGAGGCGGCGGCGCGCGCGCTGGTCGAGGCGCTCGCGCGCACCGGAAACGCCTCCTCCGTCCACGCCGAGGGCCGCGCGGCCCGCGCCGCGCTGGAGGGCGCCCGCGCCGAGGTCGCGCGGCTCGTGGATGCCCCGGCGGACGCGGTGATCTTCACGAGCGGCGGCACGGAGGCGAACGCGCTCGCGCTCTCGCCGGGTCTCGGCCCGGTCGGCGCGCCGCGGGCCGAGGCGCTGCTCGTCGGTGCGGGCGAGCACCCGTGCGTGCTCGACGGCCATCGCTTCGCGCCCGACGCCGTCGAGCGCATCCCGCTCTCCGCCGACGGCATCGTCGATCTCGGATGGCTCGAGGCGCGGCTCGCCGCACTCGCGCCGCGCCGGGCGATCGTGTCGCTGCAGCTCGCCAACGGCGAGACCGGCGTGATCCAGCCCGTCGCCGAGGCCGCACGCATCGCCCACGCCCACGGTGCCGCGATCCACACCGACGCTGTGCAGGCGCCGGGGCGCATCGCCGTATCGATCCGCGAGCTCGGGGTCGACGCGCTGACGCTGTCGGCCCACAAGCTCGGCGGGCTGCAGGGCGCGGGCGCGCTGGTGCTGGCGTCGAGCGCGGTCGCCGTCGATTCGCTCCTGCGCGGCGGTGGGCAGGAGCGTGGGCATCGCGCCGGGACCGAGAGCGTCCCCGCCGTCGTCGCCTTCGGCGCGGCGGCGCGCGCGGCCCGGGAGGGTCTCGCCGACGAGGGCGCGCGCCTCGCCGCGCTGGGGCGGGCCTTCGCGGCCGCGATCCGCGCGCGGGCGCCGGGCGCCGTGATCTTCGGGGAAGGCGCGCCGCGCCTGCCCAACACGCTTCTCTTCGCCGTCCCGGGCCTGCGGGCCGAGACGGCGCTCATCGCCTTCGATCTCGGCGGCGTCGCGCTCTCCTCGGGCTCGGCCTGCTCGTCGGGCAAGGTCAAGCGCTCGCATGTGCTCGATGCCATGGGCGTCGATCCGGCGCTCGCCGAGGGGGCGCTGCGCGTCTCCTGGGGGTGGGCGACGGACGACGAGGCGGTGATCCGTTTCGCGTCCGTTCTCGAAGACGTAGAGGAAAGACGCGCACGCCGATCTCAGGCGGCGTGAGCGCGTTGGGTACAGTAGCAGAACCGTTCCGCGGTCCTTGAAACCGTGAGAGGAGGGTGACGATGCCGGCAGTTCAGGAGACGATCGATCGCGTCAAGGCCATCGACGTCGATCAGTACAAGTACGGGTTCGAGACGATTCTCGAGGTCGACAAGGCTCCGAAGGGGTTGAGCGAGGACATTATCCGCTTCATCTCGGCGAAGAAGGGCGAGCCGTCCTGGATGCTCGACTGGCGGCTCGACGCCTACAAGCGCTGGCAGACGATGAAGGAGCCCAACTGGGCGCGGGGCTCCTACGACGTGATCGACTACAACGACATCTACTACTACGCCGCGCCGAAGCTGAACGCGGCGCCGAAGTCGCTCGACGAGGTCGATCCCGAGATCCTGAAGGCCTACGAGAAGCTCGGCATCCCGCTGCGCGAGCAGGAGGTGCTCGCCGGCGTCGAGCCCGCGAACCGCGTGGCGGTGGATGCGGTGTTCGACTCGGTGTCGGTCGCGACCACCTTCAAGAAGGAGCTCGCCGAGGCGGGCGTGATCTTCTGCTCGATCTCGGAGGCGATCCGCGAGCATCCCGAGCTGGTGCGCAAGTACCTCGGCACTGTCGTTCCGGTGACGGACAACTTCTTCGCCACGCTGAACGCGGCCGTGTTCACCGACGGGACGTTCGTCTACGTGCCCAAGGGCGTGCGCTGCCCGATGGAGCTGTCGACCTACTTCCGCATCAACGAGAAGAACACCGGCCAGTTCGAGCGCACGCTGATCATCGCCGACGAGGGCTCCTACGTCAGCTACCTCGAGGGCTGCACGGCGCCCCAACGCGACGAGAACCAGCTCCACGCCGCGGTGGTCGAGCTGATCGCGCTCGACGACGCCGAGATCAAGTACTCGACCGTGCAGAACTGGTACCCCGGCGACGCCAACGGCAAGGGCGGCATCTACAACTTCGTGACCAAGCGCGGCGACTGCCGCGGCAAGAACTCGATCATCACCTGGACCCAGGTGGAGACGGGCTCGGCCATCACCTGGAAGTACCCGTCCTGCATCCTGCGCGGCGACGGCTCGCGCGGCGAGTTCTACTCGATCGCGGTGTCGAACGGCATGCAGCAGGTCGACTCGGGCACGAAGATGATCCATCTCGGCAAGAACACGACCAGCCGGATCATCTCGAAGGGCATCTCGGCGGGGCGTTCGGAGAACACCTACCGCGGCCTCGTCTCGGCCCACCGCAAGGCGAGCGGAGCGCGCAACTTCACCAACTGCGACAGCCTGCTCATCGGCGACCAGTGCGGCGCGCACACCGTCCCCTACATCGAGTCGAAGAACGCCTCGGCGGTCTTCGAGCACGAGGCGACCACCTCCAAGATCTCCGAGGACCAGCTGTTCTACTGCATGCAGCGCGGCCTCGACGAGGAGGAGGCCACCGCGCTCATCGTCAACGGCTTCGTCAAGGACGTCATCCAGAAGCTGCCGATGGAATTCGCGGTCGAGGCGCAGAAGCTGATCGCGATCTCGCTCGAGGGCTCGGTGGGCTGATCGCCCGCCACACGACGCACCGGCCCGGATCGGCGACGGGCGCGCGAGGCTCCGGTCTCGCAGCGCCCCGCCGGGCCGTTCACCGACACATCGGAACGTACGGACGTAAAGACATGCTCGAAATCAAGAATCTCGTGGCCGAGATCGAGGGCAAGCGCATCCTCGACGGCCTGTCCCTCACCGTCCACGACGGAGAGACCGCCGCGATCATGGGCCCGAACGGGTCCGGCAAGTCGACGCTCTCCTACATCATCGCCGGCAAGGAGGACTACGAGATCCTCGACGGCGAGATCCTGCTCGACGGCGAGAACATCCTCGAGATGGAGGCCTCCGAGCGCGCCGCGGCCGGCGTGTTCCTCGCCTTCCAGTACCCGCTCGAGATCCCCGGCGTCGCCACGATGACGTTCCTCAAGGCGGCGCTGAACGCCCAGCGCCGCGCCCGCGAGGAGACCGAGCTGACCACGCCCGAGTTCATGAAGGCCGTCCAGGACGCCGCCGCGAAGCTCGAGATCCCCCGCGACATGCTCAAGCGCGCCCTCAACGTCGGCTTCTCCGGCGGCGAGAAGAAGCGCATGGAGATCCTGCAGATGGCGCTGCTCCAGCCGCGCATGTGCATCCTCGACGAGACCGATTCCGGGCTCGACATCGACGCGCTGCGCATCGTCTCGGAGGGCGTCAACGCGCTGAAGTCGGACAAGCGCTCCTTCCTCGTCATCACCCACTACCAGCGGCTCCTGAACTACATCGTGCCGGACACGGTGCACGTGATGGCCAACGGCAAGATCATGCGCTCGGGCGGCAAGGAGCTGGCCGAGGAGCTCGAGGCCAACGGCTACGCCGACTACAAGGCCCAGGAGGCCGCGTGATGGCCGAGGTCGCCACCCTGAAGACGCCCGCGGAGACGGCGCTCGCCGATCTCTTCGCGCGCTCGAAGAGCCTGCTCCCCGGCGACGCGCGCTCGCGCGAGGACGCCTTCCACCGCTTCGCGGAGAAGGGCCTGCCCCACCGCCGCGTCGAGGAGTGGAAGTACACCGACCTGCGCGCGCTGATGCGCGAGATCGCGCCGCTCGCGGAGAAGCCGTCGGAGGCCGGCGTCGCGCGGGCGCTCTCGGTCGAGAGCGTCTTCGCCGCCGCCGAGCCGGCGACGATCGCCTTCGTCGACGGCCACCTCGCGACGGCGGACGCGATGCCCGCCGGCGTCACCGCCGTGCCGCTGGCGGTCGCGCTGGCGCAGGGGCATCCGCTGCTGTCGAAGCTCGGCGCGGTCTCGGACGCCGAGGGCAACGCGGCCTACGCGCTGAACGCGGCCTTCATGACGGACGGCGTGGTGCTGCACGTCACCGGCGCGGTCGACCGGCGCGTCGCGCTGCGCTTCGTCACGGCGGGCGCGCAGCCGGTGGCCACCGCCACGCGGGTCCTCGTCGTGGTGGAGCCCGGTGCGGCGATCTCGCTGCTCGAGACCCACGAGAGCCCGCACGGCGTGGCGCATCAGCCCAACTCCGTCGTCGAGTTCGTCGTCGGTGACCGGGCGAAGGTCGCGCACGTCCGGCTGAACGCCAACGGCGACAAGGCGCTGGCGCTCTCGACCCTGACCGCGCATCTCGGAGGCGAGGTCGCGTTCGGCAGCCGCAACGTCGTCGCCGGTTCCGCGGTGTCGCGCCACCAGGTCTGGATGACCTTCGCGGGTGCCGATTCGCGCGGCGCGGTGCGCGGCGCGACGATGCTCTCGGGCGATCAGCACGCCGACACGACGCTCGTCGTCAACCACAAGGCGACGGGCTGCGAGAGCCGCGAGCTGTTCAAGCACGCCATCGACGGGCGCGGCACGGGCGTGTTCCAGGGCCGCATCAACGTCGCGCGCGGCGCGCAGAAGACCGACGGCCAGATGATGTCGGCGGCCGTCCTCCTCTCGGAGGAGGGCACGATGAACAACAAGCCCGAGCTCGAGATCTTCGCCGACGACGTGCAGTGCGCCCACGGCGCCACCTGCGGCGAGCTCGACGACGACCTCCTGTTCTACCTCATGGCGCGCGGCCTGCCGCGGCCGGAGGCGGAGGCGCTGCTCATCGAGTCCTTCCTGGGCGAGGCCGTCGAGGAGGGCCTCGACGACGAGGTCGTCGGCGAGGCGCTGATGGGCGTCGTCGAGGCCTGGCTCGCGGCGCGCGGCTGACACCCCTCACCCCAGCCCCTCTCCCCCACGGGAGAGGGGTCCGGAGGCGAACCATGGACACGAAGACGACCGCCCTCCCCTACGACGTCGAGGCCGTGCGGCGGGACTTCCCGATCCTCTCGCAGCAGGTCTACGGCAAGCCGCTCGTCTACCTCGACAACGCCGCCTCCGCCCAGAAGCCGAAGGCGGTGATCGAGGCGATGTCGCATGCCATGGAGACCGGCTACGCCAACGTCCACCGCGGCCTGCACTACATGGCGAACGTCGCCACCGAGGGCTTCGAGGCGGCGCGCGAGACCGTGCGCGACTTCCTGAACGCCGGCTCCACCGACGAGATCGTCTTCACCCGCAACGCCACCGCCGCCTACAACCTCGTCGCCGACTGCTTCGGGCGCATGGGCGGGGCGCACGGCATCGGCGAGGGCGACGAGATCGTGCTCTCGATCATGGAGCACCACTCGAACATCGTGCCCTGGCACTTCCTGCGCGAGCGCAAGGGCGCCGTGATCAAGTGGGTGCCGGTCTCGGACGAAGGCGAATTCCTGTTCGAGGAATACGAGAAGCTGCTCGGCCCGCGCACCAGGATGGTCGCGATCACCCACATGTCGAACGCGCTCGGCACGGTGACGCCGATGAAGGCGATCATCGAGGCGGCGCACGCCCGCGGCATCCCGGTCCTCGTCGACGGCGCCCAGTCGGCGGTGCACATGACCGTCGACGTCCGGGCGCTCGACGCCGACTTCTTCGTCATGACCGGCCACAAGCTCTACGGCCCGACCGGCATCGGCGTGCTCTACGGCAAGAAGGAATGGTTCGACCGGATGCCGCCCTTCGAGGGCGGCGGCGAGATGATCGAGACGGTGACGACCGACACCGTCACGTACAACGAGCCGCCCCACCGTTTCGAGGCCGGAACGCCGGCGATCCTCGAGGCGATCGGGCTCGGCGCGGCGCTGCGCTACATGACCGCGCTCGGGCGCGAGAACATCGTCGCGCACGAGACGATGCTGCGCGATTACGCGCAGGCGCGGCTCGGAGAGATGAACTCCATCCGCCTGATCGGCCGGGCCCCGGACAAGGGCGCGATCTTCTCCTTCGAGATGAAGGGGGCCCACGCCCACGACGTCGCCACCGTCATCGACCGCCAGGGCGTCGCCGTGCGCGCGGGCACCCACTGCGCCATGCCGCTCTTGCAGCGCTTCGGCGTGACGTCCACATGCCGTGCGTCCTTCGGGCTCTACAACACCCGCGAGGAAGTCGATAAGCTGGTGGACGCGCTGCGCAAGGCCGAGACGCTGTTCGCCTGACGCGAGGAAATCCCCCCGATGAGCGAGACCCCTGTGACGGACACGTCCCAATCCAACGAGCCGCAGGTCGCCACCACCGGCGAGGCGGGCGGTTCCGGCCTGCCTCCGGAGGAGATCGATCGCCTCACCGACGACATCGTCGCGGCGCTCAAGACGGTCTACGATCCCGAGATCCCCGCCGACATCTACGAGCTCGGCTTGATCTACCGCGTCGAGATCTCCGACGAGCGCAAGGTCGCCATCGACATGACGCTCACCTCGCCCGGCTGCCCGGTGGCGGGCGAGATGCCCGGCTGGGTCGAGAACGCGGTCTCCGCCGTGCAGGGCGTCCAGGAGGTCGACGTGCAGATCGTCTTCGATCCGCCGTGGGACCAGAGCCGCATGTCCGACGAGGCCCGCGTCGCCCTCGACATGTGGTGAGCCGAAGTTCGCGCGTGAGATGTATTTTCCGGCGCGATGCGACGGGAGTTGCGTTCGCGTCCATTCTCGCGCATGATCGCTCCGATGCCACGGAGGGGCGGTATATGACCACGCGCATGCCGGGCGGAGGCTTCGGCGAGAGGTCTCAGGCGCCCTTCGACGCGGACGGGTTCGACCTGAGCGATCCGGACCTGCTGGAGGCGCTCGACTGCGTCGCGCAGGAGCCGGGCGCTTCGGGCGGCCACCCGCCCCGGTCGATCGAGGGACGGCGGGCGCAGCTCGCCTACCTCGATGCGCGCATCGAGGAGGGGCTGCGCTCGATCGAGGCCGGCGACGTTCTCGGCGCCGAGGAGTCCACGGCCGTGCTGCAGGCGCTCGCCGAAGGGCGCCCGCCACCCATCCCCGAATGGGTGATCGAGAAGTACGGCACCTGAGCCGAGGTCGCCGTGCAGGTCGGCCGCCTGCTGCTCTCGGCTCCGGCCGCGGCCGATCTCGGGCGCGTGTTCGTGTGGCTCAGCCAGTCGGGAGCGGGCCCGCGGGCGACTGCGCGACTCGCTGCCCTCACCCGCGCACTCCACGACCTCCCGGACGCGCCCTATCGCTGGCCTCTGCATCGAGGCTCGGCGGCGCTGCGCCGGAGATCGGTGCGCGGCGGCTATGTCGTCCTCTATCGCGTGCTGGAGGATCATCCCGCGGCCTCCCCTGGTGAGCCGGTGATCGAGGTCGTGAGCGTCGTCGGCCCCGGCGAGAACCGCGAGCGCCTCAGCGGCGAGCCCTGATCGCGCCTCGGCATTTTCCCGCCCCTCGACCTGCGCCCCTCCCGTGACTATGTTACCGGGGAAACCTCGCGAAGCCTGGGCCTTGAACCCGGTGGGAGAGTGTGCGGATGTTCGGAAACCTCAAGGTCGTGACGCTGACCGATGCGGCGGCGGAGCGCATCAAGACGATCGTCGGCAAGTCCGGCAAGGGCGAGACCGGCAAGCCCGTGGAGGGCCTGCGCGTCGGCGTGAAGAACGGCGGCTGCGCCGGCATGTCCTACGTCATGGACCTCGTCGAGAGCCCCCTGCCGGGGGACGAGGTCGTGGAGGACAAGGGCGCCAAGGTCTTCGTCGACCCCAAGGCGGTGCTGTTCCTGCTCGGTACGCAGATGGACTTCAAGGTCGACAAGCTCTCCGCCCAGTTCGTCTTCAACAACCCCAACCAGACCTCGGCCTGCGGCTGCGGCGAATCGGTCGCGCTCTCGCCGGCGAAGCTAGACGGCGCGGACGCGCACTGAGCGACGGATACGCACGATGGACGAGGCGGCGATCCAGGACCTGTTCGCCGCCGCCCCGGAACTCTCCCCGATCCGCACCCGCCGGATGTTCGGCGGGCTCGGCGTCTATGCGGGCGAGGCGATGTTCGCGCTCGTCGCCTACGGTGAGCTCTACCTGAAGGTCGACGACGAGACGAAGCCCGCCTTCGAGGAAGCCGGCGCGCGGCCCTTCGTCTACGAGGCGAAGGGCGCCCGCTCGGTGATGAGCTACTGGACGCTCCCGGACGCCGCGCAGGACGATCCGGACGAGGCCGCCCGCTGGGGCCGCCTCGCCCTGGCCGCCGCCCGCAGCGCCGCGGCGGCGAAGCGTCCGCGCAAGCCTCGGCGACACGCGTCGTGAGCCGCTCGCTGCTCGACAAGCTCGGCTGGCGCGTCGGCCGTCCGTGGCGCGTCCTCGACATCCCGCCGGCGCTCGCCGAGGTCGTCGTCCCGCCGGGCGAGCCGGCGGCCGCGCCGGACTGGATCCTCGCCTTCGCGGCCGATCGCGCCGCGCTCGCCCGTACCGCGCCCGAGGCCTGCGGCGCCTACCGGCGCGGCGGGCATCTTTGGCTCGCCTATCCCAAGCGCAACGGCCGCATCGCCACCGACCCGACCCGGGACGTCGGCTGGGAGCCGGTCACCGGTGCGGGCTTCCTGCCGGTCTTGCAGGTGGCGCTCGACGAGACCTGGTCGGCCCTGCGCTTCCGGCTGCGCGACGAGATCCCGCGGCTCACCCGCAGGGCGTGAGAGCGTCTCAGGCCTTCAGCCGCACCGTGACGGGCACGTGGTCGGAGGGCTTCTCCTTCGCCCGCTCCTGCTTGTGGATGGTCACGCCCTCGAGCCGGTCCGCGGCCTGGGGCGAGAGCAGGTGGTGGTCGATGCGGATGCCTTTGTCGCGCTGCCAGGCGCCGGCCTGATAGTCCCAGAAGGTGTAGCGCCCCGCCGCCTCGTCGCAGGCGCGCAGGGCATCGGTGAGGCCCAGCGCCAGCAGCTCGCGGAACTTGGCGCGCGTCTGCGGCAGGAATAGCGCGTCCCCTTCCCAGGCCGCCGGATCGGCCGCGTCCCGCGGCTCGGGGATGACGTTGTAGTCGCCGGCGAGCACGAGCGGCTCCTCGAGCCGCATCAGGTCGCGCGCATGCGCGATCAGGCGCTCCATGAAGGCGAGCTTGTAGGGGTACTTCTCGCTTCCCAACGGGTTGCCGTTCGGCAGGTAGATCGAGGCGACACGCACGACGCCGGAGCCGGTCGCGATCACGCCCTCGACGTAGCGCGCCTGGACGTCTCCGTCGTTGCCGGGCAGGCCCTCGCGTACGTCCTCGATCGGGTGCTTCGAGAGCAGCGCCACGCCGTTGAATCCCTTCTGCCCCACCGCAGCAACGTTGTAGCCGGCATCCTCGATCTCGGACTTCGGGAAGGCGTCGAGCGTGGTCTTGAGCTCCTGCAGGCACACGACGTCGGGCGCGTGCTCCTTCAGGAAGTCCAAGAGATGCGCCTGGCGCTGACGGATCGAGTTGACGTTCCAGGTCGTGATGCGCATCGGGGCCTCGGGCGAGCGGTCTTGGCGCGGGAAGCGCGGCGGGAGAGCCCTTGATCGGGCACCCAAGCGGCGATGGCAAGAGCCGGCGGCCGGGCGCCGGCCCGTGCGCGCCGCCTTGCTCGGCCGTGTTGCGCATCCGCCGCGTCCTGCTACTTTCGTCGCAACGAGAACCTCCGGGGGGAGCGATCGCGATGGACGAGACCGGCTGGTGCGCCCCGATCGACCTCTACTGCGAGCGCGCAGGCGTCGGCTTCTGGGCGGAGCCGGTGAACGCCGCCTCGAACGCCGCCTTCCTGGTCGCGGCGCTCGCCGCATTCGCGCTCTGGCGCCGCGCCGGCGCGCAGGACGTCTACGCGCTCGTGCTGATCGGCGTCGTCGCGGCGACGGGGATCGGCTCGTTCCTGTTCCACACCTGGGCGAACCGCTGGTCGCTGCTCGCCGATGTCGTCCCGATCACCCTGTTCATCTACGGCTTCTTCTTCCTCGCCATGCGCCGCTTCCTGCGGCTCGGCGCGCTGTGGGCGGGCGTCGCGACCGGCGCCTTCTTTGCCGCGAGCGTGGCCTTCCCGGCGGCGTGGGGTGCGCTGCTCGGGCCCCAGGCGGACGTGAACGGCTCGGTCTCCTACTTTCCGGCGGCGCTGGCCCTGATCGGCGTCGGCGCCCTCCTCGTCCTGCGGGCGCGCCGGGCGGAGACGGTGCTCGCCAACCGCAAGAACCGCGCCTGGGCCGGCGAGGAGGACGACGACGCGCGCGCCCGCGCCTTCCTCGACAAGGTCGTCGCCCCGCACACCGCCGGCACGGCGCTGCTGCTGGCCGCGGCGACCTTCGCCCTCTCCCTCGTCTTCCGCTCGATCGACGTCGCCGTCTGCGGCTGGCTCCCGCTCGGCACGCACTTCCTCTGGCACGGGCTCAACGCGGTCGTGCTGTTCCTGTGCGTGCGCGCCGCGATCCGGGTGCAACCCGGGCCGGCGGCCGCGGCGGCCTAGGGTCCGGACGCATCGACGCGATCCGACCGACGAGCGACCGACACGGGCCGTTCAGCGCTCCATGGCGCCCTTGCCTGCGATGATCTTCGCACGGAACGTCGCGATGCGCTTCACGCGCGTCTCGGGCTGCTTCGCCGCGTTCAGGTTGATCACGTAGCTCCGGCGACGCCCTGGTGTCAGCGCGTGAAAGGCCTCCGCGAGCTCCGGGTCGGCGTCGAGCGCCTCGGCCAGCTCGTCGGGCAGATCGGGTTCGCCGCGATCCTGCGGAGCCTTCGTTCCCGCTTCGGCATAGGCCATCGCCTCGCCGAGATAGGCACGGACGATCGCCTCCTTCTCCGCGACCTGGCCGTCGGACGTGAACCGCAGCATGTCCGGGTGCCGGGTGTTCGGCCCCTGCCGTTCCAGGACGCCGTGCGGATCCTCCATCAGCGCCGCGTTGAAGAAGCTCAGCCGGAAATCCCCGCGCAGGGCACCGATGATCGCGATGTTGCGGCCGGCATGCATGTAGCACGGGTGGCCCCACTTGACCGTCTCGACGAGACCGGCGGCACGGCAGATGGATCTGAGCCGCAGCAGGCCGGCCTGCCACGACCGCGTGGAGCACGCGGCAGTATCGAACCGCGCGCACCGGCCACACCCTCTGGCGAAATAGTCTTCGACGTCTGTGATCATCGGTACCACCGAAGCATGGTAGCGCGAAGAGGTCGGTCGCTGCGCGGACCGGCGCCGGACGCCGGGACTAGGCCGCCGGCCGCTCCTCGCGCAGGAAGCGCTCCATCCGCCCGAGCGCCGACTCGATCGCGCTCTCGGACGCCGCGTAGGACAGGCGCAGGTAGCCCTCGCCGTACTCGCCGAAGTCCGGCCCGCCGATCGTCGCGACGTGCGCGCGCTCGAGCAGGGCCGAGGCGAGCGCCTTGGCGCCCCAGCCGGTGTCGCGGACGTTCGGGAAGGCGTAGAAGGCGCCCTGCGGCGTCACGCAGGACACGCCCGGCAGCGCGTTCAACCCCTCGACCACGAGGCGGCGGCGACGGTCGAACGCCGCCATCATCTCGGCGACCGCGTCCTGCGGGCCGGTCAGCGCCGCGATGCCGGCGTGCTGGGCCGGGGCGTTCACGCAGGAGAACGAGTTCACCGCGAGCTTGCGCGCCGCCTCGAACAGCCCGTCCGGCCACACCGACCAGCCGAGCCGCCAGCCCGTCATCGCGTAGGTCTTCGACGCGCCGTCGAGGTGGATCAGCCGGTCGCGGATCTCCGGGAACGACAGCAGCGAGACGTGCTCGGCGCCGTCGTAGGTCATCGAGCCGTAGATCTCGTCGGAGAGGATCGCGACCTGCGGATGCGCCGCCAGCCCCGCGACCAGCGCCTCGATCTCGGCGCGCGGCGTGACGCCGCCCGTCGGGTTCGCCGGCGAGTTGAGGATCACGAGCCGGGTCTTCGGGCCGATCAGCGCCAGCATCTCCGCGGCGGAGAAGGCGAAGCCGTTCTCCTCGCGGATGGGGATCGGCACCGGGCGCGCGCCGGTGAAGGCGATCATCGAGCGGTAGATCGGGAAGCCCGGGTCCGGGTAGACGATCTCGGCGCCGGGCTCGCCCAGCATCAGGATCGCCATGAACATGCTGACCTTGCCGCCGGGCACGATCATCACCCGCTCGGGGTCGACGGCGGCGCCCGTGCGGCGCGCGAGGTCGGCGCAGACCGCCTCGCGCAAAGGAAGGATGCCGGTCGCGGGCGTGTAGCCGTGGTGCCCGTCGCGCAGCGCCTTCACGCCCGCCTCGACGACGTGCGCCGGGGTGGCGAAATCCGGCTGCCCGATGCCGAGATTGACCACGTCCGCCCCCGCTCGCGCGAGTGCGGTGGCCCGCGCCAGGACGGCGAAGGCGTTCTCCTCGCCGAGACGGGAGAAGGCGGAGATCGGGGTCGGCATCGGGGCGCTCCGGCGGCGGATGGTCGGGGCGCGGATTGTGCGTGGGTGCGCGGCGGGGTCAAGCGGCTGTGCGTCGCGCGCGTCCCGATCCGCCCGCGCTCACCGCTGCCCCGGCCGCAGCTGGTAGAAGATGTGCCGGCCGATCGTGTCGGCCCGGCGCAGGCGGCTCGCCCAGCGGGGGCGAACGTAATCCGCGTGGTAGTGCGTCGCGTTGCCGACGTCGGCGAGGTAGGTCTCGCCCTCGAGCACGGCGGCCGCGATCCGCCGCGCGCGGTCCCAGGCCGCCGGCTCGGTGATGCGCAGGCTCTTGCCCTCGCAGGTGAAGGTGAACTGGCAGGCGAGGTGCCGGTGGCTGTTCTGGAAGACGACGCCGCAGATCGTGCTGGGGTAGAGGCTCGACTTCACGCGGTTGAGCACGACCTGTGCCACCGCCGCCTGGCCCTCCTCGGGCTCCGAGCGCGCCTCGAAATAGACCGCCTGCTCGAGGCAGCGCCGCTCGCGCGCGAGCTTCGCGGGATCGACGAGATCGAGGAAGCGCGGCGCGCCGGCCATCACGGCGGGCGGCAGCGAGACGGGGGCGGCGGCGACCTCGACGGGCGACCAGGTGCGCGCGGTGGGCGTCGAGGACGCGAGCGAGGCGGCGCGGGCGACGCCGGGGGTGGCGCCCTCGCGCGCCTGCGCGATCCCGCGGGCGAGGCCGCGGCCGGTCGAGCCCTGCGCGGCAGCGGCGGGGGAGAGCGCGGCGGTGGCGATCTCGGTCGCGGTCTCCTCGCGGCGCTCGAACACGCCGGCGGTGACGACGAGGATCGGCATCGCCTCCCCGTGCGCGAGGCGCTCGGCCGGGAAGCGTGCCGCGTCGGGCCCCAGGAGCGACGAGGACTGCGCCTCGAGCGTACGGCCGATGCGCCCGAGCGAGACGGGGACCGCGCCCTCGGCATCGCCCTTGGCAGCCCGGTTGGCGCGCGCGGGGACGTCGCCCTCGGCGACCGGCTTGTCCTGCATGCGCGGGACGTCGCCGTCGCGGGGCGCGGCCGCTCGGGCGGCGAGGCCGTGCGCGGTGAAGCGGATGGCGCTCGCCTCGACCGCCAGGGAGAGGCGCCCGGCGAGATCGGGGGCGGCCGGCGCGACGAGGTGGTCGAGGGCGGCGAGGCGTTCGGCCGGGCGCGGCGTCTCGATCGAGCGGCCGACCTCGATGTTCACGCCGGCGGTGGCGGTGAAGGAGACGAGCAGGCCCGCCCCGAGCGCCCAGGGGGCGGCGGTAGCGCAGACCCAGCGCATCCGGTCGATCTTGCGAGGGCGGCGGCGCAGGCGCACGGTGACAACTCCACGAACGGCCGGCGAGCCGCCCGCCGGCATCCGTGAAGATCGCGCGATCGAGTTGAGGATGAGTTAACCGTGCCGCGAGGCCGTGCCGCGCTGTGGCCGGCGCGCCACGGCGATGGGCCGCCTCATCGCTCCTCCCCCATCGGGGGAGGTGGATCGGCGCCGAAGGCGACGAGACGGAGGGGGGTCGCCGAAGGCGCGCTTCGGCGCAGCCGAAACGGCGGCTGCCGAGTGGGGGACCCCGCCCCTGATCCGCTGCGCGGATCGGCCCCGCCCCAATGGGGCGGGAGCGCGTCCGCCCTCGCGCCCGATACCGCGGCGGAGCCTGTGGCGGCGAGGCGCAACGAAGATGTGTTCGTCGAGCGCCGTGAGCGCCGGTCGGCGGCCGCGGCGACCCGGCACCGGCGTCCTCAGGCCGGCGCCGTCTGCTCCGCAGGCGCATCGGCGGGCGTCCCGGCCAGCGCGCGCGCCTGCGCGACCCAGCTCTCGCGCTCGATGCGCCCGGGAAAGGCGAGGTAGGTGCCGACCCAGCGCACCTGCGCCTCGTCCCAGCCGGCGATCTGGTCGAAGTGGTAGATGCCGAGCGCGTTGAGCTTCTTCTCGTTCGCCGGGCCGATGCCCGCGATGCGCTTGAGATCGTCGGCCGCACCCCGAGGCCCGTCGAGCGCCGGGGGCCGCGAGCCGACACTGTCGGCCTGCGCCGCGGCGGCCGCGGGTGCCGGCACCTGGGCGGCCGGCTCTGCGGAGGGCGCGGCCGCAGGCGCCGGCTCCGCCGGGGCCGGGTCACGAGGCGGCTCCGCGAGCGCCGGCGGCTCCGCGAGCGCGGGCGGCGCAGTCGGCGCTTCCGTGCGCACCGCGTGGAACGGCAGGATCGCGGCGGGCATCCCGGGAGAGCCCGCGCCCTCGGGGCCGGCGAGGACGTAGGAGCCGAGGCGCGCGCCCGTGCCGGCGTGCGCCCCCTCCCCCGCGCTCGCGTTCTCTCGGGAGAGATCGCGCCACATCACGTAGTCGACGACGCCGACGGTGACCGCGCCCATGACCAGGACGAGGAGCCCCGCCCCGAGGTCGCCGAGCCCGGCGACGATGCTGGCCGCGGCCACGTAGGCCAGCATCGCGAAGACCGCGGCAGCGGCACCCTTCGGCAGCTTCCCGCCGCTGTCGACGATGGTCATGATCATGCCCGCGGTCCCCCTCTTCGTGTGCCCTCGATCACTGGCTCGTCGCAGCGCCCTCGCCCGTGCCCGGCATCGCCATCGGCGGGTCCTGCAGCTCCGGCGGGCCGTAGGCCGCCAGCGCGGGATAGTCCCCGATCATCGAGTAGCCGTACAGGGGCTTGTAGGCGCCCTGGTGGCACGTGGCGCAGTTGGCCTTGGGCGCGTCGCCGGTGGGCCCGAGCCGGATCGCCGGGTACTCGCCCTGGAGCGGGTCGAGATAGGTGGCGTTGAGCTCCTGGACCATGCGGATGCCGTGCCAGGCGGTGGTGCGCTGCGGCGGGCTCTGCTCCCAGTCCGAGAAGGATCGGCTGTTGTGGCAGAAGGTGCAGTTCACGCCGAGCGAGGTCGACATGTGCATCATGAGCGAATAGGTCCACTCGGTCTGCTTGATCGACGTTCGGTTGCCGTAGGGCAGCGCCTCCAGCCCCGCCACGCGGATGTTCGCCGGGTCCTCCCGGAGGAAGGTGACGAACGGGTCGTAGGGCAACGAGGAGAGCCCCGCGGCGGTCGCCGGCATGTTCTGGCCCGCGGGGTTGCCGACGATGCCGGTCGTGCGCCACTGGCCGGGATCGAGGAACCAGATGTTGTCCGGCACCGGCTGCCCGCGGTGGCAGGTGTAGCAGGTGACGCCGGTGGGGGCGACGTGGGCGTCCCACTCCTGGTTCACCGTCATGGTCATCTGGATCATGCGTCGCGCCACGCGCTTGGTGTAGAGGCTGTCGGACGACAGCTCCTCCCCCTCCGCATGGCAGTAGAGGCAGCCCTGCTCCTCCGGCGCGACCCAGCTCGTCATCGCGACCATCAGCCGGTTGAAGTCGGAGATGTCGAGATGGCCCAGCACCTGGACGTTGAGGTAGAACTCCGAGGCGGGGATGCCGAAGGGCTCGTCCACCGGCTCGGGCTCGGGGAACGTGGTCTGCGCGACCTGGTTGGCGAGCGCCACCTGGTTGTAGACCTGCACCATGCCGTTGCCGCGATAGCCGGTCTGGACCGTCTCGGTGTCCGGCCATTCGAAGGTGGAGACGATCCCCGCGCCGACCACGACGGCGACGGCGCCGCCCAGGCCCAGCCAGAAGTTGCTCCAAGCGTTGCGGTCGCTCATTGCGCACCCCCAATCAGAGCCGGGTCGGGCAGGACGGGATAGGCCACCGGGGTCGGCGGCGCCACGCCGTGCTTCACGGCCCACAGGTACCAGTTGTCGACGACCGTGCCCGTGAGCAGGATGCCGATGCCGCCGGTGATCGGCGTGAGGACGGCGAACCACCAGGCCCACCGGTGGATCGACTCGGCGGTGGCGCAGAAGCCCATGGTCCAGCGCCAGAACAGGCCGCCGCGCTCGAACGCGGTGCCGCGGTCGACGATCTGCTCGACCTCGTGCTCGGAGCCGTAGCGCGTCGTCGCGAGCACGGTGGCGCCGTGCATGGCGAAGAGCAGGGTCGAGCCGTAGAGGAAGACGATCGAGAGCGCGTGGAACGGGTTGTAGAACAGGTTGCCGTAGCGGATCGAGAAGGCCGCCGTCCAGTCGAGGTGCGGGAAGATGCCGAAGGGCACCGCCTCGCCCCAGGACCCCATCATGATCGGGCGGATGAAGCCGAGCACGAGATAGAGCCAGATCGCCGCCGCGAAGGCCCAGGCGATGTGCGTGCCCATCCCGAGCATGCGCGCCCGGCGATAGACCCGCAGCCACCACAGCAGGATCGACGCCGTCAGGAAGAAGCCCGCCAGCAGCCACCATCCGCCGTCGTTGAGCGGCGGCAGCGACAGGCCGTAGGCCGGCGGCGGCGGCTCGAGCGCCAGCCACGGCAATTGCCGCACGAACTCGATCGGGTCCCAGTTCACCGAGGCCCACATGTTGAGCCCGATGATCTCGATGGCGATGAAGCCGCACAGGAGCGAGGCGAGCCCGAGCCAGCCGAGATAGACCGGCCCGACCTGCGCGTCGCCGATGCGCCCGAGCACGTGGACGAAGCCCGGCTTGCTGGAGCGGACCCAGGGCCCCCGCGCGATCGGCACGCCCGCGTAGGCGGGGCCGCGCACCTGGACCTGGGTGAAGATGTTCTGATAGTCGGCCATGTCGCGACCTCCTCGCTCAGGACCAGATCGGAAGGTTGAGCCACCAGCCCCACCATTCCGGCCAGCCGCGGCTCCAGAAGGGGCCGGAAATGATGATGCACACCGCGCTCCAGAACCCGGCGGAGAGCGCCAGGAACAGGCCGAGCCGGTGGATGCCGAGCGTCCCGATCGACCAGCCGATGATGTCGCGGAAATAGGTGTTCTCGTGCTCGGCGGTCTTCACCACCCGGTCGTTCTTGGGCGGGTTGGCCGCCGACAGGACCAGGCCGCCGTGCATGGAGAGCGCGAGCGTCGTCGTGAAGAAGAACGTCACGGCGATCATGTGCGCGGGGTTGTAGTGGAAGTGAAGATATTGGTAGCCGACGTTGGAGACCCAATCGAGATGGCTGAAAATACCGTAGGGAAAGCCATGGCCCCAGGCGCCGAGCAGCACCGGCCGGATCACGACGAGGGAGATGTAGGCGAAGACGGCCACCGAGAAGGCGACGGGCACGTGGTAGCCCATGCCGAGCTTGCGTGAGATCTCGGCCTGCCGGCCGACCCAGGACCCGAACGCGCCGATCGCGCAGATGGTGATGAGCTGCCACAGCCCGCCCTCCTTCAAGGGAGCGAAGCCGAGGCCGTAGCTGAGGTCCGGTGGATCGATCGAGATCTGCCAGATGTTCCAGGTGGGACCGATTGCGGCGCCGTAGACGATCAGGCCGGTGCCGAGAACGGAAAAAAAGATCGTCGTGACGCCGAAGAAGCCCACGTAGAACGGACCGACCCAGAAATCGAAGAGGTCTCCCCCGATCAGGGTCCCGCCACGGACGCGATACTTCTTCTCGAAGCTGAGCATGGACATTTTGGTGATCCCCCATCGTGGGAGCGGTCGTGCATGGGGCACCGCTGCGCGACGGCGCAAAGGGTTCAGCGAACGGGGCGGGACCGTGGTGCGACCCCGTCCCGTTCGCGACGGCTCAGGGAGCGGCTCCCCCGCCCGGCGTCAGCCGGGCATCGGGGAGTTCTGGGGCACTTCCATCATCACGGCCGCCCGCGGACCCTCGAGCCAGTTGAACCGGTCCGTGGACAGCAGGATGAAGTGGATCAGGAGGGCCAGGGTGAAGAGGAACGTGAACAGCGCGATCAGCGTGCGACGCGGATCGAACAGCAGCCAAACTCGCCACATGATGGACCTCCTTACCCGATCATCGGGGTGATGGACGCGACGAGCTGCGTCGCACCGTCGAGCGCGGCGTATCCGTCGGCGCCGGGGAGCCAGGGGCGCCACATCCAGGCGAGGATGTGGGCGATCAGGGCGATCACGGTGAAGGCGATGAAGCTCGACATGAAAATCGAGTGGAATTCCTTCGCTTCGCCTTCCGTGAGGCCCGTGAGCGTGCCCCTGACGGGTGTCGTCGACTCTGCCATTCTTACCTCCTGGTCATGAGTCTTCGGCTTCGACCGCGACTAGTCCCGCGGCCCTGGACGCCGCGGGACTCGCCCGCGGCAGGCCTCCGTCGGCGTCGCGAGACGTCGGCGGAATTCGCTGGGCCGGAGCGCGAGCAGCCGGACGGCTGCCGTGGGGTCGCGCATGCCGGCCCCCGATCGTGCGCGGCGCGCTAGCCCATGAAGGCCAGCGGCACGGCGCGGCAGGCGGCGGCCTTCGCCTCCTCCCACACCGGGCCGCGCCGCGCGGTTCCCCCCTGCGCCGCCGCCCCGCGGGGCACGAGCCGGGAGACGACCTCGATGACCAGGAAGACCGGCAGGAGCCCGGCCAGGATCAGCCGGTACTCCAGCGCATCGCCCTTGCGGGCCGCCAGCACCTCGCGGCGCGCCGCGTCGGGCGCCCGGTGGACGTGGGTGTCGATCGTGGGTGTCATCGTCATGCGAGCTCCCCTTCGCCGAGGCGTGCATGGGCGTGAGCCAGCCTCTCGGTGGTGACTTCGTCCTCGCCCGCGCGGCGGGCGTCGCGCTCGGCACGGTCGCGCAGCCGCTTGGCCGCCGAGATGCGCACGAGCACGGGATAGTCCTCGACCAGGAGGTCGAGCATCTGCTTGGCCTCGCGCTCCCAGGGGAGCGGGCGCTCGAGCCGCGACGGCGTCGGGTCGACGCGGTCGAGGTCCTGGCCGAGCGGCAGGATGTGGAAGAGCGCGTCGAACAGCGCGTTGCAGACCTCCTGCACGAGGTAGGTCGCGCCCGCGTAGCCCATGAACGGCGTGCCCGTGTGCCGGCGCACGATGGCGCCCGGGAAGCTCGCGGGGATGAAGGCCGCGCGCCCGCCCTTCTCGGCGAGATACATGCGCTCATTGTAGGAGCCGAGCATGACCAGCGGCGGCTTCTCGTGGCAGAGGCGACGCACCTCGGCGTTGTCGGTCTTGCCCCCGGGCTTGCGCTCCACCGCGAAGGCGCAGGGCAGGCCCATCTCGTCCTCGAGGAAGCGGCGGATGCCGCGGGCGTAGGTCTCGTTGGCCACGATCGCGAAGCTCGCGGTGGCGAAGAAGTCCTGCGTCACCGAGCGCCAGAGGTCCCAGATCGGCTTGATCGTGGTGTGCTTCTCGCGGGCGATGAAGGGCTCCGGGTCGAGCCCGAGCTCGGCGCCGAGCGCCCGCAGGAAGGCCGTCGTGGCGCCGAGCCCGATCGGCGCCATCAGCCAGGGCCGCTCCAGCGCCTCGCAGAGCAGCCGGCCGTACTCGCGATGCAGGCAGACGTTGACCTGCGCCTCGGAGAGCTTGGGCACGTCGGCGACGTGGGAGCCGAGCGGGAAGGTCATGTGGACCTCCGCCCCGATCCCCTCGATCAGCCGGCGGATCTCGGCGAGGTCCGACCAGGTGTTGAAGGTGCCGTAGATCGGCCCGACGATGTTGACCTTCGGCTTCTCGCCCACCGCGACGGGCTTGGGCGGCTTCACCTTCTTGGGCCCGAACTCGCGCCAGAGCCAGAGCATGGCGCGGTTGGCGCTCTGCCACTGGTCCTCGTCGATGGTGCGCGGCAGGAAGCGCTTGATGCTGGTGCCTTCCGGCGTGACGCCGCCGCCGATCATCTCGGCGATCGAGCCCGTCACCACCACGGAGGGCAGGTCCGGGTCGAGCGTCTCGTGCGCGCGGCGCATGGCGCCTTCGGTGCCGGTCTGGCCGAGCTCCTCCTCGGCGAGGCCGGTGACGACGACGGGCAGCTCGTGCGGGGGCAGCGCGTCGGTGTAGTGCAGCACCGCCGTCACCGGCAGGTTCTCGCAGCCCACCGGGCCGTCGACGATGACCTGCAGGCCCTTGATCGCCGTGAAGACGTAGACGGAGCCCCAGTAGCCGCCGGCGCGATCGTGATCGAGGACGAGCATCAGATCATCTCCCCGGTCGGCGCTTCGGCCTTGGCGCGCTGGCGCTGGATCGCCTCGCGCTGCTTGGCGTAGCGCTCGCGATAGGCCGGCCGGGAGATCGGGGTGCCTTCCCAGATGCCCGCGTTGTCGCCCTCCCCCACGCCCTCGAAGAAGGCCTTCATGCCGTCCATGCGGCTCTTGCCGGCGATGGCGGCGTTGATCACCTGGGCGAGCGAGCCCGCGCCGGCCGCGCCCATCAGCGGGCGCGCCGAGATCAGGTTTGTGAAGTAGAGGGCCGGGATGCCCTGCGCCTTCGCCTTCTGCACGACCGGCGTGGTGCCGACCGCGAGGTCCGGGCGGTGGTAGTCCATCGCCGCCAGATCGTCCTCGAGCGAGGCGCGGAAGCGCACGGTGACGCCGCGCGCTTCGAGCCAGGCGCGATCGGCCTCCGCCCACTTCGTCTTCGGGCAGGCGGTGCCGACGTAGGGCACCTCGGCGCCGCTCTCGATGAGGAGGCGCGCAACCAGCAGTTCCGAGCCCTCGTAGCCCGAGAGCGTGATCTTGCCGGCGATGGGCTTCGCCGCCAGCGCCGCGTCGATGGGCGCGCGCGCCGCCGAGACGGCCGCCTCGATCCGCTCCGGGTCGACGCCCGCCGCCTTGCCGATCGCCTCGAGCCAGGCGGCAGTGCCCTCGCGGCCTACGGGCGCGGAGCCCACGACCGGGCGGCCCGCCGCCTCGAGCTCGCGAATGGAGGCGGTGTAAAAGGGGTGGATCGCCGCCACCGCCACGCAATCGAGCGCGGCGTAGAGCTCGCGCCACTCGCGGGTCGGGACGACCGGGCCGGCGGCGAGCCCCATCGGCGCGAGCAGCGCGTCGATGGTCACCGGGTCGACCGGGAACATCTCGCCGAGCAGCGTCACGGTCGGGCGCTCCGAGCGGCCGTTGCGCGGCGCCTGGACCGGGCCCTGCTCGGCCTCGGAGCGGGCGAACTTCAGCATGGCGCCGGCGAGCACGTCCTTCGCCTCGGCATGGGTCGGCACGCCGAAGCCCGGCACGTCGATGCCGATGATGCGCACCCCGTTGATCGTGTCCGGCAGGAGCCGCAACGGCACACCCGAGGCGGTCGGGACGCACAGGTTGGTGACGACGATCGTGTCGTAGAGCGCCGGGTCCGCCATGTCGTGCACGGCGTCGCGGATGTCCTCGAACAGCTTGCCGGTGACGAGCGTCTCGGAGTTGAAGGGCACGTAGCCCACCGTCCGCTTGGCGCCGTAGAAGTGCGAGGTGAAGGTCAGCCCGTAGACGCAGCAGGCCGAGCCGGAGAGGATCGTCGCCGTGCGGCGCATGCGCAGGCCCACCCGCAGCGAGCCGAAGGCCGGGCACATCGATTGCGGCTGGTCGTGCGGGCCCTTCGGGTAGTCGGCGGCGTACTGGTCGAGCGTCTCGTTCAGGCCGGCAGCGCGGGCTGCGGCGCGCAGCGTCTCGGCGCCGCCGTGGCAGCCCGATCCCGCCGCCGCGACCGACCCCGGCGCGGGCGAAGCCGCGGCCGCGGCGGGGCGCTCCACGGTCGAGACGAGCGTGGTCGTCCTGCGGGGCGTGTCGTCGAGGGTGGTGGTCATCACGCTCCCCCGGCTCAGCTGTCGTAGACGATTTCGAGAGACGGCCTGGCCGCCACCGCATCGATGCCGCACATGTCCTCGTAGGAGGCGGGCTCGAGCACGACGCCGCGACCGACGGTCTCGGACGAGAACAGGTCGAGCAGCCCCTCGGGCGTGAGCGGCGTCGGATGGCGCGGCGGCGCCTCTGCGACGGCCAGCCCGAGCTGCTCGAACAGCGGCGCCCACTCGCCGCCGGGCCGGCCGATGATCTCGTAGTTGGCGCTCTTGCGGCGGATGTCCTCGTGCGCGGGGATGGCCGCCAGCACCGGGATGCCCACCGCTTCGGCGAAGGCCTGCGCCTCGCCGGTGCCGTCGTCCTTGTTGATCACGAGGCCGGCGACGCCGACATTGCCGCCGAGCTTGCGGAAATACTCCACCGCGGAGCAGACGTTGTTCGCCACGTAGAGCGACTGCAAGTCGTTCGAGCCGACGACGATGACCTTCTGGCACATGTCGCGGGCGATCGGCAGGCCGAAGCCGCCGCAGACCACGTCGCCCAGGAAGTCGAGCAGGACGTAGTCGAAGCCCCAGTCGTGGAAGCCGAGCTTCTCGAGCAGCTCGAAGCCGTGGATGATGCCGCGCCCGCCGCAGCCCCGGCCGACCTCGGGCCCGCCGAGCTCCATGGCGAAGACGCCGTCGCGCTTGAAGCAGACGTCGGAGACGGTGATGTCCTCGCCGGCGAGCTTCTTCTTCGAGGAGGTCTCGATGATCGTCGGGCAGGCCTTGCCGCCGAACAGGAGCGAGGTCGTGTCGCTCTTGGGGTCGCAGCCGATGAGCAGCACCCGCTTGCCCTGCTGGGCCATCATGTAGCTGAGGTTGGCCAGCGTGAAGCTCTTGCCGATGCCGCCCTTGCCGTAGATCGCGATGATCTGCGTCTCCTTCTTCTCGGGCGGGCCTTGCTCGATGGGGGTGACGGCATTCATCGGGTGCGCCTCCAGTCCAGGATCATCTTCAGGCACGAGGCGTCCTCGAAGGCGGTGCGGTAGGCCCGCGCCGCCTCGGAGGCGTCCTCGCGATGGGTGATCAGGCCGTCGAGGGAGAGCGCTCCCGAGGCCACGGCGGAGACCGTGGCGTCGAGGTCCGCGCGCTTCCATTCGGCAGCGACCCGGATGCGCGCCTCCTTCATGAAGGCCGGGGGAAACGAGAAGGAGAGCCGCTCGGCATAGAAGCCGGCGAGCACGACCTCGCCGCGGGGGGCGAGGCGCGAGATCAGCGTGTCGAGGAGGCCCGCGTCGCCGGAGACGTCGACGATCGAGCGATAGCCGCGCGTCTCGTCGTCGGCGGGATGGCCCACCGTATAGCCGACGGCGCCCTCGGCCCGGGCGGGGTTGGTCTCCCACACGGTGGGCGCGTGGCCCTTCATCACGGCGATGCGGGCGATCAGCCGCCCGAGCGCGCCGTGGCCGACGATCAGGTCGGGCAGCGCGTCGGCGATGGCGACGGCGTGCCAGGCGGTGGCGGCGAGCGCCAGCAGCGTGCCCTGCGCGAGCCCGTCGGGACGCTCGAGGAAGGCGTCGGGAAGCGGCGTGAGGCGCGCGCCGGGGCTGACGAGCCGCGCGGCGGCGCCGCCGAACAGGCCGCGGATCTCGCCGTAGCAGCGCGCGCCGGGGACGTAGACCCCCTGCCCCACCGAAAGGCCGCTGTGCGGGCCGGCCTCGACCACCCGCCCGACCGATTCGTAGCCGGGCACCAGCGGGTAGCCCATGCCGGGGAAGGCGGGCATGCGGCCGGTGTAGAGCAGGCGCTCCGTGCCCGTGGAGATGCCGGAATAGGCCACCTCGACGACAGCGTCCTCGGGCCCCGCCGGATCCAGCGCGACGGTCTCCAGGCTCAGGCGCTCGGGCTCGCGCAGGACGACGGCGTGGGTATGTGTCATGGCGCGGCCCTCCCTGATCACGAGCCTGTTCGTTGTGTATGTCAATCTAGACTTACACGACATGATGTCAATCTAAACTAACACCCGATGCGGCTTGTCCGGACCAGTCCGGATCACGCTCGGGCAGGTCATGCCGTCGCGACGAGGAGGCTCGCCACGAGCGGCATGCGGGTCTTCACGAGGCGGGTGCGGGCGAATCCGGCGCGCAGCGCGAGGTCGGCGTTCTCGGCGGGCGTGCGCGGCCGGCCGGAGCCCATGGCCCAGAGGTAGAGGCCGAAATAGGCCTGCGTGACCGCCCGCGCGCCGGGCGTCTCCGCCATCGGCTCGCCGACGAGCAGCGTCCCGCCCGCGGGCAGCGCCGCGCGCACGGCCTTCAGGATGGCCAGCGCCTCGTCGTCGTCGTGGTCGTGCAGGATGCGCACCAGGGAGATCGCGTCGGCGCCCGCTGGAAGCGCATCCGTGAAGATGCTGCCACCCACCGTCTCGATTCGCCCGTCGAGCCCCTCGGCGGCGAATCGCACGGCGGCGGCGCGGGCGACCGGGGGCAGGTCGAACAGGACGAGCTCGGTCTTCGGCGCGCGGGTGGCGGCCGCGCGCAGGAAGGCGCCGGCGCCGCCGCCGACGTCCATCAGCCGGCGATGGCCCGAGATGTCGTACGCGTCGAGGATCTGGCGTGCGACCATCGGCTGGGAGGCCGCCATCAGGTCGGTGTAGGCACCCACCGCCTCGTCCGCGAGCGCGCCCGGCTCGGCATTGCGGGCATAGGCCCAGTAGCGCGCGAGCGCGCCGCCGCCCGGCCCGCGTTCGAGGCAGGCGACGGGGTCGGCGAGGTCTTCGTAGAGCAGCGGATGGTGCAGCGCCATCGGCGCGACGGCGGGGTTGCCGAGCACCGCGGCGCCATGCGGCCCGAGCCCGACGCGGCCGCCGGAGCGCGCCTGCAGCAACCCTATGGCGCAGGCGGCGTCGAGGAGGCGACGCGCACCCTCCTCCGGCAGCCCCGTCCGTGCGGCGATCTCCGCGGGCGCCAGCGGCTGCGCCCGCAGCATCTCGAACAGGTCGAGCCGCAGGCAGGCGAGGAGCGTCTGCGTGTAGACGAAGCCGGAGACGATATCGAACAACGCCGCCGCCCGGCGCCGGGCGATCGGGCGCGTGAGCGGAAAACGCTCGGCGAAGGCCTGGAAGCGCTCGCTCGAGACGAGCCTGTCGCGCCAGGAGAGGACGAAGTCGGGCAGGCGCATGGCCCCGGTCCGGATCTGCGCGGCGCGGCCCGTCCGTCAGGCCGCCACGCGGGCGAGGCTCTTGGGCACGAAGCGCTTGGCGGCGAAGTTGATCACCGCCTTCAGCTCGGCCGCGCCGTCGCAGGGCGGGATCGAGGCGATCGCATCGGCGACGAGGCTCTCCAGCCGGTCGATCGCACCCTCGACGCCGAGCAGCGCCGGCGCGCTGGCGCGGCCGTGGGCGGCGTCCTGGCCCGTGGGCTTGCCGATCTCCTCGGCGTCGGACGCGATGTCGTGCAGGTCGTCGGCGACCTGGTAGGCCTCGCCGAGCAGCTCGCCGAGCGGACGCCAGGCCTCCGGATCGCCGCCGGCGGCGAGCGCGCCCGCGCGGGTCGCGGCGGAAAAGAGCGCGCCAGTCTTGGCGCGGTGGTAGAGCGAGAGGTCGATCGCCGGCTCGCTCTCCCAGGCCTGCCCGGCGACGATGCCGTGGGGCATTCCGGTCGAGGCGGCGATGGTCGAGACGAGCGGCGCGAGCCGCCGCGGTGCGGCGGCGCCCGCGTGCGCCAGCACCTCGAAGGCGAGCACGATCAGCCCGTCGCCGGCGAGCACCGCCAGCGGCTCGCCGAAGGCGCAATGCACCGAGATCTTGCCGCGCCGGGTCGAGGCGTCGTCGAAGCAGGGCAGGTCGTCGTGGACGAGGGAGGCGCAGTGCATCAGCTCGATCGAGATCGCCGCCGCCTCCGAGAGCTCGCCCGCGCCGCCGCCGCAGGCGGCCGCGACGCCGAGCGCCAGCCGCGGGCGGATCCGCGCCCCGCCGGGGAACACGGCATAGCGCATGGCCGAGGCCAAGAGCGGCGGGGCGTCCGGCCCGCCCGCACGGGCGAGCGCGGCCTCGAGCGCTCTCTCGATCCGGGTTCCGGCGTCGATGCGGACTTCCATGCGGGCCTCCCGGTCGCTCGACCGGTTCTGTCAACCGGTTTTGTCTGTATAGACTGTCAACTCAGACTGACATAGCTTTCGGGCATGTCAACGGTCAGGATGCTTCGGTGAACTTCGGACCCGCCCCCGCGGCAGACCTCTCCAAGGACGGAACCGTCGTGATCGGCGCCGGAATCGCCGGCCTCGTCTGCGCCGTGCTGATCGCCGCGTCCGGCCGGCCGGTGACCGTGCTCGAGCGCGCGGCGACGCCGGGCGGAAAGATGCGTGAGGTGACGGTCGACGGGGTGCGGGTCGATTCGGGGCCGACCGTGCTCACCCTGCGCGGCGTCTTCGATGCGATCTTCGAGGCGGCCGGCGCGCGGCTCGACGAGCGGGTGCGCCTGCGGCAGGCGGAGATCCTCGCCCGCCACGCCTGGGACGGCGATGCCCGGCTCGACCTCTTCGCCGACGTCGAGCGCTCGGCGGACGCGATCGGCGCCTTCGCCGGCGCGCGGGAGGCGAAGGGCTTCCGGGACTTCTGCGCGGCCTCGGCGCGCGTCTTCGCCATGCTCGACGAGCCGTTCATCCGCGCGCCCGAGCCGTCGCTGCCGAAGCTGATGGCGAGCCGCGGGATGATGGGTGCGCACGAGCTCCTGGCGATCCGCCCCTTCACGACCCTGATGCCGGCGCTCGCCGGCTACTTCCGCGACCCGCGCCTCGCCCAGCTCTTCGGGCGCTACGCCACCTATACCGGCTCCTCGCCCTATCTCGCCCCGGCGACGCTGATGCTGATCGCCCATGTCGAGCAGGCGGGCGTCTGGCTCGTCGAGGGCGGGATGCAGCGCCTCGCCGACGCGCTGCACGCGCTGGCGGCGGAAAAGGGCGCGACCTTCCGCTTCGGCTGCGCGGCGCGCGAGATCCTCGTCGAGGGCGGGCACGTCGCGGGCGTGGTGACGGCGCAGGGCGAGCGCATCCCCGCCGCCCGGGTGGTCGCCAACGCCGACTCGGGGGCGATCGCCAACGGCATCCTCGGCCGCGAGGCCGCCCGCGCGGTGCCGTCGACGGCGCCGGCGCAGCGCTCGCTCTCGGCCATGACGCTGTCGCTCCACGCCCGCACGGCGGGCTTCCCGCTGACCCGCCACACGGTGTTCTTCTCGCGCGACTACCCGGCCGAGTTCGAGGCGATCTTCCGCCGCGGCCGGCTGCCGGACGAGCCGACCGTCTACGTCTGCGCGCAGGATCGCGACGACCATGGCGTGCGGATCGACGGCGCCGCGGACGGCGCACCCGAGCGGCTGTTCCTGATCGTCAACGCGCCGGCCACCGGCGACACCCGCCCCTTCGGCGAAGAGGAGATCGCCACATGCGAGACGGCGACCTTTCGGCATCTGAACCGCCTCGGCCTTTCGGTGGAGCGCAGCCCGGAGGGCACGCGCATCACCACGCCGAGCGACTTCGAGCGGCTGTTCCCGGGGACGGGGGGCGCGCTCTACGGGCGGGCGAGCCACGGCTGGAACGCGAGCTTCGAGCGCCCGAGCGTGCGCACGCGGCTGCCGGGGCTCTACCTGGCGGGGGGGAGCGTGCATCCGGGAGCGGGGGTGCCGATGGCGGCCCTGTCGGGCTGGACGGCCGCGCATCTGATATCCCGCGATTCCGCTTCGATCGCACGGTCCCGGACAGCGGGTATTGCTGGTGGTACGTCGACGTCCTGAGCGACGACAGAACCCTAGGGCTCACGATCATCGCCTTCATCGGCAACGTGTTCTCGCCCTACTATGCCTGGGCGCGGCGCAAGAGCGCGCAGGGAGGCCGGCCGGCGGATCCGCACGATTTCCCGGCGATGAACGTCGTGCTCTACGGCCACGGGCACAAGCGCTGGGCGCTCACCGAGCGCCGCCGCGAGGCACTTTCGCGGGACACGACCTCGCTCGCGATCGGCCCCTCGCAGATGCGCTGGGAGGACGGCGCGCTGATCGTCGACTTCGACGAGCGCACGATGCCGGTGCCCGGGCGGCTGAAGGGCCGCGTGCGGCTCTCCCCGTCGGGAATCACGCCGCAGCGCTTCGGGCTCGACGCGGGCGCGCGGCACATGTGGTGGCCGATCGCGCCGGCCTCGCGGGCGGAGGTGACGCTGGAGCATCCCGGCGTAAGCTTCTCGGGCGACGCGTATTTCGACATGAACTACGGCGCCCGGCCGCTCGAGGCGGACTTCGACTGGTGGAACTGGTCGCGCGCGCCCACGTCCCGCGGCGCCTGCGTGCTCTACGACGTGATCCGGCTGGACGGCTCGCGCCAGGTGCTGGCGCTCGACATCGGCCGCGACGGCAGCGTGCGCGACCTCGAGGAGCTGCCGGTCGCGCCCCTGCCGCCGGGCACCATCTGGCGCATGCCCCGCGAGACCCGCGCAGAGGCGGGCGGCGCCCCGCCCCGGGTGCTGACGACCTTCGAGGACACGCCGTTCTACACCCGCTCGGAAATCGCGACGCGGCTCCTGGGCGAGGACGTGCGGGCGATGCACGAGAGCCTGTCGATGCCGCGGTTCACCAGGGGTTGGGTGCAGGCGCTGCTGCCGTTCCGGATGCCGCGAAAGATCTGGTGATCGCCACGCTCTACCGCGGCGGTCCGGCCGGGTCGTTCGGGCGGCTGGCGGGACCGGGGTCGCGCCTGGTGTTCTCCGCCTTGCGGGCGAGCGCGGAGCGGTCGGGGTCGCCCGAGAAGGCGTTCGAGGCCGCGCGGCGGTTCGACTTGCGGCGCAGGAAGAACGCGAACAGGCCGATCGCGAGGACGAGCACGAGGCCGATCGTCATCACGTTCTGCGCTGCGAGAAAGTTCGCCCAATCCATCGGAAGCTCTCCTCCGGTCGTCTATGGGAGTCTCGGGTGCGGACGTCGTCGAGCGACAACGACGACGCGGCCGTCCCGATCCCCGGCCGCGTCCGAATGGCGCGGAGGCCGCCGGAGGCGAGGCGGCCGGACCTTCCGGAACGCAGCGGCGTTCTCCCGGCGGGGAGGCGGATCTCGACACGCCGGGCACCCGGACTCGCCTCCTCCCGGGCGTGTGAACTAAACTGTCATACGAATCGGGCACCTTGCTTTTCGGAGCGGGTCCCTCGAACCGACGAGGATCGTGTGAAGCGTCGCGCAGACCTTCCCTTTCGCGATCACGGCACAAGCCGAGACCCGTCGGCGCGCCCCCTCGTCACCGCCCGCTCCTGCCCGCACCACTCCCCTCCTCGCGAGACGTTCCGGACGCTCCGACGCGGCGCCCGGGGCGGTGGTCCCGCGTCGCCGCCAAGGAGACAGGCCGTTGAGCAAGCGTTACGACAAGCAGAAGCGCCGCACCCGTCGCTCCTTCGAATCCGGTGAGATCGTCGAGCTCCACGGAGGTCTCGCCAGCGGAAAGTTCGAGCACGAGCGGGCGCTCGCTCCGATCAAGCCCCTCAACGCGACGCAGGCCGCCTACCTCGCGGCCCTGAAGGCCAACCCGCAGACGATCGTCCTCGGGCCCGCCGGCACCGGCAAGACCTGGATCGCCGCCGCCCATGCCGCCGATCTCTACCGCCAGAGGCGGATCGGCCGCATCGTCCTCACCCGCCCCAACGTCCCCGCCGGCCGCTCGCTCGGCTTCTTCCCGGGCTCGCTCGAGGAGAAGTTCGCGCCCTGGGCCGCGCCGGTCGTCGAGACGATCCGCGAGCGGATCGGGCGCGGGGCCTTCGACATCGCGGTGAAGAACGGCGAGATCGAGATGGTGCCCTTCGAGGTGATGCGCGGGCGCTCCTGGTCGGACACGTTCGTGCTGCTCGACGAGGCGCAGAACGCGACGCTCCAGGAGATGAAGACCTTCCTCACGCGGCTCGGCGAGGATTGCACCGCGGTGATCAACGGCGACGTCTCGCAATGCGACCTGAGGGAGACGTCCGGCCTCGCCCAGGTCATCGCCATGATCCGCGCCCAGGCGCTTCCGGTGCCGATCGTCGAGTTCGGCGCCGGCGACATCGTCCGCTCGGGCGTGTGCGCCATGTGGGTGCGGGCCTTCTCGGCGCTGGAGGGAGCCCACGCGGCGGTGTGACGGGGGCGCGCGCCGGCAGCGGGCGCGCGTCCACCCTTCCTTCAGGGCTCGGGCGTCAGGATGGCGTGCATGCCGGACCGTGCCCCCGGAAGGACGAACCCATGACTTTGCCCCACCGCAGCGCGATCGTCGCGGGCGCCGCCTGGGCGGCCACCTTCGGCCTCGCGCTCGCGCTCGCTCCAAGGCTCGCAGCCGATCTCGCGGCGCCCTCGCCGCGTCTCCTTCTGCTTGCGGGCGCGGGTGCGCTGTTCATCGGCCTCGTCGCCTGCTTCCAGCGCGAGATGGGGCTCGCCCTGCGCGCGTCCAGCTTCGGCGATCCGCGCCGGCTCGTGACGAGCGGGAGCTTCGCGGTGAGCCGCAACCCGATCTACCTCGCCTTCGTGATCCCGCTCGCGAGCTTCGCGCTCTGGTCGCCCCTCGCCGCGGTGCTCGGCGTCGGGCTCTACCTCGCGGCGATGACGCTCCTCGTGGTGCGGCCCGAGGAACGCGCGCTGGCGGACGCCTTCGGGGCCGAGTTCGCGGAGTGGGCGCGGCGCACGCCGCGCTGGATCGGCCCGCCGCGCCGCCCGAGGGGGGACGTCGGGCGCGACATCGCGGGCGCGTGACGGGCGCTTGACAGCCGCGGACCCGCGGCGGGAGCATGACGCACGCCTCGATGAGGGAGACGCGTCGATGACCCGCCTCGCCCGCCACGCCGCACGCCTCGCGCGCGCCTGCGCCCTGAGCGTCGTCCTCGGCACGCTCGCGAACTCCGCGGTGGCGCAGGAGGGAGCCGCAACGCGGCCCACCGCCCCGGTGACGGCCCCCGGGGCACAGCCGCTGCTCGGCCCGCACGCCTGCATGTGCCGCGCCTTCGGGCGCGCCTTCGAGCCCGGCGAGCGGGTCTGCCTCTCCGGACGGCTCGCGGAATGCACGATCGCCATCAACGTGATGAACTGGCGGCGCACCGGCGAGGCCTGCCCGGCCACGTGAGCGGGACACGCGACCCGGCTCAGCGCGCGAGCTGGCGCTCGGCCTCGGCGAGGAGCTCCTGCAGGTCCGGCAGCATCCGCCGCGCCGCCTGGGCGCCGAGATCGATGACCTCGGCCGCGCGGTGGAACTCGAACAGGCCGACCGCGCCGAGCTTCGGCGAGACCATCAGGTCCGGCGGGTCCCCCGCGAGCCGGGAGCGCGAGATGCGGTCCTGCGTGATGTTGAAGGCGTCGATCATCACGCTCGCCACGCCGGGACCGATGCGCGGGCGTGCCGGGCGGTTGCGCACGCGATCGGCGGCGCCGCGGACGGGGCCGAACAGGCCCCAGCGCCGCGGCTCCTCGATCACGGCCTCGACCATCTCGTCCTCCTCCTCGTCCTCCGGATGCGGCTCGAGCGACTGGATCGTCGTCCCGCGCAGCTTGAGATCGCCGTTGAGATTGACGCAGACGACGAGATCCGCACCGAGCGCGCGGGCGGTCGTCACCGGGACGGGGTTGATCAGCGCGCCGTCCATCAAGAGGCGCCCGCCGATGCGCACCGGGTCGATGATGCCGGGCAGCGCGTAGGACGCGTTCACCGCCTGGACGAGAGGGCCCTTGGTCAGCCAGACCTCGTGGCCGGTGCCGAGCTCCGTGGCGATCGCCGCGAAGCTGCGCGACAGGTCCTCGATGCGCAGCCCGCCGAGGTCCACCTCGAGCAGCCGCTTCAGTCGATGGCCGGCGATCAGGCCCGATGCGCCGATGTGGAAGTCGAGGAGGCCGAGCACCCGGCGCTTGGTCAGGCCGCGCGCGAAACCCTCGAGATCGTCGAGCTTGCCCGCCGCGTAGCAGCCGCCGACGACGGCGCCGATGGAAGAGCCGGCGATCACGTCCGGCTCGATGCCGGCCTCGGAGAGCACCCGCAGGACTCCGATGTGAGACCACCCCCGCGCGGCTCCACCGCCGAGCGCGATGCCGATCTTGAGGCGGCTGCGCGAGCGCGGCGGCTTCCTGGCGAGCGTGGTCGCGGTCGCCGCCTCCGGCGCGGTCGCCTCGGCGGCGGACGTCACGGGCTCGGCCAGAACAGGGCCCGGCGCGGTCTCAGCGATGCTCGCGCCCATCGAGCTCGTCCCTCCGAAGGCTCTCCGCGCCAGGTCTCCCAGCAGCATGCCGCACTCCTCACCACCGTCACGCATCGTCTCCCCCGATCGATGAAGGAGGCTTGAACAACGCGTGACCATTGTGGATCGATGCGGGAGATCGCGAAAAAAGCGTAGCTTAGGCCGCTCCGTTCTCGTCCCCCGCCGGGACAGGAACGAGCCGCGGCCCGCCCTCGCCGGGGACGACGCGCCGATAGAAGCACGCCCGCCGGCCGGTGTGGCAGCAGCCGCCGTCGCCGCCGACGCGCACGCGCAGCAGGAGCGCGTCCTGGTCGCAATCGACCCGCATCTCCACGAGCGTCTGCACCTGGCCGGACGTCGCACCCTTGTGCCAGAGCGCCCCGCGCGAGCGCGACCAGTACCAGGCCTCGCCGGTCTCCAGCGTCTTCGCCAGGGCCTCGTCGTTCATGTGGGCGAGCATCAGGATCTCGCCCGTGTCGGCGTCGACGGCGATGGCCGTGACGAGCCCGTCGGCCCCGAAACGCGGGGCGAGGGTCTCGCCCTCCTCGAGGGCGTGCTTGTCTCGGGCGGCGGGGAAGGTCGCGTGCGTCATCGGGCTCGTCCGGTGAGAGAACGGCCGGCGGAGGCCGGGCGCACAGGTGGCTCGCGCACGGCGGGCGCGTCAAGGCCGGTCAGACGCTCCGTCCCTGCAGGGGAGCGCCCTCGGCGGCCCTCGGCGCACACCCTTCGCATCCGGGGCGGGGCGCGTGCCCCGCCCGGTCACGCCCGCGCCGGCTCGCTCACTTCCCCAGCCGCACCTGCGTGAAGAACCGGGCCTGCTCGGCGGGCTCCTCGCGGAACACGCCGGTGAAGACGGTCGTCACCGTCGAGGCGCCGGCCTTGCGCACGCCGCGCATGGACATGCACATGTGCTCGGCCTCGATCAGGATGGCGATGCCGCGCGGGCGCAGCGCGTCCTCGATGGCGTCGGCGATCTGCTGGGTCATCGTCTCCTGCGTCTGCAGGCGCTTGGCGAAGACGTCGACCACGCGGGCGAGCTTGGAGAGCCCCACCACCCCCTTCGTCGGGAAGTAGGCGATGTGGGCCGAGCCGTGGAACGGCACCATGTGGTGCTCGCAATGCGAATGGAACGGGATGTCCCGCACCAGCACCATGTCGCCGTAGCCCTCGACGTCCTCGAAGACCTTGGCGAGCACCGCGCCCGCATCCTCCTCGTAGCCGCCGAAGAGCTCGCGATAGGCCTTGGCGACGCGCTTGGGCGTCTCCTTGAGCCCCTCCCGGTCCGGGTCGTCGCCGGCATAGGCGATCAGCGTGCGCACCGCCGCTTCCGCCTCCTCGCGGCTGGGCTTGATGATCGTCTTCTCGCCGGCGTCGTGCGCATCCACACGCGCGGACAAGGTCTTAACCACGGCATCCATTGTGGCGCCTCCCGCTCTGTTCATGCCCACGCTTACGCGCCGGCTCCCGCCTCGGATGGCGCTTCGCGGCACATGGCCGCAGCGAAGGACGCGTGGGCCCTGCCCGATCCCTCGCGCTCCGAGGTTCTCCGACCTATATTGGGCCTCGACGCGGAAATGACGAGCCGGACGTTGCCATGCTCGACGACATCTACAACGCACGGATCCTGGCTCTCGCGGCGGACATCCCGCGCCTCGGCCGGCTCCCCGCGCCGCAGGCGAGCGCAACCGTGCGCTCGAAGCTCTGCGGCTCGACCGTGACGGTCGACCTCGTCGTCGAGGACGGGCATGTCGTGGACTTCGCCCACGAGGTGAAGGCCTGCGCCCTCGGGCAGGCCGCGTCCTCGATCATGGCGCGGCACGTGGTGGGCAAGACAACCGGCGAGCTGCGCGCGCTGCGGGACGCGATGCGGGCGATGCTGAAGGAGGACGGCCCGCCGCCCGGCGGCGACTGGGCCGAGTGTGCCGTGCTCGAGCCCGTGCGCGGCTTCAAGGCCCGCCACGCCTCGACGCTGCTCACCTTCGACGCCGTGGTGAAGGCGCTCGACGAGATCGAGGGCAAGGCCGCGAAGGTGGCGTGAGCCTCACCGATGCCGGGCGAGGATCTCGCGCACGGCGTCGACCATCGTCGTCTCCGGGACGGAGACCTGGGCCGGGCGCGCGGCCTTCCATTCCTCGTTGGTCTCGATCGTGGCGGAGGCCTTGGCGCCCTCGACCAGGTCCTTGATCTGGACCTCGCCGCGGTCGCGCTCGTCCGAGCCCTGGATGACGACGCAGGGGCTCCGGCGGCGGTCGGCGTACTTCATCTGCGCCTTCATGCCGGCCGAGCCGAGATACATCTCCGCTCGGATCCCGGCATTGCGCAGGGTCGCGACGAGGCGCTGGTAGTCGGCGACGCGCTCGCGGTCCATCACCAGCACCACCACCGGCGCCTGCGGCTCGGCGCCGGCGACGATGGGGCTGTTCACGAGCCTGAGCGCCGAGAGGAGCCGGGAGACACCGATGGAGAACCCCGTCGCCGGCACGGGCTCGGCCCGGAAGCGGCCCACGAGGCCGTCGTAGCGCCCGCCCCCGCCGATCGAGCCGAAGCGCACCGGCACGCCGTCCTCGTTCGTCACGGGGAAGGTCAGCTCCGCCTCGAAGACCGGGCCGGTATAGTACTCGAGGCCGCGCACGACGGAGGGGTCCACCTTCACCCGGTCGGCGTAGCCCGCCGCGGCGATCTGGGCGGCGATGTCGCGCAGCTCCGCGACGCCCTCCCCGCCCCGCTCGGAGCCGGCGACGACCGCCTCCAGCGCCGCGAAGGTCTCGTCCAGCGTGGCGCGCGCGGCCTCGGTGAAGGCGACGACACGCTCGGCCCGGGCCGGGTCGAGGCCGGCGCCCTTGGTGTAGTCCCCGCTCGGGTCCATGCGCCCCTCGCCGAGCAGCGCACGCACGCCCTCGGCGCCGACCTTGTCGAGCTTGTCGATCGCCCGCAGCACGACGAGGCGGCGCCCCGCCTCGTCCTCGCCGGACAGGCCGATCGCCTCCATCACGCCGTCGAGGACCTTGCGGTTGTTGACCTTGACGACGTACCGGCCGGCGAGCCCGAGCCGGTCGAGCGTGTCGGCGGCCATCATGCACATCTCGGCGTCCGCCGCGACGGAGGCCGCGCCCACCGTGTCGGCGTCGAACTGCATGAACTGCCGGAAGCGGCCCGGGCCGGGCTTCTCGTTGCGGAAGACCCAGCCCGCGCGATACGAGCGGTAGGGCTTCGCCAGCGCCTCGAAGTTCTCCGAGACGTAGCGGGCGAGCGGCGCGGTGAGGTCGTAGCGCAGCGACAGCCACTGCTCGTCCTCGTCCTGGAACGAGAATACGCCCTCGTTCGGGCGGTCCTGGTCGGGCAGGAACTTGCCGAGCGCGTCGGTGTACTCGACGAGCGGCGTCTCCACCGCCTCGAAGCCGTAGAGCTCGTAGACCGCGCGGATCTCGGCGAGCATCCGCTCGGCGGCGGCGAGCTCGCCGGGGCCGCGGTCGACGAAGCCTCGCGGCACCCGCGCCTTCAGCCGGCTCGCCTTCGCGTCGTCGTTCTTGCCAGACTTGGCCATGATCCGTCCTGCCCGTGTTCCGAGCGCCACGCGATAGCGCGCGTGCGCCCCGTGGGCAACCCGCATGGCTCCGGCGTGCGGCGTCAGGCGGCGGTCCAGAGGCCGACGGGCAGGATCGGGAGCAGGTCGGCGACCGGCGTTTCCCCGCCGAAGGTCCGCGCGCCGTCCCCGAGCGCGTCGCCGAGCTGCGAGTCGACGAGGTCGTCCGGCAGGACGAGGCGCGTGTCGCCCCACCACTCGGCGGCCGGCGCGAGCGCCGCGCCGCCGATCAGCGCCCCGCCCATCAGCCGCCCCGCCACCGCGATCGCGAGCGAGGAGGAGCGACGGCGCGCGAAGGCGACGACGTGCGACGCGCGCCGTCCGCGCACCCCCAGCGGGATGTACTCGCCCTCCGCGAACAGGTCCGGCAGCGCGCGGCGGGCCTCGAGGCAGCGGGCGATCACGCGCTGCTTCACGCGTCCGTCGCGGAACCGCGCGGCGAGATCCGCGAGCGCGGACCCGTCCGCGAGCGCCGCCTCGCGGGCCTCGTAGTCGACCGGGTCGCGGTTGTCGGGGTCGACGAGGGAGAAGTCCCAGAACTCGCGGCCCTGGTAGCAGTCCGGGACGCCGGGGGCCGTCGAGCGCAGGAAGGCCTGCACGAGCCCGTTCGCCGCGCCGGCGGGTGCCAGCGCCTCGGCGAAGGCGTGGACGGAGGCGAGGAAGGCCGGCGCCACCGCGGGATCGGTGACCGCCTCGACGAAGCTCGCGCAGGCGGCCTCGTAGTCCGCGTCCGGCTCGGTCCAGGACGAATTGAGCTTCGCCTCGCGCAGGGCCTTCTCCTGCCAGCGCACGAGCCGCGCCCCGAGCCGCCCGACGCCCTCGGCGTCGTCGGGCGAAAGCCCGTAGGGCCAGGCGCCGAGCAGCATCTGGTAGAGGACGTACTCGTCCGCCGGATCGACGGCGTCGCGCGTGTGGCGCTTGTTGATGTCGAGCCAGGAGCCCACCCGGTCGGCCCACTCGGCGGGGACCTCGGAGAGGGCCGCGAGGCGGGCGCGCACGTCCTCACCGCGCTTGTGGTCGTGGGTCGCCGTGGCGATCATGGAGTATGGGAACAGCTCGGCGCGCTCCATCGACTGCGCGTGGAAGGCGTCGCGCGAGACGGCGAAGCGCCCCGGGTCGGAGCCGACCTCGTTGCGCGAGACGAGCCGGCCGTAGCGGTAGAAAGCCGTGTCCTCGACCGACTTCGCCGCGACGGGCGCGCAGAGCTGCTGGAAGGCGACGACTGCGCGGGCGCGGATCTCCTGGTCGGCGACGCCGACGCCCGAGATCCAGCCGGCGACGAGATCGACGATTGGCGCCTCGCCCGGTCCCGCCATGTCCTTGGCGGCGGCGACGGCGCGCTCCAGGATCGGCGCGTCCGCGCCGGGCGCCGCGCCCGCGGTGGCGTAGGTGCGGTAGGCCGGGAAGGCGGCGACCAGGGCCACCAGCGCGCGGCGCAGCGCGTGGTAGGTGACGTCGCGGGTCTCGAGGTCGAGCCGGGCGAGGTCGTGGAAGGCGTGCGCGACGGCGTCGAGCTGGCCCGCGAAGTTGCGCACCAGCATCTCGTTGCGCGCATCGAGCTCCTCGGAGGCGAAGTCCGGGTAGCGGCCGGAGATCTCGCTCCACAGGTCGGTGAACATCTCCTCGCCGTCCGGGTCGTGCAGGAGCCCGCCCACCGCGTCCATGAACTCGTAGCCGGTGGTGCCGTCGACCGCCCAATCCGTGGGGAGCGTCTCGTCGTGCGCGAGGATCTTCTCCACGAGCACGATCGCCGGCCCGCGCGGCGCCTCCGGCGGGCGCTCGGGCTCGAGCTCGGAGAGCCGCTCGCGCAGGCGCCGGCCGTAGCCGGCAGGGTCGGCGAGGCCGTCGACGTGGTCGATGCGCAGCCCGTCGATCAGGCCCTCGGCGTAGAGCCGGAAGATCTCGGCGTGCACGCCCTCGAACACGTCCGCCTCCTCGACCCTGAGCCCCGCGAGCTCCGTGATGTCGAAGAAGCGCCGCCAGTTGATCTCGTCGCCCGCCGTGCGCCACCAGGAGAGGCGCCAGTTCTGGCGCTCGAGGATCGGGTGGAGCGTCGCGGGCTCCGACACGCGCGCGAGCGCCGCCTCGAGCGTCTCGCCCGCCTCGCGGGCGAGCGACAGGCGCGCTTCCTTGAAGGCCTCCGGCGTGCGTGCCTCGTCGAAGCGCTCCGCCAGCGGAACCAGCGCGGGGTCGCCGGCGCGCAGGATCTCGCCGTAGTCGCCGGGGTTCAGCGGGAAGCGGTGATGGTAGTAGGCGGCGCACAGGCGGCGCATCCGCGGATCGAAGACGATCGCGATCTCGCCGTTCGCCAGCGCCTCGCCGTAGGGCACGCCCAGGAAGGGGGCGGCGACCTTGCCCTCGAGGACGGGATCGGGGGTGTTCCAGTCGATATCGAAGTAGTGGGCGTAGCGGCTCGCCTGCCCGTTCTCCAGCACGTCGAGCCAGAACCGGTTGTCCGCCCCGCCGACCGCCATGTGGTTGGGCACGATGTCGGCGATGAGCCCCATCCCGTGCCGGCGCGCGGCGGCGACGAGCGCCCGCAGCCCCTCCTCGCCGCCGATCTCGGGGTCGACGTCGGTGAAGTCGACCCCGTCGTAGCCGTGCACCGAGCCCCGGCGCGAGGCGAGGATCGGCGAGAGGTAGAGATGGCTGATCCCCAGCGCCGCGAGGTAGGGCACGACCCGCTCCGCCGCCTCGAACGGGAACTCCCGACGCAGCTGGAGCCGGTAGGTGGCGCGCGGCACGCGCGGGGCGATCGGTGTGTCGTGCGTCATCCCTCGGGCCTCTTGTCCTGTGCGCCGTCTCGCTCCCGCCCCGTCGGGGCGGGGACGGCGAGCGCCGCGAGCCAGGGGCGGGGTCCCCCGGCTCGACGCGTCCCGTTTCGGCTCTACCGAAGCGCGCCTTCGGCGCACCCCCTGCGTCTCGTCGCCTGCGGCGCCGGTCCACCTCCCCCGACGGGGGAGGAGCCGGCGCGGCTCATGTCTTCCCCCGCGGCCGCGCCCGCGCGAGCAGCGCCATGCGGTGGCGGGCGGCCGGGTGGTCGAGGGCCTCGGACGGAAGCCGTCTACGCCAATTCGGGTGCTCGTCGAGGGTTCCGGGCAGGTTCGGCTGCTCGACGAGGCCGTGCAGATCCTCCGCCGGGAGGATCGCGAGGTTCGACGCGGTCTTCGCCACGAAGCCGAGTGCGGCATCGACGACGGGATCGGTCTCCTCGATCGGCGGCGGCTCGCCCAGCGCCGTGCCGGCGTCTACGAACGCGCCCCACAGCTTCGACCGGTCCGCGTCGCGCTCCGTCCGCTGTGCCTCGTGGAAGGCGGCGTCGCCGTGACCGACGCGCTCGCGCCAGGCCACGTCGTTGCCGCGCCACCAGCCGGCGACGGTGGGCAGGTCGTGCGTGGTCGTCATCGAGGCGGCGTGGCGGGCGTAGGCGGGCGGCGGGGTGTAGCCGCCGTCCCCCTCGCGCTCGAACCAGAGCACGCGCATGCCGAGGACGCCCGCGCGGTCGAGCCTCGGCCGGAAGCCGGGCGGCACCGTGCCGAGGTCCTCGCCGATGACGAGACCGCCGGAGCGGTGCGACTCGAGCGCGACGAGCCGCAGCATGTCCTCCTCGGGATAGGAGATGTAGCAGCCCTCGTGGGGCGTCGTGCCCTGCGGCACGACCCACAGGCGCCGCAGCCCCATCGCGTGGTCGATGCGCACGCCGCCCGCGCAGCGCATCGCCGCGCGCAGCGTCGCCAGGAAGGGCTGGAACCCCGTCGCCTGGAGCGCGCGCGGCGAGAAGTTGGTCAGCCCCCAGTCCTGCCCCGTCGGCCCGAGCAGGTCCGGCGGCGCGCCGATGGAGAGTCCGTCGAGCACGTCCTCGCGCCGGGACCAGACGTGGCTGCCCCCGCCGTCCATCCCGACCGCGAGGTCCGCGACGAGGCCGATCGCCATCCCCGCGCCCTTCGCACGCGCCTGCGCGTCGGCGAGCGAGCGCTCGCAGAGCCATTGCAGGAAGGCGTGGAAGACGACCTCGTCCATGTGCTCCCGGCAGAAGTCCTCGACCGCGGCGCTCCCCGGGTCGCGGTAGGGCTCCGGCCAGTCGTGGAAGCCCGCGCCGCCGAGGCGCGCGTGCAGCGCCTCGTAGCGGGCGTGGTTCTCGAGCAGCGAGCCGCCCTGCGCCCGGAAGGCGGCGAAGTCCGCCCGGTGCGACGCGTCTCCAGAGGCCGCGAAGCGGTCGTACAGCGCGCGCAGCCGCGCGAGCTTGATGCGGGCGCCGGCCTCCCAGTCGACGAGATCGCCGCGCGGCGGTGCCTCGCCGGGCAGGTCGACATCGCCGAAGACGGCGGTGGGGTCGGCGTAGAGGACGTTGTGGAACAGGCGCGTCGAGGGCGAGTAGGGGCTGAAGCGCGTCGCGTCGGCGGCGAAGCCCGCGTGCGTCGGGCTCATGGCCACCACGTCCGCGCCGCCGCGCCCGGCGGCCTCGCAGAAGGCGGCGAGCGAACCGAAGTCGCCGAACTCCTCTCCCGCCCGCGGTGGCAGGGAGTAGATCTGCGCCGCGAGCCCGAAGATCGCGCGGCCCCCCGCCGCGTCTTCCACCCGCACCCCGTGCTCCGGCGCGACCGCGAGCGTGAGGTGATGATCGCCGATCTCGACGCCGTGATAGCCCGGCTCCAGCACCGGCGGCAGGCTCATGCCGCCGGCGGAAGGGACGAGGCGCATCTCGCGCCGCCCGCCGTGCTCGTGGCGCAGCACCGCGACCGCGCTCTGCGCGAAGGCCGGCGGCAGCGGCGTCGGCTGCCCCACCTCGGTCGTGAGGAAGGCGAGCCCCGCGCCGGCCTCCTCGCGCAGGCGCGCGCGGCTGTCGGCGACGTCGCCGTCGGTCTCGGCGGGGAGGCCCATCGCGGCGAGGACGCGCCGCAGCGTCTCCGGCGAGACTTGCTGCGGACGACCCTTGAAGTCCTCCCAGCGGATGTGCAGGCCCGCCTGCTCGGCGAGCGCGTGGAGCGCGTCGGCCATCAGGCGGCCTCCAGCCAGGCGATGGTGGTATGGGCGGGGACGCCGCCTTCGACGAGCGGCGCGCCGACGACGACGAAGGGCTCGGCCTCCGGCAGGGAGACGGACCCGAGCGGTGCGGGGATCGCGCCGAGGTTGGAGAGGAGCGTCAGGCGCGCTCCGTCGCCCATGCGCCAGCGGCCGACGACGACCTTCGCGTCGACGACCTGCGCGCTCTCGGCCCGCGCGCCCGCGAGCCGCGGGGCGATCCGCTCGGCCCGCGCGGCGAGGAGCCGGCGGTAGAGCGCGAGCACCGCCTCGTCGCCGCCCTCCCCCGCGATCGCCGGGCGCGAGCGCGCGAAGGTCTCGGGCGCGTTCGGGTCGGGGATGCGGGCGCGGGTCTGCGGATCGGCGAACTCGGCGAAAGCCGCGAACTCGCGCCGGCGCCCCTCGCGCACGGAATCGGCGAGCGCGTCGTGATAGTCCGTGAAGAACAGGAACGGCTCCTTCGCCCCGGTCTCCTCGCCCATGAAGATCATCGGCAATTGCGGGCAGAGCAGGTGCAGCGCCACCGCGGCATCGAGCGCCTTGCGCTCGACCAGCGCCGCGAGCCGGTCGCCGAAGGCGCGGTTGCCGACCTGGTCGTGGTTCTGGATGTGCGAGACGAAAGCGGTGGGCGGCAGGTGCCCGGACGGGCCCCCGCGCGGCCCGCCCTCCCCGTTCTCCGGCGCCTCGCCCTGGTAGACGAAGCCTTCCTCGAGCGCGCGCGCCAGCTTGCCGGCCGTGTCGCGGACGTAGTTGCCGTAGTAGGACTGGTCCTCGCCGGTGAGCATCACGTGGACGCAATGGTGGAAGTCGTCGTTCCACTGCGCGTCGATCTCGCGGCCGAGATAGCCGGGGTCGTTCTCCTCGTTCTCGAGCACGAGATGCACGTGCCGCCCGGGCTCGATCGTGCGGCGGACCTCGGCCGCCATCTCGTCGAGCCAGTCCTTCTCGCGGATCTGGTGGACGGCGTCGAAGCGCAGGCCGTCGATCCGGTATTCCATCAGCCACATCAGCACGTTGTCGGCGAAGTAGCGGCGGACCTCGTGCCGGCGGAAGTCGATCGCCGCGCCCCACGGCGTCTCGATGTCGCTGCGGAAGAACGGCTCGGCGAAGGCGTGCAGGTAGTTCCCCTCCGGGCCGAAGTGGTTGTAGACGACGTCGAGGAAGACCTGCAGCCCGAGCCCGTGCGCCTCGTCGACGAGGCGCTTCAGGTCGTCGGGCGTGCCGTAGGCGGCATCCGGCGCGTAGGGCAGCACGCCGTCGTAACCCCAGTTGCGCGCACCGGGGAACTCGCCGATCGGCATCAGCTGGATGGCGGTGACGCCGAGATCGGCGAGAGCCCGGAGGTGCCGGCGCACGCCGTCGAAGCCGCCGAGCAGGCCGGCGTGCAGCTCGTAGAGGACGAGCTCCTCGAGCGGCCGGCCCATCCAGGCGTCGTTCCGCCACGCGTAGGCGTGGGGGTCGACGACGAGCGAGGGGTCGTGCACGTCGCCGCGCTGCGCCTTCGAGGCGGGATCGGGGACGTGCAGGCCGTCGTCGAGCCGGTAGCGGTAGGGCGTGCCGGCGCCGCAGTCGACCTCGACGGCGAACCAGCCGGCGTCCTGCTTGTCCATCGGCACGGGATCGCGCCCCTCGATCACGAGGTGCGGCTGCCGCTGGATCGGCGCCCACAGGCGAAAGCGCGTTCGGCCCGGTGAGACCAGGCTCGCGCCCCAGAGCGTGGGGTGTGAATGGCGGGCCATGGGTGGTGTCCTCGTCGAGGGGATCGGATCAGGCGATCGGGTCAGGCGATCGGGTCAGGCGATCGGGTCAGCCTATATGCAAATTCCGCACCCGCCTCCTCCCCGCAGGGGAGGACGACGGCCGCAGGCCGGAGGGTGGGGGGGCGGCGGACCGGCTCGACCGCACACCGCACGACCCCACCGCCCGCGCTGCGCGCGGACTTCTCCCCGCCGGGGAGGACGCGGGCTCGGCGCGCTCATCCCCCGCCCTCCGGCGGGATCGTCGCGGCGAGGAGGACCGCGGCACGGTCGAGCACCTCGTAGGCGGGCTCGCCGAGGCTCTCCTCGGGGCGGTCCGGATCGGCGGAGTCGACGAGGAGCCGCCAGCCGTTCGCGGGCCCGGGCAGCGTGAACCGGATCGGCTCGTCCGAGCCGTTGAGCAGGAAGGCGACGATCTCGATCGCGCCGTCGTCGCGGCGCATGGCGCGGCGCATGACGAGCGCGCGCTTCTCGTGGTCGTTCCAGTCCTCCGGCGACGGCGTGCCGCCGTTCTCGTCGAACCAGTCGAGATCGCGGATGCCCTCGGCGATCTCCTGGCCGTAGAGGAAGCGCCGGCAGCGGATGATCGGGTGGTCGCGCCGGATCGCCGCGAGCCGCGCCGTGAACGCGGTGAGCGCCTCGCCGGCGTCCGAGCGCGCCGTGCTCCAGTCGAGCCAGGAGATCTCGTTGTCCTGCGCGTAGGCGTTGTTGTTGCCCCCCTGGCTCCGACCGAACTCGTCGCCGGCGAGGATCATCGGCGTGCCGAGCGCCGCGAAGACGGTGGTGAGGAGCGAGCGCATCACCCGGGCCCGGACCGCGAGGACCTCGGGATCGTCCGTCGGCCCTTCCACGCCCCAGTTGCGGGAGTGGTTGTCCGAATGGCCGTCGCGGTTGTCCTCGCCGTTGGCCTCGTTGTGCTTCTCCTCGTAGGCGACGATGTCGGCCAGCGTGTAGCCGTCGTGGGCGGCGACGAAGTTCACCGAGGCCCACGGTCGCCGGGCGCGCCGATCGAACAGGTCGCCCGAGCCCGAAAGCCGCGCCGCGAGGTCCGAGCGCAGGCCGCCGTCCCCCTTCCAGTAGCGCCGCACGCCGTCGCGGAAGCGGTCGTTCCACTCGGCGAAGGAAGGCGGGTGGTGGCCGAGCTGGTAGCCGCCGGGCCCGATGTCCCAGGGCTCGGAGATCAGCTTCTTGCGCGACAGGATCGGGTCCTGCCGCAGCGCGTCGAAGAAGCCAGCGCCGGGGTCGAACCCGTGCGGCTCCCGCCCGAGCGTGACGCCGAGGTCGAAGCGGAAGCCGTCGACGCGGTAGGACGTCGCCCAGTAGCGCAGGCTGTCCATCACCATCTGCAGCACGCGCGCGTTCGACAGGTTGACCGTGTTGCCGGTGCCCGTGTCGTTGATGCAGTGGCGCGGGTCGTCGGGCAGGAGGCGATAGTAGCTGGCGTTGTCGAGGCCGCGCCAGGACAGCGTCGGCCCGAGCTCGCCGCCCTCGCAGGTGTGGTTGTAGACGACGTCGAGGATCACCTCGATGCCCGCCGCGTGCAGGCGGCGGATGGCGATGCGCAGGTCGTTGTTGTCCCCGCCCGGCACGATGTAGCGCGGCTCGGGGGCGAAGAACGAGAGCGTGTTGTAGCCCCAGTAGTTCGTCAGCCCCTTCTCCTGCAGGAACCGGTCCTGCAGGAAGGCGTGGATCGGCAGGAGCTCGATCGCGGTGACGCCGAGCCGCTTCAGATGCTCGATCACGGCGGGGTGCGCGAGCGCGGAATAGGTGCCGCGCTCGGGGATGCGCACGTCGTCGAGGAGCTTGGTGAGCCCCTTCACGTGCGCCTCGTAGATCACGGTCTCGGACCAGGGCACGTTCGGCGGCCGGTCGTCGCCCCAGGAGAACGAGTCGTCGACGACGACGGCCTTGGGCACCGCCGGAGCGCTGTCGCGCCGGTCGTAGGACAGGTCCCCCCGCGGCGACAGCACGCGGTAGCCGAACAGCGCGTCCGTCCAGCGGGTCTCCCCGTGGAGCGCCTTGGCGTAGGGGTCCACGAGGAGCTTGTTGGGGTTGAACCGGTGGCCGCGCTGGGGCTCGTAGGGCCCGTGCGCGCGAAAGCCGTAGAGCAGCCCCGGCTTCACGTGCGGCAGGTAGCCGTGCCAGACCTCGTCGGTCCATTCCGGCAGGTCGTAGCGTGCGATCTCCCGCCGGCCCGTGGGGTCGAAGATGCACAGCTCGATGCGCTCGGCATGCGCCGAGAAGACGGCGAAGTTCACGCCGAGCCCGTCCCAGGTCGCGCCGAGGGGATAGGCGGAGCCGGGAGAGAGCCGGTCGGGGAGAAGGGGCATGGATTCCTCAGGCCTGATGGCGGAAGACGACCGCCGCGAGCGGGGGTAACGTGATACCGACCGAATGGCTCCGCCCGTGCGCGGGAATCGCTTCCGTGCGCACCGCACCCGCATTTCCGAGGTTGGTCCCGCCGTAGAGCTGCGCGTCCGTGTTGAGGATCTCGCTCCAGGTGCCGCCCTCGGGCACGCCGATGCGGTACTCGTGGCGCGGCACCGGGGTCATGTTGAGCACCACGAGCAGCGGCCTGGCGTCCCCCGTCCCGCGCCGCAGGTAGGCGAAGACGGAGTTCCGCGCGTCGTCCCCGACGATCCACTCGAAGCCGGAGGGCTCGGCGTCCGTCGTGAACAGCGCCGGCTCGCGGGCGTAGAGCTTGTTCAGGTCGCGCACCAGCATCTGCAGGCCGGCGTGGGAGTGGTTCTCGAGGAGCGCCCACTCGATCTCGCCGTCGTGGTTCCACTCGCGGTGCTGGCCGATCTCGCAGCCCATGAAGAGCAGCTTCTTGCCGGGATGCGTCCACATGAAGCCGAAATAGGCGCGCAGGTTGGCGAGCTTCTGCCACTCGTCGCCGGGCATCTTGCCGATCAGCGAGCCCTTGCCGTGCACGACCTCGTCGTGGGAGATCGGCAGCACGAACTTCTCGGAGAACGCGTAGACGAGCCCGAAGGTCAGCTCGTTGTGGTGATAGGAGCGATACAGAGGCTCGCGCTGGATGTAATGCAGCGTATCGTGCATCCAGCCCATGTTCCACTTGTAGGAGAAGCCGAGCCCCCCCTTCGAGACCGGCTGCGAGACGCCGGGGAACGCGGTCGATTCCTCCGCGATCGTGATCGCGCCGGGCGCGCGCTCCTGCACGATCTCGTTCATGCGCTTGAGGAAGTCGATCGACTCGAGGTTCTCGCGCCCGCCGAAGCGGTTGGGAATCCACTGGTCGTGCTCCCGCGAGTAGTCGCGGTAGAGCATCGAGGCGACCGCGTCGACGCGCAGCGCGTCGACGTGGAAGGTCTCCACCCACCACAGCGCCGAGGCGACGAGGAAGCCCTGCACCTCGCGCCGGCCCATGTTGTAGATGTAGGTGTTCCAGTCCTGGTGGTAGCCCTCGCGCGGGTCCTCGTGCTCGTAGAGCGCGGTGCCGTCGAAGCGGGCGAGCCCGTGCGGGTCGGTGGGGAAGTGGGCGGGCACCCAGTCGAGGATGACGCCGAGCTCGGCGCGATGGCAGGCGTCGACGAAGCGCGCGAAGCCCTCCGGCGTGCCGTAGCGCGCCGACGGCGCGAACATCGACAGCGGCTGGTAGCCCCAGGAGCCGCCGAACGGGTGCTCCATGATCGGCATCAGCTCGATATGCGTGAAGCCGAGGTCGGCGACGTAGGGGATCAGCGTGTCGATGAGCTGGTCCCAGTCGAGCGTGCCCTGCGGCTCGCCTTCCGGCCGCAGCCAGGAGGCGGGATGCACCTCGTAGACCGCCATCGGCCGCGTCGGCGCCTGACGCGCGCCGCGCTTGGCCATCCACTCCTCGTCCGTCCAGCGGAAGGCGTGGGGCGCGGCGACGATGGAGGCCGTCGCCGGCGGAGTCTCGGTGCGCCGCGCCAGCGGATCGGCCTTGGGCGTGAGCGTCTCGCCGTGCTTGCCGACGATCTCGAACTTGTAGCGCTCGCCCGGGCCGATGCGCGGCACGAACAGCTCCCACACGCCGGCTGAATGGCGCAGCCGCATCGGGTGGCGCCGGCCGTCCCAGGAGTTGAAGTCGCCGATAACCGAGACGCGCCGCGCGTTCGGCGCCCAGACCGAGAAGGCGACGCCCTCCACGCCCTCGTGCTCCATCGGCTGCGCGCCGAAGCGCTCGGCGAGATCCCAATGCGCGCCTTCCGAGAAGAGGTGCAGGTCGAGGTCGCCGAGCACCATGCCGAAGGAATAGGGGTCCTCCGTCTCCTGGACCGTGCCCGGCCAGGTGACGCGCAGCCTGTAGCGCTCGCGACGGCTGACGAGCCCGGCATAGAGGCCCTCGCGCACCTGGCTCAGGCGCCCCAGGGTCTCGCCGTTCTCGCGCGAGACGACCTCGACCGCCTCCGCCCCGGGCAGGAAGGCGCGCACGGCGGGGCCCTGCCCCGTGTCGTGCATGCCGAGGAAGGCGAACGGGTCGGTGAGGCGCCCGGCGAGCGCCTCCATCGCCGCGGCCTCGACGCCCTCGATCTCCGGTGCGTGCGTGGCTTGGGTCATCAGGATGGCTCCTCGTTGGCGTTGAGCAGGCGCTCGGCCACGTGGGCGAACCCGTTGAGCGGGACGTCCAGCCACGCCGGCCGGTTGGCCGCCTCGTAGGTGATCTCGTAGGCCGCCTTCTCGAGCACGAAGAGGTCGAGCAGCGCCGGGTTGGCGACGCCGTCCGGGTCGACCTCCGCGTAGGCGGCGAGGAAGGCGTCCTCGGCGACCTGGCGGAAGAGCGAGCGCAGCTGCGCGCCGCGCGCCTCCGTCATCGGCCCCTGCGGGGTATGGCGGTGCTTCTTCAGGTTCGAGGCCGCGTAGTCGAACGAGCGGATGACGCCGGCGACGTCGCGCAGCGGGCTCGCCTTGGCGCGGCGCTCGGCGATGGGCTTGGCCGGCTCACCCTCGAAGTCGATGATCATGACGTCGCTGCCGGCCACCAGGACCTGCCCAAGATGCAGGTCGCCGTGGACGCGGATGCGGCGCGTGCCGGCGAGCGCGGCGGCCTTCTCGTCGACGAGGGAGAGGAGCCGCGCGCGGTTGTCGAGCAGGATGCGCGCCTGGGCCGCGTCCTCCTCGTTCTCCCACTCGCCGTAGGCCTCGATGGCGGCGAAGGCCGCCTCGAGCTGGCCGCGCACGCTCGCGCGCACGCGCTCCGCCTCGGCGGCATCCGCGGTCTCGGGGCTGAAGTCCGGATCGTCCGTCTCGCGCCCGAGGATCGCGTGCATCTCCGCGAGCCGGCGGCCCAGGTTGCCGGCGAAGGCGGCGTAGGTCTCGAAGCGGTGGCCGTTCTCCTCCTCGTCCTCCTCGGTATGTGCCGAGAGTTCGTCGATGGTGCGGTCGAGATAGTTCAGCGTCCACTGCCAGCCGTCGCCCTGGTTGAGCACGAAGCCCTGGACGATGGCGAGCGTCGTCGGCGTGCCGTCGGCGGCGACGTGGACCGCCTCGCCGAGCAGCGGCGGCGCGTTGGAGAAGCCGTTCTCGGTGAGGTAGCGGCTCATCTCCGCCTCGGGATGGACGCCCGGCGTGAGCTTGCGCAGGAGCTTGAACACGGCCTGGCGGCCGACGATCAGCGTCGAGTTCGACTGCTCTGCGGTGAGCCATTCGATCTCGGCGTCGGCCTCGGGCGCGTGCTCGGCGAAGTGCGAGGTGGCGCGGAAGCGGATCTCGCCCGTCTCCGTCTGGAGCACCGACTCCTCCGCGAGGCCCTGCGTCAGCGCACGGGCGAAGCCGGGCATGGCGAAGCCGTCGGTGAGGTAGCCGACGCGCCGGCCCATGCGTACCCGCGCCATCGCGAGCTGCGGCGCGAAGGGCGCGGGCGCCTCGTCGTCCCACGAGATCGCGAGCGGCAGCGCGTAACGCTCCGACCCCGCCGCGGTCGTGATCTCGACGAGCGCCATCAGGATGTCCTTGCCCGCACCCGGCAGCGGCATGGCGCCGATCAGCTCGACCCCGGCGATCGCCTGGTCCTTGCGCTGGAACCAGCGCCGCTGCGGCGCATAGCCCGGCAGCACGTCGCGCACGAGCGTGTCGCGCGCCCTGCCCTCGACCACCTCGGCGACGCCGCGGCGCACCACGAAGGTGAGGTGCTCGGGCTCGATGCCGGCGGTGGCCGTCGACCATTGCGGCGGCTCGACCGTCTCCGACAGCTGGAACCAGTAGAAGCCGTAGGGCGGCAGGGTGAGCAGGTAGGGCAACTGCCCGAGCTGCGGGAACGAGGCGCCGCCCGAGAGCTCCACCGGGATGCGCCCGGCGAACTCGGCGAGGTTGAGCTCCACCGCCTGCGCCTGGCGCGAGACGTTGGCGACGCACAGGATCGTGTCGCCGTCGAGCTCGCGCAGGTAGGCCAGGATCTTGCGGTTGGCGGGCCGCAGGAAGCGGATCGCGCCGCGGCCGAAGGACGGATGCTGCTTGCGCACGGCGAGCATGCGGCGCGTCCAGTTGAGCAGCGAGGACGGGTCGCGCTCCTGGCTCTCGACGTTGACGCGGTCGTAGCCGTAGAGCGGGTCCTGGATCGGCGGCAGCGTCAGCCGCGCCGGGTCGGCGCGCGAGAAGCCGCCGTTGCGGTCCGGCGACCACTGCATCGGCGTGCGCACGCCGTCGCGGTCGCCGAGGAAGATGTTGTCGCCCATGCCGATCTCGTCGCCGTAGTAGATCACCGGCGTGCCGGGCATGGTCAGCAGCAGCGAGTTCATCAGCTCGACCCGGCGGCGGTCGCGCTGCAGCAGCGGCGCCAGGCGGCGGCGGATGCCGAGGTTGATGCGCGCCCGGGTCTCGGACGCGTAGGTGTTCCAGAGGTAGTCGCGCTCCTTGTCGGTCACCATCTCGAGGGTGAGCTCGTCATGATTGCGCAGGAAGATCGCCCACTGGCAGTTCTCCGGGATCTCCGGCGTCTGGCGCATGATGTCGGTGATCGGGAAGCGGTCCTCCTGCGCGATCGCCATGTACATGCGCGGCATCAGCGGGAAGTGGAACGCCATGTGGCATTCGTCGCCCTCGCCGAAATAGTCCTGCGTGTCCTCCGGCCACTGGTTCGCCTCGGCGAGCAGCATCCGGTCCGGATAGGTGGCGTCGAGCTCGGCGCGGATCTTCTTGAGGATGTCGTGGGTCTCGGGCAGGTTCTCGTTGTTGGTGCCCTCGCGCTCGACGAGATAGGGCACCGCGTCGAGCCGCAGCCCGTCGACGCCCATGTCGAGCCAGAAGCGCATGATCGAGAAGACCTCCTTCAGCACCCGCGGGTTGTCGAAGTTGAGGTCCGGCTGGTGGCTGTAGAAGCGGTGCCAGAAATAGGCGTTGGCTACCGGATCCCAGGTCCAGTTCGACTTCTCGGTGTCGACGAAGATGATGCGGGTGCCGGAGTACTTCTTGTCGTCGTCCGACCAGACGTAGAAGTCCCGCGCCGCCGAGCCCGGCTTGGCGTGCCGGGCTTTCTGGAACCAGGGGTGCTGGTCGGAGGTGTGGTTGATCACGAGCTCCGTGACCACGCGCAGGCCGCGCGCGTGCGCCTCCTCGACGAAGCGCTTGAAGTCGCGCGCCTTGCCGTATTCCGGATGGACGCTGCGATAGTCCGCGATGTCGTATCCGTCGTCGCGCCGAGGCGACGGGTAGAACGGCAGGAGCCAGATGCAGGTGACGCCGAGCTCGGTGATGTAGTCGAGCTTCTGCAGCAGCCCCTCGAAATCGCCGATCCCGTCGTTGTTGGAATCGAAGAACGACTTCACGTGCAGCTGATAGATCACCGCATCCTTGTACCAGAGCGGATCGGTGTTCGTGATGAGCGACTTCTTGCGCGGCAAGTCAGGCCCCCTGATGCGGTCGGATACGCCAGATGACGAAGGGATACTCGAACGGGTCGAGGCGGATGTGCTGCGTCTTCCCGTGCCAGACGAAGGCGCGGTCGGCGACGAGGTCGTCGACCATCACCGCGCCGTCGTCGGGCAGGCCGAACTCCCAGAGCGGGACCTCGAAATCGCAGGCGTTCGCCACGTGCGGGTTGAGGTTGACCATGACGAGGATCATGTCGTCGCCCTCTCGCGAGGGCTTGCCCCAGTACAGGATCTCGTCGTTGAAGGCGTTGTAGAAGCGGGTGTTGGTGTGCGTGTGCAGCGCCGGGTTGGCGCGCCGGATCCGGTTGAGCCGGGTGATGTCGGCGACGATGTTCCCGGGCATCGAGAAGTCGCGCGCCTTGATCTCGTACTTCTCCGAATCCTTGTATTCCTCCTTGCCCGGCACGGGCTCGCCTTCGAGCACCTCGAAGCCGGAATACACGCCCCACAGCCCGCCGAGCGTCGCGGCGAGGCAGGCGCGCACGAGGAAGCCGGCGCGCCCGGAGCTCTGGAGGTAGTACGGGTTGATGTCCGGCGTGTTGACGAACAGGTTCGGGCGGAAGAAGTCCTTCGGCGCCTCGCTCGCGAGCTCCTCGAAGTAGGACTGCAGCTCGTATTTGGTGTTGCGCCAGGTGAAGTAGGTGTAGGACTGGGTGAAGCCGAGCTTGGCCAGGCCGTACATCATCTTCGGCCGGGTGAAGGCCTCCGACAGGAAGATCGCGTCCGGGTACTGCGCCTTCACGTCGGCGATCATCCATTGCCAGAACGGCAAGGGCTTGGTGTGCGGATTGTCGACGCGGAAGGTGCGCACGCCCTCCTTGCACCAGAACAGCACGACGTCGCGCAAGGTCGTCCACAGGTCCGGGACCGATTCCGGCTTGTAGAAGTCGACGTTGACGATGTCCTCGTATTTCTTGGGCGGGTTCTCCGCGTACTTGATCGAGCCGTCCGGCCGGTAGTCGAACCAGCCCGGATGCTCCTTCAGCCACGGGTGGTCCGGCGAGCACTGGATGGCGAAGTCGAGCGCGATCTCGAGCCCGTGCTCCTCCGCCGCGGCGCGCAGCGCGCGGAAGTCCTCGAACGTGCCGAGCTCCGGGTGCAGCGCGTCGTGGCCGCCCTCCGGTGCGCCGATGGCGTAGGGCGAGCCCGGATCCTCGGGCCCCGGCGTGAGGGTGTTGTTCTTGCCCTTGCGGTTCTTCTTGCCGATCGGGTGGATCGGCGGGAAGTAGAGCACGTCGAAGCCCATGTCGCGCACGCGCGGCAGCTCGGGGATGACGTCCCGCAGCGTCCCGTGGCGATGCGGGTCGCCGCTCATCGAGCGCGGGAACAGCTCGTACCAGCTCGCGAAATGCGCCTGCGTCCGGTCCGCCTCGATCGGCTGGGCGTAGGAGCGCGCCACGTGGGGGCGATCGTCGGCCTCGCGCATCAGGGTGCGCGCCTGCGGGGCGAGGAGCACGTGCACGCGCTCGTCGCCCTCGGCCCGGTCGAACCGTGCGAGGATCTCCTCGAGCCCCGAGGCGAGCTCGCCCGAGGATCGCTTGCGCGCGGCGTCGAGGTACTGGCGGCCCTCGATCAGGTCGAGGCCGTAGTCGACCTTGGCGTCGAACTTCTTCGTCAGGTCACGGCAGAAGGTCTGGTAGACGTCGTGCCAGGCCTCGACGACGTATTCGTGCCGGCCCATCCGCTCGAGGAAGAGCATGCCCTGGAAGCGGTCGTTGCCGATGGGCTCCATCGGCGCGCGACGCCAGTCCTGCTCATCGACGGCGCGCCATTGCAGCTCGACGCCGAGCACCTCGTGCCCGTCCATGAGCGCGTCCGCCTCGACCGCCATCGCGTCGCCGACGACGCGCTTAACCGCGTAGCGCCCCTCGTCCACCGAGGGCGAGAGGTTGTCGACGAGGATGCGCGGCCACTTCGTGGCGGCCGTGGTCACCGCCCGCTTGCCCGGCTGGCGGCCGACCTTCACCGGAGCCGCGCGCTCGGCGCGGGCGACGAACGCCTCACCGGGATGGAGCGCGATCAGGTCACCCGCGGAGGCGGTGACGTCGGAGGCGCCCGCCTCGACCGGCGCGAAGGCGCCGAACCTGCCGCCCATCTGACCGCGCAGCTTCGCCGCGAAGACGTCGTTGGGCTCGTAGAGATCCGGGTTGATGGCGACCAGGAGCGCCTCCTCGGCGATCCGCGGGTCGCGCGCCGTGCGCAGGAAGCCGGTGACGCGCGCGGACGGGCCGGTGAGCGGGCGCAGGAGCGGCCGCTGGCGCAGGAGCGGCGTCCTCTCGACGAGGCGGTTCACCCGCTCCACCATCTCGGTGAGGTCGAAGGGCGCCTCGCCGGCGGCGCGGTCGTAGTCCTCCGGCGTCGAGACGACGGCGTCCATCGGGCGGCGCGCGGCGACCTCGATGCCCATCGGCGCCAGCAGCCCGCAGCCGAGCGCGGCGGCGGCGTGGAGCGCCCGGTCGTAGGCAGGGCGAAGCCCGCGATTGTCGCGCACCCGCTCGGCGAGCCGCGTGGCGAAGGGCGCCTCCACCGTCGCGATCGGCGGGGCGATGGAGGCGAGCGCTTCGTGCTCCTCCAGGTACCAGCCGGCGCGGTAGTCCCACCAAGCCAGCGAGGACAGCGTGTGGTCGAAGCCGATGCCGCGCAGGCCCGTGATGTCGGGGCGGGGCACGCCCGTGGTGTCGGCGATAAAGACCGTGTCGCGCTTCACGTCGCGCGCCACCGCCATCAACCGGCCCCAGAGGTCGGCCGTCGGCGTCGCCGGCTTGAGCGCGCGGAAGCCCGCCACCCCGAACTCGGCATAGGCGGCGAGCCTCGGCGTCCAGAATTGCGCGAGCCGCTCGCCGCAGGCGTCGGCGATCCGGGACATCGCGGTGCCCTGCGGGCTCGCCGGATGGCGCGGGTCGACGATGCCCATCGGCGTCTCGCGGCGCACGGTGAAGCAGTCCGGCGCGGCCTCGACGAAGGGGTGCTCCAGCGCGAAGCTCTGCGGCGCGAGGTCGAGCATCAGGGAGAGGCCGCGCTCGCCCGCCTTCTCGACGAGCCAGCGAACCACGTCGTTCGCGCCGTAATCCGTCTCCAGCGCGGGATGGGCGGCGTCGTGGTCGGCGGGGAAGAAGACGTCGCCGGCGCGCCCGGGGGCGTAGATCGGCGAGACGAGCACGTGGTCGAAGCCCAGGCGTCGCACCCGGTCGAAATGGTCGACGAAACGCCCGAGCGGCCCGACCAGCCGGTGGTGCATGTAGTAGATGCGCGGCGCTTTCTGGATGGGGGTATCGGCCATCGTCCCTCGCGTGTTCGCTCGTCTCGTGTCGGCGTCGTCGTCGGTTTCGGTGGACGCGCGCGAGAACCGCGCGCGCAAGGGATGGGCGGCCGTGCCGCCCGGCGTCGAGACTCTCGTTTCGCGCGTCGCGAGCCCGGCGGATGCGGGCTCTCCCGGTGGCGGTCAACACGCGGCCTAGGCGCGAGTTCCCACGGACGTCGTCGAAGCTAAGCAAGAGCACGGCCGTCGCGCAAGCCTGCGGCGGGGCGTCGCGCCGCGCCAGCTCAGCCGAGCCGCCGGCGGGCGAAGGCCTCGGCGACGCCGTTTGGGGAGACGTCCTTCGCCTGCGCCTCGCGTAGGATCGCCTCGATGTTGCCCACCATCGCGGCGAGCCGCTCCTCCAGCCAGCCGGCGTCCGTGCGCCGCTCGATCTCGCGGGCGACGTTGATGATTCCGCCGGCGTTGAGCGCGAAGTCCGGGACGTAGAGGATGCCGCGCGCGTGCAGCGCCTCGGCGTGCTCGGGCCGCGCCAGCTGGTTGTTCGCCGCGCCCGCGACGATCCGCGCCCGCAGCCGCGGGATCGTGGCGTCGTCGAGCACGCCGCCGAGCGCGCAGGGCGCGAACACGTCGGCCTCGACGGCGGCGATCGCGTCGGGGGCGACGACGCGGGCGTCGAAGCTGCGCTCGGCATCGGCGAGGCGCGCCGCGTCGATGTCGGCGACGACGAGGCGCGCGCCCGCGGCGTGGAGCAGCGCGCACAGGTGCCGGCCGACATGGCCGAGGCCCTGCACCGCGACCGTGCGCCCTGCGAGGGCGTCCGAGCCCGTCGCCACCGCGAGTGCCCGGCGCATCCCCTCGAACACGCCGCGCGCCGTCACCGGCGAGGGATCGCCCGACGCGTGCGGCCCGCTCGAGAGGCCGGCCACGTGCGTGGTCGCCTGGCGCACGATCTCCATGTCCTCGACGCTCACGCCGACGTCCTCGGCGGTGGTGTAGAGGCCGCCCAGCGCGTCGACGGCGCGGCCGAAGGCGCGCAGCAGCGCCGGCGTCTTCTGCGTGCGCGGATCGGCGATGATCACGGACTTGCCGCCCCCGAGATCGAGCCCGGCCACCGCGTTCTTGTAGGTCATGCCACGCGACAGCCGCAGCGCGTCCGACAGCGCCTCCTCCTCGCTGCCGTAGGGCCACATGCGGCAGCCGCCTGCGGCGCGGCCGAGGCGGGTCGAATGAACGGCGATGATGGCCTTCAGGCCGGTCTCGGCGTCGTGCGCGAAAAGCACGCGCTCGTGGCCGTCGAACTCGGGGTGGGCGAATACGGGCACGCGTCGGGTCCTCCTCGGTTTGCGAAACCGCCGGGACCGTGCCCCCGTTCCGACGCACGCACAAGCTGGCGGGCCGCCGTTCCCCGCAATCGTGCACGGGAAACGGAACGCCGGCGAAAGGGCTTGCGCTCGGGCGCGGCTTCCGGCAAACCTTGCATCGTTCGTTATACAGAACGAGATGACCGTCCGATGACTACCCAGCGCCCGCCGCTCCGCCCGGAAACGCTCGCGGTTCACGCCGCCTCGCATCGCTCGCCGTTCGGCGAGACGTCCGAGGCGCTGTTCCTGACCCAGGGCTTCGTCTACCCGGACATGGAGACCGCGGAGGCGCGGTTCAAAGCCAAGGGCGCGGAGGGGTTCGTCTACTCGCGCTTCGGCAACCCGACGGTGGCGATGTTCGAGGAGCGGATGGCCGCGCTCGAGGGCGCCGAGGCCGCGCGCGCGACGGGCTCGGGCATGGCCGCGGTGGCGGCGGCGCTGATGGGACCGCTGAAAGCGGGGGACCACGTCGTCTCCGGATCCGTCCTGTTCGGCTCCTGCCGCTTCGTCCTGGCGGAGATCCTGCCGAAGTTCGGCATCACCACCACCTTCGTCGACGGCACCGATCCCGCCGCCTGGCGCGCCGCGGTGCGGCCGGAGACGGCGGCGATCTTCCTCGAGAGCCCCGCCAACCCCACGATGGACCTCGTCGACATCGCCGCCATCGCGCGGATCGCGCGCGAGGCGGAGGCGATCCTCGTCGTCGACAACGCGCTCGGCATCCCGACCGTCTCGAACCCGCTCGCGCTCGGCGCGGACGTCGTCACCTACTCCGCGACGAAGCACATCGACGGGCAGGGGCGATGTCTCGGCGGCATCGTGCTCGGATCGAAGGCCCTCATCGAGGAGCGCATCCAGCCCTGGCTGCGGCACACGGGCCCGGCGCTCTCGCCGTTCAACGCCTGGGTCATGCTCAAGAGCCTCGAGACGCTGTCCCTGCGTGTGCGCCAGCAGGCCGCGAACGCGCTCGCCATCGCCGAGGCGCTCGACGGCGCGCCGGGCATCGTGCGCGTGCGCTATCCGGGCCTGAGCTCCTCGCCGCAGCACGACCTCTGCCGGCGCCAGATGACCTGCGGCGGGACCGTGCTCGCGCTCGACGTCGCCGGCGGAAAGCGCGGCGCCTTCGCCTTCGGCCGGGCGCTGGAGGTGATCAAGGTGTCCAACAATTTCGGCGACGCGAAGAGCCTCGTCACCCATCCGGCCACCACCACGCACGAGCGCTTCACACCCGAGGAGCGGGCCGCGATGGGCATCGGCGAGGGCATGCTGCGCCTCTCCGCCGGCCTGGAGCACCCCGAGGACCTCGTCGCCGACGTGCTGCGCGCCGCGCAGGCGGCCGCCGACGCGACCGCGGCAGCCTGACGGCGAGCGCACCGGCGTTTTCGGGTGTCGCGCACGCGGGAGGGGCTCTAGGGTCCCTGCGTGCAAGGAGCTCATCCGCCATGCTCGACATCGCCCGGACCCTCGACCCCGACATCGACCGCACGCGCGACGCACCGGCGACGCCCGCCGCGCTGTGCGCCGACTACGACGTCGTGCGCCGCGTCATCGCCTTCATCTCCGAGAACTGGCGCGACCAGCCCTCGCTCGAGGCGATCGCCGACCACGTCGGCCTCTCGACGAGCCACGTCCACCATCTCTTCCGGCGCTGGGCCGGGCTCTCGCCCAAGGCCTTCCTGCAGGCAATCACGCTCGACAACGCCAAGCGGCTGCTCGATTCCTCCGCGAGCGTGCTCGACACGACGCTGGAGCTCGGCCTGTCGGGGCCCGGCCGGCTGCACGACCTCTTCGTCAATCACGAGGCCATGACGCCGGGCGACTACAAGGCCAAGGGCGCGGGCCTGACGCTCTCCTACGGCTATCACCCCTCCCCCTTCGGCGAGGCGATCGTGGTGGCGACGCCGCGCGGCCTCGCCGGGCTCGGCTTCGTCGACGAGGGCAACCGCTGCGCCGCCCTCTCCGACATGCGCCGCCGCTGGCCGCGGGCGATCTTCGTCGCCGACCAGGAGGCGACTGCTCCCTACGCCGAGCGCGTGTTCGACTCCGGCCGCTGGCGGCCCGACCAGCCCCTCGACGTCGTGCTGATCGGCACCGACTTCGAGGTGCGCGTCTGGCGCACGCTGCTCGGCATCCCCTTCGGCCGCGCCACGACCTATTCCGCCGTGGCGGAGACGATCGGCAAGCCGTCGGCGGCCCGCGCCGTCGGCGCGGCGGTGGGCCGCAACCCGATCTCCTTCGTCGTGCCGTGCCACCGCGTCGTCGGCCGCTCGGGCGCGCTGACGGGCTACCACTGGGGGCTGACCCGCAAGCGCGCGATCCTGGGCTGGGAGGCGGCGCGCGTGGCGTGAGCGCGGGCGATCTCTTTGTTTAGTATTGACTAATTTAGGACTATCTCATAGATAGGAGGCACGGGGGCGCTCGCTCGGGCGCCCCTCCCGACGACCCGTGCCTTCGGAGAGATCCCCCGTGCCACTCCCCCCGACCGAGTTCACCCCCCTCGCCGCCCTGATCGGCGGCGGGCTGATCGGCCTGTCCTCCGTCCTCCTCATGCTCTTCCTCGGGCGCATCGCCGGCATCATCGGCGTGGCCGCCCGCGCGATGAGCGCGGTGGCGGTTCCCGCCGCCGACCGGAACTGGCGCTTCGCCTTCCTCGCGGGGCTGCTGGCCGCCGCGCCGCTCGTGTGGCTCGCCACCGGCGAGCCGGTCCGGCAGACTGTCTCGGACAACCTGCCGGTGATGGCGCTCGCCGGTCTCCTCGTGGGCTTCGGGTCGGCGCTGGGCTCCGGCTGCACCTCGGGACACGGTGTGTGCGGCCTCGCGCGGCTCTCGCCGCGCTCGCTCGTCGCGGTGCTCACCTTCATGGCCGCCGCGATCGCGACGGTCTTCGTCGTGCGTCACGTGATCGGCTGAGGGAGAGAGATCATGCGCAGCCTCGTCGGCTTCCTCGCGGGCCTCCTCTTCGGGATCGGCCTCATCGTTTCGGGCATGGCGGACCCCGCCAAGGTGCTCGCCTTCCTCGACCTCTTCGGGGCCTGGGACCCGAGCCTCGCCTTCGTCATGGGCGCTGCCGTGCTCGTGACCTTCCTCGGCTTCCGCCTCGTGCTGCGCCGTCGGGCGCCCGTGCTGATGGAGCGCTTCGAGCTGCCGGGCACGAAGCTGATCGACGGGCGGCTGCTGACGGGCGCGGTCGTGTTCGGCATCGGCTGGGGCATCGGCGGCTTCTGTCCCGGCCCCGCCATCACCGCGCTGCCGCTGTTGGCGCCGGGCACGCTCGTCTTCGTGCCGGCCATGCTGCTGGGCCTGTGGGCCGGCGTGAAGGTGCGCGAAGCCCGTAACCCCGCCCGCGGCGACGATGCCGCGGCCGCGAGCCGGCCATGACCTCCTCCGGAAAGCTCCCCGCCCGCCTCGCGCGCGCCCTGCCGATCCTCGACTGGGGCCGGCGCTACGACACGCGCACCTTCACGAGCGATCTCGTCGCGGCCGTGATCGTGACGATCATGCTGATCCCGCAGTCGCTGGCCTATGCGCTCCTCGCCGGCCTGCCGCCGGTCGTCGGGCTCTGGGCCTCGATCCTGCCGCTCGTGCTCTACGCGATCTTCGGCACGAGCCGGGCGCTTGCGGTGGGTCCCGTCGCGGTGATCTCGCTCCTCACCGCCGCGGCGGTGTCGGAGGTGGCGACGCCGGGAACGGCGGAGTACGTCGTCGCGGCGGCGGCGCTGGCGCTGATGTCGGGCGTGATGCTGGTGCTGCTCGGCGTGTTCCGGCTCGGCTTCATCGCCAACCTGCTCTCGCACCCGGTGATCTCGGGCTTCATCACGGCCTCCGGCCTGATCATCGCCGCCTCGCAGCTCAAGCACATCCTCGGCGTCCAGGCCGGCGGGCACACCCTCGTCGAGGTCGGTGCGTCCGTCCTCGCGGCGCTGCCGGAGACGAACCCCTGGACGCTCGCGATCGGCGTCGCCGCGACGGCCTTCCTGTTCTGGGTGCGCTCCGGGCTGAAGCCCGCCCTGCGCAGGCTCGGCCTGTCCGACTACGCGGCGGGCCTCGTCGCCCGGGGCGGGCCGGTGATCGCGGTCGCCGCGAGCATCCTCGCGGTCGTCGCGCTCGACCTCGACGACAAGGGCGTCGCCGTCGTCGGCGCGATCCCCGCGGGCCTGCCGCCGTTCTCGGTGCCGGTGGTGGAGGCGAGCCTCTTCCTCTCGCTGCTGGCGCCCGCGCTCCTGATCTCGGTGATCGGGTTCGTCGAATCCGTCTCGGTGGCGCAGACCCTCGCCGCCAAGCGGCGCCAGTCGATCGTGCCGAACCAGGAGCTGATCGGGCTCGGCGCGGCGAACGTCGCCTCCGCCTTCTCCGGCGGCTACCCGGTGACGGGCGGATTCGCGCGCTCCGTGGTGAACTTCGACGCCGGCGCCGAGACGCCGGCCGCCGGCGCCTTCACGGCGGTGGGCATCGCGCTGGCCTCGCTGTTCCTGACGCCGCTCCTGCACTTCCTGCCGATCGCCACGCTCGCCGCGACGATCGTCGTCGCCGTGCTCAGCCTCGTCGACCTCGGCGCCCTGAAGCGGGCCTGGACCTACTCGCGCCACGACTTCGCGCCGATGCTCGCGACCATCCTGGTGACGCTCGGCTTCGGGGTGGAGGCGGGGATCGTCACCGGCGTCGTGCTCTCGATCGCGCTGCTGCTGTGGCGCACCTCGCGCCCGCACATCGCCATCGTCGGCCAGGTGCCCGGCACGGAGCACTTCCGCAACATCCTCCGTCATCGCGTCGTCACCGACGAGCGGGTGCTCTCCATGCGCATCGACGAGAGCCTGAACTTCGCCAACGCCCGCGCCACCGAGGAATTCGTGCTGGAGCAGGTGGCCGCGCGCCCGGCGCTCGCGCACGTCGTCCTGCAGTGCACGGCGATCAACGAGATCGACATGAGCGCGCTCGAGAGCCTCGAGCTGATCATGCACCGGCTGGAGGCGCAGGGCATCGCGCTCCACCTGTCGGAGGTGAAGGGCCCGGTCATGGACCGCCTCGCCCGCAGCCATTTCCTGGAGCACCTGACGGGCCGCGTCTTCCTCACGCAGCATCAAGCCATGCTGGCGCTCTCCCCCGCCGTGACCCGGGCGGCGACGCGCGGGGACAGCGCGGCGGCGTAGGCGCGCCACCCGCCACCTCCCCGCCAGGGAGGATGCCGCCCTGTCATCCCGGATTGCGAAGCAAGTCCGGGACCCAGAATCACAGGTGTTCATGGAGCGGCGCGCCAGCGCCGCGGCGGAGGAGGCCTCCGGCAGC
>NZ_AUBC01000018.1 GCF_000429045.1 Salinarimonas rosea DSM 21201
CCGGCACCCGGACGTGCTAGCCCGGAAGCGGGCACCGCGCAAGAACGGCGGTCCGGTTGCGCGGAGCGAAAAACTTCTTCTACGCTGCCGGCTCGAACGCCGGCCGGAGGGGAGCGCGATGCGGCTCGTGGCGATATCCGAGGAGCGGCCCGGGCCGAAGTGGCAGGCGCGGTTCGAGGCGCTCTGGCCGCGCTATCGCCCCTGGTTCGCGCCCGCCGCCGACGACCCGCCCCTCGCCGCGCGCCGCGCCGCGCTCGCCGCGCACATGCCCGAGCTCGTCCCGGCCTGGGAGCGCGCCTGCGCGCTCGCGGGCGACGATCCCGCCGCGCACGCCCTCCTCACCGGGTGGGCGCCCCCGCCGGTGGTGACCGGGTGTTCGGTGGCGATCGCGCCGGAGGCGGAGCCGGTGATGATCCGCAACTACGACTTCACCTCGGGATTCTTCGAGGGCACGCTCCAGCACGGCCGCTGGGCCGGCGGGCCGACGGTGATCGCCTCGAGCGAGGCGCTGTTCGGCGCGCTCGACGGCGTCAACGACGCGGGCCTCGCCGCCGCGCTCACCTTCGGCGGGCGGCCGGTGGTCGGGGCGGGCTTCGGCAATCCCTGGCTCGTGCGCTACGTGCTCGAGACCTGCGCCACCGTGCCGGAGGCGATCGCGGCGCTGACGCGCATCCCCTCCGCCATGGCGACGAACATCGTCGTGCTCGACCGCACCGGCGCCCATGCCGTGGCGATGCTCGCACCGGACCGCGAGCCCCTGGTGCTCGACCGTCCGGTGGTGACCAATCACCAGCGCGCACCGGAGTGGCCGGCGGGGGACGCGGCGAGCGAGACGGTGCTTCGCTGCGATCTGCTGACCCGCCTGCGCGAGACGCCCGGCACCGGGCGCGCCGAGATGATCCGCGCCTTCCTCGCCCCGCCGATCCTGAGGCGCGACTTCGCGGGCGTGATGGGCACGTTCTACACCGCCGTCCTTCGCCCCGCCGCCGGCGCCGTCGACTATCTCTGGCCGGACCGGCCGGCGTGGTCTCAAGCCGTCGGCGCCTTCGAGGAGGGCGCGCGCGAGATCCCGGGCTGAGGTGGGGCTTCACTCGCGCCAGAAGCCGGGCGTGAGCAGGATCAGCACCGTGAACAGCTCGAGCCGCCCGAGCAGCATGGCGAAGGTGAGCACCCATTTCGCGGCGTCCGGCAGCGGCGCGAAGTTGCCGGCGGGCCCGATGATCGGCCCGAGCCCGGGGCCGACATTGGCGAGCGCCGTCACCGAGGCGCTGATCGCGGTGACGAAGTCGAGGCCGATCGCCATCAGGACCAGGGTGATCAGGCTGTAGCAGATGAAGAACAGCGAGAAGAACACCACCACCGAGGCGACGACGTCGTCCGGCAGCGGCCGCCCCGCATAGGTGCGCGGGAAGACGCCGTGCGGGTAGATCAGCCGGCGGAAATGCGCGCGCAGCATCTGCGCCATGATCTCGAAGCGGAAGATCTTCATGCCGCCCGAGGTCGAGCCGGTGCAGCCGCCGATGAAGGTCAGCGCGAAGAAGAGACCGACCGCGAGATTGCCCCAGACGAGATAGTCGGTCGAGGCGTAGCCCGTCGTCGTCACGACGGAGACGACGTTGAACGCCGCGTGCCGCGCGGCCTCTCCCGGCGCGTAGCCGTGCGTGACGACGAGCCAGGTGGCGAGCAGCGTCGAGACGCAGACGAGGAGGAGGACGAGCGTGCGCACCTGGCTGTCGAGGAAGACCGCGCCCTCGCTGCGCAGGAGGCGGATGTAGAGCACGAAGGGCAGAGCACCCGCCAGCATGAAGGCGATGGCGATCCACTGGGTCCCGGGCCCGAAGCCGCCCATCGAGAGATCCGTCGTGGAATAGCCACCCGTCGAGACGGTGGTGAGCGCGTGCGCCACCGCGTCGAAAGGCGTCATCCCCGCGAGCCAGTAGAGCGCCGCGCACAGGGCGGTGAGGCCGACATAGACCGCAGCGATGGCGGCGGCGATGTCGCGCACCCGCGGCAGCACCTTCTCGGAGCGATCCGACGACTCGGTGCGGAAGAGCTGCATGCCGCCCACCCCGAGCGCGGGCAGGATCGCGATCGCGGTGGCGATGATGCCGATGCCGCCGAGCCATTGCAGGATCGCGCGCCACAGGAGCACGCCCGGCGGCGCCGAATCGAGCCCGACGATCACGGTGGAGCCCGTGGTCGTGAGCCCCGACATCGATTCGAAGAAGGCGTTGGTGAAGCTGTCGCGCAGCTGCGCATAGTCCGAGGCGTAGAGCGGCAGCGCCGCGAACAGGGCGACCGCCGTCCAGGTCGCGGGCGTGAGGATGAAGGCCTGGCGGATCGTCAGCCCGCCGCGCAGGCCTCCGCGCCCCGCCACCACCAGGAGCGCGCCCGCGCCCGCGGTGAGGCCCGCGGAGACCGCGAAGGCCCGCCAGTCCGGGTTTCGAGCCCAGAGATCGACCGCCATCGGCAGCACCATCGCGGCCGCCAGCGCGAGCAGGGTCCCGCCGACGAGCGAGGCGACCGGTGCGAGGGCGGGGACGGTGAGGCCGAGGCTCTTCGTGCGCTGCATGGGAACGGCTCGCGTGAACGGAGCCGCTTCTAGCACGGACCCGGCTCGGTGGAAGCGCCGGCGAGCCGTGGTCGTCGCCGGGCCTTCAAAAGCCACCGGCCGCGCACCATAACGCTCGTGGCGCCGTCGCGCTCCGGAGTCCCGTTCCCATGTCCGTCCTCGCCGAGAGCCGGCCCGCCCCCGACGCCCACGGTCGTCCCGCCCGCGTCCTCCTCCTCGTCAATCCGCACAGCCGGCGCGGCGCGGCGTGCCTGGACGCGGTCGCCGCCGCCCTCGAAGGGCACGGAATCGCGGTGCTCGCGGAGACGTTCTCGGCGGCCCGCGAGGTGTCGGACGACATCCGGCGGTGCGCGGGGGAGGTCGACGCGGTCGTCGTCTGCGGCGGCGACGGGACGGTGAACGCGGCGCTGCCCGGCATCCTGGAGACCGGCCTGCCGCTCGGCGTCGCGCCCTGCGGCACGGCCAACGACTTCGCCCGCACGCTCGGCCTCCCGGCCGACCCCGTCGCCGCGATGGCCGCGGTCGCCGCCGGGCTCACGCGCCCCGTCGACCTCGGCGTGGTGAACGGGCGGCCGTTCCTCAACGTCGCCTCGATCGGGCTCTCCGTGGATCTCGCCAAGGCCCTGTGCAAGCGCCGCAAGCGCATCTGGGGACGGCTCGCCTATGCGCTAGCGGCGATCCGCGTGGCGATACGGGCGCGGCCCTTCACGGCGACGATCGTGTCGGGCTCCGGCGAGGTGCGCGCCAAGACCTACCAGGTCGCGGTGGGCAACGGCCGCTACTACGGCGGCGGCATGGTCGTCGAGGAGACGGCGGCGATCGACGACGGCACGCTCGACCTCTACTCGCTCGAGACCCGCAACGTCTGGCGCCTCGCGCTGATGCTGCGCTGCTTCGCCAAGGGTGCCCACGGGGCCTGGGCGGACGTGCGCACGGAGCGCTGCGTCGATTTCGAGGTGCGCACCCGCACCCCGCGGGACGTCAACGCCGACGGCGAGATCGTCGCGACGACGCCCGCGCGCTTCTCGATCCGGCCGCGGGCGATCCGCGTGTTCGCGCCCTGACCGAGCCGAGGCGCAGCTCAGACGTGCTGGCCGCCGTTGATGTGCAGCTCCGCGCCGTTCACGTAGGAGCTCGCGTCGGTGCACAGGAAGTAGATCGCCTTGGCGACCTCGTCGGGCGTACCGAGGCGGCGCATGGGGATCTGCTCGACGATCTTCTCGGTGCCCGGCGAGAGTATCGAGGTGTCGATCTCGCCCGGCGAGATCGCGTTGACGCGCACCCCGAGCGGCCCGAAATCGCTCGCGAGCTCGCGGGTCAGCGCCGCGAGCCCGGCCTTGGATGTGGAGTAGGCGGCGCCGGCGAAGGGATGCACGTTGGCGCCGGCGATCGAGGTGACGTTCACGATCGAGCCGCGGGCCCGCTCGAGCTCCGCACGCAGGCCCTGCGCCAGCAGCACGGTGGCGAACAGGTTCACCTGGAACACGTGCGCCCAGGTCTCGAAGGGCGTGCCGAGCGCGCTCAGCCGCGACCCGCCGGGGCCCTTGGGCGAGATGCCGGCGTTGTTGACGAGCGCGTGCAGGACGGCGCCCTCCAGCTCGAGCCGGCTGCGCACGTCGGCGATGGCGCGCATCGTGTCCTCGGCGCTGGAGAGGTCGACCTGGAGGTGATCCTCCGGCCCCATCTCCCAGGGGCAGTTCTCGGGGAACGCGTGGCGCGACGCGGTGATGACGCGCCAGCCGGCGGCGGAGAAGCGCTTGACCGTCGCATGGCCGATGCCGCGGCTCGCTCCGGTCAGGAGCATGATGCGGCGGGGAGCGTTGGGAATGCGGGGTTCTTGCACGGGAGCCTCGTCCGAAGGGAGCGAGCGGGAAGCTAGCACGGAAGCGGGCGGCTGCCACGTCTGCATGTGGCGCGATATGCATCCCGCATCCGCATGCGCTTCATGCATGAGCCAGGCGACGACCTGATGTTCATCGGCTGCCGGCTGCAACGGCGTGCGAGACGAGCCTTCGGCGTCACGTGCGCCGGCGGCCCCACAGCTCCTCCATCTCCAGGTAGGTGAAGGAGGCCGACCAGCCGATCAGCACGAGGCCGTTGAGCGCCGCGATCCCGGTGAGGAGCCGCATCGGGCCCGTCGGCCAGAGATCGCCGACGCCGAGCGTGGTGTAGCTCGTCAGCGAGAAGTAGACGAAGTCGGAGAAGCCGCCCGTCAGCGCCCCCTCGAGCCGCCCCAGCCCCCCGTGGTCGTGCATCGCCGCGAAGGCGGCGGCATAGAGCACAACGTCGAGGAGGTGCGCGAGCAGCACCGCCGCGATCACCACCAGGATGCGCAGCGGCCGTCGCAGCCGCAGGCGCGGCAGCGCGAGGGAGACGCGCCGCAGGATCTCGTAATGGATCGTGACGGTGGCGCAGACGAGCGCCGTCGCGATGGCGAGCGTGGCGAGCACGGCGTGGCGCTCTCAGGCGATCGGCGCGGGTGCCTTCGCCGTCGCGCCGATCTTGGAGGCCGCGATCACCGCCTGCGTGCGGCTCTCGACGCCGAGCTTCTGCAGGATGGCGGAGACGTGCGCCTTCACGGTCGCCTCGGAGACGCCGAGCTCGTAGGCGATCTGCTTGTTGAGGAGCCCCTCGGACAGCATCATCAGCACGCGCACCTGCTGGGGCGTGAGCGTCGCCATGCGCTTGGCGATCTCGGCCGCCTCGTCGTCGTCGTCCGCGGCGAGATCGACGTCCGGCGGCGTCCAGCTGTCGCCGGCGAGCACCGCCTGCACGGCGGCGCCGATGGCGGCGGTGTCGAGCGACTTCGGGATGAAGCCCGACGCCCCGAAGCCGACGGCGCGGCGGATGACCACCGGATCCTCGTTGGCCGAGACGATCACGACCGGGATGTCCGGGTGCTGGGCGCGCAGGTAGATGAGGCCGGAATAGCCCTGGACGCCCGGCATCGTCAGGTCGAGCAGGACGAGGTCGACGTCGGACACGTCGGCGAGCGTCGCGGTGAGCTCGTCGAGCCCGCCCGCCTCGATCACCCGCGCGTCGGCGAGGACGCCGGTGACGGCCTGGCGCAGCGCGCCGCGAAAGAGCGGATGGTCGTCCGCGATCACGATCGTCGTGCCAGCCTTCTCCACGCGCACCTCCCGAACCCGCCCCGCGGCCCGGCCGAGCCGGGCCTCGAGCGACGGAAAGCGGAATTCCGCAGCCGGCGCAAGAGGGGGCGAACACGCAGGCACGCCGAATCGGCCTCGCATGCCGCCGCTCAGCCCCGCTCCGCCGGTGCCTCGACCCTGCGCGGCGCGTCGGGATCGCGCCGCACCGCGCGCGCGAGCGGCACGTCGCACAGCGGCATCGCGATCCCGTCCCATTCCGCGCGCCCGGCGAAGAGCCCGCGAGCGACGAAATGCGGGTCGCACGCCGCCTCCTCCAGCGTGCGCACGACGGTCGCGCAGCAATCGAGCGGCTCCAGACTCGTGCGCCAGTGCGCGCCGTCGCGGGCGCGGACGATCGCCGCGATCGCCGCCTTGGTGGCGGCGGGGTCGCGGGCGTCGTCGCGCAGCTCCGGCGCGAGGCCGAGCCCCTCGCAGGCGCGCGCCCAGAACTTGTCCTCCAGCGCGCCGAGCGCGACGTAGCCGCCGTCCGCCGTGGCGTAGAGCCCGTAGCGCGGGCTTCCGCCGGTCAGCAGCCCGTCGTGCGGCCCGGGCGCACGCCCCGCCGCCGCCATCTGCGCCCGCGCCAGCCAGGCGAAGGTCGCCATCGCGTCCGTCATCGCGACGTCGAGGAAGGTCCCCTCGCCGGTGAGGTCGCGCAGGCGCAGCGCCAGCAGGACGTCGATCACGGCCGGCATCGCGCCGCCGGCGATGTCCGCGACGAGCGCGGCCGGCGTCGCCGGGTGGTCCGGCGCGCCCGGCGCCAGCGAAAGGAGGCCGCCGAGCGCCTGGTAGTTGATGTCGTGCCCCGCCTCCCCCGCCCGCGGCCCCTCCTGCCCGTAGCCGGTGATGGCGCAGACGATCAGGCGCGGGTTGAGCGCGCGGAGCGCGTCGCGGCCGAGCCCGAGCCGGTCCATCACGCCGGGGCGCATCTGCTCGACGAGCACGTCCGCCTCGCCCACGAGGGCCTCGAGCCGCGCACGGTCCGCGGGATCCTTCAGGTCGAGCGGGAGGATCTCCTTGCCGGCGTTGAGCATGGCGAAGGGAACGGAGCGACCCTCGACGAACGGGGCGAAGCCGCGCATGTCCTCCCCGCCCGGCCGCTCGATCTTGATCACCCGCGCGCCCGCCTCCGCCAGGATGAGGGTCGCGAGCGGCCCGGGCAGGAGGGTCGAGAGATCGAGGACGGTGACGCCCTCGAGCGGCAGGCGGCGTGCGGCCATGCGGTCGGCTCCTCCCGGCCTCAGAACAGGTCGTGCGGGAGCATGCCCGTCTCGATCAGCCAGAGGAAGCCCGTCAGCGTCACGACGGACGCGATCGTGCCCACGAGCACGCAGGCCGAGGCGCGCTCGACGCCGACGCCGTACTGGGTCGAGATCACGAAGATGTTGAGCGCCGGCGGCAGCGCCGCCATCACGATCGCGGCGAACACCCAGGGCGGGGCGAAGTCGCCCACCACGGAGAGCAGCACCCAGACGATGAGCGGATGCACGACGAGCTTGACGACGACGAGGATCGGCACCTCCACGGGGATCTTCCGCGCGCGCTCGCCGGGCCTCGCGGTCTTCGTCCCGGCCGGCGCCGCCGGCGCCGGCGCGGGCCGGAGCGCCACCGTCACGCCGAGCAGGAACAGCGCGCTGGGCGCTGCCGCGTTCGAGAGCCACAGCGTCATCTTGTCGATGGCGGTGGGCGGCGTCCAGGCGAAGTAGCTCGCGCCGACGCCGATCATCGTCGCCACGTTGAACGGGTGCGTCGCGATCCGGAAGGCGACCTCGCCGGCGGTGGCGAGCATGCCCTTCTTCTCGACGCCCGCCACCGCCATCAGGAAGGGCACGAGCGAGAACAGAAGGAGCGAATCGAACACGAAGATCAGGACGACCGGCGGGCTCGCCGCCGGCCCCAGCGCGGCGAGCACGAGCGGCGGGCCCATGTAGCCGATGTTCGAGTAGGAGCCCGCGACCCCCTGCATCACCGATTGCGGCATGTCGCGGGTCACGAGCATGCCCACCGCGAAGGCGATCGAGAAGGCGATGTAGGTCGAAAGCGTGGTGACCGCGATGAACGGCCAGTTCGCCAGCTCGGAGAGCGGCTCGCCCGCGATCAGCCGGAAGAACAGGCACGGCAGCGAGACGTAGATGAGGAAGAACTGCATCCACGACAGCCCGCTCGCCGGGCGCGGCACGAAGCGTCCGCAGGCCCAGCCCAGCGCGATCAGGCCGAAGAAGGGGGCGAGGAGGTCGAGGAGCCCGACGAGGTCGGACATGGGCTTTTCCGAAGGCTGCGCGGGGGAGGCGCGAGGGCTGGCGACGCGGGGCCCTCTCTCGCAAGGAAACGGCGGGTCCGCAATCGCAAAGGTCGCATGGCAGCCGTCCATCGGCTAATGGTCCCGTGGTCGGGCACGGGCTATGTCCTCTCCTCGCCAGCCATGGGAGATCCGCATGAAGAGCCCCCGCCGCTTCTACCAGCCGCTCGCGCTCGGCGCGCCGGAGCCCTACCGCGAGCTGCCCGTGCGGCTCGAGCGGATGATCCACTTCGTGCCGCCCCACGTCGAGAAGGTCCGTGCCAAGGTGCCGGAGCTGATCCGCCGTGTGGACGTGATCCTCGGCAACCTGGAGGACGCGATCCCCGCGGACGCCAAGGAGGCGGCGCGGGCGGGCTTCATCGCCATGGCGCGCGACAGCGACTTCGGCGACACCGGGCTCTGGACGCGCGTGAATGCGCTGAACTCCCCCTGGTTCCTGGACGACGTGATGGAGATCGTCGCGGCGGTGGGGAGCAAGCTCGACGTGATCATGCTGCCCAAGGTCGAGGGGCCGTGGGACATCCACTACGTCGACCAGCTCCTCGCCCAGCTCGAGGCGCGGCACGGGGTGGAGAAGCCGATCCTCGTCCACGCCATCCTGGAGACGGCCGAGGGGGTGAAGAACGTCGACGCCATCGCCGCCGCCTCGCCGCGCATGCACGGCATGAGCCTCGGCCCCGCCGATCTGGCCGCATCGCGCGGCATGAAGACGACGCGCGTCGGCGGCGGCCATCCGGACTACCGGGTGCTCTCGGATCCCGGCGGCGATGCGCCGCGCGCCTCGGCCCAACAGGACCTGTGGCACTACACGATCGCGCGCATGGTCGACGCCTGCGTCTCGAACGGGCTCTCGGCGTTCTACGGTCCCTTCGGCGACTTCTCGGACCCCGACGCCTGCGAGGCGCAGTTCCGAAACGCCTACCTCCTCGGCTGCGCCGGCGCCTGGTCGCTGCACCCGAGCCAGATCGCCATCGCCGAGCGTGTCTTCGCGCCGGAGGTGGAGGAGGTGCTGTTCGCCAGGAAGATCCTCGATGCGATGCCCGACGGCACCGGGGCCGTGATGATCGACGGCAAGATGCAGGACGATGCCACCTGGAAGCAGGCGAAGGTCATCTTCGACCTGGCGACAATCGTGGCGCGCAAGGACCCCGAGCTCGGCGCCGCCTACGGGCTCTGAGGCCGGGCGGAGGCGCGCGTGCGCATGTCGCGCGCTCGGGTTTGAAAGCTCGACGCACGCGGCCTATCTTGGCGGGCTGGAGGTGAGGCTCGCCAATGACGCTTCGTGTCGCCAAGTTCGCCATCGGCCAGGTCGTGCGCCACCGGATCTATCCGTTCCGGGGCATCGTCTTCGACGTGGACCCGGTCTTCGCCAACACCGAGGAATGGTGGCTCGCCATCCCCGCCGAGATGCGCCCGCGCAAGGACCAGCCGTTCTACCACCTGCTCGCCGAGAACGCGCAGACGGAGTACGTCGCCTACGTCTCCGAGCAGAACCTCGTGCCCGATACCTCCGACGAGCCCCTGCGCCACCCGATGATCGCCAACATGTTCGAACGCGGGGCGGACGGAAGCTACCGGGCGAAGGCGGTGGCGGCGAATTGAGCCGCCGACGTCCGTCTCGCCACGAAAAACGCCGGGCGCGAGGCCCGGCGTCTCGTCTCTCGTCGGCGGGCGGTGCCGCTCACTGCGGGGCGGCGGCTCCGCTCTCCTGCTCGAGGCGCTGGCGCAGCTCCTCGGAGCGGCGCTGGAGCTCCTCCTGCAGGCGGCGCTGCTGGGCCTCGAGCTCGGCCGGGTCGATCGGGTCGCCGTCCCAGCCGGCGGTGAAGCCGGTGAGCGGGACCTGGAAGGTCACGACCTGCGCGTTCTGGTTCTGCACCGAGATGTTGAGGTTCGCGCCCGCCTTCATCTGGTCGACCATCTGCTGCGTGATCTGCGCCTCGGCGAAGCAGCCGTTCGGGAAGCAGACCGCGTAGGCGCCGTTCGTCGCCGCGTTCTGGTCCGCCGCGAAGCGGATGCCGGGCTGCAGCAGCAGGCCGAGCGGCATCAGGAAGCGGGCGACGAGCTGGTCCTCCTGCCCCTCCGGCGCGTCGATGTCGTAGATCGCGACCGCGAGCACGGGCTGGCCCTGGTCGGAGACGAAGTCGCGGGTGGTGTAGCAGATCTCGGCGCCGGACGCCTGGTCCTGGCCGCACAGCTTGGTCCAGCCCGTCTGCGAGGGCTCGGGCACCACCGGCACCACGTTGGGCTGGCCGGGCTGGGGCGCCTGAGGGGCGGGGGCGGGGGCAGGGGCGGTCTGGGCCGAGGCCGCGAGCGGCGCGAGCGCGCCGGCCGCCACGGCGAGGGCGGTCACGAAGCCGAGGCCCCGCTTGCGCGCGATTCGTGCCGGAAACGACATCCTGAAGTCCTCTTTCACGTCCGGAGGAAGGTGTGGCGGGGCGGGCGAGGCGCTCGTCCTGCCCGGGCGCGCCGCTCATCGTCGCGCATTGAGGCGATGGCGTGGCGCGGCCCGCGCCCTTTTAGCGGCTCGCGCCGGCATATTCCAGTCGTTAACGCTATTCTCGTCTATGCTAGCGTAAACGCGCCGAATCGCGCCCGCCCGAAGCCGCGACGGAGGAAGAGCCTCGTGCCCACACGCCCGCACCCCCTTCGCCAGCCGACGATCCTGCCCGCGCTCGCGTCCGGCCTGCGCCGCGCGGCGCTCGCCGCAGGGCTGGTCGCGACACTGATCGCCGCGCCGGTGGCCGCCCAGGACACGAGCGGGTATTCCGCCGAGGAGCTGGCGCCGCGCCACGGCATCGCCATGCACGGCGAGCCGGAGCTCGGCCCCGACTTCAGCCATTTCCCCTACGCGGCGCCGGACGCGCCGACGGGCGGTCGCGTCGCGATGGCGCTGCAGGGCACGTTCGACGGGCTGAACCCGACGATCGTGCTCGGCGTGGCGCCGGACCTCGCCCAGAAATTCGTCTGGGAGAGCCTGATGCAGCGCTCCCTCGACGAGCCCTTCACGCTCTACGGCCTCGTCGCGCGCAGCGTCGTGATGCCCGAGGACCGCTCGTTCGCCGAGTTCGCGCTCGACCCCCGCGCCACCTTCTCCGACGGCGCGCCGCTGACGGCGCAGGACGTGAAGACCTCCTTCGAGCTCCTGCGCGAGAAGGGCAAGCCCTACTTCCGCGGCAACTTCGGCAAGGTCGCCGCGGTGGAGGTGATCGACGACCACACGATCCGCTTCGACTTCGGCGACAGCGGCGACCGCGAGCTGCCGCTGCTGATCGCGATGATGCCGATCTTCGCGACCCACACGATCGATCCCGAGACCTTCGACCAGACCTCGCTCACGCCGCCGATCGGCTCGGGGCCCTACGCGTTCGCCCAGGTCGTGCCCGGCGAGCGCGTCGTGCTGCGCCGGCGCGACGACTACTGGGGCGCGGACCTGCCGGTGAACCGCGGGCTGAACAAGCCCGACGAGATCCGCTACGAGTTCTTCCGCGACGCCAACACGATGTTCGAGGGCTTCAAGACCGGGGTCTACGACCTGCGCGTCGAGGGCGACGCCACGCGCTGGGCGACCGGCTACGACTTCCCGGCGGTGCGGGACGGGCGCATCGTCAAGGAGGAAGTGCCCCAGCGCACGCCGCAGGGGATGAACGGCTTCGTCTTCAACACGCGCAAGGACATCTTCGCCGACCGGCGCGTGCGGCAGGCTCTGGGCCATCTCTACGATTTCGAGTGGGTGAACCGGAACCTGCTCTTCGGCCTCTTCCAGCGCGCGGGCTCCTATTTCGACGGGTCGGACCTCTCGGCCCGTGGGCGCCCGGCGAGCGAGGCGGAGCAGGCGCTGCTCGCGCCCTTCGCCGACGCGGTCCTGCCGGAGGTGATGGACGGCACCTGGCAGCCGCCGACGGGCGACGGCTCGGGCCGCGACCGCGCCCAGATCCGCGAGGCCATGCGCCTCCTCGCCGAGGCCGGCTGGCGGCTCCAGGACGGCGTCATGCGCAACGCCGAGACCGGCGCGCCGATGACCTTCGAGTTCCTGGCGGTCAACCGCCAGCAGGAGCGGCTGGCGCTGAACTTCGCCGATGCGCTCGGGCGCGTCGGCATCGCCATGTCGATCCGGCTCGTGGACGACGCGCAATACTGGCGCCGTCTGGCCGACTTCGACTACGACATGATCCAGTGGACGTGGCCGGCCTCGCTGTCGCCGGGCAACGAGCAGGTCAACCGCTGGACGAGCGCCGCCGCCGAACGCTCCGGCTCGCTGAACTTCGCCGGCGCCCGCGAGCCGGGGATCGACGCGATGATCGCGGCGATGCTCGCCGCCACCGAGCGCGACGACTTCGTCGACGCCGTGCGGGCGCTCGACCGGCTGCTGATCTCGGGCATCTACGTCGTGCCGCTCCACATCCAGGCGAACACCTGGCTCGCCTACGACGCGGGCCTCGAGCGGCCGGACCCGGCACCGCTGCGCGGGCTGCCGATCGAGGTCTGGCGCCGCAGCGGAGGCTGAGCGCGGGTGCGCAGCGAGGGAGGGGGCATGGCGGCGACGGCGATCGAGGGTGCGCGGGAGGCGGGCGGCGCGCGCGACCACGCGACGGCGGCGACGGCGGTGACCGCGCGGCCGGCAGGGCTCGGCGGGCTTTTCGCGGAGCGCGCGGCGCAGACGCCCGGCGTGCTCGCCTTCGTCGACCAGGCGGGGCGCGAGGCCTGGTGCGGGCGCCCGCGCATCGCCTGGAGCTACGGCGCGGCGCTGCCGATGATCGAGCGCCTCGCGGCCTTCTTCGCGGGCCTCGGGCTGGCGCCGGAGGCCCCGGTGGCGGTATGCCTGCCCGCCGGCTCCGAGACCCTGCTGACGCTGCTCGCGCTGGAGCGCGCGGGCCTGACGCCCTGCCTCCTGCCGCTCGCCTGGCCCCGCGACGACCTCGCCCGTGCGGTGGAGGCGACCGGCGCGGTCGCCGTGGTGACGCAGAGCGCCGTCGGCGCGCTCAAGCCCGCCGAGACCTTCCGCGACATCGCCATGGGCTATTACGGCCTGCGCTTCGTCACGGCCTTCGGCCCGCAGCCCCCGGACGGCGTGCTCGATCTCGACCGGGTGATGATCGACGAGCGCCCGATCCTCGCCGGCGGCGGCGAGAGCGCCGGCGACAGGGCCGGCCGCACCCCGGAGGGGTCGGCGGCGCGCGAGCCCGGCATCGTCACCCTCGCGCTGCGGGGCGCGGAGATCGAGGCCGCGTTTCGGCCGGCCTCCTCCTGGATCGCGGCGGCCCGCGCCTTCCTCGAGGTCGCGCAGTACCAGCCGCACGAGCGGATCGTGCATCTCGTCGCCCCCGACGACCTGATGGGCCTCGCCACCGGCTTCGTCGCCGCGCTCCTGACGGGCGCGCCGCTCGAGCTGCACGGGCTCTTCGACGGCCCGGCGCTCGCCGCCAGCCTCGCGCGCGGGGAGCCGACGCGGCTCGTGGCGCCGGGCTGGATGGAGGGCGCGCTCGCCGCGACGGCGCTGCCGGCGAGCGTGCGGGGCCTCGTCCTCCTGCACGCCGCTCCGACGCGCTTCCGGGCGCGTGCCGCCGCCGCGGGGCCGATCGTCGACGTCCTGGCGCTCGAGCCGTGGGCGCTCCTCACCCACCCGCGGGCCCGCGGGGGGCAGGTGGCGCTGCGCCTCGACGCCCGCTCCGGGGCCGATGCGGACCCGCTTGTGCGCCGCGACGACGAGGGCCGCCTCTCGGTGCGCGGCGCATCCACGCAGGCGCGGCGGGTCGTGCGCGGGCAGGTCGAGGCGGATCTGCCGGACTGGCGCGAAACCTCTTGGCGCGCGGACGTTTTCGCCGGGATCGTGATCGGCGTGTCCTGACCCCCGCGCCGGGCGACCGGCGGCGCCGGCGACGACGCAGGCGGCACGCCGCAGCGCACAATTTCAGCGCCCGTGCGGAGCTTTCGGGGTGGAACGGTGATGCGAAATGTGCGTTGATGAGTCGGCTCCGGACGACGGGGTCGCGAGACCGGCCGGGACGATGACCCCTCTCCAACGCATCCTGATCGTCGACGACGGCGACCGCGACGCCGACGCCGCGCTCTCCGCGGAGCTCGCGGAGCTGGGCTACGCCTCCGTCACGGCCTCGCTCGACGCCGCCGACGAGGTCCTCGCCGTGATCCCGACGCCCTCGGCGATCGTCGTGCAGATCCCCCGCGGCGCCAGCGCCGCGTCCCGGGCGCGCTTCCAGAACCTGGCCGACCGCCTGTCCGAACGCCGCGGCGACGCCGGGCCGCCCGTCATCGTCGTCGACGCGGCGAGCCTCTCGGCGTCCGGCGCCTTCGCCCGCATCCTCGAGAGCCAGGTCGGCACCGGCGCCTTCGCGGGCCCCGCGCGCTGACTCTCGGTCGCGGCACGTCGGACACCGAGCCCGCCGCGTGTCGGGCCCGCCCCCGATCGCTCGAAATTCGCGCCTGCCGGCAAGCCCACCTTAACCATGGGCGCGCATGATGCCTCCGTTCTCAAGTCCGCGCTGGAGGCGCTCATGTTCGGCTCGGGCCGTCCCTCGATCATCTTCACGACGCTCAAGATCGTGATCGTCGTCGGCGCGCTGAGCTGGATCGCCGCCGACTGGGTCTCGCAGGGCTTCGACCGCGACGCGCTCGCCCGGCTCGCCGCAGACCGCGACGTCGGGCGCGAGCCGCTGATCACGGGCTCGCTCGGTCTCGATCGCGTGCGCCTCGACCCCTGCGGCGACGCCCCCGCCCGGTGATCGGCGCCGGCCCTCGGCGGATCAGGTCGCCCCGAGCCAGGCCTCCAGCGCCGCCTCGACCCGCTCCGGCCGCTCCAGCGTCGAGAGGTGGCCGCAGGCGGGGATGCGCGTGAGCGTCGCCCATTCGATCGCCTCCGCCATCTCCTCGGCGACCCCGGGCGGCGTGATCGCATCGCTCTCCCCCACGGCGACGAGGGTCGGCATCTCGAGGCTCGGCAGCAGCGGGCGCTGGTCCGCGCGTGCCATGATGGCGCGCTGCTGGCGGGCGAACGCGTCCGGCCCGACCTCCCGGGCCATGTCCGTCACGATCGCGCGCAGGCGCGCGTCGGCGAGCCGGTCCGGCGCCGGCAGGCGCTGCCAGAGCAGGTCGATCACCTCCTCGAAGCGCCCGGCCTGCGCCAGCGCCACGAGCCGCCGACGCGTCTCGCTCGCCTCCGGCGTCTCCGGCCGCGCGCTCGTGTCGAGGAGCGCGAGGCGCCGCACGCGCCCCGGTTCTCGGCGCGCGACCTCGAGCGCGACGTAGCCGCCCATCGACAGGCCGACGAGCGAGAGCGGACCCTCCGGAGCCTCGGCGAGCAGCCGCTGCGCCATCGCGGCGATCGTGTCGTCCCGGGTGGTGTCCGCGACATGCGTCTTCCCGTGCCGCGCGAGCACCGGCATCTGCGGCGCGAACAGCGCTCCCGTGCACAGGAGGCCGGGAATCAGGACGAAGTGTTCCATTTCGGCCTCCGCGTGGCCTGCAGACGATTGACAAGGGGTTTCGAGCACCTATGGTCCCCTCGCACGGCCGCCGCCTCACGGCGGGCGGATGTCGAGAAGCCCGCCCCTTTCGTCGCCGTGCGGGGCGAGCACGTCAAGAAAGCGGCACGTCCGCGAGAGTTCTCCATCTTCATGTCCTTCGATGAACTCGGGCTGAGCGACAAGGTCCTGCAGGCCGTCGGCGCTGCGGGCTACTCGCAGCCGACCCCGATCCAGACCCAAGCGATCCCCCACGTGCTCGCCCGGCGCGACGTGCTCGGCATCGCCCAGACGGGCACGGGCAAGACGGCGGCGTTCACGCTGCCGATGCTCACCATGCTGGAGACCGGGCGCGCCCGGGCGCGGATGCCGCGAACCCTCATCCTCGAGCCGACGCGCGAGCTCGCGGCGCAGGTGGAGGAGAACTTCGTCCGCTACGGCGTCAACCACAAGCTCTCCGTGGCGCTGCTCATCGGCGGCGTGTCCTTCGGCGACCAGGACGTGAAGATCACCCGCGGCGTCGACGTCCTGATCGCCACGCCGGGGCGCCTGCTCGACCATTTCGAGCGCGGCAAGCTGCTCCTGACCGGCGTCGAGCTCCTCGTCATCGACGAGGCCGACCGCATGCTCGACATGGGCTTCATCCCCGACATCGAGCGGATCGTGAAGCTCACGCCCTTCACCCGCCAGACGCTGTTCTTCTCGGCGACGATGCCGCCGGAGATCCAGAGGCTGTCGGAGAAGTTCCTGTCGAACCCGGTCAAGGTCGAGGTGGCCCGCCCGGCCTCGGCCGCGCAGACGATCACGCAGCGCCTCGTCTCCACCGGCTCGGACCCGGCCGCCAAGCGCGAGACGCTGCGCGGGCTGATCCGCGATGCCGTCGACCTGCAGAACGCGATCATCTTCTGCAACCGCAAGCGCGACGTCGCGGTGCTCCACCGCTCGCTCCAGCGCCACAAGTTCAACGCGGTGGCGCTGCACGGCGACATGGACCAGCGCGCCCGCATGCTGGCGCTCGAGTCCTTCCGCACCGGCGAGGCGACGATCCTGGTGGCGAGCGATGTCGCCGCCCGCGGGCTCGACATCCCGATGGTGAGCCACGTCTTCAACTACGACGTCCCGCACCACGCCGAGGACTACGTCCACCGCATCGGCCGCACCGGCCGCGCGGGGCGCTCGGGGGCGGCCTTCACCCTCGTCGCGCCCGGGGACGAGAGGTCGTTGTCGGCGATCGAGAAGCTCATCGGCAATGCGGTCGTCTGGTCCGGCCCGACGACGGCGGAGGCCGGGCACGCCCCGGCGCGTCCCTCCCGCGAGCGCGGCCCACGCCGCGGCGGCGGACGGGGCGAGGCGGAGGAGGCTCCCTCGCGCTCGCGGCGCGGCGGGCGTCGCGAGAGCGCCGGCGAAGCCCGCGCTGCCGAGCCGCAGGCCGTGCGCGCGCCCGCGCCGGAACGCGAGCCCGCGGAGCCCCGACGCGAGCCCAAGCGAGAACCCCAGCGCGAGCCCCAGCGCGAGCCCAGGCGAGAACCCCGGCGCGAACCCCAGCGGGACGCCGAGCGGACCGCCCGGCCGGCGCGCGGCCGCGCGCGCCGCGAGGAGGAGCAGCTCGACACGCCGAGCTTCGGGGATCATATCCCCGCCTTCCTGTTGCGGCCTGTCGTGATCAAGTCGAAGAAATAGCATTCGGCCTGCGTAAGCATTAACCGACTTTTCGTTGTTTGGAGCCAATCTGCGTTCCCGGGGCCGACGCGCCGCCAGATTATCGGTTGTGCGCCTTGCGGGATGGAACAGATGACGGCAGCTGGTGAGGATCTCGAGCGGACGTTCCAGGTAGGGCATCGCGCCCTGGATCTGATGAAGACCTACGGCTCGTCTGCGAGCCCACGGTCCTACGAGGTCTGGTACACCTACGTCACCGGGCAGAAGCCGGTCATCAACGACGCCATCAAGCGCATCGCCGCCCAGAGCGGTCACGTGCGCGACGACGACGTCGCCTCCCTCTTCGACGAGCATCTCGCGCCGCAGCGCTTCGCCCAGGAGGCGGAGAAGGCCGGCGCCACCGTCATCGGCGAGATCGACGAGGTGATGGAGATGCTCGAGATGGCGCTCGGCTCCACCGCCAAGTACGGCGAATCGCTCGAAGCCTTCTCCAACGACCTCGCCATCACCATCGACAAGCGGCGCATCCGCGAGCTGGTCGCCGCCCTCGTCACGGCGACGAAGGACGTCGGCGCCACCAACAAGACTCTCGAGGCGCGCCTGCGCGAGACCCGCGGCGAGATCGAGGTCCTGCGCGAGACGCTGGAGGCCGTGCGCATCGAGTCGCTCACCGATCCGCTCACCGGCATCGCCAATCGCAAGCATTTCGAGGAGATGCTGGTCAAGACGCTCGACCAGGCGATCGTCGAGCGCGCGCCGTTGGCGCTGATCGTCATCGACATCGACCATTTCAAGCGCTTCAACGACACCTACGGCCATCTCACCGGCGACCAGGTGCTGCGTCTCGTCGGCATGACCATGCGCGAGCAGGTGAAGACCAAGGCGACGCTCGCGCGCTTCGGCGGCGAGGAGTTCGGCATCATCCTGCCCGACACCACGGTGGAGACCGCCCGCGCCGCCGCCGAGCGCGTGCGCACGAGCGTCATGAGCCGCGAGCTGGTGAAGCGCTCCACCGGCGAGTCGCTCGGCAAGGTGACGATCTCGGTGGGCTGCGCCGGCATGCGCAAGGGGGACACCGCGGTGTCGCTGCTCGAGCGCGCCGACCAGTGCATGTTCACCGCCAAGCGCGCCGGCCGCAACCGCACCGTCTGCGACACCGACGACGACTTCGCCGGTGCGCACGAGGCGCACCAGGCGGTGCCCCAGGCCGAGGTCGCCTGAGCGGCATCCTCCGCACTCAAGCCCCTTGCACGACGAGCACGACCTCGCGCCGATGCGGCCGGTCGCGGTGCTCGACGAGATACAGCCCCTGCCAGGTCCCGAGCGCGAGCTCCCCGTCGAGGACGGGGACGGCGAGCGACGCACCCGTCAGCATGGCACGGACGTGGGCCGGCATGTCGTCCGGCCCCTCCGACCCGTGGCGCCAGCGCCGGTCCCGCGGGGCGAGCCGGTCGAGCGCGTCGACGAGATCGCGCGTCACCTCCGGATCGGCGTTCTCCTGGATCGCGAGCGAGGCCGAGGTGTGACGGCAGAAGACCGTCGCGAGCCCGTGTGTGACGCCGCTCTCGCGCACGCAGGCGCGCGCCTCGCGGGTGATCTCGACGAAGCCCGGGCCGGGCGTCTCGATCGTGGTCGAGAACATCGCCTGGCGCGTCGCCGCGCCCGCATGGAGCGCCCGCGGGGCGCCGCTCCGGCTTCGTCTCTCCGCCATCGCCCGCGCCTCTCCTCCGATCCGTGACCGAGCCTAGCGCGCCGGACGCCCCCGGGTCGACCCCGAACGGGCCCCTCCCCTCGGTGCCCCTCCCGACGGGCCACTCCCGCGGAACCCCGTCCGACGCCCGCGCTTAGCCCCCGGAACATCGAGACGGGAGGGCCGCCATGGATCGCCTCGTGCGAAACCTCGAGGAACCGCTCGCCGGCGTGGAGCTGGCGCCGGGCAACCGAACGCCCGACCCGGGCAGCGTGCCGCTGGACCCGCCGAAGCGCCCGCCGCCGCTGCCACCCGGCGGTCGCCTGCCCGGCGAGGTCCCGCCGCTGCCGGAGGAGGACGAGCCCGAGCCGGACGGCGATCCGACCGTGCGCGATCCCGGTCGCCGCATGCCCCCCGACCACCTCCCCGGCGGACCGACGAACCCCAACCCGCACCACGCGCAGCGACAGGAGGCGACGCGATGACCGCAGAGCGCGGGGGCCCTCCGGCCCAGCACCAGCCGACCCAGCCCGGCCGCGAGCACGCCATGTCGCCTCGGCCGGACTACGCGCCGCGCTTTCCCGGCTCGGGGCGCCTCGCCGGCGAGGCGGCGCTGATCACCGGCGGCGACAGCGGCATCGGCCGCGCCACCGCCGTGTCCTTCGCGCGCGAGGGCGCCGACGTCGCGATCGTCTACCTGGAGGAGGCGCAGGACGCCGCCGAGACCGCGGCCGCCGTCGAGGCCGAGGGGCGCCGCTGCCTGCGCCTTCCCGGCGACGTGCGAGACCCCGCCTTCTGCCGGGAGGCGGCGGCGCGCACCGTCGAGGCCTTCGGGCGACTCGACGTCCTCGTCAACGACGCGGCCGAGCAGCACGTGACCGAGGCGATCGAGGACATCACGCCCGAGCAGCTCGAGGCGACGTTCCGGACCAACATCTTCGGCTACGTCTACATGATCCAGGCGGCGCTGGCGCACATGCGCGCGGGCGGCCGCATCGTCAATTGCGGCTCGGTCACCGCCGTGCGCGGCTCGCCGCATCTCGTCGACTACTCGGCGACGAAGGGCGCGATCATGGCGCTGACCCGCTCGCTGGCGAAGCCGCTCGCGGCGCGCGGCATCCGGATCAACGGTGTCGCGCCGGGCCCGATCTGGACGCCGCTGATCCCCGCGACCTTCCCCGCCGAGCACGTGCAGGACTTCGGGACGAAGACGCCGATGGGGCGGCCGGGCCAGCCCAACGAGGTCGCCTCCTGCTTCCTGTTCCTGGCCTGCGCGGACAGCTCCTACGTCACGGGCCAGTTCCTGCACCCCAACGGCGGAGACGCGATCGGCAGCTGATCGCGCTCAGAAGCGACGCCGGGGCGCGCGCACGGGCGCGAGCCGGCGTCGGCGCTCCGGCGCGACCCGGGCGAAGAGCAGCGTCGTGAGGGCGAGCGCGCCGGCGATGGTCGCGATCGCACCCGGCAGGGCCGAGGGGCTCGCGGCGGCGATGGCGGAGGCGACGAGCGCCAGGACGAGGAACACGGCACCGAATCGGGTGAGCAGATCGCTGGTCGTCATGTGCGGCCTCCTGCGGTACGGGCCAACGCCGATGCCGCCCGATGGTTTCACGGCGAGGCTTGCCCGTCGTGAAACGAAAGCCTCGAAAGAAAAAAGCCTCGAACGCGCGAGAGCCGCGCGGTCTCCCGCACGGCTCTCTTCGGGGCCTCTCCGTGCCTGCGGGCGCTCAGCCGCTGGCGGCCTGCAGCGCGGCGCGGGTGATGCGATCCGCACCGAGATCCTCGTCGCCGTCCACCGCCAGGAGCTGGGTCAGGCGCGAGCGCGCGCGGTTCACGCGGCTCTTGATCGTGCCGACGGCGCAGCCGCAGATGTTGGCGGCCTCCTCGTAGGAGAAGCCGGACGCGCCGACGAGCAGCAGCGCCTCGCGCTGGTCCGGCGGCAGCGTGGAGAGCGCCTCGCGGAAGTCCTCGAAGTCGAGACGCGCGCCCTGCTCGGGCTGCGCCTTCAGGCGCGCGGCGTAAGAGCCGTCGGCGTCCTCGACCTCGCGGCGGCGCTTGCGGTACTCGGAGTGGAAGAGGTTGCGCAGGATGGTGAACAGCCAGGCGTTCAGGTTCGTGCCGCGCTCGAAGCGATCGATGTTCGACAGGGCGCGCAAGAGCGTGTCCTGGACGAGATCGTCGGCTCGGTCCACCTGCCCCGTCAACGAGATCGCGAACGCACGCAAGCTCGGAACGGCCGCGAGCAGGGCGTCGCGCAGCGCCGGTTCCGGCTGGGTCATCGCGAGTTCTCCGTCTTGTTTTGGTTCTCGAGCTGCGCCAGCAGATCCTTGAAACGGTCGGGAACCGGCTGATCCATCAGCTCGGAATACATGGCCCGCAGCTGGTCGCCGATGCGCGACTGTATGGCCCGGTCGAGCCTCGGATCGGCCGATGCCGATCCCGGCTCTCTGCCGCGCACCTCGCGCGAGCCGAGCTCGTGGACCCCCGTGCCCTTGTTGACTTTCATTACGTGACCCTCATCCTCGAGGCGTGATAACGAGCGCTCGCGGGCCCCAACGTCCTGGACCGGCAAAGGGTTCCATCGGCAGGGCCGATCGGGGGAACCTTTTCGGCTCGCGCGCGTTGGAGGCGGACAGGACCAACGCCGAACCGCGACTCCACAAGGGGATATGCATGTCGACAGCCCAGCTCGTCGTCCAGTACCTGCCGTACCTGCGCCGCTACGCCCGCGCTCTCACCGGCAGCCAGCAGGCGGGCGACGCGTACGTCGCCGCGACGCTGGAGGCGCTCGTGAGCGAACCCGAGACGATCGATCGCCAGGGCAACATCAAGGTCGACCTGTTCCGGGTCTTCACCCGCATCTGGAATTCGCTGTCCGTCAACGGCCGCGCCGAAGGCGTCGAGCGCGACCTGCCCGCCGAGGCGCGGCTGGGCCAGATCACGCCGCTGCCGCGCCAGGCCTTCCTGCTCTCCTCGCTCGAGGGCTTCTCCGAGGAGGAATCGGCCCGCGTCCTCGCCGTGCCGGTCGACGAGGTGCGGTCCCTCGTGGAGGAGGCCGGCCGCGAGCTCGCCGCCGACATCGTCACCGACATCATGATCATCGAGGACGAGCCCCTGATCGCGATGGACCTCGAGGCGCTCGTCGAGGGGCTCGGGCACAACGTCACCGGTGTCGCGCGCACCCGCGACGAAGCGCTCGCGCTCGCCGGCTCGAAGCGCCCGGGCCTGATCCTCGCCGACATCCAGCTCGCCGACGGATCCTCCGGGCTCGACGCGGTGAACGACCTGCTCGACACGTTCCAGGTCCCGGTGATCTTCATCACCGCCTATCCCGAGCGCTTCCTCACCGGCGAGCGGCCGGAGCCCGCGTTCCTCATCGCCAAGCCGTTCCAGCCGGCGAACGTGTCGGCGGTCATCAGCCAGGCGCTGTTCTTCCAGCAGAGCGCACACCGCAGCCGGCCCCAGCGCGCCTCGGCTTGAGCCGAGTCGCCGCGGGGCGTGCGGACGAGGGCCTCCCGCGGGAGGCCCTTTTTCGTGCACGCACCCTGCGCCGCGATGTGGCATGGTACGCAGTCGCATCGTAACGTGCGGCTTCGTGCCGTGCGCCGCGCCCGCGATGGACGGACGGCGGGACGGCAAAAAAAGAAACGGATCGGCCGGACCGATCCGTGCAAAAGTTGCTGGCCAAGCTCGAGGGGAATGCGGGGAGGACCATCTGGCCAGGTGGCCGGTGAACGGGCGCGCCGGCGAAACGTTCCGCCGGCGAAACCTTCTCGATGGTGAAGCCTTACCTTTCGGGAGTCCCATTCAGGGAGCATGTCTTGGTCGCAGGCACCGAGAACGTCGGCGCGGCTTTCTTCGGCTGCATCCTCCTCGCGGAGGACAGCGCCATCATCGCGCTCGACACGGCGGATACCTTGCGCGAGCTCGGCTTCGAGGAGGTGCTCGTCGCGCGCGACGCCACCGCGGCGCAGACGCTGCTCGCGGCCCGGACGGACCTGCGCGCGCTCGTCCTCGATCTCGATCTCGACGGGGAGAGCGGCACGCCGGTGGCGCGCGCCGCCCGTGCGGCCGGCCTGCCCGTCGTGGTCGCCTCCGGCTACGCCGACCCGGGCCCGGACCCCGCCTTCGTCGGTGTGCCGCGCCTGCGCAAGCCCTACACCCGCGAGGCGCTGGCCCAGGCTCTCGCGCAGGCGCTGGCCACGGCCTAGCGGCGCGCCGGCCGTCCGGAGCATCGCCCCGGCGCATCCCCTCGGAACCACCGCGCGGCTTCGCCGTTCAATGTTCCCGTGACCCTGAACGAGAGCGCGCCGGAGCCGGCGCGCGGCCGGAGCCCTCGGCATGCTGCGCCTCGCCGCGCTCCTCTTCTCGACCTATCTCGGCGCCTTCGTGCTCACGAGCGCGGTCGCGGCGCCCCACGAGCTGCGCGCCGCCTGGACGCGGCTCGCAGGAGCCCTCGAGATCCTCGTCTCGGTGCCGGTGCCCGGCGACGCGCATGCGGACGTCCTGGAGCAGTCGGGCGCGGGCGCCCGCAAGTCGGCGGCGCTCGCCCGGCCCTCCCTCCCGCTCGCCGGGCCGCTCGATCTGCAGGCTCCCGATCTCGAAGCCTCGGAGATCGTCCTCCTCGACGGCGGCGCGCTCGCGGTGCTCGACACCGAGGGTCGCCTCGTCCTGCAGCACGATCCCGCGGAGCGCACGACGACGGTCGCGCGCGGCGCCGGCCTGCCGCGGCTCCTCGCCGCGCCCGCCGGCGGCGCGCCGCGGCTCCCGGAGCAGCTGCCCCGCCGCACGCCCCGCGAGGTAGAGACGCCCCGCGAGGTCGAGACGCCCCGCGAGGTCGAGACGCCCGAGCCGGACGAAACCCTCGCCGTCGGCTGCGAGAGCCCGGTGAGCCCGCTCGCGCAGGGCGGCCGCGCGGTTTCCGCGCGTGCCCTGTGCCTCGCCTCGCTCTGACGCGGCGGGGACCGCACGCCGTGCCCGGCCATCGGCGCCATTCGTTCATGTTGCGGCCATCCGGGGCGCTATAAGGGTCCTGCGATGCGGCCCGCGAATCGCGGGCGCGCGCCACGACCACGGCGGTGCGATGCGGCAAGGCTCACTTATCGGCTCCCTTCTCGGCCCACTCGCGATGGCGATCTCCCTCCTCCTGCCGGCGGCGGCGCTGGCGCAGGACGCGTGCACGCGCTACCGCGCCGAGCTCGCGCAGATCGACGCCGGCGGCGGGCGCGACTACGGCGCGCTCGCGCGCCAGCAGGCGATGGAGCTCGAGCAGATGCGCCGCTACGTGCAGAGCCTCGACTGCGGGCGGTCGCGCTTCCTCATCTTCGGCGCGCCGACCTCGCCGGAATGCGCCGCCGCCGACGAGCGGCTCGGCGCCATGGAAGCGAACTACCAGCGCCTGCTCGTCGAGTCCTCGCGCTCGGGCAACGAGCGGCGTGCCGCGCTCCTCTCGGCGATCGAGCAGTACTGCACGCCGCAGGGCCCCGGCGGGGTCCCGGGCGGGCAGCCGGGCGTCCTCGATACCTGGATCGAGCCGAACGAGCCCTTCATGGACGGCCCGGGCTTTCCCGACGAGGCCCGGCCGATCGCGGGACAGGCCGTGTGCGTGCGTACCTGCGACGGCTCGTTCTTCCCGCTCGCGAGCACGCCGCGCGATTCGCGCGAGGCCGGCGCGCTGTGCCAGGCGCAGTGCCCGTCCGCCCCCACCGCGCTGTTCTACAAGCCGCAGGGCGCGTCGATCGAGCAGGCGATCTCCGCCGACGGCCAGTCCTACATGGCGCTGCCCAATGCGCTGGCGTTCCGCCGGTCGCACGACGCGGCGTGCTCCTGCCGCGTGCCGGGCCAGAGCTGGTCCGAGGCGCTCGCGCAGGCGGAGGCGCTGCTGGGCGGCGGCGCGGAGATCGTCGACGAGGCCCGTGCCCGGGAGCTGTCGCAGCCGCGCGAGACCGCGCCCGCGGCGCCGGTGCCCGGCGGCCCGGGCGTGTCGATCCCCTTCTTCGGGATCGCGGAGGGGGAGTGGCGCGAGATCGAGACGCGCGACGGCCGCCGGCGCGTGCGCGTCGTCGCGCCCGAGGTGATCCCCGCACCCGACGCATGAGGCGTCGCCTCAGGCCGTGTCCCCGGCGAGCCGCGCCGCCGCCTTGTCGCGGCCGATCAGCGGCAGCAGCGCCGCGAGCTCCGGGCCGTGGTCGCGGCCGGTGAGCGCCTTGCGCAGCGGCATGAACAGCGCGCGGCCCTTGGCGCCGGTCGCCGCCTTCACCGCGTCCGTCCAGCTCTTCCAGGTGCCCGCGTCCCACGGCTCGGGCGGGAGCGCCTCCGCCGCGCGGGCACAGAAGGGCGCATCCTCGACGACAGGCACGACCGGGCCCGCGACGACGTCCCACCAGTCCCGCGCCTCGGCGAGCGTGCCGACATTGCCGCGCACCGCCTCCCAGAAGGCGGCGCCGCCGCCGACGCCCATCGCGGCGAGCCGCGGCGCGACCGCCTCGAAGGACATCTCGTGCACGATCCGCGCGTTGAGGGCGGCGAGCTCCGCCTCGTCGAAGCGGGCGGGCGCGCGCGACACGTGACCCAGGTCGACGAGCGCCGCGAGCTCCTCCAGCGACGCGACCGGGCGCACCGCGTCCGACGAGCCCACGAGCACCGCGAGGGCGGCGACCGCGAGCGGCTCGAGCCCCGCCTCGCGCAGCCCCTGCAGCGACAGGTGCCCCAGGCGCTTGGACAGCCCCTCCCCGCCGGCCGTGGTGAGGAGGTTGTGATGGCCGAAGGCGGGCACGGCGTTCCCCAGCGCCTCGAAGATCTGGATCTGCACCGCGGTGTTGGTGACGTGGTCCTCCCCGCGCACGACGAGCGTCACCCCGAGCGACGCGTCGTCCACGACGGAGGGGAGCGTATAGAGGTAGCTGCCGTCCTCCCGCACGAGCACGGGATCGGACAGCGAGTCGCACGCGACGCTCACCTCCCCGCGCACGCGGTCGGTCCAGGCGACGGCGCGGTGGTCGAGCCGGAAGCGCCAATGCGGCCGGCGGCCCTCCGCCTCGAGCCGCGCGCGGTCCTCCCCTGAGAGCGCGAGCGCGGCGCGGTCGTAGATCGGCGGCAGGCCGCGGGCGAGCTGGAGGCGGCGCTTGCGCTCGAGCTCGTCTTGCGTCTCGAAGCACGGGTAGAGCCGCCCCGCCGCCTTCAGCCGCTCCCCCGCCGCGTCGTAGAGGGCGATGCGCTCGGACTGGCGCACGGTGACGTCCGGCGGGATGCCGAGCCAGGCCAGGTCCGCGACGATGGCCTGCGCGTACTCCTCCCTGGAGCGCTCGCGATCGGTGTCGTCGAGACGCAGCACGAAGGTGCCGCCCTCCCGGCGCGCCAGGAGCGCGTTGAGGAGCGCCGTGCGCGCGTTGCCGATGTGGAGGAGGCCCGTCGGCGAGGGCGCGAAGCGCAGGACGGGTGCGGGCGAGGTCGAGGCGGTGCTGGTCGGGGCGGTCATGCGCCCGTCTCTAGCGCGTCGAGGGACGGGCGACAAACGCGGCGCGCGTGATATGGTCGCCGCGATCCGAAGGAGAGGACATGGACGAGGTACGCGAGAAGCGCCCGCGGGGCATCCCCCTGCACGGGCCGGAGGAGTTCGAGGCGATGCGGCGGGCCGGGCGGCTCGCAGCGGCGACGCTCGACTTCATCACGGCCCACGTCCGCCCGGGCGTCTCCACCGGCGCGCTCGACCGGCTCTGCGAGGGCTTCATGCGCGACCATGGCGCGGTGCCGGCGACGCTCGGCTTCCACGGCTACGCCCACGCGACCTGCATCTCGGTGAACCACGTCGTCACCCACGGCGTGCCCGACGACGGCAAGATCCTCGCCGAGGGCGACATCCTCAACATCGACGTGACGCCGATCCTCGACGGCTGGCACGGCGACACGAGCCGCATGTTCAGCGTCGGCGAGCCCTCGGTGAAGGCGCGCCGCCTCGTCGCGGCCGCACACGAGGCGATGATGGCCGGAATCGCCCGGGTACGCCCCGGCGCGACGCTCGGTGACGTCGGCGCCGCGATCGAGGCGGTGGCGAAGGCGAAGGGCTACACGGTCGTGCGCGAGTTCTGCGGCCACGGGCTCGGCCGCGCCTTCCACGCCCCGCCCGAGGTGCTCAGCTACGGCCTGCCCGGCCGGGGCGTGCGGCTCGAGCCCGGCATGTTCTTCACCGTCGAGCCGATGCTCAACGCCGGCCGCGCCGAGGTGAAGACGCTCGCCGACGGCTGGACCACCGTCACCCGCGACCGGTCGCTGTCGGCTCAGTTCGAGCACTCGGTCGGCGTGACCGAGGACGGCGTGGAGATCTTCACGCTGCCCGGGTGAGCCGGCGACGCCCGCAGCGCGTCAGCGCCAGTCCCCCCGCGCCGCCTGGACGAGGGCCAGCGCCGCGACGGCGGCCGTGTCGGCCCTGAGGATGCGGGGGCCGAGCGACAATCGCACGACGCGCTCGCGCGCCAGAAGCGTCTCGCGCTCGGCGGGATCGAAGCCTCCCTCGGGCCCGATCAGCACGGCGAGCGGCCCGTCCGGCGCGGCGGCGAGCGCGGCGAGCGGGTCGGCGATGGGCGCGTCCTCGTCGCAGAACACGAGCACCCGCTCGGGCTCGAGCGCCGCGAGCGCCGCGTCGAGCTTCGCCTCCTCGTGGACGGGCGGCAGCGAGAGGACGCCGCATTGCTCGGCCGCCTCGATCACGTTGGCGCGCATGCGCTCGAGGTTGACGCGGCCCGCCTGCGTGCGGCGCGTGAGCACGGGCCGCAGCGAGCCCGCGCCCATCTCCACCGCCTTCTGCGCCATGTAGTCGAGCCGCGCGTGCTTGAGCGGGGCGAACAGCCAAGCGAGGTCCGGCGGGGGCGTCTGCGGCCGGGTCTGCGCCAGCGCCAGCAGCGTGGCGCTCTTGCGGCCCTCCGGCTGGACCTGGGCGCGCCATTCGCCGTCGCGGCCGTTGAACACGAGCACGTCCGCGCCCGCGCCCAGCCGCAGCACGTTGAGGAGATAGTTCGCCTGCGCCCGGTCGAGCGCGAGCCGCGCGCCGAGCGCGAGGGGCGCGTCGAGATGGAGGCGCGCGGCGGCGAAATCGTAGGCGGCCAAGGTCCGGCTCCGGCAAGGGATGGGAACATGGAACGCGAACGGCAATCTCGCCACATTGGCGTGGTGTGGAAGCCGGGCGTCCGCGACGGCACGCCCGCTGGCGTGCCGGTACGGGATCTGGTATCTCGCGGACGATGCGTTGATGCAAGCGAGCGCGCTCTCCCGCGCGCGAGGGGCAGGGGCGGACGGCTCCTGGCGAGGACCATGGCGACGAGGACCCGGATCTCCATCGCGACGCTCGCCGTCGCGCTCGCGCTCGCGCTCGGCGCGGCGGCGCCGGCATTGGTGCCGACCGCGGCGCACGCGCAGGCCGACGTCTGCGGGAGCGTCGGGCCGCTGCTCGAGGAGCGCCGCTCCATCGTCCAGCGCCTCGAGGCGCTCGGCGAGGAGAACGTCGATCCGCGCCCCGCCTGCTCGGCGCTGCGCGCGCTCGAGGAGAACGGCCAGAAGCTCGTCGACTTCATCGACCAGAACCAGGCCTGGTGCCAGATCCCCAACGACTTCGCCCAGAACGTCCGCCAGGACCACGAGCGCGTCGGCGGCATGCGCACCGACGCCTGCCGCGTCGCAGCGCAGCTCAACAACGCCGAGCGCCAGGCCCGCGAGGCGGCCGAGTCGAACCAGTTCGGCGGACCGGGCCTCACCGGCCGCTTCCCGATCCCGCAGGGCGCGCTGTGATCCGCCGTGCGTAGAGGGGGGCTCTTCCGCGGCGGTGCGGACCGGTCGCTGCCGGACGCGGTCACCGGTCATTGGGCGGACCGGATCGCGCCGGTCTCGGCGCGGCCCTACCTGCGCCTCGCCCGGATCGAGCGGCCGATCGGCTGGTGGCTGCTGCTCCTGCCCTGCTGGTGGTCCGCAGCCCTCGCGGCGCTCGCCGCCGGGGCGCCGTACCCCGATCCCTGGCACCTCGCCCTGTTCCTGATCGGCGCCGTGGCGATGCGCGGCGCGGGCTCGACCTGGAACGACATCGTCGACCGCGATCTCGACGCCCGCGTCGCCCGCACCCGCGACCGGCCGCTGCCGTCGGGCCGGGTGAGCCTGACGGGCGCCTCCGCCTTCGTGCTCGCCCAGTGCGCGGTCGGCCTCGCCGTGCTGCTCCAGTTCAACTGGTTCGCGGTCGCCACGGGCTTCGCCTCGGTGGCGATCGTGCTGACCTACCCCTTCATGAAGCGGGTGATCTGGCTGCCCCAGATCGTGCTCGGCCTCGCCTTCTCCTGGGGCGCGCTGATGGGCTGGGCGGCGGCCTTCGGCTCGCTCGCGGCGGCGCCGGTCCTGCTCTACGCGGCCGCGATCGCCTGGGTCGTCGGCTACGATACGATCTACGCGCTCCAGGACATCGAGGACGACGAGATCGCGGGCATCAAGTCCTCCGCCCGCCTCTTCGGCGCGCGGGTGCGGCTCGCGATCGGCGTGTGCTACGCGGCCTCGATCGCGCTGATGGCCGGCGCGCTCGCCCTCGTCGGCGCCGGCCCCTTCGCCTGGGCGGGCCTCGCCGCCTTTGCGGCCCACCTCGCCTGGCAGGTCGCGACGCTGGACCCCTCCGACGGACGCCGCTCGCTGATGCTGTTTCGCGCCAACCGCGACGCGGGGCTGATCCTCTTCGTGGGGCTGGTGCTCGCCGCGCTCGTCTGAGCCGCGGGGCTGCCGATCCCGCGCCGGCGCCCCATATCCCCCGGCATGCGCGCGACGGACATCCTCACCCTCACGCCCCAGGGCCTCTACTGCCCGCTGGGCGGCTTCCACGTCGACCCCGTGCGGCCGGTACCGCGCGCGCTCGTCACCCACGGCCATTCCGACCACGCCCGCGCCGGCCACGGCGCCGTACTCGCCACCGCCGAGACGCTCGCGATCATGGCGGTGCGCTATGGCGAGGATTTCGCCGGGGCGACGCAGGTGGCGGCGCTCGGGCAGACGATCCGGCAGGGGGACGTCGCCGTGCGCTTCGTGCCGGCGGGCCACGTGCTCGGCTCGGCGCAGATCGTGATCGAGGCCGGCGGCACGCGGCTCGTCGTCTCGGGGGACTACAAGCGCGGCTACGACCCGACCTGCCTGCCCTGCGAGATCGTTTCCTGCGACGTCTTCATCACCGAGGCGACCTTCGGCCTGCCGGTCTTCCGCCACCCGGACGCGCGGGCGGAGGTGGACAAGCTCGTCGCCTCGCTCGCCCTCTTCCCGGAGCGCGCGCATCTCGTCGGCGCCTACGCGCTCGGCAAGGCGCAGCGGGTGATGGCGCTGCTCCGCGAGGCCGGCTGGGACCGGCCGATCTACATCCACGGCGCGATGGAGAAGCTCTGCGGGCTCTACGAGGATCTGGGCGTGCCGCTGGGCGAGGTGGTGAAGGTCGCCGCCGCCGACCGGGCGACGCTCGCCGGCGAGGTCGTCCTCTGCCCGCCCTCCGCCATCCAGGAGGTCTGGGCCCGCAAGTTCCCCGACCCCGTGGCCGCCTTCGCCTCGGGCTGGATGCGGGTGCGCGCCCGCGCCCGGCAGAAGGGCGTCGAGCTGCCGATGGTGATCTCGGACCATTGCGACTGGGACGAGCTGAAGGCCTCGATCCTCGAGACCGGTGCCGGGGAGGTCTGGGTCACCCACGGGCAGGAGGACGCGCTGGTGCATTGGTGCGGGACGCAGGGGATTTCCGCGCGCCCGCTGCACATGCTGGGCTACGGCGACGAGGGGGAGGATAGCGGCGACCTCGCCGCCCCCGCCGCCGCGGTGGAGAGCGAGGCCTCCCCGTGAACGCCTTCGCCGCCCTCCTCGACCGGCTCGTCTACGAAAGCCGCCGCAACGCCAAGATCCGCCTCATCGCGGATTATCTCCGCGCGACGCCGGACCCGGAGCGCGGCTTCGCGCTGGCTGCGCTCACCGGCGAGCTGTCCTTCCGCGAGGCGAAGCCGAACCTGATCCGCGCGCTGATCCAGGAGCGCTGCGACCCGGTCCTGTTCGAGATGTCCTATTCCTACGTCGGCGACCTCGCCGAGACGACGGCGCTGCTCTGGCCGGCGCCCGCGGATGCGCCGCCGGAATCCCGACGGAACTCCCCTCTCCCTCGTGGAGAGGGGAGCGCATCGCGCAGGTCGGCACGGTCGGCGGCACATCCCGTGCCGGGCCACAACCGCCCGCCGCCCCCCTCCCTCTCCGAGGTGGTGGAGACGCTCGCCACGACCTCGAAGTCCGACCTTCCCGCCCGCCTCGCCGGCCTGCTCGACGCGCTCGGCGAGACCGGGCGCTGGGCGCTGCTCAAGCTCATCACCGGATCGCTGCGCATCGGCGTCTCCGCCCGCCTCGCCAAGACGGCGCTCGCGTCGCTGGGCGAGATGGAGCCGGACGCGATCGAGGAGGTCTGGCACGGGCTCGCGCCGCCCTACATCGACCTCTTCGCCTGGGTCGAGGGGCGCGGGCCGCGGCCGGTCTCGCGCGATCCCGCGCCCTTCCGCCCGCCGATGCTGGCCCATCCCCTCGAGCTCGAGGACCTCGAGACGCTCGACGCGGACGGCTTCGCCGCGGAATGGAAGTGGGACGGCATCCGCGTCCAGGCGGCATCGTTCGCCGGCACGACGCGGCTCTACTCGCGCACCGGCGAGGACGTGTCGGGCGCCTTCCCGGATCTCGTCGCGGCGCTCGCCGGCATGGAGGCGGCGATCGACGGGGAGCTGCTGGTGCTGATCGAGGGTCGCGTGCAGAGCTTCAACGTCCTCCAGCAGCGGCTCAACCGCAAGAGCGTCTCGAACGCCCTGATGACGAAGTACCCGGCGCACCTTCGCGCCTACGACCTCCTGGCGGAAGGCGCGGAGGACCTGCGCGCCCTGCCCTTCGCCGAGCGGCGCGCGCGGCTCGAGGCCTTCGTCGCGCGCCGGGCGCCGGAGCGCCTCGACCTCTCGCCCCTCGTGCCCTTCGCGAGCTGGGACGCGCTGACCGCGGCGCGCGCGGACCCCGCCGCCCACGGCGCCGGCGCGGATGCGGACGCCGTCGAGGGCGTCATGGTCAAGCGTCTCGACAGCCCCTACGTACCCGGCCGCCCCAAGGGCCTGTGGTTCAAGTGGAAGCGCGAGCCCTACACCGTCGATGCCGTGATGATGTACGCCCAGCGCGGGCACGGGAAGCGCTCGTCCTTCTACTCGGACTACACGTTCGGCGTCTGGCGCGACGCCGCCGGCGGCGGGGCGGAGCTGGTGCCCGTCGGCAAGGCCTATTTCGGCTTCACCGACGCCGAGCTGGCCCAGCTCGACCGCTTCGTGCGCAACAACACCACGAACCGCTTCGGCCCGGTGCGCGAGGTGACGCACACGGCCGAGACAGGCCTCGTGCTGGAGATCGCCTTCGAGGGCCTCCAGCGCTCGACGCGCCACAAGTCCGGCGTGGCGATGCGCTTCCCCCGCGTCTCGCGCATCCGCTGGGACAAGCCCACCGCGGAGGCCGACCGGCTGGAGACGCTCGAGGCGATCCTGGCGAAGGGCGAGACGGAGCAGCACCCGACGGGCGGGTGAGCGCCCGCTCCCGCCCCCTCGGGGCGGAGACGGCTCGCGGAGCGAGCCAGGGGCGGGGTCCCGTGGTGCCGATGTTGGTGGTTTCGGCTTCGCCGAAGAGCGCCTTCGGCGCACCCCCTCCGTCTCGTCGGCTTCGCGCCGATCCACCTCCCCCGATGGGGGAGGAGAAGCATCGTCTGCTGCGTCCCCGGCTCCCCTTGGCGAACCCGGTGGTCGCTGCTATCTCCGGGGCACGCTAGCTCATCGGCGCGCGACGGCGTGCCCGGCCCGGATACCCATGACCCGCGAGACCCTCGACACCATCCGCAACTTCTCCATCGTCGCACACATCGACCACGGCAAGTCGACGCTCGCGGATCGCCTGATCCAGCTGACCGGAACCGTCGCCGAACGCGACATGCAGGAGCAGATGCTCGACTCGATGGACATCGAGCGCGAGCGCGGCATCACGATCAAGGCGCAGACGGTCCGGCTGGAGTACCAGGCCAAGGACGGCAAGACGTACATCCTCAACCTGATGGACACGCCCGGGCACGTCGACTTCGCCTACGAGGTCTCGCGCTCGCTCAAGGCCTGCGAAGGCTCGCTCCTCGTCGTCGACGCCTCGCAGGGCGTGGAGGCGCAGACGCTCGCGAACGTCTACCAGGCGCTCGACGCCGACCACGAGATCGTGCCCGTCCTCAACAAGGTCGACCTGCCCGCCGCCGAGCCCGAGCGGGTCAAGGAGCAGATCGAGGACGTGATCGGGCTGGACGCCTCCGACGCCGTGCAGATCTCGGCCAAGACCGGGCTCAACGTCGACCAGGTGCTCGAGGCCATCGTCCAGCGCCTGCCGCCGCCGAAGGGCGACCGGGAGGCGCCGCTCAAGGCGATGCTCGTCGACAGCTGGTACGACCCCTATCTCGGCGTCATCGTGCTCGTGCGCATCATGGACGGCGTGCTGCGCAAGGGCATGACCATCAAGATGATGGGCACCGACGCCGAGTACGAGGTCGACCGCGTCGGCGTCTTCCGGCCGAAGATGCAGCCGCTCGAGGCGCTCGGGCCGGGCGAGGTCGGCTTCATCACCGCCGCCATCAAGGAGGTGGCGGACACCCGCGTCGGCGACACGATCACCGAATCGAAGCGCCCGACGAGCGAGATGCTGCCGGGCTTCAAGCCGGCGCAGCCGGTGGTGTTCTGCGGCCTCTTCCCCGTCGACGCCGCCGACTTCGAGGACCTGCGCGCCGCGATGGGGCGGCTTCGCCTCAACGACGCGAGCTTCTCCTACGAGATGGAGAGCTCGGCGGCGCTCGGCTTCGGCTTCCGCTGCGGCTTCCTCGGGCTCCTCCACCTCGAGATCATCCAGGAGCGGCTCGAGCGCGAGTTCAACCTCGACCTGATCTCGACCGCGCCGTCGGTGGTCTACAAGCTCAACCTGCGCGACGGCGAGACCATCGAGCTGCACAACCCGGCCGACATGCCGGACGTCATGAAGATCGAGTCGATCGAGGAGCCCTGGATCCGCGCCACCATCCTCACGCCGGACGAGCATCTCGGCGCGGTGCTCAAGCTCTGCCAGGACCGCCGCGGCGTGCAGATCGACCTCAACTACGTCGGCAAGCGCGCCATGGTCGTCTACGACCTGCCGCTCAACGAGGTCGTGTTCGACTTCTACGACCGGCTGAAGTCGATCTCCCGCGGCTACGCCTCGTTCGACTACCAGATCACCGACTATCGCGAGGGCGACCTCGTGCGCATGTCGATCCTGGTCAACGCGGAGCCGGTGGACGCGCTCTCCATGCTGGTCCACCGCAGCCGGGCCGAGGCCCGCGGGCGGGTGATGTGCGAGAAGCTCAAGGACCTGATCCCGCAGCACCTCTTCCAGATCCCGATCCAGGCCGCGATCGGCGGCAAGATCATCGCCCGCGAGACCATCCGCGCGTTGAGGAAGGACGTCACCGCCAAGTGCTACGGCGGCGACGTCTCGCGCAAGCGCAAGCTCCTCGACAAGCAGAAGGAGGGCAAGAAGAAGATGCGCCAGTTCGGCCGCGTCGAGATCCCCCAGGAGGCGTTCATCGCCGCCCTGAAGATGGACAGCTGACGACGGACGGCCGAGCCGGGGTCACCCCGGCTCGCCGCGGGCGAGGTCGGCGCGGATGGAGAGCGGCCGGTCCTCGTGCAGCAGGCGCCGGTAGACCTGGTAGTTCTCCATCACACGCTGGACGTAGTTGCGCGTCTCGGGAAACGAGATCATCTCCACCCAGTCGATCGGGTCGACGCCGCCGCCGCGCGGGTCGCCGAAGCGCTCGATCCAGCGCGTCACCGCGCCGCCGCCGGCGTTGTAGGCTGCGAACACCAGGATGTAGGACCCGCCCCAGCGCTCGATCAGCTCGGCGAGATGCGCCGAGCCCAGCGTCGCGTTGTAGGAAGGATCCGAGAGCAGCCTGTCGGCCGCGTAGGAGAGGCCGAAGCGCCGCGCCGTGGCGCGCGCCGTCGCCGGCATGAGCTGCATCAGCCCCCGCGCGCCGGCGTGCGAGACCGCCTGCGGATGGAAGGCGCTCTCCTGGCGGGCGATGGCGTAGACGAGCGCCGGGTCGACGGCGTCGGTCGCCGGCTCGAAGGGCGGGATGCCCAGCGTCGGGTAGGCGTAGACGTCGAGCGGCAGCCCGCGGCTCACCGCGGCGCGCCCGAGTGCCAGGAGCCCGCGGGCGTCCCCGCGCTCCGCCGCCGCCTCGCCGAGCGCCGCGACGAGCGCGGGATCGTCGAGCGTGTCGCCGAGGCCCCAGTAGAGCGGGATCGTGCGCTCCGAGAAGCCGGCCTCGTGCAGGTGCGCGATGGCGCGCGCCGCAGTCACCTCCGACAGCCGCTCGCGGGCGGCGGCGAGGTCGAGGCCCTCGGGCCGGCGCAGCGGCAGCCGGGTCTCGCCGAGCTCCTCCAGCGCGAGCTGGCCGTAGTACGAGATCGGATGCTCGCCGGCGGCCCGATAATGCTCCCGCGCCGCCTCCGCCTCCCCCATCGCCGCCGCGGCGCGGCCGCGCCAGTAGGCGATGCGTGAGATCGAGATCGGCAGCGTCGCCTCCTCGGCGGCGCGGGCGAAGTGGCCCGCCGCGACCTGCGGCGCGTCGAGGAACCGCAGCGCGATCCAGCCCGCGGTCCACTCCGCCTCGATGATCTCCGCGGGCGATTCCGCCGCGTGGTTGGCGGCGATGGCGTAGGCGCGGGCGCTGTCGCCGGCCTCCAGCGTCGAGCGCGCGACGATGCGCCGCTCGTTCCACCAGGCGTCCCCGTCCAGGATCAGCCCGAGCTCGCGCGGCGCCCCGGCGAGGAGACGCGCGGCCTCGTCGTAGCGCTCCTGGTAGCGCAGGTGCTTGAGCCGCGCGTAGACGACCGACGGCTCGGCCTGCAGCCGCGCGGGAAGCGCGTCGAGCTGCGCCTCCGCGTCGCGGGCGCGGGCGACGACCGCGCGGCGGATGTCGATCAGGAGCTCGAGGTCCGCGCGAGCTTCCTCGGGAAAGCGCGTCAGCATGCGCCGCGCACCGGTCCAGTCCTCGCGGAAGAGGTAGCGCTCGAAGCGCACGCGGTGGTCGGCGAGCGTCAGCGCCGCCCCGAACTCCGTCTCGAGCGCCGTCTCCTCTGCGGTGCCGAGCCGCATGTCGCGCCAGGTTTCCCGGGCGAGCGCGCGCGCGTCGGCCTCGGCGCCGTCGGCGTGGAAGGCGCGGGCCAGCGCGACCGCACCCTCCGCCGTGCGCGGCCGGTCGCCCGCGAAGAAGGCGATCGTCACCTCCGGGCGTGCCGGGGCGGCGAAGAGGGCCTCCTCGGCCCGCCGGCGGGCGACGCCCGTCTCCGGCCAGCCGGGATTGTCGCTCAGGAAGGCCGAGAGGCGGGTGAAGTCGCGCACCGCGCCGGCGCGGATCGCGAGCCACTCGCCGGCGACCCGCGCGGCCGGATCGCCCGCGACGAGCGTCTCCCAGGCGGCGGCCAGCGTATCGCCGAGCAGGATGCGTCCCTCGGCATAGGCGTTGAGCATCTCGCCGAGCGCGACGCGCCGCGGGTCGATCTCCGAGACCGCGCGCACGACCGCCTCGGCGTCGCCGGGCGTCGTTACCGGCGCGAGCGCAGCCGCAGGATCTCGCGCTTCCGCCCGGTCGGGACGCGGCGGGGGAAGCGGCGTCGCGGCCAGCGCCGCGGGGACGCCGAGCGAGCCACCGAGGAGGGCCGCGGCGAGCGCCGTCGCCGCGAGAAGGCCGCGTTTGCGCGGGCGACGTCCGCGCGCTATGTGTGTGCCCCCGCTCGGCGCCCCGCGCCGCGCGGACCTCCCCGCATCGTCCGGAGCGTCTCCATGCCCGCCCATGCCGTCCTCTCTCGCATTCGCGGCTCGATCCCCGCCATGGTCACGCCCTTCGCGGACGGCGCCGTCGACGAGGAGGCGCTGCGCGCCCACGTCGAGTGGCAGATCGAGAACGGCTCCTCCGGCCTCGTCCCCGTCGGCACCACCGGCGAGAGCCCGACCCTGTCCCACGACGAGCACAAGCGCGTCGTCGAGATCACCGTCGCACAGGCGAAGGGCCGCGTGCCCGTCATCGCCGGCGCGGGCTCGAACTCCACCACCGAGGCGATCGATTTCGCGCGCCATGCCGAGCGCGCCGGCGCGGACGCGCTGCTCGTGGTGACGCCGTATTACAACAAGCCGACGCAAGAGGGCCTCTATCAGCATTTCAAGGCGATCGACGCCGCCGTCGGGATCCCGATCCTGATCTACAACATCCCCGGCCGGTCCGTCATCGACATGTCGGTGGAGACCATGGCACGTCTCTACGAGCTTCCCAACATCGCCGGCGTCAAGGACGCGACCGCCAGCATGGTGCGGGTGAGCCACCAACGCGCCGTGCTCGGTCCCGATTTCGTACAGCTTTCTGGCGAAGATTCGACGGCGCTGGGATTCAACGCCCATGGTGGCCACGGCTGCATCTCGGTGACGGCGAACGTCGCGCCGCGACTGTGCGCCGACTTCCAGCAGGCGAGCCTCGCGGGCGATGCCGCGACCGCGCTGAAGCTGCACGATCGCCTCTTCCCGCTGCATCAGGCGCTGTTCGTCGAAACCAACCCGACCCCGGCGAAGTTCGCCCTGTCCGTGCTCGGCCGCATGTCCGACGAGGTCCGCCTGCCGCTCGTGCCCGCGTCGCCCGCGGCGCGGGAGGCGGTGCGCGATGCCATGCGTGCGGCCGGGCTGATCAATACCTGAGAGCCAGATGGCGCAGAACAACGCCCATTCCCACCGCGTCGTGGCGGACAATCGCAAGGCGCGGTTCAACTATTCGATCTCGGACACCTACGAGGCCGGCATCGTGCTGACCGGCACGGAGGTGAAGTCGCTGCGCTCCGGCAAGGCGACGATCGGGGAGAGCTATGCCGGCCCCTCGGGCGAGGAGCTGATGCTCTACAACGCCTACATTCCCGAGTACCTGCAGGCGAACCGCTTCAACCACGAGCCGCGCCGGCCGCGCAAGCTGCTCCTCCACCGCCGCGAGATCGACAAGCTGCTCGGCGCCACCCAGCGGGAGGGCTACACGGTCATCCCGCTGCGGATCTACTTCAACGAGCGCGGTCGCGCGAAGGTCGAGCTCGGTCTCGGCCGCGGCAAGAAGCTGCACGACAAGCGCGAGACCGAGAAGAAGCGCGACTGGGATCGCGAGAAGGCCCGCATCCTGAAGGGCTCCTGACCCGATCGTGCCCGAGGCGAACGGTGGCCGCGCGCCCCGGGCACGACCTCAGTCCTCGTATTCCTCGTCCTCGTCGACGCGCCCGGTGGCGCCGCCGATGGGACCCTGGCCCTGGCGGATCCCGTAGCGGCGCTCGAGGCCGGTGTTGCCGGGCGTGCCCTGGAAGCGTGCAGGGCGGTCGGAATAGTCCCTGGCCGGACGGTCGGCGGGGTCGCGGCCGATCTTCGGCAGGAGATGGGCGAGATCGATGAACTCGTCCGCCTGGCGGCGCAGCTCGTCGGCGACCATCGGCGGCTGGGTCGAGATGGTCGAGACCACGGACACCCGCACGCCCTTGCGCTGCAGCGCTTCGACGAGCGAACGGAAATCGCCGTCGCCGGAGAAGAGCACGATGTGGTCGACCTTGTCGGCCAGCTCGAGCGCGTCGATGCACAGCTCGATGTCCATGTTGCCCTTGACCTTGCGCCGCCCGGTCGAGTCGACGAACTCCTTCGTCGGCTTGGTCACGACGCGATAGCCGTTGTAGTCGAGCCAGTCGATCAGCGGGCGGATGGAGGAATACTCCTGATCCTCGACGAGCGCCGTATAATAGAACGCCCGGAGCAGGTAACCGCGCGACTGGAATTCCTTCAGGAGCCGCTTGTAGTCGATATCGAAGCCGAGCGTCTTCGTCGTGGCGTAGAGATTCGCGCCATCGATGAACACGGCAATACGTTCTTGCTCTCTCATGGCTGAAATCTCTCCAATGACAATCGAGCGACCCGGGACGAATTCGTCGTCGGATGAAATCGGCAGGTCCCGCGGCCTAGAAACTTCCGCAACGGCAGTCTCGTCGCCGCGGACGTGGAGACATACCGCGCCGACTAGACGCGCGGCGCCCTTCGGTGTCAAGGCGCGCAGTTTGGCGGCCCGACGGGTCCCGCCGCCCGCGCGCGCCTCGTCAGCTCTCGCCGCGCAGAGCCGCGGCGTAGGCGGCCACCGCGCTCTCGAAGCCCATCGCGAGCGCGTCGGCGGTCAGCTCGTGGCCGATCGAGGCTTCCGCGAGGTGCGGGATGGCGGCGACGAGGGGCGGGATGTTGTCGAGGTTCAGGTCGTGCCCCGCATTGACCACGAGCCCGTGCTCGCGCGCCGCGAGCCCCGCCTTGGCGGCCGCGTCGAGGAGCGGTGCGTGGCGTCCCGCCTTCCAGGCCTCGGCGTAGGAGCCCGTGTAGATCTCGATGCCGTGCGCGCCGATCTCGGCGACGCGCGGCACCACCGCCGGGTCCGGGTCGACGAACAGCACGATGCGCGTCTCGACGCCGGCGAGGGCCGCGAGCGCGTCGGAGACGAGCGCCTGCTGGGCCGCGTCGAGGTCGAAGCCCTTGTCGGAGGTGAAGACGTCGGGCGCATCCGGCACGAAGGTCACCTGCTCGGGCCGCACCGCGCGCACGATCTCGAGGAAGCGCGCGTCCGGGTAGCCCTCGAGGTTGAGCTCGAAGGCGGGACGCAGGTCCGCCATCGCCGCGGCGATTGCGTCGACGTCCGCGCGCCGCACGTGGCGCTCGTCGGGCCGCGGATGCAGCGTGATCCCCTGCGCGCCGGCGCGCGCGGCGAGCGGCACGAAGGCCACGGGATCGGGCACGCCCGTCTTCCGCGAGTTCCGCAGGAGGGCGATCTTGTTCAGGTTGACGCTGAGCCGGGCCATCGGCGAGCTCCAGGATACCCACGACACGAAGAGCGCGGACCATACCGCTCCCGGCGCGGATGTCGAGCGGCGCGACGGCGGGTCGCACGACGATCCGTGCACGGAGAGGGCCCGCGATCGAACGGATCCGCCTCCCCGGCCGTTGGCGGCTCGATCGAAGCGGAGCGGCGCGGCTCCGGTCGCTCCCGGCGGCCGCCGGTGCCGCCCGCCTGTGAGGGATCGAGCGGGCGGGAGGTTACATGCCCAATTTCGAGAACTACCTGGAATACGGCTACTGGCAGTTCGACGTCATTCGCCACATCTTCGCCCTGACGGTCGCGGCCTTCCTGGCCGGGCTCGTCTATTTCGCGCTGACGATCGAGAACGTGGCGCCGCGCTACCGCCTTTCGAACGTCATCTCCGCGGTCGTCATGGTGTCGGCGGCGCTGGAGATCTTCCAGCTCTGGCTCCTGTGGAACCGCAGCTTCGAGTTTCAGGCCGCGACGCAGACCTGGACTCGCGTCGAGGGGATGATCTTCTCCAACGGCTACCGCTACGCCAATTGGTCGATCGACGTGCCGATGCTGCTCACCCAGCTCCTCGTCGTGCTCGGCTTCTCGGGGCGGGCCTTCTGGAGCAACTGGGGCAAGTTCACGCTCGCCGGTCTCCTGATGATCTGGACCGGCTACGTCGGCCAGTACTACGAGCCCGCCGTCGCCGGCTTCTCGGACACGCAGGCGGTCGCGCCCTTCTGGATCTGGGGCGGCGTCTCGACGGTGTTCTATGTCTACATCCTCTGGCTCGTGTACACGGTCACGCACCGGCCGCCGGAGCGGCTGTCGGACCAGGTGTCGACGGAGTTCGGCCGCATCTGGATCCTCCTCCTGTGCGCCTGGACGCTCTATCCGCTCGCGTACCTCGTGCCGGCGGTGTGGGTGTCGGACGAGGCGGTCGTGGTGCGCCAGGTCCTGTTCACGACGGCGGACATCACCTCGAAGCTCGTCTTCGGCATCATGCTCTCGCGCGCCGCGCGGCACCGCTCCATCGAGGAGGGCTACGGTCCCTCGCTCGCGGTCGCCGGCGAGATCTACCCGGACCGCGTGGAGCGCCCGCAGCGCGCCGGAGGTTCGGACCGGCCCGCGCCGGCCGAGTAGGGAGCGGACGATGCGTCCCGATCGCGATCTCGTGATCCTCGGTGGCGGCTGCGCAGGCGCGAGCCTGGCGGAGCGCCTCGCCGAGGCCGGCCCCGCCGCCCCGCGCACGCTCGTCGTCGAGGCGCGCGACGGCGGCAGCGGCACCGGCACGCGCTTCGGCGACGATCGCACCTGGTGCTTCTGGCGCACGCGCCGCCACCGGCACGAGGGGATCGTGGCGCGGTCCTGGTCGCGGGTGCGCGTCGCGACGCGGGAGGGGCGCGGCGGCGTGGCCGAGACGCCGTCGACGCCCTACCAGATGATCCGCGGCGGAGACTTCCACGACGCGGCGCGCGCGGCGATCTCCGCCGCGCCGCGGGTCGAGCTCGCCACCGGGACGCGGGTCGCGGCCGTGACGCGACTGCCGGACGGCCTCTGGCGCGTCGAGACGAGCGCCGGCCCGGTCACCGCGGGCGCGGTAGTCGACACCCGCCCGGATCGCCGGCCGGCGCCGGGCGCGGCACGGCTGTGGCAGAGCTTCCACGGGCGCGAGATCGCCTGCGACCGCGCCTCGTTCGATCCCGGCACGGTCGAGCTGATGCGCTTCCTCCCGCCCCGCGGCGACCGGATCGCCTTCGCCTACGTCCTCCCCCTCGCGCCCGACCGCGCGCTCGTCGAGGCGACGGTCTTCGCCGCCGACCCGCTGCCGCCGCCGGCGCTCGCGGCGGATCTCGCGGACGCGATCGCCGAGGCGACGGGCGGGCGCGGCGGTGCCGTGCTGCGCGAGGAGCACGGCGTCCTGCCGATGGGCCTCCTCGGCCCTCCGCTCCCCGGGCCGACAGGAGCCGGCCTCGTGCGCGCGGGCCTGATGGCGGGCGGCGCGCGCCCGTCGAGCGGCTACGCCTTCCGCCGCATCCAGGCCTGGGCGGACGCCTGCTCGGCGTCGCTCCTCGCCGGCCGCGGCCCGGTTGCCGCGGCGCCGGACGGCCGGCTCCTCGCCTTCATGGATCGCCTGTTCGTGCGCGTGCTCGCCGCCGACCCGGCGCGTGGCCCCGACCTCTTCGCCTCGCTGTTTCGCCGCACGCCGCCGGCGCGCCTCGTGCGCTTCCTCTCGGACGAGCCGAGCCTCCTCGATGCGGCGGCGATGGCGGCGTCGCTGCCGCCGGCGCCCTTCCTGCGCACGCTGGCGACCCCCGACCGCGCGCCCGCCCGTGCGGGCGCCGCCGCCCGCGGACGGATCGGGGAACCCGCGCGATGAGTGCCGAGGACGTCATCCGCGCACAGGGGGTCGTCTACGGCGCCGTGGCGCTCGCCGTCGGCTTCGGCGCGACGGCGCTGCCCGCGCTCGCGCCGACGACGGAGATCCTCGTCGTTGGCGCGCTCGTGCTGGTGCTCGGCGTCCCGCACGGCGCCTTCGACACGCTCTGGGCCCGCCGGCTCCTGGGGCTCACCGGCGTCCGGCGCTGGGCTCTGTTCGGGCTGGCCTACTGGGCGGCGGCAGCGCTCGTCGTGGCGATCTGGGCGCTCGCACCGGTGCTCTTCCTCGGCGGCTTCCTGATCGCCTCGGCGCTCCACTTCTCCGGCGACCTGGAGGGCCGCGTCGCCGTCGCGAGCCGGCTCGCGATGGGCGCCGCCCCGCTCGTCCTGCCGTCGCTGCTCCACGAGGTCGCGGTTGCGCGGCTCTTCGGCCTGCTCGTCGGCCCCGAGCCGGGCGCCCTCGTGGCCGGCGCGCTCGCGAGCCTCGCCTGGCCCGTCGTCTTCCTCCTCGTCGGCAGCGTCGTCTGGGAGACACACCGCGACCGGGGTCGCACGGCGCTCGAGCTCGCCGCGACGGGCGTCGTGGCGATCCTCGCGCCGCCGCTCGTCGCCTTCGCGGTCTATTTCTGCCTGATGCATTCCGCCCGCCACGTCCTGCGCACGGCGCGGGCAGCGGAGACGACGGCGCCCGCGGCGCTCGTCGCCATCGCGGCGCTGCCGATGCTCGGCACGCTGGCGCTCGCGGGCGCCGCCTGGTTCCTGCTCGCCGACGTCGCGCTCGACGCGCGGGCGATGCAGGTGCTCTTCGTCGGGCTCGCCGCGCTCACCGTGCCGCACATGGCGCTCGTCGAGCCGGCGCGCGCCCGCGGCTGGGGCTTCGCGCCGGTGCCGCGCGCGGCGACGCCCGGCGACGGCTGAGATCAGGCCGCGCGCGCCTCGCTCGCGAGCCGTGCGCGCAGCATGCCGAGCACCGCCGCCTCCTCGGGCTCGAGCCCGTCGAGCTCCTGCGCCAGCGCGCGACCCGCCTCGCGGCCGACCGCCTCGACGAGCGTCCCCTCGAGATAGGCGTCGAGCACCTGCGGGTGGACGTAGCACTTGCGGCAGATGGTCGGCGTGTTGCCGAGCCGGGACGAGACCTGCTCGATCGCCGCCTTGAGGTTCTTCTTCGCGGCGGCCTTGGTGTCGAAGGCCTCGAACTCCCTGAGCGCCGTCGCCGCGAGCACCGTCCCGCCCCAGGTGCGGAAGTCCTTCGCCGTGATCTCGCGCCCGGTGATCTCGCGCAGGTAGGCGTTCACGTCCGCGCTCTCGACCGCGTGGCGGTTGCCGTCGTCGTCGACCCACTGGAACAGGCGCTGCCCCGGCAGGTCCTCGAGCATCCGGACGGTGCGCGCCACGCGCCGGTCGCGCACCTTCAGGCGGCGCTCCTTGCCGCCCTTGGCGGTGAAGACGAAGCGCAGGCTGTCGCCCTCCACGGAGACGTGGTCGGCGCCGAGCGTGGTGAGGCCTTGCGTGTTGTTGGTGCGCGCGTAGTCGGAATTGCCGATGCGGATCAGCGTCGTCTCGAGCAGGTGGACGATCGTGGCGAGGATCTTCTCGCGCGTGAGCTTGCGCTGGCGCATGTCGGCGTCGACCCGCGCACGGATCGCCGGCAGCGCCTCGGCGAAGGCGACGACGTGCTCGAACTTGGTCGAGTCGCGCACCTCGCGGAAGCGCGGATGATAGCGGTACTGCTTGCGCCCGCGCGCGTCCCGCCCCGTCGCCTGGATGTGCCCGTTCGGGTCCGGCGAGATCCACACGTCGGTATAGGCGGGCGGCACGGCCAGGGACTTCAGCCGGCGGATCTCGTCGGGGTCCTTGATCGTGCGCCCCTTCGGATCGACGTAGGTGAAGCCCCGCCCGGACCTGCGCCGCCGGATGCCCGGCTCCTCGTCGGTGACGTAGGTGAGGCCAGCGCTCCGGGCGGCGTCGACCGGGTCGACGACCCCGCTCTCCGAGACCGCTTCCTCCGCCGCCGCGCCCATCACGGCGTCCCGGCCACGCGCGCGTCGGCGCGGCGCCGGCGGCGCAGGTTGCGCAGTTTCATCACGAGGACCGAGCCCGACAGGACGAGGCTCAGCGCGTTGAAGACGATGATCGGCAGGCTCCAGATCATCAGCCCGTAGACGATCCACAGGGAGAAGGCCGAGACCGTCACCACGTACATGCGCTTGGAGATCGCCTCGGTGTCGCCCTCGCGCCAGGACTTCCAGACCTGGGGGACGAAGCTCACCGTCGAGCAGAGGCCGGCCACCGTGCCGACGACGACGGGGAGGTTTCCTTCGATGAACGCCAGCACGCCTGCCGCCTCGCTCGGTTCCGGGAGCCGAGAGAACGGCGGCGCGCGACCGGCGTTCCGCGCCGCGACGTCGCGGGCAAAGTGGAGAGCGGCCAGGGGGAGAGCGGCGACGGGGAGGAGCGCGCGCTACTGCCCGCGCCGGGCCCGGCTGGCGAAGCGCACCGCGTCCTCGGCGGCGCGGAAGAGGGCCTTGGCCTTGTTGACGCACTCCACGCGCTCGGAGGCGGGGACGCTGTCGTAGACGACGCCCGCGCCGGCCTGGACGTGCATGCGCCCGTCCTTGACCACCGCCGTGCGCAGCACGATGCAGGTGTCCATCTCGCCGTCGGCGCCGAAATAGCCGATGCACCCGGCATACGGCCCGCGCTTGTCGCGCTCGAGTTCGTCGATGATCTCCATGGCGCGCACCTTCGGCGCGCCCGACACGGTCCCCGCAGGGAAGCCGGCGACGAGAGCGTCCAGCGCATCGCGGCGCGGGTCGAGGCGCCCGACCACGTTCGAGACGATGTGCATGACCTGGGAATAGTACTCGAGGAAGAACGAATCCGTCACGCGCACGGAGCCGAGCTCGGACACGCGCCCCGCGTCGTTGCGCCCGAGGTCGAGCAGCATCAGGTGCTCGGCGCGCTCCTTCGGGTCGGCCAGGAGGTCCTGCGCATGCGCGCGGTCCTCCGCCGGCGTCGCGCCGCGCGGGCGGGTGCCGGCGATCGGCCGGATGGTCACCTCGCCGTCGCGCACCCGCACCAGGATCTCGGGCGAGGAGACCACGATCTGGTAGTCCTCGAAGTCGAGATAGCAGAGGAATGGCGACGGGTTGATGCGCCGGAGCGAGCGGTAGAGCGCGAAGGCCGGCAGCGGGAAGGCCGCCTCGAAGCGCTGGGAGAGGACGACCTGGAAGATGTCGCCGGCGCGGATGTAGTCCTTCGCCCGCTCGACCATCGCCTCGTACGCCTCGTCCGGCGTGTTCGAGACGACGTCGATCGTCGTGGTCTCGGCGATCTCGGCGCGCGCCTCGGCGGGCAGGGGCGCCTCCAGCGCGTCGACCACCGCCTCGAGCCGGGCGAGCGCGCTCTCGAAGGCCGCCTTCGCCGAGGTGCCGGGCCGCGGGCGCACGGGCGCGACGAGGCTGATCTCGTCGCGCACCGCGTCGAAGACGACCATGACGGTCGGGCGCACGAGCACCGCGTCCGGAACGCCGAGCGCGTCGGGATTGGGCGCCCCGAGCCGCTCCATCTCGCGCACCATGTCGTAGCCGAGATAGCCGAACAGCCCAGCCGCCATCGGCGGCAGGTCGTCGCCCGGACGGTCGCCCTTGGGGATGCGGCTCTCGTGGATGAGCGCGCGCAGGCTCTCGAGCGGCGGCCGCGGATCGGGCTCGAAGCGGCCCTCGCCCGAGAGTGCGGCACGATCGATCGCGCAGGCGCCGTCGCGGCAGCGCCAGACCAGATCCGGCGCGACGCCGATCATCGAGTAGCGTCCGCGCTGGGCGCCGCCCTCGACCGATTCGAGCAGGAAGGCCGGCCCGGCCTGCGCGCGGCGCAGCTTGAGGAAGGCCGCGACCGGGGTCTCCAGGTCGGCGACCAGCCGCGTCGCGACGAGCGAGGCCCGCCCCGCCTCCCAGGCCGCGGCGACCTCGGCGAAGGCGGGGGCGACCTCCATCAGAAGGCGCCTCCGCGCACCGCCGCCTCGAAGGCCTCGCGGTCGATCTCGGCGCCGAGCTCGTCCTGGAGGTAGGCGAGGTACTGCTCGAGCACGTCCTGGGAGAGGAACTGCGCGAGCTGGCTGCCGATCTCCTCGGCCTGCGGCGTGGTGACGATGTAGTCCGGCGCCGAGGCCGACAGCACGCGGAAGACGACGCGCTCGGTCGCGCCGAGCGGCGCGCTGCCCGGCTCGCCGACGCGGGTGGCGAAGAGCCGCGTCACCGCGCCCTCGTCGAGCGGCGCCGCCGCCTGCCCGCGGGCGAGGCCGCGACCCTGGGCGACCGCGAGGCCGGTCTCCTGCGCGATCGTCTCCAGCGTCTCGCCGGCCTCGAGCCGCGCGACGATCTCGCGCGCCCGCTCAGAGAGCAGATCGGCCACCTGCTCGCTCCGCCATGCGGCGACGACCTCCTCGCGCACCTCCGACAGCTCGCGGTCGCGCGCGGGGGCGATGTCGGTCACGTCGTACCAGACGTAGCCGCCGCCTTCGGTGCGGATGGCGAGGTTGTCGACGCCGATGTCGGTCTCGAACAGGGCGGGAAGCAGCGCCTCGCGCGCGGGCAGAGCGACCGGGGCGCCGTCGGGCCCGAGGCCGCGGCTGTCGATCGCCGCGATGCGGGTGAGCTCGAGACCGCGTGCCTGCGCGATGTCGGAGAGCGGGATCGCGGCGGCGCGCTGGTCCTCGATCTCGTCGTAGGCGGTGCGGAGGCGGTCGGTGGCGCGGTCGAGCGCGATCTCGGTGCGGAGCGCCTGCGCGACCTCCTCGAAGGGCCGTACGTCCGCCGGCACGACGTCGGCGACGCGCACGAGCGCCGCCCCGAAGCGGCCGTCCACCGGCTCGCTCACGGCGCCCTCCTCCAGCGCGAAGGCCGCCTCGGCGATGGCGGGGTCGAGCACCTCGGAGCGGGCGAGGGTGCCCAGCTCGAACACGTCGGGCGCGACCGCGCGCTCGGCGGCGAGATCCTCGAACGAGATCTCGCCGGCGGCCACGCGCCCGGCCGCCTCCGCCGCCTCGTCGGCGCTCGCGAAGGGAATGCGCTGGATCACGCGGCGCTCGGGCGTGCCGAAGCGGGTCTCGGCTTCGGCCTCGTAGCGCGCCCGCACGGCGGCCTCGTCGACCGCATCCGGGTCGGCGATCGCCTCGGGGGAGATCGCGAGCACCTCGGCGGTGCGGTACTCGGGCGCGCGCCACTCGCCGCGGCGCTCGGCGAAGAAGGCGGCGAGCGTCTCCTCGTCGGGCGCGGCGATCTCGCCGGCGAGGCTCTCGGGCAGGACGAGGTAGTCCGCGTCGCGCCGCTCCATCTCGTAGCGCCAGAACGCCTCCTCCGCCGTCACCGGCGCGTCGAGGCCCGCACCGACCGCCTCGACGATCGCCCGCCGCTCGAGCTCGCGCGCCTGCTGGGCGACGAAGGCCTGCTCGGAGAGGCCCGCGAGCGACAGGAAGCGCCGGAAGGCGTTCGGGTCGAACTGGCCGTTCGCCCGGAAGGACGGATCGTCGGCGATGGAGCGGGCGACGAGCGTGTCGCCGGCGCGCAGGCCGAGCGTGTCGGCGCGCTCGTTCAGCACCGCCTCGGTGACGATCTGGCCCAGCACCTGCTGGTCGATCCCGAACAGCTGCGCCTCCTGCGGCCCGATCGGCTGCCCGAGCTGCGCGGAGAGCCGGCGGATCTGGCGCGTGTAGGTGTCGCGCACGGTCTGTGCGTCGACCTCCGTGTCGCCGACGCGCACGACGGTGGTGGAGGCCCCGCCGCGGAAGATGTCGCCGATGCCCCACACGGCGAAGGAGAGGATCAGGAGGGTGAACAGCACGCCGGCGACGGCCTTGCCGACCCAGGTCTTTCCGACATTGCGAAGGTTCTGCAGCATGGGGCGTCCCGTGTGTTCCAGGAGGGAGCGCTTAGCGCATCTGACGTCTCCGCGAAAGCCCGCCCGCGGCGGCGCGCCGCTTCCAAGCCGGGCCGGCGCGGGTTATGACGCGGGCCGTCCCCACCGGAGCGCGACCCCGATCATGACCGCCTCGCCCCTGCCCCTCGTGCGCGATCGCCGTCTCGTGGCGCTTCTCGTCACGCTCGTCGCGGCCGCGACGATCGCCACGGCGCTCGTCTTCCAGTACGGGCTCGGCTACCAGCCCTGTGCGCTGTGCCTCCTCCAGCGCTGGCCGTACTGGATCGCCCTGCCTCTCGGCGTCCTCGCGATCGCCTTCGCGCCGCGCGAGGGCGTGGGCCGCGGGCTCCTCGCGGTCCTCGGTCTCGTCTTCGTGGTGTCGGCGGGGCTCGGCGCCTATCACGCCGGCGTCGAATGGGGCTTCTGGGCCGGCCCGTCCGACTGCGGCGGCGCGGGCCTGCCGCAGGCGGCGACCATGAACGACTTCCTCGCCCAGCTCGACACGGTGCGTGTCGTCTCCTGCACCGAGGCCGCCTGGCGCTTCCTGGGTCTCTCGATGGCCGGCTGGAACGCGTTGATCTCGGCGGGGCTGGCCGGGCTGGCGCTCGCGAGCGCGGCGGGCGCGCGCCGCCCGGCCGGTCGGATCTGACCGACGGTCGCCACGCTCCCGGCCGCTCAACGGATCGCGAGCCCCTCCCCCGCCCTGTACGCCTCGATGCGGGCCCCGAGCGGCGCCGGCGTCCAGGGCGAGACCGCGCCGTCGGGCCAGACGACCCGGATCTCCGCGGCCCGCGCATCGCCGAGGCCGAAATGCAGCGGCCCGGCCCTCCCGCCGACGTGCCCTCCGCCGACGGTGACCTCCTGGACCTGCACCGCCTGCCCGCCCTGCGCGCGCACCTCGACGAAGGCGCCGACCGCGAAGCCGTTCGGCCCGTCCTGGCGCGGGGTGACCGCGAGCCAGGCGCCGGTGCCCTCCGTCGCGTTCTGCCACACCTCCAGCGGCGCGCGGCGGTTGACGACGACGAGGTCGAGCCGCCCGTCGCCGTCGAGGTCGGCGAACGCAGCGCCCCGCGCGCGATCGGTCGTCGCGACGCCCGCCTCCCCCGCGCGCTCGACGAAGCTGCCGTCCGGCGTCTGCATGAGCAGGTTGTTGGGGTCCTTCATGGCGTTCGAGGGCATCTGGTCGACGTTGCCCTTGGCGATGAAGAGGTCGGCGCGCCCGTCGTTGTCGACGTCGCCGAACTCCGCGTGCCAGCCGGTCGAGGGCCGCCCGTCGTCGCCGAGGAAGGGGCGCTGGGCGTAGGTGCCGAGGGAATAGGGCGCGTTCTCCCAGCCATCGCCGCGATTGAGCTTCATCAGCTGGTCGCCCATCGAGGTGAGCATCACCTCCGGCAGCCCGTCGCCGGTGACGTCGCGGCTGGCGATGCCCATGCCCCACAGCGAGATCCGCGGCCAGCCGTCGGAGGCGACGCGCTCCTCCAGCGGGTCGAGCCGCCACATCTGCTCGAAGCCGCCGCGCACGTAGTAGTGCCGGTCGTTCGAGACCCGCAGCTCCGGCTCGCCGGCGCGCCGCCAGTCCGAGAACAGGATCGAGAGCGCGCAGAAGCCGGGCTCGAGCCGGATCGGCGCGCCGTAGCGCCCGCCCTCGGGCCGATGCAGCTCGTTGACGTCGCAGGCCTCGAACGGGCCATCCGGAGCGGCGCGGTCGACGTAGTTGCCGACGGCGAGCGTCGGCCGGTCGCGGCCGGCCTCCCAGGTGGCCGAGAAGGCGGTGGACCAGCGGTCGCCGGCGTCGAAGCCCCAGGCCTCGGTGGCGTCCTCGAACGCGCAGCCGGGCCCGCCCTTCAGGAGGAGGTTCGGCCCGACCCGCAGCACCGCGAGATCGAGGGTCCCGTCGCCGTCGACGTCGAGCGGATAGGCGCCGGTGACGCCGGTGGGCGTCGGCGCGGACGTCCCCTCGGCGAAGCGGATCGGCGCGCCGGGGCCCTCCGTGACGTTGACGAGGAGCCGCGCGGGGTTCGCGCCGCCGGCGACGTAGAGGTCGGGCTTCGCGTCGCCGTTGCAGTCGAGCACCGCCACCCCGCCGCCGACGAAGTGCTCCCAGCCGCCGTCGTAGACGTGCGGCGCGGGGAGATCGCCCGCTCGATCGACGAAGCGCGGCTCGGCGGCCGCCGCCGGGTCGGCGAAGAGGACGAGCAGGAGGGCGACGACGGCCGCCCCCGCTCCCGCCCCCTCGGGGCGGGGACGAACCGTCCAGCGGATCGGGGGCGGGATCCCGCGGCTCGAGGCGTCCGGTTTCGGCTGCGCCGAAGCGCGCCTCGCGGCGCACCCCCTCCGTCTCGCCGCTGCGCGGCGATCCACCTCCCCCGATGGGGGAGGAGCGAAGCACGTCGCGGTCGTCATGCCGGCGCGCCTTCCCTGGCAGCGCCGGCGCCGAGCATCGCGTCCGTCACCGCCGAGAGCGCGAGCGCCGCCGCGCCGTGGGCCCAGAGCAGGTCGCCCCAGGCGTGGACCTCGATCGGCGGCAGCGGGCGGCTCGCCGGGAGGACGAGGCTCGAGAGCTCGGCGAGGGTGTCGGCGGCGTAGAGGTAGTCGTAGCGCATGCGCTCTCCCGAGAGGATGATCAGATCGGGGTCGAACAGGTTGACGACGTTGGCGAGGCCGATCGCGAGATAGCGCCCCGCCCGCCGGAAGATCGAGCGCGCGGCCCCGTTGCCGGCCTTGGCGTGGTCGAACAGGGATTCGAGCACGACCCCCATCGGACGCCCGTCGGCATAGCTCCAGTCGAGCGCCGTCGTCGCCTCGCGGGCCAGCGCGTAGTCGGCGACGTAGGCCTCGAGGCAGCCGCGCTGGCCGCAGCGGCACAGCGCGCCGTCGAGGTGGACCTTGATGTGGCCGAGCTCGGTGCCGAGCCCGCGCGCGCCGCGGTAGAGCCGGTGGTTGACCACGAGGCCCATGCCCACCCCGTGCTCGATCGTCACGACCGCGAAGTCCGACAGGGCGCGGCCCGCGCCGAACCAGAGCTCGGCCAGCGCCACCAGGTTCGCGTCGTTGTCGACGTGGACCGGCAGTCCGAGCCGCTCCGCCACGGCGGCGGCCAGCGGCACGTCGCGATCGCGCAGCACGGGCGACCAGTGCACGACGCCCGCGGCGGCGTCGACGAAGCCGGGAACCCCGAGCCCGACCGCGCTGAGATCGCCGCGCGCGACGCCCGCCGCGCCGCAGACGCGGGCGAGGAGCGCGTCCGCCGCCTCGAGCAGGTCGGCCAGGCTGCGGCCGCCGAGCCGCTCGGTCACGCTGGCGGAGGCGACGAGGCGGCCCGCGAGGTCGACGACGACCGCCGTGTGCTCGCGATCGGAGATCTTGATCCCCGCGACGTGGCGCGCGTCGGGCCGCACGCCGAGCGCCACGGGCGGGCGCCCGCGGCTCGTCGCGTCTCCTTCCCGGGTGACGGCGACCTCCTCGATCAGCCCCGCCTCCATCAGCTCGGACGTGACCGCGGTGACGCTCGCGGGGCTCACCCCGAGGTCCTTCGCGATCTGCACCCGCGCGAGCGTGCCCGCCGCGCGGATGCGCTCGAACACCTGCTGGCGCAGCGGCCGCTGGCCCTCGGCGAGCGGGCGCAGCAGCGGGCCGACGCCCTGGCGCTCGTCCTCGCTCCCCACGGCGACCGCCTCGGCGCGCATTAGTTACCGCTCCTGAACTAAAGCCCTGTCCCGAACCGTGACGTCTTGGGCGTTTGTAACGATTTTTGTGCAGTGCGGGAAGAACATGCCCCGTTATCCTGAGGGTGAGCACGATGGAGTGGCATTTTTATTTTGACAACTGAAATTATCCGCGACAGTCTGCGCGGCACGGCGCAAGGCCGGACGCGGCCCGACAAGGGTCGCGCGCTACGGGAGGAAACGCGATGCGCAAATTCGCACTGATGGCCGCGGTCGCCGCGGTCGGCTTCGCTGGAGCCGCTCACGCCCAGGACCCGATCACCGTCGGCGTGAGCTGGTCGAACTTCCAGGAGGAGCGCTGGAAGACCGACGAGGCGGCCATCCGCGCCGCGCTCGAGGAGGCCGGCGCCGAGTACGTCTCGGCGGACGCCCAGTCGTCCTCGGCCAAGCAGCTCTCCGACATCGAGAGCCTGATCGCCCAGGGCGTCGACGCCCTCATCATCCTGGCGCAGGACTCGCAGGCCATCGGCCCGGCCGTGCAGGCCGCCGCGGACGAAGGCATCCCGGTCGTGGGCTACGACCGTCTGATCGAGGACCCGCGCGCGTTCTACCTGACCTTCGACAACGTCGAGGTCGGGCGCATGCAGGCCCGCGCGGTGCTGGAGGCCCAGCCCGAGGGCAACTACGTCATGATCAAGGGCTCGCCCACCGATCCGAACGCGGACTTCCTCCGCGGCGGCCAGCAGGAGGTGCTGCAGGAGGCGATCGACGCCGGGCGCATCACCATCGTCGGTGAGGCCTACACCGACCAGTGGCTCCCCGCCAACGCCCAGCGCAACATGGAGCAGATCCTCACCGCGCAGAACAACGAGGTCGACGCAGTCGTCGCCTCCAACGACGGCACCGCCGGCGGCGCGGTCGCGGCGCTGACCGCCCAGGGCCTCGACGGCACGGTCCCGGTCTCGGGACAGGACGGCGACCACGCCGCGCTCAACCGCATCGCCAAAGGGACGCAGACGGTCTCCGTCTGGAAGGACGCCCGTGACCTGGGCCGCGAGGCCGGCGAGATCGCGGTGGCGATGGCGCAGGGCACCGAGATGTCCGACATCGAGGGCGCCGAGCAGTGGACCTCGCCGGGCGGCACCACGCTGTGGGCGAAGTTCCTGGAGCCGGTCCCGATCACGCAGGACAACCTCGACGTCGTCGTCGACGCCGGCTGGATCTCGCAGGAGGCGCTCTGCCAGGGCGTCGAGAACGGCCCGGCCCCCTGCAACTGATCCGCGACACCACGCACCGCGCGGCCTCCCGCGAGGCGTCCCGCTCCGGCGGGACGCCTTCGGCCCGGGCCGCGCGGGCGCGACCCTCGACGACCTAGAGGCCCCTCCGCGAAGGACGCGCCGATGACCGCCGCCACCGCCCACGCCCCCGCGACGCAGAAGAAGAAGGGCGTCTTCGCCGCGCTCGAGATCGACACGCGCCTGCTCGGCATGATCGGCGCCTTCGTGGTGCTGTGCCTCGCCTTCAACTTCATCACCGACGGGCGCTTCCTCACTCCGCGCAACATCTTCAACCTGACGATCCAGACCGTCTCGGTGGCCATCATGGCGACGGGCATGGTCTTCATCATCGTCACGCGCCACATCGATCTCTCGGTCGGCTCGCTGCTCGCCACCAGCTCGGCGGTGATGGCGATGGCCCAGACCGCGATCCTGCCGGACCTCCTCGGGGTGGGGCTCGACAGCCCGACGGTGGCGGCGCTGGCGATCGTGATCGGCCTGATGACCGGCACCGCCATCGGCGCCTTCCAGGGCTGGCTCGTCGGCTATCTCCTGATTCCCGCCTTCATCGTCACGCTCGGCGGGCTGCTGGTGTGGCGCAACGTCGCATGGTACCTCACGAGCGGCCAGACGATCGGGCCGCTCAACGAGTACTACCTCCTCTTCGGCGGCATCAACGGCACGCTCGGCGAGACGCTGTCGTGGGCCTTCGCCCTCGTGGCCACCGTGGCGGCGCTGTGGGCGCTGGTCGCCTCGCGGCGCAACAAGGTCGCCCACGAGATGCCGGTGAAGCCGCTCTGGGCGGAGGGCGCGATCGGCCTGCTCATCGCGGTCACGATCTTCGGCTTCGTCGCCCTCCTCGTCGCCTACCAGATCCCCTCCGGCCGGCTCGAGCGCATGTTCGTGGCCCGCGGCGAGGTGCTTCCGGAAGGCTTTACCCAGGGCTACGGCATCCCGATCTCGGTGCTGATGCTGATCGTGCTGGCGGTCCTGATGACCGTCGTCTCCCGCAAGACCCGCTTCGGCCGCTACGTCTTCGCCACCGGCGGCAACCCGGACGCCGCCGAGCTGTCGGGCATCAACACGCGCATGCTCACGGTCAAGGTCTTCGCGCTGATGGGCTTCCTGTGCGCGCTCTCGGCGGTCGTCGCCTCCGCGCGCCTGACGAACCACACGAACGACATCGGCACGCTCGACGAGCTGCGCGTCATCGCCGCCGCGGTGATCGGCGGCACGGCGCTCTCCGGCGGCGTCGGCACGATCTACGGCGCGATCCTGGGCGCGCTGATCATGCAGTCGCTCCAATCCGGCATGGCGATGGTGGGCGTCGACGCGCCCTTCCAGAACATCGTCGTGGGCATGGTGCTCGTCGTCGCCGTCCTCGTCGACATCCTCTATCGCAAGCGCACGGGAGGGAAGGCATGAGCAGCCCGGATCGCGGCACGCCGCTCGTCGAGCTGCGCGACATCTCGCTCGCCTTCGGCGGCATCCAGGCGGTCGACCGGGTCACGGTCGACCTCTATCCCGGCGAGGTCGTGGGGCTGCTCGGCCACAACGGTGCCGGCAAGTCCACGCTGATCAAGTGCCTCTCGGGCGCCTACCGGATGGATTCGGGCGAGATCCGGATCAACGGCGAGAAGGTCGAGATCAACAACCCGCGCGACGCGCGCCGGCACAATATCGAGACGATCTACCAGACGCTCGCGCTCGCCGACAATCTCGACGCCTCCGCCAACCTCTTCCTCGGCCGCGAGCTGACGAACGCGATCGGCATGATCGACGAGGCGCAGATGGAGGCCGAGACCCGCAGGATCATGGGCCGCCTCAACCCCAACTTCCGGAAGTTCTCGGCCCCGGTCTCGGCTTTGTCGGGCGGCCAGAGGCAATCGGTCGCCATCGCGCGGGCGGTCTACTTCAACGCCAAGATCCTGATCATGGACGAGCCCACGGCGGCGCTCGGGCCGCAGGAGACGCGGATGGTGGCCGAGCTGATCGACGAGCTCAAGCGCCAGGGGCTCGGCATCTTCCTGATCGACCACGACATCCATCAGGTGAAGCAGCTGTGCGACCGCGCCGCCGTGATGAAGAACGGCGCGCTGGTCGGCATCGTCGAGGTCGCGGACGTCACCGAGGACGATCTGCTCGGCATGATCATCGCGGGCAAGCGCCCGGAGCATCTCGCCGCCTGAGCGACGAAGCGACCGGACCAGGCGGCACGAAGAGGCGGCGCAATCATGCAGGTCATCGGGCTCGATCTCGGCACGTCCGGGCTCAAGGGCGTCCTCGTCGACGAGGGCCAGGCCGTGCTCGCGGAGGCGACGGCGCCGCTCGCGGTCTCGCGCCCGCACGAGGGCTGGTCGGAGCAGAACCCGACCGACTGGCTCGCCGCCGCCGAGAGCGTCATGGACGCGCTCGCGCCGCACGGGCTCTCGGACGTGCGCGGGATCGGCCTCTCGGGCCAGATGCACGGCGCGACGCTGCTCGACGCCGCCGACGAGGTGCTGCGCCCCTCGATCCTGTGGAACGACACGCGCTCCCACGCCGAGGCCGCCGCCCTCGACGCGGACCCGCGCTTCCGCGCGATCACCGGCAACATCGTCTTCCCCGGCTTCACCGCACCCAAGCTCGCCTGGGTCGCGCGCCGGGAACCGGGCGTGTTCGACAAGATCGCCAAGGTCCTCCTGCCCAAGGACTACCTGCGCCTCTGGCTCACGGGCGAGCACGTCGCGGAGATGTCCGACGCCGCCGGCACGAGCTGGCTCGACACGGGCCGGCGCGACTGGTCGGACGATCTCCTCGCGGCGACGGGCCTCTCGCGCGCGCACATGCCGCGCCTGGTCGAGGGCTCGCAGGTCTCGGGAACGCTCCGCCCCGCCCTCGCCGCGCGCTGGGGGCTGCCCGAGGGCGTCGTCGTCGCCGGCGGCGGCGGTGACAATGCGGCGTCGGGCATCGGCGCGGGCGTCGTGCGTGCGGGCGAGGCCTTCGTGTCGCTCGGCACGTCGGGCGTGCTCTTCGCGGCCGCCGAGGGCTACGCGCCCGCGCCCGAGACCGCCGTGCACACGTTCTGCCACGCGCTGCCGAACGCCTGGCACCAGATGGGCGTCATCCTCGCCGCGAGCGACGCGCTGAACTGGTACGCCCGCCTCGTCGGCGCGGACGCGGCCGCGCTCACGGCCGGTCTCGGTGCGCCGAGGGCGCCCGGGCGCACGCTGTTCCTGCCCTATCTCGGCGGCGAGCGCACGCCGCTCAACGACGCCGGGATCCGCGGCGCCTTCCTGGGCCTCGAGCACGAGACCGACCGCGAGGCCGGCACCCGCGCCGTCCTCGACGGCGTCGCCTTCGCGCTCAGGGACTGCCGCGACGCGCTCGCCGCGACCGGCACCCGCATCGATCGGCTGATCGCGCTCGGCGGCGGCAGCCGTTCGGAAACCTGGCTCGCCACGATCGCGACCGCGCTCGGCGTGCCGGTCGACGTCCCCGCCGCCGGCGACTTCGGCGCGGCCTTCGGCGCCGCCCGCCTCGCGCTCATGGCCGCGACCGGGGCCGGCCCGGAAATCGCCACCCCTCCGCCGATCGCCCGGCGCATCGCGCCGGACGCCGATCTCACCACCGCCTACGACGACGCGCACGCGCGCTACGCCGCCGCCGCGCGAGCCATCGGGAGCTTCTGATGACCGACTTCTTCGCCGGGATCGCCCCTGTCCGCTACGAAGGCCCCGACAGCGACGCCGAGCTCGCCTTCCGCTGGTACGACCCCGATCGGGTCGTGATGGGCAAGCGGCTCGAGGACCACCTGCGCTTCGCGGTGGCCTACTGGCACTCCTTCGCCTGGCCGGGCGGGGACCCGTTCGGCGGGCAGACCTTCGAGCGGCCCTGGTTCTCGGACGGCATGGAGGCGGCGAAGCTCAAGGCGGACGGCGCCTTCGAGCTGTTCGAGATCCTGGACGCGCCGTTCTTCTGCTTCCACGACGCGGACGTGCGCCCCGAGGGCGCGACCTTCGCCGAGAGCCGCCGCAATCTGGAGGAGATCGTCGACTACTTCGCCGGCAAGATGGAGACGTCGCGGACGAAGCTGCTGTGGGGCACGGCGAACCTGTTCTCGCACCGGCGCTTCATGGCGGGCGCCGCGACGAACCCGGACCCGGACGTGTTCGCCTATGCCGCCGCGACCGTGAAGTCCTGCATGGACGCGACCCACAGGCTCGGCGGGCAGAACTACGTGCTCTGGGGCGGGCGCGAGGGCTACGAGACGCTGCTCAACACCGATCTCGGCCGCGAATCCGAGCAGGCCGGGCGCTTCCTGTCGATGGTGGTCGCGTACAAGCACAAGATCGGTTTCGAGGGCACGATCCTGATCGAGCCCAAGCCCCAGGAGCCGACGAAGCACCAGTACGATTACGACGTCGCCACGGTGTACGGCTTCCTGCGCCGCTTCGGCCTCGAGAACGAGGTCAAGGTCAACATCGAGCAGGGCCACGCCATCCTCGCGGGGCACTCGTTCGAGCACGAGATCGCGCTGGCTTCCAGCCTCGGCATCTTCGGCTCGATCGACATGAACCGGAACGACTACCAGTCCGGCTGGGACACGGACCAGTTCCCCAACAACCACCCCGAGGTCGCGCTCGCCTACTACGAGATCCTGCGCGCCGGCGGCTTCGCGACGGGCGGCACGAACTTCGACGCCAAGCTGCGCCGCCAGTCCCTCGATCCGGTCGACCTCGTCGCGGCCCATGTCGGCGGGATGGACGTGTGCGCCCGCGGGCTGATCGCGGCGGCCGCCATGCTGGAGGACGGCGGGCTCGAGCGCCTGCGCGCCGAGCGCTACGCCGGCTGGGACGCGCCGGAGGCGCAGGCGATGCTGACGTCCGACCTCGCATCGATCGCCGCGCGCGTCGAGAGCGACGGCATCGACCCGCAGCCGCGCTCGGGCCGGCAGGAGCGTCTGGAGAACTGGGTGAACCGCTTCGTGTGAGGAGGGACGGCGATGGGCGAGACGCGCGACCCGTTCTCCTTCCCTGTAGGGGAAGGTGGATCGCCGCGCAGCGGCGAGACGGATGGGGCGCGCCGTAAGGCGCGTTCGGCGAAGCCGAAACGGGCCGGGCTCCGGACCCCACCCCTGGCTCGCTTCGCGAGCCGTCCCCTGCCCTACAGGGAGGGACAGGTGGCGGCGCTCGGTCTCGCGCTTCTTCTGCTCGCCACCCCCGCAGCCCCCCCCGCCGCCGCCCTCGACCTCCCCCGCGCCCCCACCGACGTCGACTACCGCCCCGTCGACCGCCGGGAGGCGGAGCTCGGCCGGCTGCTGTTCTGGGACCCGATCCTGTCGGGCAACCGCAACATCTCCTGCGGCACCTGCCATCACCCGAAATTCGCCACCTCCGACGGACTCTCGCTCGGGATGGGCGAGGGCGGCGTCGGGCTCGGGCCGGAGCGCGCCGTCGATCCGCAGAACCTCCCGGAGCAGCGGATCCCCCGCAACGCGCCGGCCTTGTTCAACCTCGGCGCCCGGGAGTTCACCGTCATGTTCCACGACGGGCGCATCGAGGAGGACCCCTCGCGCCCGTCCGGCCTGCGCACGCCGCTCGAGGACGAGATGGTGGCGGGCTTCGACACGCTGCTGTCCGCGCAGACCATGTTCCCGGTGCTCTCGCCCGACGAGATGGCGGGGCATTATTCCGAGAACGAGATCTCGCGGGCGGTGCGCCAGGGCCTGATCACCGGCGAGGGCGGGGCCTGGGACCTGATCTCGCGGCGCGTGGCCGCGATCCCGGACTACCGCGCGCTGTTCGAGGCCGCCTATCCCGAGATCGCGGCGGGGCGCGCCATCGCCTTCACCGACATCTCGAACGCCATCGGCGCCTTCATCGAGCTCGAATGGCGCTCGGACGCCTCGCCCTTCGACGCCCACCTGCGCGGCGAGGCACCGCTCCCCGGGCCGGCGCGGGCCGGCATGGCGCTGTTCTACGGCGAGGCCGGCTGCGCCGCCTGCCATTCCGGGCCGTTCCAGACCGACCACGGCTTCCACGCCATGGGCGCGCCGCAGCTCGGCCCCGGCAAGGCCGAGCGCTTCGAGAGCCATGCACGCGACGTCGGCCGCATGCGGGTGACGAACGACCCCGCCGACGCCTACGCCTTCCGCACGCCGTCGCTGCGCAACGTCGCGCGCACCGGCCCTTGGGGCCACGCGGGCGGCCATTCCGATCTCGCCGGCTTCCTGCGCTTCCACGCCGATCCCGCGGCGGGGCTGGCCGCCTACGCGCCCGACGCCACCCTCCCCGCCTTCGCGCCGGCGAAGCCCGACTTCGCCGCGCTGGAGGACCCGACGGAGACCGCCGCCATCACGTCCGCCGCCGCGGCCCGTCCCCGGCTGGCGTTGGACGACGACGAGATCGCCGCGCTCCTCGCCTTCCTCGACAGCCTCACCGACGAGGCCGCGATCGCCGGACGGCTCGGCATCCCCGAGCGCGTGCCGAGCGGGCTGCCGGTGGATCGGTAGGCGGCAGACGGCCCCCGTGCACCGCTCCCGATCCCCGTCGTGCGCACGATCGCGCAGCCCTCGGCACGCTCTCTGCTACGCTCGGGCCGACGCGGCGCGAGGGAGGACGGCATGCGGATCGGATCGATCGGGCTCGGGGCCATGGGGCGGCCGATGGCCGAGCGGCTCGCCGCCGCGGGGCACGCGGTCGCGGGGCTCGACCGCGATCCCGCCCGCCGCGCCGACGGCGCAATGCCGGCGGCGGATCTCGCGGAGCTCGTCGCCGGCGCCGACGCGCTTCTCCTGTCGCTGCCGGACAGCCCGGCCGTCGAGGCCGTGATGGAGGGGGTCCTCGCACGGGCCGCGCCCGGGCTCCTCGTCGTCGACACCTCGACCGCCGACCCGCTCTCGACGCGCGCCATCCAGGCCCGCGCCGCCGAGCGCGGCGTCGCCTTCGTGGACGCGCCGGTCTCGGGCGGGGCCACGGGCGCCGCCGAGGGACGGCTCCTCGCCATGCTCGGCGGGGCGGATGCGGACCTCGACCGGGCCGAGGCGCTCCTCGCCCCGCTGACCCGGCAGGTCGTGCGCTGCGGCGGGCCGGGTGCGGGAAACGTGGCGAAGCTCGTCAACAACCTGCTCTGCTCGGCGCATCTCCTGCTCGCGGGAGAGGCGCTGGCGCTCGGCGAGGCGGCGGGACTCGACCCGCGGGCGCTCGCCGCGGTCCTTGCCGCGGGCTCCGGGCGTTCGGCGGCGATCGAGACGAACCTGCCCGCCTGGGTGCTCTCCGGTACCTACGACAGCGGCTTCACGATGGGGCTGATGGCGAAGGACGTGCGCCTCGCCCGCGCGCTCGGCGAGGCGGTGGCGGCGCTCGGGCCGCTCTCGCGCGCCACCGCCGCGAGCGTGGCGCAGGGGGAGGCGCGCTTCGGCGCCGCGGCGGACTTCAACCGGCTGGTCGATCTCGGACGGGGAGAGGCGTGATGCGGGCGGACATCCTGGCGAAGCACTGGCCCGGACCGATCGGCAGCCTCATCGACGGGGAGATCGTCGAGGGCACGGGCGAGGCGATCGGGCTCGTCTGCCCCGCGACGGAGGAGCTCCTCGCGTCCTACGCCGATGCCGGCGCGGATGTCGCGGCCCGCGCGCACACCGCGGCCGAGCGCGGCGGCGGGGCGTGGCGGGCGCTCTCGGCCTCGAGGCGCGGCGAGATCCTGATGCGCGCGGCCGACCTCGTCGCGCGCGATGCGGAGGCGCTCGCCACCGTCGAGGCGCTCGTCGCCGGCAAGCCGATCCGCGACGCGCGGGCGGAGGCCGGACGGGTGGCGGAGATGCTGCGCTACTATGCCGGCTTCGCGGACAAGATCGAGGGCCGCGTCGTGCCCGTCGCCTCGGGGCATCTGACCCTCGTCACGCCGGAGCCGCTGGGCACGGTCGTGCAGATCACGCCCTGGAACGCCCCGCTCTTCACTGCCGGCTGGCAGCTCGCACCGGCGCTGGCCGCCGGCAACGCGGCGATCCTGAAGCCGTCGGAATGGACGCCCGTCACCTCGCTGATGCTGGGCCGGCTCCTGATCGAGGCCGGCGTCCCGGCGGGCGCGGTCTCGGTCGTCGCCGGCTTCGGGCACACGGCCGGCGCCGCGCTCGTGTCCGACGGGCGCTGCGGCAAGGCGGTGTTCGTCGGCTCGGTGCCGAGCGGGCGCAAGGTCGCGGCGCTCGCCGCCGCGGCGGGGCGGCCGTCGCTGCTGGAGCTCGGCGGCAAGTCGGCGATGGTGGTCTTCGCCGACGCCGATCTCGCCGCCGCCGCCACCTGCGCCCAGGGCGCCATCTTCGCCGCCGCGGGGCAGAGCTGCACCGCGGGCTCGCGGCTCCTCGTCGAGCGGCCGGTCTACGAGCGCGTCCTCGATTGGCTGGCGGAGGGGGCGGCGAAGCTGCGGGTCGGCGATCCGCTCGATCCGGCGACCGAGGTCGGGCCGCTGCAGAACGCGCGGCAATACGCGAGCGTACGCGGGACGATCGCGGCGGGGCGCGCGACCGGCGCGCGGCTCGTCCTCGGGGGAGCACGCCCGGCGGCGCTCGGCGAGGGACCCGGCTACTTCGTCGCGCCGACGATCTTCGCCGACGTGGCACCCGACGCGGCGCTCGCCCGCGAGGAGATCTTCGGCCCGGTCCTCGCCGTCCTGCCGTTCGACGGCGAGGAGGAGGCGCTCGCCCTCGCCAACGGCACGGACTTCGATCTCGCCGGCGCCGTCTGGTCGCGCGACGGGGCGAAGGCGCTGCGGGTGGCGCGGGGCCTGCGGGCGGGATCGGTGTGGGTGAACGGCTACCGCACGCTCTCGGTCCAGGCGCCCTTCGGCGGAATGCGCGGCTCCGGCTTCGGCCGCTCGTCGGGCGCCGAGGTGATAGCGGAGTACACGCAGGCCAAGAGCCTCTGGATCGAGACCGCGGCGACCCCGGTGTTTCCGTTCGGGTACGCGCCCGGCGCGCCCGGCTGAGACGACGCCTATTCCGCCGCCACCGCCGGGCCGAGATGCCGCCCCGGCGCGGCGGCCAGCAGCGTGCGGGTGTACTCGTGCTTCGGGTCGAGGAACAGCTCGCGCGTCGGACCCTCCTCCACCACCTCGCCCCGGCGCATCACCGCGATGCGGTCGCAGATCTGGGCGGCGACGCGCAGGTCGTGGGTGATGAACAGGAGCGCGAGATCGAACTCGCGCTTCACCTGGTCGAGCAGCTCGAGCACCTGCTTCTGCACCGAGACGTCGAGGGCGGAGACCGCCTCGTCGGCGATCAGCACGTCCGGCTCCATGGCGAGCGCGCGGGCGATGGCGATGCGCTGGCGCTGGCCGCCGGAGAACTGGTGCGGATAGCGGTCGAGCGCGTCCGGGGAGAGGCCGACGAGGCTCATCAGCCGGCGCGCGCGGGCGAGCGCCTCCTCGCGCGGCAGCCCGAAGTTCATCGGGCCCTCCATCACCGAGGCGCCGACCGTTCGGCGCGGGTTGAGCGAGCGGTAGGGGTCCTGGAAGACCATCTGCACGCGCCGGCGATAGGGCGTCAGCGCGCGGGTGGAGAGCCCGGCGATGTCGACGCCGGCGATCTCGATCGCCCCGCTCGTCGGGTCGACGAGCCGCACGATGCAGCGCGCCACGGTCGACTTGCCCGAGCCGCTCTCGCCGACGACGCCCAGCGTCTCGCCGCGGCGCACGACCAGGTTCACGTCCTTCGCCGCGAGCACGGAGGGCTGCGTCGCGCGGCCGAGCCAGCTCTTGCCGCCGTAGCCCTTGACGAGATCGCGGGTCCGCACGGCCACCTCGCCCGAGGCCGCCGTGCGCGTCGGCGGCTCGAGGCTCGGCACCGAGGCGATCAGCATGCGGGTATAGGCGACCTTCGGGTTCGCGAAGATCTCCGCCGCCGGCCCCTGCTCGACGACCTTGCCGTAGCGCATCACCACCACCTTGTCGGCGATCTCGGCGACGACGCCGAAGTCGTGGGTGATGAAGAGCACGCCCGTGCGACGACGCTCCTGCATCTCCTTGATCAGCTGGAGGATCTGCGCCTGGGTGGTGACGTCGAGGGCGGTGGTCGGCTCGTCGGCGATGAGGATGACGGGGTCGAGCACCATCGCGGCGGCGATCATCACGCGCTGGCGCTGGCCGCCGGAGAGCTGGTGCGGGTAGCGGTCGTAAAGCGCCTGCGGATCCGGCAGGTGCATGGCCTCCATGATCGCGATCACCTTCTCCCGGCGCTCCGCCGGAGAGAGCTTCGTGTGGATCTGGAGCACCTCGTCGATCTGGTCGCCGATGGTCATGACCGGGTTGAGCGCGGTGGCCGGCTCCTGGAAGATCATCGCCATGCGCGTCCCGCGCAGGTCCCGCAGGCGCTCCGGCGTCGCCTTCAGCACGTCCTCGCCCTCGAGCAGGATCTGGCCGCGCTCGGCGTGGAGCTCGCCCTTGGCGAGGAGGCCCATCACCGAGAAGGCGGTGACGGACTTGCCCGAGCCCGATTCGCCCACCACGCAGACAATCTCTCCGGGCCCCACGTCGAAGCTCACGCCCTCGACCGCGTAGCGCCGGTCGGCGCCCGCGGGGAGCGCCACGGCCAGGTCGCGGATGGAGAGGACGGGGCCGTCGCCCTGATGCGTTGTCATGACGTGCTCCTCACCGCTGGCCGACGCGCTTGGCGAGCTTCGGATCGAGCCGGTCGCGCAGCGCGTCGCCGAGGATGTTCACCGCGAGGATGGTGATCGCGAGCGCGATGCCGGGATAGAGCAGGTTCATCGGCGCGATCTGGAAGAGGAGGCGACCCTCGGCGACCATGTTGCCCCAGGAGGGCACGATCGGCGGCGTGCCGGCGCCGAGGAAGGACAGGATCGCTTCCGTCAGCATGGCGGAGGCGGCGACGTAGGTCGCCTGCACGATGAGCGGCGGCACGCAATTGGGGAGCACGTGGCGCCAGAGCAGCTTCGGCAGCGGCGTGCCGACCGAGACCGCGGCCTCGACATAGGGCTCCTCGCGAACCGAGAGCACGACCGAGCGCACGAGGCGCACGACGCGCGGCACTTCCGGCACCACGATCGCGGCGATGACGGTGACGATGCTCGCGCCCGAGACGGAGACGAGCGCGATGGCGAGCAGGATGCCGGGGATCGCCATCAGCCCGTCCATGACGCGCATGACGATCGGGTCGAGCCAGCGGATGAAGCCGGTGAAGAGGCCGATCACGAGCCCGACCACCACGGCGAGCGCCGCGACCGCGAGGCCGACGACGACCGACACCCGCGCCCCGTAGACGAGCCGGCTCCAGACGTCGCGTCCGAGATGGTCGGTGCCGAGCCAATGCGTCGCCGACGCGCCCTGGAGGCGCGCGGCGGGGTTCAGCGCCGTCGGGTCGGTCGTGCCGACGAGGGGCGCGAAGACCGCGCCGAACGCGATGAGCGCGAGGACGAGCGCGGCGAACGCCGCGAGCGGGTAGCGCCTCAGCGTCCCGGCGAGATGGGAGGCGGGCGCGGCGGGAGCCGGCGTCGGCTCGTCGCCCGGCGGGATCGCCCCCTCGGCGGTCTTGTCGACGACGGCGGTCAATAGCGGATCCTCGGGTCGAGCAGGGTGTAGGCGAGATCGATGATCAGGTTCAGCACCACGTAGATCAGCGCGAAGAACAGGATCAGGCCCTGGATGATCGGGTAGTCGCGCCGGGTGATGGCGTCGACGACGAGGCGGCCGAGGCCGGGAATGTTGAACACGCTCTCGGTCACCACCACGCCGCCGATGAGGAGCGCGACGCCGAGCCCGATGACGGTGACGATCGGCACCGCGGCGTTGCGCAGCGCGTGGCGGAAGAGGACCGTGCGCTCGACCTGGCCCTTGGCGCGGGCGGTGCGGATGTAGTCCTCGTTCAGGGTCTCGAGCACGCTCGCGCGGGTGATGCGGGCGATCAGCGCGATGTAGATGCACGAGAGCGTCAGCGTCGGCAGGATGATGCCCTGCGCGAAGGCGACGGGATCCACGAAGGGGCTGGTGTAGCCCTGCACGGGCAGGAGCCGCAGCTCGATCGAGAACACGTACATGAAGCCGTAGCCGAGCACGAAGACCGGCACCGAGAAGCCGAGCACCGCGAAGACCATCACCGCCCGATCGATCCAGGTGCCCGAGCGCCATGCGGCGAGGACGCCGAGCGGCACCGCGACGAGAACCGAGAAGACGATCGTGGTGAGCGCGAGCATCAGGGTCGGCTCGATGCGCTGGGCGATCAGCGTCGTGACGGGGAGCCCGGTGAACAGCGATTCGCCGAGGTCGCCCTGGAGCACCTGGACGATCCAGCCGAGGAACTGCTCCCAGATCGGCCGGTCGAAGCCGAAGGCCTGGCGCACCGCCTCGATCTGCGCGCTCGTCGCGGTGTCGCCGGCGAGGATCGCGGCGGGGTCGCCGGAGATGCGCAGCATCAGGAAGACGATCACCGCCACGACGAGCAGGACGGGGATCGTGGAAACGAGGCGCTGCAGGACGAGCAGGGGCATGGTGGTCCTCATCGGGTACGGCCGTCGCCCGCGCCCGCCACCGTCCCCGAGGGGAGGTCGCGGCCGCGGGCCGACGGGTGGGAGCGAACGGACGCGCCGCTCGCCCCCACCGATCCTCGCTGCGCTCGGCCCGCCTCCCCCGAGTATATCCCGAAGGTGAGGTCTCGGGGCGAGCGCGTTCTCGACCGATCAGCTCTTCTGGATGTTCCAGAAGAACGGCGGCGCCTCCAGGATACCCGAGACGTTGTCGCGATAGCCGGTGGGCGTGAAGAACTGGCCGAGCACCGCGTGGAAGTTCTGCTCGAAGAAGCGCGACTGGATCTTGCGCGCGATCTCCTTCTGGTCGTCGATCGAGCCGGCCTCGGCGAACTCCGTGCGCAGGCCCTCGATGACGTCGTCCTGCGCCCAGCCGACCCAGGCGGTATCGCCCGCCGCCGACATGGCGAACTGCACGACCGGGTCGAGCAGGTCCGCGCCCTCCCACCAGGTCACGAACATGTTCCAGCCGCCGTCCTCGATCGGGTTCTTGCTGGCACGGCGCTGGAGCACGGTCGCCCAGTCCATGGCCTGGGCGTCGACGTTGATGCCCATGCGGCGCATCGTGTCGACGATGACCTGGATGTAGTTGGTCTGGACCGGGATGTCGGTCGTCGCCAGCACGACGAAGGGCTCGCCGTTGTAGCCGCTCTCGGCGAGAAGCTTCTTCGCCTCCTCGAGGTCGGGCTCCTGGATGAAGCCCGCGTCGGCGTCGTTGGCGAAGGTCGTCTCGCAGGGGAAGACCGAGAAGCACTCCTTGTAGTATTCCGGCGAGCCCACTGCCGCCTGCAGCAGCGCCGTCTGGTCCAGCGCCCGCACGATCGCCTTGCGCACGCCCGGGTTGGCGCTCGCGCCCACGAGGCTGTTGAAGCGCGCCATGCCCATGTTGCCGAGCGGGTTGAAGTTCTCGACCTTGACGCCGGGCATGCCGGCGACGATCGGCGCGAGGTCGGCGGGAACCTGCTCCCAATAGTCGACCTCGCCCGTCATCAGCGCGTTGAGCTGGGTGTTCGGGTCGGGGAAGTTGATCCACTCCACGCCTTCGAGATGCACCACCTTGCCGCCGGCGGCGTTGGAGGCGGGCTCGTCACGCGGGACGTAGTCCGGGTTGCGCTCGTAGACCACGCGGGCGCCGGGGCGGAACTCGCTCCCGACGAAGCGGAACGGGCCCGAGCCCACCTGCTCCTCGGCGGTGAGACGCTCGGATGTCGGCTTCTCCGCCATGCGCTTGGGCATCATGAACGGCACGTTGGTCGAGAGCTTGCCGATCGACTGCAGCACGAGGCCGTAGGGACGCGAGAGCTTGAGCACGATCGTGTCGGTGCCGTCGTGGGTGCAGCTCTCCATGTAGGAGAACAGCCGCCGGCCCATGCCGTCGACCTGGCCCCAGCGGATCAGCGACAGCGCGCAATCCTCCGCCGTGACGGGGCTGCCGTCGTGCCAGGCGAGGCCGTCGCGCAGCGAGATTCGGTAGGTGAGCTTGTCGTCGGAGATCTCGACGCCGCTCGCCATCTGCGGCTTCACCTCGAGGTTGGCGTCCTGCGCGAACAAGGTGTCGTAGATCAGGTAGCCGTGATTGCGGACGATATAGCCGGTCGTCGCCACCGGATCGAGGATCGTCAGCGAGGCGTGCGGGATCACCCGCAGGACGCCGCTAGGGGCGGCACGCGCACGCCCCATGCCGAAGGGTAAGGCACTCATGCCCGCCGTCGCGGCGGCACCCGCGAGTAGATCGCGCCTGGTCAGCTTGAAGGTCATCGTCGGTTCCCCTCTTGGTTCGTTCGTGTGCGGACGAGCCGCAGACGGATCGGAGACTGCGCGATGTCCTCCCCAGCGCGCGTGTCGCCCATCCGATGACGATGGTCATGCAAGCCGCACGCCATCGGCACTCCCCCGCGGTGCATCGAGCGCGGGGAAATTCACCGCGGCCTCCACCGCGGCGGCGGCGGCGAGGACGAGCGCGTCCTCGCCGCGCCGCGCGACGATCTGGAGGCCGACCGGCAGGCCTTCGCGGCTGAACCCGACGGGCACGGTCGCGGCGGGCTGCCCCGAGAGGTTGAACGGGTAGGTGAAGGGCGACCAGTCGCTCCACGGCCCGTCGAAGCGCTCCGGCACGCCGGGGCCGGTCGGGCGACCGTCCACCGTCGGCGCGCCGATGGGCATCGTCGGCGTGATCAGCAGGTCGACCTCCTCGTGGAAGCGGCGCATGCGCTCGGCGAAGGCCTGGCGCGCCGCGAGGGCGTCGACATAGGCCGACGCCGGCAGCCGTGCGCCGGCCTCCGCCGAGCGGGCGAAGCCGGGGTCGCACAGGTGCCGGCGCTCGGGCGGCATCTTCGCCCACAGGCTCGCCGAGCCCGCGAGCCAGAAGACGTTGCAGACGTCGAGCGGGTCCTCGATGCCGGGATCGCCGTCGCTCACCTGCACGCCCGCGGCGGCGAGGGGAGCGAGGGCGGCGCGGCAGGCGGCCTCGACGTCGGGATCGACGAACCTCGCATAGCCGAGGTCCGGGCTGAATGCCGCCCTCAGCCCGGCGAGCGAGCGGCCCAGCAGCGCGCGCGCCGCCGGCGGCGCCTCGGCCGTGGCCAGCGTGTCGCGCGCATCGGGGATCGCCATCAGCTCGAACAGGAGCGCGACGTCGGCGACGGTGCGTGCCATCGGCCCGAGGATCGCGAGCACGCCCATCGGCGAAGCCGGGAACGCGGGGATGCGGCCGGAGGTCGGCTTCAGCCCCGCGAGCCCGCAGAAGGCGCAGGGAATGCGCACCGAGCCGAGCCCGTCGGTGCCGACGTGCAGCACGCCGATGCCGAGCGCCCCCGCCGCCGCCGCGCCGGCGGAGGAGCCGCCCGACGTGCGCGAGAGGTCCCAGGGGTTTCGCGTGACGCCGTGGGCGGGGCTGTCGCCCAGGCCCTTCCAGCCGAGCTCGGGAAGGCTCGTGTAGCCGACGAGGACGGCCCCCGCCTCCTTGAGGCGCCGCGTCGCCGGCGCGTCGAAATCCGGCGTCGTCGGCGGCAGCGCCTTCGAGCCGCGGTGCATCTCCCAGCCGGCGACGGCGACGTTGCCCTTCATCGTGGCGGGGACGCCGTCGGCGGCGCCGAGCGGCATGCCGGCGCGCCAGCGCGCCTCGGAGGCGCGGGCGGCCTCCATCGCGGCGGCGTCGTCGACGTGGACGAAGGCGTTGATCGCACCCTCGAACCGGTCGCGCCGCGCGATCACCGTCTCCACGGCCTCCACCGGCGAGCAGCGTCCCGCGGCATAGGCCGCCGTCAGCTCGGCTGCGGTCATCTCGTGGATGTCGGCCATCGCGGCGCCCTCCGCTCGGTCGTTTACGCGAGCGTAGGCTAGACCGAGCGCGCCGCGTGGCGAAATACGCGCATGACCGAATGCGTATTGGCGCACGCGCAGACCCCGCGGCATCGACGTGCCGGTGCGGCGACGCTACCCTCTCTCCCGCCAGACGATCCGCCGGGCGGACACGATGCGCCAGGCACGCGTGCTGCGTCACGCACGAAGGAGAACCGCGCCGATGAACGGGGTCGCCATTGGAGCCGGAGCCAAGCGCGTGGCGATCGGCGGCTTCATGCACGAGACGAACACGTTCGCGGCGACGAAGGCCGACCTCGACGCCTTCCGCCACGGCGGCGGCTGGCCGCCGCTCTCGGAGGGGGCGGACGCGCTCGCGGCGACGCGGGGCGTCAATGTCGGCATGGCGGGCGCGATCACCGCCGCAGAATCCGCCGGCTGGGAGATCGTGCCCACCCTGTGGGCGGCGGCGAGCCCGTCGGCCCACGTCACGCGCGAGGCCTACGAGACGATCGCCGAGCGCCTCGTCGCCCGCATCGCCGAGGCGCAGGCGGAAGCGCCCCTCGACGGCGTGCTGCTCGACCTGCACGGGGCGATGGTGGCCGAGCACGTCGACGACGGCGAGGGCGAGATCGTCGCGCGGGTGCGCGCCCTCGTCGGGCCGGGCGTGCCGATCGTCGCGAGCCTCGACCTGCACGGCAACATCGGCCCGCAGCTCGTCGAGGCAGCGGACGCGCTCGTGGCCTATCGCACCTATCCCCATGTCGACATGGCGCGGACCGGGGAGCGCGCGGCGGCCCTGCTCGGGCGGCTCATGGCGGGCGAGCGCCTGGCGCGCGCCTTCCGCCCCCTCCCCTTCCTCGTGCCGGTCCCGTGGCAATGCTCGCGCCTCGAGCCGGCGCGCACGCTCTACGCCGGGCTCGAGGCGCTGGAGGCGGATCCCGCGATCGCCGCGCTCTCGCTGATGATGGGCTTTCCCGCGGCCGACATCCCCGACTGCGGCCCGAGCGTGCTCGCCTACGCGACGGACGCCGCGACCGCGGAGGCGGCGGCGGAGGCGCTGGAGAAGGCCTTCCTCGCCGCCGAGGACGCCTTCGCCGGCGAGGCGCTCGCGCCGGATGCCGCGATCGCCCGCGCGCGCGCCATCGTCGCGGAGCGGGGCGGGCCGGTGGTGATCGCGGACACGCAGGACAATCCCGGCGCGGGCGGCGACGCCGACACGACGGGCATGCTCCACGCGCTCGTCGCGGCGGACGCGCCGAACGCCGCGCTCGGCGTGATGGTCGACCGCGCCGCCGCGGCGGCGGCGCACGCGGCGGGCGAAGGCGCGCGGATCACGCTCGATCTGCCCGGCAGCGGGCTCCCCGGGGACCTGCGGTTCACCGCGCAGGCCGTCGTGGAGCGGCTCTCGGACGGCGTCTTCGTCGCCGACGGACCGTACTACGGCGGCACCACGATGCGGCTCGGCCCGAGCGCGGCGCTGCGCATCGGCGGGGTGCGCGTCGTCGTCGCCTCGCACAAGGCGCAGGCCGCCGACCGGGCGATGTTCCGCTACGTCGGGATCGCGCCGGAGGAGACGGACATCGTCTGCGTGAAGAGCTCCGTGCACTTCCGTGCGGACTTCGCGCCGATCGCGCGCGCGATCCTCGTCGCCGCCGCGCCGGGCCCGATGCCCGTGCGGCCCGGCGACCTTCCCTTCGGCCGCCTGCGGCCCGGGCTGCGGCTCGAGCCGAACGGGCCGGCCTTCACGCCCCCATCAGGAGGAGACGTCCCGTGAGCACCGGCATCCCGACGATCCCGCCCGCCATCGCCGGCTTCGCCGACGCGCTCACCGCGATACGGCGCGACTTCCACGCGAACCCCGAGCTCGGCTTCGAGGAGACGCGCACCGCCGGGCGGGTCGCCGCGCTGCTGCGCGAGTGGGGCGTCGACGAGGTGCACGAGGGCATCGGCGGCACCGGCGTCGTCGGCATCGTGCGGGGCGCGCGGCCGGGCACCCGCAGCATCGGCCTGCGCGCGGACATGGACGCGCTGCCGATGGAGGAGGCGACGAACCTTCCCTTCCGCTCGACGCGCCCCGGGCTGTTCCACGGCTGCGGTCACGACGGGCACACCACGATGTTGCTGGGCGCCGCGCGCGCCCTCGCGCAGGACCGCGACTTCGCCGGCAGCGTCGTGCTGATCTTCCAGCCCGCCGAGGAGGGGCTCGGCGGCGCGCGCGCCATGCTGGCGGACGACCTGTTCGCGCGCTTCCCCTGCGACGAGATCTACGCGCTCCACAACGCCCCCGCCCTGCCGCTCGGGTCGGTGGGCGTCACGCCGGGCGCCGGCATGGCCGGGGCGAGCTTCTTCGACATCCTGGTGCGTGGGCGCGGCGGCCACGGCGCGATGCCGCATCTCGCGCGCGATCCGGTCCTCGTCGCGACCGCGCTCGCACAGGCCGCGCAGAGCGTGGTCGCCCGCGACGTCGACCCGCTTTCGCCCGCCGTCCTCTCGATCACGCGCATCGAGGCGGGCGCGGCCTACAACGTCATCCCCGACGAGGCCCGGCTCGCGGGCACGCTGCGCTACTTCTCGGACGCGACGCGCGCCGTGCTGGTCGAGCGGCTGGAGGCCTTGGCGCGGGGCCTGGCGCAAGCCTACGCGGTGGAGATCGAGGTCTCGATCCGCGACATCTTCACGGTGCTCGAGAACGATGCCGCAGCCGTCGAGGCCGCCGCGGCGGCGGCACGGGAGATCCTCGGCGAGGACGGGGTGGACGCGGCCTACCCGCCGAGCGTCGCGAGCGAGGACTTCGCCGACATGCTGCGCGCCGTCCCGGGCGCCTACGTCTGGATCGGCCACGGCGGCGACGTGCCGCTGCACAACCCCGGCTTCGTCCTGGACGACGCGGTCCTGCCCGTCGGCGCGAGCCTGCTCGACCGGATCGCGCGCACGCGGCTGGCGTGAGGCGCGGCGTCAGTAGGGCGTCCCCGCCTCCCGCTTGCGGGCGCGCGCCGCGAGCGCCCAGAACTCGAGGTCGCCGAGGAACTTCGCCATCGCCTTGGCCAGGAAGGGCGTGCGGTCCTCGCCCTCGAGCGAGACGGCGTCCTGGACCTGCGGCACCGGCAGCAGCGAGGAGATCGTCGGCATGCCGAGCTCGGCCAGCGTCATGCGCAGCTGCATCGCCGCGCGTACGCCGCCGTAGCGCCCGGCGGAATAGCAGGCGATGCCGGCTGGCTTGAAGAACCACTCCTCGAGATAGTGGTCGAGCATGTTCTTCAGCGCCGGCGGGATGCCGTGGTTGTACTCGCCCGAGACGACGACGACGGCGTCGCTCGCGCGGATCATGCCGGCGAGCCGCTCCATCGGCTCCGGCGCCTCCCCGGGCGCGAACTCCTTGTACATGCGGTCGAGGAGCGGCAGCGGGATCTCGGCGGCGTCGGCGAGGAGGGCGCGATGGCCCCGCGCCTCGACGGCGCGCACGAGCAGGCGCGCGAGGCCGATGCCGCGGCGGGCGGTGCGCACCGAGCCGTAGAGCACGAGGATCGTCAGCGGGTCCGTCGTCGGGGTATCCGTGTTCGGCGTGTCCGTGGTCATGGCATGCTCCGCGCTCGGCCGGGTGCGGCCATCGTGGACGGCGACACCGACGTCCGGAAGACACCATGTCGTGAGCGCCGCACGCTCGTCCGGCGCCGCCGCTTCGCTGTGCAACAGCGCACCCGTTGCGCAACCGCGCGCGGCGATCCTGCCCGATTCGGCGGCGAACCGAGGGGAAACCCGGAGCCGTTCACGCTGGCCCCTCTCTTGCACCGCAGCACGTCGAGGCGCCGCGGGGGGCGGCGTCCCGATGCAACGACAGGGGGACGGCTTCCATGACCTTCACGCGTAGACACGTGCTCGGCCTCGGCGCGGCGCTCGCCGGCGCATCCATGTTCCGCGGCGTGCCCGCGCTCGCCCAGGGCGAGCCGATCAAGGTGGGCGTGCTCCACTCGCTCTCGGGGACGATGGCGATCTCCGAGACGACGCTGAAGGACGTCATGCTGATGCTGATCGAGGCGCAGAACGCCAAGGGCGGCCTGCTCGGCCGGCCGCTCGAGGCGGTCGTGGTCGATCCGGCGTCGGACTGGCCGCTCTTCGCCGAGAAGGCGCGCGAGCTGATCACCGGCGGCTGCGCCGCGACCTTCGGCTGCTGGACCTCGGTGTCGCGCAAGTCCGTGCTGCCGGTGTTCGAGGAGCTGAACTCGATCCTGTTCTATCCCGTCCAGTACGAGGGCGAGGAGAGCCAGCGCAACGTCTTCTACACCGGCGCCGCACCGAACCAGCAGGCGATCCCCGCCGTCGACTACCTGATGGAGGTCGAGGGCGTCGAGCGCTGGGTGCTGGCGGGCACCGACTACGTCTACCCGCGCACCACGAACCGCATCCTCGAGGCCTACCTCCAGGCCAAGGGCGTCGCGCCCGAGGACATCCTGATCAACTACACGCCCTTCGGCCATTCCGACTGGCAGACGATCGTCTCCGACATCCGCCGCTTCGGCGGCGAGGGCAAGCGCACCGCGGTGGTCTCGACGATCAACGGCGACGCCAACGTGCCGTTCTACCGCGAGCTCGCCAACCAGGGCGTGGCCGCCACCGACATCCCCGTCGTCGCCTTCTCGGTGGGCGAGGAGGAGCTCGCCGGCATCGACACCGGCCCGCTCGTCGGCCACCTGGCGGCCTGGAACTACTTCATGTCGGTGGACACGCCGGAGAACCGCGCCTTCATCGAGCAATGGCACGCCTTCACCGGCGACACGAAGCGCGTCACCAACGACCCGATGGAGGCCCACTACATCGGCTTCAACATGTGGGTGAAGGCGGTGGAGGCGGCCGGGACGACCGACGCCGACGCGGTGATCGACGCCATGATCGGCGTCGCGGTGCCGAACCTCACCGGCGGCTACTCGGCGATGATGCCCAACCACCACATCACCAAGCCCGTGCTCGTCGGCGAGATCCAGGACGACGGCCAGTTCGCCGTGGTGTGGGAGACCGCGGGCCTCGTGCCGGGCGACGCCTGGTCGGACCACCTCGAGGGGTCGAAGGACCTGATGTCCGACTGGCAGGCCCCGATGAACTGCGGCAACTTCAACGTCGTCAGCGGCCAGTGCGGCGGCGCGTGACGCGCGCCCGATCGCGGCGGCGCCCCCGGGCGCCGCCGCGCTTTCCCCCACCCGCGATCGATCCGAAGGGCCCGTCCCCATGGCGCATCACGCCCGGACGCCGATCCGCCTCGCGCGGCTCGTCCTCCTCGCGCTCACGCTCGTCCTCGCGCCCGCCACGCTGACCGCACCGACGCCAGCGGCGGCGCAGGCCGCGCAGGAGGAGGTCGCCACGATCCTCGCGGGCTTCACGCGCGGGCAGTTCCCGGCGACTCTGGCGGCGATCGACGCGCTCGCGGCGTCCGGCCATCCGCACGCGGCCGAGATCCTGACGGCGCTGTCGGATCGGCGCCTCGTCGTCGAGGCCGCCGGGCGGCGCGTGCTGTGGAAGGACGCGGGCGGCGCATACTACGACGCGCTGACCGGGGCGCCCGTCGCGGCGCCGGGCGCCACCACCGACGTGCGCGTCTCCAACGCCGTGCGCCGCGCCGTGCAGACGGCGATGGCGAGCCTCACCCTGCGCGCGCCGAGCCCGGCGACGCGCATCGAGGCGGCTGCCGCGATCCTGCGCGCCCGCGATCTCTCCCAGCGCGACGCGCTCGCCGCCGCGCGGGCGGAGGAGACCGATCCGAACGTCCAGCGCGCCTTCGACGACACGCTCGCCGGCCTCGCCATCGCCGACACCGGCGCGGCCGAGGCCGATCGCCTGGCGGCGATCGCGCGGCTCGCGGAGCGGGGCGACGCCTCGGCGCGGGCGCTGCTGCTCGGCCTTCCCGCCGACGCGCCCGAGGCGCTGAGGGAGGCCGCATCCGCGGCGATCGCCGCCATCGACCGCCGGCTCGCGATGCAGGCGCACGTGCAGAACATCTTCTTCGGCCTGTCGCTCGGCTCGGTCCTGCTGCTCGCCGCGATCGGGCTCGCCATCACGTTCGGGGTGATGGGCGTCATCAACATGGCCCATGGCGAGATGGTGATGATCGGCGCCTACGCGACCTTCGTGGTGCAGGAGCTGATGCGCACTTTCGCGCCGGGCCTCCTCGACCTGTCGCTGCTCGTCGCCTTGCCCCTCGCCTTCCTTTCGGCGGGCCTCGTCGGCGTGGCGCTGGAGCGGCTCGTCATCCGCCATCTCTACGGCCGCCCGCTCGAGACCCTGCTCGCCACCTGGGGCGTGTCGCTGATCCTGCAGCAGGCCGTGCGCTCGCTCTTCGGTCCGACCAACCGGGAAGTGATGAACCCGTCCTTCATGTCCGGATCGCTCGAGCTCTTCGGCATCGCGCTGACCTGGAGCCGGGTGTGGATCATCGTCTTCGCGCTCGCGGTCTTCCTCGCGCTGCTCGTCGCCATGAAGGCGACCTCCTTCGGCCTGCGCATGCGCGCCGTCGTCCAGAACCGGCGCATGGCCGCCTCGATGGGCATCCGCACGCCCTGGATCGACGCGCTCACCTTCGGGCTCGGCTCCGGCATCGCGGGCGTCGCGGGCGTGGCGCTGTCACAGATCGACAACGTCTCGCCCAACCTGGGCCAGAGCTACATCATCGACAGCTTCCTCGTCGTGGTCTTCGGCGGGGTGGGGAGCCTGTGGGGCGCTTTCGTCGCGGCGCTGTCGCTGGGGGTTGCGAACAAGCTCGTCGAGCCGCTCGCCGGCGCGGTGCTCGCCAAGATCGTCATCCTGGTGGCCGTCATCCTCTTCATCCAGAAGCGCCCTCGTGGCCTGTTCGCCCTCGAGGGGCGCGCGGTCGAGAGCTGAGGAGGGACACGCGCCATGACCCGCAAGCCCATCCTCTTCCGGCTGATGGCGCCGCACATCGCGCCGGCGGTGCTCGCCCTCGTCGCGGCGGCGGCGCTGGTGCCGATCGCCAACCTCGTCTTCCCCGCCGATCATCCGCTCCACGTGCCGACGGGCACCGTGGTGCTGCTCGGCAAGTGGCTGACCTACGCGCTGCTCGCCGTCGCGCTGGACCTGGTCTGGGGCTATTGCGGCATCCTCTCGCTCGGCCACGGCGCGTTCTTCGCGCTGGGCGGCTACGCGATGGGCATGCACCTGATGCGCGAGATCGGCCCGCGCGGCGTCTACGGCCACCCGGTCCTGCCGGACTTCATGGTCTTCCTCAGCTTCGAGGAATTGCCCATCGCCTGGTGGGGGTTCGACGTCTTCGCCTGGGCCGCCTTCATGGCGCTGTTCGTGCCGGGGCTGCTCGCCTTCGTCTTCGGCTGGCTCGCCTTCCGCTCGCGGGTGACGGGGGTCTACCTCTCCATCATCACCCAGGCGGGCACCTACGCCCTGATGCTCGCCTTCTTCCGCAACGAGCTCGGCTTCGGCGGCAACAACGGGCTCACCGACTTCAAGGACGTGCTCGGCTTCTCGCTGCAGGCGGACGGGACGCGCGCGGCTCTGTTCGCGCTCTCGGCGCTGGCGCTCGCCGGCGGGCTCCTGCTGGCACAGGCGATCGTCACATCGAAGCTCGGGCTCGTGCTCGTCGCCATCCGCGACGCGGAGGCGCGCACGCGCTTCCTCGGCTACCGGGTCGAGCGCTTCAAGCTGTTCGTGTTCACGCTCTCGGCGATGATGGCGGGGCTCGCCGGGGCGCTCTACGTGCCGCAGGTCGGCATCATCAACCCGAGCGAATTCTCCCCCGCGAACTCCATCGAGGCGGTGGTCTGGGTCGCGGTCGGCGGGCGCGGGACGCTGTCGGGGGCGGCGCTCGGGGCGGTGCTGGTGAACTGGGCGAAGAGCTTCCTCACCGGCGCCTACCCGGAGGCCTGGCTGTTCGTGCTCGGCTTCCTGTTCGTCGCGGTGACCCTGTTCCTGCCCAAGGGCATCCTCGGCGCCCTGCGCAGCGTGCGGCTCGGCCGGCGCGCCCGCGCGGCGCAGGCGACGTCCGCGCAGCCGGCGGAGGTGCGCGGATGACGACGATCCTCGAGAAGCCCCGCGACGCCGCCCCGCGCACCACCGACGCGCTGCTCTACCTGGACGCGGTCGGCGTCTCCTTCGACGGCTTCAAGGCGCTCGACAACCTCTCCCTCGTGATCGAGCCCGGCGAGATGCGCGCCGTGATCGGCCCCAACGGCGCCGGCAAGACCACGATGATGGACGTGATCACCGGCAAGACGCGCCCCGACACGGGCACGGTCCTGCTCGGGGGCGTGCACGACCTCACGCGCCTCGACGAGGCGGCGATCGCCCAGCTCGGCATCGGCCGCAAGTTCCAGAAGCCGACCGTGTTCGAGATGGTCTCCGTGGAGGAGAACCTCGTCCTCGCGCTCGCGGGCCGGCGCGGCGTGCGCGCGACGCTGTTCCACCGCCGCAGCGCGGAGGAGGCGCGGCGGATCGCCGAGATCCTCGAGATCGTCAAGCTGGAGGACCGGCGCCCCGAGCCCGCCGGTGCGCTCTCGCACGGCCAGAAGCAATGGCTCGAGATCGGCATGCTGCTGGCGCAGGACCCGTCGCTGCTCCTCGTCGACGAGCCGGTCGCCGGCATGACCGACGCCGAGACCGAGATGACGGCCGATCTGCTGCGGCGCATCAACGTCGACCATACCGTCGTCGTGGTCGAGCACGACATGAGCTTCGTGCGTGCGCTCGGGGTCAAGGTCTCGGTCCTGCACGAGGGCTCCGTCCTCGCGGAGGGCTCGCTCGACCAGGTCTCGGCGGATCCGCGCGTGATCGAGGTCTATCTGGGACGGTGAGGGCCATGCTGGACGCGCGCGACATCGACCTGCACTACGGCGCGGCCCAGGCCCTGCGGGGCGTCGGGCTCACGGCCGAGCCGGGGCGGGTCACCTGCGTGATGGGCCGCAACGGGGTCGGCAAGACCTCGCTGATGCGGGCGCTCGTCGGCCAGGTGCGGCCGTCGGGCGGCTCGGTCCGGTGGCGCGGCGAGGACGTGACGCGGCTCGAGCCCTTCGCCCGCGCGCGCCGCGGCATCGCCTACGTGCCTCAAGGCCGCGAGATCTTCCCGCTGCTCACGGTGGAGGAGAACCTGCGCACCGGCTTCGCCGCGCTCGACGGGCGCGCGGAGAAGACCGTGCCCGAGGAGGTCTTCACGCTGTTCCCGGTGCTGAAGTCGATGCTGCGCCGGCGCGGGGGCGACCTCTCCGGTGGCCAGCAGCAGCAGCTCGCCATCGCCCGCGCGCTGGTGACGCGCCCCTCGCTGCTCATCCTCGACGAACCGACCGAGGGCATCCAGCCCTCGATCATCCAGGACATCGGCCGCGCCATCGAGACGCTGCGGGCGCGCGGCGACATGGCGATCGTGCTCGTCGAGCAGTATTTCGACTTCGCCGCGGCGCTGGCCGACGCGATCGTCGTGCTCGACCGCGGCGAGGTCGTGCTCTCCGGCGCGGCCTCGGCGCTCGACCGGGAGGCGGTGCGCCGGGCGGTGATGGTCTGAGCGCCCGCCGTCGTGGCGGGTTGGGCGGAGCGCGTCAAGGTTGACGCAAGGTTTCGGTGCTAGCGTCCGACTCGAGCATGCGCGAGCCGGCACACCCCCGCGCGTGCCCGAGAGGTGCGCCATGGCGGAGCACGAGCAAGAGCACGAGACGCCCACCACCCGCGAGAGACGCGGCGCCTCGACGACCTTCGTCGTCGCCGTGCGCTACGACACGCCGCCGGTCGAGGGGCTGGCGCCGGAAACGTGGTGCGTGGTCGAGGCGCACGCCGACGAGCGACGGGCCCTCGACGGCGCGCGGCTGATCTCCGGCTTCGTGGAGAGCGGCGGCGGGGCGGTGATCGTCGTCGCCGAGCGCGAAGAGGCGCCGCCACGCCTCGTCGAGACCTACGGCGAGGCCCCGATCGGCGACGGCATCGCCGCGCTCGCGCGCACGCCCGCATCGGTTCGCGCCGCCTTCGCCACGGCGATGAGCGAGTACTGGACCGCGGTGATCACGAGCCGCCCCAAGGAGCGCCGCACGGCGCCGAAGGCCCGCCGGCGCCCGGCCGTCCTCGGGAAGCCCGCCCTCCTCGGCGGGATCGCGGCCGCGGTCCTCGTCGTCGCGACCGTGGTCGCGCTGCGCCTGGCGGCGCCGCCCGAGCCGACCGCGACCGCGACCGCGCTCGACGACGCCGCCATCGCCTTCGAGCGCTCCGGCGGCTTCGTGATGATGCGCCCGAGCCCGACCGGGGAGACGACCTGGGCGGGAGAGGCGCTCTACCGGACCTACCGCGTCCACCCGGACGGGCGCCGCGAGTTCGTCGGCATGCGCCTCGCCGACGGCTCCGAGCCGACGGCCCCGCCGCCGCGCCCCTCCGGAGGGGGCGGGGGCGGCTCGGGCTTCGGCGGCGGCGCGCCGAGCGGCGGCGGCCTCAACCACCTGCGCACGATCTCCGAGAGCTTCCGGTAGGCGTGGCGGCGACGACGCGCGCTCCCGCGAACCAGCGCTTGCCTCGGGCGCGGCGGCGGCGCATGATCTCGTTCGAGTACGTACAAACTCGGGAGACACGCCGATGGCCGCCGAGGTCGCTTCCGGCCCCTTCGCGGGCAAGATCGTCATCCGCAATCTCGGCATCGTCCTCTCGGGCGATCTCGCGCGGCCGATCCTCGACGCGGACACGATCGTCGTCGTCGACGGGCGCATCGCCGGCGTCGGCCGCGCCGCCGACCTCGACTGCGACGATCCCGCGATGGAGGTCGACGCCGCCGGCTCCGCCGTCTGCCCCGGCCTGATCGATTCGCACTGCCACCCGGTCTTCGGCGACTGGACGCCGCGCCAGAACCAGCTCGGCTGGATCGAGATGGGCGTCAACGGCGGGGTGACGACGCTCCTCTCCGCCGGCGAGGTGCACCTGCCCGGCCGGCCGAAGGACGCCGCCGGCGTCGTCGCGCTCGCCATGACGGCGCAGCGCTGCTTTTCCAACTTCAAGCCCGCCGGGGCCAAGGTGATCGCCGGCGCGCCGGTGCCCGAGCTCGGCTTCGGCCGGGAGGTGTACGCGCAGCTCGCGGCGGCGGGCATCCGCCACATCGGCGAGATCGGGCTCGGCACCGTGGCCAAGGGCCCGGACGCGGCGCGCGTGACGGCCTGGTGCCGCGAGCTCGGGCTCGAATCGATCATGCACACCGGCGGGCCCTCGATCGCCGGCTCGCATTTCGTCGACCGCGACGACGTGCTGGAGGCCCAGCCGGACGTGGTGAGCCACATCAACGGCGGGCCGACGGCGATCGCGCTCGCCGACGTGCGCGTGCTGTGCGAGCGGGCGACGGGCGCCGTCGAGGTCGTCCACAACGGCAACGAGAAGGCCGCGCTCGCCTGCCTCGAGGCGGTCCGCGCGGGCGGGCGGCTCGCCGACATGCTGATCGGCACCGACGCGCCGGCGGGCTCCGGCGTGCAGCCCAACGGCATGCTGCGCATGATCACGCTGATGGCGAGCCTCGGCGGCCTGCCGGCCGAGCAGGCGATCTGCCTCGCCACCGGCAATGTCGCGAGGAAGCGCAAGCTCGCCGACGTCGGGCTGCTGGAGCCGGGGCGCTGCGCCGACCTCGTCTTCCTCGACCGGCCCGAGGCGTCCTCCGGCGAGGACGTGCTCGGCGCCATGGCGACGGGGGACATTCCCGGCATCGGCATGGTGATGATCGACGGCAACATCCGCGCGCGCCGCTCGCGCGCCACGCCGCCGGCCGCCCGCGCGCCGAGCGTCGCCTGACGCGTCCCGATCCGGAGGTATCCCGTCATGCCCGCGCAGATCCGCAAGATCGTCGTCGTCGTCGAGGAGACCCGCCGCGAGATGGGGCGCGAGATCGCCCCGCCGACCCGCCGCGCCGCCGCCGTCGCGATCATCGCCAACCCGTTCGCGGGGCGCTACGAGGAGGACCTCGAGGCACTGATGGCGATCGGCGAGGAGCTCGGCGATCTCCTCGGCCGCCGCGCCGTCGCGGCGCTCGGCGTCGCGCCCGCCGCGATCGAGAGCTACGGCAAGGCGGCGATGGTGGGGGAGAACGGCGAGCTCGAGCACGCCGCCGCGATCCTGCATCCACGGCTCGGCAAGCCGCTGCGCGCGGCGGTGGAGAAGGGCGCGGCGCTCGTGCCCTCCTCGAAGAAGATGGGCGGCCCCGGCCAGCCCCTCGACATCCCGCTCGGCCACAAGGACGCGGCCTATGTCCGTTCGCACTTCGACGGCATGGAGGTGCGGGTCAACGACGCGCCGCGGGCGGGCGAGATCATGGTCGCCGTCGCCGTCGCCGATTCCGGGCGCCCGCTGCCGCGGGTGGGCGGGCTGACGAAGGACGAGGTGAAGGGCGAGGACGGGCTGCGCTGAGGCGCGGCCTCAGCCCGCGAAGGCGCGCTCGACGACGAACTCCGCCGGGCGGGCGTTCGAGCCCTCCGTCAGGCCGGCGGCGAGGCAGAGCGCGCGGCAGTCGCGCAGCATCTCCATCGAGCCGCAGATCATGACCCGGTCCGTGCCCGCCGAGAACGGCGCCGTGCCGAGGTCGGAGAACAGGCGCCCGCTCTCGATCGCGGTCGTGATCCGCATCGGGCGCGGATGCGGCTCGCGCGTCACCGTCGTGTAGAGCCGCACGCGCCCGGCGGCGAGCTCGCTCACGAGCGGGTCCTCGGCGAGCCCCGCGACGATCTCCTCCGCGTAGCGCAGCTCGGCGGCGGTGCGGCAGGTCTGCGTGAGCACGACCTCCTCGAACTTCTCCCAGGTCTCGGGGTCGCGGACGAGGCTCGCGAAGGGCGCGACGCCGGTGCCGGTCGCGAGCATCCACAGCCGCCGGCCCGGCGCGAGCGCATCGAGCACGAGCGTGCCGGTGGGCTTCTTCTTCACCCACAGCCCGTCGCCGGGGACGATCTTCTGCAGGCGCTCGGTCAGCGGGCCGCCGGGGACCTTGATCGAGAAGAACTCGAGCGCGTCGTCCCAGTTGGGGCTCGCGATCGAGTAGGCGCGGAAGACGGGCTTCTCGCCACCGGGCAGTCCGATCATCACGAACTCGCCCGAGCGGAAGCGCAGGGATGCCGGTCGGGTCGTGCGGAACCGGAAGAGGCGGTCGGTGTAGTGCTCGACCTCGGTGACGGTCTCGAGGTGGCAGTCGGGGCGGTCCATGGCCTCGGCGGTGGCGGCGCGCATCGTCTCGTCTCCCGTGTCCGGCGCGACCATCGTGCCACGAAGTTTGTCCGTACACAAACAAGATTCACAGCGCGCCGCGGGCTCGGGCGCGCCGGCCGGGCCGGGCGCGCGGAGCGCCGGCCGCGGCACGCCTCGCCGGCCTCCCCGGATGGCGGATCGGCGGCCGAAACCCATACGGGACGGCGTTCTGCCGCGGATTCGAGCAGCATCCGCGCGGGCCGGCGGCAGCGCGAACGAAATTCCCTCACCCTGCGGAAAAGCGCTTGCCACGCGGTCGAGGGTCTGGAATGCTCCACCCTAGAATGGTCGTACACAGACGATCATCCGCCCCTCGACCGGGCATCCGGCCGGCGCAGGGGCGCGCTTCGAGGGTGCGCGATGAGCCGTTATCTTCGACCCGGGAGCATCGACGAGGCCGTGGGCCTCCTGTCCACGGATGCCGCCCTGCGGATCGTCGCCGGCGGCACCGACGTCTATCCGAGCCTCGGCGAGGCCGCCGCCCGCGCCGCCTTCCTCGACATCGTCCGCATCCCCGGCCTGCGCGGCATCACGCGCGAGAACGAGGCCTGGCGGATCGGCGCCGCGACGACCTGGAGCGACGTCGTGCGCGCGCCGCTGCCGGCCTTCTTCGACGGGCTGAAGCTGGCCGGACGCGAGGTCGGCGCGATCCAGATCCAGAACGCGGGCACGCTCGCGGGCAACGTCGTCAACGCCTCCCCGGCGGCGGACGGCACGGTGGCGCTGATGGCACTCGACGCCCGCGTCGAGATCGCCGGATCCGACGGCCGCCGGGTGATGCCGCTCGGCGACTTCGTCACCGGCGTGCGGAGCGTCGCCTTGAAGCCGGGCGAGATCGTCACCGCGCTGCTCGTGCCCGATCGTCCGGCGAAGAGCCGGTCCTCGTTCCTGAAGCTCGGCGCGCGGCGCTACCTCGTCATCTCGATCGCGATGGTCTCGGCCGTCGTCGATCTCGACGACGCGGGCATGATCGCCGAGGCGGGAATCGCGGTCGGCGCCTGCTCGCCGGTGGCGCGGCGTCTGCCGGCGCTGGAAGCGCGACTCGTCGGCGTCCCGCCGGCCCAGGCGGCGGACGTCGTGCTCGCGAGCGACGCGGACGTCCTCTCCCCCATCGACGACGTGCGCGCCCGCGCCGGCTACCGCCGCGACGCGGCGATCACGCTCGTGCGCCGCACCCTCGCCGCCTGCGCGGAGGCCGCCCGATGACCTCGCTGTCGAGCCGCGACACCGCCCTCGTCGATGCCGCCGAGCCGCGGGTCGGTTTCACCGTCGACGGCAAGCCGCACACGCTTCGCGTGCCGCCCACCGCCCGCCTCTCCGAGGTGCTGCGCGAGGGGCTGGGTATCGAGGGCGTCAAGGTCGGCTGCGACGCCGGCGATTGCGGGGCATGCACGGTGATCCTGGACGGCGAGGCGGTCTGCGCCTGCCTCGTGCCCGCCGCGCGCTGCGACGGCGTCGAGATCGTAACGGTCGAAGGGCTCGCCGAGGCCGGGCGACCGGGGCGGCTGCAGGAGGCGTTCTGGCGGCGCGGCGCGGCCCAGTGCGGCATCTGCACGCCCGGCATGCTGACGAGCGCCGAAGCGCTGCTGCGCAGGACCGCCAGCCCGACGCGGGCCGACGTCGAGGAGGCGCTCGCCGGCGTGCTCTGCCGCTGCACGGGCTACGCCAAGATCGTCGACGCCGTGCTCGATTGCGCGGCGGACGCGACAACCGCACCCGCCGTCGGGGCGGAGGTGGGTGCCGCCGTCGGCGCGCGGATCGATCGGCTCGACGGGCGCGCCAAGGTGATGGGCACGGACGCTTTCGGCGCGGACGCCTGGCCCGAGGGCACGCTCCTCGTGCGCGTGGTGCGCTCGCCGCACCACCACGCGGCCTTCGCGCTCGGCGATCTCGACGCGTGGCGCCGGGCGAACCCGGGCGTCGTCGCGGTGCTCACGGCCTCCGACATCCCCGGCCGCAACATCCACGGCGTGATCCCGCCCCTCGCCGACCAACCCGTCTTCGCCGAGCGCGTCGCGCGCTTCCGCGGCGAGGCGGTGGCGGCGATCGTCGGCGAGCGGGCGGCGATCCGCGCCCTCGACCTCGCGACCTTCCCGGTGACCTGGAGCGCGCTGGCGGCCGTGCTCACGCCCGACGATGCGCGCAGGCCCGACGCCCCCCTCGTCCACGAGACGCGCGCCGGCAACGTCCTCGTCCGCGGCCTCGTGCGCCGTGGCGACGCCGAGGCGGCGCTTTCGGACGCGGACGTCGTCGTCGAGGGCGCCTACACGACGGGCTTCGTCGAGCACGCCTACATCGAGCCGGAAGCCGGCTTCGCCCGGCGCGTCGGCGACCGCATCGAGGTCTTCGCCTGCACGCAGGCGCCGCACATGGACCGCGACGACCTCGCCGCCATCATGGCGCTGCCGCCGGACGCCGTGCGGATCATTCCCTCCGCGGTCGGCGGCGGCTTCGGATCGAAGCTCGACCTCTCGCTCCAGCCCTTCGTGGCGCTCGCCGCCTGGGTCACGGGGCGGCCCGCGGGCGTCGTCTACACGCGCCCCGAGTCGATGGCCTCGACCACGAAGCGCCACCCCTCCGCCATCACCGTGCGGATCGGCGCGAAGGCCGACGGCACGCTCCACGCCATGCGCTTCGAGGGCACCTTCAACACCGGCGCCTACGCCTCCTGGGGGCCCACCGTCGCGAACCGCGTGCCGGTCCACGCCTCAGGGCCCTACCTCGTGCCGCATTACGAGGCGCGCACGGCGGCGATCCACACCCACACCGTTCCGGCCGGCGCCTTCCGCGGCTTCGGCGTGCCGCAGGCGGCCGTGGCACAGGAGACGCTGCTCGACGAGCTCGCCGACGCGCTGGGCTTCGACCGGCTCGACTTCCGGATCCGGAACGCGTTGACCAACGGCGCGCCCACGGTGACGGGCCAGGTGTTCGCGCAGGGCGTCGGCATCCGCGCCTGCTTCGAGGCGCTCGTGCCGCATTGGCGGGAACGGCGCGCGGCGGCGCGGGCGTTCAACGCGACGGCCGGCGGCCCGTTGCGCCGCGGCGTCGGGGTCGCTGGCATGTGGTACGGCTGCGGCAACACCTCGATGTCGAACCCCTCGACCATCCGCGCCGGGCTCGGGCCGGACGGGCGGCTCGTGCTGCATCAGGGCGCCGTCGACATCGGGCAGGGCTCGAACACGGTCGTCGCGCAGATCTTCGCCGACGCGCTGGGCTTTCCGGTCGGTCAGGTCGCCCTCGTCGGGGCCGACACGGACCTGACACCCGACGCCGGCAAGACCAGCGCCTCGCGCCAGACCTTCGTCACCGGCGCCGCCGCGCTGCGCTCCGGGGCGGCGCTGCGCGAGACGCTGCTGCTTCGCCTCAACGCCGGTCCCGACGCCCGGCTCTCGCTCGACGGCACGATGCTGCGCGCCGACGATGGACGTCGCGATTCGGCGAGCCTCGATCTCGCCGGCCTCGAGCCGGACGCGCACGGCTTCGTCTTCGCAGCCGAGGAGACGTTCGACCCGCCGACGAGCCCGCTCGACGCCAACGGCCAGGGCGAGCCCTATGCCGCCTTCGGCTTCGGCGCACATCTCGCTGAGGTGGAGGTCGACGTCGAGCTCGGCCGCGTGCGGGTGCTCGCGCTGATCTGCGCCCACGACGTCGGCCGCGCCGTCAACCCGACGCTGATCGAGGGCCAGATCGAGGGCGGCTCGGCACAGGGGCTCGGCCTCGCCTTGATGGAGGAATACATCCCCGGCCGCACCGAGAACCTGCACGACTACCTGATCCCCACGGTCGGCGACATGCCGCGGGTCACCTCGATCCTTGTCGAGGAGGCGGACGCGCACGGCCCCTTCGGCGCCAAGGGCATCGGCGAGCAGGTACTGATCCCCACCGCGCCGGCGATCCTCAACGCGATCCGCGACGCGACGGGCGTGCTGATCCGCGACCTGCCGGCCACGCCCGGCAAGGTCCACGCCGCGCTCGCCGCGGCCCGTGCCGCGGGAGCCCGGCCATGACCCGTGAGGCCCCCGAGATCGACGGCGCCGGCACGGTCGCGCCGCCACCGCCGGGCAAGATCCGCTGCGACGCCTGCCCGGTGCTCTGCTACATCGCGGAGGGCCGCTCGGGCGCCTGCGACCGCTACGCCAATGTCGAGGGCGTCCTCACCCGCGTCGACCCGCTGGTGCTGCTGGAGAAGGCCGTCGAGCACGGCGATGCCGTGACGGCCTTCCTCGGAGAGGGTGCGGAGTGGGACGGGGCCCTGGCACCGTCGCCGTCGCGCTTCGTCACCGCCGTCGGCGCCGGGACGACGTACCCGGACTACAAGCCCGCGCCCTTCATCGTGTCCTCGCGGGTCGAGGGCGTCGACATGGTCACCGTCGTGACCGAGGGCATCTTCAGCTATTGCGGCGTCAAGGCGAAGATCGACACCGACCGGCATCTCGGCGCCGAGCGCGCCCTCGTGCGCTACGGCGGCGAGCCGATCGGGCACGTGACCACCGGCGAGTACGGCTCGCAGATGCTCTCGCTCGGCGGCGTCCACCACCTCACCGGCGGCTCCAAGAAGGAGGGCCGGATGACCTGCGAGGCGCTGCTGGCGCTGTGCAACAAGCAGGCGGTGGAGCTCGCCGTCGACGACGGCGTCTCGATCGTGGTGCAGGCCGGCGCGCCGCCGGTCATCGACGGGGTCGTCGAGCACCGCATGCGGGTGGGCTGCGGCTCGGCCGCCATCGGCATGTTCGCCAAGCAATGGTTCGAGCACGTCGACGAGGTCGTCGTCGTCGACGACCACATCACCGGCGTGCTCTCCGAGCACCAGGCCGGCAAGCTCCTCGACGTGCCGCCGACGGGGATCAAGCTGCGCGGCCGCCGCTCGACCCCCGGCCGCTATTTCCGCGTCGCCGAGCCGGGCTCCGGCTGGGGCGGCACGGACATCGAGGACCCGCTGACGATCCTGGAGTCGTTCGACCCGAAGGTGGCGCGTCCCGGTACGACCCTGCTCATGGTCTCGACCACCGGCGACCACGCCGCCTTCTTCGTCCTCGACGAGGCTCTGCGCCCCGTCGAGACGCCGATGCCCGATGCGGTGCGCGCCAGCGTCGAGCGGGTGCAGGAGAATTGCGAGCCGGCCCTGTGCTCGGTCCTGTTCATCGGCGGCGCCGGCGGCTCGTTGCGCGCGGGCGTCACCGAGAACCCCGTGCGGCTCACCCGCTCGGTGAAGGACGCCCTCACGCGCGTCACCAGCGGCGGGGCGGAGGTCTACGTCTGGCCGGGCGGCGGCATCACCTACATGGTCGACGTGACGCGCCTGCCCGAGAACGCCTTCGGCCATGTGCCGACGCCGGCGCTCGTCGCGCCGATCGAGTTCACCATGACGCTCGAGGACTACCGCGCGCTCGGCGGCTACATGGAGGCGGTGCGCCCGCTCTCTTCGCTCGGCGGGGTCGAGCGGCAGGTCGCCGTGCCCGCCGCCGACGGCGAGGCGTGGCCGATGGAAGCGCGGCATTTCCCGAAGGCGCGTTCGTCGAGGGCACGCGCCGGCCGGGGGCCCCGCTGATGCAGCGCGCCGCTCACCGCATCCTGCCGGACGGGCGGCGCCTGCACCTGCACCACGGGCCGATCGACATCGTGGCCGAGGCGTTCGGGCCGCAGGCGGCCGTCGCGATGGCGTATGCGCGAGCCGTCGCCCGCTTCGAGACGGTGCTGGACGAGCTCGTCGCGGAATTGCCCCTGCTGCGCCGCCCGGTCGTCGGAGGCGACGCACCGGTGACCGGGGAAACCGCCCGGATCATGTGGTGCGCGGCCGCGCGCTTCCGCCCGGCCTTCGTCACGCCGATGGCGGGCGTCGCGGGCGCCGTCGCCGAGACGGTGCTCGCGGCGACGACCGCGGACCCGGCGATCGCCCGCGCCTACGTCAACGACGGCGGGGACATCGCGCTCCACCTCGCGCCGGAGGCCGAGCCGCTCGGCGCCCACATCGCCGTCGATCCCGCCGCGCCGCGGAGCCCGGGCGATCTCGTCGTCGCCGCCGGCTCGCCCATCCGCGGCATCGCCACCAGCGGCCGGCACGGGCGCAGCCATTCCCTCGGCATCGCCGACAGCGTCACCGTGGTGGCGTCGTCCGCGGCCGTCGCCGACGTCGCCGCGACGCTCGTCGCCAACGCCGTCGACCTGCCCGGCCACCCCGCGGTGCGGCGCGCACCCGCCTCGACGCTTTCGCCGGATTCCGACCTCGGCGAGCGGCTCGTCACCGTCGGCGTCGGGCCTCTGTCGTCGAAAGAGGTCGAATCGGCCCTCGACGCGGGCGAGCGAATGGCCGATGACTACGTCGCGGCGGGGCTGATCGCGGGCGCGCTCGTCGTGCTGGGCGGCGTCGTGCGCGTGGTGGGACACCCGCCGCTCCGGTGGATCGACAACGAGAAGACGAACAGGGGGATGCCGCCATGGCCGAGATCGCCGTCCGCAAGGACGTCCTGATCATCGAGGAGATCCGGCACGAGGGCGGCCCGCCCGCCTCGCAGCCGCTGAAGAAGGGCGCGATCCTCACCGTGATCGCGAACCCCTTCGCGGGCGCCTATGCGCCGGACATCGCGGGCTTCATGGACGACCTGAAGCCGCTGGGCGTCGCCATGGCGATGAAGCTCATCGACGCGCTCGGCGGCGACCCGAAGGCGATCCAGGGCTACGGCAAGGGCGCCATCGTCGGCGTCGCCGGCGAGATCGAGCACGGCGCGCTCTGGCACGTGCCGGGCGGCTACGCCATGCGCGAGGCGCTGGGCGGCGCGCTCGCCATCGTGCCGTCGACGAAGAAGGTCGGCGCCGCCGGGGCGCGGCTCGACGTGCCGATCACCCATGTCGACGCCTCCTACGTGCGCTCGCATTTCGACGCGATGGAGGTCGGCGTGCCGGACGCGCCACGTCCGGACGAGCTCGCCTACGTGCTCGTGATGACCACCGGCGGGCGCGTCCACGCCCGCATCGGCGGGCTGACGCCCGAGGGCATCACGGTGCGCGACGGCCAACGCTGATCGACGACGCCTCCGCAGCGCGGCGTGTCGGCAGAGGAACCCGCGAAGAGAACAGCGGCATCGAGACGAGAACGGGAGCAGGACCATGAAGCATCTCACCAGCACGGCGATCGCCGTCGTCCTCGCGACGGTCGGCCTCGCCGGGGGCGCGCAGGCGCAGGCGCAGCGCGAGTTCCGAATCGGCATGATCACACCGCCGGCGCACGTCTGGAACCAGGAGGCGGCGGCCCTCGGCGAGACGCTCTCCGAGCTCTCGGACGGGCGATTCTCGATCGCGGTCTTCCCCTCGGGGCAGCTCGGCAACGAATCGACCATGCTCCAGCAGCTCCAGACCGGCGCCCTCGACATGGCCTGGCTCACCACCGCCGAGGTGACGACCCGCGTGCCGGACATCGCCGCGCTGCATGCGCCGTTCCTCGTCGAGGACATCGAGGGCGCGGCCGCGATCCTGCGCAGCGAGCCCGCGCAGGAGATGCTGGAGAAGCTCCCCGCCGCGACCGGCACGGTCGGGCCGTGCTTCGCCATGACCGGCATGCGCCAGCTCCTCACCCGCCAGCCGATCGAGGATGTCGGCGACCTCGCCGGCAAGCGCTTCCGCATCACGCCGGCGCCCGCGATCCGCACCTTCTTCGAGCTGCTCGACGCCGCCCCGGCGCCGATGCCGCTCACCCAGGTCTACGACGCGCTCGCCAACGGGCAGATCGACGCGATCGACATGGACTTCGAGTCGATCATCAACTTCCGCTACTACGAGCATGCCCCGTTCATGATGGTGACGAACCACCACATGTTCGGCATGGTGGCGCTCGTCTCCGGCCGCGTCTGGGCCGGCCTCCCGCCGGAGGACCAGGCGATCGTGCGCGAGGCGGTGCAGACGCATTGCGACCGCATCATCGACCGCTTCGTCGCCGAGGAGGACGACAAGCTCGCGCGGCTCGAGGACGTCGACGGGCTGACCATCGTCAAGGACGTCGGCCCCGAGTTCTTCGGCGACGTCGTCGCGCGCTGGGATGCGATGTGGGCCGAGCAGACGCCCTACGTCGCGCGCCTGCGCGAGCTCGCCGCCGGGCTCTGAGCCAGTCACGGATCGGATCGCCCGCCCCGCGGCGGGCGATCGCCCCGACGGAGCCGAGGAGGAGCCGCCCGTGCCGACCGCGACCGCCGTGCGCCGCCTGTCCGATCTCCTGGCGCGCCTCGACAGGCTGTTCCTGATCGGCCTCGTCGCGGGCATGGCGCTCCTCGTCTCCGCGAACGTGGCGCTTCGTCTCGGCGGCGTCGTCCTGGCCTGGGCGGACGAGATCGCCGTCTACATGATGATCATGACCGGGTTCGTGGGCGCCTCGCTGATGCTGCGCGCGCGCAGCGACCCGTCGGTGAACCTCCTCCAGGAGGTGGTCTCGCCCGGTGCCGCCCGGCTCCTGCGGATCGTCGTCGCGATCGTCGCCCTCGCCTTCGGCGTCTTCCTGTTCTGGACCTGCTGGCGCTGGTTCGACCTGCCGCGCCTCGCCGCCGCCGGCTTCGACGTCTCCGCCTTCGAGGGCGCGACGTTCAACTTCATCTACACCGAGGTGACGCCGGTGCTGGGCATGCCCAAGGCGGTCTTCTTCCTCATCGTCCCCTGGTTCGCCCTCACCGCGACCGTCCACGCCGCGACGAACCTGATGGAGGAGCTCGGCCTCGTCGAGCCCCTCGTCGGCGGCGAGGACGCGATCGTCGGCGAAGGCTGAAGACCCCGAGGAGCGCGTATCCCTCCATGACCGCGACACGCCCATGACCGCCGCCGTCTTCCTCGTCCTGCTCGTGCTGGGCGTGCCGATCGGCCTCGTCCTGTGCTGGGCCGCGGTGGCGTTCATCTACGGCTCGGGGAACGCCGTCCTCCTCGATTCCTACCCGCTCCAGCTGTTCCAGAGCCTCGACAATTTCGGCCTGCTCGCCATCCCGCTCTTCATCCTGATCGGCGAGATCATGAACGCGGCGGGCATCACGACCCGGCTCGTGCGGCTGGCCGCCGCCTTCGTCGGCGCGGTGAAGGGCGGGCTCGCCTACGTCAACCTTCTCGCCAACATGCTGGTCGCCTCGATCCTCGGCTCCGCCACGGCGCAGATCGCCATGATGAGCCAGGTGATGGTGCCCGAGATGACGAAGGCGGGCTACGACAAGGGGCTGGCCGTCGGCATCACCGCCTTCGGCGGCCTGCTCGGGCCGATCATCCCGCCCTCGATCGTCTTCGTCGTCTACGCCGTGCTGGCGCAGGTCGCGGTGCGCGACATGCTGGTGGCGGGGATCATCCCCGGCCTGATGCTGTCTGGCCTGTTCCTGGGCACGATCGCCTTCCTGGGGCGCAAGTACGCCTACCCGCGCGGTGAGGCGCTGCCCTGGAGCGCCCGCCTGCGCGCCGTGCTCGAGGCCCTGCCGATGCTCGCCATCCCCGGCGTCATCGTCGGCACCATCGTCGGCGGCGTGGCCTCGCCCACCGAGAGCGCCGCCATCGGCGCGGTGCTCGCGACGCTGATCGGGCTCCTCTACACCCGCAAGCTGCGGCTTGCCGACTTCCCGAAGATCCTGGTCCGCACGGGGCTCAACACCGCGCTGGTCCTCTTCCTCGTGGCGGCGGCGGGCGTGTTCTCCTGGGTGCTCGTCTTCGGCCAGGTGCCGCAGACCGCGGCCGGGTACATCCAGGACATCGCGACGACGCCGACGGCGTTCATGCTCCTCGTGCTGGTCGCGCTCCTGGTGATCGGCACCGTCATCGACGGCATCCCGGGCCTGATCATGGTCGTGCCGATCCTCCTGCCGATCGCGACCGAGGTCTACGGCATCGACCCGCTGCACTTCGGCGTCTTCGTCTCGGTCAACCTGATCCTCGGCCTGCTCTCGCCCCCCGTCGGCATCGGTCTCTACGTCGCCGCGAGCGTCTCGGGGGTGAGCGCGATGCGCGTCTTCGCCGTGACGATCCCCTTCTTCCTCGTGAGCTGCGTCGCGCTCGTGCTGCTCGCGCTGTTCCCTTGGCTGTCGCTGGCGCTGCTCTGATCGCGGCCCCCGATCCAGGCTAGCCCAGCCGCTTGAGCAACCGCACCAGCGTCGCCTGCTCCGTGCGCGAGAGCGGCGCCAGCGTCATCCGGGTGATCTCGCTCGCCATCGGCAGCACGCGCCCGATCGTGCGACGGCCCTCCGCCGTGAGCTGGACGAGGTGCATGCGCCGATCCTCCGGCGCGGGCACCTTCTCGACGAGCCCGCGCTCGACGAGCCGCACGACGACGCCGTTGATCGTGGAATTGTCCATCGCCGCCTGCCGCCCCAGCGAGTTCTGCGAGGCGGGGCCGACCTCGTTGAGCTTCGCCATCACCGCGAATTGCTGCGCCGTGAGGCTTTCGGGCATGTGCGCGGCGAAGATGCTGAGGTGGCGCTGATGGGCCTTGCGGATGAGGAAGCCGATCTGAGACTCGAGGACGTAGGGGCGCTTGCGCGCCGGCCTGGCCGCCGCGTCCTGCGCCTCGGCGGCGGGCGCGGGCGCCGCATCCGCCGGGGCCGGCGTCTTCCTCGCGCGCGCTGCCATCCCCCGTCCCTTTCCTGGCTCGAGCCGACCGCCCGCGCCTGACGCGGGCTCCCCCGCAATACACGCCCGACGCCGGAAGGAAAACTCGCGTACGCGCATGCCGTCCCGTCGTCGAAGCGTCGTCGAGCGGCCGCAGGAAGAGCGGCGCTGGGGCTCGTGCAGCACGGACGGCACGCCGGCTCGTGCACCTCGTCGACGGGTCGCGGCGCGCCGCCGGCCAACGGCGGCGGACGACGCGTGCGAGGCCGACGCGGCGCCGACCCGCAGTGGCGGCATCCGCTCCCCTCGCAAGCGTGGCACCGGATGGCCAACGCGGATTCCGGCTGCATGGACGACGGGCCGAGCGTCACGCTCGAGCTTGCATCAAATCACGTTGGCGCACGCCATTCCGATTCGATCCTGGCGTTCACACCGATTTATGCTGTTGCTATTTCAGCACACTGCCTCCGTGTGCGTGTAGAACGCGGTGTTATTACTGCGACAGAACGTCGCGGCTTGTGTCGCTTACATTCCTCCACGTCTTTTTACGTTTGTGGCGAAAGCTACTTTTAATTGTAATCCACATATATATAGATTTCCGTCCGACGCGCGCCCACGTCGAGACATCCCGGAGGATGCAGGCGGAGGAAGCCGTATCCACACACGTTCCTCGTGTATTCCGCTACTTGCCGTCCTTCCGCAGGGCCGATTATCTCGCCGTAGACGCGAACGAATTGCAGAGCGGCCGACCGCAGGGAATCGGCCGCCGATCTCGAAGTACGAACGCAAGGGAGCTAGTGTCCGACATCGCCAGGAGCGCAATAAGGGAAAAAGAATGTCCGCGACGACAATAAAAACTAAGAGTAGAAGATCGCATGGACTGCGATCTTCTCTCAAAACGTCGAGTCCTTCTCTTCTGCCGTCGGCTCCGGTCAAGACCGGACGCCTTTCGCGGGCGTCGCGCTCCCACGCGAAGTCGCTCGCCGAGACGATCGATCGCTTCTTTCGCGAGGCGACCGTGAAGAAGGGTACGCGCCGGACCTATCGCTCCAACGCGAAGAACTGGCTGTCTGCTTTTCCGCTCCTGCGCCTCCACGAGATCGACAGGTCGACGCTCGCGCTCTTCGTGTCGCGACGCAAGGATCAGGGTGTCTGCGACACGACCATCCGCCGCGATATCGCCTTTCTCGGGACGGTCTGCTCGATGGCGATCTCGTGGGGATGGCTCGAGGCGAACCCGATCACGGCGCTGAGCAAGAAGTTCTTGAAGGAGGCGCCACCGCGCACGCGCTTCCTGACGCGCCGCGAGTTCGAGCGGCTGCATGCGGCGGCGTCGGAGACGCTCAAGCCGCAGCTCGTCCTGGCTGTCGAGACGGGGATGCGCAAGGAGGAGCTGCTCTCACTGACGCTCGACGCGATCGACCTGCGCCGGCGCGAGATCCACCTCCAGGAGACGAAGACCAACTCGCCGCGCCGGGTGCCGCTCTCGGATGCGGCGATCGCGACGATCTCGGATTTGATCGCGAGGCCCGGGCGGCCGTCGTCGCGCTTCCTGTTCTGCAAGCCCGACGGGACGCGCATCCTCTGCAACAAGAAGGGCTTTCGCGCCGCCTGCGAGCGCGCCGCCATCGCCGATTTCCGCTTCCACGACCTGCGCCACACGTTCGCATCGTGGTGGGTGCAATCCGGCGGGGACCTGTACAAGCTCAGCCGCGTGCTGGGGCACCGCACGCTGCAGATGAGCGCGCGATATGGGCACCTGCGGACCGACGATCTCCACGAGGAGATGCGGAAGGTGGAGGGGCGGCGGGGGTGACGCTGGAGTATTGGCAGGCGGGCTGGGCGTCTCGGAAACGAGAGAAGCCCCGGCATCAGGCCGGGGCTTCGAAAGATCTGCGGGTACCGATCAGAAGTCGCGCTGGATGCGCAGACGGCCGACCCAACGGGAACCCTCGTCATCGATGAGGTTGTTCGCGGCGGTCCAGTTGTTCAGCTGGACCGGGATGTCGGTGTCGACCTGAGTGTAGACGACGTCGGCGCGGAACAAGAGGCCGGTAACCGGGCGCCAGTTGAGAGCGGTGCCGAGCTGCCACCAGGTGTAATCCTGAGTGCTGTTGTTGGCGACGCTCGCCGGAACAGCGGCACGGAACCACTCGTTCTCGACCTCGCCGTAAGCGCCCTGGATGTCCTGCCAGAAGGCCGGGGTCCAGAAGTGGCGGAAGCCAGCCGCGACCGACCAGGCTTGCGTGGTGTCGAGCGACGTCACGCCGTTCACGGTGTTCGCATTCGCGTCACGCGCCCGCAGCCCGAACTCGGACACGGTCGTCGGCGGATTGACATAGTCGACCGCGCCGTCGGCGTATGTCGCCTGCAGCCAGAGAGCGTCGCCAGCGGCGATCATCGGCAGGCGAATGTTGACGCCGGCGCCGATCGCCCAACCCATCTCGTCGTCGACGGCGACCGGCTGGTTGTGACGAACCTGGTGCAGGGCACCCATGACCTGGGCAGAGCCCCAAGCCTGGGCCACGTTCAGGTTGGCGACAAGGTCCGGCAGCTCCTGGCCGCCATAGCCGAGCGGCACCTGACCGGCCGGAATCAGAGCCGTATTGTCGCCGATGCCCTCACGACGGGTGACGCCGTTCTCGATCGACACGGTAGCCGAGAAGCCCGAGCCGAAGGTCGCAGTATAGGCCAGAACCTCGGTCGACGGATCGGACACACCGTTGTTGACCGACATCATGTTCCCACCCCAGAAGGAGAAGAACGACGTGATGCGGCCTGCGGTCAGACCAGCGAACTGGATGAATGCCTGGTCGAGCGCGGCGCCCTGCCCCTGCGAGGAAGCGGTCCAGGTCCGCTCGTTGGTGGTCGCGGAGTTAGCCGCCCACCCGGCGGAGCCACGCGTCAGCGAGCTATCGGCATTGATGCGGATGAAAGAGCGCAGCGTGCCGTACTCGGTCGGGGTGCGGGCGTCGAACGCGATCGAGCCGCGCGCGAAGAACTCGACGTCGTCCTCACGACGATCGATCGTGCGTTCGTCCTGCTCCTGGAAGCGATAGTCCACCCGAACATACCCGGAGATCTGCAGGCAGGTCTCCGTGCCGGGGATCACGAAGAAGCCCGTGCCGCCGATCGGGGCGTTCGGGCAGGTGCGGACGTAGTCGACCGGCGCCGCGGCGCGGACCGGAAGATCGGCAGTCGTCGGCGCCTCCGGCGACGGCTTCCGCCGGGCGGAGTTCGCCTCGGCGCGAGGGCTTGAAACCACACCGCGAACGGGTCATTGGAGGCGGCGTGCGCCGCCCGGAGGGGCCGCGTCGCCCACGCCGGGAGAGCCTCATGACCGCCACCCTCATCGACGGCAAGGCCTACGCCGCCGGCCTGCGCGCCCGCGTGGCGGAGGACGTCCGCGGCCTCGCGACGCGGGGCGTCGTGCCCGGCCTCGCGGTGGTGCTCGTGGGCGAGGACGCGGCGAGCCAGGTCTACGTGCGCAACAAGGCGGCGCAGACGGTGGAGGCGGGGATGCGCTCCTTCCAGCACCGCCTGCCGGCCTCGACGGGCCAGGCCGAACTGCTCGCGCTCGTCGCCACGCTCAACGCCGACCCGGCCGTCGACGGCATCCTGGTGCAGCTGCCGCTGCCGCCGCAGATCGACGCGCAGGCGGTGATCGAGGCGATCGTGCCGGAGAAGGACGTGGACGGCTTCCACCCGGTCAACGTCGGGCGCCTCGCCACCGGCATGCCGGGCCTCGTGCCGTGCACGCCGCTCGGCGCCGCGATGCTGATCTCGTCCGTGCGCACCGACATCGCCGGCCTCGAGGCGGTGGTGATCGGGCGCTCGAACATCGTCGGCAAGCCCATGGCGCAGCTCCTGCTCCAGCGCTCCGCGACGGTGACGATCGCCCATTCGCGCACCCGCGATCTCGCCGCCGTCTGCCGGCGCGCGGACGTCCTCGTCGCCGCGGTCGGGCGTCCGGAGATGGTGCGCGGGGACTGGATCAAGCCGGGCGCGATCGTCGTCGACGTCGGCATCAACCGGGTGGCGAACCCGGAGGCGGGCGCGGGCAAGACGCGCCTCGTGGGCGACGTCGCCTTCGCCGAGGCCGCCGCGGTGGCGGGCGCGATCACGCCGGTGCCGGGCGGCGTCGGCCCGATGACGATCGCCTGCCTGCTCGCGAACACGCTGCAGGCGGCCAGATCCCGACGCGGGATGTGAGGTCTCCGAACGCGAGAAGGCCGCCCGGAGGCGGCCTTCCCACATGCGTCGCCGAAACGGCGGAGATCGTGCGCGCGAGCCTCGCTCAGGCGACCTTCTTGCGGCCGCGGCCGCGGGCCGGCGCCGGGGCGGCCTCGGGCTCCGCCTTGCGGCGCTGCGCGCCGAGGCCCATCGCCTTGGCGAGCTCGGAACGGGCGCTGGCGTAGTTCGGCGCGACCATCGGGTAGTCCGCCGGCAGGCCCCACTTCGCGCGGTACTGGTCGGGAGTCATGTCGTACTTCGTGCGCAGGTGGCGCTTGAGCGACTTGAACTTCTTCCCGTCCTCCAGGCAGATGATGTAGTCCGGCGTGATCGACTTCTTGATCGGCACGGCGGGGACGGGCGCCTCGACCGGCTGCTCCGTCGCACCGGTGGCGACCTTGGTCAGCGCGCCGTGCACGGCATCGATCAGGCCGGGCAGCTCCGCCGTCGGCAGCGAGTTGTTGCTCACGTAGGCCGAGACGATCTCCGCGGCGAGCTCGATGTAGTTGTTCGGTTGAGTCGTGTCGCTCATTGAGCCGGTCCTAATCTCGTGACAAGGGATCGAGAGCGAGCGGAGCTGCATGCGGCGTGTCACCGAACACCGAATCGCGATCCCGCTCACGCGTCGTCTATGACGTCAGGTCTTTCAGGTACGTGAGTTTCATCCTCGCGACAAGTCCTCTGCGAATCAAAAACAGTTCATCTCACGGTAAGGCCCGGCCGCTCATCCCGGGGACGCTTGCGGCAACGGTGCCACGCCGCTCACGGCAAGAATAAGGCCCGGTGGACAAGCTTCGGTAATCCTTGGCGCGCCGTGGCTCGACGCGGCTCTCTGCGCATTCGATGGCTGCGCCGTCGCGCCCGCACGCCGTATCGCGGGTGATTCGCGGGATGCGGGCCCGCGTCCACGTGCGGAGACGCTACGTCGCGGCGATACTTCGGCGACGATCCTTCCGCGAAGCCGGCGAGACAGAGCAGCGAACGAACGCGCCCGCACGCGCGCACACCCGCGAGGCGCCGAAGGCCGCGCCGTGCTCCGCGACGGCTCGGGATCGCCGCCCGAGCCGTGGCGGCGGGCCGTTCCGCCGCCCGACACCGCCGTTTTCCTGCCTGGAAGCGGCCATTCTCGTGGCCTTTGTGCAACACAGCCCTCCGAAGAGGCCCTTCGGCCGGCGCGGGGGCGCAATCGCGCTTGATCCGGCGCGGGGTGCACGGCAAACCTCTTCTCGCGACGGGGGGTCCTCGGTCGCAGCTCGTCGTCGGCGCCAACGGCTCGGCGGCGGGTCACAGGGGAAAAGGGACAGCTTCCGAGTCTCGAAGAGTTCTCGTGGCGAAACACCCGGCCCCCCAGGGTCTCGAAACTTTGGAGGTCATCTAATGAAGCTCGCCAAGAGCCTTCTCCTCGGGTCTGCCGCCGGTCTCGTCGCGGTCGCCGGGGCTCAAGCTGCCGATCTTCCGGTCCGCGCCGCGGCGCCGGTCGACTACGTCCGCACCTGCCCGAACGCCCCGATCGGCGGCACGGGCTTCTTCGTGATCCCCGGCACGGAGACCTGCCTGCAGATCTCCGGCTACGTCCGCGCCGAGTATCGCTTCGCCGAGAACCTCGACACGGCCGTCAACCGCACGCAGGACGACATCAACTTCTTCGCCCGCGGCTCGATCGCGTTCGACGCCCGCACGGCGACCGAGATGGGCACGCTGCGCTCGTTCATCCGCATCAACGCCGACCGTACGGACGGCGCCGGCAACGCCGTGCTCGACCAGGGCTTCATCCAGTTCGCTGGTCTGACCGCCGGTCGCATCACGTCGTTCTTCTCGTTCTTCGGCGGCAACCTGATGACCGCGTCCGAGGGTCTCTCGGATCCGTCCGTCGAGGTCCTCGCCTACACCGCGACCTTCGGGTCGGGCTTCTCGGCCACCGTGGCCGTCGAGGACGGCCGTGCGCGTCGCACGAACATCCTCAACGCTGCGGGCGTGAACATCTACGGCGGCCAGGAGCTGCCGGACCTCGTCGCCAACCTGAACGTCGCTCAGGCGTGGGGCTCGGCGCAGGTCATGGGTGCCCTGCATCAGGTCCGTCACAACGTCCCGAACGTCGCGATCGACGACGAGCTGGGCTGGGCGATCGGCGCCGGCATCAACATCCGCCTGCCGATGATCGCGGCCGGCGACGCCCTGTGGCTGCAGGCGGTCTACGCCGACGGTGCGGTCTCCTACGCCGATGCCCCGAACCTCGTGTCGGAGTTCTCGGTCGGCCTGAACGACGCCTACGTCAACGTGCTCGGCACCTCGCTGGTCACGACCGAGGCCTGGTCGCTCGCGGCCGCCTTCCGTCACTACTGGACCCCCACCATCTGGCAGGACATCCAGGGTGCGTACGGCGAGGTCGACGTTCCGACCACCGCCGCGTTCCAGGCCGCTCCGGGCGCGATCGTCGTCACCGGCACGGTGCAGGACTACACCTGGTGGCAGCTCGGCACCCGCCTGAACTGGCGTCCGGTGTCCGGCCTGACCTTCTCGGCCGACGTCGCCTACACCGAGATCGACACCGAGAACCGCGTGTGGGTCTACAACAACGGCGTCCAGTCCGTCACGGCCACGAACGACGACGGCTCGCGTTGGGCCGGCCGTCTGCGCATCCAGCGCGACTTCTGATCCGTCCCGCACGGTTCGAGAGGAGCCCCGGCGAAAGCCGGGGCTCTTTTTCTTTGGCGATGCGTCCGCAGCCGATCCGTGCCACTGCACCCGGATCGCAGCCCGCGCGCACGAAAAAGCCCCGGCTCGCGCCGGGGCTTCTCCGTCTCGCGTCACTCGCCCCGAGGGGCGGCGCGTCGCGCGTCACTGACGCTCGATCAGCTGGCCCGCCGGGGCCGCGGTATCGTCGTCCGACGTGTTGAGGCGGCGGCGCTCCTGCACGCCGATCGCGGTCTCCGGAACGGCCGGGGCCGAATCGACGACCGGCTCGGGCGCGCCCATCGTGCCGACGGAACCGGTGGCGAGGTTCTCGTAGTTCTCGCACACCACGCCCGGATCCGTGCAGTCCACGTACCAGGAGCTGGTCTCCTCGCCGATCAGCATGCCGGCCGGGGCGGCCGTCGCATCGTCGTCGGTCAGCAGGCGGCGACGCTCCTGCACGCCGATCGCGGTCTGCGGAACGGCCGGGGCCGAATCGACCACGGGCTCGGGCGCGGTCGTCTGGGCGCTCGCCGGCGCGACGAACATCAGGGCGGCGGCGGTGGTCATGAGGATGTACTTCATGGATGTCCTCCATCGATATCGGGAGCGCCACGGCAGAGCGCGGCGCCGGAATGCCCCACCAACGACACGACGGGATTCGTGTTCCGAGAATTGCTTCCTTTCGGCCCGGAAAATTGGGGCGCACGAACGGCTCGCACGTGAAAACGGTCGTGCTTCCAAAGGCTTGGCCTTGGGGAGGAAAGCCGGGATCATCCCTGTTTGCGCCCTCGAGGGCCGGCGCGGGAAACGCGCGGGGGGTGGCTCGCGGCGCGCGAGCCTGTAAAAGACGAGATCTGCGACGCGGCCGAGCCGCGCCACGCGTTGCCCGCCGGAGACCGAGACGCCCGTGACCGAGCCGAACCGACTCGTCTCCCCGATCAAGCGCGAGGACGACCTCGACACGTCCCTGCGTCCGCTCTCGCTCGCCGACTTCACCGGGCAGAAGGCGGCGCGCGCCAACCTCCAGGTCTTCATCGACGCGGCGAAGGCGCGCGGCGACGCCCTCGATCACGTGCTCTTCGTCGGCCCGCCGGGGCTCGGCAAGACCACGCTCGCGCAGATCATCGCGCGCGAGCTCGGCGTGAACTTCCGCTCCACCTCCGGGCCGGTGATCGCCAAGGCGGGCGATCTCGCCGCGCAGCTCACCAATCTCGAGGAGCGCGACGTGCTCTTCATCGACGAGATCCACCGCCTCAACCCGGCGGTCGAGGAGATCCTCTACCCCGCCATGGAGGATTTCCAGCTCGACCTCATCATCGGCGAGGGGCCCGCCGCGCGCTCGGTCAAGATCGAGCTGCCGCGCTTCACGCTCGTGGGCGCGACGACCCGTGCCGGCCTGCTCACGACGCCGCTGCGCGATCGCTTCGGCATCCCGGTCCGGCTCGAGTTCTACGAGGTCGGCGAGCTCGAGCTCATCGTCAAGCGCGGAGCCCGCGTGCTCGGGCTCGGCATGTCGGACGCCGGCGCGAACGAGATCGCCAAGCGCGCGCGCGGCACCCCGCGCATCGCCGGGCGCCTGCTGCGGCGGGTGCGCGACTTCGCGGTCGTCGAGGGCACCGAGACGGTGGAACGCGCGCTGGCCGACAAGGCGCTCGGCCTCCTCGACGTCGACCCGGTCGGCCTCGACGTGATGGACCGCAAGTACCTGACCATGGTCGCGACCAATTTCGGCGGCGGGCCGGTCGGCATCGAGACCATCGCCGCCGCGCTCTCCGAGCCGCGCGACGCGATCGAGGAGATCATCGAGCCCTACCTGATCCAGAAGGGCTTCGTGCAGCGCACGCCGCGCGGGCGCCTGCTCACCCCCCACGCCTTCCGGCACCTGGGGCTCCCGGAGCCGTCCCGGGACCCGGGCCGAACGCAGTTCGGGCTGTTCCCGAGCGGGGACGACGCCGCGCCATGAGCGACACCATGCGTGACCCGTTGATCCCGATCTCCGGCCGGTTCGAGGACGGTGCGCACCTGCTCGTGGTGCGCGTCTACTACGAGGACACGGATTTCTCCGGCATCGTCTACCACGCCAACTACCTGAAATACCTCGAGCGCGGCCGCACGGACCAGCTGCGGCTCGCCGGGGTGGCGCAGTCGGCGCTGCACGCGGAGGGTGGCGGGCTCGCCTTCGCCGTGCGGCGCATGGCGATCGACTGGGCGCGGCCCGCGCGGATGGACGACATCCTCACCGTCGAGACGCGCACGCTCGCGGTCAAGGGCGCCTCGATCGAGATCGCCCAGCGCATCCTGCGCGGCGAGGAGGTGCTGGTGAGCGCCTCCGTCCAGGTGGCGGCCATCCGGGACGGGCGCCCGGCGCGCATTCCGGAGGGCCTGCGGGCGCGGCTCGGCGGCTGAGGGCGGCCTCACGCCGCCTTGCGGCGCTCCAGGTGGACCGTCCGCGCCAGCATCGCGAGAAGGCCGATGGAGCCGGTGAAGACGACGACGAGCACCCAGACCTCCGACTTCATGCCGATGGCGCGCGCCCGGTTCTGAAGGAGGAAGAAGGCCGCCGTCGTGCTCGCCAGGCGGTCGAGCCAGATCTGCACGCCCCACGGCGAGGCGACCACGACCTCCCAGAACCCGAACAGGCCGTCCTTCGCGACGGCGACGCCGGTTCCGGCGGCGACGAGGATCGCCGCGCCGGCGGGCACGAGCCATGCGGGCCAGGCGACCCGTTCCTTGGTCTGCGTCACGAGCAGCATGGCGATGGCCGCGCCGGCGAAGCCGGCGAGCGCGATCAGCTCGGAAGTCGTCATCCTCGTTCCCCCTTCGCGCGGTCCCCCGAACCGCGGGCCCATCGTGCGCGAGGGGCGCCCGGAACGCCACCGCCATCCGGACGAGGTCACGACCGGGGACGCGCCGCCCCCCGGGGCGCCCGGGGCGCCCGGGGCGCCCGGGGCGCCCGGGGCGCCCCTGCGTCGCACCCCCGCGCGCGTGCCCCGTAAGCGTCCGTTAACCCTGATCGTGTCCTCATCGCAACAGCGCCGGGGCGTCGCGGCGGCGCGGGAAAACGCTCATATTTTCGACATGTTGCGGCGCGAACCACGTGTCCCGGGCGCGTTCGGACCCACCAAGCCTCATTCGGAACCAACCCCGCCCCGGCGGCGCGATCCCGCGCCCGGACGACCTCGAGGACAATCGCGGATGACGACCGATCTCTCGCTCTGGGGCCTGTTCTGGCAGGCGCACATCGTCGTCAAGCTCGTGATGATCGGGCTCGTCGTCGCCTCCGTCTACTGCTGGGCCATCATCATCGACAAGACGCTGCTGTTCCGCCGCCTGCACCGGGCGATGGATCGGTTCGAGGAGGTGTTCTGGTCGGGCCGTTCGCTGGAGGAGCTCTACCGCTCGCTCGAGGAGCGCCCGACGACGGGCCTCGCCTCGGTCTTCGTGGCGGCGATGCGCGAGTGGAAGCGCTCCTTCGGCGGCTCGGGCCGCTCGGTCGCGAGCCTGCCGGCGCGCATCGACAAGGTGCTCGACGTCACCATCCAGCGCGAGGTCGAGCGGCTCGAATCGCGGCTGATCTTCCTCGCCTCGGTGGGCTCGGCCGGGCCGTATCTCGGCCTGTTCGGCACCGTGTGGGGCGTGATGACCTCCTTCGTCGCCATCGCGGCTTCGCAGAACACCTCGCTCGCGGTCGTCGCGCCGGGCATCGCCGAGGCGCTGTTCGCCACCGCGATCGGCCTCGTCGCGGCGATCCCGGCGGTCATCGCCTACAACAAGTTCCAGGCCGAGGTGGCCAAGGCGCAGATCCGGCTCGAGGGCTTCGCCGACGAGTTCTCGGCGATCCTGGCGCGCCAGGTCGACGAGCGCCTGGCCACGGCGGCGTAAGGGGAAGAGGCAGCCATGTTCTCCCACGGCGGACCCGGGACGGGCGGCGGCGGGCGGCGCAGGCGCCGCGGGCGCGCGCGCGCCATCAACGAGATCAACATGACGCCGTTCATCGACGTCATGCTGGTGCTGCTCATCGTGTTCATGGTCTCCGCGCCGCTCCTGTCCGCGGGGGTGCCCCTCGACCTGCCGCAGGCGAGCGCGGGCCAGCTCAACGTCGACGCGAAGCCCGTCGCGCTCTCGATCGACGCGGAGGGCCGCGTCTACCTCGACGACGTCGCGATCGCGGACGGCGAGATCGCCTCGGCGATCGCCGGGCGGATCGAGGAGGGGGCCGAGCCGCGGGTCTTCGTGCGGGGCGACCGCTCGGTGGATTACGGCCGCGTCGCCCAGATCATGGCGCTCGTGACCGAGGCCGGCTTCGAGCGCGTCGCCCTCGTCACCCTGCCGGACGGTCCCTGACGCCATGGCGTTGCGCCGCCTCCCCTCCCTTCGCGAGCCGGGTCTCCTCTTGTCGGGCGTGGCGCACGTCGCGCTGATCGTGGCGGGGCTCGTCGTCGTGTCGGACGTGGCCGAGCTGCCGTCGGTGGAGGAGGGCATCGCCGTCGAGATGATCACGGAGAGCCAGTTCTCCGAGATCACCCGCGGCGAGCGGGACGCGGCCGAGGTGCAGCCGGTGCCGGCGCCGCGCGCGGAGCGTGTCGCGGACGAGCAGGAGCTGCGGCCCGCCGGCGAGGACGCGCGCGATACGCAGACGCCGGCGACCCGCCCCGCGGACATGGAGGTCGCCGACCGGCCCGTCGCCGCGGCGAGCGAGCCGCCCCCACCCCCGCCGCCGCCCCCCGCGCCGCCGGTCCCGACGCCGGTGGCCGAGCCGGCCCCCGTGCCGCCGGCGCCCCCGCCGCCGCCCGACCCGGCTCCGCCGACGCCGGCTGCGCCCGCGCCGGTCGTGGCCGATGCGCCCGCCCCCGTTCCCCCGCCGCTCCCGCCCTCGCGCGCCGCGCGCCAGCAGGCGCAGGCCGAGGCGGCCCGGCGGGTCGCCGCCGAAGCGGAGCGTCGGAGGGTCGCCGAGGCCGAGAGCCGCGAGCGCGAGGCGCGCGAGCGGGCGGACACCGCCCGCCTCGCCGAGGCGCGCCGGCGCGACGACGAGGAGGCGCGCGCGAGCCGCGTCGCCGAGGAGGCGGACCGGTTCGATCCGTCCGACATCGCCTCGATCCTGCGCTCGACGGAGGAGGCCGCCTCGACCGGCGCCGCCGCCGCGCAGATCAACCGGACCGCGTCGCTGGGCACCGACACCGGCACCGCGCCGCGGCTCAACCCGAGCATGCGCGACCAGCTCGTCGGGCTGATCACGGCGCAGCTGCGGGCGTGCTGGGACGTGCCGATCGCCGCGCAGGCGATGCAGAACCCGCCGGTCGCCGCCGTGCGCATGGCGCTCGGCCAGGACGGCAGCCTGGTGACGGAGCCGCAGGTGACGAACACCTCCCCGGACCCGCTGTTCAGGTCGGTGGCGGATTCCGCGCTGCGTGCCACGCGGCGGTGCGCGCCGCTCCAGATTCCGGCCCAATTCGCCCCCTACTACGAGGACTGGAGGAACCTGACGGTGAACTTCAATCCACTGTTCTCGTGACGACGCCGGCGAGACCGGCGCCCGCGCGCTCTCGGCCAGGGACTTCCCGGCCGGGGGCTTCCCGGCCACGGGCTTCCCGACCACAGACCCCTCGACAGGCGGCCCCTCCCGGCCGCGAACCTCGGACATCCGACCATGCGCCTCGTCCTGAACGCCCTGCGGATCGGCCTCCTCGCCGTCGGCGTCGCCGCCACCGCGGGCCTCATTCCGGCGCTCGCGCCGACGCCCGCGCGCGCGGAGCTCGTGATCGACATCCAGGGCGGCCAGTTCCAGCCCATGCCGATCGCCATCGCCGAGTTCGTCGGCGAGGGTAATCTCGGCCCGCAGATCTCCGGCATCGTCGCGGCGAACCTCGCCCGCTCGGGCTACTTCGCGCCGCTGGAGGGCAGCCGCTTCCCCGAGCGCACGCCGGCCTTCGACGCCGCGCCGCAGTTCGACCTGTGGCGCCAGGCGGGCGTCCAGGGCCTCGTTACCGGCCGCGTCACCCGCGACGGCCAGGGGCGGCTGCGCACCGAGTTCCGGCTCTGGGACGTCCAGACCGGCCAGCAGATCACCGGCCAGCAATTCTTCACCGATCCGAACAACTGGCGCCGGGTGGGCCACATCATCTCCGACGCGGTCTTCACCCGCATCACGGGCCTCGCCGGCTTCTTCGACACGCGCATCGTCTTCGTCGACGAGACCGGGCCCAAGGAGAACCGCCTGAAGCGCCTCGCCATCATGGACCAGGACGGCGCCAACGTGCGCTACCTGACGCCCGGCGACAACTCCGTGGTGACGCCGCGCTTCTCGCCGCGGACCCAGGAGATCGCCTTCATGGCGCAGGTCTCCGGCGAGCAGCCCCGCGTCCAGGTGCTCAACCTCGAGACCGGCGCGCGCCAGGCGGTGGGCAACTTCCCCGACATGACGTCGAGCCCGCGCTTCTCGCCCAACGGGCGCTCGATCGTGATGACGCTCCAGCAGGGCGGCAACGCCAACCTCTACCTGATCGACCTCGTCTCCCGCACGATGACCCGGCTCACCTCGACGCTCGCCATCGACACCTCGCCGTCCTTCTCGCCGGACGGGACCCAGATCGTGTTCGAGAGCGACCGCGGCGGCTCGCAGCAGCTCTACACGATGGGCGCCGACGGCTCGAACCCGCAGCGCATCTCCTTCGGCGAGGGCACCTACTCGCAGCCGGTCTGGTCGCCTCGCGGCGACTGGATCGCGTTCACGAAGATGCGCGGCGGACAGTTCTCGATCGGCGTGATGCGTCCCGACGGCTCGGGCGAGCGCATCCTCACGGAGGGCTTCCACAACGAGAGCCCGGCCTGGGCGCCGAACGGGCAGTACATCGTCTTCTTCCGCGACCCCGGCGGGCAGTCGGGCGGGCAGCTCTACATGGTCGACATCACCGGCCGGGTGGAGGTGCCGATCCCGACGCCGGGCTACGCCTCCGACCCGACCTGGTCGCCGCTGCTCTCGGACATCCGCTGACCGGCGAGCCGGTTGCCGGCGGTGGGTGGCCGGATGCCGCTCAGCCGCCGGCCTTGACGCTCTCGAAGAAGCGGTCGTTGGCGCAGAAGGAGGGGGCGTGCTCCGCGCGCTCGTGCTCGGCGAGCCAGGAGCGGCAGGCCCCCTCGTGCTCGCAGCCGGCGCAGCGCCGCGCGGCCTGGGCGAGCGCGACGTCGAGGCCGCGCGCCGCGAGGATGTCCGGCTCGAGCTCGAGCCGGCGCATCATCTCCCCCATCAGGCGGGGGCGCCCGGCGGCGCCGCGCAGGCCGTCGATCATGCTCTTCATCGCTTCGTCTCCCGGTTGGTGACGATACGGAGCATGGGAGCCGCGGGGAGGCGGCGCCTTGATCGAGCGCAACCCGGCGCGAACTCCCCTCACCCGGCCGGGAAGGGGGAGCGCGCGCCGCGCCTGCCCCTCACTGCGTCTCGATCTCCTGCACCGCGCGCGCCAGCAGATCCAGCATCTGCTGGCGGATCTCGGCATCGCCGACGTCGGCCGGCAGGTCGGCGCGCAGCTTCTCGAAGACGTCCGCGTCGCCCGGCTTCTTGAGGTCGGCGGAGACCACGTCGCGGGCGTAGGCGTCGGCGTCGGCGCCCGTCTTGCCGAGCTTCTCGGCCGCCCACAGCCCCACGAGCCGGTCGCGGCGGGCGATCGCCTTGAAGCGGAGCTCCTCGTCGTGCGCGAACTTGTTCTCGAAGGCGGATTCGCGGTCGTCGAAGGTGGTCATGGTCCGATCCGATGCGCGTTGCGACACGCGGGCCCGTGCCCGCGAGGTTCGTATATCGCCCCCGTCCCGCGCGCGCCACCCGGCATGCTGCGTAGGACGCCACGCGGGGCCTTCCCGCGGGCGTTTACCCGGGCGTGAAAGGCGCGTTGTGCATCCCCATCTCTTCGGATAGGGTCGCCCGCGAACGGGCGGCCCTCATTGCCGCTCGACCGTGCCCGCCACCTCCTGTTCCCCCGGCGGCGGGCCGTTCGAGAGCCAGGAGCCTCAGGCCTTCCCATGGATTTCAACAAGCCACGGTACACGCCCATGAATCGCCGCCGTCGGATCTACGAGGGCAAGGCGAAGGTCCTTTTCGAGGGGCCGGAGCCCGGGACGCTCATCCAGCACTTCAAGGACGACGCGACCGCCTTCAACGCCAAGAAGCACGAAGTGATCGACGGGAAGGGCGTGCTGAACAACCGCATCAGCGAGTTCGTCTTCCAGCACCTCAACGACATCGGCGTGCCGACGCACTTCATCCGCCGGCTGAACATGCGCGAGCAGCTGATCCGCGAGGTGGAGATCATCCCGCTCGAGGTCGTGGTGCGCAACGTCGCCGCCGGCTCGCTGGCGAAGCGCCTGGGGCTCGAGGAGGGCACGCAGCTGCCCCGCTCGATCATCGAGTTCTACTACAAGAACGACAAGCTCGACGACCCGATGGTCTCCGAGGAGCACATCACCGCCTTCGGCTGGGCGACGCCGCAGGAGATCGACGACATCATGGCGCTCGCCATCCGGGTCAACGACTTCCTGTCCGGCCTGTTCCTCGGCGTCGGCATCCGCCTCGTCGACTTCAAGATCGAGTGCGGCCGGCTGTGGGAAGGCGACATGATGCGCATCGTCGTCGCCGACGAGATCTCACCCGATTCGTGCCGGCTGTGGGACATGAAGTCCGCCGAGAAGCTCGACAAGGACCGCTTCCGCAAGGACCTCGGCGGCCTGATCGAGGCCTACACGGAAGTGGCGCGCCGGCTCGGCATCCTCGCCGAGACCGACGGCGTCCCGATGGGCGGCCCGCGCCTCGTGCAGTGACGCACCACCGCGCCGCAGCCGATCTCGCCGGTCCGCGGGACGGGCGTGCGGTGGCGAGCCGCGGTCGGCCGGATCGGTCCCGCGACCCCTCGGGTCGCGGCCGCGCTCGGCCTGCCTCCCCGAGGGGATGGTGACGGCGGCGTTCAGGGAGCGGGCGCGTCGGCCTTGATGGCGAGCGCGTGGAGCCCCCGGTCGAACGCCTCCTGCAGTGCGGCGTTGACCATGCGGTGGCGCTCGACCCGGCTCTTGCCGGCGAAGGCGTCGGAGACCACCTCTAGCCTGAAATGGGTCTCGCCGCCCTCGCGCCAGCCGGCATGGCCGGCGTGGAGGTGGGATTCGTCGACGACCGAGAGGCGCACCGGCGCGAACGCGTCGGAAAGCCGCGTCTCGATCAGGCTCTTCATCGTGGGCGTCGTATCGCTCATGCCGGGCCGGCTCTCCGCGCGCGGGGAATGCCTGCCCTGCGTCGCCGCCTCGCGCCGCCGCGTCAAGCTTTCTTTGCGACGCTCGCGCATCTCACGGCCCTTGCCCGCGCGCGGTCATGGCTCATAATCATCGGACCATGGACTTGAACTCGCCCCTGTTCGACCGCATCCGCATCAAGCCGAAGGCCGAGAAGGTCGACGACGATGCCAAGACCGCGCAGGCGCCGACCTGCGAGCATCCCGGCTGCGACGGCCAGGGCCTCTACCGCGCGCCCAAGGGCCGCGGGCAGGAAGGCAAGTACTGGCGCTTCTGCATGGACCACGTGCGCGCCTACAACGCGTCGTACAATTACTTCAAGGACATGCCCGACGAGGCCGTCGCCGCGTACCAGAAGGAGTCGATCATCGGCCATCGCCCCACCTGGTCGATGGGCGTGAACCCCGCCGCCCGCGAGCGGGCGGCCGAGGGCGCGCGCGCCGGCGGCTACAAGCGGGACTGGGCCTATCACGACCCGTTCGACGTGCTGCGCGAGGGCGGCGTCGGCGAGACCCGCCGCGCGCCCGAGCCGCCGCGGCCGCGCTATTCCGGCCCCGTGCGCCAGGCGCTCGACGTTCTCGGGCTCGAGGAGGGCGCGGACGCGGCGACCATCAAGGCGGCCTACAAGTCGCTGGTGAAGCGCTTCCACCCGGACGCCCACGGCGGCGACCGCGCCTACGAGGAGCGGCTGCGCGACATCATCCGCGCCCACGACACGCTCAAGGCAGCCGGCCTGTGCTAGGAGACCGACCCATATCATGAGCCGACGCACCGGCGTCGAAACCGGCCCCGGCGTTGCATGGCGCAGCGACGGGGCGTAACCAGGACCGCGAGCGCGAGACGCGGGCGGCGCGAGGAGCGCGCCGGCGCACCGGTCCGCGAGAGAGAGGCGTTCATGCAGGCGACGACCGACACCCGAGCCGAGACGACGAGCGGCATCCCGGACCTGAAGCTGTCCGTGCGCCAGACCTTCGGCATCGACAGCGATCTCGAGGTGCCGGCCTTCTCCGCGGGCGAGGAGCACGTGCCGGAGCTCGATCCGGACTACATCTTCGACCGCGAGACGACGCTCGCCATCATCGCGGGCTTCGCCTTCAACCGCCGCGTGATGGTCACGGGCTATCACGGCACCGGCAAGTCGACGCACATCGAGCAGGTGGCGGCGCGGCTGAACTGGCCGTGCGTGCGCGTCAACCTCGACAGCCACGTCTCGCGCATCGACCTCGTCGGCAAGGACGCGATCGTGCTCAAGGAAGGCAAGCAGATCACCGAGTTCCGCGACGGCATCCTGCCCTGGGCCTACCAGCACAACGTCGCCCTCGTCTTCGACGAGTACGACGCGGGGCGCCCGGACGTGATGTTCGTGATCCAGCGCGTGCTGGAGAGCTCGGGCCGCCTCACGCTGCTCGACCAGAGCCGCGTCATCCGCCCGCACCCGTCGTTCCGCCTGTTCGCGACGGCGAACACGATCGGTCTCGGGGACACGTCGGGGCTCTACCACGGCACCCAGCAGATCAACCAGGCGCAGATGGACCGCTGGTCGATCGTCACGACGCTGAACTATCTCGAGCACGATCGCGAGGTCGAGATCGTGCTCTCGAAGGTCAAGTCCTGGCAGGGCACGGACAAGGGCCGCGACACGGTGAACAAGATGGTGCGCGTCGCCGACCTCACCCGCAACGCCTTCGTCAACGGCGACCTCTCCACCGTGATGAGCCCGCGCACGGTCATCACCTGGGCGGAGAACGCCGCGATCTTCGGCGACGTCGGCTTCGCCTTCCGCCTCACCTTCCTCAACAAGTGCGACGAGCTCGAGCGCAACCTGGTCGCCGAGTTCTACCAGCGCTCGTTCGGCAAGGAGCTGCCGGAGAGCGCCGCGAACGTCGCGCTCTCCTGAGGCACGGCAGCTAGCAGCGACAGGGTCCGCATGGCCATCTCCAACCGCAAGCCCGGCGAGAAGCGGGAAGCGCCCAACGAGGGCATCAAGCGCTCGGTGGCCGCCTGCCTGCGCGCCATCGCGCGCACGCCCGAGCTCGAGGTGACCTACGCCTCCGACCGGCCGCTCCTCACGTCGGACCGGGCGCGCCTGCCCGAGCCCCCGCGCAAGGCCTCGTCGCAGGACGTGGCGGTGATGCGCGGGCACGCGGACTCGATGGCGCTGCGGCTCGCCTGCCACGATGGCGCGATGCACCGCCGCCTCACGCCCGAGGGCGCCGCGGCCCGCGCGGTGTTCGACGCCGTCGAGCAGGCCCGCGTCGAATCGATCGGCTCACGGCGGATGGAAGGCGTCGCCGACAATCTCGATGCCATGCTCGAGGACCGCTATCACCGCGGCGGCAAGTACGAGGACGTCACCGACCGGGCCGACGCGCCGATCGAGGACGCGATCGCGCTCATGGTCCGCGAGCGCCTCACCGGCCGCAAGCCGCCCAAGGCGGCGGAGAAGATCGTCGACCTCTGGCGCGGGCACATCGAGGCCAAGGCCGGCGCCGACCTCGACGGGCTCCTGTCCACGATCGAGAACCAGCGCGCCTTCGCCCGCGGCGTGCGCGACCTCCTCGTCTCCCTCGACATGGTCGAGCAGAGCGAGCTCGAGCCCGAGGAGAGCGAGGACGAGCAGGATCAGGAGGGCGAGGACCAGTCCGACGAGAGCCAGGAGGGCGAGACCGAGGAGGACGCGCAGGGGCAGCAGGCGGAGATCGAGATCTCCGACGAGGCCACCGACGAGATGGAGGAGGGCTCGCAGGAGGCCGCCGACGGTCCCTCCGGCGAGATGCCCGAGGACGCGGAGGACGCCGACAGCGAGGAGGCCAACGAGAGCTGGCGCCCGCCGCCGCCGCGCGCCAACGAGCCGCGGATGCCCGACTACAAGGCCTTCACCACGGCCCACGACGAGATCGTCCACGCCGAGGACCTGTGCGACGCCGAGGAGCTGACGCGGCTGCGCGCCTACCTCGACAAGCAGCTGTCGAACCTCCAGGGCGTCGTCGGGCGCCTCGCCAACCGGCTCCAGCGCCGTCTCCTCGCCCAGCAGAACCGCTCGTGGCTGTTCGACATCGAGGAGGGCATCCTCGACCCGGCGCGGCTGCCGCGCATCATCATGGACCCGATGACGCCGCTCTCCTTCAAGCAGGAGAAGGACACGGAATTCCGCGACACGGTGGTCTCGCTGCTGATCGACAACTCGGGCTCCATGCGCGGGCGCCCGATCACCGTGGCCGCCACCTGCGCCGACATCCTGGCGCGCACGCTCGAGCGCTGCGGCGTGAAGGTCGAGATCCTCGGCTTCACCACGCGCGCCTGGAAGGGCGGCCAGTCGCGCGAGCAATGGCTCCAGGCGGGCAAGCCCGCGAGCCCGGGGCGGCTCAACGACCTGCGCCACATCGTCTACAAGGCGGCCGACGAGCCCTGGCGGCGCGCCCGGCGCAATCTCGGCCTGATGATGCGCGAGGGGCTGCTCAAGGAGAACATCGACGGCGAGGCACTCGACTGGGCGCACAAGCGCCTGCTCGGGCGCGCCGAGCAGCGGCGCATCCTGATGGTGATCTCCGACGGCGCGCCGGTCGACGATTCGACGCTCTCGGTGAACCCCGGCAACTACCTCGAGAAGCACCTGCGCTTCGTCATCGAGGAGATCGAGACCCGCTCGCCGGTGGAGCTGATCGCCATCGGCATCGGCCACGACGTGACGCGCTACTACCGCCGCGCCGTCACGATCGTCGATGCCGAGGAGCTCGGCGGCGTGATGACCGAGAAGCTCGCCGAGCTGTTCGAGGACACCGGCGCCGCGCCGCAGCCCGCCGCGATGCCGCGGCGCGCCGCGGGCGGGCGCCGGGGCCCGCGTTGAGGCTCACGCGTCGGGGGCTCCTCGCCGGGCTCGCGACGGCCGCCGCCGGCGCGCTCGCCCCCGCGCCGCGGGCGCGCGCGGACCTGGAAGGCCCGCTGCCGCTCGCGCTGCGGACCTATCCGATCCGCCATCTCGGCCCCCGCGGCCTCGTCGAGGGCCTGTATGGGCGACTGCGCTACCGCGGCGGGATCGAGCTGCAGGCGGGCGCCGACGCCTTCGGCGGGCTCTCGGGCCTCGTCGTCCTCGACGGGGGCGAGAAGCTCCTCGCGGTCTCCGACCGTGGCTACTTCCTCGCCGCCGACATCCTGCGCGGGCTCGACGGTGCGGTCGTCGATCTCGCGAACGCCGTGCTCGCGCCCCTGCGCGGGCCGGGCGGCAGGCTGCTCCGGCGCCAGGGGTCCTACGACGCCGAGGCGCTGACCCTCGCCGGCGCCACCGCCTATGTCGGGATCGAGCAGGAGCAGGCGGTCTTCGCCTTCGACCTCGCCGCGGGCATCGCCGCGCCGGGCCGGCGGCTCGCGCTGCCGCCGGCCGTGCGGGCCGTACTCGACCCGTGGCCCGGCAACAAGGGCATGGAGACCCTCTTCGTCGCCCCCGCGCCCTCCGCCTTCCCCGGCGCCCTCGTCGCGATCGCCGAGCGCGCCCGCCGCGGCGACGCGACACCGACGGTCGGGGTCGTGCTCACAGGGGCCCGGGCCGGGGCGACCTTCGCGGTCGCACGCTCGGACGCCTTCGAGGTCACCGATTGCGCCGTCCTGCCCGACGGCGACCTCCTCCTGCTCGAGCGCCGCTATGCGTTGACGAGCGGCGTCGCGGCCCGCATCCGCCGCGTGCCGGGCGCGGACCTGCGCCCGGAGGCGATCCTCGACGGCGCGGTGATCTTCGAGGCGGACTGGACGAACGCCATCGACAACATGGAGGGCCTCGCCGTCCATCGCGGCCCGGACGGCGAGACCATCCTCACGATGATCGCCGACGACAACTACTCGATCCTCCAACGCACGCTGCTGCTGGAATTCGAGCTCGTGTGAGCGCCGCGGGGCCGGGAGGGCCCGCGCGCCGTGCGACGCACCTCTTGCGCGCCCTTACGGCCGAGCTAGTCTCGCGCGTCCGGCCCGATTTGGAACCCTCCCGATGACGATCCCGAACCCCGCCGTCCGCCGCGCCCACGCGGGTGCGCGCGTCGCTTCCTGCCTCGCCGCCGCGGTCGTCGCGGCCCCGTTCGCCGCGTCGGCCGAGCGCCTCGGGGAGGTCGACGTGCTCGTCGCCCCGTACGTGGGCGTGGACACGCCGGGGCTGGCCGTCCTGGTGACGCAGGACGGGGTCGTGCGGCACCGGGCGGGCTACGGCGTCGCCGATCGCACGACACGGGCTCCCGTCACGCCCGAGACGCTGTTCGACCTCGCGTCCGTCTCCAAGCAGATGACCGCGCTCGCCGCGGCGCTCCTCGTCGAGGACGGCATCCTCGATCCGGCGGTGCCGGTCGCGGACGTGCTGACCATGCTGCCGGCGCTTCCGAAGGGTGCCAGCCGACCGATCCTGCTCGAGGATCTCGTCCGCCACACGAGCGGCCTGCCCGACTATCTCGGCGACGCGCCAGGGCTCGGCTTCGACGGGGGCACGGAGCAGGCCCAGGTGCTCGACTGGCTCGCGGGCATGCCGCTCGACGCCGAGCCGGGCACCGCCTTCGCCTACTCGAACACCGGCTACGTGGCGCTCGCCGCCCTCGTCGCGTCGGCGGCGGGCGAGGAGAGCCTGGACGACGTGCTGCATGCGCGGATCTTCGATCCCCTGGGCATGGCCTCCTCGGCATCGGGCTATCCCGTCGAGGAGGCGCGCCGCGCCGCCGGCTATGCCGGGACGGGCGGCGCCTTCGAGGCGAGCGAATGGGACACGTCGGTCGAGGGCGACGGCTCGATCTGGACGAGCCTCGCCGATCTCGCACGCTACGAGGCCGCGCTCGCGAACGGCATGGCCCCGACGGAGCTGCTGTTCTCCCGAGGCGCCTTCGACGACGGGGAGCGCATCGCCGACGAGAGCGGCGCCGGCTACGGCTGGGGCTGGTCGCTCTACACGGACGACCGCGACCGGACGGTCGCGGCGCACGGCGGCTCGTGGTACGGCACCGCCACCTACTACTACCGGGGGCTCGACACGGGGCTTTCCGTGATCGTCCTCGCCAACGGCGAGGATCTCGACGCCGAGAGCCTCGCCTGGGCGATCGCGCAGGCGCTGGAGTGAGGCGCACCGCATGCGGCGCAGCCCTGGCCGGCGCAGGCGGGGGTGGCGCGCGCGAGCCCGAGGCGGCAGTCTCGCGCGGTCCGTGGAGAACGACATGAGCGAGACGGCGAGCGGCACGGGGACGGCGGCGGCGCGCGCGACGACCGCGGGCGGCGGCGGGCTGATCCAGCCGGTGTCGGCGGGCGCGCTCGCGGCGCTCGTCGGCTTCGCCTCGACCTTCGCGCTGCTGCTGCAGGGCTTCGTCGCCGTGGGCGCGACGCCGGCGCAGGCCGCCTCGGGGCTGCTCGCGGTGTGCCTCGTCAAGGGGATGCTGGCGATCGGCCTCTCGTGGCGCACGCGGCTGCCGATCTCGATCGCCTGGTCCACCCCCGGCGCGGCGCTGCTCGTCGCGACCGGCGCCTATCCCGGCGGCTTCCCGGTGGCGGTGGGCGCCTTCCTGGCGGCGGCGGGGCTCGTGATCCTGGCGGGCGTGATCCGCCCGTTCGGCCGCGCAGTGGAGCGTATCCCGATGCCGCTCGCCGCCGCGATGCTGGCGGGCATCCTGCTCGACCTGTGCCTCGCCCCGGCGCGCGCGACGCTGGCGGAGCCGGCGCTGGCGCTGCCGATCGTGATCATCTGGGCGCTGGCGCTGCGCTTCGCGCGGCCCTACGCGGTGCCGCTCGCCGTCCTGGTGACGATCGGCCTCGTCTTCACGGCGACGCCCCTGCCGGACGCCTCCTGGGCGACGCTCGCGCCGCGCCCGGTGCCGGTCGCGCCGGACTTCTCCCTCGACGCGTTCGTCGGCCTCGCCCTGCCGCTCTTCCTAGTGACCATGGCCTCGCAGAACGTGCCGGGCCTCGCCGTGCTCGCCGCCAACGGCTACCGGCCGCCGGTCGGGCCGATCTTCGTCGGCACGGGAGTCGCGAGCGCCGTCGCCTCCGCCTTCGGAGGCCATCTCGTCAACCTCGCCGCCATCACGGCGGCCCTCTGCGCCGGGCCCGAAGCGCATCCCGACCCGTCGCGGCGCTGGATCGCCGCCGCGGCGGCGGGCGCCGTCTACATCGCGCTCGGCCTCTCGGCCGGCGCGGCGGCCGCCTTCATCGCGGCCTCCCCGCCGATCCTGATCCAGGCGGTCGCCGGCCTCGCGCTGCTCACGAGCTTCGCCGGTGCGATCCAGGCGTCGCTCGCCGACGAGAAGGCGCGCATGGCGGCCCTCGTCTGCTTCGTCACGACCGCGTCGGGCGTCGCCTTCTTCGGCATCGGCGCGCCCTTCTGGGGATTGCTCGCCGGCGGAGCGATGTGGCTGCTGCGCCGATAAGGAAGCCGTTGCCCGGGCGCCGGGCCGCTTCCCTCTCAGTACCGTCGGAACAGGCTCACGAGCTTGCCCTGGATCTTCACCCGGTCGGGCCCGAGCACCCGCGTCTCGTAGGCGGGGTTCGCCGCCTCGAGCGCGATGGAGGAGCCGCGGCGACGGAAGCGCTTCAAGGTCGCCTCCTCGTCGTCGATCAGCGCGACGATGATGTCGCCCGTGTTGGCCACGTCCTGCCGGCGCACGACGACGATGTCGCCGTCGAGGATGCCGGCCTCGATCATCGAATCGCCGCGCACCTCGAGGGCGAAGTGCTCGCCCGAGGCGACGAGGTCCGGCGAGACGGTGATCGAATGGCTCTGCGACTGGATCGCCGAGATCGGCACGCCCGCGGCGATGCGGCCCATCACGGGGATCTGGATGCCGCGCTCCTCGTCCGGCGGGCTCGGCGCCGCCGCGGGCGCCGTCGCGGCCTTCGGCTTCGCGGCGAGCCCGCCCTCGACGACGCTCGGGTTGAAACGCCGGCTCGACGGCACGCCGAGCCCCTCGGGCAGGCGCACGACCTCGAGCGCGCGCGCACGATTCGGCAGCCGCCGGATGAAGCCGCGCTCCTCCAGCGCCGTGATCAGCCGGTGGATGCCCGACTTCGACTTGAGGTCGAGCGCATCCTTCATCTCGTCGAAGGAGGGGGGGACGCCGGTCTCCCGCACCCGCTCGTGGATGAAGCGAAGCAGTTCGTGCTGTTTGCGCGTGAGCATGGAGCGATCCCGTCCTAGGCCTTCCGCGCCGCCGGCCGAATCGCGATGGCGGTCACGCGGAAAACAAACGCGGAACTCATACACGTTCCCCATGCGTTCCGCAACCCCCGTCGCGGCGAGTCGTCGCGGGAGGGTGAACGGCGGGAGGGTGGACGGCGGGAGGGTGGACGGCGCGACGGCGCCTCCGCGCCGGCCTCACATCATCCCCGCCAGCCTCACGATGGCCACCACGTCGCCCGCCCCCAGGGCCGGCGCGCGCGCGGGGCGCACGATCAGCGCGTCGGCGCGGGCGAGGACGCCGAGCATGGACGAGTCCTGCACCGGGAACGGCGTCGCCTCCGGCAGGGCGCCGTCGCGCGGGGCGAGCGTCGCGCGGACGTAGTCCTCGCGCGCGTCGTTCTCGGCCATGGGCGTCCCCAGGACCGCAGATTCGGTCGGCAGCCGTCCCGCGGCGGGGTCCCCGAGCATCGCCCGGATCGCCGGGCGCAGGAACAGGAGGCCGCAGACCATGGAGGAGACCGGGTTTCCGGGCAGCCCCAGGAACAGCATGCCGTCGAACGTCCCGTGCATCAGCGGCTTGCCCGGGCGCATGGCGATCTTCCAGAAGCCGAGATCCATGCCCTCCTCGCGCAGTGTTTCCTGCACGAGGTCGTGGGCGCCGATCGAGGCGCCGCCGAGGGTGACGAGGATGTCGACCGCGGCGGCGCGGGCGGCGGCGAGCTTCTCGCGGATCGCCGGCCGGGTGTCGCGGGCGATGCCGAGGGGAATCGCCTCGCCGCCGGCGGCCTCGACCATGGCGGCCAGCGCGACGATGTTGGAGGCGACGATCTGGTCCGGCCCCGGCGCCTCGCCCGGCAGCACCAGCTCGTCGCCCGTGGCGACGAGCGCCACCTTCGGCCGGCGGCGAACGGGGAGCGCGGGGTGGTTCATCGCCGCCGCGAGCGCCAGGGCACGCGGGTCGAGAACACGCCCGGCCGGGATCAGCACGTCCCCTCGGGTGAAATCGAGCCCGCGCGGGCGCACGAACCTGCCCGCCGGTGCGCTTTCCAGCACGCGCACGCGTCCGTCGTCGAGCCGCTCGGCGTTCTCCTGGACGACGATCGCATCCGCGCCCTCGGGTACCGGCGCGCCGGTATAGATGCGTGCCGCCTCCCCCGCGCCGACCCGGCCGGCGAAGCGCCGGCCGGCCGCGCTCTCGCCGACGATCGCGAGCTCCGCGGGCGTCGTCGCGACGTCGGCGGCGCGCACGGCGAAGCCGTCCATGGCGGAGGCGTTGAAGGGCGGCTGCGTGCGCGTCGCGACCACGTCCTGCGCGAGCGTGCGGCCGAAGCAGGCCTCGAGCGGCACGATCTCGGCGGGGAGCGGCACGCCGGCGGCGGCGACGATGCGGGCGCGGGCCTCGGCGACGGGAAGCAGGCTCACGGCGCGCCCCCTCCCCTAGCCTTGCGCCCGGTAGGTCCCGGAGCGCCCGCCGGTCTTCTCGAGGAGCCGCAGGCCCTCGATGCGCATGCCTTTGTCGGCGGCCTTGACCATGTCGTAGATCGTCAGGCAGGCGACCGACACGGCGGTGAGCGCCTCCATCTCGACGCCCGTCTGCCCCGCGACCTTCACCTCGGCGGTGACGCGCACGCCCGGCAGCGCCTCGTCGATGACGCAGTCGACGCGGACCTTCGAGATCATCAGCGGGTGGCAGAGCGGGATCAGCTCGTGGGTGCGCTTGGCCGCCATGATGCCGGCGACGCGCGCGACGCCGAGCACGTCGCCCTTCTTGGCGTCGCCCGCGCGGATCACCGCGATCGTCTCCGGCTTCGTGATCACCACGCCCTCGGCAATCGCCGTGCGGGAGGTGACGTCCTTCTCCGAGACGTCGACCATGTTGGCGGCGCCGGTGGCGTCGATGTGGCTGAGCTCGCTCACGCGGCCTCTCCGAGAAGCGTGCGGGTGGCGGCGGCGACATCGTCCTGGCGCATCAGGCTCTCGCCGACGAGGAAGGCGCGGATGCCCGCGGCCTCGAGCCGCGCGATGTCGGCGGGGGCGGAGATGCCGCTCTCGCCGACGACGAGGCGATCGTCGGGGATCAGCGGGGCGAGGCTTTCGGCGACCGCGAGCGAGACCTCGAAGGTGCGGAGATTCCGGTTGTTGATGCCGATGAGCCGGGCCGGCAGCTCGAGGGCCCGCTCGAGCTCGGGGGCGTCGTGCACCTCGACGAGCGCGTCCATGCCGAGATCGTGCGCCGCCTGGACGAGATCGCGGGCGGCGGCGTCGGAGACGCTCGCCATGATGACGAGGATGGCGTCCGCGCCCCAGGCGCGGGCCTCGGCCACCTGGTAGGGCTCGAACAGGAAGTCCTTGCGCAGCGCCGGCAGCGCGCAGGCCTCCTTGGCGGCGGCGAGGTATTCGGGCCGGCCCTGGAAGGAGGGCGCGTCGGTCAGCACCGAGAGGCAGGCGGCACCGCCGGCCTCGTAGGCGCGCGCCAGCGCCGGCGGGTCGAAGTCGGCGCGGATCAGGCCCTTGGAGGGGCTCGCCTTCTTGATCTCGGCGATCAGCGCCGGCCGGCCGGCGTCGATCTTCGCCTCGAGCGCCGCCGCGAAGCCGCGGGGCGGGGCGGCGCTGCCGGCGCGGCGCGCCATCTCGGCGGGCGGGATCGCGGCCTTGGCTGCGGCGATCTCCTCGCGCTTGTAGGCCTCGATCTTCGCGAGAATGTCGCTCACGGCTCCGCCCCTCACGCCTGCGAGGCGCGCACGAGGCGCGCGAGCGCGGCCTTGGCCGCGCCGGTGTCGACGGCGTCGGCCGCCTTGGCGACGCCCTCGGCGAGATCGGCGGCCGCGCCCGCGACCACGAGCGAGGCGCCCGCGTTGAGCACCGCGATGTCGCGATAGGCCGTCTTCTCGCCCTCCAGCACGGCGCGCAGGGCCGCCGCGTTGTGGGCGGGGTCGCCGCCCTTCAGCGATTGCGGCTCGGCGCGCGCGAGGCCGACGTCGCGCGGGTCGATCTGGAAGGTGCGGATCTCGCCGCCCTCGAGCGCCACGACCTCGCTCGGTCCGGTGGTGGTGAGCTCGTCGAGCCCGTCGGAGCCGTGCACGACCCAGACCCGCTCGGAGCCGAGCGCCCGCAGCGTCTCGGCGAGCGGGCGCATCCAGGCGCGGGAGAAGACGCCGAGCAATTGCCGCTTCACGCCGGCGGGGTTCGACAGCGGACCCAGCAGGTTGAAGATCGTGCGGGTGCCGAGCTCGACGCGGAAGGGCGCGACGTGGCGCATGGAGGCGTGGTGGGCCTGCGCGAACATGAAGCACAGGTTCGCCTCGGCGAGGCAGCGGGCGAGGCCCTTCGGGTCGAGGCCGAGCGTCACGTCGAGCGCCGAGAGCACGTCCGCCGCGCCGGACTTCGAGGACGCGGCGCGGTTGCCGTGCTTGGCCACCGGCACGCCGCAGCCCGCCACGATGAAGGCGGCGAGCGTCGAGATGTTCCAGGAGCCGGAATGGTCGCCGCCGGTGCCGACGATGTCGATGGCGTTCGCCGGCGCCTCGACCTTGAGCATCTTGGCGCGCATGGCCGAGGCCGCGCCGACGATCTCGTCGAGCGCCTCGCCCCGGACGCGCAGCGCCATCAGGAAGGCGCCGGCCTGGGCCGGGGTCACCTCGCCCGAGAGCAGCGAGTCGAAGGCGGCGCGGGCCTCCTCCTGGGAGAGGGCGGCGCCGGTCGCGACCTTGGCGAGATAGGGCTTGAACGCATCCATGATCGACCTGCGGCATGCTCGGGCGGGTCGCTCTCTCTAGCAAGGCGGGGCGGACGGGGGAAGCCTCGCGGCGCGCCCGTGTCATTCCCGCAGGAGCCACGGCCGCGTCTCGGGTGCGCGCCGGACGGTGTCGACCGCCACCTCCCCGTCGCGGAAGCGCAGCGTGGCGGCCCCCGTCACGGCCAGGCGGGCGCGGTCGAGGACGTGCGGCGCCGCGCACCAGCCGGGCGCGGTGAGCCGGGAGACGACGATCGCCGCCCGGGCGCAGTCCTCCGCGAAGGCGCCGGGCTCGCGCACCAGCGCCACCGCGCCGAGGCCGGGGAGCGGCGCGACGCAGCCGAGCGGGTCGCAGGCGACGCCGGCGGCGAGGCCGGGATCGTCGGGCGCGCGGGGGTCGCCGTCCGCCCGGAGCCATTGCGTCAGCACGAAGTCGCCGGGCTCGCCCAGGACGACGAGCCGCCCGTCCGCCGCGCGCAGGGCGAGGCCGCGGCCGTCGCGGTCGACGTAGAGGTCGGGCCGGTCCGGATCCGCCGCGGCGAGCATCCCGGCGGCGGCGAGCGGGACGGCGAGGAGGCGCAGGCGCGAGACGCAGATCGTGGCGACGAGCAGCGCCGCCACGAGGAGCGCCAGCGCGGGCACGCCGAACGCCGGCACGACGACCCGCGCGCCGGGAAGCCCCGCCACCCATTCGGAGAAGGCGATCACCTGCGCCACGCCGGCCCCCATCGCCAGCCAGGCGAGCGTGTCGAGGCCGAGCGGCGCGAGCGCCGTGCCCAGCACCGCGGCAGGCATCACGAGGACGGTGACGAGCGGCAGCGCCAGCACGTTGCCGAGGATGCCGTAGGGGTTCGCCACCTGGAAGTGGAAGGCGGCGAAGGGCCCCGTCGCGGCGGTGGCGATGAGCGTCGTGACGACGATGCCCGCGAGGCCGTTCCTCACGCCGCGCAGCACCCGCCCGATCCGCCCCGGAGGCGGCGCGGGCCGGCGCGGGCGCGCGGCCTGCCATTCCGCCCCCGCGATCAGGCCCGCCACCGCCGAGAACGACATCTGGAACGAGGGCCCGACCAGCGCCTCCGGCTCGCGGACGAGCACGATCAGCGCGGCGAGCGCGAGGTTGCGCATGGACAGCGCCGTGCGGTCTAGGAGCACGGCGCCGAACACGATCGTCGTCATGATCAGCGCCCGCTCGGTCGCCACCGCCGCGCCGGAGAACACGCAGTAGAGCGCGCCCGCCAGGATCGCCGCCGCCGCCGCGATCTTCTTGATCGGCCACGAGAGCGCCAGCGCCGGCACCGCGGCGAGGAGCGCGCGCAGACCGAAGAAGACGGTGCCGGCCGCGAGCACCATGTGCAGGCCGGAGATCGAGACGATGTGGTAGACGCCGGCCGCGCGCAGCACCTCGTTCGTCTCCTCCGTGATCAGCCCGCGCTTGCCGGTGACGAGCGCCGCCGCGACGGCGCCCGGCTGGCCGCCGACGGTCTGCGCGATGCGGGCGGTGACGGCATTGCGCAGCGCGTCGAGCCGTGCGGCGAGAACGAGGCCGAGCCCGGGCGGGCGCGGCGGCGGCAGGACCCGGGGCGCGCCGACGACGCCGCCCACGGCGCCGATGCCGGCGAACCAGGCGCTCTTGGCGAAGTCGTAGCCGCCCGGGCGCACCGCCTCCGGCGGCGGCAGCAGCCGCACGCGCGCCTCGATCCAGTCGCCGGGGGCGAGCGCACTTTCGACCCCGCCGCGCAGGGTCACGCGCGCGCGGAAGAGTCCCGCGAAGCGCCCCTCGCCCGCGACGGGCAGGTCGTGCGCCTCGATACGCAGCACGAGCCGCTGGCCGCCCGCCCGGTCCTCCAGGCTCTCGACGAACCCCGCCACCATTCCGCCGGCGGGCGCGACGAGGACCGGCGCCGCGACCGCCGCCTGCCGATGCACCGCCGCGGCGAAGCCGGCCGCGAGGAAGGCGACGCCCGCGAGAACGAGTCCCCCCGCGAGCGATCGCGATCGCAGCCGCAGCGCGCCGATGGCCGCGGCGAGCGCCGTCGCCGCGGCCAGGAGGAGCCCGGTGCGGCTCGCGCCGGCCTGTGTCTGGAAGAAGGCGAGGATGCCGACCCCGAACAGCACCGCGCCCCAGGGCAGGAGCCGCCGACGCTCGAGCTCGAGCAGCGCCGCCGCGGCGAGGCGCGCCCGCAGCGGCACCAGTCGCCAGCGCCGCCAGGCGCCGAGGATCCGCGCCGGCACATCGGTCGCGAGGCGTCCCGCCCCGATCCGGCCCGCGATCATGCACCCCCGCCGCGCCAGCGATACCCGCGCGGCAGACTAGCGCGGCAGCTGCGGCGAGGCGCCTCGGTGGACGCACTTATGGAGCGATGCGCGAGATCGCCCGCAACACTACCGCGTCGTGCACCACGCTCAGCCTGTGGCGAACAGGTCGCCGCCGCCCTCCTGCGGCTCCTCCCAGGCGGCGGGGTCCCCCGCCTTGGTCTCGATGCCGAGGTCGGGGAGCGCCACGATGCGGTGGCCGCGCATGTCGGCGCGGGTCACCACGTGGCCGCGGCTCTCCATGTACTGCACGAGCCGCCGCGCGCGCCCCGGCGAGCGCGAGCCGCAGGCGCGGGCGATCTCGCCGTCCGGCGGGCACGGCGCGCCCTCGAAGGCGGCGCGGGCCAGCAGCAGGTAGACGCCCTGGATATCCTCCGGCAGGTCGGTGGCGGCGGCCTCGGCGCGTGCCCACGCGTCCTCCGGGATCGCCCCGGCCTCGACGCCGGCGCGCGCCACCGACAGGCGCTTCTTGAAGGCGGCGAGCGTCAGCGCGTCCCCCGGCACCCGCTTGATACGCATGCGCACGAGCAGGTCCTGGTAGAGCACCGCCACCGAGCGGAAGGCGGCGTCCGGATCGGAGAGCAGGTCGCGCACGATCTCGTCGATCATCGCGTCGCGCTCCTCGGCGGCGAGCGCCACCTCCTCGGGGCTCGGCGGCGCGGCGGCCGCGGGGCGCGAGCGCACCAGTTCGGCCAGGATGTCGTTGGTGGACGGCGGCGGCGGAGGCGCCGGCCGACGCTCGGCGCGCAGGCGCGCGGGCTCCGGCGCGAGCGGCGCGAGGATGAGGTCGCGCGCGTCCTCCGCCGGCGTCTCCGGCATGGGCAGCAGCTTCGGGCTGGTCGAGCGCGCCTGCGTCTCCACCTCGCCGATGCGCACGGGCACGGGGCGGCGCGACAGCGCAGGGCCGAGCGCCACGAAATGCCCGCGCTGGAGATCGCGGAAGCTCTCCGCCTGCCGCCGGTCCATGCCGAGCAGGTCGGCGGCCCGGGCCATGTCGATGTCGAGGAAGGTGCGGCCCATCAGGAAGTTCGAGGCCTCGGCCGCGACGTTCTTGGCGAGCTTGGCGAGGCGCTGCGTGGCGATGACGCCGGCGAGCCCGCGCTTGCGGCCGCGGCACATCAGGTTCGTCATCGCGCCGAGCGAGACCTTGCGTGCCTCGTCGGAGACCTCGCCCGCCGCCATCGGCGCGAAGAGCTGCGCCTCGTCGACGACGACGAGCATCGGGTACCAATGGTCCCGCTCGGCGTCGAAGAGGCCGCCGAGGAAGGCGGCGGCCGCACGCATCTGCTGCTCGGCGTCGAGTCCCTCGAGGCTGACGACGACGGAGACGCGGTGCTGGCGCACCCGCGCGGCGACGCGCACGAGATCCTGCTCGGACCGGTCCGCCTCGACGACCACGTGGCCGTACCGCTCGGCCAGCGTGACGAAGTCGCCTTCCGGGTCGATGACGCATTGCTGCACCCAGGGAGCGCTCTGCTCGAGCAGCCGGCGCAGCAGGTGCGACTTGCCGGAGCCGGAATTGCCCTGCACCAGCAGGCGCGTGGCGAGGAGCTCCTCCAGGTCGACGAGCATGCGCCCGCCGCCGGGCGACGCGTTCTCGCCGATGTCGATCGCCACCGTCATGTCGCCGCCTCTCGCGCCTCCCCGCGCTCTTCGAGGGTGTCTCGCAGCGTCCTTCCGCGGTCGCACTCGATAGCACGGGCGCGGCACGACGCGAGCCCCCGCATCCGGACCCTCCACAGCTTGCGACGATCCGAGCGGGAACCCATCCTCTGGCCTCCACCGTTCGACCGGAGCGAACCGGACCACACGCGACCCGAGGAGGCGACGATGAGCGACGTCGACAACGAGCGTCCCTGGACGTACGAGCAGGTGCAGGAGCTGATCGCGCTGGCGCGCGAGAACGTTCCCGCCTCGGTGATCAGCATGAAGACCAAGCGGTCGCAGGCGTCGGTGCACGCCAAGCTCTCCGAGCTGGGTCTTTCCGTCCCGCCGGAGGCGTGAACGCGGCCAGGCCCGCCCCGCGACGGCGCGCCGCGGCGCGTCGCCGCGGGCACCCCAACCGGAGGTAGACGGCGCGGCTACGGTCTTGCGCCGCGAACGCGGCCGCGTTACGAGAAGCGGCCCTGAGGTGAGCGGATCGGGATCGCGAGATGACCTACGTCGTCACGGAAAACTGCATCAAGTGCAAGTATATGGATTGCGTCGAGGTCTGCCCGGTGGACTGCTTCTACGAGGGTGAGAACATGCTCGTCATCCATCCCGACGAGTGCATCGACTGCGGCGTCTGCGAGCCGGAATGTCCCGCCGAGGCGATCAAGCCCGATACCGAGCCGGGTCTCGAGCAATGGCTCAAGATCAACGCCGACCTCTCGAAGTCTTGGCCCAACATCACCCAGAAGAAGGACGCCCCCGGCGACGCCAAGGAATACGACGGCATGGCGGGGAAGTACGAGAAGTTCTTCTCGTCCGAGCCGGGCGAAGGCGACTGACGTAGCGTCAAGGTCGAAGCGTGCTCTCCTGTGCCGCGATCGCGCCGCGACCGTCGGCCGGTTGCGGTGCAACCTGTCCATTCATTGCGATTTTCTTTGATTTATCAGCCGGCTCGTGGTAGGTAACAGTCCTGCCGCTTGACGCGCCCCGCGCGCTGCAACCTCGCACGTGAAGCCATAAGCAGAACATGAGATCAGCTCACGCACCCCTCGCTCGGGTCCATCCTCGACGCGTCCCGGCGAGCTCGAGAGGGCGCATCCCGTCACCGGCCGAATCTTGAAGGGGACGCCGTCGGAACCCGTGAGGGTCCCGCGGAGTCAAGTCTTTTCGACCGTCGGACCCCTTTCCGGCGGCGCTGTCTGTGTCGCGGTCCCTCCGCGGCGCGCAACAGGGAGCCTCCAACGCATGACGACCCCCAAGAAGACTGGGAAGCCTCTGGGTTTCAAGGCGGGCGAAGCGATCGTCTACCCGGCGCACGGCGTCGGCCAGATCACCGCGGTCGAGGAGCAGGAGATCGCCGGGTTCAAGCTGGAGCTCTATGTCGTCAGCTTCGAGAAGGACAAGATGGTCCTGCGCGTCCCGACCGCGAAGGCGGCGAGCGTGGGCATGCGCAAGCTCGCCGAGCCGGACCTCGTCAAGAAGGCGCTCGACACCATGTCCGGGCGCGCCCGGGTGAAGCGCACCATGTGGTCGCGCCGCGCGCAGGAATACGAGGCCAAGATCAATTCCGGCGACCTGATCTCGATCGCCGAGGTGGTGCGCGACCTCTACCGGTCCGACGCGCAGCCCGAGCAGTCCTACTCCGAGCGCCAGCTCTACGAGGCCGCCCTCGACCGCGTCGTGCGCGAGATCTCCTCGGTGAACAAGATCACCGAGACCGAGGCGCTCAAGCTCATCGAGGCCTCCCTCGCCAAGTCCCCGCGCCGCGGCAAGGGCGCGGAGGCCGAGGCGACCGAGGCTGCCGAGGGCGAGGACATCCAGGAGGAGGCGGCCTGATCGGCAGCCTTCCGTCGTCGGATTGGATGAGAGGCCCGGCCCAGAAGCCGGGCCTCTCTCGTTTCTCGAGGCTGCGAGTACCGCCGCGGCGAATGGACGTACGCGCGACGGCCAATGCGTATTTATCCCAAATTGTAGCGTGATTGTCATCTCGTACCATTCCGAATGGTAAAGACGCCATTCGAGTGTGGTCAGACGGGAGGGGTACGATCATGTCGTTCGATGCAAAGAGCTTTGCGCAGAAGCTCAACAGTGACGCGAACCTGCGCCGCGCCTTCGGCGCTGACCCGAAGAAGGTGCTCGCGGACGAAGGTCTCACCGTGAGCGACGAGGATGCTGCCGGCATCCGCGAGGTGATGAGCGCGGGTCCGGGAGCGGCTGCCGATCCGACGGTCGCCACGATCATGCCGATGCCGGTGCCGATCCCCGTGAGGTGATCGTGTCCAGGCTCGCCGCGCAGTGAACGGGACCATGCCCGACGCTCACCTCGCCCCCGCCGAGATCGTCATCGTCGTCCCGCCCTTCGCGAACGTCGAATGGCCGAGCCTCGGCGCGAGCGCGCTCGTCGCCGAGTGCGCGCGCGCCGGCCTGACGGCGCACGCGCACTACGAGAACCTGCACTTCGCGGCGCTGGTCGGCAGCGCCGCCTACGCGGCGCTGTCTCTCAGCCCGTCGACCTCGCTGGTCGCCGAGGGCATCCTCGCCGCGCAGGCCTTTCCGCGCGGCGAGGCGGACGAGGCCGGCCGCGGACGCCTGATCATGGACGGGCTCATAGGCGGCTTCGTCATCCCCGGCGGCGACGGCGTCCTAGCGAGCGAGAGTCTCGCCCTGCCGATCGCGCCCGCACATGTCGAGGGCGCCCTGGCCGCTGCCGAGGCGTTCCTGGAGGGCGCATTGTCGCGCATCCTCGCTCGCGCGCCGCGCATCGTCGGATTCAGCTCCGTCTTTCAGCAGACGACCGCCGCCATCGCGATCGCGCGCCGGCTCAAGGCGGCCCGTCCCGAGATCGTGACCGTGCTCGGCGGCGCCAACGCCACGAGCCCGATGGGCGACGAGATCGCAAGCGTGAGCGGCGTCTTCGACCATGTCTTCTCGGGGGAGGCGGACGAGGCCTTTCCAGCCTTCGCGCGGCGCATCCTGCGCGAGGGTCGCCGACCGGCCGAACGCGTCGTCGCATGTGCGCCGATCGCGGACATGGATGCGCTGGCGATCCCGGATTACGACGACTACTTCGCAACGGTCGAGTCGCTCGCACCCGTGCTCCGGCCGCAGGAGCCGCTGCCGCACTGGGTCCATTTCGAGAGCTCGCGCGGCTGCTGGTGGGGGCAGAAGAGCCACTGCACCTTCTGCGGCCTGAATGCCACGGGCATGACCCACCGCGCCAAGAGCCCCGAGCGCGTGCTGGAGGAGATTGCCCGCATCGAGGCGCGGCATGGCGTTCGGCGCCATCACGCCACCGACAACATCCTGCCGCTGTCCTACACGCGGACCGTCCTGCCGCGGCTCGCCGAGGACGGCCCGCAGGCGCGAAAGCTGTTCTACGAGGTGAAGTCGAACCTCCGCGAGAGCGAGCTCGATCTGTTCGTTCGCGCCGGGCTGACCATGATCCAGCCAGGAATCGAATCGCTCTCGACGCGGGTACTGAAGCTCATGCGCAAGGGCGTGTCGGGGCCTCAGAACATCGCGCTGCTGCGCGACTGTGCCTCGCGGGGCATCTACGTGTCCTGGAACGTCATTCTCGGCTTTCCTGGGGAGACGGCGGAGGACTATGCCGAGATGCTGGCCGCACTACCGGCACTCGAGCACCTGCAGCCGCCCGAAGGCTGGGGCTTCGTGCGGTTCGACCGCTTCAGCCCCTACCACATGGACGCTGAGGCCTTCGGCATCGACGCGCTCGCGCCCTTTCCCAGCTACGCCGCCATCTTTCCGAAGGGGACCGATCTCGCGGCGGTCGCCTACTATTTCAGCGGCCGCTACGCGGCGCCGCTCGCGCGCGCCGACGGCGTCCGGGGCGAGATCGAAGGCGCCCTGTCGGCATGGAAGACGGCGCACCGGGCGACGGAGGCTCCGCGGCTCGACCTCGTCTCGATCGGCCCGGAGGCGGCGCTGGTCCTCGACACGCGGCGACACTCCCGGCTGCCCTTCGCGGCACTCGACGCCGCGGACGTCGCCCTCGTCCGGCGGCTTCGCCGTCCGACCAACCCCGACTCGCTGAGCCTCGACGACCGTACGCGTGCGCTGGCCTTCGTCGCGCGCTCCTGGGTCCTGCAATTCGAGGGCCTGCTCGTCTCGATCGTCCGGGAGCCGGAGATCGGAGCGGCGCTGCGACGATGGGCACCCGCACCCGACGCGGTTCCGATGGAGGCCGTTGCCGAGGGATGACGTTTCGGGTGCGCGGGCTCGACGCCCGCCTCCGGATGCAGCCGAGCGCCTCTTCCGCGACGGGGTGCGTGACTGCGCCGTTGCGAGAGGCGGCTCCTCGTCGGCACCGGTGCAAGCACCTCCATGCGCACTCGCCCGAACCGGCGTGATCCGGAGGTGCGATCCGGGCGTAGACCCTCTTGAAGAGCATGGGGAGAACGCTATGGCCGAGATCGCCGGAGTTCGCCGTCAGTTCGTCCGCGCCGCGATGGCGGCGCCGTTCCTCGAGCGCGAGGAGGAACGCGCGCTCGCCGCGCGCTGGAAGGATGCGCGGGACCAGGAGGCGCTGCACAAGCTGACCTCCGCGCACATGCGCCTCGTGATCGCGCTCGCATCGCGCTTCCGCCATTACGGCCTGCCGATGGCGGACCTCATCCAGGAGGGCCACGTCGGCCTGCTCGAGGCCGCCGCCCGCTTCGAGCCGGAGCGGGAGGTGCGATTCTCCACTTACGCTACATGGTGGATTCGGGCATCGATCCAGGATTACATCCTGCGCAACTGGTCGATCGTCCGCGGCGGCACCTCGTCCGCGCAGAAGGCGCTGTTCTTCAACCTGCGCCGCCTGCGCGCCAAGCTCACCCGCGCCGGCGACGACCGGATGTCGGAGGAGGTCTACGCCGAGATCGCCGAGGCGATCGGCGTGTCCCTCAAGGACGTGGCGACGATGGACGCCCGCCTCTCCGGTCCCGACGCCTCGCTCAACGCCCCCGTCGCCGACGCCGACGCGGCGAACCCGACGGAGAAGATGGACTTCCTCGTCGACGACGGCCCCCTCCAGGACGAGACGGTCGGGGAGACCATCGACGCCGAGCGGCGCATCGGCTGGCTGCGCACGGCGCTGTCGTGCCTCAACGAGCGCGAGCTCGACATCGTCAAGGCACGGCGCCTGGCCGAGGAGCAGTCGACGCTGGAATCGCTGGGCGACCGTCTCGGCATCTCCAAGGAGCGCGTCCGCCAGATCGAGAGCCGCGCGCTTGAGAAGCTGAAGAAGGCGCTCACCGAGAGCCACCCGGAGATCGCAGCGGGGTGACGCCGTGCGGGCCGCGCCCGCGACGCCTCGGCTTCACCCCGCCACGATCTTGTACGTCCGCCCCGGCTCGATCCGCGTGTGCTCGAACAGGCCGTTGAGCGCACGGAACGTCTCCACCGGGCGCTCCACCTGCATGCGTGCCGCGAGCGTCTCCAGCGTGTCTCCGGCACCCGCCGTCACCACCCGCACCCGCAGGCGCGTGAGCGCGGCGATCTCGGCCTCGCCGATGCGGCGGACCGTGCCGAGCGTGCGCTGGAAGGCCGCCTCGGCGCCGGCGTCCGCGGGACGATAGGCGAAGATCAGGCGGTAGACGGCGCCGCCCGCCCGCACCGCGGCGACGCGAAACAGCCATTCGTCGCCCCGCGAACTCGCCACCGCCGCCGGGAGCCCGTTGACCTCCCTCTCCTCCACCGCTCCGGTCACGACCGAATCCGTCCAGGTCGCGCGCACCACGTCGGCGAGGCCCTGCCCGGCCGCGGGCTCGACCGCGTCGAACATCAGGCGGCGCTCGCCGTCGGCGGAGGTGCCGAGCACGGCCCGCGACGCGTTGTCGAGGGTGAAGCCGTCGGGCGCGGTGAAGCCGATCCCGAGCCGCGCGTTGAGGTAGCGCGGCCCACGCACGATCCCGTCGCGCGGGTCCTCGCCGAAGGCGATGCCGTCGATCGCCGCGAGATACGCGTCGCGATCGCCCGCACCGAGCCCCGGCGCGCCGATGCGGCGGGCGGCGTTGCGGGCTTCGGCGATGCGCTCGGGCGTCGAGGGATGGGTGGCGAGCCGGCTCGGCGGGCCGCCGCCCTGCATGCCGTCGGAGAGCGCCACCCAGCGGTCGAGGGCGGTGAGGAAGCGCGCCGCGCCGAACGGGTCGAAGCCGGCGCGCGCGAGCGTGCGCACGCTCACCGCATCCGACTCCAGCTCCTGCGCGCGGGAGAAGCGTGCGAAATCGTAGCGCGAGGTCTCGCGTATGTCGGCACTTGCGCGCTGGTCGCGGAGCACGTCCGACACGACGCGGCTCACCAGCACCGAGCGCGCCTCGAGCTCGCTGCGCGCGGCGGCGTGGGCGAGGGTGACGTGGGCGATCTCGTGCGCCATCACCGCGGCGAGTTCGGAGGCGTCGTTGGCGAGCGCGATCAGCCCACGCGTGACGTAGAGCCGGCCGGTCGGCAGCGCGAAGGCGTTGATCGCGGGGGAGTCGAGGATCGTGACGCGGTAGTGCGCGTCCGGCCGGTCGGTCGCGGCGACGAGCTTCGCGGTCATGCTCTCGAGCAGCGCCTGCGCCTGCGGCGCGCGGTACTCCCCGCCGAAGCTCGCGACGAGCTGCTCGTGCTCGCTGTCGACGCCGGTGAGGGCCGGCGCCTGCGCCGGCGGGCGCGGGTCGCCGCCGAAGATCGGGTTGCAGCCGGAAAGGCCGACGGCCGCCGCGCCGAGGACGGCGAGCCGCACGAGGATCGATGCTCTCGTCATGGAAGGGGGCGCCGCGGCTGTGCACTCGTCATCGACAGAATCTCGATCGCCTCCGCCGCCCCGACGCGCAGGGCCGGGCCTCGCCAGATCTCGATTATACCGCGCACGCGCATTCGTCGAGCCTCCAGCGCATCCGCGCCGAGGCCGACGGCCTCGAGCCGCGCCCAGACCGCGTCGGGCACGACGACGGTGAAGCCGCCCGTCCAGGCACGGCCGAAATCGAGATAGGTGCGCCGCTCGCGCACGCCCACGCGCCGCACCACGCCCTCGACGACGACGAAGCGCCCCGCGCGGGCGGCCAGCGCCTCGGTCTCCTGCGCGCGAAGCACGCGCTCGGCGGGGTCCGCCCACAGGCCGAGACCGTCGCGCCGCGCGGCGGCCTCGAGATCGAGGAGCCCGGGCCGGCACAGCAGCGCGTCCGGCCCGGGATCGACGCGGGCGAGGCCGCGCGACACGAGATCGGCGGCGAGATCGCGCCCGAGATCGAGAGCGTCCTCGCCCTCCCCGCCGGCGACCGCCACCTCGCCGGGACGGCGCCCCCAGCGATCGGGCTCGGCGTCGAGGATGCGCACCGCGACGGTCGCGCCGATCAGGCCGTCGAGCGCCGCGCGCGCGGCGACGCCGGAGGGGCCTGCGTCCGCGAGCCGCACCCCCGCGATGCGGATCGTCGCGCCGCTCTCGAGCAGCACCTCGCCGCGGGCGGGAATCGCCGCGATCCGCTCCGGAACCGGCGCCACCGCGCAGTCGAGCGCCGCCGCGGGCGCGATCGAGGCGGCGAATGCCGCCGCGAGGACGGCGATGGCGATACGCGACATCGGGCTGGTTCCGGGTCGATACGGTGGTGCCGGAAGCCTAGCCGCAATCGTCGGACGATGCACGCGGTGTCGCAGCCGCGAACCGACGGCGCGGGTTGCGTGTTGCCCCGCGATCTCGCGGCCGCGACCGCGCACGAAGCTCGGCCGAAAACCGCGGCATTCGGGGGCGACACGAGGTTCGCCTTGACCAAGGAAGCGCTCATCGCCGCCGCGTTCGCGGCCGGGCTCGCCGGCACGCTCTTCGCCGGCACACCGCCCGCCGCCGCACATTCCTGGTACGATGCCTGGTGCTGCAACGATCGCGACTGCAGCCCCTATCCGGCCTCGAAGGTCTCGGTGACGGACACGGGCTACGTCCTGGCCGACGGAACGCTGGTGCCGTTCGAGGAAGCGCGCACGAGCCGCGACGGTGCGTATCACCGCTGCGTCCTCAACGGCCGCCAGCGCTGCTTCTACGCCCCGCCGATGAGCTTCTGACCCGCTTGCGGGCCGGCCGGTTGCGGCGCGCCCGCGGATGCGCTCTCCTGGCGTGCGCAGGAGATCGCCCGCCATGCCGCTGCAGAACCGCGTCACGCCCTTCGGCGCGCTCGTCGCGACGCCGCACAGGGGCACGCTCATGGGCAATCGCGGCTGCCTGCACGACGCCGAGGGCCGGATCGGCTCGGCGCGATGGCGCACGCGGGCCTGGATCGCCTGCCTCACCGAGTTCGAGGGGCGGCGGCGGGCGCCGATGCAGCCGGGGCGCTACACCGAGCTGTTCTTCCTCGACGAGGCGACGGCCTTCGCCGCCGGGCATCGCCCCTGCGCCGAATGCCGGCGCGCCGACTGGCGCCGCTTCGCCGCCGCCTGGCGCGCCGGCCGGGGCCTGTCGCCGGACGCGCCGCTGCCGGCCGCCGAGCTCGACCGCGCTTTGCACGAGGCGCGGGTCGACCCGCGCACGCGTGCGCAGATCCGCACGCCCGCCCGGCTCGGCCAACTCCCCGACGGCACCATGGTCGCGCTTCCCGAGGAGCCGGGGACGGCATTCCTGTGGCGCAGCGGACGTCTGGCGCCGTGGTCGTTCGCGGGCTACGGCGCACCGCGCACCGCGGATCCCGCCCGGGCCGTCGAGTCGCTCACGCCGGCGCCGGTGCTGCGCGCCTTCGCCGCCGGCTACGCGCCGGGCGTTCACCACAGCGCGCAGGACGGGTGAGCGCGCGGATTTTGGAACCTCGTCGCGATCGCCGCGCCCGTGCTCGCGGCGACCCCCGAGGCGCGCAGTTCCATGCGATGGGCGTGGTCGACCGCCTGGTCGAGTGAGCCTCACGGCTGCGGCACATCCGCCCTTCCGCACCGTGACGCGCGCGAATTGCTCATCTATCCTATCCTGAGTTTTGCCACGACCACGATTCACCGGCGTCACCCGAGGACCAGCCGCCATGCGTCACGCGCCCGCCCCGGCAGCCGCTCGGTCCCCGTCGCCCCCGCGTCCGCCCGGCTACCCGCTGCTCGGCCATCTGCCCTGGATCGCGAGGGACGCGCCGGGCTTCTTCACGAAGTGCGCGCGAGACCACGGAGGCGTCGTCGCGCTCGCGCTCGGCGGCTGGCCCGCGGTGCTGGTGAGCGATCCCCGGGTGATCGAGCCGATCCTGGTGCGCAGCCACGCCTCCTACATCAAGCACAATTTCTTCTGGCGGCACGTGCGCGCCATCTTCGGAGAGGGGCTGCTCACCAGCAACGGCGCCCTCTGGCAGCGCCAGCGCCGCCTCGCCGCCCCCGCTTTCGCCGGCAGGAAGCTCGACGGCTACGGCGACGTCATGGTGCGGATGACCGAGGAGATGCTGGGGAGCTGGGCGCCCGGGCAGGTGCGCGACCTCCATGCGGACATGATGGGCCTGACGCTGCGGATCGCGGCGAAGACGCTGTTCGGGTCCGAGGTCGAGGAGGAGGTCGAGCGGATCGACCACGCGGTGACGCTCCTGATGGAGGAGATCGCCGCCCGCTACGCGCGCCCCGTCCTGATCCCCGACGCGGTGCCGCTGCCGGGCCACATCCGCTACCGGCGCAGCATCGAGGTGGTGGAGACCGTGATCGCGCGCATCGTCGAGGAGCGGCGCGCCCGCCCCACCGACACCGGCGACCTCCTGTCGCTCTACATGCAGGCCCGCGACGAGGACGGGCGCGGCATGACCGACCGGCAGCTGCGCGACGAGATGGTGACCCTGCTGCTGGCCGGCCACGAGACCACGGCGCTCGTGCTCTCCTGGGCCTGGTACGAGCTCGCGCGCCACCCGCGGACCCAGGAACGCCTCGCCGCCGAGATCGACGCCGTCCTCTGCGATCGCCCCGCGACCGTCGAGGACCTGCGCCGGCTGCCGTTCGCGGAAAGCGTCGCCAAGGAATCCATGCGCCTCTACCCGCCGGGCTGGGCCATCGGGCGCGAGACGACCGAGGAGGTCGAGATCGGCGGCTACCGGCTCGCGAAGGGCACGACGGTGATCATGGCGCCGTGGGTGCTCCACCGCGACCCGCGCCATTTCGACGACCCGGACGCCTTCCGGCCGGAGCGCTGGGAGGACGGGCTCGAGGAGCGGCTGCCGCGCTTCGCCTACATGCCCTTCGGCGGTGGGCCTCGGGTATGCATCGGCGGCCGCTTCTCGATGATGGAGGCGGTCCTCATCCTCGTCACCATCGCCCGCCGCTTCCGGCTCGCGCCGGTGCCCGGCCGGGAGACGGTGCCCTTCCCGTCGATCACGCTGCGCCCGAAGGGCGGCGTGTGGGTCGAGCCGCGGGCGCGCGGCGACGCGTGAGCGGTGCGGTCAGTACCCGCGCACCGCGAGCCACGCCTCCATCTCGGCGATCTCCCGCTCCTGCTCGCGAATGACGGCCTCGGCCAGCGCCCGGATCTCCGGGTCGGTGCCGTGGTCGAGCGCCACGCGGGCCATCTCGATCGCCCCGCGGTGATGCGGGATCATGCCGCGCACGAAGTCGACGTCGGCGTCGCCGGTGAGCGGGATGTCCATGCCCGCATGCATGCGGGCGTTGGCCGCGCGGAACGCGGCGACCGCCGGGCTCTCGGCCGTGGCGGCGGGGGCCGCTTGCGCGCCGTGCATGCCTGGGGTTCCGTGGTGCACGTCCTGGGAGGCGGTAGCGGGGAGCGTGGTCGATGCCGCGGCGAGGGCGAGGACGAGGGCCGCGGCGGTGACGGAAAGGGGCTTCATGTGCGTGATGCTCTGGTGGGTGGGACAGGGGCGACGGTGTTGCCCCGGGAATGCGGCCGATCGCGGGCGCGGGCGCGCGCCTCAGCCGGCTTTCGCCGCGGCGACCGGCGTCGCCTCGTAGCCGCCGCGGGCGAGCGCGGCGCGCAGGTCGGCATCGCTCGCCCGCGAGACGATCGAGACGCGCTTCGCCGCGACGTCCGCCGAAACCTCGGCCGCGGGATCGACGGCGGCGACGATGCGGGCGATCGCCTTGGCGCAGCCGCCGCAGCTCATGTCGGGAACGCTGTAGAGATGCATGGGACCCTCCTCGTGAAGCGCGTGTCCCGACGTTCATGGACCTTCCCACCGTGGTAAGGTCAAGCGGTTTCGCGCGCCGGCTCGGCGCGCCGCTCAGCGCACGAGCCGCTCGCGGGTCAGCGCCCCGCATCTCACGAAGGGATGCCCGCCTCCGATGCCCTCCGGCAGAAAGAGGCGCAGCGTGAAGGCGTTCTCGCGCAGGATCCAGCCCCAGCCGCGGTATTCCTCGCCTTCGGAGTAGCAGGTCGTGGCGCCGGAGATCACGTCGTCGCTGGCCTGCGCATCCTCGAAATAGCAGGTGCTCTCGTAGAAGCCGACCGCGAAGCCGCCGCTGCCGAAGCCCACGCCCGCCTGCGTCACCTCGAATCGCCCCACGGCGACCCGCGCCTGGTTGTCGACGTCGTCGAAGCAGCCATCCGGGTCGAGGCCCCACCAGCCTTCGACCTCGCGCAGGAGGTCGGCGCGCGCCCCCGGGGCGCCGAGCGCCACGAGAAGGAGGACGAGCGCGAGGGCACGCGCGGTGCGCAGGGCGGTCGCGAGGACAATCATCGGGCGTCTCCCGCGCGCCCGACCAGCAGCTCGTCGAGGGACTGGAGCGTGTGGATGCGCACCGCGTCGGCGCCCTCGCGGTAGCCGTACTGGCGGGCGAGGCCGTCGAGGTCGTCGATCCGCGGGTCGTCGCCGAGCGCGAGCCCGTGGCAGCCGGCGAAGTAGAGGACGTAGACGTAGGTGGTGGCCCCGGCGGGCGCGCCGTCGGCGATCGGCGCGAGCTCGACCTGCTCGAGGCCGCCGCCCTCGTCCGGCCAGATCAGCGAGGGCCGGGTCTTCGAGCAGAGGAACCAGGTGGTGAACGGATCGCCGCCCTCGCGCCGGCCGGGGCTGTCGTAGGAGCCGCCCGGATGGTGCGAGTCCCACGACTTGAGCGTCGCGCGCTTGAGCACCTCGCCGCCCTCGGCGGCCACGACGTTGTACTCCTCGATCGAGAACCAGGAGCAATAATCCATGTGGCAGCGCCCCCGCAGCAGCTCCGCCGCGGAGGCGGGCCCGACTGGGGACGCCGCCGCCGACAGCAGGCACGCGGCAATGGCCGAAACGAGACGCACGGGACCTATACCCTTCCTTCGAGGACATCCGCGGCGAGCCTAGCGGCCCGGCGGCGCACCGTGCAGCGGGCGATTGCGGACTGCCCGACGCGCGTTCGCGCGGGTGGAATCGCGCCCGCACACATGCTACACACGCCGCCGCGACGGTCCCGTAGCTCAGCAGGACAGAGCAGCGGTTTCCTAAACCCTGAATGGGCCCGACTGGCACGTTTCATCTCTTGGTGTTAGCTCGATCTCCGGCGAGGGTCAGCCCGTCTGATGTTCGAAGGCGAGGGCATCCTCCGGGCGACTCGGCACATCTGTCGGCACGCGCCGTGCCCCGCCTGACAGCCGCCATCGACGTAGCCGGGGCGATGTGCGCGACGAATAAATTGACGTGGCTCGCCTCTGCCGTGGATAAGTACACGAACAGCGTCCCAGCGCGCTGTGACCCTTGGCAGGGGGTGGATCGTCGTTGCCGCTAAATAGTAGCGCTGAGCAATTGCGGCTCGGCTCTCATCAGGCATAGACGATTCTTAGTTTAGTCCGCGAGGTGCTGCCACATCTCGCGGACGATTCCACTTCAAACTTTAGGAATGTCTATGACCATCCACTACTTCAACGCTCTGGCAGGGGCGGGTAAGACCCGTGCGCTCGCCAGATACGCAGACCGGCTCGCGAGGCGTAACCAGAAGGTTCTCTTCGTCCAGCCGACCAAGCTTCTCATCGACAAGACGATTGCCGACGAGCTTCGCACCCTCGATCCTCCCTATCAGATCAGGGCCATCCACGGCGACACGGAACCCGATGCCGTCGTAGGAGAGATCGTCCGGCACTTCCAAGACGCCGAGAGTGCGGTGGGCGAAGTCCTGTTCGTGACGCATGCCGGTTTCCTCCTCATCCCCTTCATCCAGCGCAAGCGTGAGTGGGTGCTCATCATGGATGAGGTTCCAGCGGTAGACGTGTTCCGTGAGTTGACGCTCCCCGAGACTCACGAACTGATCACGCCTCACCTCGCTCTCGTCTCGACCGGCGCGGCCTACGGCCTCCTCGTGGAGAAGGAGGACGTGCGATGAGCCTCTCCAAGATCGCCCGCAACAAGCACAGGGATGAACTCTATGATGTTCTCGGCCCTGTAGCCGACCGCGTGATCTCCGAGAAGTGGGATGTCTACGTCCACCAAGACCGCTTCGAGCGCATGCTCACGGGGCGGAAGGCGAGCGCGTCTTTGATGACCTACTCCCTCCTGAAGCCGCAGGTCTTCGAGGGCTTTGCGCGCACCATCGTGGCCAGCGCGTGCTTCGAGGACACGATGTTCTACCGCCTCTTCGCGGCTCAAGGGATTGACCTGAAGCCGGTCGGCAAGAGCCTTCATCGTGATCTGCGCTACGAGCGACACGAAAACGGCGAGCACATCACGATCTTCTACGTCAGCGAGGAGGCGTGGTCGAAGACCTATCGCGACAAGCTGGTCGAGGCCGAGAGCGGAGGCTCTGTACAATTCTGCGACATCATCCGCGCGGGCGTCGGTGACCTGTTCTGCGACGATCCCTTCCTCTGGATGGGCAACAAAGACATCGAGGACGACTTCTTCAACCAACCGCGAGCGCAGCGGCTCCCGAACACGCCCCACGGCCTGAACGGGTTCCAGAGCTTCCATAACATCGTCGTGCTCTCGGCGCTGAACGCACCGCCTGCGCACTTCCACTTCATGGAGGGCCAAGGGGTGAGCGGCGAGGAGATGCGCACGGCGCATTACCGGACCGCCGTCTATCAAGCCGTGATGCGCTCCTCGATCCGCAATCCCGCCGACACGACACCGAAGCGGGTCGTCGTCATGGATCGCGCCACCGCCGAATGGCTGGCCGACCTCTTCCCCGGCGCGAAAGTGGAGCCCTTGCCGGGCATGGGCGTCGTCCCGCGCAAGGGCAAGCCGGGGCGCAGGCGCAAGCACGACAGCGCCGCCGACAAGACGAGGGCATACCGCGAGAGCCAGAAGCGCAAGTATCTGGCCGAACTCGACCTCATCAATGGGACTTCGCTCGTGGTGGGTAAGTACCCGTGGTTCGATGAGGAGGTCCGATCTCAGATGAGCGAGTTCCGGTGTGACGAAAACACCTCTAAGAAAGGAGATTACGTCACGCAAAAACCGTCCACCAGCGGCACCGCCTTCGTGTCGGTCTTCGACAACGTACCGCTCGCCCACCTCTCCGACACGGACGACGAGGGGTACATCGCCTTCCTTCGTGACCTGCATGGCCGGGTTCTCGCGCAGAAGGAAAACGCGGGTGTGTTCTCACCTGCCCACTTCGACCCGGACAAGGCGGCGGAGACGAAGCGCGGCCTCGACAACATCACCCATCTGCGTGGCATCTGGCTCGACAACGACGGCGGCGACCTGAGCCATGCCGAGTTCGCCCGCCTCTTCCCCTACCTGCGGATCGTGACGTGGAACACATACAGCCACACGCCGGAGAAGCCGCGCTGGCGCGGCTTCATCCCGACGACCTGTGCCATGTCCATCGAGGTGCACCGATTGATCATGGCACAGATCGAGTGGGTGCTGAACAGAGAGGGCTATTGGGGGAAGAAGCAGATCGCGAAGCGGCCCGGCCTCAAGAGCCCGCTCTGCCACGGCTTCGATGAGAGCAAGTTCAACGCGGCCTCGCTCTTCTATCTCCCCTGTCAGGCGAGAGACCCGAAGGACTCCTTCTTCATCGACTACGGCGCAGGCGATCCCAAGCGTGGTCCGCTCGACCTGCACCTGTGGATTGAGAACTGCATCCTCGATCTGCGCCCCGATCCCGCACCCGAGACCCTGCCCGATCTCGCGAAGGCGGTCGAGCCGGTCACGACCGTGATCGCCGCGAACATCTCCGACAGGCTCGGGGCCCTTCGCGACAAGCTTCTCGCTGAGCGGACGCTGAGCCATTCGGAGCGGTGCGACATCAGGATCAACGAGGCGGTCAAGTGCTGGCGTTCGACCCCGGCGGGCATGGGGCACGATGCCTTCTTCGCGCTCGGGGCCGCTCTCCATCGGGCCGGGCTCGAAGAAGCCGAGATCAAGGCCAAGCTCTACGAGGAAGCCGCCTTCGCGAACTCGCCGCGCGAGCGCCGGGACGAAATCCGCGACATCCTCAAGAGCCTTCACCGCCGAGGCACTCTCGGGAAGGCAAAGCGGTGGTGATGATCGCGTCCGATCACGCCGCGATCTCGCGCCGCCCGGTCCGCAGGGCCGCGTAGTAGCTCGACCGCGATATCCCGAGGACGCGGCAGGTCTCGGGCACGGTCGTATCGGCATCGTCGTGGGCGAGCACGACCTGACGAATGAGCGCGGGGGTGATCTTTGCGGGTCGCCCGAACTTCACCCCCCGCTGACGTGCGAGTTCGGCCCCGGCCTTGGTCCGAGACAGGATGAGGTCGCGTTCGAGCGCGGCGACGCTCCCGATGATCGTCACGAAGAAGCGCCCGAGCGTCGAGCCGGTGTCGATCCCCTCCCGCAGCGAGACGAGCACCGCGCCCTTGCCCTCGATCTCCTCCACGATCTGAAGGAGGTGGAGCGGGCTGCGGGCGAGACGGTCGAGGGCGTAGACGACGAGGCGGTCGCCTTCGCGCAGGAGATCGAGGACGCGGCGCAGTTCGGCGCGGTCGCGCTTCACGCCGGAAGCCTTCTCGCGATAGACATCTCGATCATCGACGCCCGCCTTCGCGAGTGCATCCATCTGGATCGCCCAATCGCCTTGGCTCGTACTCACACGCGAGTAGCCGTAGCTCCGCCCCATCGTCCAACATCTCCCGTGCAGACCCTCCTCGATTTTGCACGGACTTTCTGCACGTCAAACGCTTTGAGCCCCCGTGGTGAACGCCGCCGTCCAGAATGCCAAGAGATGT